>JAIORF010000131.1 GCA_021108295.1 bacterium | reverse complement strand
AAATAGAAAAGCAATTGTCACTACACAAATAAAATTATAATTTAGTTTGTTTTCAAATAGTTATAAACAGGGAGATGGTCTATGTGGAAGATTCAGGTTATAGTTCATAGAAGCTCTCGTTCTCTCTGCTCTGGAGAGTCAGTTGTTATACCTATCTTCTTTACTGGTGGGAATGGTGTGTCTGAATCATATTTCTGCAATTTCTCAGAAAATATGGGTTCTGCAATGTATAGAGTATTTTTGTTATTCATGGCTTTCTGCGTGGTGATGCTTAACCAGTTATTATATAGTTTCTGACTATTCCCATAGATTTCATGATTATTGACAAAAAATAAACAAAAAAACAGTTTTTCTAACTGTATGTTTCAACAATTTGGATATTAAACAGAAACCGGATAACCCCTTTGAAGGCTATTTCGCCAGACGTTTTGAGTATAGATATCTTGCCAACTGCACAACTCAAGAATCCAATAATGTCCTTGGAGATTGTATTTGTATATCACAAATATTAAAGTGTTTCAATTTGTTACATATAGCAGTTTTCAAAAGCTCTTAGTTGGGAAATTTAGAGTCTTCATCTTTGACAAAGGTAAAAAATGAAGACCATGCCTCCCGTGTCTTCATCGCGGTAAAAGTATGGCTCAGATAATTTATAAGTTGAATATGTACCTGAAAGGCTGGTGGAGCTATTACCGCCTTTCGGAAGCCCGACATATCTTCAAATCCTTGAATGGCTGGATAATCAGACGATTACGGTGTCTTCTTTGGAAACAATGGAAGAATCCCAGAACTAAAATCCGAAACCTGCTCAAACGGGGGGTGTCCCACAGACACGCTGTATTGTGTGGGAATGCCCGCAAGAAGCATTGGCGCATGAGCAGGGTTAAATGCAATACCCTTGAATGAAATTCAATTTGTCTTACATTTCTTGGTTTATTCCTGCCTGGAAGTTAAGCTGCCTGATCAGCCGAATCGCCGCTGTATGCCAGGTGGTTTGGGA
>JAIORF010000064.1 GCA_021108295.1 bacterium | reverse complement strand
TTTCCTGATGTAACCTCCTTTTTTAATATTGCACTGGCAGCATTAAAAGAGCTGACACCGGGTATCACGGTTGGCGTTAAGTCAGCGAATTCTTCCAGTACCCATACCCAGGGACCATAGATAAGAGGGCCGCCATGGTCCAAAATCGCAATCTTTTTCCCCTCTTTGATCCCTTGACGCACTCTATCAATGATCTGGCCGCGTACCTTTTTGCAGGCCATAAATCTTTCAAGCTCTTTACGTATCCTATTCAAATTCCGTGGTAAAACTGATAAATTTGAACTTTAAGAAAAATAAATATTGTAATATCAATAACTTATTTTTTAAGCAAATTAATCTACCACGGAATTTGAATAGGATACAAATTTATCGCTTTCCGTCAATTGTTTGAATAATCTTTAATAGGAGTAAAAGGGCATTACTTATTGTTTTCACAACAAATAATTGGTTTTTATCTATCTTTTAATCCGAAGTTCCCCCAGTGACCCGTAACTATTTGAAATCATTATGCCTGTTACATGACTACAGCATAGTTAAGTACCTGATATTATTAAACCGAGGGGGGAACTTCGGTTTAATCCAGAGGATTCTGGGTTCATTAACGTGGAATTGTTCTATTTTGGTTACACTCAATTCATTCTTTTAAGAAATTCTATTTATTGTTTAATATCTCCCCCTAAAGAAATGATGAATACCATTCTTGTGGCTCAGAATCAAGTGAAGGATGGGTTTCTGATGATGCGGAGGGTCTTCAGTTGCGGGCTTCAGCCGCTGGGAAATATTTTGTGCTTTTGGCCACCTGTCGGGTCATCGGTTAAGAATTGACTCCTTCATTTTTCTACACTTAATGGCATAGAAAATTACTTTTTTGGCATTGACACCTAAACAGGTAAGAAAAAGAGAGCATTTCGGGTCAAACTCAACGATAGGCTCGACCTGCCGAGCAGATACGCCACTCTTGCCAACGAACTGGGGCATAGCTATTGCGGCAACCTGGGCGGGGTA
>JAIORF010000090.1 GCA_021108295.1 bacterium | reverse complement strand
GACGCAGCCGCCAAAGATGTTGATCTGAAATATCCGGCCACACGATCATATTGTACGCTGAGAGTTAAAGCGGGGATATAAAAATCATGCAGAATGTTTACAGGACGTCCTGTGCTGCCCACAGAGGATGTTTTGTAGGAATAGTTCCATGGCCTGTTTTTAAATCCATTTTGTTTATTATCAGGATCGGACATTATGAATCCTTATTTTCTGAGGAGCGCATGAAATCCGGCATCTTCTGCTTTGTAAAGATTTTGGACGTCCTTTTGAGCGAGCCCTTAGTTTGCTCTGAAGTTCGTTTTCTCGCTGATACTATTTAACACATCTTCAACAGATGTTTCGGTTGATTCAAATACTTCATTCCCAATGTGTTTGTGGTGCGGAAAAGTCGAAACACCTGGCCAATGATTCGCGTTGTCCCAACGACAAATCAAATTTCCAGAAGAATCTGTCCAATGATAAGCATACTTTCTCTCTTTGTTTTCAAAAACATATTCTTTTATGAAAAGCTTCGATTCGTTTGTGAACGTTAATTGCGCCTTAAACCGAAGCATCTCTCCTTCTTGCTCATACAGGGAAACATGAAAAGATTTAATAAAACGTTCGTGCTTGGCGATTAGATCAAGCATATTCCAATTCCTGTTTTTGTTTCTTAAGTCTATCAATCGCCTCTTTTGCAAAGCGCCAGTCTAAATAATCGTCTTCTTCCGTAAAGACCTCCTCATTTTGCAATCCTTCAACTTTTGCCTGAAACGTCTTAAAGGACATATGATATTTGGCCCCAAAACGCTTATTCTCCGCCTCATATTTCTCAATTCTGGCCATAAGCATAAGCAAAATCTGATTTTTCACAAAGGATTTCAAATTCTTAAAGCCAAACTGAGCAACTATTGCCTCTGATCTTTCTGCAAATTTCAGTTCTAAAGAAGTATCCACTTTATTGCCTCCAATTGGGTATAGACTTTCAGATAAATAATTTCACTGTGTTATCAGTCGTCGACGTATAACT
>JAIORF010000050.1 GCA_021108295.1 bacterium | reverse complement strand
CGTCATGCCCTTCACGCATAACATCCAGAGCCTCTATTGCTTTCATTGGAGACAAAGGCTTATCGCTGGTTATCGCAAATAAACGGCACATTGTTTTTTCTCCTTATAAACTACAAATTTATTCCTTTGGTTTAGGCCCCTTATAAATTTTTCTACCTGTGCGATTAGATAATTCCTGAATCCTTCCGAATGATCTAATCCTCATCGGAAGAGGTTCCTGTAGGGGCGGGTTTACCCCGCCCAAATCAATTCGGTGGGGCGGCATAAAGCCAATGGCATTCAGTTAAGGCATTTTAAGTATAAAATTATCTATATATTGTGTACGCCTTCATTGCACTATACAATATGCAGCCTTTAAAGTGCCATTTTTTTCTTAACTGAATGCCATTGGGCATAAAGCCACCCCTACGACGTCTCCTTCTCCAAAAAACTACAAGTTTATTTCTATAGTAATAGGGCAATAATCTATAAAGTAAAGCAATATATATACCAAGAAGAGAATAGGGGAGTTTAATTTACTAATATTTCAATATATTTTGTTTATCAAGAGAAAAGAAGACAAATAATAAAATTACATTTCTGTTAAATTTCGATCTAATAAACTACAAAAATGTTAACTCGCTCAAAGGCATTCGCAAAATCTACAAACCTGTCATTTTAGCTCATCCTATCTACAATTTTGTAATATATATACGTAAATCCAACATATTTGTGGCAAAATAATAGTTATCCTTATTGTATTATACGTAAAAATATTCAGTAATTAAGGATAGTTAACCTAATATAACGCTGTTATCGGCGAAGTGGCACGTCCTTTGCTTTAACATTTATGCAAACAGTTACAATTTATGAGCTAAAAGGAGAGCGTTAAATGAAAAAAATCGAAGCAATTATTAAGCCGTTTAAACTGGACGAGGTAAAGGACGCCCTGAACGATATTGGTGTAACAGGCATGACCATCAGTGAGGTCAAGGGATTCGGGCGACAGCGTGGGCACAAAGAGATCTATCGCGGTGC
>JAIORF010000055.1 GCA_021108295.1 bacterium | reverse complement strand
GGTGGTTTTATTACTGTCGGGCTCTACCTTATACTATGCAGGTAAAATAACATGATATAGCCTCGGGATAATACTGCGACAATCAACATAAAAGGCACCTGAAATCAATTTTTTAATAATACATTTTTCTCTGAATATGTCAATGAAAATGCGAATGGACTTTAATGGTATTGTTATTTCCGAATTGATATTTGCCTATGCTTCGGTTCTATAAGCCTCCTTTTTTATTCAACACAACAGTTCAGATTTAAGCCAGTCAAGTTCTACCTTGAGTTGGCCAATTTGTTTATAAAGCTTGCCTGTAAGCGTTTCGGTTTTTTTGTCCGCCTTTTTATACCCAACAAACCCAAATGTGAAACGAGTTTACACTTTATGAAAAGATATTCACATCAGAATGAAACTCTTTTGCATATATGTTCAACCAAGTCTTCTCTTGTTTTCGAAGGCAAAGAATTATTTTCAACGATTTTAAGTCATTAGCAAGAAAATAGTATCCTTTTTAAAACCTGGTATAGGTATTGCTACATAAGAAAGCAAAGAACAAAACAGCGATTTTGTTGCTATTAGTATTAACAAGTAGTGTGGGTAACTCCCGAGTCGGAGCAGGCGAGTATGTTTATACTGGGGACAGTATTGGTTGATAATCGGATGGGTTGGGAAAAAATAGGTTGAGGTCGGAAGTCAAGTAGTTAAAGTTCAAAACCGAACGCTCAGCAACTCTCAAAGCAAGCAACGAGGAACTCAATGAACTCAAATAACCCAACAACAAACCCAAGCAACCCCAACAAACCCAAATGTGAAACAAGTTTACACTTTATGAAAAGATATTCACATCAGAATGAAACTCTTTTGCATATATGTTCAACCAAGTCTTCTCTTGTTTTCGAAGGCAAAGAATTATTTTCAACGATTTTAAGTCATTAGCAAGGAAATAGCATCTTTTTTAAAACCTGGTATAGGTCTTGCTTTAAAAGCAAACAAAGAGAAACAAAGAGCAAAGAACAAAACTGCGAT
>JAIORF010000036.1 GCA_021108295.1 bacterium | reverse complement strand
TAGAGTTGTTGCTCAATAAGGTTTTTATGCAATATATTGTGGTTTTTGGTTGAACATAACACTGCATATTGTGGTTATTGCTTATTGGGCAACAACTCTAATGTTTTCAGTGGGCTGAAATTGCAGATAAAAATAATGTGGGTGAGGAATTGGCCGACATTGTTATTTTCGTTTCACAGTTATCAAATATTATGGATATCAACCTTTCCGAAGAAGTATCAAAAAAATTGAAAATTAACAAAAATAGATCATGGGATTAATTTTTTCTAACCAGGCGCTTGAGATGGACTGGGCAAAGCCGTGCCGTTTTAGAAAGGCAGTATTTGAGCGGTAGTTTTTACCTTTATCATAGTTTTTCGGTTATCGTTGCCCAGCCACTCAGCTTTACGTTGGGCAGGAGGCAAGATGTTTGATCCGGGGTAAGAATTGACGGTTATTCTTCGATCATTGCTACTGGAACCGGATATGTTGAACTGGGTTCTTTTATACATATAGGTGGGTATTGTATGCTTTCTGCGGGTGACGGCATTGTGATGGAAGACTTCTCGGGTCTTTCACAAGGTGTGCGAATCTACAGCCGAACAGATGATTATTCTGGAAAATTTCTGACAAACCCCACTGTTCCTGAGAAATACACTGGAATTACCAAAGGGAAAGTTACATTAGAACGCCATGTAATAATTGGTTCCGGTTCGGTGATTCTCCTACGTGTTACTATTGCTGAAGGTTCTTCGGTTGGTGCACTTTCACTTGTCACCAAGAGCCTTGATAGATGGGGTGTATATTTTGGTTCTCCAGCCAAACGTCTAAAAAGGCGTTCCCAGGCACTACTCCAATTAGAGAAGCAATTCATCGACGAACTTTTTTATTCCAAAGAAATACTTGACTAGTATATATTATAGATATACTATTATCAAAGTATGGAAAATGATTTTGATAAATTTGCTGGATTTCAATGGGACGAAGGCAATAAAAACAAAAACCTGATTAAACACCAAGTTGAAAATTGGGAATGTGAACAGGTCTTTTTTAATGAGCCATTACTTG
>JAIORF010000101.1 GCA_021108295.1 bacterium | reverse complement strand
ACTTCTTCAGTAATGGTTAGTTCCGCAAGTTCTTTCATGTATTCTAATCTTCGATCAGCTGCGTCAGGATTGACAGCGCATGCTTCTCTTACTATCAACTCGGAAATGAACAAGTCATAATCATACCGCCTTTCCGCCCACCATTGAGGTGTGACTTGTTGGCACGCTACAGTCAACAAATTGCTGATAAGACGGCCAGCTAAATAGCTGATAACTGAAGTTTCTAAATATACACTTTTTTTCATGGTTTCAGTTTATGTTGTATGAAAGATTAAAGCAAGTTTCTTGTCCCTCACCGAACGTTGCGTGTCAGGGGCGATGCGGTTTTTGCGCCATCCCTTGCACACGCTTGTTCGGCTTAGTTATTACTTCCTTGTTTCCCTCAAGCTCCGACCTTTGGCCTCGGTCAACAGAAGTTATCGAATAATTGCCCACTTCCTTACCCGGAAGCCCCGACCTTTGCGCAGGGAGATTCACCATACAAGCCGCGATTATACAGGTTACAACCCCAACCAGAACAAGTGCGAAATTTGGCAAATCAATTGCCAAATGGTGTTCTTTCACTGAAATTGCAAGCCCCAAGTCGCCTTCAGTTTGTATGATTACTTTCACCGATTTATCAATGGCTTGAAATATACCAACCATAATCCAGAATATTAACAAACCCATTAGGCAAAGAGTAATGGCTCCTAATAAAATAAATTTCGGATCACTCTTGCCTGCACCGGCCAAGGCGATACCTACAACACTAATATATGCGAACGGTAGTTGCCAAAATCTTTGCGCGTACATTCTTGACCTTTGGTTAGCTTCGCTTAATTGTATTCTCAAAGCGTCATTGACATCATTGATTGGGGAATTCATTTTATTTCAATCCTCGCCGAACCACGGTGCTCGACGTAGTCAGCACCGCGGTTCACGGCGGCGCAGCCGCCGTGAACGCTGCGGATCACCTGCAAAATCTGTTCATGAGCCCGCAGGGGTTATGAACAGATTTTGCAGGTGAATCCGCTTGATGGTAGGCGCGAAGCGCCGCCCAGCAAGCGGATGGAAT
>JAIORF010000073.1 GCA_021108295.1 bacterium | reverse complement strand
ACCTCTTAAACTCCTGCATCCAGCGCGGAAATATTTTACTGTTTACCGGCATTTATTTTTTCCTTTTTTTGAAAAGCTCATGAGAAAGTCAACCTGTATTTTGGTATTTGCCTGGCACCATTGGCGCCTACTTGGGGAAGTTATTTCGTCCACGTTCCTTCAAAGGCTCCCCGATTCCCAAAAAGTCCAGGTTATAGGAACTTTTGAGCGCTTCATCAGCCTGTTCAGCCAAATGAGCAGGCAGCACCTCCCCAAAATTGTGCGTCTTATCTTCAACCAGAGACCGTTCGTAAGCGCCAGCCTTGATCTGATTCAAAAGCACATTACGGCTCCAACCAAACTGACGAGTCGTTTCTATATAATATGTGCGGGCATTGAAATCGAAAATCTTACTCATAATCAACAAGTTATGGCCCCATGGAAGTTCTGCGACAGCTTGTCGCAGTTTTTCGTGAGCTGCACCGTACTGCTCATAAAATCGTTTCATATCCCACAAATTGCGAGGAGAAAAACCTGTACCTCCAGGAAACCAGGAAACTCTTTCCGCAAATCCATCGAAAGCCTTTCCACTACGGATTTGCCCCAGCCTTGTTTCTCCTGCCTTTTAACAATCATCCTGCCGATATCCCAATACAGCCCGATCAAATCCCGGTTGATTGACCGTGTGGCTGAAATTCGGGCCGATATAACACGGCGCTTCACTTCCGCCACAAATTCGATATATTCTTTACTTGATTCTATTTCCATGGTCTCAATCCGCATCATTCAACTGCAAACGCTTTTCTTAAAAATCTATCTAAAATATCCGTCTTTGTCTCATCATCCTGCTCCGGTCGCAGCTTTAAATTTTAATGTAATATCTCAGCGTTCTCAAGGCTCTCTGCGGTTAAATTCAATTTAAATATCTCGCTTTTTCAATTTTTGTATCTTCAGCTTTTTCAATCCGCTTGTGAATAATGGTCTGATGTTTTTTAGGAACTTGAATTAAGGCTTTTTCAGAAATCGGCATCTCTCTGTTTAAGTCTGTTTTTAAACCCATGGCAGCCAATTCCTTTAAAAGCGTTTTAAA
>JAIORF010000139.1 GCA_021108295.1 bacterium | reverse complement strand
AATCTCCCATTCGATAAAAAAGTATTGAATCAGCGTACTTTTCCTTGATGGATAAGTACTGCTTAATCATGGGAGTTGTTTTAGCAAGATTCATGTACTTTTTTGCTCTTTCTCCTCCTTGTTTTCTTTGTTATTTCCGGATGAGACTTCTTTTTCGGATAAGCCTTCTTTTAATGATTCTAATTCATTGATAAGTGATGATATATTTTTATTTTGTGAATCTATTGTGGTCCCAAGACTCGTTACAACTTTTCTGAATCTGAGCCTGTCGAACAATGTAAATATATATGAGATAATAAAGCCTGTAAAAAAAATGGCAACAAAAAAAACTGCTCTAAACAATTCAGGTGTCTCATATTTTGTAAAGATAAAATCTATACCCAAACTTTGTTTTACCATAAAAAAATCCTGATTCTGAAAAATAACTATTCCAATTAATCCAAAAATAACTGCCCAGAAACCAATCTTAAAATTTCTCATATTATTTCTCCCTTTATATCGTACTGCTCACTTGCCGCAGACGCTATCCGAAAAACTATCAAAAAAGTGATGAGCTGTCGTAACATAGCAATTAATCTAAAGCAGCATAGCTTCTGCGGTCAAGTACAGCAGATGGTTATATCCGTTTTTGTCATTTTGGGCTTGTTTGTTTTTGCTCAGATGGAAATTGGCCAATTTAGACGCACTGATTCAATCCACCCAGTTCGTAACGATCAAGCCATGTATTTTGCGGAAATGGCGCACGTTACGAGTTACAAGCGTAGCACGATGTGCAAGAGCTATGCCGGCAATCAGTATGTCAGCACGTCCGATCTTGCGCAATTTTTTTATCCTCTGTAAGGTTTCAAATTGGATACCAGATCTTTCATCAATCGGTAGTACAACGATTTGGGATAAAAGCTCTTCAGTCCTGTCAAGTAACTGCTGCGCTCTGTTAAGTTCTCTTCCATTTGCAGCCTTGAGTAGAAAATCAAAACGTCCGCGTAACAATTCAATTTTGGTAATGATGGTAATTCCAACATCAGGGTCATCAAGTTTTTGAAGACTTTCAACAACCTTTGGATGTCCTGCATGTAAATGAGTAATA
>JAIORF010000107.1 GCA_021108295.1 bacterium | reverse complement strand
TGCAACTTGGTGCGGTGTATGCATTTGATAAGGAGTCATATGCTAAGTTCTATCTCATCGCCAGCAAAGAAGAAATACCAGTTGCTGAAGGAGATTTTAAAAAACAAAAATCAAAAGGCTTTCGGTTCTTCACTGTCCAGATAATGAGCTTATAACAATCGCATTCACTCTGACGCCCAAAGCCGGGGCGTTTTTCGCTTTTGCTATTTCTGTGCAAAACTTCGCTCTTGCCAAGTCTTCATTGGCTTTGGGCGCAGGTGATGCGTACGTTCGGTCATAGGAGTAAAATATGGAAAAGTCGATCTCTATAAGTAGGAGATTATTTTTATTCATTCTTTCTATGATTCTTTTACCGCTGGCTATTAGTTTGGCAGCAAACTACATGACATGGGTCAGAACCAAAGAGAACATCGAAATTACTCTGAAGTTGGAAAGCTGGATAATGATTGGCACTATTCTAGATAGTGATCTGGAAAATTTAGAACTAACCTACAAAAAAAAACCTTTAAAGAACATTGCTAAAATCAAATGGAGCATTATAAATACGGGTTCAAAGGGGATATCCAAATTCGAAAACCCTCCCGTGATTACATACCCAAAAGATATAAATATAGCTGAAGTACGAATATCTGACAAGTCTCCGTTATTGCAAGTTTCTAATGATTTAACGTTAAATGCCAAGCTGCGAACAATTGAAATCAATGATTTAGGAATATTTAATTCTGAAGATTTTATAGAAATAGATGTGTATATTATTGATATGCCAGAATCTGTTATACCACTAGATTTCTTGTGATGGTTGGAATATCACAGCAAAGTCAGTTGACCTTACAATGAAAAAAAATATAGGCTCATGGCTTTATAGGAACACAGAAAAAAAAGGACCGGGACCACCTACTGTTTTGTAATTTCAAAGAAATGCAAATATAGTCTTATTAAATATTATGAGAGTTCAGGGCATTAAGATTCAATTAAACGAAACCGAACAAGGGCATTAAGAGCGACGGCAAGAAGCCGCCGCGCCTTATGCCTTGCGTTATATTGTTTAAGAGAGAATATGTGGTGTAATGTTTTTTGGTTATAAATTTG
>JAIORF010000011.1 GCA_021108295.1 bacterium | reverse complement strand
TTCATATTATGACAAATTTAAAAAAAACTTCTTACAAGAAGCCCAGCTCCGCAATTTAAGTAACCGGACAATTGAAAGTTATTGGTGGCATATTAACGATTACCAGGACTTTCATAAGAAAGACCCATTTGCCACCGGCGTAGAAGAACTCCGATCCTATTTCCAATCCATGCTCACTGATGGGTCTCACAAACCGGGCAGCGTAAAAATGGGCTATTATGCGCTTCGGTTTCTTTTTGTCCATGTCTATCATAAAGAATGGGCAAAAGAATACCTGCCAACCCCTAAAGTAGCCAAAACCCTTCCACTGGTTTTAGACAAAGATGAAGTATTGGATGTGTTTAGTGTAATAAAAAACTTTAAACACCGTACAGCCATCATGCTCATTTATTCCACAGGTGCAAGGGTATCTGAGGCTGTCAACATTAAGCTTACCGATATTGACAGTAAACGCATGCAGGTAAACATCCAGGAAGGCAAAGGGCTAAAACAACGTAAAGCTCCGCTTTCGCCTGTTTTGCTGAAAACCTTACGGTTATATTTCAAGCAATACAAACCCCAGTATTATCTTTTTGAAGGGGCAGGCGGAAAAGGTACCCACCTTGGTGTATCAGCCGTTCGCGAAATTTGCCAAAAAGCCCGGTACAAAACACCACACATTGATAAACGATATACCCCGCATACCTTTCGCCATTGTTTTGCAACACACCTGCTGGAACAAGGAACAAACCTGCTTGTTATACAACGCTTAATGGGCCATTCCAATTTAAGCAATACCCTGAAGTATTTGCATGTACAAAAATTAACTTTGGAACAGGTGGTAAACCCTTTGGATGAATTAAACGGAGCGGAGGGGTTATGTCGAAAATAACTATCAGCGATATTTTAAGGGAATACGGCGGGCAATATATAACAGAAAACAAATTAAAGGGGCAACAAAAAGGGATAATAAACCTTTTATCATCCTGTCGGACACAGGCAATGGGTTCGCATTTTCGCCAGTGCGATCATTGTTCTCATATGGACAAAGCCTACGATAGTTGCCGTAACCGCCACTGTCCGAATTGTCAGCATAAAGACAGGGAAGAGTGGCTTGACAA
>JAIORF010000093.1 GCA_021108295.1 bacterium | reverse complement strand
TGGGTTCTGGGTTACCGTTTTTTCGTTAATTTTTACTAACCTCTCACTTTCTCACTTTCTCAGTTTCCCACCTTCTCAACCTCTCAGCTTCTCACCTTATTGCGCGCTCGCCTGGCTTGCAATATGTTTTTTTAGAATATGAGGCGTCATAAATATAAGCACTTCTTCCATCGCATGGTCTTTAGATTCTCCTTTAAACAGCCAGCCCAAAACAGGAATATCCTTTAACCAGGGAACACCTGACTTACTTTGCGTTTTTATGTTTTTGGTCAGCCCCGAGATAACTATTGTTTCACCATCTTTTACAAACAGAGTTGTTTTTGTCTCTTTTTTTATAATAAAAGGATTTCCTTCAACATTCCTGGACATATCAACTTCATCTTTTTTAATCAGAATATCCATTTTTAATGACTCTCCGTCAATTACATGGGGCGTAATCTCTAACTTGAGAACGGCTTCTTCAAATTTGACCTCCTGTTCTCCCTCAGTTAGAGAAACATACGGCACTTTTTCCCCATTTTCAGTATATGCTGTCTGATGATCAAGAGTAGTAATGGATGGACTTGAAAGTATGTTGAGTTCACCTTCTTCCTGAAGCGCACTCAGTTGCAGATCAAGAATATTGCTACCCAGCTTTCCAAACATAAGCCCAAGGGATGCGCCTTGTGCGACAATATCGGCAGGGAAATTAACGCCAAACCCTTCGCGAGTACCATATGTTACTTCATCGTCATAGTAACGAGAACCTTGTGCTGATTCGTAATTTTTTCCAACAATAATGCTACTTGTACCAGAACTATTGCTACTATCATCGGAACTGATGTTACTACCAGGTGTAGCCAGAAAACCCTTACTTCTATACATCCCGCCCCACTGTATGCCAAGATTGCGGGCAGTGCCCTTGCTCGTTTCAACAATATTTGCCTCTATTCTTATCTGAAGGCTGGGTTTGTCAAGCTTTTGTACCAGTTTAATTATTTTGGCAATATCATTACTTGCAGCCTGGACAATTAAAGAATTTGTATGTTCATCCACTGTTACAGATCCGTTTTCCTTACCAGATCTGTCTTTGGTCAGAAATTTTTTTAGATTTTCACAAAGTTTATTTGCATCAGCATAATCAATATTAATTATCCTG
>JAIORF010000069.1 GCA_021108295.1 bacterium | reverse complement strand
GTTCACGGTCAGCTTGTTCACTTAGCCACAATTTATGCAAGGCAAATGTCCGTGGGTCAGGAGCAACTAATGAAGCAGGATATCCATCCTCTCCTATAACAACCTGAGAAAACTTCGGAGAAGAAATAAGCCATTGGAGATTCCGAATCTCAACAGCTTCCGGATCATCTGGACCACCCATGCGCCTTGTTTCCGTGTTGAACAATTGTTTTGGTTCTGATTTTATCAGATCCACCATGAATCCATCACGGTTTACAGCTCGGAATCCACCCGGGCTGATGGGTTCAAAAGACCGATCTGCTTTTCGAATGATACCGAGCAAGCCGGTATTACCCATATCCTTATCAGCAACAAGAGTAAGTTTCGGTCGGATATCCCATAGAATATCCATATCTTTGGTTGCCATTGTTGAAATATCAAAAAATACACCTGCAGATGTTTCATAGGCATACATTGCATTGGTGCCAATCACCATTACATTTCGACCGAGAATATTTTGTTGCTCCAGCAATCGTAAAATACCGCAAACAATTCGAGGTGCTCGCTGAATCAGTGCAGCCTTACAAAATCTGGACTGCTCTTTAAGCCGATCTTTAAGCGCTGACAGACGTTTCTTTTCACGCTGTTTGCCTTGTTGAAATTCGGCGAGAATTTTTTCAGTTTCAGGAGATCTTGGCCCTAGACTTTTGCCGTAGCCAAAACGATCTTGAGATCGAAATAAATATTCGCGGCCTTTTGACTTTTTCCAGTGCATGCCGCCTTTGTATGACCGATTTTTATTAAATGCTGCTACAAATGCTTCGTGAAGCTGTATAGTATCAATAAAAACACGCCGCTGATTGTCGGTCATTTCCTTAAAAATCATAAAATTTCCTTCTTTTGATTCTTTTTCAAGAATTGAAGGAAAATTCAGTATGATTATTTTCGTATAATAATATTGAAGGAAAAATGGCGCATTGTCAAGGACATATGGGACGAGGTCGACAATCGTGAATAATTTTGGTAGCGGCTGGTCTCAAGTCAAATCAATACGACTATCAGGAATGCGTGAGAGTTCGGATGAGCGGATATTGGGACAAGATCGCCTGAAAAAGGTATGCATACAGGAAAACATTAATATTTGAGTATTTCGAGGCTTAAAATTTAAGTCTGACGCCAGCAC
>JAIORF010000028.1 GCA_021108295.1 bacterium | reverse complement strand
GTGAATTTTTTAAATCAGAGAAAGGCTTTAAAGAGTGTGCCAAAGTCATAACAACAGATGATACAGACGGCATAACATGTCCGAAATGCAAAAAAGGCAAGTTAAGACCGTTTCTGGTTACAGATCGATATGACCGGATACTTAAATTTGATCTTTCAGTATTTTTAAAGAAAGAAACCCTTGATACTTCATAAAATTCTAAAGATTACGAATCATTTTTTTAAACAGATAATAAGCCCGTATGGATAACTGCGCGCCAGTCACCATTTAACTGGATATTTCAGCAATAAAATGATCAAATTTGTGCTATACGTGTCTGAATGTTACGTAATTTTCAATCAAAACCAGGCCAAAGCTAATACCATTATGACAGCATTAAACAAAAACTGCAGGTACTTTACACCATGGCCGGAGATAGAGACCCGGCTTAATATAACCAGACGTTGAAGCGACAAGCTGGAAGTTGTACAGGCTTGAAATCATTGAATATTATCGATATACTGTGATAAAGCGCTGTTCTGCGCCTTGTACCCGCTTGACGCTTAACTCAGTGTTATATCTTTTAACATTACAGCCTATTCTATAAAGGAGCTATCTAAAATGAAAACTGTTAGCATTACCTATACATCTGGATTATCGGTTAAAATTCCATGTAATGACTGTAAAGAGTTAGAAGAAAATTACATCATCACTATTAACAAAAATATCATCAAAACAATAAAAGAATCTGACGATCTTCCAGCTATTTCAGGAGTGCGTATTGATTAATATTCTATTGGCGGTCTATCTATCCCAGTAATTTTATAAATAGACAGGCCTGATGCAAGATGATACCCATACTCAGTTCCATCAGAAATAGTAAATGTACCACTTTGTGTAGTACTATGAAAAAAAGTATCGTTTGTTAAATCATTGCCTTTTTCAAATGCGTCTACATCAATACTTACTGATTTAAAAGGTATACTGTTTTCTATACTCATAATAACCTCGCGAAATATAACAAAACGCTGCACCCGACACCAGAAGCCGAGACGTTCTGTATTGTTATCAAATTTAGAGCAAAACTGCTCTTTTGCCAGAGGCTCATCGGCTTCTGGTGCCGGTGAGCTCTACGTTATGTTCTTAATCCTAATTACTGAAAAGGAGAAACCGAAATGTGTGATGCCCT
>JAIORF010000025.1 GCA_021108295.1 bacterium | reverse complement strand
CATCAAGCTCATAGGTAAGAAAAGATTTTGGCACCAATTGATTGTACTCTCTATCGATGAATTTTTTGTGTATCGATTTGACATAGTATTCGTTCTTTGTGAAATTGTAATTATTATGCCAGGTTTTAACATCTTCATATCGCAGACCGGGAGTTACTGTGAGCCTTGGAATAATTGTCCATTTGTGTTCAAGATATCCACCCTTAATATCAAATTTCTTACGACGCGGAGTTCCACTGGTCTTATAGTCGTAATAGGTATATTTGAAAGGCCCGCTATATCCCAGCGTCATATCAAAACCCACGGTTGTGATATGATTTTCAGAAAATTTTATTTCATCCTGTATTCTGCCACCTATTTCGCTCCGTTCAGACTCAGAATGGTAGCGATAGAGCCCTTTGGCCTTGTCTTTTTTGTCTATATACCTCAAATAAGAGTAATCACGATCTCGTTTGCTGTAATAGGCTCCGAGGGTCCAAAGACCGACAGGAGTGGGCTGCCTGTAGTTCAAACGATATGACTCAGCTTCCTCATCCCATGTGTTGTCTTCCCATTCTTCCTTAGATGCTGTTGGCGTCTCCGGGTAATGTGATTTATAGTCAGTAAGGATCGGATCATTTTTTGCAACTCGCTCCTTGTCTCGATCAGTATATGTCATATTTAAGCTGATATATGCATCATTAGGCAGAATATAACCCAGCCTCCAAGAGTAATTATTAATATCCGTCTCATTGTGTCTCAGGTAGCCATCGGTATGATAATTTTGAAAGCCTAAACCATAGATAAATGACCCAGCGCCGCCATCTATATTAACACTGTGATTTTGGGTATTATAAGACCGGTAACTGGTTGCTACCCTGAAGTCCGGTTTCAAGGTCGTATACCTTTCCGGTGTTTTTGTTTTTAGATTAACCACTCCCCCTTCACTCGTGCCAAGATAAAGGGCAGAGTGAGGACCGGGCAGGATCTCAATGCTTTCTATCAGCCCCAGGGGTAAAGTCCCATAATCCACCTGAGTCGTTCCTATCCCCCCTGCTGTTTGAATATTTAAACCATCTACTGCCGTAACAAAACGGGTAGCATCGAAACCTCTCATTTGGATGGTATCGTAATCCGGGACCAGATCACTCTTTCCACGAAAATCAATGATTGCCTGGTCTTTTAAAATATC
>JAIORF010000052.1 GCA_021108295.1 bacterium | reverse complement strand
ACAGGGCTTCTGAAAAATTGCTTTTTATCCATGTGGTTTTTCCAGTACCTCTTGGTCCGAACAGGAAAAAGCTCTTGTCATGATTAATCGGAATATTTAACAACCTGCTGTACATGCCTTCATTTAGCATAGATATTTGAAGAAATCAACTTCAAAATAGTGATGTGAGCTGTAGACATCTTCAGTTTATAAGTTTTTCATCCCTTCTTAACTCTGGCCTCTGTGTTTTCAAAAGTAGTGGACTGGAATTTGCGTAATATTATTGGCCGAAATTCTATTTTAACTGAGTTCCTTTATCAATTAGCACGCCGAAGGCGTACCATCACTTTTCACTTTTCAGGAGTCAGTTTAAGATTTGCAGTTAACTCAAAAAGTCAGGACTGGAATTTTGAAAAAAGGAAATTTCTATACTATCAGGTCAAGCTATTTTTTACCGAGCCCTACGGCTAAAGTATGAAAATAGTTTCACAATTTCACAATATTAATCATATTAACCCTGCAACATCATTTACCATTTTATATGTCATTTCGAGAAGCAAAAATGATGAGAGATCTTATTATAAAACAAGTAGTTAAAAATTTTTTCCTTCGGTCGGAATAACAAGTGTCGTGGTATGGTTAAAACTATTTTGTTGATTATTTAAAATAGCTTCAATGTACGGCATTTAATCGTTTGAGGTAGTTATATGGTTTTTGTAACAAAATATGGGCATATTATTTGCGATCAAGTATTTTAATTATAAAAAACAGGCGCAGAATAAATCTGCATTGTTTGGTTAAACTCAGATCAATACCAAAGTGAAAGCAATAGAGTTGTTGCCCAATAAGCAATAAACACAATATGCAGTGTTATGTTCAACCAAAAACCACAATATATTGCATAAAAACCTTATTGAGCAACAACTCTAATGAATAAAAAGGCTGTGCAGAAAAAAAAGTTGCCCCATCTTGATCTCCTCGTATCTACTGTTGCCCATGAAATCAAAAATCTGAACAATTGTACGACCTTTAATATACCTATCCTGAGAGAATACCTGGAAAAGCTAACCCCTATCATTGACGATTATGCCGAAAATCATCAAGATCTCGACTTATTCGGTATGACTTACCCTGAGTTCCGTAAAGACATTTTTAACCTTGTGAATAACCTTGAGACTGCTTCCAGCCGGATCAACGACA
>JAIORF010000135.1 GCA_021108295.1 bacterium | reverse complement strand
ACTTGGGAAAAATATTTCGTCCCCCTATTTCCTCCACGTTTTATGAATAGGATACCAATTTTTTGTGTTTTTTCAGCCCTCCACCAACTATTTCTTTCCCGTTTACAGATGTTGTAACCTGCCCTTGCATTTGGATCATTTTGTTTTTGTAAAAAATCGTATACATTATTGTTTCCATGCCTATAGTATTTCTTACTCTTGGCATTTCCATCTTGAAATGCACCCAAAATCCTGGAAGATTTTCGAGTGTTAGCTTTTCGCTTTTGATATAGCTTGCTCCTTCTGGAAGAAAATCCTTGATATCCTTCGGATTTAATATTTCTGCCACGTCTTTCTCTGTTACTTTCTCGCCTGGTTGCAGTGGCATTTCATTTATTAATATGAGAAATAACTCAAGCCCCCGGCCATTCTCACTTACGAATTTTTGAACAATATTTGGTCGATTTCCATCTTTTGCAACCCAAGTTTTTGGGGATTCTATCGAAAATGCCACTCCTTTTGATTTGCCTATACTATTATAATTGACGTATTTGTATTTGTAACCATCGAGAAATTCCATCTCTGGGTTCTTTTCGTACCCTGATTTAAAAAGCAACAATGTTTCGATAATGGGGGATTCAATATTTCCTTTTGCTCTTTGACGAACAAGATTAATGAATTGTCGTGCTTCGGTTTCAGTGATTTGGTCAATATTAATAGATGAGGCGATTTGTTTTGATAACGTTCCTTTGATTTTTTTTCCACTCGTTCTTAGAATACTTTCGCATGATGGAATCCATGCCATCAATTGACGATTTAAAATTAGCCAAAAATTCCTTTTCAGCTATGAGCGCCAAACCAGATAAGGAGGGGTATTTCTTTGAAATTTCATTTAACGAGTAATCTTGACCCAAATAAAATCCATAGGCTCGCCCAATATCTTTGGCCAGTGCGTTTGTAAGTTGTATTTCTGCAAATACATTTCCGGCCCATATGGACAAACCGAGAAGAACGGTCATTGTGAAAATTATTCTCTTCATTTTGCTCCCTTTGTCGCAGCTAACGTAAAGCTGAGTGGCTGGGCAACGATAACCGAAAAACTTTGATAAAGGTAAAAACTACCAGTTAAATACTGACTTTCTAAAAGCGGCATGACCTGCCCTGTCCATCTCCACATACTATTAGGTAAAGTAAAAAAGGTGGCTTCTCCTGTAACTT
>JAIORF010000104.1 GCA_021108295.1 bacterium | reverse complement strand
TTAAACATGGCAAAGGAAAAATTTGAGCGGAATAAACCGCATGTAAACATAGGAACAATAGGTCATATAGATCATGGTAAGACTACTCTTACAGCAGCGATAACCAAGCATGCAAGCCTTAGAGGATCAGGAACATTTGTACCTTTTGATGAGATTGATAAAGCTCCTGAGGAACGTGAGCGTGGGATTACAATAGCAACAGCCCATGTTGAATATGAGACTGCCAATCGTCATTATGCCCATGTAGATTGTCCGGGACATGCTGATTATATAAAGAATATGATAACTGGTGCAGCCCAGATGGATGGAGCTATACTGGTTGTTAGCGCGGATGATGGTCCAATGCCTCAGACCCGTGAGCATATTCTTCTTGCTCGCCAGGTAGGGGTTCCAAGCATAGTAATATTTTTAAATAAATGCGACATGGTAGACGATGAAGAGCTTATAGAGCTTGTTGAAATGGAATTAAGAGAACTTCTTGACACTTATGAATTTCCTGGAGATGATACTCCAATAGTCAAAGGAAGTGCACTTAAAGCTCTTGAGACTGATGATTCTGAAAGTGAGGATGTAAAGCCTATTCTTGAACTTCTTGATGTTCTTGATTCTTATGTTGAAGAGCCTATCAGAGACACAGAAAAAGATTTTCTTATGCCAATAGAAGATGTTTTCAGTATATCTGGTCGAGGAACTGTTGTAACAGGCAGAATTGACCGTGGTATTGTAAAGCAGGGCGAAGAAGTTGAGTTAGTAGGAATAAGAGAGACAACAAAAACAGTTTGTACCGGAGTAGAGATGTTTAGAAAACTACTTGATGAAGGTCAGGCCGGAGATAATGTAGGTCTTCTTCTTCGTGGTACAAAAAGAGATGAAGTAGAAAGAGGTCAGGTTGTGGCAAAACCGGGAACAATCAATCCACATACAAAATTTAAAGCTGAGATGTATGCATTGAGTAAAGAAGAAGGCGGCAGACATACTCCATTTTTCAGTGGATATCGACCACAGTTTTTCTTTAGAACAACAGACATTACAGGTTCACTTTCTCTTGCCGAGGGAGTAGAGATGATAATGCCCGGAGACAATGCTAGTATTACAGCAGAACTTATAGCTCCCATAGCAATGGAAAAAGAGTTAAGATTTGCAGTAAGAGAAGGTGGACGTACCGTCGGTGCCGGTGTTATCGGCGAGATAATTGAGTA
>JAIORF010000119.1 GCA_021108295.1 bacterium | reverse complement strand
AGATAAGTACCATGCACCTTCCAGGTGCAATAATCCAAGCCACCACCTTTGGTGGTGGTCATTGACTGTTATTTTATGGTCTTCCGCATTGATATATAACGCATACCTCCCTCATCCACCTCTTCTCCTTGAGCCTCAAAGCCAGTTGCTTCATAAAACGACATTGAATTTGGCGATGAGCTGACTGTAACTGCCGTTAATGCAGGGTTCCTTTTTAGACAGATCCTTGTAGCTTCATCGATAAGGTGTTTGCCAATGCCATCTCCTTGATACTTTGAGTCAACAAAAATCAGAGCTATATGGCTATCTTTTATAACTGCCAGTATCCCAATTAGCCTGTTTTGGTGCTTGGCTGAAATGACAAATGAATTTTTCCTTTTTTCCATGTCGCATAACACTTCTGGCGAAAGCATGCCGAGAAACTTCTCAACTCCTTTTTTCGAATAAAAAGGGGCAACATGCTTTTGAAATACTCGAACTATAAGTTCAAATGCATCCTTTTCTTCTTCTACTTCCATCGGTCGGTAAATGATTTTATCTGCCATTTTCTTGCCAGCTGTTGTTCGGGGGACATCATTGTATTCTTCGACTCTACCGTTGGCGTTGCGGATGCACTCACCTTGCCGAAGCAAGTGCCTCAAACTGATATAGACTGGAGATACGCGACAGCAAGTTGGAACAGCTCATCTGCCTCGTCTTTATCCTGGTTGTACAATTTACAAAAGCAGCAGGCGCAGTTAGTATGCGGTGCGGACGGTCTGGTCGTTATGTCGATCAATTCTTCATATAGGCTCTTTTCCTCCGGGTTTGCCGCCAGGTCTGCCAGTTTGAGAAAGGAATGCAGACTCACGATGATATTTGCCCGCTCACGGAACAGGTACTTTCTCCGGCGATCGTCAAGATGAAAGAAGGCGATAGAAACCAGCCCTCGATGCCTTTTATAGTCCGAATTGCCGGAAGCCATCGGAAATAGGCCATGAAAAGAGATCAGCGAAGCTGGGTCGTTGTCGAAATCACCTACGGGATTAACCAAAAGCGGCTTTTCTGAATTGAGTTGTACCGGATCAGCACCACCGGATGAACGAATTCCTTGGCTCATTCTATCCATCCCGGCCTTTCTATTTCTATTAGCTGTTCAAGTTGTTGCTGGCAAATCGGATACTGGATCATTCTGCTATTCCATCCCTTTGCTAAGTTCTCGAAGCA
>JAIORF010000004.1 GCA_021108295.1 bacterium | reverse complement strand
ATGCAAATATCATATAGTGTGGGTACCTAAGAACAGGAGAAAAATCGCATATGGCAGGCTGCAAAGAGAAATTGGGAAGGTGTTGAGGAAGTTGTGTGAATATAAAAGCATAGAGGTTTTAGATGGTGTTGCCTGCGTCGATCATATCCACATTTTTCTATCCATTCCACCCAAATATGCGGTATCCAGTATTGTTGGGTATCTTAACCCGACTTTCGCACTTTGAAAAAAACATACTAATATTCAATGGGTTATAGCTACAGGTACTACAGACATCCTTCAAGTTTTGCTTAGGCTAAGTTTTTTCTTATTGCTAAATTTTTTCCTGAATTTGTGGCACGGTTTTTGAGGAGTTTTGAAATTCAAGCCACCTGGTGAATTTTATGCTTTGAAAGTCTTCATAGAAACGTAAATTCTATAAGCTCTTTCTCTTGCCTTGATCTTCCTTTTCTCAATCTCCTGTATCTCAGGAATAATGTCGTTCTTAAAATAGCTCTCATATTCTCTAATTTCCTCAGATTGTTTGTCAAGTATTTCAGCCTTGCTCTCAAAACTGTATTTCACTTCTATTTTCCGGGTCATTCATACCGCCTCAAATTATTTTCATATAGCTCGCAAGGTTGAACTTGAGTATCAAAGGATATGCGAAACAACTGCCTTTTAAATGCCCTGTCGTTTATATACATCTTCTTGTGATCATGAATGAAAAGAAATGGATATATCTCATATTGATTTGCTGTAGCATCAATAATCCACCTGTAATCCGTCATTTTTTTATCATAATTTGACGGTGATGAAATCTCAACTATCCAAATGAATTGAGGCATCGGCAATTCCAACTGTGCCAACAGTATCAATCTATTTATCAACGTCGATTCTCTGATTTTTCTTTTATATGATCGCGATGAGGTCATATATACTCTGATGACACACTTCTCATTTTTACCGGGCAAATTCAGCAATTTTCCATGAAAAATTCTTTGATACAATTTCAATACGTTTTCTGCGCTCAAATACATCTTTTCGAATAGTGGAACTACAAAACCATCAACGTCGTCCAGCTTGTACACATTGTTATTTTCCGCATCATTTCAGACCTTTCCAGGTGCGTGGGAGGGCCATAAAACGATAATTCAACACTGACAAAACAATAATGTAGTTCTAAAACGCACCCTATCAAAAGCTTGAATACTACTGTTTTTAAAGGAATTCAAGAAAAAACCTT
>JAIORF010000082.1 GCA_021108295.1 bacterium | reverse complement strand
GTTTCTTATTACCACATTGGGGACAAACATATTCCGCATACCCGTTGGAAGGATCACCACACCCGATCATCTTTTCAACATTTTCAACAATCGAATCCCAATGTAGTTCTGAATATCTAACTGATAACTCAATAAATATAAGATACCACCAATCACGAAATATTGCTTTTATTGACTTAGTTGCCATAGTGTCATTTTATATATTATAATTTCAATATATTGCAAACGTAATTTTATAGGTTCCTATACAACAAGCAAAAAACTTTTAACAGCATTTTCAAAGATCACTTTAACGATAATTGAATCAAAAAATAGTGTGGCAAGGCATTTAACGCCTTTATCACGATTGCAAATTAATATTTTAGAACGGCTGGGCTTGAACGCTGCAACCTATACTAAACTGGAAATTAAACAAAGTGTGAATATTTTAAACGAATGAGAAGTAAGATGCATCCAAAAATTTCTTTTTCTCCATAGCGTCTTCATGAAAGAATTCGTTGAGGTCATCTTCGCCACAATCAAAACATGCTATTTCTTCACAGAAAAAAACTGGCTTTGTACCCAGAATCCTTAATTCAAATTTATCATCCCTGATACTATTTCTTTCTATTGCGAGCATTAGCCATTACCTTTTTAATGGCCTTGTCAATTTTCGGTGTAGATATAGGCCCCATCGGTTTTTTTAAGTCCCTTTCACCCATGTCGAAAAATTTTTCAGTCGCCTTTGCATCCAACTTTGGTGTAGGTGCGATTGTGCCATTTTTTTTCTCCTTTTCTCTCTCCTCCATATAAATAAATCTGCGTTTATCAGCGTTTATCAGCGGCTAATTCTTATTCCTCTAAATTCAACGCCATCCGCTTGATCTCTGCCTTGGGATACCTGAAATTCACCAAAAGCCCAACCTTTATGCCAGTTGCTTTCAGATAATTCAGAAGCTGTGCCTCATGGATTTTACTTATATTTTCCACAGTCTTGAGTTCAAGAATAACTTTGTCCTCAACAAAAATGTCATCAAAATATTCTCCAACAACCTTATCTTTATAACTTCTCATTCGTTTAAAATATTCACACTTTGTCTAATTTCCAGGTTAGTATAAGTTGCAGCGTTTAAGCCCAGCCGCTCTAAAATATTAATTTGCAATCGTGACAGAGGAGTTAGATGCTTTACCGCGCTATTTTTTGATTTAATTATCGTTAACGTGATCTTTGAAAAAACTATTAGAAGT
>JAIORF010000081.1 GCA_021108295.1 bacterium | reverse complement strand
ATGCAGCAACCAAAATACTCTTTCCTACATGTGATGCTGTTCCCTGAATCATCAACGATCTACACTTCATAAAAAACCTCTTAAACAAAAATGCCGGTAGTCCCTTTTTTAATCGCTTTGCGGATTTCTTTTTCCATTCGTTCCCAAACTCCACATGGAAATGCGTCGTGAGAAAATCTGTCTCATATAAGTGGCTGTATCTATATGAGGCAGATCCTCTCAGCAAGGCATTTCATGGCAGAACCACGGAACGAGTAAAACTTTGTTGCTGGATAGATTATCGAAGGGAAATGGAATGAGAACAACTCTATACTTCATCATGGACAGGCTCCCCCGTCAGCCAATGCGTAGATGTCTTTCTCTGCCCTGTCAGGGCAAATGAGCCTTAATTTTGGAAAATATGTGCGATAGCGCGATACATCTCTGGTTAATAGCGCTGCCTGCGCCACAGCCGCATGCGCCCCGATATAAAAATCCGGCAGGGGCGAACGCTTTTTGCCGCCCATTTTTCTATATCTCAAAAAACACTTGCCTGCAAGAAATGCTGCTTCCCATGGAAGCTGACGCCTGCTGAAAAATTCAAGGGGCAAAGCATCTTCAAGGTCTTCGATGCTGTCGAATCTAACAGATATTTCCGCATATATAATGGGATTAATCACAAGTATATGATCATCAGCATATCTGGAAAGGGTTTTGGATGACCATTGAAACCACACCTTGTCATTTGTAAAAACATCAAGAATTATATTACTGTCAATTAGAATTTCCACATCCTATTCTCCCCTTGTCAGCGCCATGATCTCATCTGTGGTCATCTTTACTGTGCCCCTGCCCTGCATTTGTTTAATAAGTTCCTTGCCCCGTTTTGGTTGCTTTTTTGCCTTTTTCAGAAATACCTTGTCATTTATAATTTCGAATTCCACATACATATTAGGCAGGATACCTGCCTTTTCCCTGATATCAATTGGAATTGTAACCTGGCCTTTTGTTGTTACACGCATGTTTTATCCTCCATCTCGCTCTGGAACTTTCAGTTTCAATGTTTTTCCATAATTGTTCGTGATCATCGCGTTCCCCCTTAAGTCTGACACCTGACACCTTTCTTCGTGGTTACCTGTCCCTTTAGGAACGTGGACGAAATAACTTCCACAACTATGCATCACAGCTTCAGGTCGCCTTTGTCCGATCTCAAATCCCAAAAATATTGAAATAGCTCGCTATTCCTTCAACTTTTGTGATCT
>JAIORF010000027.1 GCA_021108295.1 bacterium | reverse complement strand
AACAACCGGATAAGATCGTGGTTCGCTACGCTCACACAATCTATCCTTATTCGTTCGGCAACTCTCGTTCAGTTGTGCTTCAGGTCATCTGGCAGGGCCACCTGCCCCTTCAGTTGGGGTTGCATCCACATGACACAGCAGGACACCCATCTCACCGTCGAACTCGCGATCACCAAAAACGTTATCAGGCGGCAAGTGTGCCAGTTTGGCGAATCCCGCCTTTCGGAGAAGGAAGTTGGCAAAGGCATCCGCGTTCGGGTTCGTGACTTCGTTTGACCAACACGTGATCTCGCCGATATTGACCTGAGTCCAGTACCGAACAAGCTCAGTGATGTCACGCGCGAAGCGGGTATTGCCGCAGAATTTGGCCCACGTCTCGCGCGGCGGCCAGTGCTCGAGCAAGCCCCAATCGTAAACGCGATCCATCCAATTGTACGTACCCCAAGCGTCTGATGGTGCAGAGATGCCATCGGCTTTGAGCGTGTTCGCCCCGCGGAGCATCTCCTCCACAAGCGGAGCGGACGAGAAGATCATCTCACAAGGTGGAGCTATCAGGCCATAGGCTCCCAGGCAACCGCTGAGATTCCGGAAAACGAGGCCAGAGCAGCCGCGGAAGATACCTCGATTTCCCGTGAACGGCGGGAAGCATCGCAGGAGAAACAACTGCTCAGCGTCAATACGCCAGCTGGTGCTGCCTTTCTTCTTGTTTTGGACAATACACAACCGTTGCAGCAGTCTATCTCCTGCCGCTGTGACGGTGGTCAGAATGGCCATATCGCCCAGTTCAGTCGTAACGGGTCTATCACGATGACTGAATTCGACATAGGACCGGGAACCGTGCAGCATTGCACCGTGAATGCTGACGTTCTTGTACGACTGGCCGTTTGCCGTTTCCACTACGCGCTTAACAAGCGCCACTTCGTTCTCGCCGTGGGAATACCCCTGACTCAATGCGTCATAGAGCCCAGCAATGACGGCATTCTGGAAGTCGAAGAAGCCGCCATCGCGGCCCAGCGCTACGAATACGTCGCGTAGTCTATCCATGTTTCGTCTCCTCATGTTCTTGACCCTTGCCGAACGCTTGAACTCACCAGTGGGCAGGAAACTCAGCCTTGTAAACAGTGAGTAAACACAAAACTTAGTAAAAACCTAAACCTCACGACCCTGCCCATCTGCGTGAAGTGATTTGTTGGACGAAGCCGCTACGCGGCGGAAAAAAAATCAAAAATAGTGTATAACTCCTATACTTGTCCAATTTCGGGCACTT
>JAIORF010000141.1 GCA_021108295.1 bacterium | reverse complement strand
AGAACCAAATAAAGCAAGCATCAAATTCTGCATGCTTTCAAATCTTTGATTAAAGCTTTGATTCATGTCTTCAAATCTTTGATTAAAACTTTGATTCATGTCTTCAAATCTTTGGTTCATGTCTTCAAATCTTTGGTTTATATTTTTTTGCCCCTGCTTAAGTTCGACCAAAGATTCAATAATCTCTCTATCTGAAAGTCTAGGAGCCGTCTCATAGGCATATACAACATTTAAAGACCATGGAATTGCTATCAAAATTGAAAAGATAATATATTTCATAATTTTATTCATCAGTTTTTCTCCCTGTTTAATAATTTTTTCTCTGCTAATCAGCACTCCCCCAACTTGTAGATACGCCACCAGGTTCCCTCTATGTAGGAAATACTCCTTAGCCCATCGCTGGTTACTGGAAAAATTCTGTGCTTTAATCGGCTACTGGTCAATTCACTATGGGAGTATTGTCAGTTCATTGTGGGAGCGGCTTCCAGCCGCGGCAAGGATGCCAGCATACCTCAATCCTGGGCACCCCCTCAAAAGGCAGTCCTGCGAACAGTGAGGTGGATGGTGTTGTCTTTCCGGTTTTCTTCTTCTACAACCTCAAAGCCCTGTTCTGCCATACGATCAACAACTGCATGGTAGGCATATTTTTGCTGAACCTTGTTGAGAAATTTTTCCGGCCCTACATCTTCAATACCATACCAGTCTGCAACTAACTCAAAGGCATCACCGGCTTTCCTGAACCCAAGGTCATATATAGGGTTTTTAGTCGGAATCATCAAATTCACCTCGGTTTTTTGGCCGTCATATCCCCTTATACTGACCTTTCCTTCCCTGGGCTCATACCCCAAATCCTGTAACGCCTCCACGATATGTTTTTTTACTACAAGCCTGGTTTTCATTTTTGTAAAATGTGACATGATATTCTCCTGTTGTAAGAGGGCGATACGCGCCGTGCCGTAACATATCAACAAGTCGGGTTCCCTTAACACATTTATTTCAGGTCATTGCGATATGTCCTGCATGCAACGGAACAACAAAACAATATCATTTTTACCATACAAAAGCAACTTGATAGCACAGGGATTTCCATTTTTTTGACAGGATAAACTTTCGAGGCAGAATGCCTCTCCCACAGGGGTCATGGAGTTGGGGGTCAAAGGGAGAGGAAATCAGACTTTTTACGAAACCATCAACCTTTGATCGAATTTAAACGGCGTAGACTGTTTGACAGCTACCTTTTTGAAATAACGCATAAAATACGATAACTTCTTGAAATTAAAATAAAATGCTAACCCCGCAAA
>JAIORF010000054.1 GCA_021108295.1 bacterium | reverse complement strand
TCCAGGTCTTCAATTGATCAATGCCAAGCTCGTGGTTCCGGTCAAAGGCAAACAGGTTGTTTGGTTTGCGGCTTCTCTTACCTTTCGTACGACAAAGTGACGATTTAAAAGATTTATCGTGAGGGCTATCGAGTTGTTACGCTCTCTATCTGAATAGCGTTATCAACGCGGAAATTACAACAAAAGAAGTCAGTATACATAAGAAAACCAAAATGTAAGGGAAGGCAGCGGAACCGGCCAGGGTTTGCGAGCTACCTTCCCTCTGAAGCCCCCTCGGGGGTGAGGACGCCTCTATTTTTTTATATCACCGGAACGTTCCTTCGTCAAACAAATTTAGAGTAACCATCCTCCGAGGGCCATCTTCAACATCCCAAATCTTAACTCAGCTTTATTTTGTTTCACAAGTCGTCAAAATGGAAATACCTACGCCTACGCTATTCGGAACGTCCTTCTGGCAAACTCCTATCTGTTGAGCTCTTAAGCTGCTGGGTTGCTCAACTTACCAGCTTATTAGTCTATCGGTTATGAGGGGTTAGAGTCTATTTGAAAAGTGTATAGCGAAAAAGTGGGAGAGCGAGGTAATATTTTCTCAAATATGAAGCGAACAGCAGGCTTATTGAACGAATATTTGCTTAAAAGTGGGGTAAATACTTTTGCATCAGGATTAACGCTTTTCAAATAAGCGCTTATGTATGAATACACAAAAAGGAGGTTTGAAATGAGCTGTTTAAAATTGATTATGGCCTTGATAGCAACATTGATTCTTTCGATTCCCAGTCTCGGTTTAACTGAGGAGACAAAAGGGGAGGACAGGGAGGTAATCAAACTTGAAGAGATAACTGTTCGCAGCAAAAGAGGAATAGACCATGCAAAAGTTCCGGCAGTGGTTGAATCACTTACTGCTGACGATATTAAAAAAATAAACGTTGTGGGGGTCGAAGATGTCGTGAAGTATCAGCCGGCATTGTATGTGAGAAAACTGGGTCAGGCTGCCACGAATGCACCTTTACTTATTAGAGGGGCCAGCTCAAGGATGACACCAAGGGTGTTGGTTATGGCAGATGACCTTTTATTAAGCAATTTTCTGGCAGGAGGGCATAGCTATGGGCCGAGATGGCCGCTTGTGGCTCCGGAAGAGATCGAACGTATTGACGTAATCTATGGGCCTTATTCCGCATTATACAGCGGGAATGCTCTTGCAGGCGCACTGATCATGACAACCAAGTTCCCCGAAGACACACACATTTCTGTAAAGATGACCGGAATTTATGAAAACTACAAGTTGTACCAGTCCGATTTTGATCTCTACGGA
>JAIORF010000003.1 GCA_021108295.1 bacterium | reverse complement strand
GTCGTTGTTCGATTTCAACACCTATTCAAGCCCGATGTGGTCGAAGCAGCGCAATGGCGGTTAGATAATCCATTTCAGCTTCTTTGAGACAATGGACATTTTGTCAGGCATTACGTTTCAAATACAGTGAGCGTTGTGGTTCGGGGCAAAGCAGCTTTCTAGCTTACGCCGCCTTCGCAGGTTACGCCCTCGTTGGGCCGCAGCACAAGACTATATGAGCGTACTTGACCTAAAAAGATGGTAATGAATTGAAAGGGTAATTGTAATGAAGCTTGGATTCAAGTATCAAGTGCAACCGGGTTGTGGTTGAGAAAATACCATATCCGGTGTTAGGAAGTCAAGGCATTTTCTAGGGCGATGATTCAAACGTTCCGTAATAAAAGAAATCTGGTCATCAGTGATGGATGAGAAATCGGTGCCTTTTGGGAGATACTGACGGATGAGGCCATTCGTGTTTTCATTGGTACCTCGCTCCCAGGAAGCATAAGTATGAGCAAAGAACATATCCGCTTGAAGCTGCTGGGCAATTTCATCATGGTTGGCAAACTCTTTACCGTTATCGAAGGTGATCGTGAGCACCCACAAAATGTAAGGAAGCAACATGCGGACAATGGCTTTTTCAGTAGCGTCAGCCGTTCGGTGGTCCACTTTCTCCATCAGCGTGAAGCGCGATTTGCGTTCGACAAGCGTAACGATGGCGCCTTTTTGTCCAGCGCCGATAATGGTGTCAGCTTCCCAGTCGCCAATACGCTCTCGCAATTCAACAATCTCTGGGCGTTCTTCAATACTCACCCGATTGGGGATTTTACCCCGTCGATCCTTACCTCCGTGCCGTTTACGGTACTTTTTCTGGCAGCGTAAGTGTTTGTGCAAGTCGCCGCCAGCACGTTTATCAGCATAAATGTACTGATAGATACTTTCATGGCTGACTGGATCCAGCTCGTTCTCTTTCAGCCAACCAGAAATCTGTTCCGGGCTCCAGTCCAAGCGCAGCTTTTCTTCTACTTGCGCCCATGTTTCTGCCTTGATGCGTTTTTGTGCTTTTCCAGCACGTCTTCTTTGCGCTTTCTTGTGGGCCTGTTTTGGCCGGTACCCACGTTGACCCTGGTTACGACCAAACTCCCGACTGATCGTTGACTTGTGTACTCCAAGACACTTAGCTATTTGGGTTTGATCATGACCCATTTTCTTTAGTGCATATATCTGGTATCTTTGTTCTTGGGTAAGTTGAGTGTAGCTCATAAGTGCTCCTTTGACTTTGGCCGGTCTAGGAGACTTATCCTACCTCAGCTTGCCTCCTTTTTCGACCTTCAGAGTTGCACTTACTATTTGAATCTAAG
>JAIORF010000087.1 GCA_021108295.1 bacterium | reverse complement strand
GATGTTTTGTCTCCGGTGCATCAATGCCATAAAACCGAACAGTAAGAATTTTGTTAAGGTCTTTAATTTTGATGGTGTCACCATCTAAGACCTTAACAACTTTACCGGAGAACATATCATTAGCGTAAGCCGTGGCGGATAATCCTGTGATCTTGGAATACTGAACCATGACTTTTTGAATATATTCTATACAGTCAAAAAACCGTCTTAAATTTGGTAAGTCCAGGGGGGCATATCCTGAATGGTATGAACCAACGGACGCCCAAGATTTTCCATATCGATTTTGACTCTCTTTTAAAATATATGCTCCAGTTTCAGTGCAATAAACGGGATCTGTGAGCAAACGAGCTAAATCAATGCCTTTTTTCTCCCAAAAACTATTGATTTGCATGTGTCCCACGTCAATCGTTCCATAGTTGATGGCAAGAGCTGTATTATTATGCTTACTTTCTACGCTACTGATAGCCCTTAAAATATTTGAATCGACGTTAAATCGGGCAGATACGGAGTCGAATTTGTAGTCATCTGCAAAAACAAACGAATTTAAGAAAAATAGTAAAAAAAGAACGTTTTTTGATGCTTTTTTAATAATTTTCATATTCTTCTTCATTTTTTTTAGTTTCAAAAGCATTTTCCGGTAAAGCATCAACACTAGGAATATTATCTTCTTCTGCTTCAGCTTCTTCCTCAACTTCAATATTTATCGGCAAACCAATAAATGACGACATAGACTTATCTAAAAAGTAAAAAGGAGCAAAGCAAGCAATAGGTGTTTCAAAAGCACCTTGAACTAGAATAAACATTTGCCCAAAATCCATACTCATAATATCTTGACTTCGTATTAATGCCATGCCTTGCTCTGATTCAGATCCTCCCTGGAGTAATGACCGCCTTTCATTTTTTGTTACCTTTTTAAAAGTGAAATCTCCCACAGAATCAGAAATTAATTTTGCTTCCTGAAATTCATTCTGAGAAAAAATTAAGTGAAACGAGCAAGTATTCCTTAGGGCATTGGTTAAGTGTTCACCATAAACATTTTTTAACTGACTGATAGATTGACATATAAAAATAGCATTAAATTTATAGCCTCGGCCAACATCAGGTAAAGTAATAACCTGTGTCATTTTTTGCAGTCTTACAAATTCGTCCAGGATAAAAGTTATTTTTTGATCCTTGCCGGTTGGTTCTTTTTCAAGCAGGGACAGAGTACCTAATTCAAAAAACAATGATATAATTGGTTTTAATCTTTCAATGTCAGGCATAGAGACAACTAAATAAACAGTTATGGTTTCATTTC
>JAIORF010000026.1 GCA_021108295.1 bacterium | reverse complement strand
AACAATCATAGCGTACATCAAAAGTTTTAGCCTGAAGCGCCAAGTTTTTGTTGCGTCCCTTCTTGGCTGGGAATCACCATGTCATCTCTTGCCCGCAAACTAAAAAATTCAGTTCCGGCTGTCAGCAAATCAAGGCAAGAAGCTGGCAAAGGCTGGAAAATATTCGCTGATTTGATAAACATAAGTTAAAAAGTTAACTGCCGCCCGTGCGTTAGCCCTATCCCCCTCATTAATATCACAGTTCCCGTGCCCGGCAACAACAATTTTTCCAGGTGAAGGGTTTTAATGTTTCTTGCATCCAGGCTAGGCTCCAGTAAATCGCATCATCAAATACGGTGGGGCCGGCTTCTGTGCGGATATCAAAAATGTGATCCCCGTCAAGCTCAATTAACATTTCATCGCCCTCATGGTAATTGAGATAGACCTGTCCATAATAGGGTTGGGGGGTGACAATGGAATCCTTAAGACCCACAATCACCATGAGGGGGTCTTCAACTTGAGTGATCGCTGCGACAGGGTCTATGTGGTAGATATCTTCAAAAAAGGGTGTCTTTAACTTAATCTCCGCACCCCATACAACCGTTATATCAATGCTCTCACCATCACTGGCTAAACCCTCGACAATCTTATCTTCGCCCAAAAGTAATTTGTAGGTATCAACCGGGTTAGCCACAGGCGACCATAATACAATCGACTTAATCCGCTCATCCTGGGCGGCGGCTGAGGAAGCAACTAAGCCCCCTTGACTTAATCCAATAACCCCAATGCGATTCAGATCAATATTGTCAAGCGTGGTCAAGTAATCAACCGCAGCAACGGCGTCCGATATCTGCCCACTGAAGGTTGTATCCTCCCAAAGCCCATCACTTTCACCCGACCCCCGAAAACTAATGCGTAGCGTAGCATAGCCATGTTCAGCCAGAAGACGTGCAGTTCTACTCAGCATCCCATCTTCCGTACCTATAATTGGTACGCCATCCTGAAACCCCAGGAAGCCATGAAATAACAAAATTACAGGATATGAGTTTTGCTCACCCTCTGGCAAAGTTAAGGTTCCCACAATTTTTTGGCCCTTGTTTTCAAAATCGACCGCCTGTTCAGTGAAACCAAATTCAGCTTCAGCATTTGGTAGTTGTTGGAACGTCTGATCAACCTGAGCTGCTTCGACCCCGGCTTGACTTTCCTGTTGGGGAGCAGGTATCGCTTGACTACAGGCCACAGCGTCAACAATGATGAATACAAATGATATTATCATAAAAAAACGCCACATTATATTATATCCCCCTCAAAAGTAATGTTTATACCTAAGTTGAGCGATTTATTGCGAAGATATGTGCTGAAATTTTGATGCATAAGGATTTGCAAAAACCGCAGGC
>JAIORF010000106.1 GCA_021108295.1 bacterium | reverse complement strand
TTTTATTCATGTTGAGAATCATCAATATCTTCTTTTTTGAATCATCCTGATGAAACAAATCATGTTTGATTGTGATTTTATTCGACTGAATAAACTCCTCAACAATTCTTACAACCTGTGCAAGAAATAGCTCCTTGCTTCCTTTCCAGTCCGGCCGTTTTTCTGAATTGTATATTAGAGTTGTTGCTCAATAAGGTTTTTGTGCAATATCTTGTGGTTTTTGGTTGAATATAACGCTGCATATTGTATTTATTGCTTATTGGGCAACAACTCTATTGTAGAAGCAATCCTGAAAACTATTGTCTGTACTCTTGTGTCTTCTGCTATTTTTTCCAGACCAATTGCGGCTTTAACTGCCTTGTTTGGTTTTCCGGAAATAATCGCAGCCAAATCTGCCTCTGTAATAGACTCGTAAGGGTCTATCTTTAGAATCTTAACCTTGTCCCAATCCATTTTTAGAACCGGTCGATATACATCGATCTATTCTGAGAATATTCGGCCATGTAATTTCATGTTTTGATTTTTCTTTTACAGGCTCTATTTTCGTTTTTGGCGGAGGCGGCGGAGGCGGTGGTCCATCACCTCCTTCATGTGGCAAGAACGTAAACGGAACACCGAATATATTAACATATTCCGGTTGAAATAAACCATCATCGCCTGCATCATAACTCACTCTTCGGAGTCCACGCCCAACGACCTGCTCGCATAATAGCTGGCTGGAAAAAGCTCTTAGTCCCATGACATGGGTTACTGTCTTGGCATCCCATCCTTCTGAAAGCATGCCAACAGAGATTATATTTTGAATCTGTTCGCCAGGTTTGCCCTCTCTGCCAATAGTATCAACAGTTTGACGTAATAACTCAGCCTGCTGTTTTTTTGTAAGTTTTGGGGAATTTTTTATTTCAACAGTCTCTGTTTCCGATTCAGCTTCATTGAGTATCTTACTGTCTATTTGCAGAGTTTTATCTGCATCACACAGTTCGGGGATTAATATCCGGTTATGGTCAAAAGCATATTTTATTCGTGCAGAAGTTTCAGTTCTATTTGCAACAGTAATCATCACAGGCGGCACTTTATGACCAACATTCATCCATTCATTTCTGGTTTCCCGCCAGTCTTTTCCTAAAAGGTAGTATGCGTTTATCAATAAATCCGGAAGAGGTTCCGTTTCATCTGCTTTATGATTAATATTATCTTTTACTTCATCATCGGCATAAATATGATAAAGTCGTGATTTGAGTTCTTTTGTCACGATACTGTCATCACGAACGACAACCCGAGGTGTTTTTACCAGCCCTGATTCAATAGCATCATTCAATCCAAAATCAGAAACAATCCATGTAAACAAGGCTTCTTCTGCTGATTTTTTACCGGATGGTGTAAACG
>JAIORF010000062.1 GCA_021108295.1 bacterium | reverse complement strand
GAGATATAATCGAAAGTTGTGTTTGAAAGGTTAGGTGGTGTATCCTTCGGGAGATTGTTAGCGCAATATCCCGAGCACTTTTAATAACTAAAAGAAAGGATACACACACCATGCCCAAAGATAACGTAATTGATTTTAAAAAGCCAGAGCGATTTGTTGATGACCCTCTAACCGATGTTTTACGAACAGGAGCCAGAAAGTTGCTGACCGAGGCCTTAGAAGCAGAGATAGAAGGCTTTTTGGCCCAGTACAGGGATTTCAGAGACACTCAGGACCGTCAAAGACTTGTGCGTAATGGTTATCTTCCCGAACGCCAAATTCAAACCGGAATTGGTCCGGTAGCGGTCAAGGTTCCTCGTGCCCGGGATCGCCAACCGGATCATGAATCAGGGTCTATTCGTTTTAGGTCCTCCCTGTTACCACCTTACCTTCGAAAAACAAAAAGCATGGAGGAACTGATACCATGGCTCTACTTGAAAGGCATCTCCACCAACGATTTCACAGAGGCACTGTCAGCACTGGTGGGGAAAGATGCACCTGGATTATCTGCCACAACCATCAGCCGTCTCAAAAGTATATGGCAAGAGGATCTGGATAAATGGCAAAAACGCGATCTGTCTCATAAGCGGTATGTATATATCTGGGCTGACGGTATCTACTGCAATGTCCGTATGGAAGAAAGACAGTGCCTACTGGTGATTATTGGGGCTACAGAAGACGGCAAAAAGGAATTACTGGCACTTAACAGCGGGCTGAGAGAAAGCGAGTTATCCTGGACAGAGTTGCTCATCGACCTGAAGCATAGAGGGCTTAAGGCCGCCCCGGAATTGGCTATTGGTGACGGCGCCCTGGGCTTCTGGAAGGCTCTTGCAAAGGTTTACCACAATACCCGCTGGCAGAGATGCTGGGTGCATAAAACCGCTAATGTCTTGAATAAATTGCCAAAGAGCCTTCAGGCAAAAGCCAAAGAGAAACTCCATCAAATTTGGATGGCTCCTGATAAGGCAGAAGCCCAAACTCACTTTGATGATTTTATCAGCATATACGAAGATAAATATCCCAAGGCTGCAAAATGCCTGCAGAAAGACCGTGAAATATTGTTAACGTTTTATGACTTTCCAGCAGAACACTGGAGACACATACGTACTACAAACCCTATAGAATCAACATTTTCAACCGTCAGACTGCGGACGGCAAAAGTCAGGAGCTGCTTTTCTTCAAAGACTGTCGTAACCATGGCATTTAAACTCTGTCAGTGTGCTCAGAGAAGATGGCAGCGCCTTTATGGCTATAGGAAGTTAGGTAAAGTAATTCGAGGAATAAAATTTATCAATGGTATTGAGGAAATTCGGAACGCCGCCTAATCTCCTCATACACAACATTTGACAATAACTC
>JAIORF010000110.1 GCA_021108295.1 bacterium | reverse complement strand
AGGAAAAAGAAAAGGAAAAACACCGATGGAACTATTGACCGGGGAAAAACAAAACGGCTAAGTTCTAATAATTACAGCATTTTGTTTAAAAAGTTCAAACAGATGATAAGCCTGATCTGTTAGGAGCATTGTCAAGAACCATTGTTTCAAAGTTGTTTTACTATCCCTTATTTTGTCAGCATAAGCATACCAGTTCAGATAGTTTTGTAAATATTTTGAACTGACACCATTAAATGGCCGCAAGAATGTTCTGATCTGTGCGTGAACATTGTTGACTTTTTGCAGATGGGCTGTCTTGTCATTCCTGTCCACATGATCTTTGGCCAATAGTGCTTTGTGATTTATTGAGGGGTTGTCCTTGGCAAAAGCCTTATAAGATGGGTGTTTGTCAGTGAACAATGTCGTGTTGCCGGCCAGCTTCCCATCTAATGCCTTTGTGATTTCTTCTTTGCTCAGGCGTTTTGAAACAACGGCCTTAAGATATTTCTCCCCATTGCGTTCAACTGCTGTTACCACCTGGACAACTGTGACATCTTCTTTTCCCATGTTCCGGACAAAATCGTTCCCCCTTTTTCTTGGCTCCCTGTCCAAATTCCGGCTACCTTTATTGTTAAGTGCCAGTTCCAGTTCGTCACATTCTACTTCTGATGACAGCTCTTCAGGGACAAACCCGTTTAGGGAAGCCAATATTTTATGCCGCCAGTCAAAACTTGTCTGGATGCTTATCCCGATTTCTTTTGCTATCTTCTTTATTGGTATGCCCTGCTCCATGCAGCGTAGATAAGATTGCCATTTTGATTTAAGCTTGATGTCGTACAAAGGTGTCCCTGTTGTTTCGCTATACCATCTTTTGCAATCATTGCACTGGTACATTTGTACCCAATTCTGCTTCCCCCTCTTATATACATTATCGCTTGAGCAATGTGGACATGGTTTCTTTTTTCTTTTCCTGGAAACTTCTTCATAGGCAGCTATCAATATTTTCCCTTGTAATTCCTGCTCTTGAAGCAACTCATCTAAAAGCTCGGTTTGTGAGGCTATTGGCAATTGTGCAAATAACTTTTTGATTTCCTGACTTGATTTCATTTGACAAAGATATGAATTATTGCTGTATTATTTAGAACTTAGCCGTATTTTGTAACAACATTTGGCGGATTACATTACTCTAATAATTTTGGACAATATGGTAGTTGGGACTTTAGGCATGCTGATATTTCATGGAATATCTGTGCAGGAATAGTTGAGGGACAAGTTTATAATACATTTAATTCCCATAGTGATGATTATGGTTTGAGTTTTAGTTCCCATCAAGCAAATGGTTTTTTTGGAGGATTAAAATATGCAGAAATTGACAATCTATCAAACAACGGATATGTAATAGTAAATAAATGGGGAGTTAGTGATTCAATTT
>JAIORF010000030.1 GCA_021108295.1 bacterium | reverse complement strand
ACAGGGCGTCGGGCATCATCATTGGAGAACCTCCTTTTTTTCAGACTGTAGCAAAATGCTTAATTCGTGTCAAGCGCACGGCCTTTCCTGCCTCCAGGCTTAATATAACCGCGGTGCTGACCGGCGCCGGGGGCCGCACAAGCAAACGCAGTTTGATTGTGCGGTTCACGGTGTCCGGTCGAGCACCTTGTTCAGGCGCAAGGCGCCTGAACAAGGTGCTCGACGAAGTCAGCACCGCGGTTCACGGCGGCGCAGCCGCCGTGAACGTACGCATCACCTGCGCCCAAAGCCAATGATGACTTGGTAAGAGCGACTTTTACACAGACTGTGTAAAAGTAAAAAACTGCTTGGCTTTGGGCGTCAGAGTGAATGCGATTGTTAGGCCATCTGTTTGGAATATCAGTATGTTATATGCAGCAGCATTCGGAAGATCTCCTTGAAAAAACCTTATGATTCGATGGATTTCCTCGGTAGCTTCCTGAATCCTGCAATTCCGACCAGTCCAGAGCCTAATAGCCAAATTGCGGCTGGAACAGGGACTGGAGATGCCTGTCCTGTCAGGTTTGCGACTAACAGGCCAGTTGGATTTGTGGAACTTCCTGGTCTGTTTGTCACAATGAACTCTAGCGTGTTAATCTCTGGAACAAAGCCGTCGCTGATGTTGAAGTTATTCAATGACATAAAGCTATCCTGAGTAATACCTGTGTCAATATCGTTTAGTAAGATCACTCCTGTATTGTCTGTGGACCACTTGCCTGAAATAAAGGCTGTCGTTGGAACCAAGCCAGTCAGGTCAAACGTCAGTATATATGAGTAATCACCAACAGGATCACTGAAATTGCCGTTGCTCGGACCTATCCACAAAGATCCGGTGGGAGGGGTGACCCAAGTGGAGTGTTTTGAAATGACGTTGGCCGGTGATAAAGCTCCGGTCATGTTGTAGTGTTGTTCTAAGGTGCCGACGGGCAAGACTAAGCCTGAATCGTCAACACCGGTATTAAATAAACCATTAATCGGAGCAGCCTGTGCGACTCCAACAAAAAACGTCACGGCACAAAAAAACATCAAAATTGTCTTCTTCATTTTCTCTTTTCTCCTTTTTTAGATAACAGGTTAATTATGACTCGTTTTCAAGGAAGGCCTAACGATAAGCTCACCGGCCGCCAACATGCGTGGGAATACTTTCCGCAAACGAAAACATTTATGCGGAAGACAACATTTCAAAAAAAACACCGCTGTTGGCGGTGTCGGGTAGCCGGGGGCTGTTACCAGCCCCAAGCTCCCTCAGAACCGTACGTGAGACTTTCACCTCATACGGCTCAAGCATTGATAAGGTATAGCTAAATACCCGGCAATTAGTTTCTAACTGCCTTCACGATACGCGCCTGTATACGGGATACTATCAGCTTCTGTTTGTC
>JAIORF010000097.1 GCA_021108295.1 bacterium | reverse complement strand
CGTGAACTTGGCTTGAATCCAAAGAAATTTGGGAAATTAGCAAACCATAAACAAGAGCCATGGAAATTGCCTTTACCCGATTTTATAGAGGAACTCTATTTCAAGCGTTTTAAAAAGGACCGTCCAGAGGTCGTGAAATCAATTGAGCGGATTGTTAAGAAACGTAATCAGAAACGTGAGCGGAAAATAAATCTTTGAAGCAACTCAATATGGATGAGATTCCATTTTAGAATGAATAAAATTATGTATAAATAAAGGCAGAGTATAACAATCGCGGTGCTGACTACGTCGAGCACCGCGGTTCTACATCAAGAAAAATGAATATTAAATCGAAAATAATAGAATTCCCTTACAGAAAAATAAAAACTGAAATTACGTATGGAGGAGATGAACATCTTGATTTTGAGGTTTGGGAACCACATCAAAAATTTCTTGATAATGAGGATTATCCCGGCTTAGTCCGAAACTGTGAGCAAAGAGCAGAAAAACATCCTGATGACCTTTATGCACAATACTATTTGGGAGACGCCTATGTTCTAAACGGTGAATTTAAGAAAGCTATCGAATTTATGGCCGAGCATCACAAGAAACACCCTTGGAACCCTGATTACCAGCATGTGATTCTGGATGCTCTGTTCGCCTTGGGAAAAACGGAAGATGATTTTAATTGGGTCAAGAGGCCCGTTGTTGTAAGAATGTCCACGGATATTGCTGATACCTGCTATAACTTTCTGAAACGCAAGCGGAAGCCTCAATCTATAATAGAACTACACACCCAGTTCATCACAGAAGGATATCTGCTATTTTCAGAGCAAGACCTTCTTAAGGCGCTATTGAATGACGGAAGATTTGAAGTTGATAAATCTGACAGTAAATTTTGGGCTGAGGTTAGCGTGGTGCGAAAAAAAAAGAAATAGTTATGAGCTTTCCAATTAATGCCGAAATGCAGAACAAGGCGCTTGATTTTCAAAATAACTCTTTACGTCTCATTACGTTCGGTGTTTGATATGCATAAGATAGTTGTAGGCATAAATCAAAAGAAAATTGTGGGATCCGGGCAGTTGTTTGTCACCGGTTTCTGACATATAAGAGCAATGAAGCAACACATCACTGTCTTGAGCTACGAATAACTTTTTTGAATAGCAATAGCGGATTATGATACCATTTCAGCACGTTATATATGCAATGGTTGTTGCTTAACAGTAACCAAGTTGTGAGTTGTAGTGTAGAACCAGGCGCTTGAGATGGACTGGGCAAAGCCGAGCCGCTTTTGAAAGGCAGTATTTGAGCGGTAGTTTTTCCCTTTATCATAGTTTTTCGGTTATCGTTGCCCACCCCCTCAGCTCTATGTTCGATCCTAAACACTTTGTTATGTTTTTCTCAGATATTATGGTTTTTTAGGAA
>JAIORF010000123.1 GCA_021108295.1 bacterium | reverse complement strand
GGCATCGGGAAGACCTCTTTTTGCTATAAATTTGCCTGTGATATGACCGGATCTGAATACGTACCGGTTGTCGTCGAGCTTAAGACTGTGATGGCAGAAGGGTGGCGCGAGGTTATCCAAAGGGAAGTGAGAAGCAGGGCCGGAGACAGCGCCCAAAGCCCCGTGCTTATCCTGAACGGTTTTGACGAGTTATCGCTGACCTTTGATAAAAAAACCGTCCTTGAGGAAATCGAAAACCTCTCAAAGACCACTCAGGAATACAAAAAGGTGATCCTGACAAGCAGGACGCAGTTCTTTAGAAGTGAAGAAGAGGAAAGGGAAACACTTGTTCGGAAGGAGTTCCATGAACGAGGTCCTCGTTCGATGACATACCCTCGTTTTGAGAGAATATATGTCTCATTATTCGATGATGAGCAGATAAAACAGTATCTTGATCTTTGTTTAGGCAAAGCCGCGTCAGAAAAATTCTGGAACGAAACGGTGGAGAAGGTTTTTGATGTAAAAGACCTTGCCAGACGCCCGATATTGATCGAACTCATACTCAATGATCTGGAAGCCGTACAAAATATAGAGGGAAAAGTAACACCGGGCAAGGTCTATCGCACTATCACAGAGAGGTGGCAGGAGAGGGAAGAACAGCGACTTCCTCCATCTATTGAGCTGCAGCACAGGGAAGAAAAGATACCCAAGAACATCATGCTGTTTATGGAGGAACTTGCCTATTGGATGCTTACGAAGGAAAAAGACCGGCTGCATTTCAATACTCTGAAGGACGCCATAAATAAGTATTTTGACGATGAAACAAAAAACATGCTGAAATTATCCCTCGACAATCTCGATTATCAAATACGCAACTGTTCCTTTCTCAGCCGTCATGCCCAAGGTTACTATGCCTTTGCCCATCGCTCCTTCATTGAGTATTTTGTTGCCAGAAAACTTGCACGAGAGATACCGAAAGATAAGGCCAAAGAGATAAAGATCACGGACGAAACAGCCCTTTTTGTCTCGGAACTTATAGACCCCTCGGTCTATGAAAGGATTGAACCGCCTCAAGGCGTCAAGGTTCCCGAGGACATGGTCTACGTCCCGCCGGGGCAATGTATTATGGGTGAAAAAGATAACATTCGGATAACCAGCCTGAAGAAAGGATTTTTTTATAGATAAGTATCCCGTAACCAATGCCCAGTTCTGCGAATTCCTCAATGAGCGCGGCAATCAGCAAGAAGGCGGCAAGGAGTGGATTGGTCTGGAAGGGGTCAATGAAAAGGAGAGGTGCCGGATAAAGAGGGATGGCGATCGTTTTGCGGTGGAGTCTGGCTTTGAGGATCATCCGGTTATCTATGTGACATGGTACGGGGTAAGTGCGTATGCCCAGTGGGCCGGAAAGAGATTGCCGGCCGAGGAGAAATGGG
>JAIORF010000124.1 GCA_021108295.1 bacterium | reverse complement strand
GGAATCTCCGGAGTCAAAGAGCCAAATTTGTAACTCGTCTCAGAGCGGTATAATTACCTTACACTAGGTTTGATCTTTTCCTCTTGCTGTTTTTATACTTTAAAACCATGCCTCGTCTGCTCCGTATAAGTCTTATTTTTCTGGGTCTGCTGATCATCTGTTTGTCAATTGCAGTATTGATTTCTATCAATCTGCCAGTTGACTCGCAAAGCATCCAGGCAACTCTGGAGCCGACTTTATTCATATCGCCGTGATCCGTAACAAGTGATGCCTGATCTAGCTACACGACAGTTTCAAAAATAGGGTACAAAGCGTAAACGGAAATTGAGTTCATTATTCAAGCACCTTTCCAACATATTGCATCCGATACGAAAAATCGAGAAATCACGGCGGCTCTTGTGATCAACCAAATGGCGGAGGCCATTCTTGATGGTATAGGCTCCTTCAGTCATGAGAGAGACGTACAATAAAGAGACAGCCAAAGTCAGGCGAGACAAACGTAGAAAATGTCTCAAGTGAGTGCTTTCGATGTCAAAGCCATGCTTCTTGAAGTCGCCGAACATTTCTTCAATCCACATTCGGCGGCGGTAACAACGGAGTGTTTCTTGCCAAGTGGATAAACTGGTGGCCAATAGCCATGGTTTCTTCTCGCCTTTTCTCCAGTAGGCCAGCACATTGACTTCGGTTCGATGTTTACCGGTCAAGCGGGTATTGGGGAGCCAGCGGCGCTGACCGGATTTGGTAACGAGAGCGTCTAAACGCAGCCACTCATTCTGAGTTTCTTCTACCAACCAATTGGGCTGTTGCCGAAGGACAAAACCCCAATGCCATTTTTTCAATTGCTTGAGCACTTCGCCAGACCCAAATTCACTGTCTCCAACCAGGATGATGGTGCAGTTTTTCGGAACCATTTGTTTGACAGTATCCAGCAATGCCAGTTGCTTATGCGCCGTACTGTGTCCTTTTTTGTGACGGCACCACGTCCAAGCCAAGGGTAAGGTTCGTTTGCGATAGGCTAATCCAACCATCAAGAGTTGGTGACCAAAGCCAATTTTAGTGCCATCTACGGCAATAATGAGTTCCGACCGTTTCTCAACAGCTTCAATCAGTATTTGGCGTGCTATCGGATCATACCAAGGTCGTACATGAACCCGACCATTGTCCAGAAATCGAACCATTCGCCTGACCTTGCTGGGTAGTTTGGCAAGACCACTCATCTTACTGGCGATTTTACTCAGGTGGACAGACTTGCTCAGATAAATACCTACGATTAGCCAAGCCATCATTCGGATTTGTGTTCGGCGCATCTGTGGATGCAGTTGTTGTAAACGTACAAACCAAGTATCATAAAGGGGGATGGGTGACATCTGATTTCTCCTGCTTCATTTTGTCGCAAACTAAATTGAAGCAGTAATTCTACATCATCCATCCCTTTTGATCAAACTGTCGTGTAGCTAG
>JAIORF010000071.1 GCA_021108295.1 bacterium | reverse complement strand
TTGTTGTTCAGCGTGCAATAATGACCCCTTTATAAGAAAAACAGCGTCGAAAATTGACCCCCCTGATATAAGAATCTTCATGAATTAAAACATGGAGGTCAGGAGGATGTTGATAGTGGAAACAATAGCAAAAATTCGACGGTATTATTTTGTAGAGGGTAAAAGCATAAAAAAGATAACAAGAGATTTAAATCTATCACGCAATACAGTCCGCAAGGTCATACGCAGTGGTAAAACCAGGCATGAATACTCAAGGAGCACTCAGCCACAACCCCGTCTTGGGCCATACTTTGATATTATTGAACAATATTTAATTGAAGATTGGAAACAACCCAAGAAGAGAAGAATGACAGCAATGCGATTGCATGAACTTTTGAGAGAACGAGGGTATAAAGGTGCCTATGACAGTGTTCAAAGATATGTACGCAGATGGCGACAAAACAAAGGTAAGGTCAAGCCAGGTGTTTTTGTTCCATTATATTTTCCTCCAGGGGATGCCTATCAGTTTGATTGGAGTCATGAGACAGCTATAATAAATGGAGAACTCAAAAAGATTAAAGCTGCTCATTTTAGATTATGCCATAGCCGTAGGTCCTTTGTAGTGGCATATTATAGGGAGAGTCAAGAGATGGTTTTGGACTCTCACAATAAAGCATTTCAATGTTTTGAAGGCACTTGTAAAAGAGGCATTTATGATAATATGTCAACAGCTGTCACAAGCATTTTAAAAGGCAAAGCCAGAGAATACAATAAACGGTTTGTTCAGATGTGCAGTCATTATCTGGTAAAGCCTGTTGCCTGCACACCCGGAGCTGGCTGGGAAAAAGGTCAAGTAGAAAAACAGGTTCAAGATATAAGGAACTGGATATTTACTCCAAGATTAAAATCTGCAAGTCTTGAAGCGCTCAATCAGTATCTTAACGACAGATGCCTTGAAATATGCAAGGCAAGAAAACATCCAATATATAAAGATAAAACAATCCAGGAAGTTTATGAAGAAGAACAAAAATATTTAATACCTGTTAAAGTACAATTTGAAGGATATGTTGAACAAGAATGCCGTGTCTCCAGTACAAGTCTGATAAGATATGACAGGAACCATTACAGTGTACCTTGTAACAGAGCAGGAAAAATTGCAACTGTCAGAGCAAAGGCTGACCAGATTCTTATTATCAATAATGGGAAGCAGATAGCCAGTCATCAAAGAAATTTTGAACGGGGTAAAACCATTTACAACCCATGGCATTATCTTGATGTCCTTAGTCGTAAACCAGGAGCTTTAAGGAACGGAGCCCCGTTCCAGGACTGGCAGCTGCCATCTGGTATAAAAAAAGTGCAGTCACGTCTTATCCGTATCCCAGGTGGGGATAGACAATTTGTTGATATCTTGTTTGCTGCCAGATTGCATGGTGTTGAATTGACAAATAAAGTATGTTTGCAAGCCTTATCAAAAGGCATTATTCAAAGTGAAGTTATCTTAA
>JAIORF010000047.1 GCA_021108295.1 bacterium | reverse complement strand
GTGTGTCCTGGGTTACCACAGGGTACGAAGAAAAGTTCTTTGAAATGGTAACAAAACTTTGATAGAGATGATAGGCTTAAAGTCAAAACAGAAACGAGCTATTCCCTTCAAGAAAGGTAATAATGGAAGTCTCACGGGAGAGGAAACTTTAAGATTGGACTATCGATAAAGATGATCAGGCGTATTTATCAAACCGCCTTGTGGTGCTTTCTTTCATGAGATGGTACTGAGCGACAAGGTTAAAGGCTGAACTCTCGGTTGTATGAGAGATGCAAGCTATGGTATGAGTAGGAGAGTTGAATGAAAATGAACCGTTATCGACGTGTCGAAAATAACATTTACTATGTCAAAATCAAGAGGGGAGCGACCTCGCGAGACAGAGTGTAGAAGATACCTGAGTACTGACTACACGGCATACGGCATTAAGGCGGCAGGAATCCTACTTGGGCTCTATCAAGGAACAGGAGAACCAAATCTGTAGTGTAAAGCGAAAATGCAGAGAACCTGTAAGGAAATGCAGAAAGTAGCGATATACAGATTTGGGACGGATGAAGTCGTAGTAGCGAATATACCCAAGAGAGGAGGAGTAACGATCCTTCGAGCGAAGGACTTCACATGATAGGTTCTTATATGTATAACAACTTAAATTAATTTGAGGATGATTTTTGTAGAAGAACAGAAGACGCAGCCGATAACAAGGTTGCAAGTACAAAATGCTTTCAAGAGAGTGAGAGCAAATGGCGGAAGTGCTGGCGTAGATAAAATTACGATAGCAGATGTGAATAAGAACAAACGTAAGTATCTCTATCCCCTATGGAATAGGATGGCAAGCGGGAGTTACTTTCCACAATCAGTACGTCAAACACTAATACCTAAATCAGGAGGGAGGAAACGAGCTTTAGGCATTCCAACGATTACTGATAGGGTAGCTCAACAGGTAATAGCAACAGAGTTGGAAAATATTGTTGATAAACATTTTAGTCGAGATTCATTTGGATATCGTCCGAATAAATCGGCACATGATGCCGTTGAACAATGTCGCATCAATTGTATGAAATACAGTTGGGTAATAGATCTTGATATTAAAGGATTCTTTGACAATATAGATCATAAGTTGCTATTGAAAGCCCTAAGGCATTATACAGACAAGAAACATATTTTGTTGTATTGTGAACGATGGTTAAAATCATCTATAGAGCTACCTGATGGAACGATCAAACACACAGATGGAAAAGGCACACCACAAGGTGGAGTCATTAGCCCTGTGCTAGCCAATATTTTTCTGGATATAGTGTTTGATAAATGGATACAGAAGAATAACCCTGATATTGAATTTGAGAGGTATGCAGATGATATCGTTGTTCATTGTCAACATATCAAACAAGCATTACGACTAATGGAAGCGATAAAGCAACGATTTAAAGACTGCAAACTGGAATTAAACAGCGAAAAGTCAAAGATTGTTTACTGTCGCCGAAATCAGAAGAAACAACCTCCATTCAAAGTT
>JAIORF010000078.1 GCA_021108295.1 bacterium | reverse complement strand
TGAGGGCAATATAAGAATCCAATCATCAAGTACAGGAGCAATAACTTTCAATGGAACTTACACTTTCCCAACTGCAGACGGTGCTAATGGTCAGGTACTGTCTACTGACGGTAGTGGAGCATTAAGTTGGATAGCTGCAAGTAGTGGTGGAGACTATTCAGACGGAGGAGAAGCAGGGACTGCAGATAGAACATTGGGTAATACAGATGCTTTTGCTTTGAGTTTTCTTACAAACAATGTGGCAAGGTTTAAGATAGAGAGTGGAGGAGATATAGATATATCTCAAACAATAAAGATAGATGGAGAACAAACCATTTACAATGCACAAGCAGAGGATGGTTTTACTAACTCTTTGGTAATTGGGAATGGAGGAGCAAGTCTAAGTCATTCGGCAGGAGATGAGGGATATTACAATACCTTCGTAGGTATTAATGCTGGGCTTACTAATACAACTGGGAATCGAAGTACAGCTATTGGTTCGGGAACTCTTTACTCTAATACCACAGGATACTTCAACACAGCTTTTGGTACTAATGCCCTACGCTCCAACACTACTGGATATCAGAATACAGCTAGTGGTCAGAGCTCTCTTTTTCATAATGTAGCAAATCATAGAAGTACTGCAGTAGGTTATTCAGCATTATACTATGCAGACAATAGAACGACGGGTAGGCTTACTTACAATACTGCGATTGGCCATACGGCGTTGCATGGCAGTACTACCGCAGCGAATAATACAGGACAATATAATACAGCTATTGGTGATAGCGTACTCTTTTCCAACACCTCAGGGGAGAGCAATGTAGCTGTGGGTTATCAGTCTCTCTATTCCAACACAACAGGGCTTCAAAACACAGCTATTGGTAACGAGACCCTCTATTCTAATACAACAGGAAGTTATAATACAGCTGTCGGTCGTATTGCTCTCTACTCTAACACAACAGGAGAGTTCAATACAGCCGTAGGAAGGTACTCGCTTCACGATGTAACGGAAGGTACCCACAATACATCACTAGGCTACAACACAGGTAGGGGTATTACTACAGGAGATTACAATACAATCCTTGGAGCTGGTGTGACAGGACTAAGTGCAAATTTAAGTAATAATGTAATCATAGCAGATGGACAGGGTAATATAAGAATACAATCATCAAGTACAGGAGCAATTACTTTCAATGGAGCTTATACGTTCCCAACAGCAGATGGTACAAACGGTCAAATACTATCTACCGATGGTAGTGGAGCATTGAGTTGGGCAGCAGAAGGAAGCGGAGAGTACTCAGATGGAGGAGAAGCAGGGACTGCAGATAGAACATTGGGTAATACAGATGCTTTTGCTTTGAGTTTTCTTACAAACAATGTGGCAAGGTTTAAGATAGAGAGTGGAGGAGATATAGATATATCTCAAACAATAAAGATAGATGGAGAACAAACCATTTACAATGCACAAGCAGAAGACAGTTTCACAGGGAGTTTAATATATGGAGATGGTGGGACGAATCTGAGTTATACAGCAGGGA
>JAIORF010000015.1 GCA_021108295.1 bacterium | reverse complement strand
TTTCTACTAATTGCTCCAAATTTCGTTGATCTCATGTCTGATTTTTCAAAGAACGGCTTAATGTAACGTGATATTCCCTATCCTGCTATTGATTAAAAAAGGTGGGACTTGGTAATGTAGTTTTCGTTTGGGAAACTTTTATTATAATAATCAAGGTGTTGACCCCAAATTTCTCTTATAACCAACAACATCAAGCATTTCAAAAGATTTAAGGTTAAACAACTGGCTGCAGAATTAACATAGCTCCACAGCGGTGTCATTCGTGCCGAAAAAGATTGAATATTTAAGATGCGACCCTGTGCCCTTTTTCTAATATCAAGTTGGTTAACTTGGTCTGATTCCGTCAGGAAATAATTTCTTATAGAATCAGTGAATTCTGATAAAATCACAAGCATGGAAAATAATAAATCAGACAATACCACGTCAGTTGCAAATATACATGACAAATTCTTCTGGGATGTGTACGGAAGACCGGACAATGCAGCAGGATTTTTAAAGGACTTTTTGCCTTCATCCATCCTTCAGAAGCTGGATTTTGATTATATTGACGTCAACAAAAAGAGTTTTCTCAGCGAAGAATACAAAGCGCATTATTCCGATATAGTGATTCAAACCCGATTCAAAGATAATCCTGATGAACAGGTTTTCGTATACTTTCTACTGGAGCATAAAAGCTATATTCCAATGCGGGCACCACTTCAATTGTTAAGATACATGGTTGAACAATGGTATGAACTTGAGAAAAAAGGACTGCTGGGAGATAAACTGCCTCCCATAATTCCTGTTTTGATCTATCAGGGTAACAAAACTTGGACACCCAGTCTTAATTTTCATGACTTCGTGAATATTCCAATTGAAGAGATGAAAGCCTGCATACCAAACTTTTATTACTTTTTGAACGATACGACCGGAGCTGATGAGGATCAATTTACGACATCAGTTATTATCAGATGCTGGCATATCATTGTCAAGTATTTGGAAGATCCCGTATTGCGTGAGAAAATAATTGATATTGCAAAAATGATGTTTGAATTCATGCAGCATGACATCGCTCTGGAATATCTTGATATTTTTATGAAATACCTGGCCAATACAGACAACAAGGTAACCAGAGAAGATACGGTAAAAGCGATTGAAACCGTTTTACCGGAGAGAGGTGCTGAAATGATAAAAGGATGGGCAAAAGAATTTGTAGAAGAAGGTAAAAAGGAAGGAAGGAAAGAAGGAAGGAAGGAAAGAAAGAAGAATCCAGAGCCATGCTGGTGGAAGCTATCCAGTCGAAATTCAGTTACTTACGTGATGATATAGTTAATAAAATTAACAGAATAAACTCTACCGAAGTTATTAGATCCCTTCTAAGAGCTATCTTTCAAACCGAAACTTTAGATGACTTTGACAAGTTGATTGATAAATCAATGGGTATAAAATAGTTCGCCCCGTGTGGTTAGCCATTTACTGGATAGCTGCAATGAGAGTTGGGTTTTAAATAAAATCTTGTTTATCCTGTTATCCTGTCAGATTCTTTTTCAAAAGGCT
>JAIORF010000127.1 GCA_021108295.1 bacterium | reverse complement strand
TAATAAAGCGTCAACATTTTAAAGGTTTTTTCACAAGACATTTAACAACACTGAAAACATTTATATTTACACAACAATTCATTCCGATCCTGGATGACCAAAACGAAAAAAAACCAAAGCTGTGCTATGGAATAGCCATCGCCCTGGGAACACTGTTTTCGGTCTTTTTGGAATTCTCGGGATACTACAGGTTCCCGATCTGATTAATATATAGAAAGGAGGCATTTCATGGGAAAATGGAAAGCATTTATTCCCCTTGCTCTGGGCTTGGTGATTGCTTCATTAGTCGGTATTTTTGCATACAAATGGTTAAATGTTCAGACAACTCAGCAAGAGGTTGCAAAAGTGGAATCCGAGACTGTGCCTGTTGCAGTGGCTGCAGCAGATTTGCCGTGGGGAACAAAACTTTCACCTGAAATGGTAAAGACCCTTCCCTATCTTAAAGAAAGCCTTCCCCCCCGGCAGTTTTTTTAATCCGGAATCACCGCAAGAAAGAGTTCTAATCAGTCCTTTGAAACAAAACGAATCCATCCTGGAGTGCAGGTTGGCTCCAGACAGCGTGACTACCGGGGGCGTATCCGCGATTGTGAAACCGGGAAAGCGCGCGCTGGCTGTAAAAGGAGATAAGGTAATCGGGCTCTCCGGCTTTATCAGACCGGGCAACTGGGTGGATGTTCTGGTTACCATAACTAATCCATTGAACAAAAGAAAGGTGACAAAGACAGTACTTGAAAATATTCTTGTCCTTGCAACAGGAATAGAAATTGAAGAAAACAAAGAAGGCGGCAAACCCCATTCTGTTGATGTTTACACTCTGGAAGTTACTCCCAAAGAAGGGGAAAAACTGTCCCTTGCCGCAAACCATGGCAAACTCCACTTTGCTTTACGAAATGTCACTGACAAAGAGATTGTACTGACGAATGGAGCCAGTATTGCAGGAACCCTTGCCTCTTTACGCCCCAAAAAGAAGAAGCAGGCAAGCAAGACTTTCACGGTGGAAATAATTGAGGGCGGCAAAATGACCCAAAAGAAATTTAAACTATAGGTCTAAGGAAGGATGACACCCATGTTTCTATCAAAAGAATTAGCAAAGATGAGAAGCGTATCTATTATTATTATCTATCTATTATCCATTCTTTTACTGGGTTTTTCTGCGATATCCCTGGCAGCAGACTCTGTGCTGCCGGAAATTGAGCAACCCAAAAAACTGCAGGTAGTGGTTGGAAAATCAATCATCCTTAAAAGCCCAAAGACTGTCAAACGTGTCTCCATAGCTGATCCTGAAATCGCCGCCATTATCTTCCTTCCCCCTGATGAGATATACATCACAGGGAAAGCTTCAGGAATTACCAATTTGACATTATGGCACAACAAAAAGATTTCAGTAATTTATGATCTGGAAGTAGATTATGATATCCCTCGGTTGAAACAAAAACTTCACGAAATACTTCCGCTCGAAAAAGAGATCCGCGTTTTTGCAAATCATGATTCCATTACCCTTTCAGGCAGGATCTCCAGCGCGGCTAATCTTTCCCAG
>JAIORF010000029.1 GCA_021108295.1 bacterium | reverse complement strand
ACGGTGCGAACTTACTTGAACGATGTATTACCCATGACAGCATTACAGAAAATCGGCTCTTTGGGATCTTGCGGGGTATCCCCTATATATGGGGTAAAGCCTAAACAAAACGGCGATAGCCCAGAATATCGAGAGAAAGACGTTGAAAGATATGGTCTACTCTACGGATGCCATAACAACGCCGCATGAGAGTTTTGATCTTGGTGTTCAAACCTTCAACGAAGCCACTGCTCAAACGGGACACGAAGTAATTGGCGATTTTATCAAGCCAGTTTGTCAGGGTTACCAAGAAAGTATCAAAGCATTTCAAGCCACTGCGCTCAACCTTTGCCATCCATACCTTGAGCCGCTCGATGGCTTCTTCTCGGGAGAGTTTCATTTCAAAAATAGCGGTTAGTTCTTCCCGGAAAGTATAGGCTAATTTTAGGTCTGGAGAATAGCTGAAGAGACGACGCAGTTTTTTACGTTCTTCGGTAGTCACATTCCGATTGTTCTTACGAGTGGGCCACATTACGCCTTTTATCTCTTCGTACTCTACTTTTGATAACTCTTTTTTCAGTTGTCGGCATTCTTTTTTTCGTAATTTGTCAACATTATCTCGGTAGTTCTTGGCCACGTGGAAGCGATCAATGACCACATCAAGAGAGACATCCTCGTGGGCTTGTGCAAATTCTTCCACTGCATTGACGTATCCATCCCACATATCCGTACAGACAGTTTCCATCGTAGAGTGCAAACGGACCGGAATGGTTTCCAGAAACTGACGCACTGTTTTCTTCTTGCGGTCTGGCAGAACGGCCAATACCTTCACTTGCCCGTCCGCTTGCTGAGTGCTAATAATGGCCGCATAATTCTTGCGTCCTTTTTTCAAGGCGACTTCATCAATTCCCAGGACACTCAATTCTTCAAGTTCTTTCCAGTCAACACTGGCCTGGACACGGCGACCTAGCGCACCTACCACTGCATCGTACTTCACACCTTCTTTTTGACTTACATCCTCGATCGTGCTGTTGACTAATTGCACCATCAGATGTTCATCATAGGGCTTGGTGTGTGGACTTCTTGGCTCGCACCAATCTAACCGTTGGCTGGTGGTTGGTTTGTGCGAACACTTACACTTATATCGCTTCGGACGTAGCCGCAGGTAGACCGGATGCCCAAAAAGAGGTAGGTGACGCAGGCAAACCCACTTGTTGTCACGCCCATGGGACTCGGTGATCTCCCGCCCACACACCCGACACTGTGTTCCTTCCTGCTTACTTTCTACTGTTATGATATATTCACCATCAGCAGTTAGCTCAATATCCAGAACGATGATCTTCTTAATGTCCAATGGAATTGTTATCCGCGGTTGCGCTTTCGTCATTTGCATGGGGTAGAATCCTCTCTGTTTTTTGCCGATTCTATCCCCATATCTGGGGGGTGCCCCGCCAATTCCAAAAGAGCCCTATGTTTATGCTAATACAAAAGTTTTGTACGATGATATTGAGCAAGCCATGGAAGCTACAATAGTAAGTTATACGGAGCGATCACGCATTGACCCATCTTTTA
>JAIORF010000094.1 GCA_021108295.1 bacterium | reverse complement strand
ACAAATCGTTTGACCGAATTATAGTGCCCTGAAACGTTTGGGAAACTTTTATTACAAATATGGCAACAATAGCAAAAATTAAAATATCGTAAGGTTGCGCGTCTGGCCAAATAGGATTGTTGAGTTGAAAGTGCATCAAAGCCGGCAAAAGGATACTGCCATGTGATGTGTTAAATAAGGCAGTAGTAATTATACTTATTGCTATTGACCCGATAAAAAAAGGTGTAAAAGACCATGCACTTTGTTGAGTTCCACTTAGAAGGAAAGCTGGAAAGTGCCATAAACCCCAAATTACACCAAGAATGAGAGCAGCCCAAATAGGAGACAATTTTCGTTGTAAAAGAGGTAACGCAAACCCTCCCCAGCCAAGCTCTTCAATAGGGCCTTTAATCAAAGTAAAAAATAAGGCTACTATTAGTAGTGACATAGACTTAAAGGGAAAAGAGTATGTAGAAAAATTCCCTTTACGCAATGAACCTGCAAAAAAAATACAAGGCACACCAATAACAATAAATAACCACCAGTACTTTGAGGTACGCCAAAGTAGTAGCCTATAAAAGTATGATCTTATTCCCCTTATACCCGTTGAATAGATAATAATGCTCAAAGCTGCTATTGCTGGTGCGTATACAGCTAAAAAAAATAACGGGTGTTGCCCTGTTAACTGACCAAAATGACCCTTCATAAATTCCGGAAAGGTTATATATAACCCTAAAATTCCCCATGCTATTGCAAAAGAAATAAAAAAGAATGGGATTAGTGATTTAACAGGAATTTTATTATCTAAATTCATAAAGAAAGTTCCTTTAACGGGTATCCAATAGTAGCGCATTTGCCTTGATAGAAGTAGCTATACTCACAAAATTCCCCTGACTTTAGCAGCAATCCATGGGGAGATAGCAGTCACAAAAAGCACTACAATAAACAAATCTCCCTTCCAAATATTGAGCACCTGTATTATTTCTTTCCACGGCTTACCTACAACAAAATGCCCCAATAGAAACTCAAAAGATAGCGTAAGTATTACCCAAAATAAACCAACTATAAAATAAATTTTTTGTTCTGAAGAACCGATGATCGTGATAGATATTAATGTAATTAGAAATACCAATATACTTAATAGCACACCACTTAAAGGGAGCACCAAATCTGCACTAACTACTGGCACAATAACTTTCTCACGAAATACACCATTAAGAATTGCTGCAACAACTATGAGAAGCCATATTCCTGTTGCTTTTATAAATATACCGATCATTGTTTATTTTTACTCCTAATGTATGTTTCGCATCACCTGCGCCCAAAGCCAATGAGGACTTAGCAAGAGCGAAGTTCTATACTGAAAATGGCAAAAGCGAAAAACGCCTTGGCTTTGGGCGTCAGAGTGAATGCGATTGTTAGGCTGAAGTTCCCTTTTTTGACGAGCATAAATATCCTGTAGTTACAATGGGTTATCGCAAAGTTTGGTGTGATTGCTCTGACTACAAATGTATCGTCTGAAGCAAATCGAATGCTTTTTGTTGTTTGGAATTAGGTGTGGTGTCCATTGTAAAGGTTGAAGATTTGTTTTCCTCTCCGTGGCAACG
>JAIORF010000024.1 GCA_021108295.1 bacterium | reverse complement strand
GATCGCCGGTTGGAACACTGGTTTTTCAAAACCGCATGTACCAATCGTTACAACTAACTAAAAAAGCTGAATACCAGGCCGGAAAGGCTCTGTGGGCAGATTCTATATTCAATGCTGCGTCGGCGCTTAAGCTGACGCCGGCCTGTGGCCCTGCTTTTCTTGTTATAGCTGACTATTTTATTGCAAAATATGAAGAACCGATCCTGGCGCTGTGTGCTGTTGAAAAGGCTATGAGAGACGGGACATCTTTTAGCAATGCGCTGGAAAAAAAAGCGGCTATCCTTAAGACGCTTGGTAGCCCGGAGGCTGAGGTCTATGAACATTTGTTGTCTCAATGCAAACCATTGCCGTATTGGGAATATTATTCATGGTCTGATGCGTTGCCCGAAACATGGAAGCTGGAACTCAAGCGATTTGGCGATAAACCGGTTGTAAATCTTGTGGTCGCCAGTCTTGGGCAGGCGGTAGAAAGTGATTCGGAATTACCGGCTGGGGAATTTGGCCGAGCAGCAGCTCTTTTTAATGAAGCCAAAACAGGCGACGATGTGCGCCGAGTCATTGATTTGCTTTTGGCAGTATGCGAAAAACATCCCGCTTCTGCAAAAGTCTATAACCTGATCGGAGCTTGCTATCGGCATCTGGGCAAGTACGAAATAGCGCTCCCATTTTTGTGGCAGGCGCTGACCATTGAGCCCGGATACGACTATGCGCTTACTAATCTGGGACTGTGCTGCCAATCTCTGAAATTAAATGAAGCGGCACGTTTTTACTTTGAGCATGAAGCTATCAGAAGCAGCGCCAATAGATGGGTCAAGGAAAGCTATGCCAATTTCATAAAAGATTAATCACAGAAACATGAAACGTGTCCAAACACAAATCATTTCGTTTGTTTTTTTCACCCTTTCCCTCGTTTCCTGGGCGCAGGCCAATGACGCCTTTGTCAAAGTAAATATAGATCCTTTGTTTCGAGACATCCTGACATCAGCAACTGAATTTATGAATGAAGGCGGTGCTCAGCTCATTGTTAGTGAGGATGGCAGCATAGCTCTTATTGGGATAGGCAAGGTTTTTCCTGAAAAAAATCGACCGGAACTAATGCCTGAAATCAGGAGAAAAGGCGAAATCAGAGCACGAGCCGCTGTTCTTGACTTGGGTGAAGATGTTGAAATAGCAACATCACGGGGAATTACAGAAGGCGCTGTATCAGGTAAACGAGTCGAAAACAGAATGTTGCTTTCTTCGTTTTTCCAGACCACCGAGACGCACGTTAAAGGAATGATCCAGCAAATGCCAATCATCGGAACATGGTGGTCGATAGACCACGGTACGTTTTATGTTGCCGTTGGGAAAACACTGAATGGTGAGAAGAGCCCTGAAAGACTGCAAATCTTACATAGAGCTGAAAACGTATTGGAAAAAATGCAGCTATTGGAAAGCGAAGAACCTTTTCTGTCGCTCCTTAAAGCATTTCCGTTTTTGTGCCAAAGCGGAGGGGTGAGAGGTTATATTCTTGGTAACAATAAAAAGGTCTTGATTGCCGTTGGCTCAGCAAAAAGAGACGTCTCAATAGCAAAAGCCCGGAAGATTGCCCGACTCAAAGCAATCCGGTCGTTGATCGGCCATAAAGAAGG
>JAIORF010000129.1 GCA_021108295.1 bacterium | reverse complement strand
CACCAGAAGGGGTTGGCCGAATATTTACAAAATGGTGGAGGCGGCGGGAGTCGAATTAGGCACACCGCATTTTCCGCAAATAGTGATATATCAGGCATTCCTCTTAATTTTAAATCAGTTAAAGCATTTCTTATAATCTTCAATAAACAAAATAAGTTCAATAATTCCATCCAAAATCAAAATTTTTTACACCAAATTTACCCCAAGGATAAAATCAAAAACAACTTAAAATAATTTTTCAAGATTTGAGACAAATATAAGACTTTTGGAAGTGTGTGTGTATGCTACCCTAGAAAAGTGTTTTACACTTAATGTTCAGCACGGCTTAAATCTTTAACATAGTGTAATAATATAGTAATTACAACATAGTATAGAATACAGCCGTATCTGTCATCGGTATGACATGTCCCATCCCATAAGCCCATGACACCCAAGAAAACAGCCGTAATGGTTTGGAAAAAAGATTACAATCTGACCAGAATGTCATTTTGTTATAAATAAATTCTATGTATTCTTTAACTTTTGCCGATAATAATGGAGTATAGTAATTATAGTGTAGTATAGAATACAGTTTTCTGTAAGGTCTTTACAACCAGCGGTACAGAAATGTAATTTACAACGCTGTTATAACCATAACAAAAGCAGGTGTAATTGTTCAGGAAATACCTATACACTACTATATTCTACACAAGAAACGTTCCTTATATCGCATTACAGAGCGTCTATATAGTAAATATAGATATGTATTGACATATAAATAGTAGAAGCATATCGATAAATATTATCATCAGAACATACACACATTATCTAAACTAAATTATATTACTATTACAGATAGTATCTATGAAAAAAGAACCAAAACCTAAATTCTTTAAGCGTACATCTAAACTACCAACAAAAGCAGAACTAAAAAGATTGGAAAAAAAGATTGATGCAGTATCAGTACAAAATGAGGCTGATAAACATTCATTAGATGAGGATAAACCTATGACAAAGAAAAAAGGGGAAATAGCAGAGAAAAAGGCAAGATCGACAAAAAAGTCTTTAACACCAGAAGATATAGCCAGAATGATTAAAGATTGGGATGATAAAACTACTGGTGAGTGGGCAGTAGAATTTGGAGTTTCCTATCAAACAGTCTTAAAGATGGCAGAGGTTATTCGTAAAGAGGATGCTGCATTATGTCCATCGAAGCCGAAAAAAGCAAGGACAAGGGTAGATATAGCCAAGGCAGGTATAGCATTGTATAAGAAGGAACAGGGTAAAAAATAACAAAAAAACATTGTGTCAGCACCGGACAATTGATTTTATTTTCCATTTTTATATTGTGTTTGTATAGGAGATATAAGAGTGTCAGACAGCAAAACCGAAATCCCATCAAAATTGTAATACCAGTGTAATGAAAACCACAGGAGAATAGAGCGTTATTTAGGGGAAAATCGTTTCATTACCATGCAAAGCCAGACTCGGTTATGTTGACCTCAAAATATATCTAATATGCTGGAAGATAGTAAAATTCATATTTATACTAAAAGGAAATTAATGGTCATGGACAAAGACAACAATGGCATTCGTTTAAGAACAAAACGCCCTTTGGGCGGATTAAATCGGAAATAGCTCCAATTGGATATA
>JAIORF010000117.1 GCA_021108295.1 bacterium | reverse complement strand
AATTATAAAATGTCGGTTTCTTTGAGAGTGGAATGTATTTTATTTGGTCACACTCAGTCATGTTCTGTCCTTCTTTTGCGCCATTATGATATTTACTGTTTGAATTAATACTGCTTACATTATTCAAAGTGATTCCAAAAAAGTTAAAAGCTATAGCACTCTCATCTTCAATAAGGTCAATTTTTGTTGTGGACTTTGGTATTGGTTCAAATTCGAGACTGAACTCAAGTTGTTGTCCTTTAAATTTAAAGTTATATTTATCTGGGCATTTAGGAATGTTGTTTGTCGTAATTAATTTACATGGGTATACGCTTCGCACATACTAATAAATTGAGTAATATTGCGGGATGGAATATCCCAAAACACAAATGGAATTTGAACAGTCATTTGCAACAGAAGAGCAATGTCTGAATTTTTTAATATCCTTGCGATTTGAAAACGGGTTTGTTTGCAAAAAATGTAATCATAATGAAAATTGGGTAAATAATAGAAATGTATTGGTTTGCAAGAATTGTAGGAAAGAAATATCAATAACAGCCGGAACAATTTTTCACGGTTCGAGAATATCATTGACTTTATTGTTCCGAACCTTATGGTATATTGTAGCTCCGAAAAATGGAGTAAGCGCAATTTCTGTTCAAAACATATTGGGACTTAAAAGATATGCGACAGCCTGGGCATGGTTACACCGATTTAGAAGGTTAATGGTATTGCCTGGCAGAGAAAAATTATCTGGCAGGGTTGAAGTGGATGAAACTTTGGTAGGTGGAAAAAAATCAGGAAAAAGAGGGCGGGGTGCAGAAGGCAAAACACTTGTTATTATAGCTGTTGAATTGATAGGGGAAAGAATGGGACGTGTGCGGTTAGAAACAATAGAGCAAGCTGACAGGATTTGTATAAACAAGTTCATCAAAAACAATATTGAAACAGGAAGCACCGTAATAACTGATGGTTGGAAAGGGTATACAGATTTAAATAAAATGAAATACATTCATCTCATAGAAGAAAAAACTGTTAAGTTAGATAAAGATGATATTACTCCCAATATCCACAAAATAGCATCTTTATTGAAAAGATGGCTTTTAGGCACACATCAAAATTATACAAGTCCAGAACAGTTGAATTATTATTTAGATGAGTATGCGTTCCGATATAATCGGAGGAAATCAAAAAGTAGAGGATATTTATTTTATGTTTTGCTTAAACAAGCGGTATTACACGAACCTGTTTATGAAATGGAATTGGTCAAACCTCAATGAATTCAAGATAAATCTGTATGTACGAAGCGTATACCCGTGTAATTGTAATATTACAGGAGGCAGGCAGGATGGAGAATTATATATTATTATGTATCATATAAACATGATGTGGCAAAATGCACATACTTATATTCTACATTCAACAGATTATGGAGTAACCTTTGAGATATTTCATCCATTTGCAAAGGGGCAGGAACCATTACTTGCAAATTTCTCCGGAGTACCCGACACCAGTAATTCATTTTCTAGTATTCAAATCCCAAAATATGGTGGAGTACCATTAGATGTACAATTACATAATTATTCTATTGGAGGTGTAAATATTTATGAATGGGATTTTGAAAATGATGGAATAATTGATTCTTATGAAGAAAACCCTTTGCATACTT
>JAIORF010000034.1 GCA_021108295.1 bacterium | reverse complement strand
AAGTCAAGCAATAATAACTAGTAAAGAGTAATTAAATTGACAATCTTCGGCTTGCGTTGTAGTAGTAACTTCTTGTAATATATAACTTTATTAGTTTCCGTTCAGGCACTAACTATAAATGGTAATATTTTAATGCCCTTCATCTGCGCCAATTTCAGCAATGGGGGCAATTCATTATTTACTATAAAATCAGATGCTAAAAAGTCTGCCGATACAAGTAAAATAGCAGCATCTGCATTGATTATGGCTGTTTTAATCTCCTCTCTCCATTTAGAGCCAACTTTAATCATGGTGTCATCCCACCGATTTATTATACCTTTCCTTTCTATTGGCTTTAAATGTATTTGTAACCTTTCAAGCCACTTTAAATCTTTACGACTATAAGAAATAAATATATTTTTGTCTGTTTTATCTTTTGCTACCTCTTGATTAACCATTAATTTATCCTCGCCTTCGTAAAAGATGGGTTTATCGCTTAATGATAATTTAGAAATTTTGTTTATAAAATCTTCAACTGGCTGCTTATTAAACAACCGATAGGTATTTATAAGTAATTCTAACGGCCGTTCTTGATCTTGTATATCTTTTTTAATAGCTTTACAAAGTGTCCCAAACATTTCTAAGAATTTTTCATAGGTGACAAAAGAGGTAGGAAATTTTAATGCAGCTTCTCTATATAGTGACAGGAAAAAAGTAATATCACCTTTATGATATGCTGCAGTATTGATTAGTAAAAGGTAGAATTTTTTGGAAAAAATAAATTCTTGTGACTTTTTCAATGATATTAAATTCTTTGAATTAAGCTTTTCTATAGCTTTATCTACTTTTAAAATGCGCATACAATCAAGAAAAAGACAGGTATCGTATCTGGAGCTGTTATCAATGTATTTTCCAGGAAATGCATGATCAGGTTGGTCAACATTAATACCCAAGTATTCAGAAGTTGATAAACAATACATTTGTGAAAGTCTCTTCCTCATACGGTATAAAATATTTTTAGGTAAATTAATATTTTTTAATCTGAGTTTTATATAATCCCACACGAAATCCTTTTCGCGATTTTTTGCAATACTAATAATTAAGCTTTCTATCCTTTTTAACTCATCCTTATTTTTATAAAATAAAACTAGATATTCGCCAATAGTTCCTTCATCACGTGATACAACATCCTTCACCCATAGTTGAACAATTTTATCACTAATAGAATAAGATGGCCTTTTTAAAATATGGCCAAAAGAATTAAGCTCTTCTCCCTTTTCAATGACCAAAATTTTATTACTATAGACTGAAAGCTCTTTAGGACTTTTTTTAGTTTTTAATCTTCCATGTTCAACAAAATCTTCGATTTCGTCGTCAACAAAAAATAGAATTTCACCTCTTTTAAATAACAAATTAAAATTTCGTGCTATTGTTTGTGTTATTTCTGATTCAAAATAAAAAGATGCTGCACAGACAATTTTATCATAAAGAAGATAAAGGCATTTTAAATGCATTAAAACTTCATCTCCCGTTAGACCAAATAATTCCTGTGTTGGTTTGTTTCCACAAGACCAAAAACAGATATTTTGATTTTTTAGGCTTGCTAAAGAAATTCGATTTTTAGGGCGCATATCGTTGAGTTACTTCCTTAATACTAAGGACACCAGTATCAATTGTTACTATAGCGTTTCCGGTATGACTTGATACTGTTTTTGAGGTAACTCATTGTCCTCTT
>JAIORF010000109.1 GCA_021108295.1 bacterium | reverse complement strand
TTTCGCCCTGTTTCATTATCACCCGTTAATAAAGTTTGAAGATAGTAAAAAGCTTGCAAACCACCAAAAACCCGCATGTTTTATGACCCGATGTTACAAATTGGGCGTAAACAACCTTGTCAATTTAGTAGAAAGATTCCATGAAAAACTAAAAACATTTTTTAAGGAGGGGATTACTTATTGCTCGTAAGAGCAAAATTGGGTTGCATTACAAACTTTTTGGTAAGCCTTGTTTTATATGTTGAACAGTGAAGGCTTGCCAATATGTTTGTATTTAGGTTTTGGGATTTTGTTGCTTTCAGATATCTCTATTTCATTTTAGTGAATAAATGTTGTAACTTGTAGAAAATGTTGATATTAGATTAATAACTGTATGCAATTATTAATTAATAAACGAATAGACATGAAAACACTAGTAAATTATTTTCTATTTATTTTAATTTTAATTTCTTCAAACCATACTCTTGCACAACATAAACTGCAATTAGTCAATATTGGTGACTTTAAAACAAACAATGGAAATATTATTAAGAATTGTAACATTGGGTACAGAACAGTTGGAAAGTTAAATTCAGATAGCAGCAATATTATCTTATGGCCTACATGGTTTGATGGTACAAGCGAGAATATAGTTAAACCTTATAATCTTCCCAAATGGATTGACAGTACTGAATTTTACATTATAGTTGTTGATGCTTTAGCTGATGGAATTTCATCATCACCGTCAAACACGGCTGATTTTCCTGAAGTTACAATACGAGACATGGTAAACTCTCAACATGAACTGCTTGTCAATCATTTAAATATAGACCACATATATGCTGCTTTTGGTATTTCTATGGGAGGAATGCAAGTATTTGAATGGATGGTTGCTTATCCTGATTTCATGGATAAAGTGATTCCAATCATTGGAACGCCAAAACAATCTTCATTTGATATATTTGTCTGGCAGACACAGGCGGATATAATAAATGAAGCAGGAACAGATGAAGAGGATATCAATATGGCCTTGAGAAGAGCCTATGATGTATGTAATATGAATTGTTATACGCCATCAAACTATGTCAGAACAGTCGAGCCTGAAGAAATGAATAATTGGAGAAATAAGTCTTACACCAAAATGAGGAATTCAAAGGACTATTTAGCCCAAGTGAATGCAATGATAACCCACGATATATATAAAAGCGCTTCTGTGAGTCTAGATGATATTACTAATATTGTAAAGGCTAATATATTAATAATTGTTTCTATACAGGACCATTTGGTAAACCCTGAAAGTTCAATTACATTGTCCAAACAATTAAATTGTAAATTATTAGAATTAACAGGAGATTGTGGGCATATAGCTGTTTGGTGTGAAGCCAATAAAATCAAAGATGCGGTATCTTTATTTCTTAAATAGAGATAAACAAGAACTAAAATTCTTTTGTGCAATGAAGAGAAACAAATGTGCTTTAGTAAAACACAAATGCAGCTTTCAGCTGCAAAAAGCGCGCGGGCAAAAAATGTTTTTCTATCATACTTGCTGAACCAATCTATTTAAAATACCTGTCAAACTGATAAGAATAGATATACTTTAATTATCAAACCGAGATACAGTTTCCAACTTACAAAAACTATCAAACCGTTGATAAAAATTCTTGAATTAAGAACTTGTAAAAAGGAACTAAAATTTACTGAATTATTTTTGGACGCCTTATTTGTAACGGTTCGCGGGTAAACTGAGGCCGGGATTTTCGCCCTGTTTCGGTATCACCCGTTAATAAA
>JAIORF010000037.1 GCA_021108295.1 bacterium | reverse complement strand
CCCGCATCTTTTTCAGGGCTCTGACACGCCCTTCATTCCTGGTTCGGCGGGCCTTAATGCCTTGCCTGACCCAGGTTTCTTCCTTTGAAAGTTTTTTGTCAAACACCCTGTTCCGGTTTTCTTCGGCTTCAAAAAAAGCCTCTCTTCGTTCCAAATAAGTTTCATAGCCACAGTTATAGGAAACAAGGCAGCCTTGATCCAGCTCTATGATCCGGTTGGCTATCTTTTTCAGAAAAGCACGATCATGGGTGATAAATAGCAGGGTTGTTACGTTGCGCAGAATAAATTCCTCCATCCAAATGATGGAGTCAATGTCAAGATGGTTGGTCGGCTCGTCCAGCAGAAGAATGTCAGGCTGCATGGCAAGGGCACAGGCAAAAAGCGTGCGTCGTTTCATGCCTGCTGAAAGATCCGCGAATTTTTTTTCAGGATCAAGCAGGGTCCTGGACAGAATGCTTTCAACCTGCCTTAAAAGTTCCCATCCGTTGTCGGAGTTCAACCTGTTTTGCAGTTCATCCCGCTTTTTTATAAGTTCGGGGGTATTTGCAATCTCAAGTTGTCTGCATATCCTGTTGTACTCGGCCAGCGCCCTACCCTTTGGACCCAGACCTTCGGCAACCACATCAAAAATCGTGCCATCGAATCCAGTGGGCACATCCTGCTCCAGCACAGCCACGGTAGTCCCCTGCTGACGACAAACATCGCCGCTGTCAGGAAGAATTTCGCCGGATAGAAGCTTCAGCATGGTGGACTTGCCCGCGCCGTTACGCCCCAGCAGGCAGACACGTTCCCCTTTTGCGATCTGAAACGTTATTTTTTCAAGCAGGAGTGGATCACCAAATCCCCAGCACACCTCCCGCATGCCGATCAGTGCCATGAATCAATCCCCCTGGTCAGACGCCTATTGCATCGGAACTTCTTCAACACGATGCCGACCTCAACTTCAGATATTATATCCTGCCGAATCCTGCCCTGCATATGATATGATGCAAGGCACCCGGCGCCTGCCCGCCATTGCGAGTTCAGGCGAGGCGGGCTGGCATCTATTCTGGCTTGATGTAGCATGTGACATGCATTACCACAAACAAATGAAAAAAGAAACGCCTAAATTCAACCCCGTCCCCCTTTGTTTACTGAACAGCTTCGCCTTAAGGTAGCGTGATGTTAGGTGGTGCGAGCGTTCTCTGCATGTTGCTTGATCAACCTTAACCACTCCCTCCTGATCAACCCGCTAAACGGTCTGATTAGCGACCAGTAGAGAATGCTAACCCCGCAAAATACCAGAGAGCCAAACAATATCCACACGATCGGTGAAATTATCGATACGGCCTTTTCAAATGGGTTTAATGGCCAAGGCCGTGGTTTGAAGAATGCTGGAATGCCCCCAAAAATGTAAATTTATTTTTGAGCGAACCCTATAGCTGCATCCCTTGCGCCTTGCATCTCCGGCAAACTTGACAATTGCTTAATTCACCTGATATACTCCTTACCAATTACTGAGAGGTCGTAAAAATCAGGAAAGTAATAGGGAAGAATACCAATTGGCAGTCCTAATGGTGCCCGGTGGCTTTGTGACTGCAAAAGACCGTCTTTGATCAGCGCGCTGACGATTCAGCGTGCATTGCGTTCGCTCATATTCAGGATCTCAACGGCCATGCCTCTTGGTATGGCGTCATAGCGATTAAACGTTCGTCACCATGAAAAGGTATGGGATGAAAGGACGATAAAAAAGCCTGAACAAGGAGATTCCATCATTATACTCATTGGA
>JAIORF010000076.1 GCA_021108295.1 bacterium | reverse complement strand
TTTGACCGAATTATAGTGCCCTGAAACGTTTGGGAAACTTTTATTAATAATAACAACATCAAGAAAGTGGCGTTTCAGTGAAAGGTCTTTTTCTAATTCTACACTAAAACCACGATCCGATAAATAGTCCATCAGCAAAAGTCCAAACAAACGATGCCAGTTGATATTCATATCTCAACCTTTTCAAATATCCCCAATTAATGATATTATTATCGGAACAGAAAGAATTAATCAGTGCAGCGCTTATTACTCATCAAGCGTGACATTTTTCCTTCGGACCGCTTGCGCTAAATGTCACTACAGACCGACGAGTTCTAAAAAACAATCATTAATAAAAGTTTCCAAACGATTTAACATCTTGTAATTATTTAAATTAACCACAGAAGGCATACAGCATACAGGGTTTAAGCCGAAGTTCCCCCCTCGGTCTAATAATATCAGGCACTTAACTACACTGTAGTCATGTAACAGGCATAATGATTTCAAATAGTTACGAACCCCTGGAGGAACTTTGGTTTAATTAATTGCAATTATCTCTAATGCTGTTTCTTTGATCTGTTTTTCATCTATCATCCTGGCAAGTTGGGACTCATCATAGCGACCTTCAAGGGTTTCAAGAGAAGCTCGTCTCAAAGCCAATGTCCAGGATTCTTCTATAGCTTCATACAGTTCTTTCCTGGCAAGATAAAACCCTCCGGCCTTCCTTCGTTTGTTTGTGTAACCTATTCTATCAATGGCATTTTTTATAGAAACATTCCATGACCGGGTAGTTCTCTTTTCCGCCTGTTGTTTAATCAAATGGAGAAGAAGAATTTCCAGATAACTTTCGATCTTGCTAATCTTATCATCTTTGCTCATCTCCTCCATCTCTCCTATCAGATTTAATGCTTCCGCATAATGTCCATCCTGTATGCAGGATCTGATCTCAAGTAGTTCTTCCATGCTAATTTCCCTTTTAGAACTTGATAAAAAATAACTTCTGAGTCCTCTGCGCTTCGAGATGGGTTTTTTGGTTATTTGCTTCAAATTTTTGAATTCTGAATTCAGTCACAAACCTATCTTATGTTTCCCCTTAGTATTAGTGTACGTATTCTATTACAAATTTAGGCCTCAGGTTTTCATCCTCATATTCGCTTGAATAGAAATTTGCAGCGTTGCAACCTCTATGGATTGCCTGAATCAGTATCCCATAATTATCCATTTCATTAGAAATCTATTCTTGCGCTAACTCAGTGATATTAAATGTAACCCACGAATCTTTCTGCATAACCGCCTCAGAGACAATGCCGTTTGGACCATAGCCGAAGTCAGTTGTTGTATCCCAACAGTACTCACAAAAAACCCTCTCGCCAAGAGGGCCTGTCCAGTATAATTCCGAGCTTTCCCCAAAAAATGACGAGCCATATGAATGGAGCTTTTCCCCCTTAACATATCCAAACCACACTCAAGACGACAAACTTGGGCGGAATCCAGATCAGCATGTGGACATGATCTATACAGAGGACGCTTTCTTCAATCGTGCTTTCTTTATGCCGGGCAAGCTCATGAAAAACCTGGCCCAGATGTGTTCGCAGATTACCATACAGCACTTTTCGACGATATTTGGGGATAAATACAATATGATATTTACATTTCCATTTCGTATGAGCTAAACTTCTATAATCGTCCATAACGCTCTCCTTTGTTGATGAACTTGGACGGTTCATCAACTATTGTCATGGACAACTGCCGTAAAAGTCAAACTTTTGATAGTCTCCCCCGCCAAAGGAGCAATGGCATTCGCTTAAGATTTAAAGCCATTCGTTTAAGGAATTACAGTGGTAC
>JAIORF010000132.1 GCA_021108295.1 bacterium | reverse complement strand
CTGGGCAAAGCCGTGCCGCTTTTGAAAGGCAGTATTTGACCGATAGTTTTTACCATTATCATAGTTTTTAGGTTATCGTTGCCCAGCCCCTCAGCTTTACGTTGTGCGACTAAATCCTTCATCCTTAAATAATGCAAATGACCGAAGAAGCAAAAGGAACAAAATATCAATGGAATGCTGATGAATATGCCTTTCATTCAGCTCCTCAACAAAAATGGGCTAAGGAGTTAATTGGTAAACTCCAATTAATCGGAAATGAATGGCTGCTTGATATTGGTAGTGGTGATGGCAAAATAACGGCTGAAATTGCATCCCATCTCAAAAATGGCAAAGTGGTAGGCCTTGACAATTCAAAGGAAATGATCTCTCTTGCCACTAAAAAATTTCCTGCCACAGAATATTCAAATCTATCATTCCAAAAGCAAGACGCAAAAGCCCTATCTTTCTGTCAGGAATTTGATATTGTTTTTTCTAGTGCAGTTCTTCACTGGGTACTCGACCACAGACCAGTATTGAAAGGAATATATCAAGCATTGAAGCCAGCCGGACGTGTTGTCGTCCAAATGGGAGGGAAAGGTAATGCCTCCCGGGTTGTAGATGTCATCAATGAAATAATGAAAGATAACAAATGGAAAGATTATTTTGTAAATTTTTCTTTTCCTTATGGTTTCTACTCTCCAACCGATTATGAACCTTGGTTGAAAGAGGCAGGCTTCAACATTATTAGCTTGGAGCTGAAACCCAAAACCATGGTTCATGAAACTACAGAAAAATTCAAAGGGTGGTTGCGTAGCACTTGGCTGCCTTATCTTGAGCGGATACCCGAAAAATTAAGAAAAGAATTTATTGATGTGGTAACCTCGAAATATCTTGAGAGAAATCCACCAGATAATGAGGGTAAAATAAATACGGGGATGCAACGTTTGGAGTTTGTGGCAACTAAATAGCAAGAAAACGCACAACAAATTACTGGAGCTAACGGAAGACGCTGGTTCGTTCTCGTAAAATAATGAATCAGAGCGAAAGGCTTTACCGCCGCAGCTCAGTTCCACGTTGGGCAGTGCTTGTATTTCGACCTTTCAAAATTTTCACTTGTAATGTGATAACAAAAAGCTATAGGCAGTTCCTTATGAACTTTCACTTGTAATTATACAAAAAGGAGAAGACTGATGAAAAACACTATGGAGCCATCAAGAATCAAGAATACATATTTGCTTTTGCTTATGTTGTTATTCGCAGTGAGCGGTTGCGCTGGGCCCAAAATTGCAACCGATTTACTCGCTAATGCAAGGACAAACGAGAAGCCTCTAACTAAAAATTCATCTATTGTCAATGTGGCAATTAATCCACGCATCAACAATTATGAGAAGCTCGATGAATCCGTTAAACAGTCTTTGGAGATAGCACTCGCAAACGCGAACATATTTGGCGCTGACTCTTCAAGACCTTACAGTATTGATGCGAATATCTTGATAGCCAGTCAGTCACCCATGAGCTTTGGTTCGTTTGAGGGGAAGTTAGAGATTCGGTATGTGGTGCAGGATCTTAATGATAGGGAGATTCTCGATAAGAGGATACTTACTGTGGCTGGAAGTGATAAGTGGTCATTTTCTGGGGCTGAAAGGCATCGAAGGGCGCGTGCCGTAAATATCTCTAAGAACGTGCTGCAATTTGTCGACATTCTGCAAAATCTACTACAGAAATAGATTGGGGGGCTGCACAAAGGACGAAATTGCATGAAAAAATTGCCCAACAAAGCCATTAACGCTGACACCAGGCACGTGGCGGTTTATCCGTAATGGCGGAAAGTCTCCTGCTTTAAGTTGGTAGCCCTATAATCATGCAAAAATCTTGTTCGTCAAGAAT
>JAIORF010000128.1 GCA_021108295.1 bacterium | reverse complement strand
AAACCCAAATGTGAAACAAGTTTACACTTTATGAAAAGATATTCACATCAGAATGTAACTCTTTTGCATATATGTTCAATCAGGTGTTCTCTTGTTTTCGAGGGCAAAAAATTATTTTCAACGATTTTAAGTCATTAGCAAGGAAATAGCATCTTTTTTAAAACCTGGTATAGGTATTGCTACATAAGAAAGCAAAGAAAGAGCAAAGCGGAGATATTGCTTATTACTATTAACAGAGTTTGTGCAGAGCAACTCCGGTACCGTAGCAAATGAGTATGTTTATGCTGGAAACCGGGATGGTTGACATCAGATGGGTTGGTAGGAAAAAGTTTCTTAAGCATTAAACAAATAATATTAACTAACAATCAATGAATTTTTATTCTGGAAGGAGGTGTTAGGAAGCTTATTTATGTAATTTTATGAATATCGGTATAGTTTTATTTTTAGAAAAAAATTATGGAAAATTTAAGGAGGTTTTAAATGAAAAACACAAAAAAGATTTTAGTAAATTTACTGTTTGTTTTACTATTCGTGTCTGTAGCATCATATTCTTATGCTACGTCTTTTCAATTTAATATTAATGGTACTGGACCTGGAACTGCTGTGACAGTAAACAGTTTTTTTGATACAACAGGTACAGCTGAAATTTTTAATGACTTTACTGGATCTACACCAACATTTAAAGAAGTCGGCACATTTTACTCGGGTGGAATGGATGGTACATCGGCTTATCCAGTGCCCTGGGGTAGTAAGCAGCTAACTGCAGTATTCGAGGCGGATGGATATATGCCTAATACTCATGATGGTACGTTTACATTTAATCCAGGTGGAACATTAGAAATGTATGTTGATGATGGAGTGACAGGTACACCGTACGCCGATACTGCCGATGGTGGTGCTGCCGATCCATTATATGGAGCAAATACTGGAACTTCAATAGCGACTTGGAACTTGTTATCGGGTGGCGGAAAGTTAGGAGACAATTGGACTCCTGATAAGAACGGAACAATTACCGTTTCTTTTGTTGCTGATTCAATTACTGCAGGCTATTTTTTCGATAATAATGGTAATGATTTAAATGCTTGGACAACAAGTCAATCATCTCCAATTTTGACAATTGGCCTTTCTACCACAAATGCACATGTTATTGATCCACCGAATCAAGGTTTCGCTGAAGAAATTAATGAGCTATCAGGTTATACCGTACCTGTTGATGGTGGTGGTGCGTATGTTAATGATTTGGATGCAACTAATGGCTATCAAACTTTCAACGTTTCATCTAATGGGCAGTGGGAGATCAGTGTGGTACCCGAACCAGCAACCATGCTACTTCTCGGCAGCGGCCTAATCGGTCTTGCAGGTTTCGGCAGGAAGAAAAAATTCTTCAAAAAAGATTAGAAAATATGAAGAAACAATAGTTTCAAAACAAAAAGAGCGGCTAATTAATTCAGCCGCTCTTTTTTTTAGCAACGGTTTTTTGAGCAGATTAAGAAAATCAGATAGTTACGAAGTGTTGGGATTGTAATAAGTTAGGTTTCTGTAGGGGCGAGTTTACCTCGCCTGAATTGATCTATCGGGCGGCGTAAAGCCGCCCCTACAACCTTTTAAACCACCTGCATTGTTTTGTAGGGACCACCAGAACTCCCTCCTGAACACTTTCTCTACCTCAAAAAGCTGTTTACATTCTTTCTATATGTCCCATACTTAATTTCTTCTCTATACCCCAATCGAAACAGCATTATCTGACCTTCATTGGAAAAATTTACTTCATTAAATAATGATTGGTATTCTTCCCAAACATCATGCAAAAGCCTGCGGTGTTTTTTCACAAAGCTTTTTTCTCCCTCAATTTGCCATCTTAACCAGAACAGAGTAATGGCTGT
>JAIORF010000049.1 GCA_021108295.1 bacterium | reverse complement strand
TTTATATTTAAAATCCTGACAATCTGCATTCATCTGCGTCCTATTTATTTATACTAGAGTTGTTGCCCAATAAGCAATAAATACAATATGCAGCGTTATATTCAACCAAAAACCACAAGATATTGCACAAAAACCTTATTGAGCAACAACTCTACTGTTAAACTCGGTATTGTAAAGCTCTTCAATATGTTATCGATTTCCTCCCCTTTTGTCTTCCATGTCTTCTTTGAGAAGGTTGCGGTAATGATATAGCCTTTTTTTTTGTGCAGTATATAGATCGCCCGCTGATAGACTTCCCTCTCTTCCACAGGGCACCACTTGTAAACCAATTCGTATGCGGGAAGTCGGTTATTTAAAAAGATCTGTCCCCGCTTGAGTTCATGGTATCCCTGCAATTCAGTCTCCACGGTTTTAATTTGCATATCTGCATATCTTTCAAGATCAGGAATTTCTACGTTATTTTCGATGTGCACAAAAATATTGTCTTTAATTCCGTCATCTTGAGGCCCATCGAATTTATATATGCTTTTATCCGTCCAATCGCAGGGATATTTAACACAAATCTGTTGTTCAAGACTGTGTGATCGCGGGACTGTCTTTTATCATCTATTGAACTGCCAAAAATTTTCTCAAGCATGGCTTTCTCTATGAATAGTTAATAATTAAGATACGACCCTGTGTCTCTGTACTGATTGTGATTCGTGCTGAGGTATATTTTGTGCTATAGCTTCCAAAATCGCTTTGACACGTTCTGGTGTTTTGTAAATTTGTGCCAACTCCGGCTCCAACACCAGCACGAGACTACCTTCAAGAATGCCCTTAGCAAATCTATTAGGACGTGCTTTACTGTAATTGAGATGATATTCAGGTAACATATCATTATTCTGTTCAGTTAATTCATTCACGTTCATTTCGCCCTTCCTCATAATCTATACGTTCCCGTTTGGTAGCATATCTTGCGCTGATGATTCGAATTAATTCTGGGATTCGCTCAGTAAAACAAACAAATAAAAGGCGACCAGTATTAGAATGTCTAACAATGATTTCGCGTAATTCATCTGTTGAATGCCATTCATCATCGAAGATAAATGCTAAGGAACGTGGACGAAATAACTTCCGCAACTATGCATCACAGCTTCAGGCCACCTTTGACCAATCTCAAATCACAAAAGTATTAAAATAGCTCGCTATTCCTTCAACTTTTGCGATCTGAGATTGGTCAAATCTGACCCAAATCTATGCGCCTACTTGCGGAAGTTAATTCGTCCACGTTCCTAACGGATCGTAAAATACAGTCTGAGCCTCTATAAAACTCACCTTGTGTATATTGGAATTTGCAATTGATTTGTTTTCATCCCATTCGAAGCGTAAGTGCATTATCAACCTTTTCTATTAAGAATTCATATTTTTTGTATTAAAAGGCTAACCAACGTATCATTGCGGTTAAAGGATTCCTTTCTAAATGGATGTGGTTCAATTCGATCATCTGATCACATGGTAAAAAGCACCGGGATATTCAACACGAAGCGACCTTGCCATATCAATCTACCCCTCGCCTTTCACTTCCGGTTCATTGAGCATCAAAGTAAACAGGGGATATGGGTTTGATAAAGATCGCTTCATATAAAGATAGCTATTTTTTTCTTTAACTGCAAGCTAAAATTGACAGAATACATTCGAGTATCTTGTACCGAGCCAGCCCGACAGGCTGTATGAAGCAGCAAAGGGGGTATAGTATCAAACTTTGATTATTTCATTTAGTTTTTTATAAAGCCTCTTGATCCTACAATCGTCACTTGTTTTTAACTGCACTTTAACATGACTGACTCTCCGGCTAACCGATGAATAGGTAATATTGAACAATTCCCCAATTTTTTGATTACTGC
>JAIORF010000039.1 GCA_021108295.1 bacterium | reverse complement strand
GTTTCATCAGCTTCTTGAAGTTGAATGCGGCTGCGGCCAGCATCAAATTGATACTGTCGCCTTCACTGCCCTTAAGGTAGTTTCTTAACAATCGGTAATCTGATTTTAAATGACCGATGACGGGTTCAATCCCGGCTCGTCTTCGAAATCGTTTCCTGGCCTTACGTTTTTCGTATGCACTGGCTCTTTTTTTAGGATTCTTGGGAATCTCGATTTTCGTACCACCAACATGACTTTTCCCTCTGTATCCCCGGTCACAAATGGCAACCTTGGCTCTGCGTCCTACCAATTCCTCGCTTTGCTTCAGGGCTTCAGGCAACGTATGGCCATCATAAATATTTTCAGGAAAGCTAACCGCCCCAATAATGACTCCACTATTCTTGGTCATGACGATAGAAGCCTTTGCTCCGAACTCATATCTCTTGTGTTCTTTACCTTTACTGATGCAGTAAACCTGGGGTTCATGAATACTGTATATCTTATTTTTGCTTTTCTTTGTCTGGCTCAATATCCGTTTATAAATCTCAAATGCGGGAGCATGGCCGGCAAAGATTCCTGGTTCAAGCTTTCTCTCAAGTTCTCTGACCAATCGGCCAGCAATGGTTTTTAATTTTCTTTGTGCTGCCCTGGCTTTTTTACGATTTTTGGGATGGTGACGAAACCTCTGGGCCAACATCAACTGTTTAGCGGTCCTTTTGTAGCTTTGCCGTAAAACAACCTGCTCCTCTTTTGCTATCTTCACACAATGTACAATTATCCGCCTATAGAGCTTTGTGTCGGTTGGAAAGGTGATATTTTTTTCCTGAACGGTGGTGTCCACCAAGACCTCCGGTTCTTTCGCCTTTTTGCCGTGGAGGTCAATGGATACCTTTAAAATCTTTTTTGCACCGTCTTCACCGATTCTCTTTCTGAAATAGACCAAGTCAGTGGGGTGGCATGGAAACTCCCACTGGAAAAACTCTTCACCGCTTAAAAACTGGTAGTAAGGATTTTCAACCCACCTCTCGACCACGACTTCGTCGGATAGATTTTCAAGTTGTTTTAGAATGAGCAGAGATACCATGAGCCGGATCGGCTTTGCCGGTCTTCCTGCATTGCTGTACAAATCCGAAAAATACTCCTCGAATTCACCCCAGGGTATTTGATTCGCCAGCTTATAGAATCGGTGTTTGGGATTAACCAGTTCATATAAACTCTGGTAAAACAATTTTCCTTGGGATCGCTCTGGTGGTTTTCCTTTCATTTTCATCCCCAAAATAATGATTTTTATTGCAAGGTTTAGGGCCTTACTATAACATTATCTTGCAACTTTTACCAACAAAATATGGACCTTTTTATAATTATTTCAGCATGTTGACTTCTTTCTCAGGCCCGACTATTTATAGTTTTCGTAAACCGAAATAATGCGGGATGAAATTCCCGCATTATTGTTCCGCCATAGCGGCTTTAAAATCTCCCTCCGGGTCCAGATGAGGTTCGCCGTTTACGGTTACCACGATTTTCTTCAAGTCTCCGGTAAACCTGAAAGGACAGGTATATTCCTCACTCACCGGGGTTAATGAATCTCGTCCGATATCCAATCCTTCAGGTCCGTAACTCACCGGTATCGTCCGGGGAATAGTACCCTCGCCAACCTTGGCTCCATTGATGAACAATCGCCCGACCCCCTGGTGTTCGCCTGTCTTTTCAAACTGGTAACCCAGAATTGAAGGTCCGGCAGGCACTTCCGTATCAGAAGCGACGATATAGTGTTCGATTCCTAAATAATTATGGTCATAAACCAGCCGGTTGTCTTTAATATACAGAACATAACCGGCAAAACGGCCGCCATGGGCCATAAGAACGCCCTCAGCGCCTTGTTCAGGGATGTGTACCACGGCCTGGATATAGTATGAACGGTTACGAATCGG
>JAIORF010000091.1 GCA_021108295.1 bacterium | reverse complement strand
GGGGAAATTAATTCGTCCACGTTCCTTATCTAATATTTGAGGGTTAATTCAAAGAGAAAAGTCCGTCCGCCTCCCTCGTAATATTGCCAATACTCTTTGTCTAAAATATTATCCACTGAAAGGGATATGTCAGTCCATTCAGATGGAGATATGGTTATCTTGCCATCCATGTAAAAGGCCGGCTCATAGGTCTGGTAAACTCCTTCTTCTGTATCTTTGTTATCTGAATTATTGTATATTTTGCTGAAATATCGTCCAACAAGACTACCCTTAAACCACTTATGCTTTGCGTCTATGCCAATATTGCAGGTCGTTTTCGGAATGCCTGCGATCCTTTTGTTTTCAGACTCAGGATCGGTTGGATTATCCGTAATCTCGGCTTGTGTCCATGTGTAATTGCCCCAAGTCGTCAGCCAGTCGGTAATTTGCTGTGATACCTCAAATTCCAATCCATAGGTGCGTGCTTTACCTGCATTTATGCGCTTTTTTGTGGCACCGTCAATCTTATAGTAGATCAAATCTTCAATACCATTTTGGTATCCGGTAAGCGATAGCCTTGTCTTTTTATCAAAAAAGTATTGATCCACGCCTGCCTCATAAGTCCAAACCTTTTCAGGCTTCAAGTTGGGATTGCTTTGGTACGTAGTCGCTCCGGATTTCCAGGTTCGATAAAGCTCATAAAGGTTAGGGGGGCGAAAGGCATGGCCGACAGAAGCTTTCAAGGTAGTATCAGGAAGAGCCTTCCAGACTACAGACGCCTTGGGGCTGAACTCTGACTCTGTATTGCTGTCATATTCGGTCTCAGAACCAGGAACACCGGAAGCCCCGTCGCAAACCTTCCACGCGTCATAACGGCCGCCAATGTAGAGGGTAAGGGGTTCCGCAATATTCCATTCATCCTGAACAAACACGGCCCAAATCTTATCCTTGCCACCTGAATAAAAGGTGCTGTCACTTTTACCTGAATAACTTCGATAATAAGGAACATTGTAATCCTTGGTATCAGATTTGTTTGTGCGATAAGAAACACCAAAAGTCAGGAGATGGGACTCTCCGAGGGGGACGTCTGCGCTAAGCTCGGAAAACCAGGTCTTGTTTTCCGTTATTTTTAGAGAACCCGGGGAGTCATAATAAGTTTTTGTCGAACCGCCGGATTCAGTGATATAGCGATCGTCTATTCTTGCCGTTCCAGCTTGCGCATGGAATTGCACCGGACCAAAAAGTTCTTTAAAGGTGAGAGTATAGATATCGGTTTCATTTCTTCCGATACCGGTATAACTTATGAAATTATTTGGATTCAACTTGTACTTTGTTCTTTGACCAGGCCCGGTATTTGGGTACTCAGTATTATTCCCAAAAGTCCCCATTAAGGTATTTGGAGGACCATAGTCATACTCATGGCGTCCCGATAATACCGCAAAGGCGAGGTTGCCGGTATCAGAGAAATCAAACGTTACCTTGCCATTCAGATTCCTCTTTTCAGCATTGTTTTTTCCTTTATCACCCACCACCCACTTTTTTGGATCACCGTACTTATCATCCATTGCATAACCGCCGGAAATTGTCCCTGCCCCGGCAGTAGATATTGTTTTAACCACGGGCGTTGTTTCGTATCCGTCTGTTGATTCTTCCTCATAACCGATGCGTAAGCTGAATTTGTTTGCAAAGCGGTCGCCAATACTGAAACGGTAGCGCCGAGTACCATAGGTGCCATAACCTGCTGTAGCACTGGCTTCAAACCTTTCAGGTGTTTTTGTAATGATATTTATCACACCCCCCATAGCATTGCCACCATAAAGGGCAGAGGCCGCACCCCGAATGACCTCTATCCGTTCAATATTGTCGACCGGAAGCATCCCCCATTCCACTCCGCCGGTATAAGCATCATTGAGAGGCTGACCGTCTAAAAGAATCAACGTGTATTGGTCGCCTTTAAAGCC
>JAIORF010000134.1 GCA_021108295.1 bacterium | reverse complement strand
TCTTCCTATGTGGGACCTGTCGAAGATTATTCGATAATTAAGGATTAAAGGATTAGTGGATTGGATGATTGAAGGATTGAGGAATTGAGGAATTGGAATGAACATAATATTGGACTGCATTCCCACGCTGGAGCATGGGAATAAGAAATCAAAAAGATTTAATAATGGGGGGTAGTATATGAGAAGAAGAGGATTTATAAGTAATCATTACGGTTTTACGTTAATTGAAATCATTGCTGTTTTAATAATACTTGGGATTCTGGCAGCAGTGGCAGTGCCGAGATATCTTGATATGACGGAAGATGCGCATGAAGCAGCGGTTGATGGGGCTCTATCGGCAGGTATTGGTAATTACAATCTGGCGTTTTCTAAGTTTCTTGCAGAGTATAAGACAGCACCGACCAGTATAAATGCTACTAACCAGTTAACTGATGGAACTAATACTAGTACTGATGCTATTACAACAAATTTGGGAGATTTTACCGTATCATATACTAAAGCTACTAATGATGTTATCGTTGAGGTTACTGCTAGTACAGAGGCGTGGTTCGCATCTTATAAAACTGCTCAGCCCCTAAAGTGTAAAAAAACCATTCCAGCGGGCTGGTAAAATAGTATTGAGTTCAAAGGAAAAGTAGTAGGTTGGGTTGAAGAACGAAACCCAACCTACGCGGGCCCAGTGGATTTTTGTGAACAGGCGGCCGGGACTCTTTATGAAGGAGAAAGATATCTTAAAATCACGGGATGGATTTACTCTTATAGAAATCATCGTTGTTCTGGTCATCCTCAGTATTATATCCGTGGTCGTTGCGGTTAAATATGTTGATATAACATCGGATTCGCAGCAAACAGCGGTTGATACGGTTTTATTCGATGCCGCCGCCAGGTACAATATGGCCTATGCAAAATATATGTTGCTGAATCCGGACAAGCCAACAGAGTTAAGTAATGTGGGTGTGTTATCAGGAGAAGAAGGAACTACTTCCGTCACTATTGAAGGTGAAGGAGATGTGGGAGATTTTAAAGTTATATGGAGTGGGACTTCTGCTGGCGGTATTGTTACGATCACGGTTACAGGAATTACAGTCGATGGCCCATCCTGGTTTAATGGGTTTACCGGTATCGTAACAAAAACATTCCCCTTTCATCCTTCAGATTGACTAAAACCTGCGAAGCCGTTTCTTTCGATTGTTTCAAATCTTATCAAAATCTTACGTAAAAACATAATGTTTTTCGTAACCGTTCACTATGTTCTTACATACTGCTACAAAGTTTCTTATCTACGTCAGAAAGTGGGGTAATGGAGTAAATGTCAAAGCCCAAATGCCAAATACTTAAAAGATCACCAACATAAAAAGGTTAAAGGCATGATACAATACGAATGGGACCCTGCCAAAGCAAAGATGAAGTTGAGAAAGCACGGCATTACTTTCCGAGAAGCTGTTACTGTTTTGCGCGACCTGTTGGGTATTACTATCTTTGATTCGGATCATTCCGATATGGAAGATCGGTTTATCACCTTCGGATTTTCGGCTGTCGGTAAACTCCTGATGGTTGCTCATACCGAACGTGGCGAGAGAATCCGCATTATAAGTGAACGACGGCTTACCCGTGCAGAGCGAGAGGCATATGAACAAGAAATCCAAAGACGATAAAAGTGACGATCTTCGTTCTGAATACGATCTCCGTGAACTGCTCAAGAACGGTGTCCAGGGCAAATACGCTGACCGTTTCCATGAAGGCACCAATTTGGTTCTATTGGACAGTGATGTAATGAAGACTTTTCCAAATGATGAGGCTGTAAACCGGTCACTTCGGTTGGTAATTAAATTGACGAAGTTGACAATGTCCGAAAAGAAGAGCGCGCACAAAGGGGCATATTTTCCGACGTAAGTTCGAAGTTTGGGTTGAGGAACGAAACCCAACAGAGCGGGCAGATTTTATTGTTGGGTTGTGCTAA
>JAIORF010000088.1 GCA_021108295.1 bacterium | reverse complement strand
TCTTATAGAGATACACCGGGCTTGTCCAACAACCAGATAAGATCGTGGTTCGCTACGCTTACACAATCTATCCTTATTCGTTCCAGATAAGATCGTGGTTCGCTGTGCTCACACAATCTATCCTTATTCGTTATGTCACTTTCCCTTGATTACACCTTCTACAAAAAACAAAACCGAAATAAGGAAAAGGATTGGTGCTAACACGAAGCCACAAAACGCGTTTAAAAAGACATGCCAGCCCGATTCCTTTGTCAAGTAATTGAGACCTGGATTCTCTGTAGAATAAGAAATACCAACGTAAGAGGGAGGGGTGTAGCTCCAACCGGACTCAAAATCCGGCTTAATCTCGCCTGATCCTTCATACTTTACCTCTCCAACTGAGAAGGAATAATAAACTGTGCAGTTACTTTCGTGAGTTGCCATTAATGATCTATTTACTTTTGCCGACGTCTGATTGACATCCCCAGCAAACCAGCGTGCCCAAACTGGCAGGGCGCTATATCGGAACATAAACACCGCTAAGCCTAAGAGTACAAGAATATAGCCCAACGAACTTAATCTTTTCATTTACGATCTTTCTCAGGCATGATTCTCACTATTAACTAGCACCTCTCCCCCCTATTTACTGACATAACGACCAAACTCACCGGCACCAAAAGCTAATGATGACTTCGCAAAAGCGAAGTTTTTCTCTGAAATGGCAGATGCTAAAAACGCGCGGGCTTTTGGTGTCCGGTGGAGCGCATTGTTATGTGATAGTTGCCATGCCTCTACACTGCGGAAACCTTGAAGAGCCCCAAAATTTATTGCCTTTATTTGGCCATTTCTTTGTTTCACGCATTACCATAGAGTTGCCACACTTTGGACACGCAATGCTGTCATGTTTCTCGCTTTCAATAGTCTCTGTTCATAGGTGAGGACTGAGTTACCCACAGCCGCACCCGCCCGCTACTAATGGATAACTCCTCTTTGCAATTTTCCAGTGAAAATACCCAATTAGTTGTTCACAAATTCGGATTGACCCTAAAATAAGACCTAAACGCGTTATTCATACATGTATGACAGAATACAGGAAAAACATATTTTACTTGATTCGGAAAATTGATTTAACTTTATCCCTGTCTTTATCCTTAAAACAGATGACATGATCTGTAGTTTTTCCGTTCACTCTCAGAGGTTCTTCGTCGACCAGAAAGAATATGCTATTTTCTTTCAATTTCTCTTGGACAGAAGGGGATACATCCGCGGTTACGATAAGGATAGGGTATTTTTTAATTTCATCGGAAAATTGAATATCCTTCATATTTATCCTCCTTAATAGTTTTTGAAAAAAAGAGCATCCTATGGGTATTTAATATCCATTTTCAATGTATTGTCCTATGAATTTTTACTTTTCCTTTACTGTTCGCATCGTTTGAGACACGAATCCCAGTTTTTTTTGCAATCTTTTTCACAAGCATAGCTCCCCAAACATTTAGATTTGCATCTCCTATATTCTTCGTTACATTTTGATATGCATTTAAGGGAATTGGTTAGCTTTGTGAGATCTGGGAGCTCGCCTCTTGATGCTAAGCATGGTATTTGTACGTCCTGCCATTTTTTTTCTAATTCTCGCTTCCGTTCATAGTACCTGCTATCATTAGGTATGTTGGGACAATCATGCATAGCATGCCATAACGATAAGGCATTCGATAAGTATTCAGCCGCATGACAAAACCTTGCATCTTTTTCAGCCACGTATGCCTTTTCTATCAAATTAGCTATCTTAATTTTTGCTTTAGAACATACCCTTTTCAGCCTCTCGTTTTCACTCTCAGCAAAAACAGGTAAAGAGTTGGTAAAAGCAAGGATGAATAAGAAAAGCGCAATAAAAAATTTATTCTTCATCTTCCATCTCCCTTATAAGAATTGAAACTGACATGACATAACAGTCAAGCTCATCGGTACCAGAAGCCAATGAGAACTGGGCAAAAGAGCAG
>JAIORF010000053.1 GCA_021108295.1 bacterium | reverse complement strand
GATCTGTTTTTTCTTTAGAGTCGCTTTGGCGTGAGTTTCAGCTATTTTCAAATTTTATCACCTTAAAGCCGGAATGACGATAGCGCCAAATAGTTATGTTTTATTTTTTTCAATTATCAATGTTCTATTTTGGTTACACTCAAATCGTTACCCGGTTTTTTTGAAATAATATTTATAACACCACCTATGGCATTCTTGCCGTACAAAGTACCCTGGGAACCGCGAAGCACCTCAACCCTCTCAATATTGGTAATGTCCGTACCATAATTTGAGAAGTCATCCTGAGCAATACCGTCGATGAAAATCACCACTGGATTTTTCGCGGTAAACTGGCTAAGTCTTATCCCCCTGAAGCTGGTTTCAAAGTATCCCGAGAAGGATTGATTGAAAAACATATTGGGAATAAATTCGACAATATCATCCACATCCTCAATATCAGCATCCTCCAGGGTTATTTCCGTAAAGGCCGAGATAGCTGCAGGCACTTCCTGAACATTCTCTTTACGCTTTTCTGCCGTGACGGTCATTGTTCCCAGTTCATATGGCTTCCGCAGTTTTTCCTCTTGTGATATTTCTTTTTCCCGGGCGGGACTCTCCGCCTTCTCCTGGGCCACGGCGGTAATTACGGGAAATGAACATAAGGCAACAGATACTAAAAAAGCCGCACCCCCTATTGTAAATAACTTTATCAAGCTTTTCATTTTTTCCTCCTCTTAAATGTTGGTTTGAAGATTCCACAGACAGACACTTCAAGACTAGAAATTTAATCACACTGAATAAAATCCTGCTAACGGAAAAGTTTATTTTATTAACGGTATCCTTTATTTTTGAGTTTTTTTGCCTGAGAGTACGTGTGGCTGGTCTGAAGGGAAAAAATTATTCCTGCGGTAGTTAGAGCCTATTTCAGTAGGCGACTAAGCGCAACCCAAAAGGCCAGTTGGAAGGGCACGAACCATGTATACATGGCCTACTGAAATAGGCTCTTAGTGGGGAGCATTCCGAAATATGGATGGCGGATTGGATAGGGGCGAAAAAAGCCTATAAGTCCAAAAGAGCGTTAACTGAAATATATATTTTAGAGGAGGAAGTTGTACCGGCGGGCTCCATGGATAATACGGCGTATTTGAACAGTTTGGCCTTTAACAACATAAAATACGAGATACTTGCCAACAATCAAGAATCTATCCGAAAAATCATTTGTTATATTAACAAATAGTTATATGAATTCTGCCAATTCCTTTTAGCTGTATAAATATGTGCATAATTTTTAACAAGTTTATGCTTCTCTTAGAAAAACCTGAACATTGAAATATGACACTCGCCAAATTGGCTTGAATGGACAGGTTGTGCTTTTTATATAACATATTGAAATTATAAATTATTATTTTTCGGATAGATTCAACATTCGATAGCCAAGTTTCTTGAGCCGTTTATCATTGGGAATTACACCAAGCAACGGATTTAATGGTAACTGAGAAATCGCCTTATCAAATCTTTCAAGGTGGGATATAGCGGCAGTGGGGTTGTCCTTGCTGATGTATTCAAAAATAGCAATCAGGTCCTTTTGAGCTGAACTTAAGTAACGAATCGTGTAGGGTTTGTTCATCTAATTTCTTCGCTTAGACGTCTCATCATATCACGGTGAGTTATCCCCTTTTCGCCCGCTGCATCCAATGCCTCAGCTTCCCCAAGTTTTTGATATAGCTCAAGCAACCCATGGAGACGTTCATAATGGGCCTGGCTCATAACAACTAAATCGCCCTGTCCGTTTTTGGTTACAAATACAGGTTTGTCCTCGCTATGGCAAAGTTCTGATATCTCGTTGGCTTGATTTCTTAAATGAGATATTGGTCTGATTAAAGGCATGGCCTCCTCCTGTGTTTATTTTGAGAATATATTATCACAAAAATAATATTTGTCAATTTATAGTTGAAAAGTCAACACCCGTACAGCAATTCTAATTTTGGAAATTGATCACAGCGTAGGTTGGGTTGAGCAACGCG
>JAIORF010000133.1 GCA_021108295.1 bacterium | reverse complement strand
AAAAATATAGTAAATCCTTAACTGAATGGATGTGTTTCTTAACTGAATGCCATTGGTAAGCGGGGTACTATGTCCTCATCACTTATTACAAAACACACAACATAATAAGACTCGCAACATAACGTCCCCTACAACTTAGAACCTATTTCAGTAGGCGACTAAGCGCAACCCAAAAGGCCAGTTGGAAGGGCACGAACCATGTGTGCATGGCCTACTGAAATAGGCTCTTAGCGCCTATTCATGTCCCGCCTTATGGCGGTAGCCGCCAAAAATAATAGAGAACAAATATGACAGATTCAAATAAAACCGAATTTGATTCCCCCTGGAAAGAGATAATTGAGTTCTTTTTTCCTAAGTTTATGGAATTTTTTGTTCCTGGATCAGAGAAAGTTATAAATTGGAATAAGAAGATAAAATTTCTTGATAAAGAATTTCAGAAGATAACAAAAGAGTCTGCAGATAAAAGAAGGTATGCAGATAAGCTTGTAGAAGTGGTTTTAAAAAACAATGAGAAAAAATGGGTATTAATCCATGTAGAAGTTCAGGCACAAAAAGAGATGGAATTTTCCGAACGTATGTTTGTTTACAATTGGGGGCGTGAAAGGGAAAAGGGGGCTTAGGGTGAATCAAGTCAAATAGTATCTATCGGATCGAATCCGACATCATGTTTCACATGAAGCAATAGAAATCAGACTTATCCACTGCCCAAAACACCTAAATCAGAAATTAGCATAAAAGCTTTCACCTTAAGCTCCCTTTTCCCTTTCACGCCCCCAATTACAGAATATTTGATAGATACAGAATTCCCGTAACAAGCATAGCTATTCTTGCAGATAATACAGCTTCATGGAACCCTGAGCCATTTAAATACGGAATGTGGGGTTCAAGCATGGGTCTTGATTACATAAAAACAAAACTTCTTGATTATAAAGTCCAATGGTCTTATCTTGAGAAAGAAGAAAATCCGTTTGCCATAGTAGTGATGGCACATTTAAAAGCGCTTGAAACAAGAAAAGACCATTCGTTAAGAAAGCAGTGGAAAACAGAACTGACAAAGCTTTTATACGAAAAAGGCTATTCAGAAACAGGGGTTTTAAATCTGTACCGTTTTATCGACTGGGCATTAACTTTACCCGAAGCGCTTGAGAAAATCTTCCTTGAAGATCTGAGTGTTAAGTTGCAAATAGTGTAACGCTTTTTTTGGATTTAGTGACGAAATAGTGTAACGCCTCATAACTTCTTGAATTAATAATAAATATAACAGATGAATGTGAAAAAATGGAAAAATAATAAATTCATTGAAAATTTAAAAATAAAACAATACCCCGCCTATCCCGCTGAATTTATAGTATTTTTATGCGTTACACTATTTCGTCAAAAAATGGCTGAAAAGCGTTACACTATTTGCATCTTATTAATCTGAGACAATATGAAAAGGAGAAAAAAATGCCTTATATTACAAGTGCTGAAAGAATAGGTAGGAAGGTAGGGAGGAAGGAATACTTTCCTTCGTTCAGAAGGCAAAGCAGCAGGGCGTTTCTGCTGCAACGATTGCCAGGATTGTTGACCTGGATATAACCTTGATTAATAAAATACTGAATCATGAAAAGGTTGAAGTTCCATTGCATCTGTTGTATTTGGAGAATAACCACTGATCTCCCAAATACTTTATTCGCCACCAACACCAATACTGCAAACCCAGCTCGAGGCCAAAGGGGTCAGGCTTGGCTTATGGGCATTATCGACCCCGACCCCACTCTGGGATGACCTTATAAAATGGCTAAAACCAGATCCTCACACCTTCCGAGCGATATGCCAGGCAACACATGTGCGTTGATGGAGGAAACTGTGCCTTACAATGCCCATTTGGGGACCGAAATGGACGCTTTAAGCCATAAAAACAGACTTTTTTAGAACCTATTTCCTGAAATATAAATAACTTACCCTGTGATTATGCCTTTAGCTCCCGTTCATCCCTCTAACTATTTAGAATTAAAGGAGAAAAATACT
>JAIORF010000033.1 GCA_021108295.1 bacterium | reverse complement strand
TCATAGTCTCAGATATCACCATTTAGCAGCCGGGCCTTGCCCGGCACACAACCAGTCGTTTGAGCGGACGGAAAAAGCCCCGCCGCTCAACTCTTTGTTATGTTCATCAAATCATATGATTAATAATTGGTTGTCTGGTTAAATATTGACGATTCAAACTTGATAACAAACAGGCTAAATGTACACATGAAAGATATTTCTCGTCAAATCAATGAATGTACACTTGATATTGATGACATTATTAATGGTAGATTAATACCATATTCTGAGGTTATTGGTAGTGATAGCATCCTAAATGGAGGAGATAAATGCTCTTTTGAATTTGAATATAACGGGCAAACTTATTTTGTTGAAGATCGATATTGTCCAAATCCTGCTTGCCTATGTAACGAAGTCAATTTAGCTTTTTTAAAGCTTATTATAATTGAGGATGGAGAAGATGCCTTGGTTTCTGATTATTTTACTGCTTCATTTTCTTTTCAAGAAGAGTTGAAAATAAAAGAATTACTTGGTGCGCAAAACAGTGATGCGAAAGCAATTTTATCCAAATGGTATACTTTGTATCCAAACATAATTGATGAATTTAAAAAACGTAATTCTATCATCAAGGATATTGCAAAACGTAGCCTTAAAGGAAAAGATGATCTCAATGAAATCAAAACAAATGGGCAAGCTCAGCAGGCATTGTCAACAGCAGCTATAGATGACTTTAATACTGAATTAGAAGATTTCCCTGTCATGATCACAGATATTCCTAAAAAAGGACGAGGAGTAATCGCAAAAAAAAACATTGCTGCGGGAACAATCCTTTTGAAAGAAAAGCCTGAAATTGTAGTAAGAGTAGAAGGAGATATAGATATAATCTCAGTAGTTGAATCTACATTTTTGCAGTTAATTGAGTTACCACAAGAAAAATTTTACTCAGTACTAAAAAAATTATGTTGTTTGTATCCGACCAATCAAACAAATGCCAAACAAAACCCAACCAAATATGTGAATGAATTTGAAGCAGATAAGCTATATCTCATAGTTGAAAAAATAATGACCGACAACATAATTCCATCAAACAAAATGCTGGATATTCGAACAATGGTAGGCTTGCCAAATAATTCATCTAATATTTTGCTCATATTGGTGATATTAAGGTTAACAATGACCGGAATATTTGATAAGCAAGAAAGAGAAAGAGAGGGGGAAGCTTTAGCTGTTATCACTTCATTTTTTAATCATTCGTGTTTTCCAAATAGTTCTATATTATTTCATCATCGTTTAAACGAATATGAAATAATAGCAAACAGGAATATAAAAAAAGGTGAAGAAATTTTTTTCACCTATATTGCACTGTATCAGTACACAAATGAAAGAAGAGATGAACTAATGTACAATTACGGATTTCATTGTGATTGCCCTCGTTGTCAAAAAGATTTATCGTGTCCATCTGAACTTGATTTAATGCCACCAATCATTCAAACTAATTTAACTGACACACAGAAGGATGATAAATCAGATTTTCTAGAGCAGTTATATCATGAAACTGAGCAACAATATTACACAGAATTTATATCTGGTGATAAAAAACATACCAGATCGATAAATATGGCGAACGAGTGGCTCAAACATTCTGAAGGTTTTTATGCACCATTACATCCTTACTTTTTTAAACTTACTGAATTTCTTGGCCGAACTTATTGTGAAGTTGAAGAATATGATAAAGCAATAAAGTATTTTGAAAAAAGTATCCAAATAATGGATAAAGTATTCCCTGAATTTTGGTTTCGCAAATCATGTTCTCTGAGCAGCTTAGGAAAAATATATCGACACATCGGTCAAATAGAAAAGGCTCAAAAAATAGAAGAAAGAAGTCAACGGCTCCTTTTAATAACCAGAGGACAAGAATACTGGGATGATGGAAGCAGTGACATTTGCAATTTCTAAATCTCGTTTGTTAATCCTATTAACATGACTTTACAAGTTACGACAAAGCACAGGAAACATAACGAATAAGGATAGATTGTGTGAGCGTAGCGAACCACAATCTTATCCTATT
>JAIORF010000095.1 GCA_021108295.1 bacterium | reverse complement strand
GGGTATACCGGCGCTTGAAGGTCTGGCCCTTTGTGTTTTCGAAGCCGAGAATGCGGGAAATTCTCGGCTATGGCGTTGCTGCTTTTATCTCTGCTATCGCCATCAAAATCATTGGCCAGACAGATCTGATCATTGTTGGAGCGTTTATCGGTATCGGGGAAGTGACAATATACTCCGTTGGAGCGATGCTGATCTACTATTCTTCGGTTTTCATAGGTCACATCGGAGGAACCTTTTTCCCGTCTGTTCAGCGTGCTGCGGCCCGTGGTGAGATAGGCACTGTAAAATGGCTTTTTTTTCGTCAAGTCAGGCTCGCCCTTATTTTTGGTGTGCCAATGTACGTAGGGTTCGCAGTCTTTGCTGAGCCTTTCATACGATTGTGGATGTTGGGCCCGGGGTTTCCTGAGGCATCCGTTAAAAAAGCATCTCTTGTAATGTCAATACTGGCCACCGCTAATCTTTTCTACCTTTTTACTTTGGGTTCACGTGAACTACTTGACGCTATGGGATACGTTCGATTTAATGCGACAATAGCGATGAGCGAAGCAATCCTTAACCTCGGACTTTCGTTGTTGTTTGTGAGTTTTTTTCATTGGGGTATTTGGGGAATTGCTGCAGGAACCCTGGTTGCTCGAATTCTGGTTAGAACTTTTTTTCTTCCTTGGCATGCATGCCGAAAAGCTGGTTTGAGCTGGCAAAATTTTGTCTTTAAGGTAGGTTCTATAGGCATGTTGTCCATATTTAGTTTTGCATGTTGCTGTTTGCTGATTCGTCAAGCAATTCCTGGTGATTCCTGGCTTTTTTTCTGGTTTCAGGTTGTTGTTGCTCTGGTGTTATATGTACCAATAGCTGTATTGATACTTGTGCCGAAAGATGATCGTGGGCGCATTTTTACGATTTTGGGATTTCGTACTGCAAATTCTGAATGAGTTACAATATCAAATCGTTTGAAAGAATGTGAATAGTCAGTCATCTGCGCAGATTTATTTTTCACGGTTTGGAAATTTGGAATTTAAACAATAACGTACAAGAATATAAAGTGAATATCGCTAATGATAGCAAATAAGAGGTTGAGTAGATCATGAAAAAGATTGGCGTATATTATATGTTCCCTGGCCGTACTCAGATTTTAGTAAAAATTCTCAAAGCTGAAGGCATTGATGCAGAACCAGTTGAATTTTCAATAAAAAAACTGTTTTCTAATATAAAATATGACAAAGTTATTCTAACAATATTATACGGCAAAAAATCCCGTTTGATCATCATTTTGCTTCAGACATTGCTGTGGAGATTGTGCAAGAAAAAGACCATAAGATTTTGGGTAGGAACTGATGTTTTGCATGCTTCGGAAAATAAAAAGATGCGATTTATGTTTAAGATATTTGACAAGATGGCGGATTTAAATATCGCGGAAGCTCCTTGGTTTGTTGAAGAGCTGAAACGTGTCAAGATCAAGAGCGCATTCGTTCCCTTAATTATGCCCAAAATTGAGCAAAATCATATTGAATCGTTACCAGAAAGATGTACAATTTTGTCATATTTGCCGACTGCACGGCAAGAATTTTATGGTTCCAAGATAGTAATAAAGCTTGCGAGAGAATTTCCTGAAATAAAATTCATTATCATTGCAAATGACGGCGAAAATCTTCCTGAGTTGAAAAACATTGAATACTTGGGTTGGGTTACAAATATGGACAAAATTTATGATCAAACAAGTATATTGTTGCGAATGCCTGAACATGACGGATTATCAGGAATGATTTTTGATGCATTAGCAAGAAGAAGATACGTAATATGCTCTGTGAGATTTCCGGGATGCTGTTATGCAAAAGACTATGAAGATGTTAAGAAATATGTTAATGCAATATTAAAAAGAAAAAATAGATTGTCACATGAGATTCCGGCTGAAATAAATGAGTATTATGAAAAACGGAACAGGTTTATTGAAAAGCAACTGAGCTAAACAATAGGGGTTATCTAATGACAAAAAAAGAACTATTTAGTGTCTGAACGGAAACCTCCTTATTTTGAGATTTGAGCAGTGCGGCTTCCTT
>JAIORF010000140.1 GCA_021108295.1 bacterium | reverse complement strand
GACTGGATTTAAGACTGGGCAAAGGCGGCCTGAAGCTGTGATGCATAGTTGGGGAGGTTATTTCGTCCACAGGATGTGCTAATTTTTTAGGAGGAACAAATGAATCACAAGCTATTACGTCTTTTCACTATGGTTGCTGTGCTGGCAATGGCTTTTTCAATGGTCATACCCACAAATGCACAAATTCAGATAAAAAAAGTCGGCAATGTAGATCACGAGATCAGCAAAAGCGCTAACGGAATTTACATTGTACAGATGCTCGACAAACCTGTTGTTGCCTATGAAGGCGACATTCAAGGTTATAAAGCAACAAAGCCACCCAGCAGGAAGAAAATTAATCCAAACAGCCCGGCTGTTGTCAATTATGCCGCCTATCTCGATGGGACGCATAATACCGTTCTGGCAAAAGTAGGTGGGAAAAAGGTCTATGACTACCACTATGCGTTTAATGGTTTTGCTGCAGAACTAACCGTTGCTCAAGCCAACAAGATGACCTCCTTTGATGGCGTGGTCGCTGTAAGCGCAGATACGCTCTACAGGATGGATACATCATCCACTCCCACTTTCCTCGGCTTGGACGCCGAAGGCGGGCTGTGGGATCAGCTTGGCGGTGTAGACAGTGCTGGCGAAGACATCATTATTGGTATTGTCGATTCGGGCATTTGGCCTGAGAGTCTCAGTTTCTCTGACCGCACCGGCGTGAATGGGAACGGAAAAAACGATGGCAAGCTCAGCTACCATCAAATCCCCGGCTGGCATGGCAAATGCACCCCGGGCGAGGATTTCCCAGCTTCTGACTGCAACAAAAAATTGATCGGCGCGCAGTACTTCAATGCCTCTTGGGGCGGCGATGCTGGTATCGAAGCCCAACGCCCGTGGGAATTTACCTCTCCACGCGATTACAACGGTCATGGCACGCACACTGCCTCCACCGCTGGCGGCAACTATGGCGTCGAAGTGACCGGTCCCGCCGCAGTCTTTGGTACGATCAGCGGTATTGCCCCTCGCGCTCGGATCGCATCCTATAAAGCCTTATGGTCAACGGAAGATGGCTCAACGGCCAGCGGCTTCACCGGCGACCTTGTCGCCGCCATTGACCAAGCAGTTGCTGACGGCGTGGACGTGATCAACTACTCGATCAGCGGTACGAGCACTGTATTCATGGACCCAGCTGAAATAGCCTTTCTTTTCGCTGCGGACGCCGGAGTGTTTGTCGCCGCTTCGGCTGGCAACAGCGGCCCCGACGCATTCACCGTCGCACACCCAAGCCCGTGGATTACCACCGTCGCAGCCGGCACACATGATCGCTACTACGAGGCTTATGTCACTCTCGGCAATGGAGATACCTATTATGGCGCGTCAGTCAACTCCACCGGCGCAGGTCCTGCCGATCTGGTTTACTCGGCTGATGTTGGTTTAGCAGATGTCGACCCCGAAGAAGCGCGACTGTGCTACCCCGACACACTTGATCCAGCTCTTGTCAAAGATAAGATCGTTCTCTGTGATCGTGGTGCGATTGCGCGTGTTGCTAAAAGCTACGCTGTTTACATGGCTGGCGGTATTGGTACAATCCTTGCCAATGTAAGCCCCGGTTCCCTCAACGCTGACTTACATAGCGTCTCAACCGTGCATGTGGATGACGTAGATGGTGCAGTCATTCGTGACTATGTCACCACCGACGCCGTTCCAACAGCGAAAATCTTCCCATCCCACAACGCCTCCGTTCCCGCGCCGGTGATTGCTTTGTTCTCATCGCGTGGCCCCTTGCTGGCGGGTAGCGGCGATATTCTCAAACCAGACGTTTCCGCCCCGGGCGTAGACATCCTGGCCGCAGTTGCTCCTCCGGGAAATGGCGGCAAAGACTTTGATTTGTATAGCGGCACATCCATGTCCAGCCCGCATGTTGCCGGCTTGGCTGCTTTGCTGATGGATATGCATCCTGATTGGTCACCAATGATGGTCAAATCGGCTTTGATGACCACGGGCTTTGACCTGCTCTCAGGCGCTGATCCCTTTGCGCAAGGCGCAGGGCACGTTGCTTCCAATAGCGCAGCAGACCCCGGTCTGGTTTATGA
>JAIORF010000065.1 GCA_021108295.1 bacterium | reverse complement strand
CGCGAACATTTTCAGGGAATCCCAACTTAGATAGATTCTCCAGATCCTGTGAACATGCATAAGCTGTGTAGTGACAACAAAATGCCACGATATCGGGTTCTCTTGAATTGTCCGGCTGCTCTGCCTGATGTAATAAGTCAAACAAACTAAACCGTTTGACATCTTCCGATATTTTCAACTCAATAGCTTTAACAGGGCACCCGGCAACACAGATTCCGCATGCCACACATTTAAGCGGTTCAATATGGACAACTCCCTTTCCGGTCTCAATGCTTGGAGCAAAAAATGGACACAAACGCACACAGGTCAGACAGCCCACGCAACGCTTTTCATCCACAACGGCAAGCTTGCCCATTTCACTTAAAGTATTTTCATTTACATATCCATCCTGCAATGCCAATATCTTCAAGGCTTTAACAACATCATTAAATCGAACATTCTGTGGACACACAAATTCACAAGTACTACAACCAGTGCAATACCAGAGCAAATCAGATGAAAGCAGCTTTTTTTTCAGGCCGAGAGATATCATATGAAGAATTTTTCTGGGATCAAATTCAGGTATTATCTGACTGACAGGGCAGACACCGGTACAACTGCCGCATGCAAAACATTCTTTGACATTCTCACCATCCGGAAGTTCTGCTACTTCAAATTTAAATTGAGGATCTAAATCTTCTTTATATATTGTCATAATTTCCTGGTCGTTAAGTGCCTAAAGACACCCATCACCCGCTGCTTTGGAGCAGAACAAAAAGCTGCCTGGTGCGTGGGCTTGTTAGCATAAAGTTTTATTTTTCAACAGGATTGACAACTTCTAATTTTTCAATCCAATCAAAATCTTTAACGTTGGCTGTTGCCAATTTCAGGTTATGTATTAATGCAGTAGCGGCAATCAGCGCATCACCCAAAGACATTTTACGCTGTTGGCGTAAGCTAATAGCTTGCTCAATAATGGCATTGGATACAGATAATATCGGCAAAATTTGGAATAATTTTTCCAGTTTTTGCTGATTTTCAGGTGTTAGTTTATAATACCCCAAAACCTCAACTTTGTTGATGACAGAGACCACGGGTTTCTTGTGTGCAATAAAACGCCGAACATGCTCATAGTTCGGTTCCGCAGCGTAAATCACAATATTGCTATCAAGCAACATTAGTTGCTCCTGAAGGGTAAAGCGCGATCCTGACGAATTTCACGCTGCCATGTTACGGGGTCACTGATTCCAAGTCCTCCACTATCAGCAATTTCTTGTAAAATATCAGATAGTTGCTGCCCTATTGCTTTTTGTTTATCAGAAACATGAGGGAATTGGCAAATAATTTTGAATGCCAATTCTATATAACGATCATCTAAGCGATCAATTTCAGCTTTTACTTGCTCTCTTGCAATCATTATAAACCCATTCCTTTACGAAAAAGTGAATTATTTTTTACCTGATTAGGCTAATATGCTAACGAAATACTTCACGCTTTAATTGTTAAAGCTCTACTATCAAAACACTCTGTCACTAACCAAACATATTGGCTTTCGGCGGATTAGCTTCGCTTAATCCACCCTACAAACTAATCCCCGATCCCTGACAACTTGCCATCAGTTTCAACCACTAATCCCTTTTTACTGAATGCAGCTACATATTTTTCAATATCTGTTCCGGATACCCCTGTCTTTTTGGTCAACTCGTCAAAAGAAATCGGCCCCTCATTTTGTATGCGAAGCAAAGTCTCATTTTTATCTATCTCGGTACCTATTGATTTTGTCAGCTTCTCATTGACCTTATCCTTTATGATCTGATCAGAATAATCGCCTTGTTTACGGAATCCTTTTGTGAGGTTGCCAAGCCCTGTCCGCAATTTTGTTTTCTCAAGTGCACTTCTCGCAGCCAAAAGTTTGATCTGCAACTCATCCTTTCCAATGCCCTCGGATTCCCCCAAAGGACCAATGGACTTGATTCTATCTGTAAAATCAGTAATCAATTTTACAAATCGCGGGCCCTCGGCTGCTGAAGCCCATTTTAATACAAAACGGCCTTTATCAATACCGATCTTTGCCAATATCTTCCTGGCAAATTCTTCCATTATCATGGCATCGTAATTACCAACCTGGTAATGACATTCTCCAAGATGTCAGCCACCCACAAAGACAC
>JAIORF010000138.1 GCA_021108295.1 bacterium | reverse complement strand
TTGAGGTATCTTACCCTTAAAAGTGTAAACTACTTTTAGGCTGTTATGAAGGATACCTTATATCATAATCATTTTATGATTGCAATTAAATTAGCACACTTTGGGCGAGCTGATAAGTGGACAAATTAATGTTTTTTATCTTTTATTAAAGTTTTTAATCCCTGATGCCGATAAGATTTTTAAAGCAGCAGGAAATTTAATTTATTTAATTTCGGGACCGGAAAGGGGGGATGGATGAGATCAGGGTTTAAGGTTCAGGGTTCAGGGTTAAAAAAATGAAATTGTAAAAAAACAGGAATAATCGAAACGGGAATTTTAGTAAAAACAAAAATAAAAAAGGGCATTGATGCCCGAGATAAACTAACATTTCAAGGAGGAATAAATCATGTCACTTACAATTAACACTAATATCGCGTCTTTGAACGCCCAGAGAAACTTGGGAAAAACACAGGGAACGTTAAACAAATCTCTGGAAAGGCTTTCATCCGGCCTTCGTATCAACAGCGCCAAGGATGACGCGGCGGGACTTGCCATCTCAAACAGAATGAATGCTCAGATTCGCGGTTTGAATCAGGCTGCCAGGAATGCCAATGACGGTATTTCTTTGGGACAGACGGCTGAAGGGGCATTGCAGGAGACTACCAACCTTCTACAGCGAATGCGTGAGCTGGCCATCCAGTCGGCGAACGATACCAACAGTAGCGACGACCGCGCTTCCATCCAGGCGGAGGTAACTCAGCTCATCTCGGAACTTGACCGTATTGCCACCGGCACCCAGTTCAACGGCAAGAACCTGTTGGATGGGACCATGGGTATCGCTTCGTTCCATATAGGCGCCAACGCGAACCAGACTATTTCAATGACGATCTCTAGTGCGCGGGCCGCAGAACTTGGTGCGCGGGCAACAGGGTCATCTGATGTTTCTCAGACTGCCACAGTTACTGAGGTGGAACAGGCTGGTACTCCAATAACACAGACCACCACCAACTATACGGGCGTGTCTGCCACTGCTATTACAGCGGACGATCTTAGCATCAACGGTACAGATATTGATGCGACCACGGCTGAGGATGCTGCTGCCGGCAAGACGACCGGCAGTGCCTATGCCAAGGTTGTGGCGATCAATTCGAGCAGTGTCGATGGTGTTACTGCTACGGCTTCCACCACGAAGACCTTCACCCATCTGGGCACCGGATTGTTTCTCGACAACAATATTGCCGTTGACGCTGCAGGTGATAATTTAGCAGTTTACACCCTGACCATCAACGGCGACGATGTCTTTACCCAATCATTTACTAATGGAACGGCAGATATCACCATTGATGACATCGTAAGCAGCATTAATAACAACACGGGTGATACCGGTGTGGTAGCCAGCAAAGATGGGTCGAATGATTTGGTACTCACGGCAGCGGATGGCCGGGATATCATCATCAAAGACTCCTACAACTATACGCAAGGAACTAATGATACCGTTGATGTTATAGGAAGTGTATTTTCTACCTTTACAACTGTAAACGGCACGGATGAAACGGGCGTGAATTCATCACAACAGGCTTGGGGTGGTTCAGTAACCCTTTCTTCAAACAGTGATATTTCCTTTGGCGGTGGGGTAGGTGCAAGTCTGCTTGGCCGTTCTGGAGGTATATCCATTAATCTCAGCGACAATATTTCTACTATAGATGTTTCTACTGTCTCTGCTGCGAATAGCGCCATTGAAACTATTGACGCGGCCTTGTCTAGTGTTGACTCGTCTCGGGCTTCTCTCGGTGCGGCCCAGAACCGCTTTGAATCCACCATCGCAAACCTTCAAAACATTTCCGAAAATCTTTCCGCGGCTCGTTCCCGTATCCTGGATGCGGACTTTGCAGCAGAAACTGCAGCTCTCACCAAGGCCCAGATTCTGCAGCAGGCAGGAGTAGCCATGCTGGCCCAGGCCAACCAACTGCCTCAGACAGTGCTTAGTCTGCTTCAGTAGATATGAGCTGGTGAGCTGGTGAGCTGGTAAGCTGGTAAGCTGGTAAGCTGAAGGTAAGTAAATAATAACTTTAAACCAAAACCCTGCTTCCTGAAAATGGAGGCGGGGTTTTGGTTTTTGACCCAGGAGTTTCAACAAGTAAAACTGTGATATTCTATAAACTCATGCG
>JAIORF010000020.1 GCA_021108295.1 bacterium | reverse complement strand
GACATACTCTTCCCGGTGAGAAAAATGTGATTTTATTTCTGCGCTGATCCTAAGGATCTAAACATAAATAAAGTTCCATTTTAATTGATAATTGCATCATTCGCTAAGCTGCTCTTCTTATCAGTTTATTCCTTAACATATTGCGTTTAATAAACAATTCTATTTACCGCTTAGAATTTTTCTGATACAATTACCTTTTAGCCAGCCATTAAAGAGGTAATTGTATCAAATGGAGAAACAACCTGATCGACTTGAGAAAATCGAAATACTATTCGATTCCAATAAGATAGCTAATCTTGAGGACATTAAAAAGGAAATAGACTCAAACTCAAGAATGACCGTTTACCGCCTGCTCTGTCAGATAAATTATCTCTCAAGTTACTCGCATCGGGGACAATACTACACCTTACCGCACGTGCCTGATTTTGACCATTACGGTCTATGGTCTTTTAAAGCAATAAGGTTCAGCAAATATGGCAACCTTTTGAACACTGCACTCAATTTGGTACAATTTTCAGAGGGCGGTCTTACTGCTCCAGAGCTGGAAAGTCTTCTCCAGGTAGAAACACAGCCAGCATTGCGGAAACTCTGGAGTCGGAAAAAAATTTCCCGGGTCAAGCTTGGTGGCATCTTTGTCTATTTATCTTTCGATTCTGGAGAACGCCGACGCCAAGAATTAATGCGGGAGGAAAACATCCCATCAAACGATGTTGCAGTCGGACTCGAGACGGCGCTGCTTCCAGATGAACTCAGGGCTGGTATTATACTGTTTTTTAGTTTACTCGACGAGAAACAAAGGCGATTGTTCGCTGGTCTTGAGGCAGCCAAAATGGGTCATGGTGGTGATAAAAAGATCGCAGAACTCCTCGGACTCGATTCACATACGGTTTCAAAAGGTCGGCGTGAGCTCTTCAGTGGTTCTATTCTTCGCATTGGATCACGGAAAAAAGGTGGAGGAAGAACGTCTGTGGAAAAAAAACACCCAAAATAATAGAGGAAATCCGTACGCTACTCGATACCGATGTGGCAACTGCCGGAGATCCGATGTCGGAAAGAAAATGGACTCATCAAACCGCTGAAAAAATCTCACAATGTCTCGAAGAGGGGCTCGAAATCAATGTGTCAGCAACAGTAGTGCGGCGATTGCTTCGAAAGCTGAGATACTCTTTAAAAAGCAACAAAAAATGCCTCTCATCAGGAAACTCCCCCGATCGCGATACACAGTTTGGAATCATAAAGGGGCATCGTGATGAGTTTAGCAGGCTTGGTGAGCCAATTATAAGTGTTGATACAAAAAAAAAGGAAATGATCGGCCTCTTCAAAAACTCTGGACGAACATGGCGTGGGACCTACAAGAAGGTCAAGGATCATGACTTCCGTTCAGAAGCCAAGGGATTGGCTTCCCCATACGGAATTTATGATATCCAACGTAATTTTGGGATGCTGGTTGTTGGAGAATCCGCTGATACGCCGGAGTTCGCAGTCAACTGTATTCTCATGTGGTGGGAGAAGCACGGTAGATTTGATTATCCAAAAGCGAGACGCTTGCTCATATTGGCGGACAGTGGAGGTAGCAATGGTGCTCGTCCTCGGATGTGGAAAAAATGTCTGCAGGAGCGATTGGCTGACCAGTATGGAATCATTGTCACAGTAGCTCATTATCCGTCCGGCGCCAGCAAATGGAATCCTATCGAACATAGAATGTTCAATGAAATCAGCAAGAACTGGGCTGGGGTACCATTGGAGACTTTCGATACGTTGGTCAACTTCGCAAAGAAAACAAAGACAAAAACCGGATTACGCATCGAAGCATATCGAGATGGGCGGCCTTATGAAAAAGGAAAGAAAGTGTCGGACAAAGAAATGGCAACAATAGCGCTCATTAAAAGTAATGAACTTGGAAAGTGGAACTATACGATTCAACCGAGAGAACCAGAAGTAGATGAGGACCTTCAATCCAGTCTACAAGTAGAGCCTGAATCGATAGAACATCGCCACTCTTCAAACAAACACCGTGCATCGAATTTTCTTTATCTCATATCTCAGATATGGAAGTTTTTTTCGGCTCATCCAGGAAAAATCGATAGCAATCTGACATACTCTTCCCGGTGAGAAAAATGTGATTTTATTTCTGCGCTGATCCTAAGG
>JAIORF010000035.1 GCA_021108295.1 bacterium | reverse complement strand
TACCCGACAGGGACTTTCACCCTGCAAGAAGCACCAAGCTTCGCTTGGCGCACTAACGTAGAGCTCACCAGCACCAAAAGCTAATGATGACTTCGCAAAAGCGACGTTTTATACTAAAAATAGCAAAGGCTAAAAACGCGCGGGCTTTTGGTGTCGGGTGTAGCGCCTGGTTGGGCTAAACAAATCTAGCGAAATTATACCTAAAGTGTTTTCATCACTGACCTCTAAGAGATTCTACCCCCTTCCGGCCAAAATGCGATTATTTTCCACTCCCGCACGGGCAAGGGTCGTTTCTGCCAACTTTCTCGCTTCCGCGTACGACCGTTTTATCCTCGGTGAACTCCTCCAAATGGACATGCGTCTGTAAGTCCTTTGCGAGGGAGTCGTAGGCAACCTGAAATATTTTCCTGAACTTCTTCAGTCCGAATTTCCTACGTATTTGGCTGATAGAACCGGCGGTCGGGTTTTTGTCCACTCCAATCCGGTCCTGAAGCGCAAAAGATTTAAGAAAACATTCTAAGGCCGTAGGATAATTTTTTTTCGAGCGCCAGATATCTCCTATATAGCTGAGCGAAGTGGCGATACCCGATTTGTCGCCAATTTCCTCGCTAATTTTCAGGCTCTCTTTGTATCTCTGGAGCGCGCCCGGCAGGTCGCCTTGGGCATAGAGAACCAACCCGATGTTGTTGAGCGAATTGGCGATACCTGCCTTGTCACCAATTCCCTCGCTAATTTTCAGGCTCTCTTTGTATCTCTGGAGCGCGCCTTGCAGGTCGCCTTGGGCATGGAGAACCCACCCGATGTTGCTGAGCGAATTAGCAATACCTACCTTGTCATCAATAGCCTCTCTAACATCCTGTCCATCACTCAGCCACCGTTCAGCCTCCTGGAAATCGCCAAAGGCCAGAAACACCAATCCTATATCATTTGCGCTTCGCCCATGCTCCTTTTTATAGCCATATCTCTTACAACGCGCATGGGCATCTTCAAAATACTTTAGCGCTTCCCTCACTTCTCCTTTTCGATAGAGTATCTCACCAAACTTTATATACGCCTCTGCAGTTATTCTGTCGTCGGCATCCTTGGAGGAGAATGCTTCCTCGAAATGCCTGGACGCATCGTCCCATTCACCCCTCAATGTGGCAATGTCCCCAAGGAATACCTGATGCTCAGATCTGTCCAGTCCCCATGCCAGCGCCTTATTAATCATTTCAATGAGGGAATTAGTATGCCCTAAAAGGATAAAATTATCCCCGGTATCGGATATGAAATCGGCAGTCCTGCCCTGATTTTTACTGCTGAAAATATGATAGAAAATCTCTTCTTCAAGGAACGGGTCAAATTGATTTGTCCTTCTCATCTCAAAATACGACGCTGCTTTTTCATGTGCTGCCTCTTTGTCGGAAAGTCTCTGATAGCAGAATTCGCGGATCAGCGGGTGTGTCCTGTACAAAGCGTTCGCCACGGAAACCATCTTCTTGTCGATTAGTTTGTATAGGGTGGAACTTATGTCTCCCCCATCAAACAGAAAAGAAATACCCTCCCTGTCAATCTCAGCCCTGAATAGGGAGAAGCAGAGCAAAAGTTCTTTCTCCTCTACCGTGCTTTTCGGGTGGTTAAAGACCTCGTCGAGAAGCCGGTCGCTCAATTCTCTGCTTTTATCCTTTGCTCGGACTATCCTTTGAATTATATTCTTTGGAGATTCTCCGTAGCTGAGAAGCTGCAGCGCCAATTCTATTGCAAGAGGATGTCCGGCAAGGGTGGAGCAGATATCCTTCAAATCATCTTCACTCACCTGTAAGGTTCTGTAATATGCGTCCTTGAATCTTTGGGCATACCACAGGGCCTCGTCACCCAAACCGTGGAGTTCAATCGGTACAAATTTGACGCTGAAGCTTAGATGCTCCCGTGAAACAAGTATAACTCTCGCCTTCTTCAGTCTTTTCTCTGTGAACTTAAGCAATTCCTCGAAGGAATTGCCTGTAATGGATTGAAAATTATCAAGAAACAACGTTTTTTCGTCTTTTTCAATAAGGTCAATAAACCCGCTATACTTGGCAAGCTCGGTCTTGTTTTCACCCTTCAGTACCTCCGCATGTCGGGTAGAAATACGGCGCACTGCAACTTAAAAAAATGCTTGGCTGTTTCGGCGTTTCCGCTTTACGTGCCCGTTTAGCATTCTCCA
>JAIORF010000041.1 GCA_021108295.1 bacterium | reverse complement strand
CGTGCCCGATTTTTAGCAGCATTAAATGAATCTAAACTTACCATTCCCAAACAAGTCCCTAAAAAATGGGTGGTTGACTGTTCCCATGCCGGAAAAGGAATAACTGCAATCAAATACTTATCCCGCTATTTATACCGTGGCGTTATCAGTGAAAAAAACATTATTTCCAATCAAAATGGTATGATAACCTTTAAATATACTGAAAGCAAAGCCGGTAAAACACGATTTCGAACTCTTAAAGGAGAGGATTTCTTAAAACTGCTTATGCAGCATGTTCTCCCCAAAGGGTTCCGAAGAGTTAGAGACTATGGATTTCTTCATAGCAACGCTAAAAAATTGCTCTTTCTGGTTCAGTTGATTTTATACGTTAAAATAAAAGAACTTGAACAACGTCCAAGGCCTGTTTTTAAATGTCCCCACTGCAAGTCGCCCATGGTTGTTATTGGCTTTTGTTACACAGGAGAAAAGTCCGGATAATTATTTTTAATGGCAAAAGCTGCTTTTCATTTTAAAAGCAGGAGGAACAAGACTTAATGAAATAATCATTATTTTTAAAAACCTTTTTTCAGGTTAATGCACCCTTGCGCCTTGAGTTTAACTATCCTTTTGAAGCGCATCATCTTCTCCATATTCAAAAAAAGATATTTTCTTATATATAGACCACATCAAAAATTTTATCGGGCTTGTCCAACCACCGGATAAGATTGTGGTTCGTTCCTCACACAATCTATCCTTATTCGTTATCTTTTCATTAAAATTAATTTAGTCTTTTTGAATAAAATTTCCAAAAAAAAATAAAACATATTAATACCCATACACATATCACAATAGGGTTAAACAATTTATCAAAATACATCTCAAAACCAAAAATTATGGCTATAACAGAAAATAGTATAGTAATACCGACAAAGGTACCAAAACACGCCACTGCAATTTTTAAGTTTCTGTTACCAAACAAGGAGGCCTCTGCAATCTCTTCCACTGATTCCATTGGCATATCTTCTTTTTTTAGGATTCCTAAATTTAGGATTTTTACTTGCAAGTAACTGCTAAAAACAACCCATAAAATTACAGCAATTGAGAAAATAAAAATAATAGTCGGACCAATTAATTTGATAGCAGGGTGTGTAGTGTAAATTGATAGATAGGGGATAATTAATCCAAAATACAGGCCAATACACACCATTAAGAATAAAATGCCAAAGAAAGCAATTGTAATTCGGTTTCTTATTGCGGCCTGTAATAATTTGTTATAGTAATTTATACTCAAAGCAACTCTTTCAAAGATAACGTAAAGCTGAGGGGTCGGGGGCTTGATACCGACAAGCTCAGCATAATTAAAATTTATGTTAAAGCCAAAACCTTCGAGAGCCGCTCAGTAGCCCCCGATCCTCTCGAGCGGTTTGTTATTTTTTATAAAGCCTATTACTTATGTAAATGACGGGGTAAAGTGGTATTATTATGTACCAATATCGATTCATACAATATTTTCGGTATAGCTTTCTACCCCATTTGTTTGCGACATCTTCCTTATCATTAAATTCAGGTGCTTGTGTTTTATGAATATGATGGCCTACCTCATGAAATAGTGTAGAAGCAATAGGAAGATCGTGAATGAAGTTAAAAAAATGAACCCATTTTGGATAGCCTTGATAGATATTATCGATTAAAAGTTCAATGTAAGCAGGATTTCTGTCCCATTTTTGGATGTACCAACCTAAACAATTATTTAATGCCACTTTTCTTTTTCTGGATTTTGTTTTCTGTCTCCTTTTTTTATTATTCAGAGCCTTCGTATTGGTTAAAATAATAGTATTAAGACCTGCTAACCTTTTAGAAGGGATACTCGCAACTATCCGTTCAACAGATTTCAAAGTTTTCGGGTGTGGATTGAAGTTTTTGTAATTTTCTTGAATATGGGTCATAATTCTAAAAATAACGTATTCATGAGTGGCGGGCGGGTTGACAGCGATAAACTTGAAAAAATTCAAATAGACAGTAACGGCTTAAAAATTTTAAACGGCGCGGTAACAGCCCGTCTATCTCCATGAAATTGTTATACAAAATTTTCTTTAATTCTTGTTGCCCACCTGAATGCAAATATACCAATTATTGCTAAGCAAAAAATGAGAAGAAACTCAATTGCAATAGTTCTTACTGGAACTCCTGTCCCGAGTGTTCCAGCATG
>JAIORF010000021.1 GCA_021108295.1 bacterium | reverse complement strand
TATAATGACTTGCTGTGATTTCCGCAAAAATTATTCCACATCAGTTCCGGTTGACCCCGATTAAAAGCATAACCGCTCGTGAGATTTTTCGCAGAATTTCCAGCGTCAAGAAAGATCTATGGGGCGGGGAATTTTGTGCTGATGGATACTACATCAGCACAGTCGGCAAAAAGGGTAACGAAACAGTCATCAAAAACTATGTTCGGAAACAGGGGCAAAAGACTGAATATAAACAGCTTCATCAAGGGCAACTAAAATTGTTCTAAGTGGTTAGATACCCCGCTGCTTGCCGCGGGGTAGTTCATTATAATGCCAGAGGTGTTGTGCCATTATTTTTCTTCATCATGAAATACACACGATCAGACGCTATTGTATTCTTTCAGTTGTTATGCTGGATACAATATTCAACTAGCAAACGGCTGACTAGACCCTTCAAAATCGGTTGAAATATCGGAGCGCCATGTGGACGTACAAATAATTTTCGATTGGTCGCAACGGTGCTTGTATTTTTGTGCAATGTCGATAATCTCTTTCATTAAGCCATCATCCAGCGTAACCGGATTCAAGCCCAGCTTGTAAAATTGATCTTTTCGAAATCGCAATTCGTTTTTGACATCCTCCACCCTAGGATTTACGTAGTATCTTATTTCAGCATCTGTTAATCCACTAATTTTTTCCGCCAACACTTTAATGTTGTGGCACTCAGTTGTCTGATTAAATATCCTTACCTTGTCTCCTCTTTCAGGTGGGTTTTCCACCGCTATCCTGATGCAGTTTACCGTATCCTTTATATTAATGAAAGCTCGCGTCTGGCCGCCTGCCCCATGTACCGTCAAAGGGTGTCCCACAGCAGCCTGCATGAGAAACCGGTTTAATACCGTACCGTAATCCCCATCATAATCGAACCGGTTAATCAGTCGTTTGTCCATCATGGTCTCCGGTGTATTGGTACCCCAGACAATTCCCTGATGAAGATCGGTGATTCTCAGGCCATCATTTTTATTATAATAGTAAAAAAACAGGGCGTCCTGTGTTTTTGTCGTATGATAAATACTGCCCGGATTCGGCGGATACATGATTTCAAGCTCTTTTTCTCCGGTATCGACTTCGACCTTTACCTTTAAATACCCTTCCGGAATATCCATACCGGAGGTGCCGTAACCATATATACCTGTGGAGCCGAGATGAATCATGTGAATGTCAAACCCGCTTTCGACAATCGCGCAGAGAATATTGTTCGTAGCGTTCAGGTTGTTATTTACCGTGTATCGTTTGTGATACGCCGATTTCATGGAATATGGTGCAGCTCTCTGTTCAGCAAAGTGTATAACCGTCATGGGTTTGACTTCTTTTAACAGACTGTAAATACGGTGGTAATGTTCAGCAACATCCATATATTCAAAACGAATACACCGGCCAGTCAATTCTTCCCAAGCATTTATCCGATTGGTAATGGGCTGGATGGGCGTCAATGATTCACACTCCAGTTCAACATCGATTTTCCTTCTTGATAAATTATCTACGACAACCACATCATAGCCAGCTTTGGAAAGGCCCAGACTTACTGGCCACCCACAAAATCCGTCACCTCCAAAGACTATAATTGTTTTATTTTCCATTATAATATCCTCCTTTTTATTGTCCATAATCTTTTCTAAACCAAGAACCTTTTCACAAACAATAGTTTAAAAGTAATTAATTTCGCAACCGTTCACGGGGTCAGCAGCAGATCCTGGGATTTTCTTTTCCTGCAGAGATGCGTCTCTGATTTTTAAACATGAGTTGTGAGCGGTAAAGTAATTTATATGTAATTGGCTGGCTGGATTCTGGGCGGCTGGACGCCCGTCACAATGAACCAGGTAATAGTGAAGGAGAAGGTTGATCCTGAAAATAAGCGTTAACTGCTTTCAGTATAAAATTGAATGCTGATCGGCCTTGTAATGCGCATGTTGCTATTACAGTCCATAACCGTTCGCAACTTTTCCGTCCTTTGATGCTGCGTGTGCCTTGAGTTACATGACGATCTATTACAATAAACCGTATTGCCTGTTCTGCCACATTGTTGGTGGGGCCTATTCCAGGGGTTGTTATGAACTCAAAGTATGCTTTCCCATGCTTGCGAAATCGGTTTGCCATATTTTGGGCTTCCCGTTTTTCTTCTTTCCCGTCTTTATTCAGTCGGCTCGGGACTTCCTGCAAGGCTGCTTTGATGATCTTTTCCTTAGGGCTCGGTAAAAAATAGAATGCCATTCTGAGCCTCAATTGTAACGATCACATC
>JAIORF010000044.1 GCA_021108295.1 bacterium | reverse complement strand
TAGACGAACTTGATTGCGAAGACAACCAGTTGCTTAGTTTAGATGTTTCGCAAAATCCTGAACTAACTTACCTTGATTGTAGTTATAATAATTTGCCAGAACTAATAATCAATAGCAGTACTATGTTAAAAAAGCTACGATGCTATGTTAATGAGCTTACAGCTCTGGATATTTCAAATATGGATGTATTAGAGGAATTAGAATGTCATAATAATCAACTAACAAGTTTAGATGTCTCAAATAGTTTATTACTTAGGGTTTGCTAAATAATTAAATCCGATTTTCATAAGGGAAAATAGAGTAATTCCATTGGGGCAAGATATCGTGATATTTGATATTGATCTTTTTCAATTGCTGATCAGATATTTTGATGCCTTTTTTATAAATTGTTTCATCTATACTTGCGTTGACTTCTAAGCCAGTTTTTGTTTTTGTTGTGCAAATATAGTTTAAAACTGTTTCATAATTTTTGAGCGGTTCGCCAGCCCAGTTTTTGCTTATTTCGCTGAACAACCTATGTTCAATGGGATTGTATTTTGAAGTTCCTGGAGGATAATGGCAAACAGTTACAGTAATTCCATGTTTGTCGCACAGTAATTTCTGAAGACATACTTTCCATAACCTGTTCCTTGAACCATTACTTCCTCCTCCATCAGCAAGAATTAATAGTGATTTTTGTTTTACAGCCATGTTGCTTAATTCTTTTTCCCACCATTTAACAATGGATTTTACTGCAAATTCGGCTGTATTACAAGAAACACCGCCAACAACAAAGCCCTTATTTCCATCTATATCGTAAATGCCGTAAGGAATAAATATTCCGATAGCCAGTGATCGAAAGTCATACGCATTTACTTGATTGGGCTTTTTGCACCATTTTGCGCCTTGGTTTTTAAAATTCCCGACTAACTCCTTTTTCTTGGCATCTACACTTATCATTGGAGTGTTTTGTTTTTTGGATATTTCACGCATCTGATGAATATAGGTAAATTGCTGTTCTCTTTTCTCCCTTGATTCAGGTGTCGATTTCTTAGGGTCTGATTCAAATTTCTTATAATTTATTTTCAGTGAGTACCCCATATCCTTTAACAGCTTCCCAATTGTATTGGAGCTTACATATATACATTCCCCTGCAAGCGCATCTGCAATTTTTCGAGTGGTGGTTTTTGTCCATTTTATACCTGTTATGGGATCACCGGCAGTATCATATTTAAGTAGTTGTTCAATTTTACAAATTATTTCCGGCGTTTTTTTTTATTTCCGGCCTCCCTGCCCCTTGTTTTCTAACTCTGTCTTTTTCAAAATCACCCTTTATCAGTTCTTTGCGACCCTTGCTAACTGTCTCAGGGTCTATGTTTAATAATTCGGAGACCAGGGTGTTTCCCCCATAACCTATTTTCATTGATTCCAAGCCGGCATACAGTCTTCTTTGTTTCTCATTTAAAATGCTGTAAAACAAAATAATTGCTGCTTTTATCTCACCTGTAATAACATGACTGGATAACTTGTCAATATTAAAAACCACTGTGCTGTTTTGTGAATGCCGTATGAGCAATTGCTGTTTTCTCCGTTGAAAATCTTTGCTGAGATAAACGTATTTACCATTGCACTTTTCTCTATGTAAATAGTGTCGTTTAAATAATTCCATCAATGAAAGTTTTACATTTACATGTAACTTGTTTTGCAACTCATTAACCGAATATCCGGATTCTGAATTACTTACAAAATGATTACAAGTATTGATAAGTGTGTCAAATTTTGAAAACCTGACAGAACCATGACTCCACAACCCTTCTTCTGAAAACTTTGGTGTTGAACGCAGGGTGTAATATTTCCCTTTATGTGAATAACTGGATATATAGGATAATTCCCTCATACGGCGAACTATTGTCATACGTGATGTATTTAAACAATCCTTAATATCATCAAAAGTCACTAAATCATTTGACCTAATCAGATCTTCAATTTTTTGTATATCAGTCATTTGAGCAAATCAATTTGGTATAATTATACTTTTGATTGCAAAGTTAAGTATAATTGTACCAATATCAAAGAAACTGATTGCAGGATTATATATCTGAATTGCAACTTAATATGGAATCGATAATAATTGTGGGTGATTTGATGACTGATATTATTATGCTGATTTATCGGGTATTATATTTGAGCAAACCCTAAGCTCCAACTGGCGCAAGTCTGTCGGGCAGGACAAAGGGTGTGGGACTTGTGCCTTGTTTATCAGTCT
>JAIORF010000083.1 GCA_021108295.1 bacterium | reverse complement strand
CGTTTAATGAAACTAATTTTTTTCCTTAAACATATCAACAAAAACTCAATTTTTAAATGAATTTTCAAAGAGTTAAAAAATACCACAACATTTAGACTTATGCGAAAAATTGCACGCTGAGGAAGAGCGTCAAGTCCGTATGGTTTTTTCTCATGGTGATTTTCACACAAAAAACATAAAAATACGAAATATGGAATAAAGGTACTTGATTGGGAAATGGCGGGAGATCGGAGCCTATTACATGACTTTTATAACTATTTTTTCCACCTTTTAAGACATAAAATGACGGTAAATGATCCATGGGTCATGATCAATAAAGCTTAGCAAACACCTTTTGTCCAATGCTCATGTGTATCGCTGGATTTATTACCTTGAACGAATTTTTTCCATCTTAGAACTCAGAGAATTCGTTTCATCTGAAATTGAAATAAAAACCATCTGAATATTCAGATCCGCTCCAACTCGGCAGGACTTGGGTGAATTATAGCAGTCCTTATATGACTTGATACCGTTTTTAACAATCAATTCTTTGGTTATCTTCATCAATTTCTTCATAAAGCTGAATATCTTCGTCCCAATATTTGTCTTCTTGCTTTGCAACTTTTGCAATCAATTTTTTGCAAGTTCTCGATTTTACTTTGGCTAATGCAAGCGGTAACTGTGCATGAAAGCTTTTCATTGTAAAATCGCAATTGTCGCCCATATAATTTTTGACAATTGCCCAGCATGTCTCAATAGGTTGAAATTCAGGGTGATACTGCGGAGTGCGTAGAATACTATGACCTGCCGCTTCTGCTATTTGATCAAGTTTGAATTCCGGCGCTGGTGCGAATCTTTTGCACAATGCATAAAGCTCTGGCTTTAACATGTCATCAATCCAAGGGATGCAATTCCTCTCCAACCAAGCTAAAAGCTCCTCCTTTCGAGTTTTTGGAGTTGGAAATGAATCGTCCGCAAGGACATTATGGTATCCAGCATTATCCATTATAATGAGGGAATTTGCTGGAATGTTTGGCAATAATTGAATCTCGAACCATTTCGAAAAGTTTTCCCAATTCATTTGTCCATGATAATCACCTGTTCGCTTCTTTGCATCAAAAATCAATTGTGCGCCATTGACCCATCCATCTTTAGTAATGGCATGCACTATAATCAACCGTGGTCCTTTTCCAGAGGGTTTATTCACCCATGGTCCATCTTCGTCAAGATACCATGTAAACTGATTTGAATGATTTTTATTGATGTAGGTTTCATCCAAATAAACTTCCGCTTGTTTCAATGAGCCATCAAAATTACGATTCGCTATTTTCCGACGAAGATACCGTCGTCTTGCAAGAACCACGTAATCCCGCTCTTTGAGGGTTGAGCGTCGTTTACCTATCCCATAAGTAAACCCCAATCGATTTAGCGATCTCAGAAGGGTAGACATTGGAATCTCAATATCGTGCTTTTTTAAAAGATAATCTTGGATTTGTTCTGCCCCGATTTTTCTTCCTTTTAAATTCTTGTCGCGAATAAACTCTCGAATTACTGGCTGCAAGTTACATGATAAACGATAATGTGGTTTCCCCCGTTCTTTTGTTTCTTCTTCGATACCCTTACCATGTTTATGGGCTGCCATTATCTTTTAACCGTGGCTTCTCCAATCCCCAATCCTTGCGCTACTCTTTTTGTCGCATTCTTTGTTGATACAAATTTGCCTAATTTCTTCTCTGTGTCGAAATGTAGTTTCAAATCTACGACCAGTTGCTTCATTTCGACAGTAAACTCTTTGCCTTGAAAAGACATGACAGTTCCCACGAATTTGAGTAGTCAATATATCAATTTACTGACCGCAATCTATCATTTTCGTGGGTATTTTGTCAATATTTTAGTATCAAGTCATATGAGGATTGCTATAGATAAGTGAAACATTTTCCACTACCATATATTGATAATATAATTTCGCCTGTTAAAAAGACTATAGTACACAATCTGGTAGCGAAAAGTTATTATTCTTACAAGCTTTATTATCTTTATCATTTACACCGTATGGGTTTGACTGACCTGTGGCAAAAAACACCGCCAATCTTAATCTACCAGATGGGTAAAGTCGGTTCTTCGACAATCTCGAGATCATTGAGATCTTTAAACCTAGGCATCCAGATTTATCATATCCATTATTTAGCCGAGGATCGTATTTCAGAAAAGTTAGCTAGGTGCAAAAAATATTTTCATAGCGAGGGTTCTATCTCTAATGATGCTCAAAACCAATGGCGAAACCAACTTCTTCGCAAGCAGATTAAAAGGGGATTAAACGGC
>JAIORF010000080.1 GCA_021108295.1 bacterium | reverse complement strand
TTATAAAATCGTTAAACATATTCTTGGTGAAGAAAAATATACAGGGTTTAAAATGTGGTGGTAATCATGTATGTGATTGCAATGTATGATATTAATACGGAAACAAAGGCTGGCCGGAGGAGATTAAGGCAGATTTTTAAATTAATGAAAAAATATCTTATCCGAATTCAGAATTCAGTCTTTGAAGGGGAACTTACCAAAGCCAAATTTGAAGAAATGAAATTAAAAGTTAACGATCTTATTGATAGCACTATAGATTCGGTTATATTTTTCAAAAGCCGTGATATTAAATGGATGGATAAAGATATTTGCGGTTTTGAAAAAGATGATACTGATAACTTCTTATAAATACCTGCTCTTTAACAATTTGTAAAAAACCGTCAATCTCCCTATGCTTTTACATCATTGAAGGTTGACGGAAAAAACAGAATGATTTATCAATGTAACTTATTATTTTTATATTATTTATTGGATGCCTTTTAATCAGACCAGAATGGAATTGAAACCATATTGTTAGAATATTTTCGGTTGATACATTCACTCTTTTAATCAGACCAGAATGGAATTGAAACGATTGCCAAGCAGCTAACAAAGCATTGTATTGGTCGTCTTTTAATCAGACCAGAATGGAATTGAAACTTTTCTAATCTCCAATTGTTAAAATAATTGTAGTTACTTTTAATCAGACCAGAATGGAATTGAAACACTGTTTACGCCGTTTATCAAAAACTTCAGTCATTGCTTTTAATCAGACCAGAATGGAATTGAAACCCATAAACTTGATGTTGATCAACTCCGTTGGACATTCTTTTAATCAGACCAGAATGGAATTGAAACTAATATGGCTGTGATGGACATCTGCGAGCTTTCCTGCTTTTAATCAGACCAGAATGGAATTGAAACTCAAAAGTAGCAAGAAGAGTCCCATCGTCATACATACTTTTAATCAGACCAGAATGGAATTGAAACGGGAACCGTAGCGCCGGAAATTAATCCGTGTACCTCTTTTAATCAGACCAGAATGGAATTGAAACGACGTTAAAATCACCAATCCAGGCAAAACAGTCCTCTTTTAATCAGACCAGAATGGAATTGAAACAGATTTTCCGGTTTGGCAGTTGTTATTTGTGGCGGCCTTTTAATCAGACCAGAATGGAATTGAAACTCATAAACCGGATCCTCTGCAAAAACTCTTGAGCAACTTTTAATCAGACCAGAATGGAATTGAAACTAAACTATCATTTTCTTTTTAACTTCTTTGTAGATGCTTTTAATCAGACCAGAATGGAATTGAAACTTGTTATTCTCCTTTCCCTGCGAGGCAGATAAGCCACTTTTAATCAGACCAGAATGGAATTGAAACCAATTACACCAGCCCTTACCTTCTTTCTCATAAAATCTTTTAATCAGACCAGAATGGAATTGAAACAGTAGATTAGTACATGCGTTTAGGAATGAAATTTACTTTTAATCAGACCAGAATGGAATTGAAACTAAGATCAGTAGTTTATAACGAAGGCTCTGGCGATGCTTTTAATCAGACCAGAATGGAATTGAAACACATTAGGGAAATTCGTCAAAATGACCAGGGACGACTTTTAATCAGACCAGAATGGAATTGAAACCAAACCAATAGGGATTACAGCATTTCAAAGTTATCCTGCGAGATCCCAAAGCTGCGGGAAGGCTTTTGCCTTGGGTACACAGTGTTATCTCCAACGTCAAGGCTGTCATTAGAGGGACTCATCGTGGGGTTTCTGAAAAACACTTGCAATCCTATCTCTCCGAAGTCTGCTATCGTTTTAACCGACGTTTCTAGGAAAGAGAACTTTTTGATCGACTTGTGAGAGCTTGTTTCTCCACTGAAACTATTACTTATGCACAACTGGCAACTACCGACGACTCCTTTATGAACTAAATCAATAGGCATTTATTCCTTTTCAGATTTATGCAAGATACCAGCAGCAAAAGATAATAATTGCAGGGCCAAATATGGCCCTGCAATTAAATTATATGTTAATAAAAGTTTCCCAAACGACTTAACATTTTATAATTATTGAACATGAGTGCCTAAAGTGAGCTAAAGTATATTAAAGCGCCTAAAGTTAAGAAATGCTAACATTTTATATATTCCTTAAAACATCAATATATAAGAGGGCAAACTCTAAATAACTTTGGCTTATCAATCAATATTCACCTTTCAATCTAACCCATTAAAATTATAGTATGAATGATTCATTTGGGAAACTTTTAATGTTAATTGGTTTAATGCCCCAGCTTCAGTCCCCATCCTTCAAACATGAA
>JAIORF010000130.1 GCA_021108295.1 bacterium | reverse complement strand
GAGAACACTTTCCTGGGGTAGCCATCTTATGAGCTGTACGCAGCCAAGAATCGAGGCGGTTTGTGAAAGTCTGTATTGACCGCGCCCCTGTTATGGCCAAGCTTGTGAAATTTGTCGTTACCATGAAAAGGGTTACCAGTCAAGTTATTTGGATAAACTCCAGCAATTCTCGGTGATGAGGTATTCCAGTAGAATTCGCTGTTGTTAGGGCAGCCGGCCGTTACCAAGCTCATTTCCTGATTAATCGGAGTCTGTAATTAATGCGTTTAAGAATTGTGAAACAAAACAAAACGATCTGGTATAGTTTCCAGAAGACAAACCTGTCCCTGCCAAGTTGCGTTCGAATTGGCTATATTAATCATGAAAGGTTGTTAGGTCATGGTTTCTAAGGAGCGCGGATTTCCGGAGGGTTGAGCTCGACGGATAATAAATGCTCCCAGCTTCTGAAGAGGATCATTCTTATGTCATAACGCAGGCGGTTCCAAAATTCGATACGGGAACCTGCTTTAGCACGACATTTTTGATACTTTATATCAGTCAATTCAAAAATTTGGTGAGCAAAAAAAGCCAGGACGTTGAGAAGGAAGAAAATGTAGGATAGGTTTTTTTTGCCGTGGCCGAAATTGTGCTCCAGGTGATAACCCTGGTTTTTAAGGGTGTTGAACCCTTCGTTTTCAATTTTCCACCGAGCCCGGCCGATTTTGACCATTTCCACAATGTTATGTTCGTTGATTTCCAGGTCCGTCACCCAACTATTGTGATATGTGGCTTTACCATCAGGCCTGATCATGGTGTACTCGAGAAAATTAATATTTTCTGATTTTGGGCTGACATTGAGTGGAATCTGATTGATCCATTCATAAAGGTGTTTGTAACCTTTATGGTCCGTTATCTGGAAAGTCGCGATTTCGCCCATCTCCCGAAACTCAGCCACCCATTCAAAAAGTATCTTGTGGTCGGTAGGTTTAGCCGTTAGGACATAAGACATCCGGGCTGCTTTGAGTTCGTTAATAAAAGGCTGCTTGGAATATAAGCTGTCACCGCCGATGATGATTTTCAGCTTAGGGTGATCTCGCCGTATCTTTTTTATAACTCGTTTGGAAGCGTTGATCTCACAATCCTGTTTTTGGGTTCCATCCTCATTGTTGATTTGCTCGGGGGCCAGAGGGATTACTTGGCGTTTGCCCGGGTGAACCAGGACGGATTGAAGAATCTGATGGGAATAGCGAGTCTTGCCTTTGGAGGCCGTTTTGAAAAGGCAGCCTGGACAACAGATTTTTTCCGAAGAAAAATATTGAGAACCGTCAAGAACGATTAAATAACGATCACCAAGGATTTGATAGCTTTCCAAATGCTTCCCGCGCTGCAGGCTTCTGAAGAAATCGGTATAAGCGCCTTCTATAAACTCCGGATCGATGGAGTCGAGAGTGTCCCGTAGCTGAGTGTCGCCGGGTATTTTTTCGATATTGAATATAGTTTTCAGGTTATTCAGATCCGCCACTTCTTGAAGCCGGCGCTGGAAGGCCAACAGAGACGGGTCTTGAAAGAACATCATGGCAAAAGCACTCATGAGGCAGTCGTGGATGGAGTATTCTACTGACCGGTCACGAATGTCCGAGACCTGCTCGAAACGGCGGCTGATGGCCTTTCTCAATCCTGAAAAACTCAGGTGCTTCTTGACATGCACGATAGCAATCCCAATATCTTGTGTCTAGCTATATTGAGACTACCATATCTTGATGAAAAAGTCTAGTCTGGTTTTATTAGTATTTTCAACAACTTACAAACTTTTTTCTCGGCACCCCACCGAAGGACGCATTTGGCCTCTTTACGAAAAATAATAACTCTTCTTCAAGATCACCCTGGTAAATAATGGATAATTTTCTTCACCGAGAATTGCTGGCCCGGATGTAAGGAAGGCCTGGAACTGTAACCCTGAGAAATCTGCCGCGATTAAGAATGACGTTCCGAGGTTTCGGCGAAACTTTTTACACCGGTTCATTCGTGGTAAGAAAAATAGTAAAAAATATAACCACGCCATAAAAAGGGTACGGATACGCCGATCGTGCTTATGCCGGCGGTTGAGGTTTGGTCGCGGGAATTATCAAGGCTCCGGCTACAATTTTCAAGAAACCATCCTGGCTCTGAACGCCCTTATCCCTGATAGCGTAAAGCAGTTTGCCCGCGGCTGTCTGGCCGTAAAACCAGTCAGCGAGCTGATCAGGTGTTCCTGTGGAACCCGGCTGAGCCGTGACTGCCTCTGTGTAGAAGGCCTTCAAGTCGTCAGTGGCCAGGTTCAGTGTATGGGC
>JAIORF010000100.1 GCA_021108295.1 bacterium | reverse complement strand
GGGGTTTGCTATAAAGGGCTGGGAGGTGAGTCGTAACTGGTTTATGCTCATTGTTGTCATTATATTTTTGATTAGAATATTTTTTAACAGTAATTAAGGAGGATAAAATGATGAAAGAAAAATACCTGCTGAATCCAGTGACAATGCTGTCGCTGATTGGAATAATGCTGCTTGCAGGCAGCGGCGTTGCGTATGGGCAGTCTGCCGAAGGCAAAATGGACTTTTACCGGTGGACTGCCCCATCTATCGAAAACCAACTAACTGAAGACAAAACGCAGGTGCCGGAGGGGAAGGGGGCCGTTTTTGTTCCTGCGATGTCGAAAGGCGCTGATGAGCCCCAGGTGCTGGTTCTTGCCGATAAAGAGAAGGTGGCTACCGGACACCCTGGAAAGCGAATTATCGTAGATCCCGGCAGATACACCCTTGCGATAGGGAGCGGTTCTGTCGAACAGATGGTGAATATTTCCGTTGAAATCGCTGCCGGAAAAACTGAAATCATCCCGGTCAGTTGGGGCGGGTTAAAAATCGAAGTGGTGGATGAGAATAACATTCCGCACAGGGGAACATACGAGATTATCTGCTCCGAAAGCCGTGAAGTCCTTGGTATTGGCTATGGCGCAGACACTCTCCAGGGAGAGCCGCTGTCCACATGGCTCCTTGCGCCAGGCCTCTATCGAATTGTACGCTCTGGCGAGACCTATCGCGCTCGTCACGACTTTGCAACAGTTTATGTCAGGGAGAACGGTCTGGCTCATTTCAAGCTTGTTACCGATCCGGATACAGGGGACTTTCGTGGAGGCGGTATAGTCGCACCGGAAGAGATGGGTATTGTGCAGAAAGGCAAAGACAGGTCTCACTGGACAAAACGCATGACCCTGGGTCTGGCCGCTTCGATGAACAACACATCGAAGGTTGTCGGTGTTGCGAACCAGGAGAGCTATGAAGGGACAGGGTTCTTCGACACATACGTGACCTACGACAACGGCCCTCATTTCGGCTCGGGCATTTTAGAGATAGAAGAAGGTTTCCTGTCGTTAGACCCTGACGACGGGCAGAGACTGCCAACGCAGGTGACCCAGGACCGGTTGCGAACCGATGTGATCTACATCCATTTTTTGAACGAACACATCGGACCTTACGTTCGGGGAGGGCTCACGACCAACATCTTCACTGCGGAAACCCTGAACACGGACGAGAAAACTAAGAAGGTTACCTACAACCGGCTTGACGGATCCAGTAATGTTGTAACCGTGCCGACAAACGATGACTATCGCACTGCGGACGGATTTGGCAGCCTGAGATTTCGTGAAGGCGTCGGCGCCAATGTGCGGCTTTTACGTAACCGTTATGGCGTGTTGAACTGGCGGGCAGGATTTGGTTTTCGTCAAAACCGCTACAATGATGTTTTTGTTGAAGACGACGACGTTGCGGACGACCCGGCTACGGACGAGATTGAGATCGGATTGCGTGAGGTTGATGACTACAACCAGGAGGGTATCGAGACCGTTCTATCCGGCAACATCAGGCTCACCCGTTACATTTCGTACATACCCGAACTGGAGGTATTCTGGGACTTCGACGATATGGGTGATCCGGCAGTGGACTGGAGGAACACCTTTAGTCTCCGCCTCACGAGGTATGTGTCCCTGGACTACATCATTGATTTGATTCGGCATCCCCAGATCTTGGACGAAACGCAGACCAAACAAAGCCTGTTGCTGAGGGGCTCGTTTGATATTCTTTAATATAAGTGGTCTTGGACGCCGGGGAGGATATGATTCCCGGCGTCTCGGATTTCCGATAAGAATCAACAAGCTAACCAGATTACAGGTTAACCGAAAACATCTGAATTCCAAAACAGGGCCTTCGGCATGCAGCTTGCCAAACAGGGTTACAGAGGGCGAAAGACACATTTAATAAAAAAAAGGCCTGGTGAGCAATACTAATGTCTTGTGTGGCGGATGAACACGGCTTTAATGAACAGGTACTTCATGCCGGAGGTATGGTGCTGGTAAATATTTGGGCATGGTGGAGTGACGAGTGCCGCATAATGTCTTCGCTTATGTGCAATGTGGCCGAGCTTCTTGACGAAGAAGATATAATTGTTCAAATTGATTGGGAACAACAGAAACACCTGACACAAAAATTGGAAGTCTTCGGAGTGCCCACACTGTTGATATACATTGGTGGATGTGAGGTAGCACGACGTTCCGGCACAATGAACAGGGATGACTTGATGAAGCTGATTGCTGCAGTCAAAAACCGAGAGCAACGCCAATGAATGAAGTTTGAAATCCGGCAAAAATCTTTTGACCTGTGAGATTGCAGCAAAGCGCACACAAAAACATCTAAAAAAGAGGAGTGACCATAAGAATGACAATAAAAATGAAAAAAAAT
>JAIORF010000116.1 GCA_021108295.1 bacterium | reverse complement strand
ATCAAGGCCCTGGAACCAGTCGCAATAAGCAGACCGTTCGAGGTGTTCCCGGACGTCTCTGAATGCCCAGAAATCTCTTCCTACGTGATGGAATACACCGTCCAGGATAAGGCGTATGCCCTTTTGGTGCAGGGCTGCGCTGAGGCGGGTAAGGGTTTCGTTACTTCCCAGGCGGCGATCCACACAATAATAATCAGCCGTGTCATAACCGTGCGCGGTGGACTCAAACACCGGGCCCAGGTAGAGCGCGTTCACTCCTAAATTCTGTAAATGGTCCAACCAGCCGTGCAACTGTCCCAGGCGGGGATTGGGCTGGGAGCAAAAATCATTTTCAAGAGGAGCGGAACCTGTCAACAACATTTGGACACTCACTGTCAAAAATTACTGTAGTTTTCTCCTGTCTTGCCATGCATCCACAGGGGGATTGATCCATGCTGCCTGCGGCAAAGCAGGGGGCAATGGAACACCTCTGACAAACCTTTCAGGATGAGCCTCGAAAGCAACCTCAAGCACCTGTTTTCTGGACTCTATCACCTCTCTAGCAAGCCCATAATGAACAACCTCTGGAGTCAGCATGCCAATTCCACTATGCCGATGCTCGGTGTTGTACCAGGTAAAGAAAGACCTGCAAAAGCCCACAGAGTCCTGCAACGACCCAAACCGATTTGGAAAACCAGGACGATACTTCAACGTCTTGAACTGGCTCTCAGAATAAGGGTTATCATCCGATACATGGGGCCGACTGTGGGATTTGCTTATCCCCAATGCGACAAAAAGCTGAGCCGTAGTTTTCGCTATCATCGGAGATCCCCGATCCGCGTGAATGGTCAATTGACCCGGATCAATTGCCTGCTTCTTACAGCTCTCCCTGATCAGCTTTTGCGCCAGGCCAGCAGTTTCCCTTGGGGCCACCATCCACCCTACCACGTACCTACTGAAAATATCTAAGATTACATAGAGATAATAATAGGTCCACTTGATCGGTCCCCGCAGCTTCGTTATGTCCCAACTCCACACTTCGTTTGAGCCTTCAGCCAGCAACTCCGGCTTCCTATACTCAGGATGTTTTAGTTGATTCCGCCGTTCTTTCACTTCTTCATTATCAGCCAGGATCCGGTACATGGTCCGCTCAGAGCAGAGATAAACGCCTTCATCCAGCAGGGTCGCCCAGACCTCTCCCGGAGACTTATCCACAAACCGATCACTGTGCAGTTCATCGAGAACTTTTTGTTTTTCACCATCGTTAAGTGCCCGGCCGGACTTTGGCCTGGGCCTCGCTTCTTGTTTTGGCTCCCTACTACGCTGGTAGTACAGCGTCGAACGAGCCACACTCATGCTTTCACAGGCAGGAGTAACACCAACAGCGCGGGAAAGGTTTTCAGTTGCTGCCATCAGCATGTCTCGTCGTTTCCCTTTTGATCCAGGGAGATCCCCAACATCTCCGAGAGTTTTTTTTGAAATGAGATGATTGTTTCAGCCTTATCCAATTGTTTCTGTAACCTTCTGATTTCGCTCTCTAACTCCCTGACTTCCCGGGCAAGGGGATTAATGGGCTTGGTCTTCCGGCCACGCTTCTTTGGGGACAGGCCGTCCAGTTCGCCTTTCTCCCGCTGGTTGCGCCAGGTGGTAAGATGGGATGAGTACAGGCCCTCTCGTCTTAACAGAGCCCCCATAGCACCAGGTTTGCCTTTGCAGCCGTCGGCCTCCTCAAGGATTTTCTTTTTGTATTGTGCAGAGAATCTCCTTCGCCGGGCCTTTAACGGCACTTCCGGGTCCGGTCTCTCGTTCCCCTTCAAGGAGACCACCCCAACAGTCGGCGTCGGGGGCTCTCTCCGTTCCGGGTCGCTACGCTCCCCTCCACTCCGAGACCCCCCGGACATCATGGAATCTCCACGCTGAACATCAACCACAGTCGTTTTTCCCTCTCTCGCATCTATCACCTCTGCCTTCCTCTCTCGCCCCCTTCTTTCTACATTAATTTATCAAGGGTGAGTGTCCAATCATTATAGGCAGAGAGGGGTGCGCCGCAAAATCCAAGCGGATATATATGGTAGAAAACCGAATCATATGCCCAATGTCCCACTCTAATCCCTCTCAACAGCCTGTATATTTTTTTTATACGTCAGTATAAAAACCGGATGCTGAACGATGCTTCCGGTTATAACGAACATCCTAGTATATCTGTTTTCAGAAGTGGTTAAAAGAAAAAGTAAATGGTTATAATCAGATTTTCATTACGTTTTTCTTTCTCGCGCGATCACTCATGTCCGGAATGGTTATCCGGTCAGACTAGTCACGGATACCGGGTGTGCGGCGCTTCACCTTGACTTGTCTTCCTTGAAATATATCCGTCCTTCCTGTTTTTAAAATGCTCTGGAGGTTTCATTAAAGAGCTGCTGT
>JAIORF010000084.1 GCA_021108295.1 bacterium | reverse complement strand
AATATTTTCTTGCCCATTATACCACCCTTATCCTATTTCAATATTTCCTCAACGTCTTTCCAAAAATCCTCAATAAGCTGACTCGCTGATTCAAATTCATAAGGACGAACCTTTTCCATTTTGTGCTTATGATCCCAGGTAATCTTACGAGCCCCATACTTATTTTTCTTTGGTTTAAATGTCTGTGCATTATCAAACCCAATAACACGCGTGTTATTACGATCATGCAAGGTTAATGAATATCTGACTCCATGTGGAATTTGTGGAGCAGGCGCGACTCTGGATGCACTAAATTTTGTCCAGTAGCCATTATCCATTGGAAAAATCTCACCATCCAAATCCAATAAAGTATCAAGTGAAACATCCTCTATAGAATATTTTTTCTTAGTCATTTTGGTTTTAAGTTATCATCAGATGATAACAAGATCAAGGTTTTTTTAAATTACAAGCAGGTTGTGTTTGGGCAGCAGCTCGCGAAGCAGGTAATGCCGGTGGAGGCCGGCTGCTTGGTAAAAATGGTACACATTGGTTGCGGCGGCTTTTTCCGGTTTGTCCAGGCCTGGGAAATGGTTTCTTTGTTTATCCCATTCTAGGACGCTGGCAGTTTAGTTAGTTTATAAGAATATTTACCAAAGAACTCTCGTTTCGTATTTGGCTACAATGTCATCAGCGCTTATCAGTACCATCTTCTCGTGTCGTGACTGTGCGATCAGGAGCCTATCAAAAGGATCTCTGAAAAACATAGTGAAAAACATAGAGGGCAGGTCTTCATTCTTCACGCTTTTATCTTTTTTTCAAGCTTTGAAATTTTTCTTTCAAGCTTTTTGTCTTTTCTTATTTTATCTTTAACACGCCTGCATGCTTGGGACACGCCAGATTCTCCAATCTCGAAATAAGCGCCAATATCTTTCAGTTTTTCGTGAGGATCCTGCCGATCTTGTTAATCCTGTCCAAGGAACTATGCATCACACCAGATGGCCACGAACAGATTATACGCCCACTATTGAACTCTGGACAACCGTTTCTCCTTCGCCCATCCCCGAATCTCATCCAAACTCTCAGCATCAACGAACTGTTCCCCCAGTTCTTCAAGCTGCTCTGTGGTCAATCCCGCAAACATGGGATGAACAGAATCAGGGCTGATCTGAAAACGTCTCGCAATTTGACGGGACAGGAGTTTCATAGTCCCCTGCTGCATTCCCTGCTGCATTCCTTTATCTCTAATATATTGTGCTAACATGACTGTCTCCTTATGCTGAATTATTTCATGATACAGGTTTTCTTGTTCGCTTACTTCCGCATACACATCAGTAAAATCAACATACTTATCAAAAAGTCCGCGGGAAGCAAGTTGAAACAATCCTGAGTATGCCTGCCTTATCACTTCTATTCGTTCATTCTTTTTATAATTCATTTTCGGCAGTAATATTTTAACCACAGGATTGTTCACGTTGTAATAATCGCGTGCATTGAAGTCAAATAGTTTAAAAAATACATATTCAAAATGCAGAAACAGCCGGTTATTTAATTTTGTTTCCAGTTTGCGAATAACATCTTTACGCCAGTTTGTGCGATCAGTAAATAAAACCGTCGGTATTACCAGTGCCTGTGGGTATGACTCCATCAGGTCTGCTGTATAACGCAACAGTTTATAAATCGAAAACTTTGCCTTATCTTCCTGAAACTCAACCAACCACAAAAGTACTTGATGATTCTCAAAAGAAAACAGAATCGGCATGTCTAATGCGAGGCTCGGATCAGGAAGTTTGCGCTTTTTGGGTTCCTGGCGAACAAATTCAACTTTACGCACCTGCCCCCATTTTTGCTCCGCTTGAGGAAAAAACCACTTCAATGCTTCCTTTGGAAAATCTAAAAACAGGTTTTTAAAATTGTGGTCGTGTGATTGCTTTGTCACAGACGTGTCCTTTGAGGGAACTTGGCGAGCAGGCAACTTGGGGACATCTCAGAGGTAATTTCTCAAAAAGTCTGGATAACCGGACTGCTATATTTCTTCTGGTGGATGCATTCCTATTATATAGAGTACTCGTCGCAAGTTGATAAGCCCGTCTCTATTCAGGCATAGCGCTCCCACGGTAGCACGTCCGATAGGTGTCAATCCGATGATTAAGGTGCAATCTTCATTCCATGCAAAATGGTCACACCATTGCTGTAACCTTGGATGATACAAGGGAACAATATCTCCAATTACAGGATCGCGCCCTTTTGTTTTTGTGTACTTATGGTTGTTACAACCCTGACAAGCTAAAGCCAGATTTTCAAACTCTGTTTTACCACCGCGAGAGCGAGGCACGATGTGTTCAACTGAAAAGGACTGCATAGCAAAACGCACTTGGCTCAGGCAATAACAGCCCTTAGCCCGTTCCACTACGTAGTATCTGCTGAACTTCTATCTTAAGAGACAAATGGGTTGCCTTCGATCCCCT
>JAIORF010000086.1 GCA_021108295.1 bacterium | reverse complement strand
ACGCTCAGAGCTTGAGTTTACAAACTCATTAGAAGCTGCAAATTGGATAACAGCGGAAAGGAGTAAAAACATGAGACTTTTTTGGTAATACTTGCAGGCGTACTGGCGCTGATCGGCACATTTGTGCAACAACCGGCAGCTCTGAGCGCCCCAGACCTGCTATTGGTGGCATTGGGTAAGCAGTGTTATTGGAGGGAATGGTCATTATGTTAAATAGTTGCACCTTATTCACTATTCAATATAATGGCACCATCTCTCACAGATTAAGGTTGAAGAAGGACTTCAAGAAAAGTGACTTGAGATTTTTTGTCTTGATATTGGAAACGTCTCGTACCGATTGGAAAAAGGAGTGAATAAGTGAATATGATAAGAAAAACAAAGAGTTTTTTTGGTTTGGGCTGGCTAATTCTTTTTCTCGCGCTTGTTTGGGCTGGTAATGCTTTGGCTGGGTGGACTCCGAATGACGATGGAGAAATGGTGTGGTGGGAACCCCCTGTTGCCTTTGAGTCTATGAGAATTGCTCCATTGAATGTAGATACCTTACAAGAAAACCAGGGCGAGATAAATGCTGAAATAATATTTGCCATGGATACATCTGGTTCTATGAGTGATGAATTTGACGTCTTGTGTAATCGCATAACAAAAATCATAGAGGGTGTAGCAAATGCAGGCATAAACATAGGCTCTCATATATATGGTATTAGGTACAATAGGAACTGCACAGAAAATACCGTTTATAACGTAGTCGTAAACAATGGTGCAACTCCTACAGTAGACCACTCTGAAGACTGGGGACCCGCTATTGTTGATCTTTCGAAACATTATTCTTGGCCCTCTGGTCATGTTAGGATTGTCATCCCTATGAGTGATGAAAGTGCCCAAAATGGAGGTTGGGGGTATTGGGATAGTGCCGATGAGCAGGCGGCAAATGATGCTATTGCTGCCGCTGTAGATAACAGTGTTCTCATTATTCCAGTTCTTTGCAGTGGCTATAACCAGGGAATGCTCACTGCTGCTCAGAGAATGGCACAAACCACGCATGGCAGATATTTTACATCAACAAGTCCTGTCAATGATTTGGTAGACGGAATTGTTAACGCTATTAAGGACGCAATAGGTTCAATTGAAATTACTGGAATCTATCCGGTCTCTTATATAGAAGATGCATGGCAAGATCCCGAAAATTTAGCTGTCCATAAGCTGCCCGGAGACATCGTTTATTTAGCATGTTCTGTTAATAATAGCACTGACAAGAATGTTACCGCCAAACTAACCTTCAGCTATCCTTCTAATTGGCAGTTTGTGAACGACGATGTTAACGAAGGAGTCAAAAAAAGGGAAGGGCTTTCATTTCCTGAGGAAGACGTTGCTAATGTCACTGCAGAAAGCGGCAAAGCAATTATTTCAAACATTTCAGTTCCTGCAAAATCAGGCAGCAAAGTAGGGCGCACTGACACCTATCTTGTGAAATTGGTTATCCCAACTAATGAGTTGGCGGGAACATGTCCATTGCTTTCATACAAAGTTGAATGGGATAATATTGATCCAAGCGGTCAACGATTCCAAACAAGTGAAAAATTTTTGGGATCACTAGCCATCAGCGATAACCGCACTAGATTTATATTGACCAATCGCAATTTAATGTACGAAAGATACGGCGATGGCATTCAGGATCAGTCTTCAGACGATAATGGAAGGGTGAATACTATTTTAGCTAATCTTTATTCCTTTGCTGCCAAGCAAAATGCCTATGTCTTCTATATAGACCGGTGGGATTTTTATGACGATTTTTCAGAAAACAACCCTGATTGTGGTATTGTAAACAATGCGGGATATTGTGAGAATAGTGCTCCGATAGCTTTATGGGATCGAGAAAACTACTATGATTGCTCCGATAGCGGCACGGGTTATGAATGTGCCAATTATAGCACCATGAATGAAGCAGATATTAATGCAGTTGCGAACGCTGTTGATGATTACATCCATTATTGGGCTGACCAGACTGGTGGAAAAAGCAATAACCATTGGTTACTGATTATTGGCGATGATAAAGTTGTGCCTTTCTATAGGCCAAACGATCCAACTTCAGGTGATGGATGGACAAAATACGCAAGTAGCGCCTATGATGCGAGTGATCATACAGAAGAAATGGCTGAGGAAGGGTGGTTTTTTTCCGAAAGCATTTACCAGGATACCAATGATTCTGGATGGGGAGATGGAGATGTTGACTTGATGTTTGTTGGAAGGATTGTAAGTAATAACTCTTCCAATTTAAATGCTATTATCGAAAACTATTTGAATGATTTGAAACAATCTAACTCTATTGATGCAAATAGCTTTACATTTTCTTCAGGAGAACCTTATTATGACTGTAATAGAACTGGTGCATCTGCATATCGTGAGCAAATTCTGAAGGCTCGTCCTTATTCCGTTCAAGCGGGCTATGA
>JAIORF010000056.1 GCA_021108295.1 bacterium | reverse complement strand
CATAAAAAGGGTATACAGATAAAAGAAATTGATAGCTTTGGATTTATTTGCTGATGCAGTTTGCAGGATCAAAACCGGGGTTGGTGAAAAAGGCTTAATGCACCAATCAACACGCGGCCCCAATTATCCACAGAGTTGCAGCGAGGTGGGCGGTCGTGCTCACAAGTAGCAAACGACCTTAGGAACGTGGACGAATTAACTTCCACAACTATGCACATAGCTTCAGGCCACCTTTGCCCGATCTCAAATCACAAAAATATCAAAATAGCTCGCTATTCCATCAACTTTTGTGATCTGAGATCGAACAAATCTGACCCAAATCTATGCGCCTACTTGTGGAAGTTAATTCGTCCACGTTCCTTAGTAAGGAGTTCAATTATGGCGGAAGTTCTTCAAGTTTACTCGACAGGCAAGAAACAATCAACCGTATCTGCCTATTACGAAGGCAGGGCAGGCTATCAATAGGCCATGCCATAAATATGAGAGCATAGTGCTGGATTCGCTGGAGCCTGCTGGTATGAGCTTATTGGATGTTGGATGTGGGCGGACATTTCCCATGGCAGAGAAGTGGTTATCGACAGGGGCAAGAGTCTGTGGTGTAGATCCTGCAGCAGATCCATCAACGGTCCCTAATGGCGCTGAGGTTATTAAATGTGGTTCAGAGGAGATGCCGTTCGGCGATCAGGAGTTTGACGTAATCACTTCTCGAGCGGTGTTGGAACATCTTGAAAAGCCCGATAGAATGTTTTATGAATTTTACAGAGTGCTAAAGGCGGGAGTAGTGTAGCGCTACTGACGCCGAGTAAGTACGACTACGTGTCAGTAGCGGCCAGACTGATGCCCAATTGCTTTCAAGCGAAGGTCGTGAGGGCCGCTGAAGGCAGAGATGAAATGGATACGTTTTCCATATTCTATTGAGCGAACAGTCAAATAAAATCTTCTAAGACATAACATCTTTATCACCTGATCAGCTACAGCCTGCGGCTTCCGCTGAACAGGAGATGAAGAGGGTTAGCTTTCCAGGATAAAACTTCATGGTTCAAAATCAATCCAATATTGTTTTGATTGGAATGCCTGGTTCGGGTAAGGGCACTGTAGGTATTATACTGGCTAAGATGATATCACGTGACTTTGTTGATACAGATATCATTATCCAGATATCACAAGGCCGCTCTCTTCAGGATATAGTCAATATGGAAGGGCATATGGTCTTGCGTCAAATCGAGGAAGATATTCTTCTAAATCTCAAGTGCTTTAACCATGTTATTGCTACTGGAGGCAGTGCCGTTTATAGTCATTCTGCTATGAAATACTTGAAATCACAAGGTGACATCGTTTTCCTTGATGTTGATTTACCTACACTGAAATCAAGAATTCATAATTTTGAAACAAGGGGCATTGCAAAGCACCCAGATCAGACTTTCGCGGATCTGTTTGAGGAACGCGGCAACCTATATAAAAAGTATGCAGATTTCACGATCGATTGCGGCAATCTTAAACAAGAGGAAGTATGCTCTATTATCATTGATGAATATGGATTGGATAGCTGAGTTCGGGACGTCCATTGCATTAAAGCTTTCTCTTAGGAGAGCCGTTGAGCAGCACGTCGTATAACGAATAAGAATTCATGTTTTACGAAGCCAAAACATAATTCTGGGTTGAACTAAGCCCTTCCTCGGCTATTTGGAATTTGAATAAAGAATTATGTGCCAGCCTTGTTAAGAACTGGATCTTTTGAATTCAGATATGGAAAATAATAAAAGTTTCCCAAACGGTTTAGAATACTATAAAACGGGGTATCGGGTTAACTCCAGTCTCCATCTGATATCACTTTGAATATACAAGTTTTTTAATCAGTTGCGCTTTTATTATATAAATTAGCTGGAAATTCCATTAATTCAATGTGTTATAGCCGTTTAACTGGAGTCAACCCGATATCTACCTACTATAATTCGGTCAAACAATATGTGCAAGTTTTACATTCTGATTAATGCCACAATGGGCGCTCGTTTGATCTGATGGATTTATATTTGCGAGGACGTTTGCTGCGAGGGCTACCAACGCAAGGTGGGACAGCCTGTAAATTCAAATAGCTATCAATTTCTTAGATTTTGTTTGATTGAAGAATTGCCATAGAAGCAAAATGGCAAAAAGTGTTCCGCTTTAGTTGGTAGCCGTTGCGAGGATCGGATCGACATTTATTGATCGTGCCTGCTGAGCCAGTGGATAGCATGATTCGACAGAATCTTGTTGCTGATAGTGCTTTTGTAGATCCTTTTGGAACATCAAAGGAGGACTGTGGAGAAAATGACTTATTTTACCGGAGAATAGGCGCGGTTAAATGGCAGCGGGGATAATCCGGACGTATTTATGCACTGACATTTTTGTAATCTGCCCAATGTGTCGTGACTTGATGGATATAACTACGGGGCTAACTATAATTCTATGAAGTATCATAAGGAAATCCGAACTCTTTGAAGAATCCGGGATCAAGAT
>JAIORF010000043.1 GCA_021108295.1 bacterium | reverse complement strand
AATTGACGTGAATATTGCAATCATGAGAGCTTTCGTTCAGTTAAGAAAAATGATTAAATCCAATAACAAACTGGCGCGGAAACTTGCAGAACTCGAACAACATCTGGAAAGTCATGATGAACAGATTCAGGCCATTTTTGAGGCAATCCGGCAACTAATGACACCGCCTGCGAAACCACGCAAGAATATCGGATTTGTGGTAAAGGAAAAGCAAGCTGCCTATAGCCGTCGAGGTGTAAAACGCAAAAAGGCTAAACATGCTCGATAATGGAACAAAAAAGCGGATAGATTCTGCGCGCGACATCCTCGTGGGCAAGGTCCCTGACCCCAAATCACAGGTGGAACAGATAACCATCGCCATGATCTACAAGTTCATGGACGACATGGACAATCAAACCGAAGAACTTGGAGGCAAATCCACTTTTTTTACAGGCAAATTCAAACAGTATGCATGGAGCCGCTTGCTGGACAGCAAACTTGGGGGACACGAACGTCTTCTCCTCTATGCTGAGGGGCTTGAGAAGATGAATATAAACGAAAACATCCCCCAGCTTTTCAGGGATATTTTCAAAGGTGTGTTTCTGCCCTACAGAGACCCGGAAACACTAAATCTCTTTTTAAAGGAAATAAACGGCTTTGCCTATGACCACAGCGAACGCCTGGGGGATGCTTTTGAGTATTTGCTTTCCGTTCTGAGCAGCCAGGGAGATGCAGGGCAGTTTCGGACCCCGCGGCATGTCATTGATTTCATCGTGGAGATTGTAAGTCCCGCCAAAGAAGACACTGTCTTGGATCCAGCGTGTGGAACCGCGGGATTCCTCATCTCATCCTACAAACACATCATCCGACAAAATACCAAAGACCGTCCAGGCGACCTTTTGACCACCGACGATAAAGGTCGGCTTATGACCAATTTCTGCGGCTATGACATCTCCCCGGACATGGTGCGCCTGTCTCTGGTCAACATGTATCTGCACAGCTTTGCAAATCCATCGGTTCACGAATACGACACGCTCACCAGCGAAGAGCGCTGGGATGAGCGATATGACGTAATCCTGGCAAATCCGCCATTCATGTCGCCAAAAGGCGGCATCCGGCCACATTCCCGTTTTGCCATTAATGCCAAACGGAGCGAAGTTCTTTTTGTGGACTACATCGCCGAGCACCTCAACGTCCACGGCAGGGCCGGCGTGATTGTTCCTGAAGGGATCATCTTTCAGTCCCAGAATGCTTACAAAAACCTGCGCAAGATGCTGATTGACGAAGGCTATCTGTATGCGGTTGTCTCACTGCCGGCAGGTATTTTTCAGCCATACTCAGGCGTCAAAACAAGCATCCTGCTAATGGATAAAACTCTGGCGAAAAAGAGTGATGAAATTCTTTTTGTAAAAGTAGCAAATGATGGTTTCGACTTAGGCGCCCAGCGCAGGCCCATTGACAAAAACGATTTGCCCCAAGCCCTGAAAATAGTCAAGGTCTGGAAGCAGGCAATTGTGGAAGGGAAGGATTTTGAACTTAATGCAGTCGATAAGGCAATTGCGCACACTGTCAGCAAAGAAAAAATCGCCGAATCCGGCGATTACAACCTTTCCGGGGACAAGTATAAGGAAGTTATTAGTTATGACAATGTAAAGTGGCCGATGGTGGAGTTTAAAGACGTTTGTACCTTGGAATATGGTGCGAGTTTGCCAAAAAAGAAAAGGATCCCAGGGCCATTTCCAGTAGTAGGTTCCAACGGAATAACAGGTTGGCACGATTCTTATCTTATTACAGGACCTGCGATCATTGTAGGTAGAAAAGGCTCTGCTGGTGAGGTAGGTTGGATCGCTGAAAGCTGCTTTCCCATCGATACAACCTATTATGTGAGGTTGAAAAAAGAGTCCAAGACTAATCTGAGATTTCTATTTCATATGCTGAAAAATGTGAACTTAACCGATTTAAGAGGCGGTGGAGCTGTTCCCGGATTAAATAGAAACGATGTTTATCAAACAATAAGGCTACCCCTCCCGCCATTGGAAGTTCAGGAAAAAATTGTAGCAGAGCTGGACGGTTATCAGAAAATCATTGATGGCGCGAAACAGGTCGTCGAAAACTACAAACACACAATCAAAATCGATCCCGATTGGCCGATGGTGGGGTTGGGGGAGGTAACGACTGTTACATCAAGCAAACGAATATTTCAGAATGATTATGTAAACAGCGGCGTGCCATTTTATCGAACAAAAGAAATTGTTGAACTTAGTCAGGAAAAACCTATTAGCTTGGAGTTATATATTTCCAAAAAGAAATACGATTCTATTAAGGAACAGTTTGACGCGCCTAAGCAAGGAGACGTATTGATATCTGCTGTTGGCACAATTGGTATTTCTTGGGTGGTCTCTGATAATCGTGAGTTTTATTTTAAAGACGGAAATTTATTGTGGATAAAAAATATAAAGGGTGTTTTGCCGAAGTTTCTAAAATGTGTTTTTGATTATTCTTTCAGCTCTCGTTTGAGTCAAATTACTACCGCCAGAGGCGGTAGCATGTTTTATTCGCCCTGGAAGGTGCG
>JAIORF010000114.1 GCA_021108295.1 bacterium | reverse complement strand
TGCACTCATGTGGGCAAAGGGATAACCGCGCTGAAATACTTATCCCGGTATTTATACCGTGGTGTTATCAGTGAAAAAAATATTGTTTCAAATCAAAATGGTCAGGTAACTTTTAAGTATATTGAAAGCAAAACCGGCAATACACTATATCGCACCCTCAAAGGGGAGGATTTTTTGCACCTCATCTTGCAACATGTGCTACCAAAAGGATTTCGGAGAGTCAGGGACTATGGGTTTCTTCATGGTAATGCAAAAAAGTTGCTGTCTCTGGTGCAATTGATTTTGCATGTTGTTATTGAAGTGATTAAACAGCGTCCAAGACCTGTTTTTAAATGTCCCTGCTGTAAGTCACCCATGGTTATTCTGGGATTTCGTCTAACTGCATGGAAACCAGGATAGCTCTTTTTTATGGCAAGGGCTTGCAATTCATTCAAAACAGGAGGAAAAAACTTTCATGAAATAGTCAAATTTTTGTAGCCTATTACAGGTTAAGGCACTCCCTCGCCTTGAAAAAAGTACATTTTTTGAAAAAGCACTTCCTACCCCCAGTTCAAAAAAAGATATTTCCTTATATACAGAATATGCAGATACACCGGGCTTGTCCAACAATTGCATTAAGTCGGATTGCCAGAACTGACGCGCTGTCAACCGCTTATGCATAACGAGGCAAGATTTACCAATATTATTTTATGCTTAGACATTCGAGTTATAGCACTGGATACAAAAAATTGAGAACACTACTGACAGACTCTTCAACTGTAAGAATTCTCTATACTTCAACCTTGCTATTTGCATGTATAAGTTTAATTGCATTCGGCAACGTCACACTGGCAATGGATGTCGTGAGTGCTTCGGATGAACTGCTCCGCAGTCGAAAGCTAACTGATGCAGAGCAAAATGAAATGAGGAGGATATGTGGTGGCAATTTTGTCGATCGTAAGCCTTCTCATGAAGAACTTAAGATTATCCTACAACAACATAAAAAATGGTTAGCCGCTTATGATCAACGTTGGGATGCCGAGGAGGCGCTATCAGATGACAGAAGGGCAAATTTGTGTGGAGCTGATCTATCAAAGTCTGATTTACGAGGGGCTGATCTTCGTTATGCAAACCTAAGTTTTGCTAATCTCACAGCTGCTAAAATGTCTCAAGCCATACTTTCAAACGCAAACCTTAGCGGTATCACAGCACACTGGACAAAACTTGCTGATGATAGTTTAATTCAAGCTAATTTAGCTAACGCAGTTCTCCCCGAGGCGGATCTTAGTGGAACGACACTCACAGAAGCTGATCTCTCTTATGCCAACCTAGTTAGAGCAAACCTGAAAAGTACGGGGTTTTTCAGTACTATTTTGGTTGGGGCGTGGCTAAACGACTCAAACCTTGAGGGAGTAGTTTACGAGCTTAAAAACGGTGCGGATATTGATGTCTCTTCCATTGGGCGGGCTAGAGGCCTTTCGAAACTGATTTTTAGTACGTCGCCCGTAGCTTTGGTTCAACTTCGTGACGCATTTAAGAAAAGCGGTCTGCGTAAAGCAGAGAGAGAGGTTACCTATGCAATTAAACACACTCAGACCTTAAACCTCATGATAGGGAAGTTTTGGTTCCACAAATATCTAAGCGAGAAACCTACAATAACTGAAAGACTCGAAGGAGCTTTGAGCTATGTATTTTTTGACTTCACTACTAAATGGGGACTGGCTCCCGGTAGGGCATTGTATATACTTTTGATTCTTGTCCCTTTTTTTGCCATTCCATACATGTTCGCTGTGACACGAAGTGGCAGAGATGGTATTTGGCGGGTGTGGGAACCAAGTCGAATTCGCCAGGATCTCGGAGGCAATGAACCAGTTCGTATTCAAGTCGGTTGGACGAAGGCCTTAGTTTTGGGCTTTTATTTCAGCATTTTGTCTGCTCTTAGTGTTGGGTGGCGAGATATTAATATTGGCTATTGGATGGCGCGTGTCCAACCAAAAGAGTACTCCTTACGTGCTACAGGATGGGTTAAAGCATTTTCAGGCGTTCAGTCATTGATCAGTTTATACCTTCTGGCAATATGGGCTTTAACCTACTTCGGAAGGCCATTTGAATAAATTCAAAAGGTAAGGGATCCGGGTTCAGCACAGAGATAGGACATTTTAGCCTACAATTTTCTTCAGCGGACTCGGTTCCCTCGCCGCTGAGAAATACGATGCCAAAAGAGATTGCTTTAATGGGGTGTTTATGAGCTTTATATTAGGAATTATTCAGTCGATAATATCCAGTTTTTTGTTTAATTGGTTTGGAACAGAAAGAAAGTCCCGCAGTAAAGATGCTTTTCAAGAACGTACTAAGCTATTTCATGAAAAAATATCCCCTTATTTATTGGATTTTGTTATTTCGGAGATGGCTCCTGACCTAAAAAATAAACTAGTAAGTTTTTCACATAAGGGACAGTCTAAACTATTGCCATTTGTAGACTTGGCCTCAGATAAAGATATTAAAATATCTGATCACCTCCACACTACAAAGAAAAAATATAAAACGGACAATGAATTAACTGAAGTTTCACCGTTTTTCCAACAGTTTTTAGATCAAATTATCTATTTTTAAA
>JAIORF010000120.1 GCA_021108295.1 bacterium | reverse complement strand
AAATTGTTCTGTCAAAATACTATTATATCAACAGGTTAGCTTTTTGGACACCCCAGGCTTTGGCCAGGCTATTGGCGAACATATTTTGGCCGCAGGACATTCGCATGCCGATTCCAGTCTGCTGGTATGTTGCATGAAAAACAAAATTCCGGCCACAGTCCATGTCGCGATCGGTACCGATATCATCCATCAACATCCTCAGGCTGATGGCGGGGTGACTGGCAAAATGAGCTACCGTGATTTTAAGTTGCTGGCTTCTATTGTTGCCGATCTCGGGGACGGTGGGGTCTGGCTCAACGTCGGCTCAGCTGTCTTGCTCCCGGAGGTTTTTCTCAAAGCGCTTTCAGTTGCGCAGAACCTTGGTTATCATGTCGATAATTTTTCAACAGCCAACTTTGATATGATCCAGCACTATCGTCCACTGCAAAATGTGGTTAAAAGGCCGACCTCTGGCAGCGGGCGGGGTTTTACCATCACTGGTCATCACGAAATTAACATTCCTTTGCTCGCGGCTATGGTTCACGAAGAGATGGCTGGCACCGAGACACATAGAGAGGGCGTATGACCGGCACTGAAATCAGGGCTTTTTTTACTCGTGCAAAACATCTTAACGCTTTGGTGATTGGGGATCTAATCCTTGATGAGTATCTCTGGGGTGAGACTGAGAGGATATCTCCCGAAGCCCCTGTACAGGTGGTTGATGTTTCTCGCCAGGATATGCGTTTGGGCGGTGCGGGCAATGTCATCAATAACCTTCTTTCATTAGGCTGCCAGGTCAAGGTAACCAGTGTTATTGGTGATGACGAAGATGGCCGCACGGTTCTAAACCGTCTTGAACTGCGTGGAATTCAAGGCGATGGCGTGGTTCTATCTGCTGCACGCAAAACCAGCCGTAAAACCAGAGTGCTGGCCAGTAACCAGCAAATTCTGCGTATAGATTGTGAAAGCCGTGAAGAGATAAACGATGCATTGGAGGTATCCTATTCAAATTCCGTGGTAAAACTAAAAAATTTGAATCTTAAAAAAATAAAACACTGTAATATCAATAAGATATTTTTTGAGCAAATTAATCTACCACGGAATTTGAATAGGATACCATTGGAGCAACAATTGATCAAGTTTGTCACACCTCAGCTTCCTCATGTGCAGGTAGTGCTGCTCTCCGATTATCTGAAGGGTGTACTTACCGATCGGTTGACAAAGAACCTGATAAACTTGTGCCGTGATGCAGGTGTGCCGGTTCTCGTTGATCCCAAGGGAAAAGATTACAGCAAATACCGAGGTGCTACCCTGTTGACTCCTAACCTTAAAGAAGCTGCTGAAGCCACCGGCATCCGGATTTCCTCTGACGAGGATGTCAGCAGTGCCGGTCGGCAACTGCTGAAAGATTTGGCGCTGGATGCCTTAGTGCTGACCCGTGGAGAAAAGGGCATGAGCCTGTTCGTTGCGGGCAGGGACGAAATTCAACTGCCGAGCATGGTGCGTGAAGTGTTTGATGTTACGGGTGCCGGGGATACAGTACTTGCGACCATCGGGTTTGGACTTGCAGGCGGGCTTGATTTTCAGGATGCGGCTACCCTTGCCAATATGGCAGCCGGGGTGGTGGTCGGCAAAGTCGGCACATCAACAGTTACACCGAATGAGATTCGGAAGTCGATCAGCCATGAAGTCAATCGAAATGATGCCAAAATTTGTACTTGCAACGATTTGAAGCAGATTTTGCTCGAAGACAAGAACCACGGCAGAACCATAGTTTTTACCAACGGCTGTTTCGATCTACTGCATGTAGGACATGTCAAATACTTGCAGAAAGCACGCTCCTTAGGTGACAGACTTGTCCTCGGGCTCAACTCAGACTCCTCCATTCAACGCCTCAAGGGAGAAAAAAGACCGCTGATCTGCCAGGAAGAGCGGACTCATATTCTTGCCGCACTCGACTGTACAGACTACGTGTGCCTTTTTGATGAAGACACACCATTAGAACTGATCAGTACCCTGCGTCCCGATATAATAGTCAAGGGTGGTGATTACACGCCTGATGAGGTGATTGGCAAAGAGGTCGTTGAAAACTATGGTGGTCGGGTAGAATTAATCAATCTTGTCGATGGCAAATCAACGACGAACATTATCAACAAGATTCTTGAGAAATATAGTGATGACTGATTTGACCGAAAAACCCAGACGTGCAGTTTTTTTCGATCGTGACGGGACACTCATTGTAGAGAAAAACTACCTGCACCGGATTGAGGATTTTGAATTTATTCCAGGGGTGCCACAGGCACTGAAAAGGTTACAGGATGCCGGTTTTCTGCTGGTAGTGGTGACAAATCAATCGGGAGTGGCGCGTGAGTACTTTACAGTCGAAACTGTCCATCGCCTGCATGAGCATATGTGCCTTGAGTTGAAACACTATTGCGTAAATATCAATGGAATTTACTTCTGTCCGCATCATCCTGATGCCGAATGCGATTGCCGCAAGGGGAAACCAGGGATGATTTTGCAGGCAGCGGACGATCTTGATATTGATCTGTCCAGGTCGTTCATGACTGGGGTGTCCAAAACGCTACGAAACCTTTCCCAGTTTTTGGCTTTAATTTTTTTT
>JAIORF010000126.1 GCA_021108295.1 bacterium | reverse complement strand
TTGGGTGTTTTGGCCCAACCCCTCGAAATGTTCAGTTTTAAAAATTCCCCTTCAGTTCTCAAATGAAGGACTCTTCATTGCCAGTGGCATATTGTGAAATAGTCATTTTTACCAACTTAATTATAATTTTATCCAAATCCACAGATTGGCTGTCCCTAAATTGAAAATTACCGCGAAGGTTAATGTGCCTCCAAGCCACGGGAGATATTTTTTTTAATATCTCTGTACCATATTGTTTTTCCTGAGAGATCAATTGATCGTGTAGATTTGAAAGTATCTCAATATTATAAAAAATAATACTGTTAGAAACCAGCCTCGCACATTCGTTCCAAATATTTTGCTCCAACTCTGTTTTTACTCGAAATTTCCCGGAATATGCATGGGATACGGCCTTCCTGAGTTTATGGTAAGATTCTCCACGGTTAAGAGCTCTTTGGACGCCTTGTCTGAGGATAAGGTCATCTAAGTAAGAATATAGTCACTATTGATGATGTCATTTAGTTCCCACATCGCTTTTTTTGTTTTTTTTTGTTTTGTATAAGAACTGAGCTTTCTCATTATAGCACTTTGAGTTGAGGTTTTCAGTGCCAGTGAAGCCAACACTCTTAAAACATTATCCTTCTCATCGATGATAAGTTGCCTTTTTACTTTCCTTACCGGTTTTATCAGACAATTTTTGTACTGGCTTGGGGCTTTAAAGCCACAAATCTTATCAGCATTACGCCTTAAATTCTTGTACCGAGGGGCAAACATATAATTAAAAAAGTAGAGCGTCATAAAATTCGCATTATTTTTTCCATGCGAATCCGTTGAATGACGTTCGGATTTGATTTCCGAAGTGTTGTTGTATAAAATATCGAATACATAATGGCTTTCATGCTCATTGGCTCCTATTATCTTTGCATTTACGGGAACATGATTTGCCACAAGAGTGTAAGAAGTAACACCTTCTTTCAAGCCAAAATATTTTGGAGAATGTCGGGCATTTACTGTTTTTATTTGTGTTTCAAACTTTTGACCGTCACTACTGGAATGGATGACGCCCTCATCAATATCATAATACCTGAAAAATGGATTTTGAGCTATTGCATTGCTTATCATATCATTGGCATTTCTTAATGTTTCGAGACGAATAAAATTTTTTGATGTGGTATACAATGCCTGATAACTTATATCTGATATTTCCCCCATCGTTGAAATCCCAGTATTTGTGGCAAGAGCAACGACAACAGCAGTAATATTATTATTGTCAGCATCATTTTTTATATATTTACCAAGAATATGGGTAAAAGCTTCGAAAAATCCGCATTGTTTATTTACGAAGCTAAGCACGTTTTCTATTCCAATTTGTGGAATATGGCTATAGAAAGAATGATTTTCAGTATCTTCTAATTTTTTATACGGGAGACTCCATTTTATGTTATCACCTTTTCCGGTAACCTTGATATGATTATTCTGGCCATCTTTAATTCGCTTATTTACATAAGCAATATTTTTTTCAAGCTTTTCTTCTAACCGCAAAAGTGTTTCTTCGATAGGTTTCTTCAAGCGAGGATAATCTATGTCGTCCAGTATCTTATCTTTATTCTTTTCCCAGTATTCTTTATCAATCAGCTCATCTTCTAAGCTTCTAAATTGTGTGCTATGCCTGCAAAATATATCACCAGATTCAAGGCTACCTTTTAGTAAAAGGTAAATCAAAAATTCGTATTTGTCGACATCCAGTTGTTTGACATTTCGTGTTTTGCCATTTACTACCTTCTGCTCAGTCTTGTACATATACTTTTTCAGCTTTTTAGGAATAAATTTTTTCGGGATGTTATTTAATTTAAATTGGTTAAGGCTTTTATTGCTGTTCAGTGCTGTTTGCAGAAATTCTACAGCCCTCATCAAGTGATCATTTTTTGCTTGGCTTTCAATATCAATATTTAAAAAAATTGGTCTCAAATTTTTTTTAAATGCCAAAGATAAATTTTTTATGTGGTCCCATTCATACTCTTTTTCATCAAAGGAAGCCTTTATTATGTAATTTATAACAGATGGGAATTTATCTTTCTCTATGTAACCAAAGGCAGTATCTCTAACTTCACCGAATTCTGTTTCATTTGGTATGTCGTCATCCATAAAAAGATCAAACACTTTTCCTGCTTGTTTTAAATCCCTATTGAATTCAATTTTTTTATTATATACGGTCTCTTTTGCAGCCGTTTTTGCTTCTTTTTTGAAGTTGGAAACTTGATATATCAAGCCATTTAACAGATTGTTGCTGATCTTTTGATATCGATTGAAGATAAAACAGAGCAGGTATGTGTAAACTATCAGTTGCATCATTCGTTTCAATTTATAAACCGTATAATAATTGACCATGGATGCATAATATTTTATATTTTCATTTGAGATTCCAAGTTTTGGTAAAAAATCTTTTGCAACCTCATAAAATGGTTTCAAAGAGTTTCGGTTATCCACTTCACGCCTGATTTCTTTCCATTTAAAACTTTTGGGTTCCTTCTTCACTTTGGTAACTTCATGAACACCATGATCTGTTGATAAAAAATTTTTCAAGGAATTTAACATATCTTGAGGAATAGGTGCTCTCCCGCTACTACTTTGATTATAAATCAGTAGTAAATTTTACTGTTAAC
>JAIORF010000002.1 GCA_021108295.1 bacterium | reverse complement strand
CTCGTGTCGTGAGATGTTTGGTTAAGTCCAGCAACGAGCGCAACCCTTATCGTTAATTGCCAGCACGTAATGGTGGGAACTTTAGCGAGACTGCCCGGGTTAACCGGGAGGAAGGCGGGGATGACGTCAAGTCCTCATGGCCCTTATACCCAGGGCTACACACGTGCTACAATGGTATGTACAACGGGTAGCAAACCAGTGATGGTAAGCTAATCCCTTAAAGCATATCTCAGTCCGGATTGGAGTCTGCAACTCGACTCCATGAAGTTGGAATCGCTAGTAATCGCGGATCAGCATGCCGCGGTGAATATGTTCCCGGGCCTTGTACACACCGCCCGTCACACCATGAGAGTTGACTATACCCGACGTCGTTGGGCTAACTAATTTATTAGAAGCAGGCGCCTAAGGTATGGTTGATAATTGGGGTGAAGTCGTAACAAGGTAGCCGTTGAGGAATCAGTGGCTGGATCACCTCCTTTCTAAGGAAAGAAAAAGATCAGCTTTTTTTAATCACTGGCCAACTTTGAGAGAACAACTCTCAAATGTTCTTTGAAAATATTGTAATGTAATAGATATGTTTGTATCAAAGCGTTTAAACTTATTTGTGGAATTAATAGTGGCTAAGCTACTAAGAGCAAACGGTGGATGCCTTGGTGCCAGGAGGCGAAGAAAGACGTAGAAAGTTGCGATAAGCCTCGGGGAGGAGCTAAACATCCTTTGATCCGGGGATTTCTGAATGGGGGAACCCGTTGTGGTTAATACCACATCATCTATGAGTAAATACATAGCTTATAGAAGCCAACGAGGAGAACTGAAACATCTTAGTACCCTCAGGAAAAGAAAATAATAATGATTTCCCTAGTAGCGGCGAGCGAACGGGAACCAGCCCAAACCGTATATGTGCCAAGCCCGAAAGTCTTGCATGTGCGGTGTCGTGGGTTTTGATTTGGAGCAGTTTCGGATGTTCCGGAGAGTTACAAAAGAGATAGCTAATTGAACGAGCTGGAAAGCTTGACCATAGAAGGTGACAGTCCTGTAAGTAAAAGTTATCTTTCTCTCTTATCAGATACCCAAGTACCACGGAACACGAGAAATTTTGTGGGAATTTGTGTGGACCATCACATAAGGCTAAATACTACCTGGCAACCGATAGTGAACCAGTACCGTGAGGGAAAGGTGAAAAGTACCCCTGTTAGGGGAGTGAAATAGTACCTGAAACCGTTTGTTTACAAGCAGTGGGAGCGATTGCTTGCAATTGCGACCGCGTGCCTTTTGCATAATGAGTCAGCGAGTTACTTAGTGTAGCAAGGTTAAGCCGTGAGGTGTAGCCGTAGCGAAAGCGAGTCTGAACAGGGCGTCAAGTTGCATTGAGTAGACCCGAAACCAGGTGATCTATCCATGGTCAGGGTGAAGCGCCAGTAAAATGGCGTGGAGGCCCGAACCGTTGTAGGTTAAAAACTACTCGGATGAACTGTGGATAGGGGTGAAAGGCCAAACAAACCTGGAAATAGCTGGTTCTCTCCGAAATATATTTAGGTATAGCCTTGTAAGTTTCTTTCTGGAGGTAGAGCACTGGATGGGCTAAGGGTCTCACCAGATTACTAAACCTAACCAAACTCCGAATGCCAGAAAGTTAGATTACAGGAGTCAGCCTACGGGAGCTAAGTTTCGTAGACGAGAGGGAAACAACCCAGACCACCAGTTAAGGTCCCAAAATTTATGCTAAGTGGGGAAGGAAGTGGAAATGCCCAGACAACCAGGAGGTTGGCTTAGAAGCAGCCATCCTTTAAAGAAAGCGTAACAGCTCACTGGTCGAGTGAGTCTGCGCCGAAAATGTAACGGGGCTAAAGCGTATTACCGAAGCTGCGAGATGTCTCTTTTGAGGCATCGGTAGGGGAGCATTCTGTTTGGGTTGAAGGTCGATCGTAAGGACGGCTGGACTAAACAGAAGAGATCATGCTGACATGAGTAACGATAAAGCGGGTGAAAAACCCGCTCGCCGAAAACCTAAGGTTTCCTGAGTAAAGCTAATCTGCTCAGGGTTAGTCGATCCCTAAGCCGAGGCCGAAAGGCGTAGGCGATGGAAAACAGGTTAATATTCCTGTACCACCGACTCATCGTTTGAGAGAGGGGGTGACGTAGAAGGGCAGGTCATCCGTCTGTTGGAATAGGCGGTTCAAGCTTGTAGGCTTAAGAGATAGGCAAATCCGTCTCTTTATAAGGCTGAGAAGTTATGAGGAGGGTCTTTGACCCATAAACTGGCTGCACCCATACTACCAAGAAAAGCCTCTATCGAGAAGAGAGGTGATCGTACCGTAAACCGACACAGGTAGGCAGGGAGAGTATCCCGAGGCGCTTGAGAGAACCCTAGTTAAGGAACTCGGCAAAATAATACCGTAACTTCGGGATAAGGTATGCCTTTAATTGTTAGTTGATTAACTTAACAAAGCGATTGAAGGCCGCAGAGAAATGGCGGTAGCGACTGTTTACTAAAAACATAGGACTTTGCAAAATCGTAAGATGAAGTATAAGGTCTGACGCCTGCCCGGTGCCGGAAGGTTAAGGGGATTTGTTAGCTGCTTGCAGCGAAGCTCTGAACTGAAGCCCCGGTAAACGGCGGCCGTAACTATAACGGTCCTAAGGTAGCGAAATTCC
>JAIORF010000012.1 GCA_021108295.1 bacterium | reverse complement strand
ACAATCAAACTGCGTTTGCTTGTGCGGCCCCCGGCGCCGGTCAGCACCGCGGTTCGGCAAACAACAAGATTATTTTCAGTATCAAAGATGAAAAGCTGGGATATCTACTATGGAGCTGCATGTTGGAGATTCGCTCGTTGTGAAATCTGGCGTCCTTGATCCAGATTTTGGAATTGATATTAGTGGATGGCAAGGGCGAATTGAAGAAGCTGATGATAAGAAAACCGTCTTCATTCGATGGGAGAGCATTACCCTGCATGCAATGCGTTTGGACATGATCATTCGGTGCAAAAACGAGAATCTCAATTGGGAAATGAACGGCTGCGCCGAACAATCTCATGCACTCTGAGTGACAAAGCCTCGATAATCAAACCATAAATTAGTTGAAGGCCCCTTGATAAGCTTATTAGTAGCCAGCAGTGAAGCTATAGGAGTGACGTTATAGGATAACAACTATGAAAGATGCGAAATGTTTCTTTTGGACGATAAAAATTGGATATAGTACGGCGTTTTTAGTTGGTTCTATACATTTAATGCGAAAAGGTATGCATCTGCTTCCCGATAAATTCGAAAAAGCATTTTCGGTTTCCCCAATTATTGCATTCGAAGCCAATCTGGAAGGGGCAAATACTAATGAACTCAAGCAGTATATTCAATCCGTTGGAGTTTATCCACCCGGAGAAACAATATGGAAAAATATTTCCAAAAAAACTCAGAAAGAATTATTGGAAAAACTTTCAGAAATACAATTTCCCGTTAAAGTAGCAGAAAAAATCAGGCCGTGGTTACTTTCCACTATGCTTGAGGACAAAAGTGAAGATGATAATGATTCCAAACTTCAACACGCCTTGGGACTCGACGTCTATTTTTTCAAAAAAGCTAAACAAGAAGGCAAAAAAATAATATTCTTGGAGAGCGCAAGAGATCAAGTCGATTGTACGGCTAAAATACCGGCAAGCCAGCAAGAGTTTCTGTTGAAAGATGCGTTACGAAAAGAACCTATGGAAGGGGAAATTTCTCTTAATGAAGTTATAGAACTTTGGCAGGATGGAGATGCCGATACTTTAGAGTTTCATTATAGAAATCACCATAAGAAACAAATGAAAATTTACCAGAATATCATCATCAACAGAAATCGTGGATGGTTGAGAAAAATCGAAGAATTGTTTCAACTCGGTGAAAACGTAATGATTATCGTAGGAGGAGGACACGTGGGTGGTCATGATGGATTAGTTCGATTGCTCACGGACAAAGGGTATCAAATCGTGCAGGAATGATGAGAAATTGTAAAGTCGGACAATACAACTCTAAATACATGGGTTTTCGAATTTTTTATCTTGACTTTTTTGTAAAGGGGGGTATCCACTTGACGCAAGCGCCCCCCCTACATGTAGTATCTTGGGTCATGGAAACCTTTCCCGGACCCATAGCAGGGATTGATTATCCCCGGAATCTCCAAGAGTTTGATCGCTGGTTTGCGAACGAGTTGGCTTGTCGGAGTTACGTTTTTCGCATCCGTTGGCCAAAGGGATATCAATTGCCGCTGTAGGAGCAAGTCACCGCCTTGGACTACCTCACGAGGATATTTGCATTGTCGGGAGTGTGGTGGTGAAATCTCAATTACTGCGGGAACCGTGTTTGAGCGCACCTGCAAGCCTCTGCAAGTTTGGTTTCAGGCGATGTGGCTCGTTACAAGCCAGAAGTACGGTGCCAGCGCACTCGGTCTTCAACGCGTACTCGGCTTGGGCAGCTACCAAACGGCCTGGACATGGTTGCACGGCTAAAGCGGCTATCTCAAACAGAGCAGTAACCTCAGGCATAACTGGATAGTATAGGAACTTCCATTTTATCAACTATTAAATCAACAGGTTGTCAAAAGTCCGCCCGAAGGGCGCTAATTGGGGTCGTAATAGCAAATGCGAAAAAATTGTCGCCAAGGGATTAACTACCTGAAATTACAATATATTTTCTCACTAAACTAAAGTATGCCTTTATTCGTAAGAGTAAGTTTGTCTTATTTCTATTTTTCATAATCTATTGAAATTAAAGGTCTTATTGGGGCTAGACAAAGGACATCTTCCTGTGCTAAGAAATATGTGGATGATTTTGTCAGCCAAGTGAGTTCAATGTTACATCCCGGTATGGTTTACCGGCACATTATATTGACGATTCCAGAGCAATTGAGGGAAATTTTTTATAATAATCGTCATAACGATAATCTATTATCAGCACTTATAAGGTGTGGTTATGGATGTTTGGAAGATGTTGTTAGCAGCATAAAGCGACTATCCTTGAAGATAGGGATCATCGTTTTGGATATTATAATCCAATTTAAAGGCAATACCCGTGAATGAATTTTATTCAGTTTATGATATTTAGTCAACAAAGTAGAAGGCAACTTTGTGCCCATAGGCAAAACTCCAAAAATGAGCGATATCTGTCAACTATTTGAATAATCAGTCATGTTTTTTGTTTTCTCAGTCTGTTGTTAGAGAATTTTCAGATAAAAGCGCTGTTGTAAATATCGTTTAATGATTGAATCTAATTCATTCACGGGTATTGAATTTAAAGGAGAAGCCATCTTTTTATTTCGCCTAATAGTATGTACCTTAAGGCGAAAGATGTCAACCCTTTTTTGGCATCCTTCATTCAGGGGTTTTCTGACTGACATCCAGTTTGTGAACCAGCCC
>JAIORF010000118.1 GCA_021108295.1 bacterium | reverse complement strand
AGTACCACTGTAATTCCTTAAACGAATGGCTTTAAATCTTAAGCGAATGCCATTGGTGTGGGAGGGGCGCTTTGTGAGGGGCGTCCCTATCCCGATAGCTGGTGTGACTACTTTATGGCTATGTCGTTTTCATCAAGTTGGTAATTCCTGCCAATTTTTGATAACGCATTATCAAATTTATCCCTGCTTCCTCTTGCAGCACGATGTTCTATGTACTCCTGAGTTCTTAAGAATGTTTTTAAACTCTTTTTTGTTGAAAGTGATTATATATTGACTCCTTGCTTTAACAGCTAATTCCAGAACAAAATCGTCTTTTGGGTCTTTGAGAAATGGTCGCCACAGGTAGCTGATTTTGTGTTGATTTGAAACGGAACAAATATAGTCAAGAATATCGTTTAGGTCTGAAACTGTGAGGTTTGTTTGGCACAAGAATCTATTGGCTACAGATTCGTATTCCATTATTAACGGCACCGAAACATTTGTTTCAAATTCATTCTTACCAATGAGGCTAAGAAGGTAAAAAGAAGCCCCTGTGTCATTTTTGAGAGCTGAAATGAATATGTTGGTGTCAATTACAATTTGAATCTTTTTCATTTTGACACTATATACAGTGTCCTATGCGATGTCAATTATTGATTTGTGGAGACGAGCGATTTTGTTTCTTGGGACAGCTAACGTACTGCTCACTTGCCGCAGACGCTATCCGAAAAACTATCAAAAAAGTGATGAACTGTCGTAAAACAACAATTAATCTAAAGCGGCACGGCTTCTGCGGTCAAGTGCAGAAGATGGTTAGGCGACGTGCTACTCAACGATTTTCCTATGGCAAAGTTATAACGCAATGGACATCCCCAACGCTACCTCCGTGCCATGCGACACAAGAGTCAAGAGCAGACTTTGTCCCCCCACTCTCCCCCTGAAAGTAAAGGCAGGGTCATACCCTGCCTTTGGAATAGGAGCCGTAGTCTAGTTAGGCGGATGTAAACATCTCCCTGTTACCATTCCCTTATCTCCACGTCATCAATGTACCAACCGTCGTTCGTTCCTTCATTGTCTGAGACCAGCCGGAAGCGAATCTTCACCTGAGACGTCTTGTAAGCACTGAGATCTACCAGCTCCTTCTTCCAGGTACTCTGGTTGAGATTCTGCCTGTGCCAGAGTTCGTGCCAGGTCCACCCGCCATCATCCGACACTTCGACGTAAATATGGTCATTGCTTGAGTAAGCGTAGGTCATAGCTTTGCCCCAAAAGGTCAATACAGGAAAAGTAGCTGAAGTAAGATCTATGAAACCTGCCGTCTGGGCGACGACATGGGCATAATTGGGATAATTCCCGTCCGGGCTGTCCGTAAGAGAGTGGGTTGGACTGACATGGGTGTCCTCTGTGAGCCCCCAGTCCTGTCCGCTCAGGACCCAGTTGCCGGTGCCGGTTTCAAAATCCTCGTAGAACGGATAGGGGAGACGAATTCCGTCATCGAACTCTCTTATCTCCACGTCATCAATGTACCAACCGTCGTTCGTTCCTTCATTGTCTGAGACCAGCCGGAAGCGAATCTTCACCTGAGACGTCTTGTAAGCACTGAGATCTACCAGCTCCTTCTTCCAGGTACTCTGGTTGAGATTCTGCCTGTGCCAGAGTTCGTGCCAGGTCCACCCGCCATCATCCGACACTTCGACGTAAATATGGTCATTGCTTGAGTAAGCGTAGGTCATAGCTTTGCTCCAAAAGGTCAGCACCGGAAAGGTCGCTGAAGAGAGATCCATGGAACACGCCATTGTCGCAATACTATTTGCATAGTTAGGGTAGTTCCCATCAGGATTATCTGTAAAACAATGTGTGGGAGTTACATGCGTATCTTCTGTGAGCCCCCAGTCCTGTCCGCTTACGACCCACTTGTGTAGGCCACATTCGAAATTATCAAAAAAGTACGCTTGTGGAGGCGGACAATCCGTCCGCCCGAAATCTGCCGCAAATACCGCGAGGTCAGACCCATCCACGTCACCGTCGCAATCGAAGTTTCCCTCACATGGCATGGTGTCCGCGCAATCGCTTCGGCCAAAATCAGCGGCAAAGACCGCCAGATCTGAGCCGTCCACGTCACCGTCATGGTCGAAGTCGCCTTCGCACTCGCAAGGCTGGGCCAATCCATACCGTGGGAAACCAGAGCACAACACAAAAATACATGCCAAGGCCACCATAAATACCGTAAGTTTCCTGATTCTCATCTTTCCCTCCTTTTCTGTGATAAAATTAATTCCAATATTCGGGGATGGTTCCCTAAGCTGTGATATGTACGAGATATTTGTGGAAACTATATTTGGGGGCGTGAAAGGGAAAAGGGAGCTTAAGGTGAAAGCTTTTTATGCTAATTTCTGATTTAGGTGTTTTGGGCAGTGGATAAGTCTGATTTCTATTGCTTCATGTGAAACATGATGTCGGATTCGATCCGATAGATACTATTTGACTTGATTCACCCTAAGCCCCCTTTTCCCTTTCACGCCCCCATTTGCATTTTTATACGTTGATTGCTGGGTTATTCCAACGGGAATGGATGGCAGCAACTCAAACAAGGTCATCATGCTATAGCATATTTCGTATGACTTGATACCATATGCCCTTTTTTATGTCAAAGAAAGCAACTATGCAGAAAAGTTTATACAATGAATCTATCCGAAAAATAATTTTATGAGTATTTCCTTTTCAAAATCAATGTATTATCTTTTCTG
>JAIORF010000089.1 GCA_021108295.1 bacterium | reverse complement strand
CAATGCCTCAATTGAAGGGGGACTGGGGATGAATTTTTTCCTCCGAAAGTTGAGTTTAAATTTCACAATGTGTAGCGTTTAAGTGATGTTTGAAAATGGAGGTTTTGAAATGTCTTCTATGGTTTCTATTGAAATACCGCGCGAGGTTATTCATACCACTCGAATGACACCACAAGAGCTGAAGCGGGAACTGAGTGTTTATTTGTTCCAACAGGATAAGTTGTCCTTTGGCAAGTCCCGGGAAATGGCTGGTATGAAAGTATGGGCGTTTCAACAACTGCTGGGGAGCAGAGGAATCCCTATTCATTACGATGTAGAGGATTACGAGGAAGACTTGGCTACATTGGGAGAACTTGGTCGATTATGAAAATTGTGTGCAATGCTTCTCCTTTAATCAACCTTGCGCGAATCGGCAAACTTGGCCTCCTTCGTGACTTATATGAAGAGCTAATCATTCCTGAAGCGGTGTGGCATGAGGTCGTTGTGGAAGGAGCCAGGCAACCCGGGGCGGAAGAAGTTAAGTTTGCTGACTGGATCAAGACTCAAAGTGTCGCGAACAGGAATCTTAACCCATCTTTTTCATTTTTATGAGCTAATGCTCATAATGAGCATTGTTTTACAATTTTTAAAAATTTAAACTTAATGATTACAGTGTATTATAAATATATTGTTTTGATTTTTCCAATGTAGTGCCATAAAATGAAAAAAGTCTTGCTTTTCTTATTAATATGTGCATATGATATATCATTAGATATTCTAATTGTTATGACAAAAGCATAAAAGGCAACAACCAGCACTATGGCTTAGATGAATGAGTCAAAAGAAACTAAAAAATGAACAAAAGTAGTGCCATAATGAAGATTTTAAAAAAGTAACATGCTGTAATTATAGGGTTTTATTTTTTTATTCGAAAAGATGGGTTAAGCGGGCTCTGCGGCAGGAATTAGATGCAGGGGAAGCTGAAGCCATTGTTCTGACTTTAGAGATAGGAGCCGAATTGCTCCTTATGGATGAACGCCTTGGGCGGGAAGTGGCGTGGCATTTTGGACTATGCTACACGGGTTTAATCGGCATCCTCATTGAGGCTAAGCGCAAAGGGCGTGTCAGCGCAATCAAACCTTACCTTGATTCATTGCGCAACATAGCTGGCTTCCGCGTAAGCAATGAACTTTATCTGCGTGTGTTGCATGATGAAAAAGAAGCCTGATTAAGTGGTTGACATAAATAGGCTACCAACGTAAGGTGGGACAGCCTGTAAATTCAATCACTTGGCAATCCCTTAGATTTTGCTTGATTGTGAAATTACCATAGAGCCAAAATAGCGTAAAGTGTCCCGCTTTAAGTTGGTAGCCGACGATCCCAAACGCTTTATTATCCATGGCGTTGAACTAAGGGATGTTGTTCCATATCACTGCTATATCAACAACTTATGTGAGGTGTAGTATGAATTCGCTTAAGAATTTAAAAATGAAAAAAGTGAAAGACTTCTTTGTTTCCAAGGAAACTGTCAAAAAAACTCGAATGGCACTTGAACTGAAAACGGAGGAAGATTTTCGTGAATTTGCCCGTTCCAGACAAAATGTAAGAGAACTGGCACACAAGAAATACCTTGATTAAATTCCCTGCGCAGTTATCTTGACCGGCCTGTTTTAACTACAAGTAAATTAAGGAAATGAGAAAAGACGAGATTGTGAAGAAAAACATCTCACTGGTTTTTGATTTCTTAAGGTATTTAACAGATCCTCCTGAATTGATAAAAAAGTTGCCGAATGCGTGTGAATTGGAGTTTCTTGACAGGGATTTTCCCTTAATTGAAACAGAAACGAGTGTTGAAGGCGCGGAAAAAGCGTTTTTGAAAGTTGAGTATTCCTTTAATCTTGCCACCTGATGTATGGTTCTCTTGCGCAAAGCTTTGCGTGAGACAATAAATTCTTATGAAGCGTATTTTCGATCTTGCGTTGAGCATTCCTGCTTTTTTTCTCTTATCCTTCTTTATGTTGATTATAGCTTTTCTGGTGCGCTTTAAGATTGGCTCGCCTGTGCTTTTCCGGCAGATGCGGCCAGGGCTGAACGGTAAACCTTTTACTATTTATAAGTTCCGCACTATGACGAATGAGCTGGATAGGGATGGGAATTTGCTGCCGGATAGCGAGCGGTTGATCCGGCTGGGGCGGTTTTTGCGGATGACCAGCATGGATGAGTTGCCGGAATTTTTTAATGTGATCAAGGGGGATATGAGCATTGTCGGCCCAAGACCGCTGCTCATGCAGTATCCGGATCGTTATACACCTGAACAGGCAAGGCGGCATGAGGTAAAGCCGGGAATTACCGGCTGGGCACAGGTGAACGGGCGGAATGCAATAAGCTGGGAAGATAAATTTAAGCTGGATGTGTGGTATGTGGATAATTGGTCGGTGTGGCTAGATGTTAAGATTATTTTGATGACGGTTGTGAAGGTGCTGAGGAGGGATGGGATCAGCGCTAAAGGTGAAGCCACTATGGAAGAGTTTTTTGGGAGTTAATAGAGGTACTGCGGGATGATTGCCTGAAGGCAAAGGATAAATTCCTGCGGAATCTTGGATGATTCGCGTTGCGAATGGGATGGTTGCCTTCGGCTGGATGGATTCCTTCGGAGGTGGATGATTAGGATGAAAAAATTTGGGTTAGAAATATGTATAGGAACGTGGACGAATTAACTTCCGCAAGTAGGCGCACAGATCCAGGTCAGGTTTGTTCGATCTAAAATCACAAAAGTCGAAGGAATAGCGAGCTATT
>JAIORF010000016.1 GCA_021108295.1 bacterium | reverse complement strand
CGATAATGTGTCCAACTCAATTGTGCACTCACTGCGTGCACAATTGAGTATGCCCTGTAAAATTGAACAATTTGGTATAAAAGTCGTTTGCCAAGACCTAAATCAAGGACTAAATTATCAATTAAATATTTACCATAATCAGCTCTATCTTTATACCTTAACTCTTCCCTGACAATCCGTTCGCCCAACTGCCAGTAAGTTTGGACCTTAATGTTATCTACTGCTTTATAAACAGCGTATCGCCCTTTTTGGATAATGCTTTGCAACTCATGGAGCAGGCTTTTGTAATCCTTCTCAATTGTGCGATCAGTGACCGCACTTTTAAATTTTCCATACAGTGTATGGAAAATTGTCCGGGCACTGACCGGACTTTTTAACTTGTGTCGACACTGTCGACACAAGTTTTTGGTATCCTATTCAAATTCCGTGGTAGATTAATTTGCTTAAAAAATAAGTTATTGATATTACAATATTTATTTTTCTTAAAGTTCAAATTTATCAGTTTTACCACGGAATTTGAATAGGATACGTTTTTGTTTATTATTACAATTTTTAGTTATTATAGTTGATGACCAAAACTTGTCAAACAGTAAGTGCGGAAAAAACCTTCTTATTTTGGGCATAAAAAACCCTTGAAAATCAAGGGTTCTGACATGCTGAAATTGATGAGGAAAAAACAAATGTTTTTTCCGCTTTTAAATGAGGTTTTCCGCTACGTTGGACCAAACGGTGAACCCTGGGAACATGGTCGTCAGGTCCTCGACGTGACTCCTTAACCCGGTTTTCTGTTCCATTACTGCCCAAACCCCATTATCGGGGCACCTGTTTTTGCCCAAAGCATACCGCCGAAGTTTTTAAGATAGGGGGTTTTCGGTCAGGCACGAGTTAAGCAAACGATCGTTTTCGATAAAAGATTTATCCTTGGCCAAAAACACCTTCAAAATGTCCATTTTTATTCTCAAAAAGGTTTCTTGAAATATATTTTTGATTCAGTATAATAAAAACGAGTTTTGAGAAAGAATAAAATTCCAGATGGGGTGACCGCTGATGAAGTTATGCGTACTATTGTCGGTGCTGCTGATCAAAATTACATTACCATGCTGAGATTTCGTCTGGTTGATAAAGAACAACGCACATTCGTGGCAGAACGTTTCTGTTCCCGTGGTGCTATTGATGATTGGATCTTTTTGGGCGGTCCTGATGGTTTAAAAAAACTGGTCGGAAGATATATAAGACTTCTGGGGGGACGGATAAATTCTTTGATTCACCTTACTTTTAAAGTCTGCTGTTTTATGGTCGACAAGGAGCAGTGTCGTCAGGGATTGCGACCGTTGCGAAATTCGAAAACTCCTTAGCGTTGTTTTTTGTCCAAATTCTATTCCGAGGCCAGTGTCATATAATGTGGGCCCAGTGACGCTTAATGTGGGCCCGACCCTATTCTTATTGTCATTTATTGTGGGCCCAGAAGAATCATTATTGCGGGTCTGGGCGTTTATGATTGCGGGCCGCTACACCTATTCAGACATCTCGGATGGCGAACCAGGTGAGGGCAACATCTCGGCAAATCCCATGTTTGTAGATGCTAATGGCGGCGACTATCACTTGCAGCCTAGTTCGCCTTGCATAGATGCGGGGGCCAACGATGTTCCTGCACTTCCTGAAACAGACTTTGAGGGGGATTCAAGGATAATTGATGGTGACAACGATGGGACAGCAACAGTGGAGATGGGGGCCGATGAATATGTGAGTTTAATAGTGAGGGCTGATATTAGGATTCAGCCAATGGTCCTCAACCTTGAAAGCAAACGCAAGGCGATCATATGTTTGATTAGGTTACCTGAAGAGTGTGACATCCGCAACATTGCCAGCGATTCCCTTGAATTATCCATTCCCTCTTGCTCAGGAAGCGAAGCAATTAATGTGAGTCGTGGATTTCCCTTACGTAGGCGCTTTCTTGCCTTCTTCCCCCGCCAGGACTTGATTGATGAAATAGAGAATATGGATCTTGAGCTACCTACCAAGTTAGATCTAAAACTAAATGGTGAGCTGAACGACGGGACTCTTTTTGAGGGATTAGACACTATTGGGGTTATTGAAAGGAGATGGTGGATCAAAGAGAATAACTATTGCCCGGACGAAAACTAGAAAATTTTGGGTCTAATTGCACAGTTGGATGAAATCTGTCATAAGATTTTTGGTTTACCTTCTAATTCGCTTAAAAAATATTAGGGGTTTTTTGCTCATCCCCCCGAAAAGTGCAACAAGGCAAATTTAGGGGTATTTTGAGCAGTCCCTCGAAACGGCCAAATCTGATTTAAAAATGTAGGTAGGCTTGTCACATCTATAGTGATGTATTAACTATAATTTCGAGTGGATATTAGTGGTAGGAAGCTTGACTTTTTAATGTTTAGTTTAAGTGGCGGCGCTTTTTGCCTTCCACTTGTAACTGGGTATTTTGGCACAACGCCCAAAAAGGTATATTTTGAAGCTTAGCCGCCTGATTACCAACTGCATTATCTTCTACAACGCCACAATTCTTTCAACCCTACTCACTCATAGGCAAAATATTGGTGATAAAGAGGGTATCGCTCTACTGAAAAGGGTATCACTTGTCGCTTGGCAGTACATTAATCTTCACGGTCGTTACGAATTCACCAAATCCCAGGATATCATCGACATGCAAGAAATTATTCGTGAGTTGGTCAAGAGTTCAATCAAAGGAAAATTGGGCGTATAGGTTTTGAAATATACCTTTTTGGGCGTTGTGCCAAAATACCCAACAAGCAATCCCGCATTTTTAGAAGAGCTAAATGAAACGCTTAAACGCACAGAG
>JAIORF010000031.1 GCA_021108295.1 bacterium | reverse complement strand
ACAAATCGTTTGACCGAATTATAGTGCCCTGAAACGTTTGGGAAACTTTTATTCATTAAACTCATGATAGGCTTTGTCAAAGGTTGGGACTAAAGCTGAATAATCAATGAAATTTATTGGGTTAAAACCGTATTCTTTAAATGGAGACAAAAATTAAAAAAGGCTTTGCTTTTCGCTTTCCTATACGATTGATTCTCATCTGATTTTCTGAGATGTTCTAAAATAACATGTTCGATCCAACATTCAGGTTTCATATAGGGTTTGAATTTGAACAAGCTTGCTTGTTTCAAAACATCTCCGAGATTCCTTAAGTCTCTGCACCAAATGAGATATCCCAGGCCGGATAATTTATCAAGTAGTTGCTCCTGGTGGCGGTCAGGTATATCCGGGTTACTTATCGCAATGAAGCGCTTTCTCCGAATTAACAGGTCAAAGGTCGTCCCAACGCCACCTGATCCAACCACGATGTTAGCTTTTTCGAAATATTCATCTAGTGACGGAAGGAAATCGAAAAATTCACAGTTTTTTGGCCTATACTTACCTGAGCCTATTTGTATAATCACTGGCTCTGTCACACCTGGTGATAGTTCATCCATATACTGTACTAATTTCTCATTTCTCGACGTACCGACTGTGACAAAGATCATCAAAAAAGTCTCCCTGCCCATATCGCTTTTGGATATAGCTTGAGCATTTCCTTCCATTGAACAAAAAAAAGATCGGCAAAAAAGAGATAGGAGAGTCGTCCAACCAGGGAATGAGTTTGAGTCCGGCTAAGTGATTCCACATATATGACGCTTCGACCTGTTAGGCAGGCAGCTACTATTGTTGCTGCAGCAGGTCCACCACCACACGCGATGAGTGCTCTCGAACGCGTTTTCCGTAAAGCCCTTGTGGATTGTACAACTGCAGGAAAAAAGGGAAGCGCTTTGCGAAAGAGTGACAACAGATTTTTTTTTCTAACCTCTCGAAGACTTGACAATACTTTGAAGTACGGACCAGGAATACGAATTTTATGCTCTGAAATATGTTCGTCTTTGAAGCCAATGTAAGCAGGCTGAACGTGTTGATGAAGCCTGTCAACGAGGGCAAGTGCCTGAAAGGTATGCCCTCCGCCTACTAAAACGAATGTCACAGGTATTTTTTTCATAGCAGCTGAATAGTTTGTAAGACTCGGCGTCACTTGAGGGGACTTAGACAAAAGGCGAATTCAATTGGCCGTATTTCCTATTTCTTAATACTGTTTTCTGATAATTCTTCTTACTCTATTAAAAACGTACGGGATTCCTCTTAGATATGGAGCCGGGGATAACCGAGAGGCCTCTTCAAATTCCTGGAGTGTTAACTCCAGTTTTTCAAGAAAACGCCCTAATACTTCTGGTGGTTTGTTATTTGATATCCCTAGTAATCGAATGGCGGTTTCTCGGTCCATGAGCCCATTTCGGATCAATAGGCTATATTTCATTGCAGTTGCATCAACACTGCTGTTCCTTTTTTTCTGAAGATAGGCAGCTACTTCGGAAAACATACAATCTGAATGTTCTCCGTGAAAGAGTAAACCATATTCGCTTTTAAGAAATTTCATGATGATTTCTTCATTCCATTCCAAATAGTTTGGGACTAAAATGAATTTTCTTTTTCCCGTCAGTCGGTCAATAGGAGAACGAAGCAAATAGTTTTGCCCGAAAAACGTAGAACCTAACTGTCTGGAAAGTTCACTCTTTTTCAGAACCTTTTTGAAGTACCATGGATTCCAAGGGTTTAATTCTTTAGGAAAACCAGCATCTGTTTTAGACGAGCTTCCGTATATAATAAGTAGTATATCATATTTTTCCGCTATCATATAGTTGGCGTTAAACGTTCCCAATTCGCATGGTGCACAAAAATGACCTGTGCTTATAAAGAAATGCCTGGCAAGATCCACCATAAGTGGCTCTGCATAATAAACATGATCTACTCCTAATTTCTTAACGATCTTATTGACGTTCTCTTTAGCATAATCAGTATGAAAGCCATTATTGTTCGTAAAAGCCAAAACATTCAACCCATAAACTTCTTTACAAAGATGCAGTGCGTATGAGCTATCTTTCCCGCCACTGATTGGAACGAGAGCATCATATTTCCTCTTTTTGGCTTTAGCCCAATCAAATATTTTAAGAAGCTCTTTTCTTGATTTGGCTTTAAGTTTCTCACTTCGTATCCATTCCCCCCATAATTCTTCAAATTTATTACAATAATTACATATAGCCTTTTCGTCAAACTTTATTCCCGGAAACGTTTCGGGCAAAATACATCGCGTGCATTGTTTAACCATTATGATTCGACTCCTTGATTCTTCTCATTCGTTTAAAATATTCACACTTTGTCTAATTTCCAGTTTAGTATAGGTTGCAGTGTTCAAGCCCAGCCGTTCTAAAATATTAATTTGCAATCGTGACAAAGGCGTTAGATGCCTTGCCACATTATTTTTTGATTCAATTATCGTTAAAGTGATCTTTGAAAATGCTGTTAAAAGTTTTTTGCTTGTTGGAATGTTGGTTAATTTCTTGGGATTCTCCAGATGTAAACCTTCTAATTTGCTATCGTCCTTTTTCAGAGAACGTCTGACTGCATACTCAATTAAGGTAAGGGTCCTTACTCCTAAAGTTAAAAAATGAGTTATGCCTTTAACCTGGTCATTTCTTCTGACAAAAAATGGCGCTATATTCAATCGACTTTTTAACATGTTGAATATGCGTTCAACTCTATATTCCTTGCGATAACATTTCATCGCATCAATAAAACTAAGCCTCCTTTTGGATACATCAGTTACATAGTATCCGCTGAATTTTTATTTCAGTACATTATCCCGCTGAGGTTCATAGCATA
>JAIORF010000059.1 GCA_021108295.1 bacterium | reverse complement strand
ACAACCGGATAAGATCGTGGTTCGCTACGCTCACACAATCTATCCTTATTCGTTATACGTTAATTAACCATAAGGTTTTTGGATATCCCTTGGGTAATATCCCTCTAATTCTTCAGGATAAACACAGAACAATTCAACATTGTCGTATGCTTCCACCCCTGTCAAATCTACTAACCAAATTTCTGCGAAACCTGTTTTATAAAGATCGGGTAAAATATCTGGAAGGATGGAATACCTTAATTCACATAGTGGAATATCCGTGAGTTCAAGAAGAAGTATCGTGGCACCAGGGAGCGCCCAACCCGAGTTATTCCGTTTTATTTCCTTTTCATATGCCACTCTCTGGATCATACACAGAGCATCATAAACTGACATATAAACTTTTTTCTCAATTATTTTATCATACAGAATGTCATTTGGGTGGCCTCTTCTTATTTTTGATAATTCAATCCCAATCTGGCTACCATCTTTTCGGGTAGCAACGAAATCCGGTCTTTCAGATGATTCAACACTTTTGAAAGATTCGCCAATTATGCCTTCATAAGCTTCTAAAAAATAGCTGAGAGATTCTGCTTCGCTTTCTTTATTTATACGCTCATTTGTATATTCCATGATACTTTACTTTGGTGCAAATATTATTCTTTAAAAATATTCTCTATTTTTGCTCGTATTTTTCTTGAATGATTCTTACTAATTTTGGCTATTCTTTCTACCTTTTGCTCTAATGATAAACTATGATCAACCGAAATCGTTACTCGCTGATCGCTAAAATTATCGCTCATTTTCTGAATTATGTTATCGTCTTCCCAAAATTGCTTAACAATTAGACCATATGTTGGTTTACCTTTTTCATATGCACAAAAACCGTATATATAACCTTTTTCATCAACGAAATTATTTGCAACTTCCTTTGATATAGGCCAATCAGCCTCCTTGATTCCGTCCCACGGACCTTTAAATAATACTTTGTAAGATTTTCTCGCGAGATCTTTTTTAAATAATTCATCCATTTGTCTTGGTGATAACCACATCTCTTTTCTATTCCCGTGTGTATCATAGCCGGATAGGTGATATTCTATTGTGTCATCCGGCTTGATTTCATCTGTGCTATTCGTTGACTCTATATTAGATTCAGGCTCCGGTTCATAATCTCTCAAACCATCACGTATGCAAAATGCTTGTATGTCTGATTCTAAAGGTAAATCACCTTCGATAAGTTTAAAATTATCTTTTATTTTTTTCCAATTTCCAATAAAACCCATCAGCAACGAATCAACCATAAACTGCAACCGAGGGTTTATGCTTACGATTCCAGTTTTCTCCCCATTTCCAAAATCTCCCATATCATTTTCAAAATTATGAATATTTTCTCCTAACCACCGATGCAGTAATCTTGCCGAAACAGTACTCACAGGAAATGTTCCTACGTACATATTTGGGGTATGCTCCTGAAATGCTTTCCCATATTCTTTAACTTCTGCCACCGCATATTCACCCCAATCTCCGGTGTTAAAACATTCATAAATCCATTTCTCGATTCTTTGAGCTTGAATGTTTGGGAATAAATTTCTAACTGCCTGTAAATCTAAGGCGATTGCTGCAAGCGCCAAATCAAGATTGGCCATTTTTTCGTGTTCTAATACAAATTGGTCCTTAAAAATGTCTTCCAGATCTTCATGGATTGCTTGCCATGCAGATGGAGCTTCATTCATGATAGATCCAATAAAATATAAAGCTGCTTCTTGTTCGGTTAGCTTTTTCTTAAAAAGTGGCATCTTATCTCCCCACCTTTGCTATTAAAAATCTTTAGAAGCTGCAATCAATCCACCGAAAGAGTGCTACTAAATAGCGGTTGTATAAAACCGTTATACGCTCTTTCGTGACCTGCAAGATTCTCGGTGCGTTTCTATGAGCCTCTGGAGTTCATTTAGTACCAGTGCCGTTATACAAGCGACAAAGTTTCTCCCGAATGCTATATACCCCGAATAGGCATCCACATCGGGAAGGTCGCGGACAATTTGAACTATTTCTTTCTTAACATGAGGTGGAGATAGCGATTCGATGCGACCATTTGCATGGGCCACTGCATTTCGTAATTTGGAAAGGATGATTAACTGTTCCCATATAGTTGCGTCAGGACAGAGCTCGTTGCCTAATACTTCGGCATAGTAAACACGTGCACTTTCTATGAAACTTAGATTTTTTTTCTTCCTGAAGGAAGAAAAACTTTTCATGTGCGGGTTAAGCGTACTAATAGCAGTAGCTATTTCTGACACTATCGATTCATAGAGAGCATAAAGGCTTATTAGAAAAGGACCGCGGAAAAATCTTGGAATAAGGTCATCTATTAATTGATCGTATTTGCTGGTTGCCTCATGCCATGCAAAATCATCAGGAGTTATTTTATGTTGAGTCAGATAGTTGTTCATCTGAGACTTTTGAATTTGCTGAGCATGCTCTATTTGGTCTTCGAGTGCTTTGTAATAATCATCGATGGCGTATATTTCACAAGACGCTTCAAGAAGCGGATCATCAAGGTCTAAAGAAGAATAGTCAACCAGCATAGTGTATATCGCTCCTGTTCAGATGAATATTCATACGCGTATAATCAGCCGCGCGGCTTTTTGCGTCGGCTGAATTTGCCTGGTTGTGTGCCGGGCAAGGCCCGGCTGCTAAATGGTGATGTTTGATATTTATGACACAAATATCGGACAAAGTCCAGACCCAGCCTGATGGAGGCGAAGGGTAGCCAATGGCAAGGGGATTGTCGCGAGGCAATTTCTGAAGGAGGCTGGAGGCAAAAGCGTGGGTCGACGTACAGGTATGCCCCGTACTGAAAAGTAGAGGGCAGGCAGATGAGGCGGGGGAATCCGGGACGAGTCCGCAACACAGGATA
>JAIORF010000079.1 GCA_021108295.1 bacterium | reverse complement strand
AACCTGTTCTGTCAAAATGCTATTATATCAACTGGTTATCTTTTTGGGCACCCCAGTGTATGAATACCTTCGAAGAAAGTGCATTCAGCTGGGTAAGTATGTTCTGACCCGTAAGATTGTATATCTTGATACAAAGTTTTGGATAATCATTAGAGATGTTTCTATTGGGAGGCGTACAACCAAAATTGAGAAGGGTTTCTATGGAAAAGTTATTGAGCTCGAGCAGCAAGGTAAATGTATATTTCCTATAAATGAGGATATTTTTATAGAAGTTTTTAAACAAACAGATCCGATGACATTGGATGAAACCCTAAGGCTTATTGACTTATTGTCAAAGGGAGTCTCATTGATCAATTTAGACGATAGAATTTCACTTGAGATACTTCATTTTATGCTGAAATCAACTGGATCAGACGTATATGATTGTAATGATTTAATTTGGACGAAAGTTTCTTACAACATGGGGTTTGTGACCCCTTCCAATGATAAACTTGATAAAGCCACCGATCAGCTAATTCAAAAAGCATTTATTGACCAAATGTGGTCAATATCCTTAAGAGATATGGTCAAAATTATGAGAAAAAATGGTGGCCATAAACCTCCCAAAATGCATAGCATAGCAGATTCTCTTAACGAAGGTAAATTTCAACATACACATGAAAATAGCTCATTTCAGGAAATGTTTTTAAGTGAGCTGGCTGGAATGTTAGATGTTTATAAAAGCGGATTCCCCGAGATAATGGCTAAAATATACAAACAGAAAACGGGCAAAACCGCTACAGAAGGAGAGATCAAAAATTCTGAGGCTGAGGGCTTACTATCTAATATGATTTATAATCTATTTAAGATGGACAAGGTTCATGATGAACTTCCCACATTTAGAGTTCTGTCTGGTTTGTATGCAGCCACTCGCTGGGACAAGGCGCAAAAGTTTGAAGACAATGACCTACATGATTTCAGGCACGCTGCCGCAGCATTGCCGTATGCTGATTATTTTTTTACAGAAAAAGGTCTTGCGCATTTGCTTACTCAAAGCTCAACTGCGTATGACAAGCTTTATAGGTGCAATGTTCAGTCAAAAATAAAAGGGGCATATGAAGTATTGTCCGATATCAAAGGCTAACCACCGCATTCACTCTGACACCCAAAGCCAAGCCGTTTTTTACTTTTTGCTCAGTTTGTGTAAAAAGTAGCTTTTGCCAAGTCATCATTGGCTTTGGGTGCAGGTGATGCGTACGTTCGGCCAAAGAATATCAAATATTGCTTTTATAGAAATCATCAAATAAATGGACTCGGACAATATAAATAAAATTTAGCATATGGTGAACAAATGAAACGAGAATATTTTACACGGTACGTTGATAATGAATGTGTAATAATTGCTAAATTATTCAGGGCACCTATAACAAACTACTACAAGCACTTAATAAGGTTAAAAAAAGAAGGAAAATTTCATTATAATATAGATTTTAATTTTGAGTTTTATTTAAGGTTTTATTTCCCTAAAAAACAAATGACAACTATAAACTCAAAATCAGAGCGATTAATAATAATGTTCAATGGACTTAATGAAGTAAATGATGTTAATTTCAGCCTATATGATAGATTGGGCAAGTCTTTTGCATCTATGGGGTTTCCTTCAGTTCTTTTTCCAACTCCATTTCATTTAAACAGATCAGCAATAGACAATAGGAATTTTAAAAATTATAACGATTGGGAAGAGAGGCCTCACGATTTTTCGAAAAAACTAATAAAAATACCAACAGTGCCTCTAAAGAAAAGGCCATACTGTTTATATATGAATTATATTCAAATAATCTATGAATATAATATATTTCGGCATCTAATCGACCATGAGTTTAATAGAGTTAAAAGATGCGATTCTTATAATATTCCTAAAGTGAACAAAGAGGAAAAGTATTTCTATAACCAACATTTTACAAATAAGAAAACAGAAGTAAATCTTTTAGGTTATTCCCTTGGAGGATTATATGCACTATCGTGTTTTAGTAAAAATCCTGATAATGTTAATTCATGTACATTATTAAATGCTGGAGCATCATTAGACCAGATGAATTTGACGAAATTTGTCAAAAAGGATGTATGGGAAAAAATTGCTAATAATTTAAAGACCGTTAATAATTGGGGGTGCGACCCAGAAATACTTTCAGATATTTTAACTGATCCTAATTACGGAATTATTAATAATGTATTTTTTGATTCTCCATTAAAAGATGAAATTGATAGAGTTGGCAAAAAGTTATTGTTTATAATGGGGTGGCAAGGATGAAATTCTTAGTCCTTATTCTGTAAAACGGCTTGAACCTGAAGGTTACGCATTAACTAAATTTATAATAGGCGAATTAGAACATTTGTTATTTGATGATGTGGAATTTGATAATTGGTACTCAAGATTAATATATATTCTAACAGACTTTTTTAGTGAAACAACTGATATTTCGATTTCCAAAAGAGAGGCATTTAATTGCTTGTTGAGTTTTAATGGATTATGTAATGGATCTCTTTTTCCAAATGGTTCTAAATCGGAAAATGGTATATTAAAATTACGTACTATTTTAAAAAATGAACTTTTGAAAATAACAGAAAACGAACAATCGAGCGATAAAGTAGTTTCTATATTTGATAATATTTACAGGATAGTATCTTCGTACACATACGATGACAATTATATTACAGAACACATGAATACCAGAACAGACAAATTGTTGTTTGGCAAATTTATTGTTGAATATTGCAAAGGTCATAAAAACAAAAAAGAAATTACAAATTTATCAACTGCAATAGAAGGTTTTAAAAATTAAAAGCAGAAAATTGGTGGTTGGCTTGTTGATAATAGATATATAAATGGGAACTAACATATTAAAAGGGACCTTATAACAAGTTAATTTTTTCGTTGAATTATACCCAATCTGGACAAAGTTGCT
>JAIORF010000142.1 GCA_021108295.1 bacterium | reverse complement strand
CGGAAACAGCGGGATCTTTAAGAAAAGGTTCAAGGGGGCCGAGTCCCATTACTTCGTCCTGAATTTCCGTAAAGAGCCGTTCCCTTTCCATTGAATTGAGTGGCGCGGCAAAATCTTCTTCGCCCAATATTCTTTGTACAATGACCCTGATCTGAGACTTGAGAGCATCGGGCTCAAGTCTTTCGATAGCAGAAAGGTCAATAATATCTAATAAACGATCGTGAATTCTGGTCTTTAACTCGAAATATTCATCCGGCACATAATTCATTGTGATATTGTTTGGTATACTTTCCAGGTTCATTCTCATCTTCGTTCACCTCTTTTTTATTGTATAGAAAATTATAAAATAATTTAAATAGCGAAGCGATATCATTATTCGACGTTCGATGTTGGGCGTTCATCTTTTATTTTGTTCTTTTTAATTCTGTGTTTAGGAACGGTTGCTCAGTATTTTCCACCACTTTGTTGGTTGCTTTTCCTCTTTTGGCGCAAAGGTATCAGTTAGATTATTCAGATTTTTGGTTATCTGCGCTTTGGGTGCAATCCCGGAAAGCGGCTTTCCGTTATTTATAGCAGACATCGTTGTGCCGTAGTCGTTTGGTATGGTCCAGAATATCTTTTTATGAATGCCCTCTTCCGCGTCTTGCAGAGAAATCTCCGATTTTGTCAAATAACGATTAATAATAATTTTGATCCGTTCTTCCGGAAGAAAGCCCAAATCACTAATTGATTGTAAAAGCTTATTGGTATTGGACAGGCATGGAAGACTCAGAAGAGACATGAGCAGAACATTGTCCGACATTTCCAGAATTTTCAGGGTAATTTCATTTGCGGACTGGCCTGCGTCAATTATCACAAAGTCAAAAAGTTTTTGCATGAAACCTGTAAGATGTCCCATCATCTCAGGGGCAGCAGATGCAGAACCATTTAAACTGCCCGGGGACGGGAGGATATGAACTCCGGAAGAATGTTTGGTAAGGATGTTCATTAAAAATGTAGAATCCAGCCTGGAAATGTTTTTGACTATTTCGCCCCAATCATAGCCCGGCTTGATCTCTAAAAACAGAGGTATTTCTCCGAACATCATATTCATGTCTATCAGCGCTACTGATTTAACGTTTTGTTTTTCAGCCAGATTGACTGCCAGATTTATGGCAACCGTAGTTGTTCCTATTCCTCCCTTACTGCCGACAACAGTTATAATTTGCCCGATTTCCGGGGAATTTCTACGGTTGGCTCTCTTTATTTTTTTCTTTAATTCTTTCAGAGCCTGCTTTACTTCTTCTTCTTTAAGAGGAAGAGTAAAAAATTCCTTTGCGCCGGTTTTTATAGCTTGCATCAGCACCGCTGGATCGGAATTTTCTGAAATTAGAAAAACTTCGGCTACTACATCAGAATTTAACAATGACCGGATGTGTTGAAACTCATTTTCAGTATCATTCCCCAGCTCAAAAATTAAAAGGTCGGCTCGACGCGTGTCATGAGACATTTGAACATGCATGCCTTCAATAGAGCGAATGATCTCATCCAGCTTTCTTTTCAGACCTGATTTTTTTACTTCTATTTTGATTTGAATGGTATTATTAGACATGGGGAACCTCTTTACAACGGTTTACGGTTCACGGTTGTCAGTTTACGGTTGTCGGTTTACGGTTCACAGTTTTTTTAATGAGCTGTGCAATGATTGAAAACGGTTACCTGTTTACAGTTACAGTTACCTGTTTCTAATAATTTATAAAGACATACTGATAACCTGCAAGCTTTTTTCCAAACTTCTAAATTTTCAAAAGAGGACCTCATAATTCTCCTCTACCTTCTGTTTTTTCAACCGTGAACCGTCAACCGTAAACCGTAAACCGATAACCTACCTGCTTTTAATGATGATAACATCCAAGTCGTTCGAAGTCTCATCTGTAAATCCTTGCCTGTATTTTTCCATATTATTTTCGGCTGCCTGGTCGTCCAGTCCAACTACAGGTTCAAGGTTTCTTCCGGCTTCAGGGTTCAATATCTGGCTTTGTTTTGCCGATTCAAAAGATGATCCCCAATTTCTACTCAGCATCGTCTCCTTTGTTCCGCACCCTGAAAAAATCAACAAAGCTGCTATAGATCCGATTAATATAAAACATCTAATCAACATTGTATCCTCCTTGATTCTCCGGCTATCTGATAGCACATCACCACTAAATCCATTGCTTTCTGCCAAACTTCCAAATATTGATATTTTTTTAACTTCATGACTTCTCCTAATCCCTAACCCCTAACCCCTGACCCCTGATCCCTAATCCCTGTTTTAATCCGGATATGGCATGCCATGTCCAAATTCTCCGTCCAGTTCCCCCCTCTTCTCCCATCCTTCCATTAATCCCAGGATATAGATTTCCGTATCATCAGGTTCTATATAGAAATCAGTCGGCAGGGTCTGTTTTGCCGGGTCAAGAGGTTTTACAAGGTGTGGCGTGACGATAATAATCAGTTCTGTTTCATTCTTTTGAAAGGCACGGCTTCTAAACAGGGCGCCTAACACCGGAATATCACCCAAAAGCGGAAATTTGGACATGCTGTCTCGAATAGTCTCCTTGAGAAGACCGGCAATGGCAAAACTCTGACCATCTGCAAGCTCCACCACCGTTGAAGCCCTTCTGGTACTCAATCCCGGCACAGTATATCCTCCGACTTGCAAAGCAATTGAAAAGTCAAGTTCTGATACCTCCGGCGCAACCTTAATGCTGATCTTGTCTTCGTTCAGGACTGTTGGGCTGAAAGAGAGCGTTACTCCAAAGGGCTTGTAATGGATAGCAATACCATCTTCTGAAGGTATGGGTACCGGGTATTCTCCGCCTGCCAGAAAGTATGCGGTCTGTCCGCTTAAGGCAATGAGTGTCGGCTCCGCCAGAATTTTAACCAGACCATCTTCTTTTAAGGCATCAACAAATCCTGTCCAGGTCGCGCTTCCTTTATTGAAGGTGAAAAGGGAATTGACTGCCGGCGAAACGAGAAGCTCGGTACCTATGTCTGTCAATTCTCCGAGT
>JAIORF010000111.1 GCA_021108295.1 bacterium | reverse complement strand
GAGAATGTGAGAAAATCTTTCTTTGAGACTATCATGGCAATAGATTAAATCCGCTCCCTCAACGACCTTCATTGCCCGGATGGTTGCAAGATCCGGATCCCCGGCCCCCATCCCTACCAGGTAAAAGCTTCCTTTTTTTGATCCCTTTGAGGCATCTTTTGTTGTGCCCGGGCGCTGACTAAAATCTACATTTTCCCCCGTGAAGACCAGATACCCGAAGGGGAGCTTCATATCTTTGGTTTCATCCAAAATAGTTCCGAGCGTTCCTTTTATAACGCGTTCCTTTTCTTTGTTGCCGGTATAACAAACAATCGCAACAGGAGTCTGTGGCGGATAATGGATGGAAAGTTTGGACACGAGTTTTTTGAGATCAATGCCCATCGTGCAAATAACCATGGTCGCCTGATTGCCTGAAAGCTTTTCAATGGTATCCCGTTTTCCAGGAAGGTCATTCGTTGTTAGAATGATTGATTTGCATGTGTCGCTGTAACTGATATCCTTCTTGAGGGCAGCATTAGCGGCACTGAAGGAACTTACGCCCGGGACCACCACCGGATCAAGATCCTGGAATTCCTTGAGGCACCAGATCCACTGTCCATAGATGAGGGGGTCGCCGCAGGCCAGGACAGCCACGGTCTTTCCCTGTTTTATTGCTGTACGCACTTTAGTGATCAATTGGCCACGAATCTTTTGGGTGTCGCGAAATTTCTCAAGTTCGTGGCCTATATAGTCATTTTCATCTTTTCCATAACCATGCCGTATCCTGACAATTGCAGGGATAAGCACAACTTCCTTATTGGTCAGCACGGGAATAAACCTTTTTGCAAGGCTTTCTGAACAAATAATTAAATCCGCTTTCTGAACTATGTTCATAGCCCTAATAGTGGCCAAGCCCGGATCTCCTGGGCCTATGCCCACCAGGTAAAAGTTTCCCTTGCCTTTTATCGCAAATTCAGGCTCGGTCTGTGCCCAAACATGAACCGAAATGAACAAAAATGAAATTATCAACACTAATCCAGGCCAGCGATATATAATTTTTTTCTTATTGCACATAATCAAAACCTTTCTTTTTCTGCGATAACTTGATACTACTCAGCCACGAATGAACACGAATTTACACAAATAAGGCAGCAAATCAATCCGTTAGAATGTATAGCTCACATTAACTCCAAAGGTCCTTTCTGGCGCCGGAATTTTGTATTGTTCTTCGTAGTCTTCGTCGAATAGATTCCTCACATAACCCTTAAGTTTCAGTTTTTTGCTCAAAAAACACTGCTCAACACCCAAATCCATGGTGACAAAGCTATCAATCTCCTGGTTTTTGCTCGTTTTTCTTTCATCAACATATCTCAACGTTGTTATAAAAGTCGTATCTTCCCATGGTGACCAGTCAAGACCCAAGATAGCCTTGTGTCTTGGAAGCTGATAGTGATCATTACAGACTTCTTCCTCCGGAACTCGCATATCTCCCAATTCAGAGTCCTGGTAGGTGTAATTGATATACCCGCTAAGCTGTTCAAAGACTTGAAAGTTTAGTTCTGCTTCTATCCCCTGAAGTATCAGATAATCCGCATTAAAAACGCAATCCTCAATCTTTCCCGCAAAAAGGAGGGGAAAGGGATCGCGATTAAAGACGACATAGTTATCTATGTCATAATAGTAATAAGTTAATCTTATGCTGTTGTTTTCACCTAGATCCTGTAATATCCCTCCCTCGTATTCCATGGCCGTCTCGGGCTCTATATAAAGTCCGGTCGGAGCTCCCATCCAGGTAAATTCCATTCCGGTCGGCAGTCGATAGGCTTTACTGATATGGACAAACCCTGTCGTACCGGGCAGAAATTCATACATGAATCTTGATTTTGGGGACCACTCCTCAATATCTTTGCTGAAATCATCATAGCCTGCAAAATCTGCATCGACATCTAACTCTACACGGTCATACCGCAATCCAAGAGTAAAATTGAGCTTATCGTTAATCTGCCACGAGTCTTCGACATAGCCCGCTTTGTGGTCAATCATCTTGGATTTGGGAGCGTGCCATTCCATCGCCAACATAACGGAATTATATCCCATTTCATATTCCCGGCCCTCAACCCCGATGGTTATCCGATGGTTATCAAATAATGTGAACCTGTCATTGATAATCCACCCCCAGTCAGCATAGGTCATGTCATATGTGAATTTATAAAAACCATTCGGGTTATGATTATACGATCTATGATCCCAGTACTCCTTGGATTTATAAAGATGGAATTTCCAGTCGCCAACGGGTGTGGGTTGTTCAAAAAACAGGTCATAATATTGGATCTCCTTGTCGGAAAAACTTTTGTTGACCGGGTAATTCAACATCATTGGCAACCCAGATGCTTCCGCGGGCACAACCGGATATGACGAATCGTAAAGATGTCCTGCATAAGGATTATCAGGATCATTGACGGAAAAAGGGCTTTTATCCTGAAAACTTTCTTTATAGCCAAGGGTTAACCGGCCTTCAAAGGGGAATAGGTAGGAAACGCGACCGGTGATATCGTAGATCTCGTAATCGCTGTTTCTGAGATAGCCGTCAGAGGTTCGGTAACCGCCACCTAACGAGTATCCCAGGGCGTTTGCATTCCCCGCGACATTAAGCGCATAGTATTGTGTATCATACTCAGAATAATTAGCCATAACCTTCACTTCCGGCTTCATGTCTTTTCTTGTTCCGCCCTTTTTAGTCACAATATTAATGGTTCCACCAATGGCTCCACCATAAACAGCCGAATGAGCACCCCGCACGACTTCCACCCTTTCCACGTTTTCAAGGGTCAGAGAATTCCAGTCCACCATTTTGTCTCCGGTTCCGCCGGCATTTCTGACAGGTCTTCCATCAATGCGGACCATGATCCGTCTGGCGCCCATTCCTCTTATCTTTACAACATCCTTATCATCAGAAAGCGCAGGATCGCCCCTTTGGATGTCGACTCCGGGGATACTTTCTAAAATATCCTGAACGGTTTGCGGGCTTTTGGAACTTTTATAGGTATCAATAACAATCGAGGTGGCGGTAGGATCAATGGCAATTCCTCTGGCCCCTTCCTCCTCATGCGCTGTTA
>JAIORF010000038.1 GCA_021108295.1 bacterium | reverse complement strand
CTTTAACAAAAGCACAGGTCAGGCTTGCCCAAGCCTCAATGGGGGAAAAAGAGACATGTGTAGGGGATCTTTGTAAGGAGCTGGGGGTTACCCGATCTACGCTTTACCGATATGTCGGGCCTAATGGTGAATTACGGGAAAACGCTCTAAGCGTGTTAAATTTATAAAAGGATGGAAATTTATCAAGTTCGGTAGGCAAAGATTTTTGTTCCAGTACCGAGATCCGTTTGAAGTGTTACAGATATAGTTATTACGGACAATCTCAATGATGGTCAGGAACAATGAAGGTCAACCCATTTATCTTGATTCTTGTCCATGAGGTGAAAATTCCCGACAATAGCTTGATTTTCTTAAAATAAAACGATTCTACGAACAATTTAGCACGAATCGTTGCGGTACCCCCTATTGTTACGCAGAACTGATGCCGCCAGATTTTATCTTTCCATGTGGTTGACCATAACCTGAAGAATGCGAGCGTACCTCATTCCAAGGTCTTCCAATGGCCGCTGTTGCAAACCAGGAGTACTATTAACCACCAGCAAAGCGGATTTTATCGCGGGGATTGCCGATAAGAAACGTGTAGGGATTGAATGAGGGCTTAAACGAATGATCATAGCACCCGTTTGAGTGATTCCAATAATCGACGATTGGACTGGCACTGGGTATGCATAGGTCAGAGGCCCCTTATCGGTCGGGTCGGAGATCATAACGTCATCACCGTGTATAAACATTCTGCCTGAAAACGAATACCCATCGGAAAAAACATAGTCGCCCCTGAACACCTTGATCCACAGCTTAAACTGGTCGATAGCTTCTCGGGTAGTCTCATTCGTAGCACCAGCATCTATTGGCAACAGATTAATCACCAGAACCATGACAATACAGATTGTCCGGACTTTTTGAATAAAAGTTTTGCTTATCATTGAAACTCTCCTTTCTTTATGCGTAGTGTAATTATACCCTAAAATCTAATTTCATTTTTTTGGCATAAGCTATCTGAAGGAGTCATAATTATTATAATACCCCTTCGTTGCTGTGTCCTACCCCCCAAAGCAAATTTTTTGGAATTTTTCCGAATTTTTAATAATCTTGATCAGATATCGGTTACCACGGAATTTGAATAGGATACAATTTTTTCGCATTTGCTATTACAACCCCCTTTTGGTTCTTTACTGCTCCGAATAAACGTTAATTGCATCCATCAACATCCTTCTAACTTGCTTGTTTTGTTCCTTTTCGAGGGCTTTTATTAGTATTGGGTCATAACTATTATCATGTATCACTAATTGTTTGATCGTTTGAGCAATATAAAACCGGACTTCAGCATCGTCTGATTGTAGAGCTCTAATCAGAACCGGCATAGGATTTTCTGACTGATGTGCAATTCCGGCTAAATTATAAGAAGAAACTCTCTGCACTTCTAAATGATTACTATTTAATGCATCTAGAAGCGCCGTAGCAACTGCTTTTAAAGTTACATTCACAACATCAAATTCCGTATTAGACAAAATAATTCTTGAAAGCTGACCAAATTTAGCAATTGAACGGGTTGCCTCAACAGCCATTTCTTGATCATCATTTTTTATTATCTCAGATAATGCTGGTAAAGAAATCCTTTCATTTGAAGATATTTTCCCTAATGCAATTATTGAAACCATGACCACTTGTTTCTCATCATGATTTAACCGTTTAATAATATGCGGCACAGCGGCTTTCGCATCTCTCCCAAGTTGCCCCAATGCAGATATGATTAGTTGTTGATATTCACTAAATCCAGGACCGTTTAATAATTTAATCATATGTGGGATGGCTTCTTTAGCCGGAGAACCCGCTCCAATGATAAAGTATCCCTTTGAAACATCATTTTCACGGACTTTCCCGATTTCACCAATTGCTGAACATGCAATAGCTTGTAAATAATGTTTTTGATTACTATCTTGAATCAAATCAACTAATTCTGGTATGACCTTTGCACCTTTAGAAATAACTTTTTCCCATGCTTGATCGCTATAATTTTTTAATGTCGGATCATTGGAATCAGAAAATTGTATAAACATCTCCAGCAAATCTTCAATGCTTAACGACTCTGAAAATTGAATATTCTTTTCTTGTGAAGGCAGATGGACTTGCTTATTCCTATCTACACCGTCAGGCTCACTTGGGCTCTGATAAATTGTTTTCCAGTATGGCTCTTTATTGTGTTTATATATCCACTCGTTATATGGTGGCTCAGTATATTTGTCCTTTGGAATTAATGATAATGATTTCCGTAATGATATCATATAAAGAGACTTAAAAGTATTTTCATAGCTTGTGCCAATACTTTTGTTGATGTTCCTTTCTAAAAAGTTGGAAACATCGACAATGTCTCCAAAGTTTTGTGACGTATCTATCTTATGTCTCGAGATTTTATAACATAATTGTAATTCATCCTTTTCATCAAAATTTGCCAGAAAATCCCCTTTTATCCAGCCTGCATCGCTGCCCGTTTCGACGTAATACCACTCATTGTTTTCAGAGCTAATTCGTATAAAGGAAACAATGTCTCCGAAATGAGTTATGGCTACTTTCTTTTCATCTAAATCCGGTGACTTTCTCAAATATACACCGGCACCTGTTACTACCTTTTTCTCCAAATGATTTGGGCCACCTTCCTGAAATGCATAGATGCTCAATGTTATTCCTGGAGTAACTCCTCCGATAAAGAGAAAAATGAAAATGCAGGATACAATTATTGATTTCTCCCGCAAAATACTATTACGCATATTATGTTGTCGTTTCATAATCCACCAAGAAAATCAGGGTCAGGAGTTTCATGTTTCAACGGAAAAGCTGAAGCTGTCAGTAGTGATCCATAAATCTTCACTCAAAGTGACACAATTCTTGATTTGACGGATCTGAATAGTTCAACAGTTGTCGGCCATAGGATTTTGTCATTTGGTTTTTCAAAGAAATTTTCCATTGTAACCATAAAACCCTGACGGTTGAATGAAAGCTCAAGGGCAGGGCAAACGCATTTGGATATATTGATTTTTCAATAAGTTAAACAAACCACCAAAATTAAGATGAGTTTTATTACCCGCAATGGCGTATATAGAAGCTATAAAATTAGCAAAAGTAGCATCAACTTACCTGAAGTGGCTAAATTCGGGCGAATCCAAGTGCGTTTGCCCTGG
>JAIORF010000122.1 GCA_021108295.1 bacterium | reverse complement strand
TTTTGCCCTTGCTATGATTGAAAGTCGCCTGGTGCGCATGTTTGACGATCTCAAAGCTGAAGTCGGTGAAAAGGCATTTAACGGTATAGATAAAAATGACCGTTACGACCTGATCCGCGACAAAGGTCAGGGGGTATAACATCTTCATTCTTGAAAAAGGCCGGTCATTAACCGACATCTGCAAAAACGACAAATCGTTTGACATAGACTTTGATGCCTATCTTCAAGGATTTGATGGCGAAACCAAAGACCTGCTTGGCGTGGACGCTACCGAAGGCGAAAAATTCCTCGACATCAAAGGCGTGATCACCAAACTCAAAGCCAAAAAAGTCTTGTTGGGTTTTACCAAATTATGGGCAGAGATTGACCTAACACCCTTCAACAACTCCGAAATCACCACTCTGGAAGAACACATCAAACGCAAGTGGGCTGATATCTCTGCCGAAACAGCAGGGGAGCAATACACGCCCGACGATGTGATCGCACTGATTGCCGAAATCATTGCCTCCAAAATTGAAGAATCCGGCACCCTCTTAAAAATTTACGATTGCACCTGCGGCGGTGGTAATATGCTGTTTGGGGTTGAAGACCGCATTAACCAAAAATTCAAACGCCAGACCCAAACCTTTGGTCAAGACTGGAACGACGCACTCTACGCGCTGGCAAAAATTGAAAGCCGTTTTCGCCCTGATTCCAAAATCGAACATGGCAACACCCTGGTGGAAGACAAGTTCTACAACGATGAATTCGATGTGGTTATTGCCAATCCACCCTATGGCGTGAGCTGGAAAGGCTATGCAAAAGATATCAAAAACGATAAAACCGAACGCTTTAAATATGTGCCCTCAATCTCAGACGGTCAATTGCTGTTTATGCAGCACCTCATATCCAAGCTCGACAGCGCAGGCATGGGTGTGGTGGTTCACAACGGTTCAACGCTGTTTAGTGGCGATGCCGGCTCGGCAGAAAGTAATATCCGCAAATGGATGTTAGACAGCGATATTGTTGAAGCAGTAATACAACTGCCAACTGATGAATTCTTTAACACAGGCATTTACACCTATTTGTGGGCGCTGAATAAAAACAAACAGCCACACAACAAAAACAAAGTGATGCTGATTAACGCCAGCGACAAATTCAAACCGCTGAAAAAGAGCAAAGGCTCCAAACGCAAAGAAGTGGACAAAGCCAGCCGTTTAGAGATTGTAGAAACACTTACAAAATACCAGAATAACGATTACGCAAAAGTGTTTGATAAAGAATTTTTCTACTTCAACAAACAAGCCATCAGGCTTACCAATGTGGATGAACAGGGCAACAGTTTTGAATCACAATTGCCGCTCATCACCGATAAAAAAACAGGAAAAACCAAAAGAGCAGCCTCTATTAAATTAAACCCGGTAAAACTCAGTAACGGCGGGCGTGAACTGACTCAATTTGCAATAACGACCTTTAACAAAGAGCATTACACCTCACTTGCCGACTATTTTCAGCAGGATATCAAACCCTTTGTCGCCGGCATTGATTACAAAGAACAGCCACTGGTTATCATTACGAGCAAAGGGCAATACTTTTTTGATGCTGAACAAGAAACCTTGATTAAGCAAACCGCCGGCAAAAAAGAGGTGTTGGGCTGCGGCAAAATTGTGGTCAAATCCACCTTGAAAAAAGCCGGTAAAACCCAGCCCGCGCGTATTGAAATCAGCGTTGAACTCACTCCGGATTACCAAAAGGATTACGAGATTATTCCTTTTCATAAAGACAAAGCTGTAAACCAGGCTGCCATTGCCGCATTTATGGCGAAATACATCAGCAAACCCTTTGAATATTTAGAAAATGTTGTGGGTGTGGAGCTGAACTTTAACAAAATTTTCTACAAGCCGGAAAAGCTGCGGGAGGTGAGTGAAATTTTGGGAGAGATTGCAGTGCTTGATCAGAAGTTAAAGGAATTAGAAGCGGAATTGGCATTATGAGTAATACCAATTTTGTGAGATATGATGCTTATAAAGATAGTGGGGTTGGGTGGCTTGGTGCGGTACCAGCGCATTGGGATATATGCCGTTTAAAAGAGCTATCTAATATTCAAAATAGTAATGTTGATAAAAAATCGCACGAAGGTGAAACGCATGTTCAGCTTTGCAATTACGTTGATGTTTATAAAAATGAATTTATTAATGCATCACTAAATTTCATGTGGGCAACTGCAGATGAATCTGAGATTAAGCGGTTTAGAATCAAAAAAAATGACGTGTTGATTACTAAAGATTCTGAAACCTGTGATGACATAGCTATACCAGCTTTGGTCACCGAATCTCTTGATGGTGTTCTTTGTGGGTATCATTTGGCACAGTTTAGAACAAAAGATAATATACTTTTGGGGTCTTATTTATTCAGACTTTTTCAGTCTAAAAGTTATGGGTTTCGTTTTGTCATATCCGCAAAAGGCATTACTCGTGTTGGACTTGGTCAATCAGCAATAGCTGATTCTTTAACACCTGTTCCTCCTTTATTAGAACAAATCGCCATCGCCGCCTACCTCGACACCAAAACCGCCCACATTGATCGCAAGATAGACTTGCTCAGCCAAAAGGCGGCGCAGTACTGCAAATTCAAGCAATCTCTTATCAACGAAACCGTTACTCGCGGATTAGATAAAACCGTGGCGATGAAAGATAGCGGGATTGATTGGATTGGGGAAGTGCCAAAACATTGGAGAATTTTACGTGCAAAAGACATTTTCAGAAAAGTTAACCGACTTCCCCAAAATGATGACCAAATTGTAACTGCATTTAGAGATGGCCATGTAACACTAAGAAAAAACCGAAGGACAGCTGGTTTTACTAATGCATTAAAAGAGCATGGATATCAAAGGATTTTACCGGAAGATCTTGTTATTCATGCAATGGATGGTTTTGCTGGAGCTATTGGCGTTTCAGATAGTACGGGTAAATCATCTCCAGTATATTCAGCATATGTACCAGTTAACCGAGAAGAAATTCATACTCAGTATTTTGGCTATTGGTGTAGAGAGATGGCGTTAACTGGATTTATATCTTCTTTGGGAAAGGGAATCAGGGAGCGCTCTACTGAATTTAGGCATAAAGAATTTGCTCATCTTAAATTATAGCGTTTCCGGTATGACTTGATACTAAAACTTGTAATATTGTGTGCTCTTGT
>JAIORF010000023.1 GCA_021108295.1 bacterium | reverse complement strand
ATGACCTCGGAAAGCGTTGTGGTTCCCAGACATATACAGTTATCCGCTGCTCCATAATAAAGCTTGATTTCACCATTATCTTCCAGAATAGCACCGGTGGAAAAGACTATATTATTAAGATCCCCGATCCGTTCATATAATTTTCTTGGTGAGAGTATCGGTATATTGGGCCGGTTTATTATTTTGGCAGGATCCTCTTTATCAAGAATGGCGGCCCCTATTTTGGTAATTGTCCCGGAAGAAGTTTGTTTCACTCCATAGTAGAAGAGCAGCCATCCTGATTCTGTCTCCATGGGCGGAACCGCGCATCCTATTAACCCCTGATCCCAAAAGCTGGCCCTCGGCGTAAGGACAACCTCTCTTTCACCCCAGGTCAAAAGGTCATTTGAATAAGCAATCCATATACTTCCTCCGGAGCTCGGTCTTTCCAGCATCGCGAATCTACCGTTTATCTTTCCGGGAAAAAGAGCGCCGGCTTTGGTATCCGGCTGAGAAATAATCTCCATTCTTTCAAACTCTTTAAAATCTTTTGTCTTGCCCAGGCCTAAAACGATCCCATGCTTTCCCATGGCCAGATATACAATATAATACTCATTATTAAGGGGCGTGATTCTGGCATCTAAGACTCCCATTTCTTCGTATTCATTAAAATCTTCATCCTTTGAGGAGGCAATAAACGGTTCTCTTTCTATTGTAAAATATAATCCGTCCTCGCTTCTCGCTATATAAATGGCAGGCCTGCCGTCAAGCTTCTCAATAGTAATCAGCAGCATATATTCCCCGTCAATCTTAATACAACCTGCGTTATACATGTCATGACACTTAAAGGGGAGATCCTCAGAGGTGATTACAGGATTCTCTTTCCAGCGACGAATAACATCTTGTCTGAATTTCCTTGGCATAGATAAACTCCTTTTTTATCCCGGATTCCCTATTATGCCCTACACAGGAACCATATACTGCAAACCAAATTTTTCTATATTTTATTTAACAACAACGTATTGTCAAGATTTTTGAATATCCATGCTTTTGCCGGCATTCGTCCAAAGTTGTTTCAAAGCCACCATGCGCCGTTAACGATCGGGATGCCGATTGCTGGGGCTGACAGGGGACATTCAGAGCATGATTTTCATCATCCAACCCAAAACTGAGCGCTTTAACTGGAAAGTTATTTCGTCCACGTTCCTAACTATCGTTGATACAGAATGTTGTTTACATCTCCAGACTGTATGTTAAACTTATCTTCATTCGTCGATCCGTTCGAATATTGGTCATTCAATCAGCACTGTTTCCTTGATTCAAAAGGAGCGCATGCCTTCTACAGAACGTTTATCAAATACTCGACAGTCCTAAGTTTTCGTAACCCATTGAAATTATTAATAGCGACAAAATCGAAGCAAGATTTCCGAAACCAATGATTTCAATGGGTTATTGGATTATGGTTCAGAAACTTCGGAGAACTTAGGACTGTAGAGTCAAATACTACAGTATAGCTGAAATTGGGGCCATACCAAAGCATGATTTATAAGGAGATAGATATTATGGTCACACGAAAAAAGTCAAGAAAAGATTGCAACAAGTTAACGTTACAGGAATACGTTCAGAAGTTCAATGAGTTGTCAACGGTCTTTGACAGTATGCCAATCGGTGTTTGTGCAATTCTTGATCAGCAATCCAATATTGCTACCATAAACAGAACGGCCGGTGAGATATTGGCCTCAGATTGTGACTCCCTTATTGGGAAAAATGCGCGTGAAGTATTTGAAACCAGATTTCCCGGAATTCAGAAACTGATATCTGAAACGATTGAAAGCCGCGGCCCGATTAGAAATTTTAATCTGGAAATCGAAGATCGCAATGGCGAAATAAAAACCTATCTGGTCAGCACAGCTATTACTGAAGAACTGGATCCCGATGATTTTGGCATTGTATTGGTACTGCACGATGTTTCCGAGGTTACGCGGCTGCGCAAGGCAGCTATACTAAAGCAGAGTTTTGGGCCGCTGGTTGGCAGAAGCCCTAAAATGATAGAGCTCTATTCACTCATTGAAACGGTTTCTCAATATGACACAACCGTGCTGATATACGGAGAAACCGGAACCGGCAAGGAACTGGTTGCGCGCACCATCCACGAACATAGCCACCGCTCTGCAGGTCCCTTTGTGCCTGTGAACTGTTCGGCGCTTACCAGTTCGCTTTTGGAAAGCGAGTTGTTCGGACACGTCAAAGGAGCTTTTACCGGCGCAACAAAAGATCGTCGCGGTCGTTTCGAAATTGCCAAAAAGGGAACCATTTTCTTAGACGAGATCAGTACCCTGTCTCTTGACATCCAGGCAAAGCTTTTGCGAACTATACAGGAACGAGTCATAGAGCGTGTCGGCAGCTCAAAACCAATTTCAATTGATGTTAGAATTCTTTCTGCAACCAATCTGGATCTATCCATGCTGGCCGCCAAAAACGAGTTCAGGGAAGACCTGTATTACCGTCTCAAGGTGTTTCAAATTGATGTTCCGCCGTTACGCGAACGTCGTATTGATATACCTGTTCTCGCGGATAATTTTGTGGAAAGATTCAATAAACTTCATGGCCGAAAAATAATAGGCTTATCAATTGCATCCAAGGAGCAGTTGATGAAATACTTCTGGCCTGGGAACGTGCGCGAGTTGGAAAATATCATCGAACATGCCATGGTGCTGACACCCGGAAAGATTATTGAGCCTCAATACTTCCCACCTGAAATCCGGCATATGACAAGCAACGGATCACCGCCGCCGCCGCCAAAAAAGGATCTTGACTCAGAAGAAGAGAGTATCCGCGGTGCGCTGGCTACATTCGGTGGAAACATCAGCCGCGCGGCAAAGAGCTTGGGGATGCATCGGACAACCCTGTGGCGAAAGATGCGGGAATTCGGTATCACAAGGGTTCGAAAATAAGCTTGAAAATTCTCGTTTGTGATCACAAACGTTCAACCTGTAAAATGTTGCAAAATGCAAAGAGTGATGCAACAGAAGTGATGCAACACTTGGGTTCTGTGCAACACATATACTAATTTTTCAAAACTCCTGCCCTTAATTATTTGCCGTGTCGGCTTAGTCTCTAATCAACTCAGATATAATTACACTCCACACAAAAGCAAGCCGTTTAGTTTGAATTTCCATGGGTTATGAGGTCACGAAAAATCTTGTCCTGTTGTTGAGACCATCTTTTAG
>JAIORF010000112.1 GCA_021108295.1 bacterium | reverse complement strand
ACAAAAGTTGATGGAATAGCGAGCTATTTCAATATTTTTGTGATTTGAGATCGAATAAAGGCGGCCTGAAGCTGTGATGCATAGTTGTGGAAGTTAATTCGTCCACGTTCCTAACGACCGAAACAGGAAAAGGGGCCTTAAAAGCATGCACTGATTTTTAAAAGGCTTTTTCTTAACCCCAGTACGATCTGCCGGAGAAACGGGGTAGGCGGGATAAATCTTAAACATTAACTATTGGCTTATCGAACTATTTTTTTTGTAACCGTTCACTGTTTACAGTTATCGGTTCACGGTTGAAAAAACAGAAGGTAGAGGAGAATTATGGGATACTCTTTTGAAGATTTAGAAGTTTGTGAAAAATCATGCGGGTTATCAGTATCCAAAATGCTTCAATCGTTGCATAGTTCATTGAAAAAACAAAGACCCTTATATTTTCGACTTTCTGACACTTTCCGAACCGTTTCGGGAGCGGGAACTGGAACGGAATTAGTCAAGCACCTTGAAAAATTCCTATGAAGCTGATGCAGATGTGCTTGAAATATTCCTTGTAATTTATCTGGACTTTTGCTCCTGTCACAGGTAATGCTGTTACGCGAGAAAGAGTCCCGTTGGATTTTCAACTATACCGAGTATACGGAAATAATAAACCAGGGGACGGAATTGCCTGACCAAGATGGTGTCCGGACTTTTCAGGATTTTCGCGGGAAAAATACAAGACAATATTAATAAAAGTAGATCAGACCAAAGTTCCACGATTGACCCGCAGGTACTTTCGCATCTCATTTCCTCCGGCTACATTATTCCCTCTGCTGATTTCTTCCACACGGTCAGAGCAGGTTGTCCTGCTTTTAGCCATTTTCTGTCGCATGCGGCATCCCGTAGCACATGGAAGACCTCCCGGGGTAAACACGCATCTTTGTCTTTCAGCACGTAAGCGCCGAGTATACGGACATTGCTTATAATGGATAGAGGACTTAATCCAGCCTGTGGCGGGAAAATGCACGCCTGACTTGATTTCTGTTCACCTGGCCTGCGTGCCCGGCACACAATGATAACATTCTGCCGGCAAGTCGCAGAATGTTATCGTTATATGTAAGAAATAGAAGTTTAAGAAGATACCATGAAAGAACTATAGTGAAAATTATCTTGAAATAACTATAAGATAGGAATATGTGTTATATTAATAGTATGAGGGAAATGTGTAATATGAAAATAGACCCAAAATACCTGCCCGCTTTAGGGCGGCTTTTCACTCCTATCGTTATGGATAGTCTTGAGCAGAAAGGTTATTCGCCCTATTTGTCGGAAGTATGTGCCAATAGCGGTTTGCTTGAAAAACTTGATTCCTCAACAACTCTTGGTCAATTTTTTGACTGGGTTTATCACCTTCTTTTCAAAAACTACCGTAATGAATATATCTATAAAAATGTGCTCGCCAATAAAATTCTGCTCGGGAAGCACTCATTGAATACCTCACACATGCTTACAGAATTCAGAGCCGGAAAAAATAAAGCTGATGTCGTGATATTAAACGGAACAACTACCGTTTATGAAATAAAATCTCAATACGACTCTTTTGCTCGCCTTGAAAAACAGATACAATCATATTTTAAAATATTTGATTATATAAATGTGATTACATCACCTTCACATACAAAAACATTAGACACTATCTTACCTGAAAAAGCAGGAGTTCTTGTGCTTACTGACAAAAACACCATTACAACGATACGTAAACCAAAATCGAATAAAGAAAATATAAATCCGGCCATATTATTCGATTCCCTCCGAAAATCTGAATATATGAGAATCATTAAAGAGTATTATGGTACTATACCTGATGTGCCAAACACTCAGATTTACAGGGAATGCAAGAAGCTATATTGTGAAATCCCGTCTGTTTACGCACATGAATTAACAGTTAACATCCTAAAAGGACGAAACAATTCAAAGATATTAAAAGATTTCATCAATAAAGCGCCATCATCAGTGTCGGCTTATGCAATAAGTATCAGCGGCCAAGAGAAAAAACTGCAAAAAATAATGGCTCTTTTTGATAGCAAAATCGACTCCCTACTGATTCCGAATACAATTTAGGAGAAAATATAATGTATTACCCATATTTAAGAGGAAAGCAATTTGAGCTGATATTGCTTCGGGATAATGCTGAGTTTATTGCAAAGCATAATATTCATCCAATTGTTGAACCGGCAAAGAGTGATTTTAAAGCTTTAATACGAGCATTTAAAGTGTTAAATAAAAAGAAGGTCACTTGTACGCTTATCGTTAATCCACAAACCGGAGAGAAACCGGTGAAATTTTCAAATATTTTGGAAGAGTTAATTGATGATAGTTTTAAGAATTATAAATACTTATCAATTGGTTATATGCTTTATGCAGAATCAAAAATTGCTGATTTAGTTACTCTCTTAGACCAATATCCTTCTTCTTCCTTTTCTATTCTGCATTATGGATACACCAATGGAAAAAAAATCGCTAATGCCATTAAAGATTATGATAATATCAAAAGGCATGTATTCATTGATGGGTTTGCGGGGAAATTATATCAAAGACATTTGAAAAAAGATGAAATTAAAAGGGTGCTGATAAGAAATGGTTTTAAACCGCAAAAGAAAAATTCTCTTTACTTGCGGAATGAGCATTTTTCAGATTTGCATATTACTTTTCCTGATGAAGGAATGAATGGGTTCGGCGATTATTTAATTGTAGGTGATGATTATTCTGAAACCGGTGGCCCTGCTTATGCAGTTGCTATTCATTTGACCTATCTTGATAGTGATGATGATATGTTTATTTATCATTTCATTTCTGATCAAACAGATTCTCCAACTGACCCTGGTGGAAAGTTTATGGAGGCTCTTGAAAAATTAGTTAAAGCAATTAATATGCCAAAATCTCTCATTTTTAAATCCAATGCATGCTCAGAATATTTAGAGCTTTACAAAAAAAAACATTACCCAGGTCTTGGATATGTTAAAAAGCTTTCTATGCAGCACCATGTTGAATTGATTGCAGACTTCATAGAGCGAGAAAGTTGATATGTATTGCTGTCCTAATTGTTTTTCAGACAAATTTTTACAAAATCATATTAGTGCTATTAGTAACAAAAAAGGGAAATGTTCCTTTTGCAAAACAGATAATACAACACTGATATGGTTGACACTTGTCAAGAAAAAAATACCAATCCCTGCCTCTTTT
>JAIORF010000019.1 GCA_021108295.1 bacterium | reverse complement strand
TACGTTTTGATATGCACAAGATTGTTGCAGGCATAGAGCAAAAGAAAATCGTGGTATCAGGGCAGTTGCATGTTACCGGCTCCCTGACTGTGTGTGTTTTGAGCAGTCGATTGTTACTGACCCCTGACGAATAAGAGTAGTGAAGCAATGCAATGCTGTTTTGAGATAAAAACAACTTCTTCAAATAGCAATCGCGGATTATGTAGTCGTCACAGTATGTTATGTATGTACAATATTTGTTGCTCAACAGTAACGAAGTTATGAGCTATGCAGAACCAGCGCATGGACTCCGACCTGGAAAGCCAGGACGTTTTTAGATTTTGCATAGTTTTTTATAAAACTCTCTTTTGCCTTTGCCCGCTTGGCTTTCCCGGCCGGTCATGCGTGACGTTATACTTTCAATAATCAATATTCAACCATAAGGAGCTAACTCATGAAAACTAAATTAATTTTCACAACACTAAGCATAATTTTTAGCCTCATTATTATAACAGGATGCTCATCTGTAAAATTTTACGACTATTCTTCAGAAACTGGGAAAGAGCTAGGGTTTTTATATTACCCACCAAAGCCATACATTCTCATAGAAAAAGGAGATAAAAACATTTCAACCAAACTGATTTCCCTTCCAGACCTTGCTCACCCACACAGAGTCAAACACTCCATTGGCTTTGGTACAGCAGAGATGGGGTTTGAAATAGAAAATGGAATGATCAAATCTTTTAACTCCAAGTCTGATTCTAAATCACCTGAAACTATTACTGCACTTACTGGGTTTGGAACAGCTAAAGCAGCATTGATCGCCGCTGAAGCGGCTATGGCAACAGCCACCAAAGAACTCACCCCAACAAGATCTGAGGACGATGAGAAAATAAAATACGATGTGGATAACATAATTAAATCTAAAGACATACTTAGCTCTAATGTACTTGAACCACTTGAAAAAGCACCATCAAAGAATTTGTTTGATCGAGAGATATCTATATTAAAAGCACAAATAGGTGAACTCGAAAATATAACAGTTATCACATACCCCAGTAAGGAACCTCTCAAACTAATCGAAGAATTAGAAAAATACAGAAAATTGAGTGGTAATATTAATAATGAATTAAAAAGTGTTAACGCAGCTCTATCAATATATAGTAGTAACCCATCAATATTTAAAGATGATTACAATTACGCTCTTCAAGCGAAACCTCATTTAGAAGAAGCAATAGAGTTGTTAGCTGGGTTTTCAAGTCGATCTACATCTGTGACAGGTCTCTACGAAATAGACTTTATCCGTGGTACTGGTAATTTAATGCTTAGAAAAGTTTCATATGAATAAACTCGTATAACAAATTTCTTCACAGGACTGCGAGTACGCGCGATCTCTGGAATTAGATCCATGTTGGTTGCTACGCCCCAAGTTGGCATATAAGTGCCATGTCCAGCAGGTGATAATGGGATGCCTCTTCAGAAGAAAATATGAGTAGGAAAAAACGGGAGCAATACGACAGGGCAAACGCACTTGGATTAGTCCGAATTTAGCCACTTTCAGGTAAGTTGATGCTACTTTTGCTACTTTTCTTGCTTCTATAGACGAAATTGCGGGTAATAAGAGTCATCTTAATTTTGGGAGTTTGTCTAACTTATTGAAAAATCAGTATATCCAAATGCGTTTGCTCTGAGCAATACGAAGATGTTGCAGTTTATTTACTAAACAACTTCGCTTCTGAATTTAGGTTATATGGATTTGATGGCAAACAAAAAATCGTTGGCAATCGAAGTGTACCGATTGGGAGATAGATGGACAAGGCTTCAATGATGGGACTGATAGCTTTGTAATTGTTGAATGCCGAAGATACACAACAAGTAAACAATCTCAAGAAAAAGTTGGCGCATTGGCTTACAGAATTTAAGATACAGGTGCAGGAGAAGGAATTATTGTAAGTCCTTTAGGCCTGCAATCTGGTGCAGAAAAAGTTGCTCAGGCAGAAAATATAATATCAATTAAACTGACCCCGGAAAGTACCACGCATAAATTATGTAATGGAATTCCTGAATAAGATTTGTATTGGTTTGGTGGACAGGGTTAATATCATCGACAGTTTTCACCTTCAGGTATTCGAAAATGGCAAATTGGTAGATGAGTACAAGGCATAATAATTGTTATGCAAATATTCACATGGTTAATTAAAACATAAAAGGAGGGATTGAATATGCCTAAAACAACAGTAATCAATCATTCAGATGGAACCACTACAACAGTAAAAACACATGATGATGGAACGCATACTGTTAGCCATGAACCAAATAATGATATTGGTGATACACAGATTGGATCTGGTCATAGCCATGAAGAAGTTGTCAAAGAGAATAGTGACGCATAACAAAAGGATTGAGCTGACCACAAAAGCCGAGCCGATTTTTAGTAAATTCAGAGCATTAGGTGGCTTTTGTGTCAGCTCATCCTTGACGTTCTGTTTCAATATTTATCTTCTGAGCCGCATTATCTGTTGACAAAAGGCAGGCATTGGCATATTCATTATATGAAATATTTGAACTGGGATTTGGAAAAAAATGAGACTTTGAAGCATGTGCGTGGAATTTCTTTCGAAGAGATCGCATATCTAATTGAATCAGGTCAGATACTTGGAATTGAGGAGAATCCAGGACGATCTAATCAAAAAATTTATATTCTGGAAATAGAGAACTATGCTGTTGTTGTACCTTTTATAGAAAACAATGATGAAATTTTTCTCAAAACTGCCTTTCCAAGTCGTAAATATACCAAACGTTACGGTTTAAGGGGGAAATAATGAAAAAATTAAGTGGAAAGGCTTTTGAGCCACTTGATCAGGAAGAAAAAAACTTGATGGAATCAATTGAGCGTGAAGAGTGGCGGTCTGTTAAAAATATCAAAAGAGAAAAAGAGAAGGCAATCGCTGCAGCCCGAAATACCTTGAAAAAAGACAAGCGTATAAATCTTCGTTTTACTCAAAAAGACTATCGCCAAATTCAAATAAAGGCTATTGAAGAAGGGATTCCATATCAAACACTTATTTCCAGTATAGTGCATAAATATTTAAATGGTTCCTTAGCTCCAAGGTCATAGTGGTGAGAACAGAACCAGGCGCTTGAGATGGACTGGGCAAAGCCGTGCCGCTTTTGAAAGGCAGTATTTGACCGATAGTTTTTACCTTTATCATAGTTTTTCGGTTATCGTTGCCCAGCCACTCAGCTCT
>JAIORF010000018.1 GCA_021108295.1 bacterium | reverse complement strand
TGCACTGCTTTGTAGGGACCAAGTTTTAGTATCAAGTCATACCGGAAACGCTATAGTACAAAGACCCCGCCTACCAGAAGGACACAGCCCTGGATCATCGGAAAATCACGGGCAAAACATGAATCCACCATGAGCTTGCCGATACCTTCCCACGCAAAAATGGTTTCTATAACAACGGTTACCTGAAATGTTCTCGCCAGTTTGATTCCGCTGTATGTGGCTATGGGAAAAAGCGCGTTTTTCAGTGCGTGTCGAAGAATGACGATTTTTTCCGGAAGGCCTTTGGCCCTGGCAGCGAGTATATAATCCTGGTTCAGGACCTCCAGCATACATGTTCGTGTCAATCGCGTAGTGGTTGCCGCCATTCCAAGGGCAAGCACGGTTACAGGCAGCACCATATGCTCGATACCTCCCCTGCCGCATACCGGCAGAACCCCCAGCTTTACAGAAAAAAGAAGAACAAGCAACAGGGCGAACCAGAATCCTGGCAAAGAGATAAACAGGATACTGCCGCCCATCACGGCATTATCGAAAAGCGAATTTTGTTTGACCGCTGCAGCGATGCCCAGAGGCAACGCAATAAGCATGGATAAGATAAAGCTGGACAGTCCCAATTGGAGGGTGGCTGGAATGCGGGTCAGCAGTTCGGAGATCACTGGCTGGTCTGAACGGATTGAATTGCCAAGATCGCCCTCAAGGAGATGTCCAAGCCAGATGATATATTGCGTATGAATGGGCGCGGAAAGCCCCATTTCTTCCCCTATCCACTCAATCTGCTCGGGTGTGATATCATTGCCGAAACGTGACATTGCCATCAAAATTCGAGGATCTCCAGGCGCAAGATGAATTAATAAGAATGTAAATATTGACACAACGAAAATAACGAACGCCATAGAAAAGGATCGTTTTGCTACATAGAGATACACAAGATTACTCCGATTTGTTTACCTTCATAATTTCGATGTTTGAGCCCTGAAAATCCCCTTCAACAATATCCATTGTTTCTTCGATACATCCTTCTAATTCAAGGTACACCTCCTTTAACCTCTCCAGTGTATCAGGATCCGCTTCCCAGAGATTGCGCTTTTCCGCTTCGATCAACCGCCGGGTGATGCTTTCTGCCGCGTAAACATTGTGCTCCTTAAACCATTTCCTCATGTCGCTGTTGAGAACAAATTTTTCGGCTATTTCGTCAAAGACCCAGTTTCCGACCAGACGGGTAGTTGCCTGCCATCCGTAGATATGGAAAACACGGTCAGAGATCACAGCTCCGCCCTTGTACCCGTGACGTTTTTTCCCCTCAATCCATTCTGGATTTAACAGCCTCGTCCGCGCCACCCGATCCAGTTCCTCTTCCATGTCCCTGATCTGAGGACGATCCGGATCGTGGGTATCTGCAAAATAGACTTTAACATCATTACCGGAAACCGTTTTGGCGGCCTGGGTAAAGCCGCCATGACTGCCGAAGATATGGCAGCAGTCAAGGATGTCATATTCATCGGAATCCCATTTGTCGTAAGTCACGTTTGTCCGCTTGAGATTGGCCTTGAACTCGTCTTTTGCCGCAACGCCAAAAGCGCCTTTTCCGTAAGCGTAATGGCAGGTATTGATGAATATTTCGCCCAGATCGTCTTCTGTTTCCCAGGCCGAGGAAGCTACCGCCGTATTGCTGCCGTAGTCATACACGCCCGGCGCTGCTGTGAATACGCGGAAAGTAGCAAGGCGTTTTTTTCTTGTCTCATCTTCTTCATCTTTCATTTCCGACAATCGTTCCATTACGTGTTTACGAACATAGTTTTGTTCCAACGGCTCTTTGAGGTCCGCTACAAGCTGTACAGCTTCATCTACTAATTCAAAGGCGCGGGGACACCCATCTCTCAGCATATTCGACAGTTGAATCGTTACGTCCACACGCGGTCTTTTGAGTTCATCAAGGGGTATCACTTCAAGCCTGGTTATTCTGCTGCCGTCCCAGAACGGTTTGACCCCGAGTGTGTACAACATCTGCGCAAGCTGTTCCCCATCGGCTCGAAAAATATCAAAGAACCGGAAAACAAAACCTATGTTTTCAGGATAGCTCCCATGTTCGTGAAGATACTTGTGAAAAAATATCTCAGTCAGTTTTATCCCTACATTCCATGCCGCCGGAGTAGGGATCTTAAATGGATCTATCGAAAAGAAATTCCTTCCTGTAGGAAGTGTCTCCACTTTGCCGCGCGCAAGAGCACCAGATGCACCAGGCTCAATAAACTCTCCATTAAAACCTCTTATAACATTTTCAATCTCGTCCACGGTTCGCTCAATTGCGGGTATCAACCCCAGTCCGAATCGAACGATATCTGTCAGAGCAGCCTTGCGCTTCTCGGTAATGTCATATATATCAATACTGTATTTTCCGTAAATCGTTTCCCTGGCAATTGAAAAAATATCTTCATTACTCACACACCTGTTCTTAACTGTACGCTCGATGACGCTCTTTGCAACATCACCGGCAAGTTGTAAAAGTTTTGCATGGGTAGTGTTGAATTTCTTGTTTAACTCTTCGGGTTTGTCAAGGATATCTTCGTACATGAGCCCAACTGCTTCAAGAATCCAGCGCCTAAGGGAAGCAACGTGTCCCTGGTCGAATCTTAGAATCGAAGTAAGCATGGTGGCAAGCTCTTCGCCATGAGGTGCCTGACCCAGTGTATGCAGCCCATCGCGAAACATCGTCTCGCTGAGCATATTCATCTGTCCGTGGAGATATTCTACAAAGCTGTGGAAATTCGGAAAGTCTGCCGGTGTCCGGATTATGGAGGCATGTATCGCCTTTTCAGTGATGATTTTTTCCAGTTCCTTGAGCCGGCCCTTTTCGTTTGAGGCTTCAGCCCTGGAATATTCCTCAAGTGGATCATCAAGTTCTTCCAAAGGACCGTATAACTTCGTAGAGGCCATAACAGGGTGAAGGTGGTCAACAATTACGGATAGGCCGCGCCGTTTTGCTATCGAGCCTTCCATTGGGTTGCTCACTACATAAATATAGAGATGGGGAAGAGAACCGACCGCAAAATGAGAAAAACAGGAAGGCGAAAGCGCAACAGATTTGCCAGGCAGAAGTTCAATATTTCCATGGGTACCCACGTGAATCATGGCATCGGCTTTGAAGTCTCTTTCCACCCATTTGTAAAATGCAAGGTACTGGTGAGGAGGCAATGGCATTCGCTTAAGATTTAAAGCCATTCGTTTAAGGAATTACAGTGGTACT
>JAIORF010000008.1 GCA_021108295.1 bacterium | reverse complement strand
AACCCATGTTTACAAAAAAGGCAGGTTTTTTTTATGTGTCAACCATAATATCTAATAAAGCCCGAAAACTTGTCTGACCGATTTGAGTCTCTTTTGGATTTATATGAAAAGGAACGCTACGGGGTGGCAATCAATGAACTGATACAAACTGACTGGAATGTTTTTAAAATTACATCAACTCAAACTCAACAAAAGTTACTAAAAGCAATATCTCATAATAATAATTTATTCAGAATCAAGTATAAGCCTGTTTTTTCAAAAGAACAGCAAAATATTGAACAATGGGAAAACTTCAGAGACGAATTAAAGCATAGAAACAGATTTTTTCCCAATGACGCACCTGATAAGAGTTTTTTAGAGCCATTTGGAAACTATATTGGCGAAACACTTAAAAAAGGTTCCCAAAAGTTTTATAGAGCAAGAATCAATACATCTGACAAACCATTCAAAATATCTGCGATGGGTAAACCTCCCAAGAATTTAGTTTCAAATGGGAGAGCTAATCCTGTTGGAATACCATATCTGTATGTTGCGTCATCTATTGATACTGCAATTGCAGAAATTCGGGGACATAAAGGTGAGGTTCTTACCATAGTTGAGTACCAAATGAAAACTTACTTGGACTTGGCAGATTTAAGAGACCCCAAAAATACGATCAGTCCATTTGAATTAAATGAAGAAAATGAATTAGAGATGATCTATAAAAATATGCCATTTCTTACGCTTCTTGGGAATGAATTGTCAAAACCAATAATACCACGGGTGGCAAATTTAGAATATTTACCAAGTCAATACCTTTGTGAATTACTGAAACATATAGGTTTTCACGGAATTATTTATAAAAGTTCAATCTCGGACGGCAATAATTATGTTATTTTTAAGGATAAACGACTTAAAGCTGTGAATACCTATCAATATCAGATCGTTGATGTAACAACTGAATCTGAAGAACTGAAATGAAAACAACAATGCAACCAATAAACGACTTATTGGGAAACTTCTTGAAAAAGTAGCCAAAGTACTTGCTATTCATGGACTTTTAGCCATTGTTATTGGTAAAATCTCACAGAAAAATGAAAGAAGCACATATAGGAATAGGACTCCCCATCACTGAGGATTCCTCCCACACCATCTGGCATAGGGAACGCGTATCTCGGCAGCTCGGCTGGTAAAGATAATATAGCAGTATGCAAATAAGGAACTCATCCCTATTCATCAGAACCATTTATCCGTACTGTTCAGTCCGGGCACCGTTCAGGTCTTCGCCGGAGTGAGTTCTCCCCGCTCCAGAAGTGTTGTACCCCATTTTAAATGAATCGCTATTTCCTGATTGTTTTGATCGAAATTTTTCAGAGCCTGAATGGTTACATGGTAATCAGTGTTGTCAAGACCAGGCTATTCAGTCTGTTACAATGCCCGTATTCTTGCTGGCTGGGCTTGGGACTTGCCTTGACTTCCATAATTGGAAAATGTAGGCTTACCTTTAAAACGTGTGTCCGGTACACAACCACCGCATTCATAAGGACGTTCGTTACCTCACGCCTGTGATGCGAATTATACCTTAAGAGAAAATGGTCATGAGCTCCTGGCGTGATTGGAAATGAGTGAAATGCAGGATAATAATACAGCTATTACTGCGTTGGAGAATCTTCGAAAACGTCTGCTGGATCTGACGGCACGTAACCGCCTGATTAACTTTCGTCACACCAAACGTGGCAGCCTGCGCATTATTGATGCGTTGCCCAATCAATTAGTTAAGACACTGCTCACTGAAACAGAGATAAGGTTTCTGCCAGGACTTGAGCCAACTCGTGAAGAGTTGATTGCAGCGGGCTATGTTGAGATCAACGAGGAGACCGGACACGAAGTCAGTTTGCTGAAATATCCGACTGCCGAAGATTGGGCCAAACGACTGGGCTCGGCTACCTCCTACGAAGTTCTTAAACCATCTACAGATAAACCTGATGACAAGCATACCGATATTGCCATCCGGACGTTACTCTATCCCTATGAGTTAGAAACCCGTCTCAAGACCCTGCTGCAAACAGCAGGGTCGGCTATTCAGGAGATGGGAGCAAATATTCTCTATCTGGCATTCGGTTTTCTGGAGTGGTTCGACAATACCAATGACAATGCGCGCATCACTCCCTTGTTTTTGGTGCCGGTACGTCTGCACAAGGGGCGGCTGAATCCAAAGACCAAGGCCTACGAATACACATTGAGTTACTCCGGCGAAGATATCATCCCCAACCTCTCATTGCGGGAAAAGCTCCGCGTCGATTTTGCCATGGCTTTGCCGGATATGGATGAGAACACAGAGCCAGAGGCCTACTTTGAAGAAGTTCTGGCGCTGATTCAAGAGAATCAGCCGCGTTGGCGGTTGAGTCGCTTCATCTCACTGACGCTGCTCAACTTCAGCAAATTGCTGATGTACCTTGATCTGGACCCGTCACGCTGGCCTGAGGGCGCAAGCCTTATCAACCATCCTGTGGTAAAGCAGTTTTTTGTTGGTTACAACTCCGAGCATGACATGAACGAGGATTCAAGCAGGGATTTGGGTTTTGGCGAGGAGTATCACATTGATGAGATGGATGACATCCACACCAAGTATCCGTTGATTGATGATGCTGACAGCTCGCAACACAGCGCTCTGATTGATGCAGTTGATGGCAAGAACCTGGTCATTGAAGGTCCGCCGGGCACCGGTAAATCCCAAACCATTACCAACCTGATCGCGGCAGCCATGGCGCAAGGCAAACGAGTGCTCTTTGTCGCCGAGAAATTGGCAGCACTGGAGGTGGTGCGCCACCGGCTTAATGCCGCCGAACTTGGCGAATTCTGCTTGGAGTTGCATAGCCACAAATCCCATAAGCGAAAGGTGCTTGATGAGGTTAAAGATCGCCTGAATAAGCACGGAAGTTACCGTAAACCAAAGGACATTGAGGTCGATATAATTCGCTATGAAGAGCTGAAAACGGCACTGAAGGAACACGTCGAGCGGATCAATCGACCATGGAAGAATACTGGATTGACGTTGCATGAGATCTTCATGGCCGCGACTCGCTATCGTGAGGAGATCGGCATCAATCCTAATGCGTTGCACCCCGAGGGGTATGATGGTGACAACTTTGATGCTGCCACTCAGCGGCGTACCGAGGATCAAGTTGAGGCCTTCCGCAAAATCTATCAGGCAGTTGCAGGGCGGAGCAGCCGTCAAGGCTACAATCTTGCTGGTGAAAGTCCAGCTATGACAATTGT
>JAIORF010000013.1 GCA_021108295.1 bacterium | reverse complement strand
GTCTCTTTTTCCCCCATTGAGGCTTGGGCAAGCCTGACCTGTGCTTTTGTTAAAGGGGTTGTTTGCCAGGGCAAACGCATTTGGATATATTGATTTTTCAATAAGTTAAACAAACCACCAAAATTAAGATGAGTTTTATTACCCGCAATGGCGTATATAGAAGCTATAAAATTAGCAAAAGTAGCATCAACTTACCTGAAGTGGCTAAATTCGGGCGAATCCAAGTGCGTTTGCCCTGGGTTGTTTGCCCATCCCCCCGAAAAGTGCAACAAGGTTATTTAAGTGGTAGATTTGCTTTTTTCAAACAATCCGCTATGCCGATTTCGTCCAAGCTATCAATTATCTCAGCTAAATTGATTCCGTACTTTTGATTCCTGAGTTGATACCGTCCTCGGAGATTGTAGTTACAAGTGGGCGGCAAAAAGCGCCGCCACTTAAACTAAACATTAAACAGTCAAGTTTCTTGCCACTAATGGGGTAGTGTCGGGATACGTGTAAAAAGTAGTCACATGTCTCCGAAAGCCTATGCCACTCCCAGTTTGGGTATTTTTGCCCAACGCCGCAAAAAACACCAATAAGGAATTTAGTTAAAATATTCCTCATTATCAGTCGCATATTCTGACGGTGTCTTTTTCAATAACTCATTTATAATTTTCTCTAAATCAATATACTGGCTGTGTTTAAATTTGAAATTACCGCGAAGATTGACGTGCCTCCAAGCCACAGGGGATATTTTTTCTATTATTTCGGCTACCTTATATTTTCCTTTAGCTATTAACTGATCATGCAGTTTAGAAAGAATCCAGATATTGTAAAAAATAATACAGTTGGATACCAGTCTAGCACATTCATTCCAAATCTGCTGTTCTAACTCTGTTTTTACTCGAAATTTTCCAGAGTATGCATGTGATACCGCTTTCCTGAGTTTATGGTAAGATTCTCCACGGTTAAGCGCTCTTTGAACGCCTTGTCTGAGAAGAAGATCATCTATATAATTGAGGATATAATCACTATTGATGATATCGTTCATTTCCCATATTGCCTTTTTGGTCTTATTTTGTTTCGTGTAAGAACTAAGCTTTCTAATTATAACGCTTTGGGTTGAGGTTTTCAGTGCTAATGAGGCCATGATCCTTAAAATGTTATCCGCTTCATCTATAACAAGTTGCTTTTTTGCTTTTCTGGCAGGTTTTATAAGGCAATTTTTGTATTGGCTTGGGGCTTTGAAACCACAGATTTTATCAGCTTTACCGCTTAAATCTTTGTACCGAGGAGCAAATATGTAATCAAAAAAATAGAGCGTCATAAAATTCGCATTATTTTTCCCATGAGAATCAGTTGAATGCAGGTCAGATTTGATCTCCGAAGTATTGTTGTATAAAATGTCAAATACATAATGGCTTTCATGCTCATTGGCTCCGATAATTTTTGCATTGATGGGAACATGATTAGCCACAAGCGTATAAGAAGTCACTCCTTCCTTCAAACCGAAATACTTTGGTGAATGACGGGCATTAATGGTCTTTATCTGCGTTTCAAATTTTTGACCGTCGCTGCTAGAATGGATGACCCCCTCTTCAATATCATAATGCCTAAAAAATGGGTTTTGGGCTATTGTGTTGCTTATCATGTCATTGGCATTTCTTAATGTTTCGAGCCGAATAAAATTTTTTGATGTGGTATATAAGGCTTGATAACTTATATCAGATATCTCCCCCATAGTCACAAGCCCTGTGTTTGTGGCCAAAGCAACAACACCCGCAATAATATTATGATTGTCAGCTTCACTTTTTATATATCTTCCGAGAATATGGGTAAAAGCCTCAAAAAATCCACATTGTTCGTTGACAAAACGAAGTACATCGCCGATTCCAATTTGCGGAAGATGACTATAAAAAGAATGATTCTCAGTATCTTCCGGTTTTTTATATGGAAGACTCCACTTGATGTTATCTCCTTTTCCAGTGATTTTAACATGGTTATTCTGGCCCTCTCTAATTCGCTTATTTACATTAACAATAACAATTTTGTTTTCAAGCTCTTCTTCCAACTGCAAAATTGTTTCTTCAATCGGCTTTTTTAATCGAGGGTAACCCAGCTCTTCCAATATTTTATCTTTATTCTTTTCCCAGTATTTTTTATCAATCAGTTCATCTTCCAAGCTCCTAAATTGTGTGCTGTCTCTACAATAAATATCACCGGATTCAAGGCTATTCGTTAATGACTGATAAATCAAAAATTCGTATTTATCTACATCCAATGAATCTATCCGAAAAATAATAATTTATAATTTTAATATGTTATATAAAAAACTCAACCTGTCCATATCAAGCCAATTTGGCGAGAGCCATATTTCAATGTTCAGGTTTTTCTAAGAGCAGCATGAACCTGTCAAAAATTATGCATATATTTACACAGCTAAAAGGAATTGGCATAATCTATATAACTATTTGTTAATATAACAAATGATTTTTCGGATAGATTCATCGTTTGATTATTCTGGTTTTACCATTCACTACCGTCCGTTCAGTCTCATATAGATACTTTTTCAGCTTTTTAGGAATAAATTTTTGTGGGAAATCATCTAATTTAAACTGGCTGAGACTCTTATTCTGGTGAAGTGCTGATTTTAAAAATTCTACAGCCCTCATCAAGTTATCATTTTTTGTTTGACTTTCAACGTCGATATTTAAAAAAGCCGGTCGCAAATTTTTTTTGAATGACAGGGATATCTTTTTGTAGTGATCCCACTCATATTCTGTTTCATCAAAGGAAAAAAGCATCAATTACAACTAAATAATTTTTTGTTTTTGCGTCAATACAATGAACAATTTCCTCTAAGATAATGTAGTCAATTACACCCCTTGGGGCATAATATGGAATTAGCTTGCCATTGGACAAAAATCCCGAAATATAAACTAACAGGCTATCATCTGTATCCAATTTAGAGATAATGTGTCTCAATGCACTATTAAAACTGCGATATGTAGCAGATTCATTATGCAACAGTGTTACGCTATATTCATAATCAGCTAAACGAGAACCTAAATAATTTATATTATTATATGTTTCCAACTGAGGAAATTGATAGTTGGTCGGATAGCCGTCGATGCCAACAATTAATGGGGCGCATTCCCAAAAAGTGGGCAAAATGCATTTTATTCAAAGATAGGCTGAAAACTCCTGGACAAACTATTTACGAGCTGTTATGAGTTTGCTGAAAAACCTTAACGAAAGGAGTTCAGCCATGTCCAACGAC
>JAIORF010000115.1 GCA_021108295.1 bacterium | reverse complement strand
TCGACAGCCCATCTTCCGATTTAACGGGCGTGATAATTACTGATACACTGCCTGTCGAACTTGATTTTGTGTCTGCCAATGAGATTGGTATGCATGACTTGGCTACACATACAGTCGTTTGGGACATTGGGCCAATTTCAGCCAGCGATACTATACCGACTTTCACCTTGGAGGTTCAGGTGAATTCTAATGCTACACCTGGCAGCACAATTCACAACTATTGTAAATTAGACGGCGATCAGATTCCTCCGACCACCGTAATAGAAGGTGAAGGAGACGAAGAACCAGGAACACCGGTATTGACAAACATACCGCCGGATGTTTCAGAGGCAAATCCAAGTTTAGCCTGCCTATGGCCACCCAACCACAAGTTTATTGAGATTGGCATTATGGGTGTAACTGATCCGGATGGTGATCCTGTAACGATTAGCATCGTTGCCATTACTAGCGATGAGCCGACTGCCACAGATGAGGGTTCAGGAGGTGCGAAACACGCACCGGATGCAGCTGGCGTCGGTACAGATACTGCCTCAGTCAGGGCCGAGCGATCCGGCAATGGCGACGGCAGGGTTTATGTAATCGAGTTCACGGCGAGCGACGGGAGAGGTGGTGAATCTGAAGGAAGCGTCTCGGTTAAGGTGCCTCACGATCAATCGTCTGAGAACTGTCCGGCAATAGATAGCGGCCAGGACTACGACGCTACGGAGATAAACTAGACCGGTTTTACGAAAAAAAGCGATTCGTATTAATTGAAAAGGTAGCTTGGGGTCATTATGCTGCTCTTGACTCTTGCTCTGACTTCATAAGAGTCAAGAGCAGACTTGACCCAAGCCACAAGTATACGCATAGAGTTGGGTCAAATCTGTTCGATCTCAAATCACACAAGTTGATGGAATAGCAAGCTATTTTGATACTTTTAGGATTTGAGATCGGGCAAAGGTGGCCTGAAGCTGTGATGCATAGTTGCGGAAGTTATTTCGTCCCCGTTTCCTGCGTTATAAAATGCGGTTCAGCTTCAAAACCGCTCAATTTAGGTTTAATCGTAAAGGGAGGTAAAAGATGAAAAAGAAGTTATTTGCTTTGTTGGTTATGTCGGTGTTGGTTGTCGGTATCGGAAGCGCGGCAGCAGTTGAACAGATAACAGCGCAAGAGGCTTATGATATGGTAAACAGTGGCCAAGCCACCCTCATTGATCTAAGAACCCTGGAAGAATGTTACTGGGTAGGAAGTCCGGCCCTGGTGCCCGGAGGAGACCCGATTGCCGTTGTAATACCGTGGCAAATCATAATGATAGACAATAGAGGTACGGTTACCAAAGAGTATAATCCTGATTTTGACACATTGGTCTGGCAGAAATTTGGTGATGATAAAGATCAAACACTAATAGTAATGTGCCGGAGCGGAAAGCGGAGCACCGCTGCGGCAGGGGAGTTGGAACAACTTGGCTTTACTAATCTTTATGAAATCGATAATTATCTCAAAGAGGGAGAGAAAGAAGATAGTGTCGGCGGCCGTGGAGGATTTCAGGGCACAAGTTATAAGAATACCTACGATGGTTATAGAGGGCATCCGGAAAGACTCCCTGAAAACAACAGCCCCTGGAAGATTACCGTTGAAACCTATACGGAGGATATCAATAATACAGAGGATTCTGTCTCCTGGATGGATACAGGGCTTCCAATAACGCAAAAAATAGATCCAGATTTGATACCGACGCTGGAGGATGAATACAGATAAGTAGGGTAAGGTTTTCATTGTTGACAAAATAGTTTATAGGTTGGGTTGAGGTGCGAAACTCAACATTTGCGGACTTTATGAAACAATCAACATGTTGGGACAAACGCCATGAAATGTAACATCACTGCTCACCTATTTTGCATTGAAATGGAATTGTAACTATTGGGTCAGAGATCATAATAAATGACCCTTTATTAACATAACTCATTGAAATTACAAGAAAAGTATTTCTCAAAATTGACTGTGTGTTATTGAACTATAACTTATTGATTTTATAGGTATTTATCTATAGCACGCCTTTTGTGTGAAGAAATAGGCATTTCCCAGGATCTCTGTGGGTATACAAAATATTTGTTATTGGGTTTCGCTACGCTCTACCCAACCTACAATATAAAATGAAACATGCGATACAGAGCCCGAACAAAAGGCAATGTTAACTCACCCCCAAAATGTATCTTTGCTACGCGAGGCATTCAAAGATATCATGCAAAGCTTCCTTTGAAACGGCGATAAAATCGAAAGGAATAGAAAAATCTGAAAAATGATAACTCAATCATTCGATACACATCCTGAGGCAGAAAGAGTTCAGATATCATTAATTCAGAAGGCAGGGATAGCCCGGAGAATTGGAATTGCTCGTTCACTTTCTCAAACAGCGATGCAACTTTCCCGAAGAGCTATTTCACGGGCAAATCCACAATTAAGTGAGCAAGAATTGAATTTGGTCATTGTAGCTCACAATTATGGCAGTGAGATAGCTGATCGTCTTGGTAATTATCTTAAGAGAAAAAATGTGGTAGCATCATGAGGAATCCGGATATTATAGCTGCTATTGAACCTGTAGTGAATGCCTTTGAAAAATTAGGAGTTCTCTATTATATTGGAGGGTCTGTTGCTAGTTCTGCTTACGGAATTGCCCGTGCCACTATGGATGTTGACATGGTGTCGAATTTAAAACCCGATCATGTTCATGCTCTGGTAGAAATGCTTGAATCTTCCTATTATATTGATGAAGAGATGATTTTGGATGCAATTCAGAGCTATTCTACATTCAATCTCATTCATCTTGACACCATGCTCAAGGTAGATATTTTTATCATGAAAGATACTCCTTATCATAAAGAATCTCTCAAAAGAAGAAAAAAGGATGTATTAGATGAGGGGCAGGGCAACATTGAATTTTATCTTGTATCTCCAGAAGATATTATTATCAACAAGCTCGAATGGTATCATATAGGAGGGGAAGTCTCTGAAACACAATGGCGTGATGTAACAGGAGTTTTGAAAGTGCAAGGGGATCTGTTAGACGTGAAATATCTTAGGCATTGGGCATCACAGTTAAAGCTTATTGATTTGCTTGAGGAGGCGTTTCATGATGCAGGATTTGAATAAAGCCGGGCATTGCGTCAGAACCTGATACCATCCTGCAGACCATGGGGACACCTCCAGAGAGTATCGGATTGACACTGCCGGGTGGACTATGTGTCAGTTTTAACTTTATGAGTGTATCTCTTATTTTGCAGTAAATCCGAAATAAATGCAGCAACCTCTTTGTGGCTACCAACGTAAGGCGGGACAGCCTATAAATTCAATCAGTTAGCAACTCCTTA
>JAIORF010000113.1 GCA_021108295.1 bacterium | reverse complement strand
CACACAGATGGCATTTATCAATGCTGACTGGCGCGATTTCCAAAACACCCCTGCCCAAAATGAGACCCGGGTGAATTCGATTTTAATCAATGATTACCTTTGGATTCTAAATCAAAGCGGCTGGCAGGAAACCCATATTTTTCAGGCACCACTCTCCTCAGAGCGTTTTAAGGCAAATATAGTATCCGCCATGCAAAAGAAAAAAATAATCGGTGTAACCAGCAGGTACGTCATCATTTCAAAAAAAATAGGTCTTTAAACAAATCAAGATTAAAGGAGGTATATTATGCGATTAATCGAACCTGCCTGCCATAGCTCATAGTTGTCCAGCTATCAATTAGCGAGTTTACTGAGAAAACACATAGGAATCTTCTTTGGCACAGGAATAAGGCATAGCGGGCAGGGACAGTCCGAATCCAGATTCTGGGCGGGTGAAAAAAGCAGGCGGAATAGCTGGCAGAAGAACAGGGCATCAGCAACATTTCGATATTTTGGTTTACTTTGTTTTTCTTAGTATAAATAATCACATATCATACATCAACAGGATATGAAACGCATATTTTCATGGGCGTCCCCCTAGATGGGCGTCCCCCTAGACAAGGCTTCTGTGTGACGAGACAACCCTGTACGCAAAAACCATTTGAGGGACTGATCAGTACTGCCTGTCTTTTTAAGCGGGATATCATACTCCAAATAGGAAATTTCTGGAAGAAAAGCATTCCTAAAGTCAGCAGCGGCTTTATTGAAACCGTGTCTTTGCATAAGATCAATATCGTTTTTATGAGTTGTTTGGATCAACTTTATGCCAGTTTTATGGGCGAAGTAGGCGCCCAAAGCAGCGCCACCAAAACCAGCAAAAACAGTAGCAATAGCGCCAACAATAGCGATACACTCAATAGTCATAATACTGTTTCCCTTCAATGGGTAATTGGGTATATTGTTCTGTTGATAATTTTAATGATTTTTTCATGGGGCTTAGGGCTATGGGCATTTCGTAGTTACACACAACGACCAAGGTCACCGGCACCAGAAGCCAATGATGACTTAGCAAAAGAGATGTTTTGCTCTGAAATGGCAAAGGCGAAAAACGCCCCGGCTTTTGGTGTCAGGTGCACTGGCTGGTTAGGCGACGCGCTAATCAACGACTTTTCTCTGGCAAAGCTATAATGCAATAGACGTCCAACCCTGCCTCCGTGCCATGCGACACAAGAGTCAAGAGCAGACCCCATCTTTGACCAAATCCATCACATGTCGTTTAAAAGGAAGAAACTATGATTCCGATTACCGCACCAATAGACGCTAACACTACATATAAAACAATATTTGCAAAGCATCCCATTCCCTCAAATTTTCCATATGCTCCACCATAATATGTAAATTTCGATTTTCCTGCAGCGATTAACCAACCTATAACTAGGCCAGCGATAGCCCCAATTACTGTGCCTTCTTGCATTTTTAACCTCTCATGATTAAATAATGTGCGTGGTAAGACTATACAAACCAGTTCTTCATCGCCCTACGTTCGACAAGCCCAGCATCACGAACCTCTTTCCACAATTTTCCTATACTTTTATAGTTTCCCAACCCAGTTATCCGGAAATGGCCTCCTCTTGCGGCACTTTTTCCGCTCACTGTTTCCAAGCCAGTTGCCTTGACGTGAACAGTTGCGTCTCCTGTTATAAGATTAAAAGGTGTTCTAGTTATCCATGTATCCTCAACCTGAAATAGCCAAAGAGATCTTTTCTTTCTAAATAGAACACCTGCCGTAAAATCTATACGTTTTTGATAAAAGGTATATCTAGTATAGTATGATTGTAAAATGATAGACACGAATATAACCAAGAAAGTTACTATCATATATAAAGCAAAAATCGCCATTTCATTTGCGTCTTCGGTAGAAGCTATATACCAAGCAAAGAGGAAAAGACTAAGACTAATAAACATGAGGACAAAAAGAAAACTAAACGATCTTATGCGCCGCTTACCTTCATATATCAATTTACCAGTTTCTCTTAGTTTTTCTAAATCAGGTTTAGCTGGCGATTGTTCACGGACAGGCTGCACAACATTCCACGTCTCTAGTTTTTTTTTGGCTTCTTTGAAATCAGGCTTAAGAGCCAGAGCAATACGGTATTGAGAAATGAATTCTTCTTTTTTACGGTTCTGCCGTTCCAAGGCTAACCCAAGGTAATACTGAGCATTGTAATGCGCATTGTTAATCGAAACCACCTTACTAAAAAAGCGCTCTGCCTCAGCGAACTGTTTCTTGCGGAACTTACATACACCTAGAATATAATTTGCCTCTTCATTATTTGGTTCGTTTTTGATTACTCCCTGTAATAGTGGAATCGCGGAATCAATATCTCCATGCTGGAAATGATGTATACCCTGTTGGATCATAGAATTCATTGGGTGTCTCCTTGATTGAATGTGTTATTGTTATTGTCCATTGGGAATTTCCGGCACCTGTGGTTGGTCTGGCTGAACATCATCATTTGTCTTACCCTGGGGATCGTCCGATCTGTACACGGGGTCAGGGTCGAAATGCATATCGGACGGCTCATCACTGGCAGCATCTTCATTCGCCTTACCCTGGGGATCGTCCGATCTGTACACGGGGTCAGGGTCGAAATGCATATCGGACGGCTCATCACTGGCAGCATCTTCATTCGCCTTACCCTGGGGATCGTCCGATCTGTACACGGGGTCAGGGTCGAAATGCATATCGGACGGCTCAACAGCGCCTTTAGTATTGTTTTGTTGGCTTTTAGTATTATCTATATCATTAGTATGTTTGTGAACTGTGATCGGAGATACGTAAATGTCCGGTTCATCTGGCGAAGGACTAATTAAATGTACAGATCCGTCTAAATTGTGAACCTCAGCTGGGACATTCTTATCTGGAAAACCATCAGCATCGGTGTCTAATAAGGTAGGATCTCCATAGTAACCACGTAGCCTAGCATGCAATACTGCATCAGGGGGCTTAACAACCCCTAGTCCAAAATGCTCTACTACTAGAGTCCAGTTTTCTTTGATTTCTGACCGATTAAGACCATCAAGGTTCTCTTTTGGGACTTTGGGAGATTCACCAGTTAATGTGGACAGATGCATCAAGGAAAAAAGCCAATTCTTCATTGACAAAAATATGGTGCCTACAGCGAAGTTGACCTTTGATTCATTATCGAAATTTTTGTCTTCCTCAATGTCCTTCTTGTATTGGCGGCATGCATCGCGGTAGGTGATTTTATCGATGTATAGTCTGGATATGGGAGCAACACCGAAACCGGCGCGAGCTAGATAGCGTAAACCTTTTGGATTTCCCATAGTTATTCACCTCCAAAGCATAAGGTTATATGATTCTGGCTTAATCCAGAGTCAGTATTGTGTTCACTTCACTACATCATTTACAGTTGTTTCACCACATCGTTTACACATTTTTTCTCCTC
>JAIORF010000077.1 GCA_021108295.1 bacterium | reverse complement strand
GAAATGACGGACAGCATATTTATTTAAATGACGCTGATCGAAATTTGTTTTTAGAAACGATCTCGGACATGTCGGAGCGTTTTGAAGTGGATATCTTTGCCTATGTTTTAATGACCAATCATTATTTATGTTGAGCTCAACATAACACATCCATCTGATTGTTTTACCTAAGACACGAGAAAGTTTAAAGCTTGCGATTGGTGAAGCGCACCGACGCTGCACGAGACGGGTCAATTTTCGTAAAGGATGCCGTGGGCATTTATGGCAGGGAAGTTTTTCATCTTTTATAATGGAAGAACCTTATCTGTTAGCATGTACAAGGTATGTGGAGTTAAATCCCGTTCAGGCTGGTTTGGTTAAGAATCCTGAAGACTGGTGCTGGAGTTGTGCCAGCCCACATATGATAGACAAAGATGACATACTCGTAAAAACAAAGCCGTTGCTAAAAACGGTAAATAAGCCCTGGAAACATTTTTTAGTAGTTGATGTTCAGGAGCAGGATATAGAGTTATTTAGGAAACACGAACGAACCGGGCGGCCTTTAGGAGAGAATGCCTTTATTTAAAAAATTGGAACTTCTTTTGATTCGAAAACTCAAACCCCCCAAAAACCAGGGCCAAAAAAGAAAGATATGTAAAGTGTTTCCATAATTTTCACGCAACGTTAAATGGACTATAGAGACGTGACAAATTGCAGTAGAGTCCGTGCTCTGTTGTATATGACCATGTTTGGTCTCCTGTTGTGGGCGCCGGATCTCGGCGCTGCGCAGCGACGCATCGATTCCACCGAGGAGCTGATCACACTGATCATAGAGGATTGGAAGCGGGTCGAGGACACAGCCGAAAAGAACAAGGGTCTATCGGACTGGAAAAGAACGGTCTATACGCACGCACGACTCAACGAGCTCCGCATAGATGGTACGCTTCTCATGAAGGCACTGTCCGATGACCGCCTGAAACATGTCGGCGCCATATGGATTCACAAGTCGGAAATCAGCAGAGGTATGGATTTCCGGTACATTCCGGAGACCCCGTTGTCACTCGTTGACCTACCAGCACACTGGTCCGAGGATCTGCGGCAGACATGGGTCACACACGCGAAGGCCGCGGGAATCTCTGGTCTGCATGTCGTGCGCCCGGCGTTACGTTTCACAGAAACCATCTTTTCGTGGAGCCGCGGTCAATACTTGTCCCTCAACGCACCGCAAACCCTATTTCAAGGCAAGCTTGAGCTTCGCAACGTAACGATCGGACACGAGTTGGATTACGGAGAAAAGGATTTTCGCGGCGCAATCTTCGGCGGCGATGTCGAGTTTGACCACGTCACGTTGTCCGGTCTCTGTAACATGTCCGGCGCAATCGCGGCTGGGGAGTTCAGCTTTTCGAATATCGATGCCGGCGGCTTGTCGTTCGAGCGTATGCGATTCGAACGCAAAGCCCGATTTGCCTATCTCAGTGCCAATCTGAATTACCAGGATGCGATATTTGAGCGCGAGGCATCCTTCAGCGGTGACATTCAGAGTGCCAGCAATTCCCGTGCGGATCTCGGCGCTCCGGTGAAGCTGATTCGCACCCGTTTTCATGGTCCCGCCTTTTTTCGCGAAGCGACGGTATCCGGCGCAGTCGACATGACCGAGGCTGTTTTCGAAGAGCTCGCTTCCCTACAAGGCAGTCGGTTTCTCGAATCGTTGAAGCTCGCTTCCGTCACCTTCCGGGGGTTTCTCGACTTTCGCGACGCTAGGATCCAAGAGCTATATTTCCGCAACGATGCGCTCACCCTCGTCGAGGGACGTGGGGATTTCCGCAACGCCGAAATTGCAAATTTGCGTTTCAAGGACGTGGTATTTGCGCACGATGTCGATTTCTCAGACGCGACGCTCGGCGTGGCCCCTACGATGAAGGAACGCGGGGCGTCGCAAGCACATCATGCAGAGGAAGCCTCTACGGAAGCCGCCGATGGCAAGGAGGAGCTTGGGACGACCAGCCTGCGCTTTGTCACCTTCGAAGGCAACGCTTACTTTTTGCGTACCAGATTCTTCGGAAAAATATACTTCGAGGATGTGAGCTTCCAAAAGATGGCGGACTTCACTGAGGCGCGTCTACCGAGTACGGGCGATGAGTCCCAGGTTTTCTTATTTTCTTTCGTGCGCTTCGCTGAGCTGTTGCTGCGCTGGAGACAGCTCCCGCCGATTTCGCAGTGGATTGATTTCGAGGAGGTTGCGCCGGGTCACCCGGGAGATCGGGGCACACGCGTCGAACCGTTATCTCACGTTCTTAGTAAGTTCGAAGCCTTGTTTCGCGCCCGAAACCTGCTCGCCGATGCAAACGAGGCACATCACAGCGCAAAGCTGGTCGAATTGGCGGAAGCTCGACGCCAAAAAACCGTCCGGCAAAGGCTCGGCAGCGAGCTCGAATGGCTGTTTTGGGGCATCCCGTGTGGCTACGGAACCAGGATTTGGCGGATCCTCGGGGGCGCGTCCGTCATTTGCCTGCTCTTCGCACTGATCTTCGCAAAGTGTGGCGTGCGGCGGCGACCGTTTCCAGAGAGCACCAGCGAATTCGATTTGAGACTGCGGCTCCTGGATCTACCGCGTCAGTATTTCGCCGTTCCGTTGGCCGCACCCGCGGCAAGCGCGCCAGTCGAAGGAGCTTCTGAAACGGTCGCGAAAAAAGGCAACTGCCTCGTCGATGCGCTGAGGTTCAGCGCAGTGCTCCTGTTCAAGATCGGTTACCGCGATACCATCATAACCGGGAAGGTGGGGCCCTTGGATGTGAAATACTTCGTCATTCTCGAGTGGGCGCTCGGTTTCTATTTTTTGGCCGCCATCACGGTTACGCTCGCGAACACCCAGCCGCTTATCAACAAACTAATCAGCGGGCTCTTCTAAAAAAAATCCGCAAGCGATTGAGCGACCGCGGGGTTGAGGTTAGAGCTTAAAGTAACTATGGAGGTAAACAATGAAAACGAAAACAGCGATTTTGAGAGTACTTTCAATGTTGCTGCTTGGGTTTATGGTACTCATTATAGGATGCAGTGCGTTACGGATATATGAAGTTTCAAAAAATTATGATAAAACGTCCGATTGCGGGACGCGTCCGATTGCGGGACGTTCCTTGATATATTGACAAGTCGAACAATTTATGTCATAAGAGATATATGCCACGCAGATCAAGAATAGATGCGCCTGGGGCGTTACATCATATTATTATTAGAGGCATCGAAAGAAAAACCATCTTTAAGGATGATGCTGATAAAGATAATTTTTTAGAACGCTTGAAAAATATCTTAACATATAGCGATACATTATGTTTCGCCTGGGCATTAATTCCCAATCATTTTCATTTGCTTTTACGAACCGGCAGGGTTCCAATATCAACAGTGATGAAAAGACTTCTGACCGGTCATGCAATGTATTTCAATCGCAAACATAATCGTGTGGGGCATCTATTTCAAAATCGATATAAATCCATTCTTTGCCAGGAAGATGCTTATATGCTCGA
>JAIORF010000074.1 GCA_021108295.1 bacterium | reverse complement strand
AAAAACTTGCTGAGGTTACCGAAGAGATTCGTCAGGAGGAAAAGGTAGTTCAAGGCAAGGAGCCGGATAAAGAAAAGATTGAAGGATACGAAATGGTTGAAGAAAAACCGGAAGATACAGAAGTAACCGTATCAGGTTCATCATGGATAATAATAGCCATTGTCATTGGCCTTATTAGTCTTTTGGCCGTTGGGTGGAAAAAAAAGATATAGCAGCAGTCTTTTTATGTAGAGGGAGCATACGAACAATCAAATGAAAAATATAAACCGTCGCATTTCATTATTCCCCTTAAAGCGGGACACTTTCCCAATTGCCATGGCAAAAGTGTCCGTTTCGTAGGGGCACGGCGTGCCGTGCCCCTACGATGATTGGTAGCCCTTTCAAGCACGCATCAGCTATACCTCGGAAGGTTATAAATTGCGTTTTTTTCGGTGAGCAATGAGCATCAAGCTATTTCAAGCCTGAGCAACACAGCTATTGATGTTCATGGCCAGCGAAAAATCGCAAGTTATGGCCTTCCGAGGTATATATTCAGGACGATTTAATACCTCTTCATTCATTGGCATTACGTACCGTTACTTCAAAATCATCAGAGAGTTTATCAACCAGGTCTTCGGTTTCTTTGAAGAAGTAATCCTCAACGGTCTGTCGGTTGAGCGCCTTGTAACGACGATATATCTTCGCAAAATCATCATGAATTTCATCTTCAGATACATGCGATCTAATCTTTACGATTAGTCTCTCGCCCTCATTTGTATTGCGCACATAGCGAAAGAAGTCCAAAATCTTGGATTCAAAGTCCTGAATCAGCGCTCCTGTTTTGGCTTCCTGCTCATTACGTGCGGCAATGATGGCGAGAATATCAAATTTACCACAGCCGTAAGATGCAATCTCAGCTACTGGGGGTAGCTTCGGTTTGGGTTTAAAATTATAAGTCGTTACTTCAATAATTCCAATCTGATTATCAAAATACACCTCAATCGGGTTTTTCACATCATCACTGCGGTGCATCATGTTGTAGAGAATATTGAACTTGCGCCAGAAAAATAAAAAGCTCGGCTCGCTATACCTGGAATTCAGATCAATCACATACTCAATACGATTGAGGATAGTGAAATACTGTGCTGCCTTGGCTTTGGTGTCAGCGGTGCGTTGCGGGTTCGCGTCAATATATTTTTTCAAGCTGCTTTCAAAGTCCAGATAGCTTTCAGGATCATCGCGCTTGACTGCATCCTTATATATCGCCATGAACGCCGCAAAAAACTTATCAAAGGTATCTGATTTTTTCAAATCTATCAGCAGAATATCCAATACCTTTTTATCGCTAAACGGGTCAAAGTCACTTACTACTACATCAGAAAAGTGTTCAAACGCGTCTTTAATGTTTTGCACATTCACATTATTGTATGAAAAATCTACAATCTTGCAGTCGTTCTTATGTTTAGCCGTGCGATTGACACGGGAAATCGTTTGAATAGCGCTGATGCCTTTAATTTCTTTATCCAGAAACAAGGTATGTAGTTTTTTTTCATCAAAGCCGGTTTGCAGCTTTGCCACCACAATCATCAAACCATTTTTTTTCAGCGCAAAGCTTTCCAAGACCTTTTCTTCCGTCAAGCCACCATTCAGCCCCGTGGCACTTTGCTCGTCCTGATTACTTGAGTACACCACATGAATCGGTGCATCAGCATACCTGGCATATTTGGGTTCTTGCACCAACGCATTGAAATACTTGGTTACCGCCGATTGGTAGGCAATGGCCGATTTAATGGAATAGACTGCCAGCATTGCTTTACCAGTGCCGCGTATTTGGCGATACACGTCTTTCACCAATAAGTCCGCCACATACCTGGCGATGGCATCAATGCGCTCGCGGTTTTCATAGATTTGTTTTTTTTGTGCGTCTTTGAATTCTTTTTCAGTAAAACCTTTTAATGGATTAGCCGGCAAATCAAACAACATCTTGGATGCCACAGGTACGATATTTTTCAAAGGATTAAGAATAAAACCATCATCAATCGCCTCTTGCATGGTGTAGCTATCAAAAGGCCGCCAGAGTTTTTCGCTTTCGGCATAACCACTGAATTCGCCAAAACGCGCCAGCGCATGGTCATTTGGGGTGGCGGTAAAGCCGATAATCAGATTCTTTTTTGTACTGGCCGCGGTATATGCTGCATTATCAAACGGGCTTTGCAGTTCGTCGAAAATGCTCACCATTTCTTCATGCTGGTCGCCGCTGTTGGAACGGTGGATCTCGTCAATCAAAAACACAATACGCATTTTGGCAAGCTTTTGCAGAACCTCCACGTCCATCATTTCGCGCACCGCACCGAACTTTTGCAAGTTCACAATCACCAGACGAGTATCGGATGACAGCGCGGCTTGAAAGGTTTTTTTATTGGTGGCTTCCATATACATGCGATTGTCGATGTTCATGTTCAGCATGAGCGAATCAATCTGGCTGCGCAGTTGCAACCTGTCCACCACAATCATGATTTTATCGTAAACATATTCACCATTGCGCCGCAAGTCTTTCAGTTGCAATGCAGACCAGCCGATAATATTGGATTTACCAAACCCTGCCGCGTATTGCATCAGCAAGGAATACACGTTTTTGTTATTTGAATAGGCTTTACGCTTTTCAATCAGCTCTTTTTTCCTGGTGTCGCTTACGCCTGCCAATTGTTTTTCTAACAGCTTTTCAAAATAATCGGGCTCTTGTTCGTGCGCCAAAAACTCATCAATTTTGATCATGATTTTATCGGTGCCGAATTTCTGCTTGGGACGTGGAGAAATTAAATGCCCGGCTTCATTTTTGACTTCTTTTCCACCATTGTTAACGTACACATCACGCTCGATAAAGTTGTAATACAAAATTTCTTTTTCAATAAAAAACTTGCCATAGAGCGCAGCAAACAACTCTTTCAGCTTGTCCTTTTTATCAGCATCGGGCTTCAGCAGAGGATAGGGTTTAAACACGCCGCGGGCTTTTTTCTCAATTTTTTCGCGGTCAAACTTACGTTCATGGCATGTGGATAGAATCTCGTCAAAATAATCCGCAATAGTGCGAATTACAAAGGTTTCACCAATATCAGTAGTGGTAATATGAATAGCTTTTTCAAAAATTTTGAGAAAGTCTTTGCGGTAGGCTTGTTTTTCGTTATCACTCAACATGGCATTACTATCAATATGTTGGTGATAGACTTTAACTGCTTCAAAATAATTTTTGATGACTTTGCCACGACCATTTTTGCTTGCGCTTTGGTTGGTGTAGTTATTTTTTAATTCGCTATACCCCAAATAAATACCATTTACAAATAGTACGATATCCGGGCGGAAAGAGAATGCCTGCTTGCCCTGGTAACTGTATTTATAGGGCAGCTCCTGCACCACAGAAAAAATATTTTCATCAAATAACGTATTGCCGTGAATCACACTGTCGCTGGTGTAAAACAGATGCAGCTTAATACCCTGCAAGGTGATGGACTTATTGGCATTGATAAACAACGCCATATTACGGCTGCTGGCGATACGCTCCTGAATAGACGCAATCAACTCTTTCAGCAATTGTTTTTTGTCGCCCCGGTATTTTTTCAGCAGGTTTTTGTAAGGCTTTTTATTCAGCTCGGTACCAGAGATAAATTCCTGCAAGTCTTCTTCAATAATCAGCGATTGCGTGA
>JAIORF010000098.1 GCA_021108295.1 bacterium | reverse complement strand
ATTTTCCGACATAAGCGTTGTTCCATTAAAACTTCGTTTAATAAAATATACTATTCAGACAACCATAAACGATATAATTGGACACATAACATATTGAATATATTATTTAACTCGACGTTGGCATTTCTCATAAGAAGGTGTGCAATCCAAAGCTGTCCAAAAATACAACCTATTGATATCATAGAGCTATATTTTTTAAATTATAGTAAATTGGCCAGAAAAAAGCACATACTAACCTGAGAAAAACCGCCTAAATCTATGGATATAATACTCCCCAAAATTTCGAGCTGTGCGGATAGGATTTATCGTGTTTTGTCAATGAGTTGATGGTTATGAAGGAGCCGTTGTAAGGGCGGCCTTAGCCGCCCTCCAAATCGATTCGAGCGTGGTAAACCCGCTCCCTACGAGAACTAGCCGATGAGGATTAGATCATTCGGAAGGACTCAGGAATTACCTAACCGCACAGCTCGCAAAATTTGGACAGTGTGTTAAGGTGGATTTGTAAAGCAAATTAGCAGTAAAAAGGGAGGAAAAAATATGGGAGTAAATCGTAAAAGTCATTCTGCCGGATTTAAGGCAAAAGTTGCTCTGGAAGCGGCTAAACAGGAAAAAACGATTGCGCAATTGTCCGGTCTGTTTGGGGTTCACTCTAATATGATAACCAAATGGAAAAAACATATGCTTCAGGAGTTGCCTGGTATTTTTTCCGGTATGCATAAAAAGGCAAATAAGGACTCTGAAAAGCTTATAGAGGAACTTTACAGGCAAATTGGTCAGCTCAAAGTGGAATTAGACTGGCTTAAAAAAAAATCTGAACAACTGTGTTGAACAAAAAAGGAGGTGCATAGAGCCGAATAACCCATATATACCGATTAGCCGTCAATGTGAATTATTGTCTTTATCCAGGTCGGCATATTATTACAAGCCGGGCGGTATTAGTGAGTATAATCTGCATTTGATGCGCCTTATTGATGAGGAATATACCAGGCACCCTTTTTATGGCACTCTCCGCTTGACTGCGTGGCTGAGACTTAACGGGTATATTGTAAATCCTAAGCGAATAAGACGTTTGATGCGACTCATGGGTATACAGGCGATATACCCGAAACCGAATTTGAGCAAGGCATCACAACAACACAAAATATATCCGTACTTGTTGCGAGATGTCGAGATCAAATACCCGGATCAGGTGTGGAGTACAGATATAACGTACATCCGAATGAAGCATGGGTTCGTATATCTTGTGGCAATCATGGATTGGTATAGTCGGTATGTCCTGGCGTATGAGATTTCCACTACAATTGGATACAAACTTTTGTATCAGCGCTCTTGAAAAAGCTCTGCTAATATCGAAACCGAAAATATTTAATAGCGATCAAGGTGTTCAGTTTACCAGCAGGGAATTTACAGATTGTCTTAAACAAAACAACATTGCCATCAGTATGGATGGACGCGGCAGAGCCCACGACAATATTTTCATAGAAAGACTCTGGAGATCAGTCAAGTGGGAAGAGGTGTATCTGAAAGATTACGAAATCGTAAAGCAAGCTGTTTCAGGGATAAGCACCTATTTCAGTTTTTATAACAAAGAAAGACCTCATCAAGCTCTGAATTATAAATTCCCTTGCGAGGTCTATCCTAAAATTTAAAATAAGGAATCGCTCAGCTATGTTAATTGATTTTTTAAGTATAAACGGGATAAGTAAAAGTAGTAAAAACTGGCAAATTTTTTATTCAAAAATCCACCTTAATTTTTTTATTCAAAAATCCACCTTAATTTTGTTCTCTTTTTGTCTTGACAATGGGGAGTACCTTAGGATCTCTGAAAAATATAATTAAATAAGGTTACAAAATCGTTGGCATGGATAATGCGGGTCTAATTCCTTGAATTCTATACAAAGGAGGTTTTAAGCTATGAAGAAAATTTTAATGACTATTATAATCTTACTGTCACTTGCAAATCTAAATAATGTTGAAGCTAAAACTTATTATGTTGATTTTGACAATGGTAGTGATTTCAATGATGGAACTTCAATAATAACTGCTTGGAAAAATCTTCCTGGAACTTCTACTGCAGCAAGTACCAATGTGCACCCTTGTACTTTTTTGTCCAATAGTTGGCCGAAAATTAATGCAGGTGACATTATAAAAATAAAATCGGGGACAATTCATGACTCAACCGACGGTGGAAGGATTCATATAAATTCTACATACTATAATAATGGGACGTCGGATCAGCCGATTATGATCCAAAGAGACCCACAATGGGGTACTGGAACAGTAGTTATTGATGGTGCTGGTTTAACTGTTGCAACTTATTACGCAATGTTAACTATATATAAAATAGACTACATTATTATAGACGGTGTTGTGGAAAATGGTATAAAAATTCAAAATTCTTCAGAACAAGGAATATTTATCTATGATTCTGGAGTTAATGGTTCTGAGCTACGAAACTTAGAGATATATAATTCTACAAAAATTAATATTAAAATTACTTCCTCTGATAAAACAACTCCGACCTATATCGGAGATATAACCATAAGCGATGTGGAGGTTCACAAGACAAATACTTTGAATGACGCTGGATCGAATATATATATAACTTTTGCAGAAAATTTGCTGGTTCAGGATTCAACTTCATATGATACAGGAGGAGATGGAATACATATCGGCTCATGTAGGAATGTCTGGATTTTGGATAATTTGGTTTATAACAAAGTGGGAGCTGGGGAGCAAGGAATTGATCTATCTATATCTGGAGATTATAAAGGGCGTGATGATGGCTATAACATCACCGTACGGGGTAATATCGCCTATGACAATTACAAAATGAACTTTGACCATAATTCGGGCGTGCATGACGTTTATTATATTCATAATGTCGCATACCATACGACAACACCAGAAAGATATGATGGTAATTTTCATGTTTATGAAGGAACCATCGGAAAGAATTTCTGGATAAATAACACGTCGACTAAAGGGAGAGATTGGGGCTTTGGTGCTGTGTGGAGCGGTAATCCCTGGGGACTACCTGCGGGAACCTATCAACAGTACTATATCAATAATATTAGTTCAGGAGATGGTAATGGCATCGACAGTGGTGAAAGCGTTTATATTGGCGATAGCTATGATTCAAGGATATTTGGTACAAATTATTATAATAACAATTTGCATTCAGCAATTGGCACAACTGTTATAAAAGACAAAGGAACTCTATATACAGCCGATAATATAAATAATGGTACAGGGGGGTGGCCTGGAATTAATTGTATCTCAAAAGATCCACTTTTTGTCTCAATAGGCAGTACTTGGGAAACAACGGATTTAAACTTAAGTGCCTCATCTCCTAGTAAAAATACTGGTGTGTTTCCTTTCACTACTTCATCATCTGGTTCAGGCACAATAATAACTTTGAACAGATTAGTTAGTGATCTTGATGCAAGGCGAGTTTTTCGTGCAGGGGATATAATTCAGATCGAGGATTCAGGTAGGTATCACATATCATCTGTAGAAAGTAGCACGAGCATTGCTTTATCGGAAATGGCTACTTGGGAGGCAGCAAAAGGAGTCTGGTTCCCTTGGGATGGTACGAAATTGAACATGGGTGCAATGCTATTACCAATGACAGTGACTTATACTTTGCCGCCGGATACGACAGATCCCATCATTACCATTACATCACCTACCTCAGGAGATACCTATTCCACTGAGGAAGATAGCGTAAGCCTGGGTGGCAGCGCCTCGGATAATATTGGTGTTACCAGTGTTACCTGGATTAACAGCCGTGGTGGCAGCGGAACAGCTTCAGGGACAGACAACTGGACAATTTCCAACGTCTCATTACAAGAAGGCGACAACGTAATTACTGTGACTGCCCATGATGCAGCCGGGAACA
>JAIORF010000108.1 GCA_021108295.1 bacterium | reverse complement strand
AAAAGATATTCTTCAGGTGCTTGGTAACAACACTACGATCTACATCGAACAGTTCTGCAATCCGCTTCTGGGGAAGCCAGATATTTTCATTGGCGTACAGCACTTCTATATTAATCTTCCCGTCTGATGTTTGATATACAGTAATCTGATTGTCCGGTATTTTTTTATTTTTTTTCATCTAAATATTCCTAAGGTTTTTTTGCCGTCAGTGGCAATGGAAGTGGCACAGATGTATTGGTAGCCCTTATTTTCAAGGAGTGGTAGTTACAGATCGCCACCAGGTACTGGCCGTCCTTGCGGATATTCTTGAGCAGTTTGGCCTTCTCGGAGTCGAGACTGACGTAGTTTTCATAAAAACCGGCAATCTCCGGGGTACCGCTGGACCGGCTTAAAACGTTTGCCGTCATTAGGCACAGGTGTGATTTACCGGTTCCGTACGAGCCACTGAGTAGATAGAACTTCTTATCGTTGGGTTGATAGAGCCCTCGACAAATACGTTCGAACGCTACACGGTGAGCCTTGGTCGGTCGGTACATGGCCATCCTGTCCGCGTTCTCCTGGGTCGCTTCAAAAGCGCTTTTTAGCTCTACAAAATTCGCGTAGCCGGATTTCAGTTTGACCACATCGGATATTTTTGTCATCACACCACCTCTATGATTTCATTATGAAAGCTACTTAGGAACGAGGTTTAAATAACTTTCCCATTTATGCATCTCAGCTTCAGGCCGCCTTTGCCCGATCTGAGTATTCAAAATCTACAAAATAGCTTGCTATTCCTTAAGATTTTGAATACTCAGATCGAACAAATTCGACCTAAATCTGAGCGCCTAAATGAGAAAGTTATTTAAACCTCGTTCCTTACCAGCCTGATTACCGCCATCATTCATTGAGCGATTTTCCTCAATCAACCTTCGTTCCAGTTCCAGCTCGCGCTGTAATTCTTCCTCGGTGGGCAGATAGAGCATGTACTTAGATGCAAAGAGTTGTTTGCTGTCGTTAAGCACGGAGTACCGTGCAATGGCCTCGTTCTTTTCGGAGCAGAGAATCAGCCCGATTGTCGGATTATCATCCTTGGCGATGAAAAGGTCATCAAACATTCGAACATAGCTGTCAATCTGCCCGACATCCTGATGGACAAGTTTGCCGATTTTCAGGTCGATCAGCAAATAGCACTTCAGAATACAGTTATAAAAAACAAGGTCAACATAGAAAAATTCATCTTCATACTGAAAGCGTTTTTGCCGGGCGACAAAGGCAAAGCCTTTACCCAATTCCAAGAGGAATGACTGGAGGTTGTTTATAATTGCAGATTCCAGTTTTGATTCGTGGATTTGCTTAGAATCCGGCAATCCAAGGAAATCAAGGATGTAAGGATCTTTAATGGTGTCGGTCGGATTCTTTACCGCTTGCCCTTCCGTTGCCAGTTTCAGAACGCCGTTTTTATCCCTGCTTTTCAGAAGCCGTGCGAAAAGGAAAGAGTAAATCTGCCGCTCTAAAACAGGAACGCTCCAGCCCTCTTTCTCGGCTTCAATTTCGTAAAAAAGGCGCTCATTTTTGTTCTCAACTTTGGATAGGGTCCGATAATGCGACCAGCTTAATGCGGGGGAAAACCCTTGAATAAGTGAACTTTTCTCAATGGCAAGGCACAAATCGTCCAAAACATCACAAGGCTTGTGATGAATCCGCTGCTGACTATCGGGCAGGAGCAATTCATCACAAGCCTTGTGACGAATTTCAGGCAACCGATCGGCGTAGGTCTGGTAGAACAATCTAAAGTAGCGCAGATTTGTGACGGAAAAGCCTTTGCTATACCGCTTAAGCAGTCTTTCAGAGAGTTCCTCCAACACTCTTTTCCCATACGCCGCACGTTCATCACCGACTTGGAGTTTCTGCACAATCTCCCGTCCGATCAGCCAGTAGGCAAGTACCATTTCACTGTTAACTGCATGGACAACCCTGGTCCTTGCCCGCTCCAGAATGGTCACAACACGCTCAAACAGGTCGTCGCTATTTGACACGATAAGTTGCTGTTTATCAATACTCTTACTGTTTTTACTCATCATTCACCCTTCTGCATTCATAATTTTCCCTATCCGGTCATATTCTTCCAGGCACTTGCGCTTGGACATGAACTCACCGAAGGCCTTTTTCTCCTTCTTTTTGAGCACCGGAAAGGTATCAAGGATGTAGGCAAAGTCATCCCGCGAAAGACCGTAAAGGTGGGCCACGTAAGCGTCGATCTCGGCACGAAGCTGGGCCCTGTCGCCGGTATCCCGCCGGTCGGGAAGCCTGTCGTGCGCCCCACAGTGAGAGCATCATTCGGGGGTTAATTCATTGGCTTCGTCCCGCAAGCGGCGGCGGATCTCCTGTTCGTGGGCCGGACCGTAATTAATGATGAATTTTTATCTGGAAAGACATCGGGAAATTCCAGCGGCCAATGAAAAAAATGATGGCGTTTCTTGTAAACATCTACTGAATTCTGAATTTCCGGCAATGCGGGATCAAGAGCATTGCTTAAGGCCTGCTGCTTTGCTAAACGGTAAAACAGCTTGTTGTAGTCATCAGGTTGAATATCGGAATCCATCAAATAGGCAATGTATAAATCTGCCAGCGGCCTAAGATCGGATAGTTTTTTCCTTGCTTCATCAAAAATCATCTTTTGGGTACCCGTATCATCTTCGTCTATCTGGTTAATGGACTGTACGTCAACAGCAGCTTCAGAAAGCAAGGCGGCGTATTCCCTGAAATTTGGAAACAAATCGCCCGTTTGATTTCCCTTTTTCTTCTTCCGACCCTTCTTACGCTCCGGGATGGAAGCGAGTTGATCAAAAGAACGAACGCCGATCAGGCTGTTCCCACAGCGCAGGTGGTGATCAAGGAAGGTCAGTTTGTGATCGCTGGCGAAACAGTTGAGCCAGAGCGAAAGCTTGGCCAGATTTACAGCCAGCGGGTTGAGATCAACGCCGTACAAGCAGTGCCGGCCAGAGAAAATTTTTATACGAACCCGCACCTTTGTAATGACACCATTCAAGAGTGCCTTGGTTCTCAAGGAAAATATCATGTTCGGCGATGATCAATCCAATTGGCGTGAGAGTCTGGCTGCGAGTCTGAATAAGGCCCATAGCTGCACCAATACTGATCAGGCTTGCAATTTGGCCGTCAGGCAGGCCGGAGTTTTCGATCAGGAGATCCCTGCTGATCCTTTTTATGCTTTTATTTTCAAAAAGTAAGCTTAAAACACGGGAAAAGTGATTGAACTCAAAAAGATGGCTTCGACTGATCTGGAATTTTCGTCGAACGCTTTTCTTGGCTGAAGGTGTTTTCTTTTCCTCTGGTTTCTTGATCCTTGAACTTGAAGACGATGATTTTGGTTTTGGCCCATTCGGCGAATCTTCAAAAAGCTGCAATTGATTGGTATCTCCACCTTTTGTCGGTGAAAGACTTGTTTCGGCAGAAATAGTTCCTGACTTAATGAAATCTACAACCTTCAAAAGGGCAATAGATGACTGCCCGAGCCCTTTGACTTTATAAAGCTCATCAGGAGAAGCGGAAAGAATATGGTCAAGATTGCCAAAGATCTGAACCAGCTCTTGCGCGAGCGGTCTGACATTCTTACGCCCGATAGCAAATGTGAGAAGCAGCTCCAGCAACCTTTCATCAGAGCACGATTCAGGGCCGCCTGCTAAAAAGCGCTCCCTGAGTCTTTGCCTATGTCCTGTCTTTCTATTTTCTGCCATGATGCTGTTTACTATTACCAACGGTATCGATCCTGTTATCGTAAATCGTTTGCATTGTTTGACTTCATTTTTTCAACGGCCTTTCCGGCTATGCTCAGAACGGCATTACGATCCTCATCACTGAGTTTATCTCCGGATTGAATGCGCGTGCAAAGATCAGGCAGTTGTGTGGTAACGGCCTTACGTATAAGCTGCTCGGCTCCT
>JAIORF010000051.1 GCA_021108295.1 bacterium | reverse complement strand
CAGGTTTCGTGCTTTTCGGGGTTCTAAGAGGATGAATTTTTTCGGTTCTAAATGTCATTGATTTTTTATTTTCATTAAAAGAGCATATTGGGGATAAATTTGAAAACGCATCTTGGGTTTGTATTATTTCCCTAATATTGTCGAATTGATCACTCAATTGGATAGTTTGTTGTTGTATGATGCTCATTATTTTCTCTCTTCATATAACGTACTGCTCACCTGCCGCAGACGCTATCCGAAAAACTATCATAAAAGTGATGAACTGTCGTAAATCGACAATTAATCTAAAGCGGCACGGCTTCTGCGGTCAAGTGAAGCAGATGGTTAGACGACGTGCTACTCAATGGCTCTCATAAGTAAAAGCTATAATACAACATAACGTCTCGAACTGTCCCCCTGCCTGGTTAGGGAAATTTCCTTTTTCCTTCTTTTAATATCTTTTCATGACACTTTTGTGCAATATCTGACATAGGCGTTAATTCAAGTTGGAAAGCTATTGGTTTATTCCACGATTGATCTGGTACAGCAAAACAATGAGTTTTAAATTTCCCATAAAGATAGGTTTTAAGTTCTGTAATATCGGTAATATCTAAACCGCTTGCTGTCGGCAACAAACCAAAAAATCCGGGGAACTTTACTGAAACTGGAATGGTACGCGTTACAAGATCGTTATCGTCACACAGTAATTTAATTTCTTGTTTTGACAAGGCGTTTACACCAACCAAAAAGGGTATGAATTCTTTCATCCCAATGGAATTAGCACAAGTTCTAAGGTTTTCATATTCTGAACTATAAACGTTTTTAGATTGGATACAAAAATAGGACAACGCTATTCGAGCAAGAAATGCTGATATTTCAGAAGGAACGATTTTAATGGTCTTCCACTTAATTACATGTTTATCATTCTTGATTTCTAATGTGGGCGTATTTTTACTTTTACTGTGACCAAGAATCTGTATGGTTGGCCTTTCACCTCCATCCATACGTTTTAGTTTGCCTCCGCAAACATTAGCTGTTGGAATCTTTCCTCTTTTTGTTTTCTCTACACCCATTACCCTGAAAAGTTGCCCCGGAAACGATCGGATTACTTTTTGTTCTATTTTCGAAAAACTCTGATTACAGTCATTACATTCAAAACCTTCTGGCAAAATCATGTCTTCATTGCAAGTGCTTTCAGGAAGGATGTGTGATTTATTGTTTTTTTCGTATTTGTTTCCGAGGCAAAAAATGCAATGAGTCATTTTTTTACTCACTCTATTTTCCCTCCCTAACGCCGAAGTCAACAGCAAGCAGGGTGACTATACCGCCTCAATTCAAGAAAGCCGCACACGCCATGTATGCTGAACCGACAGGTTGGCCGTGTTAAATATTTTCTAATCCAATGATGGATCCGACTTATAGGGTCCCATAACCTTATTGATTCCGACCCATACAATATATGAACTCCAATTAACGCCATCCCTCGTGCATCTGACAAGGTATTCATTGTGGTTTTTTGAACTTGGTCGATATTTATACTCACCACAACCTCGAATTTTGTTTTTCGCTAAAGCTTTTGAAATACCAGTATTAAATTCATCTCTCCAGGACCCGGGATATCTTTCTGATAAAGACATATCTGCGAAGGCAAAACCAATGCAGCACATCAAAAAAATACCAAATAGTAAAAACAACACAATTTTTCTGTTCATGTTTTTCTCCTTAGAACGTGAAACTATATTAATTGTAAAAATTCCACAGCTTGTCGAGTTAGATGAAAAACTCTACTGTCACTACCGATAAATTCAAGTCTCAAAAATTCATAGTCGACTAAGGAAGTTAGGTCGTCTTCCAAAAATCTTGGCTCATCAAAATGAATATCTCCGCTTCCACCATCATGTAGTTGGAGATATTTATTTTGCCTATCTTTTACTTCCATAAAGGAACTCGCGCCTGATTCGTATAGTTGCTTTAAAAGGAATATACATTGCTCTGATATTCCCAAATTTGGTTTTATCGCCCTTACTATTTCCGAAAGACCTTCTATATTTGATGCAATATTTGATACAATTTCATCAATGCTGTTTAATTTTGTTATGATAATTTCATTATTTTCATTTAAAAAGGCTTTGATACTCTCAGAAAGCGAGGAATTCTCTTTTAAATATTCAATAACTTGAACGTGCTTTTTTTCAATTAACCACTCTTCAAAGGCATTATATTCGTTCTCTGATGCAGTTCTCTTCTCGTTTTTAAAATTGCATATTAGTCCAATAATTGTAGCAAATGCACCGGCAATACTTAAAGGATCCATGATTACCCCCACCGTTCTAACCGCGGTGCTGACCGGCACCGTGAGCCGTGCAAGCAAACGCAGTTTGATTGTACGGTTCACGGTGTCCGGTCCAGCTCCTTGTTCCGGCGCAAGCGCCGGGGCAAGCGCCGGGGCAAGGTGCTGGACGTAGTCAGCACCGCGGTTCCAGGCGGCGCAGCCACCTGGAACGACCAAGCTAACCCGGCGGGAATGGCGCCGAGAAACGTTGCTATCACCCCGAAGCCCGACCGCCATTCCCGCTCGGGTTCAGCGTCTGGTTAGGCGGTCATTCCTCTGCCACAGGCTATCTCCAGAATGCCCACCAGCTCTTGCGTTCGGACTCCGACGAAGAAGGTGGGGTGCCGGATTTCTTGAGTCTTCCAAGATACTTCGAAACGTTGTCTGTCCCAGCGCGCGACGATAAACGCTTTGCCTGGGCGATGTCGGCTCCGCTCGCCAGGAGAGCCTCGATGATCTCCTTGTACGTTGAGATCATAGCTGGAATGCGCTGGTCTTGGCCAAGCAGGTATTGCTCGACTGCTTGCTGAAGGGAGGCGAAGGTATCGAAGTACACGAGGTTGGGGTTTGCCCCTCTTCGCAACAAGAGCTTGACAGCCTCGACCTGACCGCGAGTTATAGCGATGGCAAGCGGTGTTACTCCGCCCTCATTGCGCGAATTTTGGTCCATCCCTTTATCGAGCAAGAAGCCTAGAACGGCGACGTTGTTCTGAGCTGCCATTTCGCATAGCGCGACAGTACCTTGGGGCGCACCAACGTGCTCTTGCGTGATGCTGAAGATGACGTTGGACTTTTCGAAGTCGTACACCAACAGCGCGAAGTTGGCGCTGTTGGTGGGATACTTGACCAGGATTCCTCCCGCAGTTCCATATTTCGCTGGATTCCTGCGGATGATCCTCTTGACGAAGTCGATTTCGCCTCGAGATGCCTGTTCGTACGTGAAGATCTGGTCCATGGTTGCTCACTCAAGCGGAAACCGCCAAACAGGGGTTTTCTTCTTCTGACCTACAATCGCCTCAGCACATTCCATGCAGCACACTCTCGCGTCAGAACGCAGGCGCTTGTTCACCCACACCTTGCATCCACAATTCCAACAATTCCTGACGTCGCAGGTGTCTGAGTGGTCGGCACAGCCGTCAACTCTGAATGCAACATTCAGCTCTTCCGTACGCGGGGCATCCGGCGTGCCGGCGCCGAAGATTCTCTTCCAGAGGCTCATGTGTTCGTCTCCATGTTGTCCGCCTAACGTCACGCATGACCTGCCGGGAAAGCCAAGCAGGCAAAGGCAAAAGAGAGTTTTATGAAGAACTATGCAAAATCTAAAAACGTCCTGGCTTTCCCGGTCGGAGTCCATGCGCTGGTTCTGCATAGCTCATAACTTCGTTACTGTTGAGCAACAAATATTGTACATACATAACATACTGTGACGACTACATAATCCGCGATTGCTATTTGAAGAAGTTGTTTGTATCTCAAAACAGCGTTGCATTGCTTATTCGTCAGGGGGCCAGTAACAAGCAACTGCTCAGAACACACACAGTCAGAAAGCCAGTAACAAGCAACTGCACGGATCTCACATTTTTTTTGATCTATATCTGACTATCTTGTGCATATCAAAACGTAAAGAGTTATTTTGAAAATCGTGTTTTCCCGCGC
>JAIORF010000136.1 GCA_021108295.1 bacterium | reverse complement strand
GGAAGGTGTTTCCAGGCCGAGTATGTCATCAAAAGATATAGGTATTTTTGATGGCAATACAGGCAAAGGCAGATCCGCTATCTTTCCTTGCCCTGCCGGTACGAGAACGCCAGTCTCAACCAGGCGGTTTATAAGATATTGTTTTTCCATCGCTTCCGGCACTATCATGATTTCTTTGTTCTCCTGTTGATTGAGAAACCAGTCATGATTTGTTTATAACTTGGTATTATTACAGGGCGTCGGGCATCATCATTGGAGAACCTCCTTTTTTTCAGACTGTAGCAAACTGCTCAATTCGTGTCAAACGCACGGCCTTTCCTGCCTCCAGGCTTAATATAACGTCCAAGCTCACCGGCACCGGAAGCCAATGAGGACTTGGCAAAAGCAAAGTTTTGCTCTGAAATGGCAGCTGCTAAAAACGCTCTGGCTTCTGGTGTCGGGTGGAGCGCCTTGTTCGGCTTTTGCTTGGCTTTTCGATAATACCTGAAACGATCTGCTTATTTCTTACTTGCTCAATATGATGCTCATGCCAGATTGACGCTGAGACTAAGCGCAAAATGCGGTACTCTTCAATTATAACAGAGTATGAAGGTGTCACAACAGGGTGCAACCTTCGGAATAAGGGCTACCAACGTAAGGCGGGACAGCCTGTAAATTCAATCAGTTAGCAACTCCTTAGATTTTGCTTGATTGTGGAATTGCCATAAAGCTAAAATGGCGAAAAGTGTCCCACCTTACGCTGGTAGCCGGAATAAGAAAACTGCGATTTCCAGATATGTCAACCATGGCAAGAATGCATCGGCGACACTCTTTCGGATAATTCTTGATAGCCGAATAATGATGACTTCAAAAACAGAAATACTTCTTTTATTGTCAGGTGCAGCGAATGATTTGGTTTTTCCCGGTTTTTCGAAACTATCTGGAACCATGCGCTGATTATTTGCATACCCAGGCAACGGCCGTACGCTACCCGCATTTCCTGCGCAACGCATGTGTTCAAAGCGATTACATGTCTGAGGTCAGTTGCCCGCCTTGGCTTTGGCAACCAACCTTATTTGTTGTATTGATGTTCAATTACCCCAAAAACGCTTGGGCTTGCGGGTTAACTGCACCGTTTGGTTCGGCGACTCCGCCGGTTAAAGTGGAAAAGGCAGGCACTTGATTGCCCTGTCTTTTGATTGTTATTGCTTTTTTCTTCTGAGCCCGCTCCCCGCCAGTCCAACTATACCTGTTACGAAGAGGAGCATAGTGGCTGGTTCAGGGACTGGATTCAAAGTTTCTACGTAAGTTCTAAATCCATAATCATATGTACCATTAGGGAAAGATGTCCAAGTGTCATAACCATAATCGGGATTTCTATAATAATGGCCTCCTCCCTCATAAGAGTTATTATTCGCATTTCCTTCCCACGAATAACAAGTATCTAACAGAAGGGGATTAGCTGTCCGTAAAGCGATTGATAGCATGTCACCTGCTGTGATTTGCATGTTGAAAGCACTTAAGTCAACGTAATAAAAATCATACGTTGTAGGTACATCTAATGCCGTAATCTGAACAAGCGCAAGAGTATTTAAATCATCATTTATTGGGATACCACCAACTGTATTACGTATATCGACAATTAAATCATCTTCATCCTTACCCTGATTATCTTGTCTTCTAATTAAGACATCAACACCCGTTAGTAGGCCAGATAATCCTGCAGTAAAAACCTGAGCTTTATCAGTACCCCCAATACCGCTCCAAGTATTTACTTCTCCAGTCGGGTCATATTCTTGGTCAACTATTGGAGTAGCGTTAGCTATGCCCGAACCAAGAACTAAAAAACTGCTGATTAGTATCCCCACTAAAAATTTCTTTTTCATATTATTTCTCCCCAAATATTTAAGACCACAAATTAATAACAAGGCTCTTTTCACCTAATTTGCGTATTGTTCTGTAATCGTCTGATCTTGCATCAATTTTTGTGTAGCATGTATCAGCAAACAGCAAATTGGCCATAGTTAAACGCAAGCCTAAATGTTCTATCAGCGGTTGTATGTTCATAATATATACTCGTTTGAGAGCCAGTCCAGCTAACACCATTACTAGTTCCAGATACTAAGGCATCATTATTAAGTCCCAAATAATCTGAACCTACATCCCTCAAATTTTTCTTAATTTTTTCATTATATGATCGCAAGTAATATGCCAAATTCTCTTCAAGATTATTAATGCTCAACACGTTGATATTTCAGACAAATCAACAATACCAAATTTCTCAATTTCCACCTATGCAATTTTTTACCATTTTTTATATGTAAAATATTGCATAGGTGGAAGTGTTTTACATGCTAAAATTATTCTTGCTTCTGATGCTCGTCCCAGCCGAACGTGCCGGCTCACTTGCCGCAAAAGCAACTGGGCAGTAGCTTAAAAGGAGTTATATGATGCCTACGCAAAAGGAAAAGCCGCACCGCTTTTGCGGTCAAGTGCAGCCGATGGTTATGTGCTTTCATTCGATCTACCAGCTATTAGCTCACTAGAGGAATTAATTCGACTTAACTTTGCAACAATCTCATCAAGATTATTTTCCGCTGAAAATCCGCGTACCTTGCCATAATACTTGGCTTTACTTTTCGCAAGGAATGACAACTGACATTCTTCAGATTCAGATAATATTGTTATATCTACGACAGATATCTTCGATAAAAGATATTTTTTACACCAAATAGCGAACTGACATGAATCGTATGACGTGCTTTGATGAATAATTAATATGTCAATATCTTCAAATACAGGTAGTTTACTGAAAAAAGAACCAAACCCGTAAATTGCAACTTTTTCCATTAAAGACCCTCGTTATTTTTAAAATACTCCTTTTCCTGTTTCGTTAAATACTCCCAGAAGTTTTTCATATTTAGCGCAGCCATAAATCCACTTATATCAAACAGACCTACTTTATGTTCTCGGCAATGTAATTTAGCTTCCATAGAGTATCCACACCAATTTGAATTAATAATTACAGCACCAAGTTCGCCTAATTTTTCCATAGACTCGTAGTATTCAGCTAATCCAAACGAGTAACACTCGCAGATAAATACCCTTAATTTTTCTATATCTATAAGCTTGATATCATAAAAGCCATCTCCAATATTTCTAATATTATAAACCTTACTATGAGATAACATTCTATCTTCGAAGAACTTGTAATTTCCGTAGTAACTCATCCACGGAAATTCTTTGTTGTGAGCGGGCATAATTAAGTCCCTGTAATTAAGCGTTCAAAATCAACTGGAAACCGCAAAACAGCTTGGTACGGTATTTCATCATTCACCCATATCTCATAGCTATTTGCATGAGATAAAAACTGGCTAATGATTGCTTGATCAGATCTACTAAAAAGGTTTCGATAAGCTTTTAGTAGACTGACTATTGCTCTATTATTTGGAACAATGGTCGATAGCCTTTCGGAAACCCAAACAGCATATATTTCATCGTTGTGTGGGTTTTTTTGAGCTGTCTCAGACAGTGGCCCATATTGCGTCCAAGCCTGGTGATTTTCAGCCAGATAAATAGCTATTCTATCTTTTAGTGCATCAATGCCGGATATTTCCGAAACTTCCAATTTTTTCGAAACGTTGTTTTCATGAGCAATCTTCATCTCCATCAATACATCAACCGTATATATGCCTTCATTTTCCGGTTTGTCTATCATGGTGTGGTGGTTTGGACATAGTAGAATTAGGTTTTCGTAACTATCCCTTTGTTCACCTATTTGATCTTTATCGTAACGATTTGATCCTTCCCTTTTTCCCTTTATATGAGCCATTTCTCCTAAGGTATGCGGTGCTGACTGAGCTGCCTGTTCTACAGTCAACCTTTCTTTGCAATCAGTGAAAGAACATCGACCCGCAGCATTAGACCATAAAAGTTTTATCGCTTTTTCTCTTATTGCCATATTATCTACTTACACACATAACGTACGCATCACCTGCGCCCAAAGCCAATGAGGACTTAGTAAGGATGATTTTT
>JAIORF010000001.1 GCA_021108295.1 bacterium | reverse complement strand
TCGGATTTTTGATAAGTCTTGTTGAAAATCCGGAGCTTGCAGAAGTCTTAAAAAATAAAACAATCAAACAAATTGCGAAAAAACAAAGCCGAAAGTTTTTTTCTGTTCAATTTGAGCTTCAGGCTGGTCAGGTTGAATTAAAACAATGGTTTTTTGGCAAGATTAGACAGCAGCTTAAAGTCAAGTACGATATTGATATCCCTGTTTTTGATCCTCAAAAAGATTTTGATGATAAAGAGAACATCGCTGCCATTATTGAGATTATAAAAAAACATGATCCTTCAATAGGACTTCTCGTAGTAATTGATGAAATATCGGATTTTTTGGAGACAAAACAAAAAGAGGCGATGAAAACTGATCTTCAGTTTTTGAGAGTGATTGGTCAGGTATGCCAGGATCAGGATTTGATGTTTGTCGGGTCAATGCAGGAAGATGTTTTTACCAGCCCTAAATTTAAGAATGTTGCAAGCGAACTTGGCAGGATTGGTGAACGTTTTCAACATATTATTATTCATAAGGAAGATATTAAAAAAGTTATTTCCAACAGAATTGTGTCAAAAACAAATGAACAGCGCTATAAACTCGAAGAAAAACTTTCTCCTTTTGCGGAAAAGATTGAAGATGTCAGCCGTAATATTGATGAGTACGTTGATCTTTTTCCACTTACCCCATTTCTTCTTGAACTGTTTAGCGATCTTCCATATTTCGAAAAACGTGGTGTCATCCAGTTTGCGATGTCTGAAATCAAATACCTGTTAAATAAAAAATTTCCCTATTTCATCACGTTTGAAAAAATTTATGATATTTTAGAAAATAATCCGAACAGGAGAAATCTTGAAGAAATCTATGATATCACCAAGACCATGAATATCCTGACCCAGAAAATAAATTTGCTGGAATCCGAGTTTCACAAAGACGCGTTAAAAGTCGTGAAAGGTTTGGCAATATATTCTTTATGGAATAAACGCGAAAAAGGTGCAACTGCTCAAGAACTGGCTAATAACCTTATGATCCTTCCACAGAGCTTTAATGCTGCTGACAATATTTCCCTGATTATTAGTAAAATAAGAAATGTTACCGAAGGGGAATATATTAAAACAGAAAAAGACGAATCAACTGGTTTTCAATATTTTCGGTTTGTCACCAAAGCGGGCGTTAATCCGGAACAGAAAATAGCTCAGAAATCGGCAAGTGTTTCTGACACTGAAATTGAGTATGAATTAATGACTCAACTTGCTGACATACTCGAACTTGAACGAGTAGATGGTTGTTCAGATGTTTATCATGATGAATGCGAATGGAAATCTGTAAAATCATTTCGCAAAGGGTATATTGTTTTTGCCAAGGATAAATCAAAATATAAACCATTGCCTGAAAAAGATTACGCAATTGTATTTATTTCACCGTTTGCAAAGAAATTTAAAGAAAAGTTTGCATCAAACCAGCTAACCATCAAATTTGTGATTAAAATACCGGAAAATATAGAGCTGATTAAAGAGATTATTGCCATTAAAGAACTGATTAACAATAATTTCCAAAAAGGCTTAATGGCTAAAAAGCTTGAAGGCAGGATTAATGGATATTATGTCGGTCAAAATAAAATAACCGGTCTTAAACATCGTTTGGTAAAGTTGCTGATGAATCAAGCTGAATGCCATTTAAACGGCAAGGCCGAATCAATCAAATCGCATCTCGGTCATGAACGAGCGAATGTTCCGGAAATTATAGAAGAATTTAAAACATCTGTGTTTGATGAACCATTTAACAAAGCATATCCATTGCATTCGAAATATTCCATCCAATTATCATCGGCAAATATTGTAAGTTCCTTATCCTCCATAGCTTCAGACCTTACAAAAGGCGATTTTAACAACTTAAGCAAAAATACAATACTATTTCTTCGCAATATCGACATGCTTGATACAAACAGTTACCCGGACATCAGCAAATCAAAAATTGCAGCAAAAATTTTAGATGTGCTGAATAAAAACAAAAAGAAAGTAACCGATATACAAAAGGAGCTTGTTGAGCCGCTTTGTTCATCCCAATATGGCATAGAACCGGAAGTTATCCATTTTCATCTTGTTGTGCTGACTGTGCTTGGAAAAATCTTTTTGCAGATCAAAGGTGGGGATAAAATAGATATTAATAATATTAAAGAAAAATTTAAAAGCCTGGCAGCCTTTGAAACAATCGCTTATTCCAAACTCCAGGAGGATTATTCTTATGATTTTGCCGCACGTTTGTTAAATGCTTTGGGACTGAACGGCAATAAAATTACATTGGAAAAAGAACGTTTGAACGCTTTTAAGGAATACAAGGAAAAAATCAATGATATCATTAAATTCATTAAGTCACTTGATGACCTGATTATAAATCTTCAGCAAAAACAAACTTTACATATAGAAATTAACGCTATTCAAAATGATATTCTTACAATAAAGGAAATTGACTGGAATGTTTTAAATATAAGCAACCACACTCAGTTTGGATCAATAGAGCCATTGTTTAATTCATTACTTTCAAAAATAACAATTGCAATTTCGGACCTAAAAAATATCACTGCCGCCATCACTGAATATCAAGATGGTATTCATGACGCTATTGGTTATATGAATGATGCCGTTGAATTGCTTGAAAATTATAATCAGATGGTAACAGACAATCAAAAATTTGATACACTTAAAGATTTTAGAGATGATGTTGTTTTAATTTGTTCAGACTTTCCAACCTTTAAAGACCGTTCACAGAGAAACCCGATAAAAGGGAAAATACAGCAATTTAAAAAATCATATATTTATGATTTTTATTTTAAAGCTCATGAAAAATATGTCGGTAAAAAGGTTGATTGGAGCAGGTTAAGCAATTATCAGACAACGCCTTTGTTTCAGAAGATTAATCAGTTAAAAAATATCACCTGTATTTCAGAAGCTAAATTTACACATACGGTTTTAAAATGGAACGGTTTAGAGCAGCATAAATGCATAAATCCGGATTTGGCAGATACACTTCAGATCAGTTGCAGGTGCCAGAAATGTTTTTATCCAAAGGCTGATGTTAAGTATAATAAAAATCTGGCAGAAATTGATAAAATTGAAGATGAGATTGAAACATTATATGACAGCTATGAGAAGACGATTGTCAAAGAAGTTCGTGAATACAAAGATAATGTTCAGTATCTTGATAATAATGATGAGAAAAAGCTGATACAATCTATATTAAAATCAAAAAAACTCCCAACTGATATCAATCATCAAACCATTGCGACAATCAATAAGCTGTTTAAAGAAATTGATATTGTTGAAATTAATAAAGACAGGATTATTCGAGGACTGTTTCCAAAACAGGAAATGGCAACGATTGAGGATTTAAGGCAGAGATTTTATAGTCTGATGGATGAATTAAAAAAGAACAAACAGGAAAGCGAAATCCGCATCAAACTGAAATAAGACAAGCGATACAGGGATATCTAAAATGAAAAAGCCGATTAAGCCACTTGAAGAGCTACTTGATTCAGTTCGCGATATTGAAGGGTTTCCCATTGGGAAAGATGAGGATATTTTGGCTTTGTCTGATCCGCCTTATTACACGGCCTGCCCGAATCCATACATCAAAGATTTTCTCGAAGAGTATGGTACTATTTATGATGAAGAAACAGATGATTATCATAAGAGGCCATTTGTAAAGGATGTAAGTGAAGGAAAAAATGACCCCATTTATATGGCACATACATATCATACAAAAGTACCTCACAAAGCCATTATTCATTATATTAATCATTACACCAAGCCGGGCGATATTGTTTTTGATGGGTTTTGTGGAACTGGTATGACAGGTGTCGCAGCACAATTAACTGATCGTCATGCGATACTTTCTGATTTGTCCCCAATAGCGTCATTAATATCGTATAGTTTAAATAGTCAGTTATTGTCTGATGAATTTTTAAGTGAGGCGAATAATCTTATAAATAGCGCAGAAAGTGATCTAAGTTCAGACTTTTCCAGGCTCCAGAGAGGACCACAAAACTACAATTGATTTTTAT
>JAIORF010000007.1 GCA_021108295.1 bacterium | reverse complement strand
TAGTGTAATTTTATAAGATATAAGGGTCATGCACGGTGCATGTTCATCCCGCCTGCCGAACGTGAAGCTGAGTGGCTGGGCAACGATAACCGAAAAACTATGATAAAGGTAAAAACTACCGCTCAAATACTGCCTTTCAAAAGCGGCACGGCTTTGCCCAGTCCAGCTCAAGCGCATGGTTATGCGTAATCTGTGTTTATAGTGTTTGTGCCTCGGCCTTACCCTCTGCATCATCAAATAGAATTTCACTGTTTAGGCTTCTGGTGTTGGGTGTTTTGGTAGCGCCTTGTTATGTCTTTTTTATAGGCATCTCTTCTATTTTCTAACTACTAACATAAGGCGGGACAGCCTGTAAATTCAATCAGTTAACAACTTTTTGATGTTACTTGATTGTAGAAATTGCCACAGAGCCAAAATGGCAAAAAATGTCCCATTTTAGGTTAGTAGCCTATTTTCTCTTTCTTTTTTCCATTCAGAATATTTTTTCAACGCTTCTCTATTTATTTCTTGTATCGTTTTATTTTTTCTTTTTTTATGTAATCTATGTCTTATCTCATGCAATTCCCATAAAAGACGATCTTCGTTTTCAGTGTAACTGTTTTTATAAGCTTCCATATTCAGACCCTCCGAACAATTCCAGCGAGCCAATTTCGATTATCGGATATCCGTGTTTCATGTTGATTTCATGAGCTTTTCTTATCGGATTCATACTCACAATATGCTTGAAATTCCATGACACCAAACCGTCAATTCGGTTCACAGATGCTATGGCCACATGATACGCATCTTCGGGTTCCGATCTCGGAACAGCTCCTTTGTTCATATATTCTTCTGCCAAACTCATGGCTGCTTCTGACAATTCAAGGATAGTCATATTGTAGTCAAATATAAGATCTTTGATATTCTGTCTTTTGTTAACATTCTTTAATTCATTAATTTCATCAATTGCCGTGACAGATGTAAACAGATGGTATGAAGACGCTTTGTTCTCAAACCATTTTTGTGTAATCAGCTGTCTTACAGGTTTGGATGTATCGTAGTATGCACTTGGAACTGATGTATCGAGATATAATTTAATCTCTTCTTCTCGCATATCGTTATCTCTCTCAAATTAATGTTGATCTAATATTTTTTGGTTTGTTCATCAATTTTTATTCAAAGGGCATAACGTAGAGCTCACCGGCACCAGAAGCCAATGATGACCTGGCAAAAGCTAAGTTTTGCTCTGAAATGGCAAAAGCTAAAAACGCGCAGGCTTCTGGTGTCAGGTGAAGCGCCTGGTTATACAAGAATATTCATAAAGATTAATATTTCACTGTCGTCCAATTGTTCCCTAAATCTCAAATCACCACGAATATAGTGGTCTGTCTACAAGCTGTTGTTTTTCTAACATTTCCTAAAAGAGTAATTTAATACTTACCAAAAATAATAAAATAGTTGAATAGATAAGTAATAGAATCCGACCTTTTAGTTGTAGCGCACTAAATCCATAAGCTATATTTAAAATAGCTAATATAATAACCGGAGCAGAAAATATTACCATTTTCATATCTGCATCCGGATCTTCTGGTAAATCTTCATATAACAAATTAAAACCAGGCTCATCCAACATCCACTCATATTCATTTTTAGGAATCATTAAAAAGATTATTAAAAATATAAAGCTTAAAAAGCAAATCAATAAGGCAACTACCCATTTTCTTTTCTTATATGTTTTTTTCATTTAATCAACTCTAATAATTTTGTTTTTCTTTTAACAATAAAGTCACCATATGATGTATTTTTTTTTATTTCTTCAATCGACAGATGAGGTCCTCTATTATATCTAGCGCCTATTATTTTTACTTCATAGTCTCCAAGCATTTTTTTGTTAGCAAAATCTATTTGACTTAATTGCCATAAATGTCTTGCTACAATTACAAGATTAGTTTTTTCATCGGACAGTGATTGTATCAAAAAATCTTTTTGTTTGGAATTTAATTTCTTGGGATCCATCCCATAAGCCTCAGCAGCTCTTCGTAACTGAATACTAACATCTCCAAAAGATGTTAGTTCAGGTTTCTTGGTGATTGTTAAAGGCTCTACCAAAGGGTCACCAGCATGATCAAATGACCTTATCCAATATATAGTCTTATCAACACAATCAGGATCGCCACCTACTTCTATCCAGGCAACCCCAGCTAACAATTCAGGCGGTAGGTTATTATTTGCTGCAAACTTTTTTATGTCTTTTTTATGTGCTTTTACCCAATTATCTTTGTATTTTCGCAAGAGACTACGGTTTCCTTTTAACCACCCTGGAAGAACTTTCCAACGAAGGAAGTGTATTATCCCCCAACTCCGATCTTTCACACTATCAGTATTTTTTTTGCCCATTTTTACTCCTTAACATACTGTGCGTTCAAAAGGTTACTCGTATAACGCTGCGGATCACCTGCAAAATCTGTTCATGAGCCCGCAGGGGTCATGAACAGATTTTGTCAGGTGAATCCGCTTGATGGTAGGCGCGAAGCGCCGCCCAGCAAGCGGATGGAATCCGCAGCGATGGCGTGGCGCGTAGCGTCCACGCCATCGCTGCTAATCAGCCGCGCGGCTTTTTGCGTCGGCTGAATTAGTCTTGTTATACTCCAGTTGATTCAATTATTTCTGGCAAATCTACCAATAGCTTTTTTATATCTGATGACTCCATTTCTGGATTATTATGTGCCGCATCGTTTCCAATAGACGCTAACGTATCAATCTGTTTCATCTTAATTTTACTATAATGCTGAATACCATATAGAGCTTGGTTAAAATCATTAATAGTAGGGCATTTCTTAGTTGGGGTACAATTCAAATTGTAGCAAGTTGTTCGTAAATGTTCTTCAAGAATCGCACGACCTATCACTCCTGCTGCAAGATGGTATCCACTGTCAAAGAGGTGTTCACCTTGATCCAGCAAATCTGCAAGTGTTTCTGCTTTTACGAGTTGTGTAATAGTTTGCAAATAATCATTCTCAAGTTCATGTCTTATTGATTCTAATGTTCCCAAAATAACTTTTACAGAACCTAAGGAATTATTTGGGTTTGATGAAAACAATTCTTGCCATGGCTTAGCAGCGGCAGCCAATTGGTGACCGAATGATTTGATTTTGCCCCACCACTTATGAAATAATTGTGGGTCTACATATCTCGGTCTTCCAACATAATGTGATTCAAATTGAGAATTTAAGACTAACGTGGCTTCCTCAATGAGGCTATCATTAATTTTGAGAAATTTATCCTTTTGTTGCTGGTTCATTAATTTCCTTTGTGTTTACCGTATAATTGTATCCGAGTATAACATAGAGCTCTCCGGCACCAGAAGCCAATGATAACTTGGCAAGGGCGAAGTTTTACTCTGAAATGGCAGATGCGAAAAACGCCCCGGCTTCTGGTGTCGGGTGAAGCGCATGGTTAGCTGATTTCGTTCTTTCTTTTAATCCAGTATTCGGGTTTACGATGACCATGTGCAATAGCAAGAATCCATAAGATATCTTCACGAATAATGTAGGCAATATAGTATGGAAATACGTTGAGATTAACACGACGGTAACCACCTCTACGAATCTGTGGAACAGTGGAATTGTTTAAAATCCAATTGACATATTGGTCGACTTCGTCCTTCAATCTTAGTCCTAATCCAGTCTGTTGTTCTTCATAATATGCTATCGCATCATTCAATTCTTCAAATGCCTGTTGAAGGATTATTTTTTTCATGATGTAAAGCGCTTTTCAATTTTTTGCATTGCTTTATCGTAATCAATACCTATTGCTGTTCCCTCATCAACGGCACGAACCCTATCCGTGATTTCTTTTTCCCAAGCAGAATCAATATCATCGGAATCCAAAGATCGGTTATCAAGAAAAAGAATAAATCTGACTATTTCTAAACGCTCTCTCTTGGGTAATCCAATTAATTCTGTGGTTAAATTTTCAATAGTTCGTTGCATTTATTCCCAATTTCCTTTTTGTTTACAGGTTAATGAGCTTTTTTATTAAATAATCTACAAATTGCTGCCGTTTCAAAGATCGGCTGCATTTATATTGTTAGCTGCTTTTAAGTAATTAAATTTATCAAAATGATTGCTGCAATTAAAT
>JAIORF010000137.1 GCA_021108295.1 bacterium | reverse complement strand
TCAATTGATGCACATTTTCACTTGGGAAAAAATAGCCAATTTTGTGGATCTCTGACACTAATGGAAATGAGTTGGAACAACGTGTTGCCAGAATGCTTGACGAACGAATGAAGCAAGGCCAGAATAAAGTATTGTGGTGGGGTAACCGTGGCCTTGTACTACACTTTGATGATCAATACAAACCAGAGCAAGTGTCCGGTCAGGGTCACCAAAAAGTGTCCGAAAAAGAAGGGTAGAATGGTCTGATATTAAAATCAAAATATTCTTCGCGGTATAACCTTAAAACCTGCTCTACGATAACGTAAGGAATCCTGCGACGTGACGGCCTGCACGTCCTCAGATCCAATAATCCATCAATACCATATTCTTGATATGACCTGAATTTTCTTCTTATTGTCCTCGCAGATACCCTCAAGATATCTGCCGCTTGAATCCATTTGATCTCACCTGCTATAGCTTTTAGTATCACTTCTTGTACTTTCATTGCCCGCCTCCAAGCAAATACTGAGTAGTTCTTTTCTTCCATAGCACTCACCTCCGTAAGCACTATTACTCAAAATCTGCAGCGGACAAATCATTTGCTATGAATTGCGGTCATATCATTTGTTATCAACAGAATTTTTTGCGTCTGGAGTTATGGTTTGGCTATCTGTCAAAAAAATAGAAAACAGTTACTGAGAACTGCAATAGAAAGCGAAGGCTAAAATGAATAAAAAAATACTAACGCTTTCACGTAATCCCACTGGGTCAAACCTATTTAAAACCGTATTGAATTAAAATCTTCCCATTCCATTTTTTAAACAACGAAGGTACATACTATTTTTTTATCGCGATCTTAAAATCAAGCTATGAGTTTTAAAAAAGTATTAATAAACACATCTTATATTTTAATATCACAACAACTATCTAAAGTTATAAGATTTTTTGTGGTCATTATATTAATACGTTATCTTGGAAAAGATAGTTTTGGTGTTTGGAGTGTTGTTCAGGCAATTCCTAGCATGTTTCTTGTATTAGGAAACATGGGTATCAATGGGATTCTGGTACGACAAGTTGCACGTAATAAAAGTATAACAAAGGATATAGTAGCACAGGTATTTTCAATAAAGTTAATTCTATCATTATTTTTTATTGGTTTTGTTTATGTTTTTACTATCCTGTTTCAATATGAATCTGATGTAAAGCGTCTTATACTTATCGTATCAATCGCTCATGTCGCTATAAGTTATACCCAAATAATAGCTTCTGTATTTAGAGCATCTGAGAAGTTCGGTTTTGAAGCATTCATGCAGATTATAAGGAGTATAACGCTATTCTTGATAGTATGTCTAGTAATTTTATTTGATCTCAAATTAAAAGGATTAGTCTGTGGTTTGTTGATTGGATGGGTACTATTATCTATTTGTTGCCTCGCATGGTACAGGAAAAAATATGGTTTAAGTATGCACCTGTTCAATTTTGAATCATATACTTGTCTTTTGAAAAGTGCACTTCCATTTGCACTTCAGGAATTCATCAATCCATTATTTATGCAGATAAACATTATATTGCTTTCACACCTCAGCACCTTTGAGTCTGTTGCACTATATAACGCACCCTACAAGATCATACTTTTTTTATATGCTTTTGTTTTTGCATTAAGGAGGGCACTTTTTCCAACTTTATCTAAGTTATCTATTATAGATAGAGAAAAATACATTAAAACATTCTATAATGCCGCTAAAATAATTGCTTTAATAGGGTTTCCAATTGCAATTGGGATTCTATTATTATCAAAAGAGATAATTTTTTTATTATTTTCAAAGAATTTTGCTGAGTCTGTTATTCCTCTGAAAATAATGGCAATTACTTTAATACTTTATTATTTCAGATCATTATTCAATGTTACTCTTTATGCCAGTAATAAGGAATGGCATGCTTCAATTGTATTCATACTGGCAACTCTTCTCAATATTATTCTTGCTGTTATTCTTATTCCTAAATGGGATTATATAGGTCCATGCGTTGCCACTTTAATATCAGAAACTTTCATTGTAATTTGTGGTTATTACTTAATTTCATCCAATTGTTTTAAGATTACTTACTTAAATACTGGAGTAAGACTTGCACTTTCAATTCTTACAATGAGTATTCTTATGATGTTATCAACAAAACTATCACTGCCGATACAAATTGCGATTGGGGCAATTGGTTACGGCATATCTATATGCATATTTAAAGTAATCAGTCTTCAAGAATATAGAAATATAATCAAAATGATCAAGATTAGTTAAACATTCAAGACTCATTACCACCGGCGTACAGACTGTGTCGCAATTGGGCCATAAATATGGTGTTTACAGAGACGAAAGTCACTAGATATGCTATAGGTAAGCCAATGAAAAGGGGCCTCTATGGCATATCGATATGGCAATCGTAGCCAAATGACGCTACTTCCGCAAAGCATCGAAGAATACGTTGCCAAAGATGATCCGGTACGAGCCTATGATGCTTTTGTGGAAGCATTGGACCTCAACGAATTGGGGATCGAGATAGAGCCAAACAAAGTGGGCAATTCGCAATACGATCCCACGGCCATGCTCAAACTTTTTGTTTACGGCTATTCATATGGGGTCAAGAGTTCCCGCAAACTGGAACGACAAACATATCACAACATATCGTTTATATGACTTATGGGAGGCCTGAAGCCGGACCATAAAACCATAGCAGAGTTTAGACGCAAGAATAAAGAAGCAATCCAAGAAGTATTGAAGCAATGTGCCCGCATGTGTATCAAGCTAGATTTGATTGCGGGCAATGTTCTTTTTGTTGATGGCACCAAAATCCGTGCAAATGCCTCTGCCTCCCGAACGCATGAGAAAGCCTGGTACGAAAAACAGCTTAAAGAAGTTGACCAACGAATTGAGCTACTTATGCAACAATGTGAAGCTGTGGATCAGCAGGAGGAACATCTCAATTCGTTTGTAGCAATGAAAGAACAGCTGGCTAAGACCACCACATTGAAAAACACCATGCACGAGGTGCTTTCAGAGTTCAAAGAAACGGAACGAAAAAAGATCAATCAAACTGATCCTGATTGTGCGAACATGCGCAGCATCCAAGGCAAGCATGCAAGCTATAACGTACAAAGTGTAGTTGATGAAAAAAGCGGTCTTATCGTGCATGCTGAAGCGGTAAACGATACCTCTGACCTCCACCAGTTTGCCAGGCAGATAGAGCAGGCCCATGAAGTGCTGGAAAAACCATGCGATACAGCATGTGCGGATGCTGGATACGCCAACACAGACGAACTCGAAAAAATTGATGCCCAAAACATAAGAGTAATTGTTCCTTCCCAACGCCAGGCATTGCACTCTGGAGCAAAGCCGTTTAGCAAGCAGGAATTCACCTATGACAAAGAACATGACTGTTATTACTGTCCCGAGGGGCACAGACTGAACTTCTCCAGTATCTACAAAAAAACCGGCAACATACATGATAACAGACAAACGCCTCTGTTTCTGCTGTCAGCACTGGGGCCTCTGTACAACGGGAAAGAGTGGCCGCAGGCTGGTTCGGCTGCACAATGAAGCGGTAAAAGAAAAACTAGAAGCCCAATATGAAAAACCCGAGTCACAGGAAATATATGCCAAGAGAAAGACACGCCTTGAACACCCTTTTGGTCACATAAAAAGGAATTTAAAAACAGATGCCTTTCTCTTACGCGGTCACGGCGGTGTTCAGGCAGAAACATCCCTTTTGGCAACGTGTTTCAATATAGCCCGCATGATCAGCATCATGGGGGTTTGCGGACTAATAGAAAAACTGTCAGGCACACCAGTACCGACAGCAGCATAATGTCTGCTGAGATGCTTCAATACCACTGACGGTCACGAACCTGACTTGGCTATGGTCGCATAGGCGCTTGACAACGGTTACAGGCCAGCGTCCGAATCGTTCTTGTTCGCTGATGCGTATTTTTACGTATGTCAAAGAACACTTCTTGCTTTTACAATCAATTATGACACGGCCTCGTAGCCGGTGGCTTGATTAGCCCTATAAGGGCACTGTTACTGGCTACCCTTAAGGGGGGTTACATCATAGTACGACGCGCAGTAATGGTTTGGACTGTTCCGAGACGACCGATTGTTTTCTCTTACTGGTTTTAGCCTTGACTACGAGTGGGGTGTCCAAAAAGCTAACCTGTTGATATAATAGTATTTTGACAGAACAATTT
>JAIORF010000010.1 GCA_021108295.1 bacterium | reverse complement strand
GGATCGATAAAATTTTATAACAAATTCAATGGGTATGATTTTTCGGATAGATTCATATTTTTGCGGGGATCGGTAACAAAATCAAAAAGACAGGTTAAAAAATCGCAGGGTGAGACTCAACGTAGTGCAGTATAACGCACGAATCGTTGCCATCCCCTGAGTCAATGTGGCTTAACAGGGTTTTACGTTTCATTGCTCCCTAAACCCCATATACATTAAACAAATTTGCCACTATCGGTAGCTACATGACACTTACTCAAGACCTTAGAAAGAATAAAAAAAACATCAAAATAACCAGGCAATTCAGGCAACGGGATGAAGCGCGGCGAGCTTGACGATCCACGCCTGATTTTATCGTTATAATCTTTGATCTGAATTTTTATGTATAACTTATTTAAAATACATCCTTTATACACATATTTTGTTTGTCCTATTTTCTGTATTTTAACGATCGTATTAGGGGCATTTTTTTATGGTACTCTGTCACCGAGCAGGAAGCTGAACCCTTTGCCTATTTTCTTGGCCTTCTACCTTTTTGGTATATTCTTTTTATTACTTCGTATAAAGTTAAGATTGAAAACAATAAAATATCATTTTTTACAATTTTTAAGAGAAAAGATATAAACCCAGAAGAAATTTTGATTATAGGGGTTATTTGAGCAGTCACCCGAAATTGCCTATTCATGATTTATTTTGAGAGGCATTCAACAGGGTTCAAACTTGCAAATAACGGGCAAGATACAAGGAGCATTCAGCATTATTTAGGGCATAAAAATATTAATCATACAGTCAAATACACTCAATTGAGTGTTGACCGATTTCAGGATTTTTGGCCAGACTAGGCAATTTCGGGGGACTGCTCAAATAATCCCTTAACGATCACGAAATGGACCCAACAAGGAGCGTACAATGACCAAGAAAAAGAAGACCAAACCCCGCTCAACCACTATGGCGGAAGGCCTTGCCGTCACCTCCTCGCCTGAGCCTGAGAAATCACGCTCCGGTTACTCCCTTAATGACGACATGGTCGAACAGGATCTGATCATCGGGGAGAATCGGGACCTGCTGGAGGCCTACTTCGGCGAAGAAGCTTACGAGGATCTTCGCGCGATGGCGCTTCGCGCCCAGACCGCCCGGACTCGCGGCGGACCCCGTGTATTGATCCTCCCCGGTATCATGGGGTCGAAACTAGGGACGAAGGGTTTCATATTCGATGACACCATCTGGATCGACCCTGTTGACTTTGCGCGAGGACGCCTATCAGAGCTGTCGCTGGATGGCGGTTCAGCGGATATCCAAGCCCTTGGGGTTCTGCTTTTCGCCTATCTGAAACTAAAGCTACGCCTGAAGTTGGCGGGCTTCGACGCCGACTTTCACCCCTACGACTGGCGCCAGGACATCAGAAACCTTGGCCAGTACCTGATTAAGCGCATCCGCGACGAAACCGGCGACGGTGCAGGCCGCAAAAGTCTCTACCTGGTGGCTCATAGCATGGGGGGGCTGGTGGCGCGCGCAGGCTTCCAGCTTCTTACAGATTCGGACGAAGAAGATGATACTGACCGGGTGCAACGCCTGATCATGCTGGGAACCCCGAACAACGGCTCTTTCTCACCAGTGCAGGCCCTGTCAGGAACCCACCCGCTGGTCAAGAAGGTCGCAGCCATCGGATATCCCCAACTCCCACGAAGATCTTGTCAACGAGGTGTTCAACACCTTCACCGGCCTTTACCAAATGCTGCCTGCAAGGTCTGTGTTTTCCGGGATAGACCTCTACAATCCCGCCAATTGGCCACCCACCGGGATGGGGCCACGCCCAGCGGAACTAGCCGCGGCACCGGACGTCCATGATGCGCTCGCTCCCGGCCAAGATCGTTTCATCTTAATCGCCGGCATCAATCAGGAAACCATCGTGAGCGTCCGACGGGAGGACGACAAATTTTTGTACGGCCTCTCGTTCGAGGGCGATGGGACGGTGCCCCTTGCCTTCGCGCAGTTGGCGAACGTCAAGACTTACTTCGTGGAGGAGGGGCACGGAAGCTTACCCAACAATGGGGAAGTTGAGCGGGCGGTGATCGATCTGCTCGAGACGGGTCGTACGAGCGTCCTGGAAACCAGTTGGACGCCCAGCCGGCGAGGGGTGCTGCGCGAGGTGCCTGCCGCCCGGCTAGCGCCGGAGCCTTTTAACGGCAGGACGGGCGGGCACGTCAGCCAAAGCGAGTTTCGCAATCTGCTCGACGAATTCGCCGCACCGCCGCACCGCACCGGATCGCAATTCGTTGCTCCAGTTGGTACCGCAGTCAAACCTGTCAGCGAGAAAGCCATCGTGATCGGCCGTAAGCGCCAGCAGCGAATCGACGTGCGCCTGGCACACGGCAGCATCACCCAAGTCGACACCCGTGCCGTCGTGATCGGGCTCTTCAGCGGGGTGACTCCGTCCGGCGCGGCAAGGGCTATCGATCAGCAGCTCGATGGCGTTATCTCCGAGTTCACGGAGCGCCGGATGCTGTCGGCAAGGGTCGGCGAGGTTTTCATCATGCCGGCGAACCGCTACCGTATGGGTGCCGACATGGTGGCCTTCATCGGACTGGGTACCTATGACGATTTCAACGATGAGGTGTTGCGCCTTGCTGCCGAAAATGTAGCCCGCGTCCTGGTGCGCACCAAGATCGACGAGTTCGCAACCGTTCTCATGAGCTCCGGGTCCGGCATCGGGGCTGCTAACGTACTCCCCAATCTGGTCAAGGGCTTCATGCGCGGAATCCAGGAAGGTGATGATCAGGGGAGGCTGCGGGGCATCACCTTTTGTGAGTCCGATCGCGAACGCTTCGATCAGATGCACCGGGAGATGCTGCGTCTGTCTGCGACAAGCCTTTTCGATGATATCGAGGCGACTGTCGAGATCATTACACTCCCGCCGGAACCGGCCGTTGCCGTCGCACCGACAAGGGCAGTCGCAACGGCACCGGACCCGGTCTATCTCATCGTCCGCGAGATGCCGGATCTTCGTCCTCAGGAAACGGAGGCCAATCCCGCCGCCTCGTTCATCTTACGGGCCTCCGTGCTGACCGCCGGCAGCAAATCTACGGTCGTGACGGACACTATCGATGTTGACGGCAAAGCCCTCAACGATTGTCTGCAGTTCATCGAGACCAGGGATTTCAACCACGTCAGTCTGGCGGACTTCGGGGCACAGCTCACCGATCTGGTGTTGCCGCCACTAACGCGAAAGGCTCTCGAAAAGAGGCAGGATTATGGTCTGGTCGTGATTCACGATGCCCGTACATCACGCATTCCCTGGGAGACGGTTTGCATTGACGGCCAATATCTGTCCGCCGGGGCTGGGCTGAGCCGCAAGTACGAGGCCGAGGATTTATCCGTAGCCAAATGGCTTGAGGAGCGGCGGCTCGCGTCCGATCTCAAACTGCTGCTGGTGGTAAACCCGACCGAGGATTTGCCTGGAGCGGATGCGGAAGGCAAACGCATCGAAAAGCTCCTGAAAGAAGACCCCCAGATCCAGATCACCAAGCTGGAAGGCCGGGAGGCCACCTGGAGCGCTGTACGAGCGGCCTTTCGCTCAGGCCAATTCGACGCGGTTCATTACGCTGGGCACGCCTTTTTCGACACTAACAATCGTGCGCGTAGCGGCATAATCTGTCATGGAAGGCAAGTCCTTTCAGGGTTTGATTTGGCGAATCTCGAAATGTTGCCAGCGCTAATGTTCTTTAACGCCTGCGAGGCCGGGCGCGTGCGAACGGTCCGCGACCGCAAAAAAGGCGAGGCAACCGCAAAGCGTCTTGAAACCAACGTGGGCCTCGCAGAGGCACTGCTGCGTGCAGGAGTGGGAAACTATATCGGTACTTACTGGCCGGTCGGTGACGCACCTGCCAAGCAGTTCGCGGAAACGTTTTACGGTGCGATCATGGAAGGCGAGTCCATCGGGGTGGCTCTAAAACGCGGACGATCTACTCTTCGCGAAATGCCCTCGGTGGATTGGGCCGACTACATCCACTATGGCAGCCCCCAGTTCGTATTAAAGCACAAAAATTAGCCCATGGTTGTACTGAGCCTTTGCCACAACAGCGTCTGTAAAGGGGAGGTGACAAATGGATAAACCGACCATCCGAATTGTGAACACCTCAGCAGAGGACTAGTGCCGTGTCCCAAAAGTCTTTTCCGTAGTTTCAACAATTTAAAATAACCCCGTATTTTGGCTATCTAATCCACCATAAGTGG
>JAIORF010000075.1 GCA_021108295.1 bacterium | reverse complement strand
ATGGCGCCCTTGACGATCCATCGACTGCGAGCACTTTGCCACCCTCTAAAGTGATGAGCATCATTGTCTGCCCGCCAATACCGCTGCTCTGCGGCTCGCAGACCCCAAGCGCCATAGCAGCGGCACATGCTGCGTCCACGGCATTCCCGCCCTGTTTCAGCATCTCAACGCCGGCGTGTGTGGCATCAGGAAACGCGGTTGAAACCATCCCGTGTTCAGCCTCTGCACACTTGCAGTCATCGGTAGGCTGAAGCCTTGATTCGATCTTTTTGAAATCCATTATTGCTACCTCTTCGGTCTCAGGTCATTTAGAAGCAGCGCAAGTAGCGCAGCCCTGTCAAGAAGGCTGTGCCGCAATATATATTCCTCGTAGTCGTGCGGAGCATCCCCTATCGGCCCCAGACCGTCAATTCTTGCCCTGTCCTGACGTACAGCGCATATATCAGACGAACTCCACCTGTGCTCTTCAATAGTTCTGATGTCAAGCCGATTACTGATAACCTTTACCCGCTGGTAGAGATTTCCGGTCTCCTGATTGCGTATCATCGGAAGGCGACAGATGCCACCTTCGATCTGGAAACGGTTTTTCCTGCTGTTCATCTTCTTTACAAGGTTCTGTATTTTCCGGTCGAGCGCCTCTCCCTGTTCCTGACTGTCAAACCGCACACTGAGTTGCGCTTCGCAGTTTGCATGCAAAGTTGCAATGCCTGATCTCATCTGCACTGTCCGCGGAATTACAACTGCGCCACCGGCTTCGGTGGAAAGATTTGTCAGGCTGGCAAGCAGCCTGCTAACAGATGCAGTTGCTTTTGCGACATCCCCTGCATTCTCAGCATCCAGAAGATTCATCTGGCAGTCGTACACCGCGGCACCGGAACGGGAGGTAATGACGGTTCCGTCAAGGGATGCGCCGCTTAATCCCAGCACAACCCCTGCCCTCTGCAGGATCTCCTGTGTGCTGTTTCTTGTGATCCTTCCATACCTGGTATTATCAGTTATAAGCAAGACTCCTACCTTAATCTTCCGCAGAAGGCGGGCAAACCGTAACGCCCGTAATGCCGCAATCATCACAGTTAGCCCCCCGTTACTGTTCCACACAGCAGTTCCATAGAGTTTTTGCTCGGTTTTACGGTAGTGGATCTGCCTTGTAAACGGAGTGGAATTGTCCAGATGGCTTAGAAGCAGCACATCGTAATCTTTATCAGGCGAATTGGAGAGTAGCAAGATGTTCCCCACTTCCACCATCGGAATGACCTGATGAGAAAAACCGAGATGACTCAACTGCTGCCACACGAGCGTACCAAGTGTATTAACGCCCTTCACGTTTTGCACATACGAATTGATATTCACCATCTTTTCGAGCAGTTTTTCTGTCTCTTCCTGTTTCATCCTCAAAAACCCGCGGATACGAACCGACAGCGGCAATTTGTTTCTGCCAGGATCTGTCATCTTTTCCCAGGGCAGTATCTTCTCAGAAAAATATCTGACTGCCGCAACATCTACTATCCTGTTTGCCAGTCTGGTATAGTCATATCCGGCAACCTCTGCGGCGTGGACAAATGAACCTGTAACGCCGAGACTCGCCATTGAATTAATCTCAAGGAGATAGATGTTGTCATTTTCATCCATGCGGATGTCCACACGCGCAAAATCCCGAAGCCCGAGTGCCCTGAAAGCATTCTTGCTCATCCCGACCATCTCACCTGCCAGTTCCGGAGATATCTCTGCAGGACATATTTTCTCTCTGGGTTTCTGTTTCTTGTCATCCACAGTCTGGATTGCATCAGGATCGTTTTCAAGATCAATTTCCAGTACCGGAAACGCCTCAGGATCTCCGTTGCCGAGCAGCCCCACACAGAACTCCCTGCCACGGATGAACTGCTCCACAAGAGCCTGTTGTTCGAATTCGGAGATCACGAACTTCACAGCCTCACGAAGATCGTCCTCGTTATCCACTATCCTGATACCGTAAGAGACCGCCTCCATCTTCGGCTTTACGATTACGGGATAGCAGACATCTCTCATATCCTCATCCCCTGTCGAATAGACCCGGAAATCAGGAGTCGGAATTCCGTGTTTCTGCATAATTATCTTGGTAATCACTTTGTCAAGTGCAAGCGAATGTCCCTCAGGTCCTGACCCCACATACGGAATTCCAAGCATTTCAAGCATTGCAGGAAGATGCGTATAACGGCTTTCCCCCTGAATGCCATAAGCCATGTTAAACACCATTCCCATCCGCTCGCCTTCAATCACTCTGGGCATAAACTCTTGCAGTTTTTCGATGACATGCATATTCCCCTCAGCGATCCGAACATTATGCCCGCCCTTTTCAAGGGAGTCTGCCACTTTTTTGACGGTTCCAGGGTTGTATTTTTCCTTGTTCTGCATTCCAAACCGATTGATCACACCGGTCAAATCTTTATTGTAGATTATCGCCACTTTCATAGTTCAAGTCCCCCTGTCCAACTTATAACTCAGTGTCTTTACTTCATGAAAAGCCCGAAAAGATTCCCCTGCTTCCTTTTTTTCCATGCACCTTTTTGACGGAATTGTCATAAGTTCAAAAGTTGCAGAATATGGTGGTACCTACAAAGCAGTGCAGGTTTGGGAATACTGCCCTGTTTTACTTTGTAAACACCTGGTTTTTCGCTATGTGCTACCAGAAGATATGATATGTAACTTATTGAAATTATTGACCCGAACTGTTTTGTAGGAACTACCCAAAATCCCCCTTTTGAGAAAGGGGGATTTTGAGGAATTTCCTTTACTCGTTGACAATCAACAACTCAATGCGACGATTCTGCGTACGGCCATCCTCGGTGTCGTTGCTGGCAACCGGTCTTGTTTCGCCATATCCATCTACGGTTATGTCCGTCTGCTTGACGTGACCGACATTTATCAGAAAAGCAGCAACATTTTTCGCCCTGTTTTTCGAAAGCAGCAAATTCTTCTCTGCACTGCCGGTCGAGTCAGTATGTCCTGACACCTCTATCTTTGAGCCGGGGAATTCCCGAATAGCGGAGATCAGTTTGTTCATAAGTGGAAAATTGATCGTCTTGATCTCTGCGCCTCCGGTTGGAAAATAAAAACCCTGTGCCTTGATTAAGACGTTGTTCCCCTTTCGGTAAACCTCTGCCTCCTGGGGTGTGAATAATGACTGTATATGTTTGAACCTCTCATCGGCTTCCTGCTTGATACGATCTGTCTCCATTTGCCGTGTTGCCTGATCTGACAGTTCGTGTTCATACCTGTTATGCACACCTTTGAGTTCAGCTTCTAATGCGTGTATCAGTTTTTGCTTTTCATCTGTAATACGTGCTGAATCTTTCCGGGATTCGACCAGTGCCGCAATTGTGTCATGCAGAGAACGGACAACAATATGATTCGGCTGCTCAAAGTCAAGTTCGCTTGAAAGCGGTTTGTTGATCTCGAACAATTGTTTCTGATACCAAAGGATCATATCTTCCATAGAGTACTTGCGCCGTTTGAACGTCCTGGCAAGTTCTGTTATTTCTGTAGCTCTATTTGCCATCTCAGTTGCCAGTTTGGCATGCGCGTTTGCTTTTTCCGTTTGAGTGCGATCCGTTTCAAGGATCGATATTGCCATATTAAGTTCTGTCTCGGCCTTCAAGTAGGTTGCAGGAGCGTGGTCATCGGCGTCTTTAGCTTTGGCTTGTTGAACCGATGCCTTTGCTAGACTTACAACTCCCTTTTTCAATGCATCAATCTCCATTTCATTGTAAGCATTGATCAATGAAGGCCGGAGATCTTTTGCCTTGGCAATACTACCCTCTTCAATCAGACGGTTTGCTTCAGTAAGTTTTTTCTCTGTTGCCTTGTATTCCTTCCTGAACAGCTCAGGCGCCCCTGCCTTTCGGGCCCGCTGCCTGACATCAATGACTTCCCACATGATCTCCTGTGCATGCTTAGCATCACTTTTAGCTTTTGCCAGCGCGTTCAATCCCTTGTTGGCAGGGTGCACAGGTTGGTCGCTTTTTCCATCGCCGGCCATCTGAAAGGCTTCAGTATAGAGTCCTTTTGCTTCAAGGAATCCTTCAGGAGCAAAAACGTCAATCCCATTTTCTTCCGCAACCGTCAATTCTTTCTTCAGTGTTGCAATTACTTTAAAGTTGCTGGTAATTTCATCAGGGGTCAGGCGTTGTTGATTACCCGCACATCCTGTAATTAACCACAGAAAACCGATAATAAGAATAAGATTTTTTTTCATTTTTATTGTCATTCTTATGGTCACTCCTCTTTTTTAGATGTTT
>JAIORF010000092.1 GCA_021108295.1 bacterium | reverse complement strand
TACCTTACTATAGCGATCTGACATATCTCTACTTTCTCTTTCTTAGCTTATAACGATAAGGATAACCTGCTGGTATGGAGCGTAGCGGAATACCAGTCAGGTTCATCCTTTTGTTAGGCAAACAGCTCCACCCCGCAATCGTCTTACTCGTTTTTTCTGGCTTACGACCCATTGTTCCCTTTATGCCAACCATTTCAACTCCGTCCCCCTACCCCCTAATCCTGTCTCCACTCAATCCTCCATAAAGTCTAAAGCAAGCTTTTTAAAGAGTTCTTTTTCCTCAGGTAAGCTATGCCCTTTTATAGTTATTTTTGTTCCTTCATGTTCAATTGTAATTTCTCGGTCTTTGTTTTTTTCAAAAAATTTAGAAATAATCTGGTATAATGCCGTGAAAGCACCAGCTGATCCTAAAGCAATAATAATTTCAGGGGTAAGGCTTACTTCCCGCTTGCGTATAATGGGAGGATAGATTTCAATTCCTGCCTTGTTGATTTCCTGGACAACTTCTGATGCCAAAATTGGCTCATTTCCTACGTATATTTTAAGAACAGTTACCATGTTATTATCTACCTCTTAAATAATTTCATCTCCAATCTCCGATCAATACAAACGGTGCCCAGTAGTATGGTGAAGACCATTTGCCCTCTGTAATCATTTCTATCTGAGCCTGCTGCAATGCTTCAACTTTATCAATTGGATCTGAATCGTCATGTTTAACTGCTACCAGTTTCTTGTAAAATTTCTGCATCAGGTCTGCTGTGGATTCATCAGCAACACTCCAAAGGCTCGCACAGACTGTAGATGCGCCAGCATAGAAGAATGCCCTTGTCAGACCTATCACTCCCTCACCACTTACGATTTTGCCCAAACCAGTCTGACACGCGCTTAGCACCACTATATCGGCCTTGAGATCAATATTGAAAATCTCAAAAGTTTGTAAAAAACCATCACCTTCATCATCAGGGGTAAGAACTATTCCAGAGAACTGTGGTTTCTCTTCATTTAGCAGCCCGTGAGTAGCAAAGTGGACGTAATCGTAGGCTTTCATCTCAGCTGATTGAGCAGCACGCTTGGTAGCTTCACTACCAAGTCTAAGCGTGACTTTCCCTTCTCCAAAGAGCTTTGCAATGCTTTCTGCCTCAATACGGGTAGCTGGTAGAGGACAGAGACCTGAGTATCTTGTCTGGCTTAGAGCAGATCGTAACATAACGCCACTTTCTGATTCATTCGTAAAAAGAGGATCGGCAAAAGCTATAAATTTCTGCTGGTTACTCCGTAATAAAGAAGCATGGTGTATATTCTGTTTTAATGTTGATAATAAAGTTGCAGAAGGTGCATAGGCTATCGCGTGGCGACGCACCAAATAGGGCAGAATGGTATAGTTAAGCTTCGCCATCTCCTTTTGCGGTTCGGTTAACAACAATTCAAAGGGCAGATAATATAGTATGCCATCTGGAATAATAATTAACCGTTTGTGCTTGAGTAGTTTTTCAGCTGGTTGCACAAGCATACAGTATAGTTCATAGCCATATGGATACTTACAGACAATCGTGTCAAGGATCGCTGCCCGAAGCTCTCGAACTTTATGTTCAATTTCATCTTTTGGTGGCAGAAAGTAGACTTCAAATTCGTGCTTTGTCACTACCCATAGGTAACTGGCTTCTATGCCCAGAGCGTATTCCATCAGCACTGTTTCCTCATCAAGTACTTGCTCCTGAACCTCTTGTAATGTGAATGGTTCGGGTTGGGTTAGAGTTGCATAGGAGGGATTTGTGAAACGGATTTGTGCCTCTAACTGGCGCAATTGCAAATCAAACTCATCACGCTGGGAAAGTAATCGGGAACGCTCCTTCTCAGATAGCATTGGTTGTATAAGACGGTTTTGTATTTGAGTTAACTCAGCAAGCAAGCCACGTTTCTGTGCTATTAGTGCTGGATCCACATTTCGCCAAATATCTGCAAGTTTTTCCCCAAGTAAGAAAAGGAGTGAACGAGCTCGCCCGCGCTCGCATATATGAAATGCCTTGAGTAGCAGCCAATTTTTTGGTGTTCGTTGATACAAATACATCAATAGATATATGTAATTCTGAAAGGTATTTTCTGCAGTTGAAAAAAAACTCGTCCGTGTATCATCACTGACCAATTCACTTCTAAGATGCTCAAACTCTTCGCATGCCAAATCAAAATAATCACATGCCTCCTGCCATCGCTCTAAATAGGTATAAACTCTTGCCATGCCATCCAAAATCCGCCCTTTTTCTTCCAAATGACCTGCTTTTTCCAGAATTTTTAATGCCTGTTGATAAGTGGAAATTGCATCGTCCCACTGGTTTAATTGATAGTAGATGTGTCCTAATGAATTTAGTGCATGACCCTCTTCTTTAGGGCTGCCTATTTTCCTTGCAATGTTCAGGGCTTGACGGTGAAGATCAATTGCTTCTTGATGACGGCCGGCATTTTGAAGTGTAATCCCCAATGCATTCAACGCGTGACATTCTCCTTCACGGTCGCCAACATCACGCTTAATGTCTATGGCCTTCTCATAGTAATTGATAGCGTTCTCAAATTGGCGTAAGGAATTATATGCAGTAGCTATTCCGGATAATGCCGAAGCTTCAAGCGGCTGTGCTTGCACCTCACGTGCAATATAGAGTGCTTTTTGGTGGTACGACAAAGCTTCGTTGTTCTGGCCCAAGTGACCGTATGTTGTCCCGATATTATTAAGCACCTGAGCCTCCATAGGCTTAACACCCAACTTTCGCAGAATCTCTAAAGATTTTTGATCGTAGTTTAAGGCTTTTTGCCACTGCCCCAGTCGGCTATATCTCACTGCAATGTTAGCCAACGTTTTGGCCTCACCCTCTTGGTCGCCAACTTCTCGTGCAATTTGGAGTGCTTGCAAATAGTAATTCAACGCTTCTTGTGGTTTTCCTACGTATTCATAACACATACCCAAGTTCATCAGAGCAGTACCTTCGTCTGCCTTCATCCCAAGACTGCGAGTAATCTGAAGGGCCTGTTCAAAATAGTCTATAGCCTCATTCCAATTTCCAGTCTCGCAATACGTCATAGCAATATTGTTTAATGTTATTCCTTCTCCTACACGGTCCTCAGTTTCCTGTGCAATTTTAAGCGCCTTGTGATGATGACTCAGCGCCTCTTCCCGTTGTCCCAAGTGATGCCGTAATGCTGCAATATTTTGATGTATTGTGCCTTTATTGATTCGATCGCCCGCACTCTGCGACTTTTGAAGTGCCTGAGAGTAATAATTCATAGCCTTATCAACTTCACCAATATCAGCGTAGGTTAAACCAATTGCATTTAATGTACGCCCTTCGCCTTTATGGTCGCCGACCCCTCGTTTCAATTCAAGGGACCGGAAGTAAAATTTGATTGCCTTTTGAAATTCACCGAGGCGATGATAGGCTGCTCCCATGTTGTGTAGGACAATATCTTCATCCACCCTATCATTCAATTTTCGCAGGAGATTAATGGCCTTTTGGAAACAGTCTAATGCTTCTCTCCATTGACTCAAGCGAAAATAAGATTCTCCGAGATTAACCAATGTACGGCCTACTTCTGCGTTTTTATCCACAACGCGAAATATCTCTAATGCCTGTTGAAAGTATAAAATTGCCTCTTGAAACTTACCATGAGCATTCATGGCAATGCCCTTATTGACAATGATAAAAGCACGTTCGATAAGAGAGTTAAAATTAAGAGTTGCCTTACAAGCACCACACTTATAATGACCTCTCATTTGGGGAGTGTTAGGAATTCGGTTTTTTTGACCACATTGTTGACAAGTAATAATCATAATCTACTTATTTTGACCTTTACATTTGACTTCTTCAACCAAACAATACTACTCATTGAAATCTGTATTGCATATTGCCTAACATAAAGTAGACTGCCGAATAGTCGTCTTATAATACGGCTAATCTACGTACTAAATTGTTTTATACGGCTGTTTGGTCGTATAAAACGATCTATTTGTGGATTAGACGACTTTTTTGCTTGATAAAAATTTTGATTTTAGTATTATATCAGTACATGAACAAATGATCATACAAAATAAATTTTCGTCCACGTAATAACAACTTTTTAACTTTCATGTGAGATAAAGTCAACGAAATTATTATTCGGAAAACAATAAGGGGGAATGCTGAATCGTGAACAATTCAAGGAAATCGCGTGCAAAACCAAAACATTATGAGGAAAGAAAAGCATTTTACAGATCCGACACAAAGCAACCAAAGCTATTGGACCAGGTTCGAAACAGGATTCGTTGCAAACACTATAGTATTCGAACAGAGCAGGCTTATATCGAATGGATAAGGAAATTTATCTTTTATCATGGCAAACGACATCCTGCC
>JAIORF010000058.1 GCA_021108295.1 bacterium | reverse complement strand
AACCTGAAAGACGCGCAAAAGGCGCTTGGACTTGAAAATATCATCTATAACCATTTCCTGAAGTCTGCACAACTGAACGTATCGCCCGAGACTATTCTCCTTCTGCTCAGGGAAGGAAAAATCCTGCTGATCTTTGACGGTTTTGATGAAATGGCCACCCAGACCAATGCCGCCCTGACCATGAAGAATTTTCTTGAACTTAACCGGGCCTTTACAGGCAAAGCAAAGATCATACTTACGTGCAGGACACACTATTTCAGAGACCGGGCTGAGACCGAAGAGACCCTCAATCAAAAAAACACGGGCCTGTCAGAAACATCTACCGCCCTTTACCGTGCCATCAAGGGCAAGGCCGGGTATTTTATCGGTTATCTTCAAGAATTCAGCGGCAGCCAGATAGAAATGTATCTTAAAAAGACCCTGCCTGATACCTGGCTTGATGCAAAAAAAACAATCAACAATATCTATAACCTGAAGGATCTTTCCGCAAGGCCAGTTCTCCTTGATATGATCGTGAAATCCCTGCCTGAAATCAGCAACAGAAAAGGGGGTGTTCAGGCAGCCGACCTTTATGCCACCTACGTCCGGATTTGGGAAGAAAGGGATGACTGGCGACATGACCTCACCAGGGAAGGAAGGGAGTTTCTCGTTGAGGAGATAGCCCAAAGGCTCTGGAGCCAGGAAACAGACAGCCTGCATTACAGCGTACTGAACGAGGTGCTCGGCAATTATATGAAAAAAAAAAAGACCGTTGTGTCCAACATGGATATCGAGCTGGCATCCAGTGAGGTCAGAACTGCGTCGTTTCTCACAAGAGATGACTATGGCAATTACGGGTTTGCGCACAGGTCCTTTATGGAATTTTTCCTGGCCCGGCGGCTGGCAGGACGATTAAAACAAGGCAAGATTGAATGCCTTGACATTAGACGGCTTTCAAAGGAGGTCATCCTCTTTCTGAGCAGGCTATCAGACAAAGATCTCCTTGTTGAAACAAGCAGGGGAATTCTTGCGGGAAAATATCAAAAGCAGATATCCGAGAACGCTCTTTTCATTCTTTACTGGGCCGTTCGATTTGCCCATTCATTAGACGGCAAGATCAGCAGTATCAAAAAGCTAAAGCAAATGTTCAGCAAGGTCCGGCTCCAAACCATCAACCTCGTTGGCGCAGACCTTGACCGAGCAGAGCTTTCCTGCATGGATCTGAGCAGGGCTGATTTGGCCAATGCCGGGTGTAGCGCATCTATCCTCTCAAATACCTGTTTGACTTCCGCAAATCTGAACAATGCAGATCTTTCCATGAGCGATCTTGAATCCGCTGACCTGTCAAATGCCTCTCTTGCCGGGGCCGATGCCCATCATGCCCTGTTCGACCGATCAAATATGGAACATACTGATCTTGAGAATGCAAACCTGTATGCAGCGAGCCTGGTTAATACAAGACTGGCCGGCGCAAGGTTTTCAAACACAAATCTGTCCCGTGCCGGCCTTCTGAAGGCAACCATTGACAACAATGCCCTGGCAGATCAAAACACCTGTGGTGCAGGCATGCCTCACACAAAACCGGCCGTTCTGGACCCCGTGATCCAAAAAGGTCATTCATTAACTGTTATGTCTGTGGCAATATCCGCCGACGGAAAAACCATAGTAAGCGGAAGCGATGATAAGTCCATAAAACTATGGGACATGGAAACCGGAAAAGAAATCCGATCTCTTACGGGTCATTCATGTGCTGTTGAGTCAGTAGCCATATCTCCTGACGGAAAAATTCTGGCAAGCGGAAGCCGGGATAGATCCATAAAGCTATGGGACATGGAATCCGGAAAAGAAATCCGATCTCTTACGGGTCATTCATATACTGTTGAGTCAGTAGCCATATCTCCTGACGGAAAAACCATAGTAAGCGGAAGCGATGATAAGTCCATAAAACTATGGGACATGGAAACCGGAAAAGAAATCCGATCTCTTATCGGTCATTCATATACTGTTGAGTCAGTAGCCATATCTCCTGACGGAAAAATTCTGGCAAGCGGAAGCTGGGATAACACCATAAAAGTATGGGACATGAAAACCGGAAAAGAAATCCGATCTCTTATCGGTCATTCATATACTGTTGAGTCAGTAGCCATATCTCCTGACGGAAAAATTCTGGCAAGCGGAAGCTGGGATAACACCATAAAAGTATGGGACATGAAAACCGGAAAAGAAATCCGATCTCTTATCGGTCATTCATATACTGTTGAGTCAGTAGCCATATCTCCTGACGGAAAAATTCTGGCAAGCGGAAGCTGGGATAACACCATAAAAGTATGGGACATGAAAACCGGAAAAGAAATCCGATCTCTTATCGGTCATTCATATACTGTTGAGTCAGTAGCCATATCTCCTGACGGAAAAATTCTGGCAAGCGGAAGCTGGGATAACACCATAAAAGTATGGGACATGAAAACCGGAAAAGAAATCCGATCTCTTATCGGTCATTCATATACTGTTGAGTCAGTAGCCATATCTCCTGACGGAAAAATTCTGGCAAGCGGAAGCTGGGATAAGTCCATAAAACTATGGGATATTGCAACCGGTAAAGAAATCCGATCGCTTATCGGTCATTCAGACCTTATTCTCTCAGTGGCCATATCTGCCGACGGAAAAACCCTGGCAAGCGGAAGCTCGGATGACTCCATAAAACTATGGGACATAAAAACCGGTAAAGAAATCCGATCTCTTATGGGCGATTCAGGCTCTGTTTACTCAGTGGCCATATCTCATGACGGAAAAACCCTGGTAAGCGGAAGCGAATATTACGCCATAGAAATATGGGACATGGAGACCGGTAAAGAAATCCGATCGCTTGCGGGCCATTCAGGCGCTGTTTACTCAGTGGCTATATCTCATGACGGAAAAACCCTGGCAAGCGGAAGCGAGAATAACTCCATAGAACTATGGGACATGGAGACCGGTAAAGAGATCCAATCTCTTATCGGTCATTCAGACTCTGTTTACTCAATGGCCATATCTGCCGACGGAAAAACCCTGGCAAGCGGAAGCCGGGATAACACCATAAAGCTATGGGACATGGAAACCGGAAAAGAAATCCGATCGCTTACCGGTCATTCAGACTTTGTTTACTCAGTGGCCATATCTGCTGACGGAAAAACCCTGGCAAGCGGAAGCGAGGATAACTCCATAAAACTATGGGACATGGAAACCGGAAAAGAAATCCGATCGCTTATCAGTCATTCAAACTCTGTTTTTTCAGTGGCCATATCTCCTGACGGAAAAACAGTGGCCGGCGGCACAGGAAGTGGCTCCTGCCTCCTGATTGAGATCGCAAGCAAAGGTAAAAAAATCACTAAGTTGAGGCAAAAAGCAACCCTGTGGCATCTTCCTGATGGCCAGTGGGCCGCTCTCGATGCCTGCAACCACTATGTATGTTCCAAACAGGGGCGGGCATATATCAGCTTTGCAGACAGACTGGCCAACTATCCGGCTGCCGTGGTCGCGGAACTTGAAATGCCCAATGGGCTTTCAATAATCTGATAAAGACAATTGGCACGAACCCGAGGTCAAGCGCCCCGGGTGTGGCATCTATGCCAAGGCCAGCGTCTGCGCTTTTGCTCAATACAGATGCCGCAATCGACATGTGTGTGAACTTTTCTGTCTCTCATATCCGCTTATGCTTTGCGGGTCGATCGGGCGTATTCACAAATTACTTATTATAGGAGACTTGTAAAATGAAAATACATTGGGTGATATTGATTGTTTTGTGTCTGGTCTGTTCATGTTCAACAAATGAAATACGTGAAGACTATGCAGGTTCAACTGAGCAAAGGCTCATAGCATTAAGTGTCAACAAGCTTATGACCATGCTGCCGGAAAAAGATTTTTCTATCCTGAGAGGAGAAAAAGTACTTGTGAGATGTTATTTTCTTGAATCGACTGCGCTCTTTGGATACGCACAAAAACGTCTGGAAATGGAACTGATGGATAGATACCAGTGCCAAATGGTAGAATCTTCAGATGATGCCAACTTGATTTTGTATGTATTTTTTACATCCCTTGGAACGGATATTGATAAATTTGGTGTCAGTACCCCTGACATGGTACTTCCTGTTGTGGGAGGTATATCCAGTATGGATCTGATAGCCCTTTCAATGTTCCATGGAATAACGGAATTGTATTATTATATTCTTGACAGTGACCATCAGGTTTTAGTTAAGGGTAAACGGATTAAATCGGTTACACGCAATGACAGCTTATCGTTGCCTTTTATTACTATTCCGATTAATACTGTGAACTAATAAAAGGTAACTGTTTACGGTTTACAGTTATCGGTTCACGGTTGAAAAAAACAGAGGGTAGAGAAGAATTATCGTTCAGCATCATAAAGGGGCTTTTTATGAAAATAAAAATATTGCGTATCCTGATTTTGTTTATATTTGTTTTTTTCGTTATTCAGTTACAAGCTCCTAACTGCTTTGGGGAAAAAATCTCGGTAATTGCCAGCATTTTTCCGGTTGCAGACATGGTAAAACAGGTTGGAGGCA
>JAIORF010000105.1 GCA_021108295.1 bacterium | reverse complement strand
GAGTGGCTGGGCAACGATAACCGAAAAACTATGATAAAGGTAAAAACTACCGGTAAAATACTGCTTTTCAAAAACGGCACGGCTTTGCCCAGTCCATCTCCAGCGCCTGGTTAGCAGGCTCTTTGTTGCTTGAGAGATTATTGCAACCCGGATAATATTGCAGCTATTGCCGAAGCAAGCTTTATAACGGGTGCTCCAATTTCCTCAACATTTTGAGCTGCCTTTTTCAATCCCTCAATACTCAATTCCCACCATTGACGTCTAGGTTTCGCACTAGTGGCTTCGGTTGTTAATGTTTCTAAATCTCTGGCAGCTTCTTTTGCCAAATCTTTAGGTAAAGCTTCACTCATTCTCCCAACTGCAACTGCAAGCTGTTTGAGTGAATCTTTTAAATCGTTTGGTACACTTGCTTTATCAGCTTTATTGAAACTATTCTTTATCTTTTCTGCAACAACAACATCTCCGTGAAATATATTTCCATCTCCAAAATCGACTTTTATAGTTGACATAGTAGCTACCTCCGTGTGAATTTGTTCTACTTTATCGCAAATAATATCAGCATGTTCAATATGGTAACTTCTGAGCCGATATCTATCAATTTTGCCGTCCATAATGTTTTGTAGACTAAATGGAACATCAGCAAACAATGGCCGCTGTTGGTCAAAATCTGTAATTATTTCACCATTGTATCTGTTGGTGTACCACTGAAGCCAATTTACTGCTTGGTCTAGTTCATCAAGTGAATTAGCTCTACATCGAACATAAGTTACATTTTCACTACTTTCAAGACCCATTCTATTCCCACCTTCAAAGAATACCATGGGAGTGATTTCCACTGAAAATCTTCGTCCAGAATTTGTCTTTCCGATTCTGTCCACAAGTACATAAATTTGTGGGATTCTACTACTCATATGGTAAAAGTGATGCTCAAGAAATTCGGGTAAGAACTTGACTTGGCCTAAAACTGTGTGGAGATCGCTCTTTGTTAAATCAATATTTCTCATTAGATAATTTGGAATCGCGAGCGGAACACCTGAATGACAAATTTCGTCAGAAGTCGCTGTACACAACCAGCAATCTTCACCTTGAATTACTATTGGCTTGAACCGAACAGAGCCTATTCCCCCATTTATCATGTGGCCTTTTCCATGTGGGTCATAAAATAGAATTCCATTTTCCTCATTAACGTATTGCTCTGCCAGCATACGTTGCTCTTGAGCTTTGTGCGTATGATATAAACCGGGAGTGCGGGGAAACCAATCAACAATTTGAAAATGCCTTAATTCCACCCAATTAAGAGCGGCTTGCCTTGCTCGAATCATAGTGTGCCAAAAGTCTTGATTGGAGCCAAACCGAAAGTCAGGCGCAGTGGTATCAGTTGTTCCTTGCCTTTGCCAATTGGCACTTTGGATATGTTCGATAAGAAATTTTCTTGTGATCTGCGGGCGTAGTCCTGCAACTGATGGGAGCTGTCTATTGTGTTGTGAATACCTTTGCCTTCTAAACATTTTCCACTTCTCCCGTTTTAATTTGAGCGTTTGTCTTCGCCTGCTAACGTAAAGCTGAGTGGCTGGGCAACGATAACTGAAAAACTATGATAAAGGTAAAAACTATCGGTTAAATGTTGCCTTTCAAAAGCGGCACGGCTTTGCCCAGTCCATCTCAAGCGCATGGTTAGCCGATTCTGCCTTCAGATATACCTTCGTAAGCATGGATTCAGGAAATCTTTGCCCGCGGGCCGACTTCGGTAACCGTCCTAAAGTGTAGTGTGATCTTTAATACAACAATTGGGCCAGTGGTCTGGCGGTCGTCGGTAAACACCCAGTTACTAACACGTTATAGATTTTCTTTAACGCAGTTGTCTCAACCACACAGCATAGCCCGGATCTAATTTCATCTGGAAGGCTATCAATCAACGGACATTCACCTTCAGATCCGCGAGCGAACATGGATTTGTACAGTAAGCCTGAGCTGATCACGTAGTCTCTCTCACGAATCACGCCTTCGGTCGTCGCTGTGGCATCGAAGAGCAGGAGTGGAGCAAAATCCATGAGCGTAGTTATTACTACCCACCAGTCATTGTCATTGTTCGTCCGAAGGCAGTCAAATTCGAGTTCAGAGGATTTTCGATCATCTATCCGTCCAGTCTTGTCGAGCAAGCTGATTACCCTGAGTGGGCTTACGAAACGCTTGTAGGCCCAATGACGTGCAATGCTGCACTGATTTGATGATGCCAAAAGAAGAGCGATAGGTGGCATTGATATTCGAACCCTGAGCCAAAGTAACACGCCGAGGGACAGTGTCGATAGAGATAGCATCCTGGTATCGTTAAAAGCAACGAACAGTAATATGCCAAACAGCCCCAGAAAGAAAAGTAAAGCGTTGCCTCCTCTAATAAGCCTGTATTGGTGCGAAACCAGCGCAAGCTGCTTCATTTTATTCCGCGTCATACGAGAAATATGTCCAATCAGTTGCCTTGTCTTCAATAGAATATGAAACGCATTAATCCCATAAAAAACCCCATACCACAAGGCTACCCAAAGAACAATCCGATAGGCTATGTGGAACGATTGCGTTGCCCAAGTGAAACTATCACCATGCTCAGGCGAAATCGAAACCAGGAGCACATCCGATACACAGCCAATGATTACAGCACTTATCCAAACTAAATGTAACGCAGCCCAAGGCCTTCCGCTCTTTGGGTAGCGCCAAATCCGTGATTTAGTCATATGATATTTCCTTGATCCTCTTGTCCATATTTTTGAGGATTTCGCGTTGTGCTGAGGGATCGCAAGAATTGCGGCGTTTTCTCATGGCATCATCGTATACGTCGCAGATAGCTTTGCATTTGACTTCGGTGAAGTGTGTTCTCCGTAACCGCTCCAGCGACCATTCAAGGAAACCTCTTCTAGAACCGTTTGCACGTTCACGCATCCTGACAAAAAAACCCTCTGTAGAATTCGTCCCTCGGATTCCCATACTCCGACGCAGGAGCCTGCCTACCACGTAACCAACAAGAGCAAGAGCTATCGCACCAAGTACTCCATGCCAGATATATCCGATTACTCCAGCAAACAGGAATAAAATCTGCGAGCCAATCTGTAGATATAGGAAGACCTGATCCGTGAGCATCTCTCGGGATGACATCCTTCTTGGCATATCCGGAATCCCGTCAGAAAGACCCGCAAATTTTATCCTATTCGTCTTCTTCATTTTAGAGCCTTTGCATCCGCATTTGTGATGACGTACTAATTTATTTTTTCAGCTTCAATATCAAGCGGGAAACCTCTGTCATATCTTCCTCTGAAATTGGCACACGTCCGTACACTCTATCAATGTTGGATTTAATTTTCTCAACGCATGCTATGAATCTTTAATGTAGCGGAGCGTTGGTGCCTATCATGGGAGAATACCGGCGATTTATTGTTGACATCATGGGCATTGCCTCAAGAGGAATATCAAAATTCTGCAAGACGCTCAAGTTTTTCCAGCATACGCCTTACCTCATCCAAGCAGTTTTCATATGCTAACTAACTCAAAATGGTACTGATATTACCCTGTATTTACGCTCATCCTCCATAGCACCTTCATAATCACCTTTAGCCAATTTCATCACCGATCGATTATAATAGGGTTTTGGGTTATTCGGATTCAAAGTAATTGCTTTCGAAAAATCTGCTATAGCTAAATCAAGATGTTTTTGTTCTCCATGTAGTATTCCTCTGCTGTAATATGCCATCCAATGATCTGGATTGTTTTTTATGAGAAGATCGTAATCTCCCATCGCTCCCTCAGTATTACCGCTCTTTTTTTTAGCCACAGCTCTGTTATATAATGCCTCCAAATAGTTTGGTTTTAACTCTATTGCTTTTGTAAAATCTTTTACAGCCTCATCAAAATCATGAATTGTGAGCTTTGCTGCACCTCTCCCTAAAAAAGCGACTTCATCACCAGGGTTACTTTCTATATGCTTAGAATATTCCTCAATTGCACCTATCCAATCACCTCGCTTGGCTTTTATGTTTCCGGCCTCGAAATGTGAACGAATCTTTTCAGCTAACTTATCCACATTACTAATAGAACTCCCGAATAGATTTGAGAATAGCCCCATAATGTTCTCCTCTCTATAGTTGATCAAAACAGCTAACGTAAAACTCACCGGCACCAGAAGCCAATAAAAACTTGGCAAAAGTAAAGTTTTGCTCTGAAATGGCAAAAGCGAAAAACGCCTTGGCTTCTGGTGTCGGGTGCAGTGCATGGTTCTACACTACAATTCAGAACTTTGTTACTGTTAAGCAATAGATATTGCACAGACGTAAGATGCTGAGACGACTCTATAGTCCGCGATTGCTATTTGAAGAAGTTGTTTATTTTTCAAAATAGTGTTGCATTGCTTCATTGCTCTTATGCGTCAGGAACCAATAAGCGATAACAAGCAACTGTACGGATCCCACAATTTTCTTTTGATCTATGCATAGGCTATCTTATGCATATCAAAATGTAAAGAGACGTACGTAAAGAGTTATTTTGAAAATTGTGTTTTCCGCTCGTTTTCTTCTCAACAAAGTGGTCTTCCGTAATCCAGTGATGCTAAGGTTACTGCTCGGTTTTAGATAGCCGCTTTAGTATATTTCGGGTTACTGCGACAAATATCGGTCACAGACAGTGCGATAGCTCATAATGTTGCAAACTGTAGAACGTGCGAGTCACCTGCGCCAAAAGCCAATGATGACTTGGCAAAAGCGACGTTTTACTCTAAAATAGCTAAAGAAAAAAACGCCCAGGCTTTTGGTGTCAGGTGCACTGGCTGGTTGGGCGACGTTATTCGCCAAGGAACTGCCTGTTTGTAGAAAACTACCGCTTGCCGTCCGAGTGTCAAGCTGATAGCG
>JAIORF010000017.1 GCA_021108295.1 bacterium | reverse complement strand
CTATAGCGCTCAGATAAACTGGCACAGTATTGCTACAATAAACTGATACGTTCTTTTACAGAGCTACCCTGCAGCTATGCTACCCCGCCCAAGAAATTGAATAGAATCCCGCCCTGCCTGCTACCCCGCAGCGATGAAATGACTTAAATTGGAGAAGGTGTTTGATGCCGGAACGGCTGACAAAACTGCAATCCAGCAGGTAAGACTCCAGCTGTTTTGCAGCTGTGGCGGAACTTGTCTCGGTTATTTAGTGATGCCGGATTTCGACCGGTAAACCAACCGGACGATGGGTAAACGTACTGACTGGTGAGGGAAGTGCTTCGTCGGTGGGAATGTTCTTTCAATCAAAGCGTAGCGAAAATCTGACGGAATTCGTCGATTTCAACTATTGAAATCATAGTCATCAGGTGGATTCAGGGAGCCCTTTTTTGCCAATAGCTCCTCAATCAAATACCCAATTTCACCGTTGCTTTTGAGCTGTGAAATCATCCACTGCGGCAGTCGAAGTGTCACCAGCTCACGTCTCAAGTGATCCGGCTTCTTTTTTCGACCTGATCCTGCACGTTTTCCGCCTCGCATTTTCACCTTCAAAATTTGATTCTCGTTACACGACTATCAAAGTAACACCCCCGATTTTCGTATAAAATTTCGAATAAAGGTGTTATGTAATGGCTTTAGCAATTATTTCAACATGATGAATCATTTGCTCAAGTTTCTTTTCAATGCAGAGAACCCGCTTAGAGATGCTTTCAATGGATTCCTGATGGCCGGAAACTGGTTTTTTGGGCATGATTGATTGAATGATGTCGGCAATATGTTGGGGGGATCGACTACGATCTACGGTGTTTTTAGAGCCGGAACGGCTTTGAGAATTTTTTTCCTGTTCCTTCAGAAAGCGGACGGCTTTTACAAAATTCATTTTTTCGGCAATCATCACCAGATCAATGGTGTTGAAATTTTTCTCACAGGAAAAGCATCTAGCCAGATTGGTTTTTAAATTGACCGCCGTGTTAAATTCCCCGCATGCGGGACAAAGAAATCTGAAAACCCCTTCAGTTGTGCGAGTAGGCATATTCAACACGGTTTCGATCAGGGCGGAGACCGGGATATCATTTCTCACGTTGTATAGCTCCTGTGCTGAAAAAAGCCTTGTCATGTTTCCGGAACCTCATCAAGCCTTGGCCTTAAGCTTATGCAGTTTTTCATGTTGACGACATAACTGCTTTCGGTCAGTCGGTCTATCAGGGCCGCCGAGAGATGGTTGTTTTTAAGAAACGATGTCCATTTTCCAAATCCGAGATTTGATGTAATGAGGGTCGTTTTGTTTTTATGCCTTTTTTGCATCAAGTTGAAAAAAAGGCCCACCTGAACCGATTCTATTTCGATGTACCCAAGTTCATCGATGAGCAAACAATCATAGGATAAGAGCTTTTTGACGGTCTTTGCCTGGGTGTTATCCGCGATCGATTGGTAAAGACGTTCCACCAGTTCCGGAAAAGTGATAAATAGCCCGTTATAGCCCTGGTTAATGGCGTGGATCAGAAATGCTGTGGCCAGGCCGCTTTTGCCCGTGCCCGTGGGTCCAATGAAGATGATATTGCGGGATTGGGTCATGTAATCAAAGCCATCATACATGGATTCGATTCTCTTTTTATTGAGTTTTGGCTGGCGCAGGAAAGGAAAGGTCTCCAGCACAAACGTTTCAGGAATCCCGGCCCGTCTGACTCTCATTTTGCGGGCATTTTCTTTTTTGATTTGATATTCCTCGGAAACAACATATTCCAACAGTCGCGCATGGGAGTAATTCCCTTTTGCGGCGATTTTAAGATACCGATCCCAGTTTTCAATCAATACGCTAAGCCGAAGGTATTTAAGCATCTTTATCAACTCATCAGTCATCTTCATCCTCATAAATGGAAAGATCCGGCTCATCGGTAAAGCAGCCCTCGATGTAGGTGTCCCTTTTTGTAAAATCCGGCTCAATTTCGGGCGCCCCCAGTTCAATACTGCCGTCTCTCAAAATCAGAACAAGTATGTTTTCAATGGTTTTAATGTCCTTAATGCGATATTTTAAGGCTCTTTGTATGGCTTGAATAAAAACTGAATGAGCGGTTTTTTGATATAAGCCGAAAAACGCTCGGATGAAGTGATGCCTGGCCTTACCACTTTTGGGCAAAGCGAAATTCAAATAATCATCAAGAGCCTTGTCTGATCGCAGGACTTTTTCTTCCCGCACCGTTGGTTTTTTTCGATACATGGGTCTTTGAGGCGGCTTTGGCCCCCCCTCGGGAGTGATGACTTCATTCCTGACGCCGTCAGGCGGCAAAGGATACCGTCCTAATTGCTTTCTTTGGTGATAGATCTTCAAATGATCGGCGTATTGAAGGACTTTGACGTCATGGCGTCGTGTCCCCGGAATAAAGTAGTAGTTCCCATTAACTGAGGCGTAGCCGTACTGATCGGTTTTTCTTTTGTGTATAAGGTAGGGCGGTTCGATATATGGCGGCAATTTATTGAGATACGGTTTTTCAAATTCAAAAGTCACAGAAGGGATCAGCCGGGTTTTTCCGGTGGGCCTGCTGGCCGATCGTTTTGTCGCCCAGATGAACGCCTGGTGATTCATGTCTTCCAGGTTTAAAAAAGAACGGCCCGGAAAAAAATTGGTTTCCACCGTATAAAAACCCCGTTCATTCCCCGCTTTTCGGTTTGCATGACCTTTTTCATGGCACACAAATTTGAAACGATACTGCCTGGCGAACCGTTCCATTTCAGGGGCGATGACGGCATTTTTGCCGGTCCCCCGCAAACGGGCCAAATTCGTGTTATCGATGATACAGATACCTGCCGCGTATCCCCAGTAAACGAGGGCTTCATGAAGAAAGCATTTCATTTGAAACCGAGTGAATGAACGATAGAACTTCAGGTAACGAATTTTGCAATACCGAAAATACAAAAGGCTCCCTTGGATCAGCACTGTTTTTTCACCCAGACGAACACGGTAAGGCGACGTGTCATGCTGTATCTCACCACCGGGTTCGTCCGGCACCTGTTGACACCGGCCGGTTTTTTGGTGACTCAAACCTTCTTCCCTCAGCATTCGCGTCAGGGTTGAATAGGCGATGTCAATCCCTTTTTCTTCGGTCAGTTTTTCATACACCCGTTGCGCACGGCCCTGACATGTTTCGTAAAGCTTTGCCAAAAGCGCCGAATCAATCTCAATTTTGCCCTTACGTGCAGTTTGCGGCACCTCGCCCTCTTGGGCGATAATGCCCATTACGGTGGTGGGACTAATGTGCATATTCCTGGCAATCTCCCGCAGTCCCATACCCTCCTGGTGCAGCAGGAAAATGGCTTTACGTTTGTTCGGTGCTATCATGAAATGCTTCCATTGCTTTTTTAAAAGCATCAAAAAGTTCTATCATACCGCCGGACAACATGTTGGCCTGGGCTGCAAACGCGTTGCTCATAGATCCGGTATGGTGTTGCGCTATAAATCGCTGCATATATCTCAAAATGATTTCGAGGGTTTTCAGTATGGTTTTTTCCCGCTCGCTCAAAGCATTACCTATTGCGTCATTACGTTTTAAGCGCTCAAGCCCCCAGAAAAGATTTCCGGTTTTGATTTGTGCCCGGAATTCATCCGAACCCTTGAAATAAGCATTTGCCAGCAGGTCAATATCCCGGATGCTCAGCCTTTTGCCGGACACGGATCGAACAAATTCATCAATTTCATTTTTTTTAACGGTGTTTATACGTATAAACCGGCGCAGGGTATACATGAATGAATAGACCGGAAATTTTCCGGCAAAAACTTCTTTTTTTACGGTTTCACTCATCTCACCCATAATGCCGCAGCGCACACTGACCCAGGATTTGCTTTTTTCAAGTAGTCCTGCGATATCTGTAACACTCATCTGGTGACATCCCTTCAGTTCCTCGATTAACCGGGCCTGTTCCAGAATGGTAAGGGATTTCACGTTTGAAAATCGGATCAGATCAATGATGCCGCCCGCCTCATCCTGGCCCAGCGACCGGTAAGGCACGATTTCCATATGCAGTTTCCTTGCGCAGCGGTATCTTTTAAAGCCATCAAGCAGAATCTTGTGGTCATCAACGTCCACCCCTTGCAGTGGATCTCGGATACCGTTTTCCAGCACAGAGGTCAAAAGGGCTCTTTCCGTCGCTGCTGATTTCAAACGGTAGTCCTCATATCGCAAATCAAAACTGGAAATTTCTATCTGATCGACCATTTCGGATCCTCACGGGGGAATTTTCTGAGAGCCAGGGTCACCATAAAACGATTTTTCAGCAGAGTCGATGCTGTGTTGTCTCAAAACTTTATCCAGCATGCGATAAATTTCATCCAGACTTACATTGCGACCTTCAATCAAGCTTGTAACCACCTGAACATGGTTAACAATGCCGCAATCCGCTTCACATCCATCATCTATTGTTTCCTCCTGTTCTGTTTCCGGGGGCAAACCCTTTTTACTGCGATTGTTGTTCAGGGCCTTTTTCTTTTCCTTGCCCTCTCCGTGGCGGTAATACTCCGTGCTTCTCTCTATGGATTTTTTCCGGCGGTGAGCTTCTCGGCAGCCAAAGGGGCAGCCAAGATCATTCCGACCTGCATTCCGGGGATGAGTAAAAAAAAGGATGTGGCAATGCCTGCAACGGGTCAGGCAGTTTTTCAGATGGGGCTTTTCATTAAGAACCGAGCGAACAACAAAATAATACTCAGCAACAAGGCCACGGACCTCTCCATCGTGGTACCAACCCGAAATAAATTGAAAATGGCCTTGGATCTGTATTATAAAAAAGCCAAATGCTCACTTATGTCGCTGATGTAATTGGGCATGCCCTCGTGATACCTCCTTCTTTTTGATTGGGATCAAAAATATAGGGTATTACGAGGGTACCTTCTTTTTGTAAAGGAAGAATTTGTTCTTAAGGCAGGAAAATCTCAAATAGAGTGTATCAATTTATCTGAGCAGGTCTGTATCAGTTTATCTGAGCGCTATAG
>JAIORF010000121.1 GCA_021108295.1 bacterium | reverse complement strand
GGCCGACTCAATCCCTCCATTATTAACTGAATATTATAAAAATCGAAGTGTACTAATGAAGAACGATATTTTCAAGATTATTATTGCTATAAGGTCCCTTTTAAAATGTTAGTTCCCAAATGTTAGTGAACGCAACGGTGCACTTAAAAGCCAAATAGAAGCTTATGCAAAATTTTCCGAAACAAGCAAAATTGGTAAACTTTTTATATTGCCAATGTTTAATTCAAAAATCAATAAACTTTACTACTAGCATATTAAATTTATGGCTTTTATCTCAATGTTGCCGAACCAGGCGCTGGAGAGGGACTGGGCAAAGCCGTGCCGTTTTTGAAAGGCAGTCTTTAATCGACATGTTATGCTTTTATCAAGGTTTTCGCTTATCGTTGCCCAGCCCCTCAGCTTTACGTTATGTGCTGAAAGTACAAGTACAGATGACTCCGAGATAAAAATTTAATTACCTTAAGGAGATAATTAAATGGAACTCTTAACATATAAATCAAGCAATATTGAAGAAATTAAACAGCTATTCACTACGGTGTTTTCAGACTCAGAAGGACATACAGAAGGCGCGTTAATAGGAAACTTAACTTATAGCGTAATGACTGGCACTGATGCTCAAGACCTTTATGGATTTGTTGCCACTGAAAATGAACAAATCATCGGCAGTATTTTTTTTACAAGGTTGACTTTTCAAAATGGAGTTAATGCTTTTCTCCTATCTCCTGTAGCCATACATACAAGTTACCAAGGAAAAGGCATTGGCCAAAAGTTGATTAACTTTGGCATTAACCACTTAAAAAAAAACGGAGTAAGGATAGTATTTACCTATGGCGACCCTGATTTTTACTCGAAAGTCGGTTTTAACCTAATTACCGAAAAAATAGCAAAAGCCCCCTTAAAACTGACGCAGCCAGAAGGATGGCTTGGTCAATCATTGATTAGTGATGAAATTGAACCAATTGCAGGTAATTCATGTTGCGTAGAAGCATTTAATAAACCTGAATATTGGTAAGAGATTTTTTATGGTGGCAACAACACATAATAATTGCACTCAAGCTGACCCAAAAAGCCGAGTTTGAGTATCGTTTAATTTGAAGGTTGTCTTGTTGGCTTTTTCGGCAGCTTACTGCGGCGTTATGTGTAAACACAATGGATACGGTAATCATTAGAAATAACAAAACCATCATAAGAATTGCGTTGTGGATTAAAGAATATGCACATGCCTTGAGAGTCATAGGCGGTGTGTTTTTTGTACTCGCATTAATGGCTGGTATCGTTTGGGTTTCTGGAAACGATGTTGAACCTATAGCATTTCTATTCAGTATTATCAGTTCATTGTTATTAGCAAGCCCTTCCATTGCTGAATATGTAATGCCCAATAGAAAACCAGTAAGGTACATGGATTATGATGAAATATTGGAGTTTATTTTAACTACAAACCCAAAAAATGACTGGAAATGGATAAAAACAAATTGGGCAGAAGAAGCATTTTTGAAAGAAAATCCGCGACTTCGTATCAGGGTTCGATGGGACAATGAGGGAAAGCACAATGATAACTTCCAAGAAAAATGGGCAAAAAAGCACCCAGATCCCAGCGCATCTAGTTTTTGGTACGATCTATCAAATGATGGAGCCCTGATTGAACGTTTTATACTTGTTTCAGTTGACGGTGCGTGAGCAGAACTTCCTTTGCCCGATATAAACTCTCTGGAAGTAAAACCGCTCCCATATAAAATTGCACAAATATTTGACGAACTAAACACTTTAGATGAGTACATGCGCCGATCAGGGTTAACAGTTAAAAACACATAACCAGGCGCTGGAGCTGGACTGGGCAAAGCCGTGCCGCTTTTGAAAGGCAGCATTTAACCGGTAGTTTTTACCTTTAGCATAGTTTTTCGGTTGTAGTGTTGCTCTGTCGATCCGCGTTGTTTTTGCAAGAAGCTCAACAGTATAACAATCGCATGCACTCTGACGCCCAAAGCCAAGCCATTTTTTTTACTTTTGCGCAGTCTGTGTAAAAAGTCGCTCTTGCCAAGTCATCATTGGCTTTGGGCGCAGGTGATGCGTACGTTAGGCTATCAAATCAAAAAAAGGAGATATTATGCAAGCAGCTGAAGTCCCGTTATATCTTAATTGGTCATTTTGGGCTGTAATTGTTGCATTTATTGCAGTAATTTTATCGCAAATTCCTCCAATTAAAAATTTGATTAAAAAACCCAAACTAGACATAGAGGCATATTCAAAAATATTGATCAGCCATAAAATCGGCAATCCAAATCTACAATTGCATCTTATGCTCACAAATTCAGGTGGCCGTAATGTACGTATAAAAGATATTTATGTGCATCTCACACGAGACGGGGGACAATTAATAACACTACCTGCACAAAATTACTTACAGAATCAAAACGATCAAAGCTCTCTACTATTTACTACCTTTTCCTTATCTTCGAACCAAGAGTGGGCACATATTACTAATTTTCTTAATTTCTTTGATCGAGTAGATGGAAAGAAATATCAAAAGATTGAAGGGGAAATGCTCGCAGACTATCGGGAACAGGCCAAGTTGGTGGATGAAAAAGAGGGGCACTTAATTGAACACCCTAATGAGTTGGTTTCTCAAGCATTTAATTTTTTCAATTCAAAATTTATCTGGCAATCAGGCGAATATACAATGAAAATTGAAGTAAAGACCGTAAACGACGTCGCTAACATTTCAAAAAATTATAGATTTACAATATTTGAAACACATACAGAGCAAATGAAAGCAATTACTGAACAATACAAGTTCGGAGGCGGAATATGGTGGGAACCCAAAAGTGTTCAAGCTGGTGTTATTTTACAAATTTCAGAAGCCTAACCCATCACTGGTGCGGACGCAAAAAGCCGCGCCGCACAGTTCAAACGTTATATGAGAAAAATAAACATAGCAAAAAAGTAAAAGAGTTTAGGGGCCGTGGAGACGGATTAGCCATCTCCACGGTTGGGTTAATTCTCCTGAAAGGAGGTGGTAACGATGATCAATAAGATCACAACCTACTTGAAGGAGGGCGCGCTCTGTGCTTATTGGCTTGGTAGACAACACTGGCAGTTAAGACCATCAATCTATACATGGCCAGTGCTCCCACTCCAGAAATAACAGAGGCAAAGAGAATAGCTACGAGCCTAAAGTTGTTGTTGGCCGCAATATAATGGACACACGATAGCCGCGCTCCCCTTCCCCTATTTAAAAGAACCTATCAACCCTACTAATAAGGATGACATCATGTACTCAGCCTTGATCGTAATTGAGAAACCAGACCTCTCAAAAATCTCATTCCCTGCTTGTAGGTGATGCGGAGACGTTATGTGTAAAATAGAATGTTTAATCTTAACAACATAATATCTGTTTTTGATCAGGTTAATCGGAAACATTATTTGGGTGAATTGCTTTGGGAAGCAACTGTTCCAGAGTTGACGGCATTCAGAACCAAAGTAAAAGCCCACAGAAAACAATCTCAATTTGTTCAAGACCTCCATTATATGCCTGGAATGTCTGTACATGATACAATCATAAAGGCTATTAACGTATCCTATTCAAATTCCGTGGTAGATTAATTTGCTCAAAAAATAACCTATTGATATTACAATATTTATTTTTCTTAAAGTTCAAATTTTTCAGTTTTACCACGGAATTTGAATAGGATACCTATTAACTTTGAATTACTAAAAAGATCAAAGTGGTACCCTCTTTACAAAATAACTCTTCCGCTCAGAATCAAAATTGTTAGTTTGTTCAGCGGTCTTGACATACAAGAGCATCCATATTGTGGTGTCTTGTATGTCAAACGAAAAAATAGAAAAACATTTCTTCATATTACAATGAGTGAAACACTCACAAATTTACGTGTATTCTGCGTGAAGGAGTGGAAGTTTATAATAAAAACAACTATTGCTGCGATAGTACTTGTTCTCGCGGCAGCCACCCTTTATTTTAGGGTTACAGGAAAAATATAAGCCAAATCAACAAACCAATTGGCATGTAAAACCACCAAAGATCATCTGTATAATCAGTAGTTTTTAAATCGTTTTCCATACGAACTACCTCCTTATAACCATGCGCTTGAGATGGACTGGGCAAAGCCGTGCCGCTTTTGAAAGGTAGTATTTGACCGGTAGTTTTTACCTTTATCATAGTTTTTCGGTTATCGTTGCCCAGCCACTCAGCTCTACGTTATACCCTTGTGTTGTGTGGAGGAACATAATGAGAAAGACATGGGTTTATGATCCACACTCTGGTGGTGTCAAGATACCACAAGCCGTGAGAGATCGAACTCGAAACCGCATTTTGGCATATGCTGAGAAGCATTACTCGGGAAAATACACTCGCATTGACGTTCGTTTCCGCGGGCAGTTGTGTTACATTGATGCCTATACAGAGCCCTATGTTCCGCCTGATTTTGATGCCTCGGTATTTGGAGAATCCCGTGTGGAGCATATTGAACGTCTGCGAAATGTCCCAACTCACTTATGCCGCCTGCGTTACTTTGGAGATGAAGATCGCTGGTCTATGGCTTTCTATACGTACAGCCACGAAAAATATGAGTCTTGCGCTTTTAACAACGGCAGTTTCCATGGCACGCCCGAAGAGGCATTTGAAACTTCGGCAGTCTACTTGGAAGATTGAAGCTATGGGAAGGTTAAACAAAGCATTTGCATACAAACTTAGAAAAACGCTTTCAATTTTGTTTGGGTTACCATAGAGTCTTGCCAGCAATTGTCGTTATTGAGTTTGCCTCTAATTGTGACTATAATCAGCTATTATCGTTGTCAGTAATTTTATCGTTTTCAGTGTTAGCGCTATTCACCCATCACATAGCTTGGCTGTTTTTAGCAGCATCTGCGCCGTAATTTCTGTACTTTTAGCGTATTTTGTGCAAGATTGGCGGGTATAACCAGGCGCTTTACCCGACACCAGAAGCCCGCGCGTTTTTTGCCTTTGCTATTTTAAATATAAAACGTCGCTTTTGCCAAGTCATCATTGGCTTCTGGTGCCGGTAAGCTTGGTCGTTATAAATTGAACATTGAGTAAATCAATACAAATGTTAAAATCAAAAAATAAA
>JAIORF010000045.1 GCA_021108295.1 bacterium | reverse complement strand
ACTACTAATTTGAAAAGATAGATTTTTGCTGCAATAAAAGCGAATGCCATTGGGTGAGGAGGGGGTATTTCCGGGTCATGAAGGATCTTGCAAACACTCCCATCACACCGCGCGCCCGCACATCCGCGCTTTGGCTGGAGGCCGATGAACAGATTGCCGAAAATCAGGCCCGGGATCGTGATCTTACCTTCATGCAGGGCAAGGCTCATCTTTTCCAGATCACCCAACCCTGCGAGGTTTCCATCAAATGGATCTCCCCAGGCCTTAAATATCTTTGACCTTGAACTCTCCGGAAGCTCTTCGAGCCAATCCCTGTACGAATCAAGCGCCACAAAACCGGCGGCCCCGCCTTTCTTGACGATTTCGCTTAATGGCGTCCAGCGAAATTCACTGATGGCTTTCCTTTCAAGGATGATCTCGATCAATTCCTTACCGTTTTGGGGAACCCAGTCGATATTGTAACCTTCCTCTTTCATACGCCGCATAAGGAGCGCTGTGCTTTCCAGCGTGTCAAGTCCGAAGCCCGCGCCGACCGTTGCTTCCACGCCACTTCTGCACGGTGAATTGTGAAGTATGATAGCGATCTTCTTTTCCGAATTTGTTTTTTTCCTGAGCGCGCACCATTTGAAGATTCGATTTCCAAGATAACCGATCTGTTCCGAAAGCGGAACAGGATGTTGTATGTTTGCTCCGGTTGTTGGATCAATCTTACTCTCCGACACACCTGACAGGACAGGCTGAGAAATCCCGTCGAATTCGGGAAGAGCTATGGTAATGATATACTGAGGAACGGTCAGCCCCTCAGGATTCTCTTCGTATTCTTCCCTGGTCTGCATAGTATTGATCATCAAGAGAGCAGGTACGTTCAATCTGCTCAGGATGTCACTCTTCTCCTGTTCAAAACCGGCGCCCCCTTCTTCCCTGCTCGACTTCAGAAAAAAATAGGCCTGAAATAAGACGGTGTCCACAACGGACGATCCGTCCTTTATAAGGTACTTTTCAATCGCTGCATCATCGCCTCCCCCTTTGAATTTATCATTAAATACAGCTATCACGTTGGCGCCACGCCCTTCCAGCTCTCTGATCAGCGCGTCAAATACCTCAAGCGAATTATCGATCCAGTAAGAACGTGGAAAAAAAAGCCCGACCGTGTACGAATCAGTTCTAAATGGCCGCCAGGCAAGATACTTCTCCAGTGTGCTGAACGGCTCCTTGTGAGCCGGGTGATAGATCCCGCTGAACGGCATCTCAATCGGATGAGGCGCTGTTTCTTGGGTGAAGCCTGTGATATTAAACGAGAATCGGATGAGATTCTTTACATTTTCAAGGCCACCATTACTCTGATATGCCCATAATGTTTTGAATTTATTGGGATGTATCCGGTTCGCTAGTGCGGCGCACTCCGGCGCCAGAGGAATTATTGGTTTGCCGGTATTCTCTCCCAATCCCTTTAATTCCGTAAACAGCACATCGTATGCGGCAGGGATATGAGCGAGTATGATGTCGGCTTCATCTTCCAGCCATTTCATGAAATCCGGGTTCGGCTCGACCATGGTCTGCTCGGCGCTTACCATGTTTTCAATCCGCAGGTCTAAAACAAGGCCTTCTTTTTTTAATTGGTTACATGCCTCGCTATATGTTCCGACAATGATTCCACGACTCGGGCCGAACGGCGCAAGTATTGCTCCAATCTTCATTGCATGTTTCCTTTTAATTGGGACTCGCCCAAAAATAAGTTTGCGTTTTCGCGCTTAAGATTTGAGTCAGGTTTGGTTGATCTGATTGAGCAAAGTTTGAGTAATAGCGAGCTATTTCGAATACTTTGCGATTGAAGATCGACCAAAGATGGCTTGAAGATTAAGATGCGAAAATGTGAAGTTATTTTTTGGGCGAGTCCTTATGTTTCGAATATACGAATGGTCGATCAGAAACTAATGTGCCCGCCGAATACCACCGTACGTCCGGGTTGATAACGGGTGTATGTAAACTCCCTGTAGGTCTTGTCAAACAGATTCGTTGCATTAAAGAACAAACCGAAGTGCTTGCCTATATCAAGTCCCAGTGACAGATCGGCCACGAAAAAGCCGGATACTTTCCGAGGTTCTTCTCTAGTGTACTCTCCAATGTAGAACTCGTCCTGACCGCGTCCTCTCAGTGTTGCCCAAAGTCTATTTTCTACGTCAAACAGGTTGACTTTTTGGTTATACATGTAAGCTATGTATCCCATCGTGCCGGGGTTTCTTTCAAGCCTTTTATGGGTCTCCTTGTTTTCACTCCGCATAATAGTCAGGCCGCCTGAAAACCGGTGATTTTCATTCAAATCGAAGTGAAACTCCGATTCTATTCCTTTGAAAACAGCTTTTTCGATATTATCATGGTATTCGTATGTAATATTAACGGCGCGGCTGCCGCCTATCTGCTTCTTTTCCTTTATGCTTTCGATCAGATCCTTAGCCTCCGAATAATAACCCGCGACACTAAATTTAAATCTCTGGCTGATATCTTTTCTGATGCCTAATTCAACAGACCAAAGTTTCTCGGCATCTAAATCGGGATTATTTGTGCGAATATTATAGGCTGTCATATTCCAATCCGTACCGAATTTCTGAGAATAAGGCGGTGGGTTGAACGCAGTTCCTCCTGACAAAAAATATTGTGTTTTGGGGTTGGGTTTAAAAAGGAGGGTTCCTTTTGGTGAAAATCGATCGCTGAAATCGTCGTAAAAGTCTCCTCTCAATCCTGTTGTCAGAGTAAACCGGTCGTTGATAAAAAATTCATCTTGCAGATATATGGAATAGGCATCTTTTGTGGTATCTACCGGAGTTGTCAATGGTCTTCCAGTGTCTTGCTCTTTGATCGACCAATAGATGTCGTTCATCATGTATTCCGCGCCGAGCGTTAATACATGCTCTCCGACTTTCTGACTTGAAATCGGTTTCGTCCATGTTAACTCCAGTTCATAATCCTTTGAACCCTGCTTAGATTCGGATCGATAGAATTGCGGAGCCCTGCCGCCAGGTGCGAGTTGATCCGGATCGCTTAGAAGTTTTGTAAGGTCCATGTTCTCTCCGGTGTTTCTGCTTTCAGGTTCATGGTAGGTTAAACGGTATGATATATCAGACCCCTCCGAAAACCTGGTTTTGCCCGTAAGCCCCACATATGTTTTGTTTTTTTCGAGATCCTTTTCAACATCATTGCCGGTCGCATCCATATATCTGTCTGTATAGCCGTTTCCTGTTTCATTCTCCATGAATCCGAGACTCAAGATCATCCGCGTAGATTCACTGGGAGAGTAATAGACTCTGGGCCGGATGGACCATTCATCATAATCACGATTCCACTCTTTCCAGCCGACGTGATTTGGGTTGTCAAACTCGGAATCATAGTCATACGAGAAAATACCGGAGCGATAATCATATGTACGATATATAATTTTGTCCCTTGACCAGTAGTTATCAGTCCTGGCATCTGTAAAATTAAGAGCAAAACCGAGTTTTTCACCGCCGTATGAAATGTTTCCCATATATTTTTCATAATTGTAGTTTCCAAATGAAGGTTTAAAGGAGCCCTTTAAACCCTTTTCAGGGGCTTTAGTAAGTATGTTTATGACGCCGCCCATGGCACGTCCCCCGTATAGCGCAGATGAAGGGCCCCTTAATACTTCAACCCTTTCAATGCCATCGTTAGGCAAAAAACTGAGATTTGTATTGCCCGACATACTTTCCACCATACTGACCCCATCTACGTACAAAAGATTTCGCTTAGAACCGACACCTCTTATGTTGGTAAAATTATGCGTTGTCCCTATACCCTCGCCACGGATAATCTGAATGGAAGGCGAATATCTAAAAACTTCATCAAGGGTTATGTTGGGCGAATTATCGATATCCTCACCCTTTATAATGGAAAGGCTTCCCGGAACATCGGTCAACCCTTTTTCGGATTTCGTGGCAGTCACCACAATCTCCTCCAGTTTAATGGCTTTTTCACTTGTTTCCTCTCCCCAACTCATACGGGGTAAAAGCAAGTTCAAAATCCCCAGCATAATAACGATTATCATAAGACCATTTATTCCATATCTTCTCGGTAAACATAAGGTGTTGCTTTTTATTTTCTTTGTCATCATGCTTCAGCTCCTTTTGCAATTGATTCCATGGTAAGGGCACCAGCAGTAATTCATGGCACGCAGTTCAAACTCCTGATCAGTGACATTATTCACATAGCCTGTAACTTTTGTTAATCCTGTTCAAAAAGTCCACCAAAAGGGCGCAAAAAAAAAGCCACGAAAACAGCTCATCATCTCTTCGATGACAAAAGCCTTCGTGGCTTGATTGAATTTGGCTCTATTTTTTCCGATTCAGAAAATCTTCTGATTTCCTGAATAATGAAAACTTTCTCTGGTCGAACTTATTTCAGGGGGATGTAGTGGCTTCTGCCACCGACCGTGTTTGCACATCAATACCCTCCGAATCCAAATACCTTTTTGCTTATCACATCATCCTATTAAATGTCAATATGTTTGTTATATTGCGCACGACCACAGGTAAACCCAGAACCTCTGAACCCAGAACCTCTCAACCCTGAACCTCTGAACCCAGAACCTTCTTAAACTAAAATTTAATTTCCATGCCTAACCACCAACGCCGGCAATTGCCAGGATAACCGCGATAGATATAATAATCAAAATCGGTCAGATTTCGCACCTCCAAGTATATATCGATATTCTTTCTCGCATGATATGTCGCCTTAAGATCCAAATAGTGATACCATAATATTTCATATGTTTTTGCCTGGTCTGCATACCGATTCGAATAGTAGGTATACCATAGTTGAATATGTAAGGACTCAACAGGCTTTATGAAATAGCGAGCCTTAAATTTATAGCGGGCATAATAGGCAAAAGAGCTGTCATGTACCTCGTCTTTGGTATAGTTGATGGTAAAGCGCCCATCTAAACCTGTCCATCCTCCGTAGATATATTTGAAAATCATATCGCCGCCGGTCCAGTATGCCTCGTCCAGATTGTCGTACTCGGTATAGTCAACCTTTTCCTCACCTGTATCGGGATCGACCTTGAAATGAGAGTGTGTATAAAATCGTCCGTATGCTTTATTGAAAAAAGGGGCCAGTTGCCAGTTGAACTGATTTGCGCCTGTATGGTGCTCCCCGCCCAGTTTAAAGGTAACGCAAAGATTGGTCTGGGGATCAAG
>JAIORF010000042.1 GCA_021108295.1 bacterium | reverse complement strand
TAATATGCAAACGGTTTTCAAAAGAACTTAATTTACAATCTCCTACATAAAGAACTCCTGACTTTTTAAGAACAGAGTTAATGCGAGTTATAACCGGTATATATAATTTATCGTCAGCATTTTCTCCTGAAACTACATCAGTAGCGAGCGGCATTCCAAGGGGATCAAGGGAACCTGTCATTACTTTTATCTGTGGGCGGCTCGGATCATCTTTACTATTGCCAAATTGAAATACCCCACCTTCGACAACTTTATGGTAGCCTGATACTGTTGTAGCATCACACCGAACAACCTTTTTGGGCAGTTCGTATACCTCTATAGAGTTTTCGCTCAAATCATTCTCTATTTTAATCCACCATTTTTTGTTACTAAAATGTCTTAGAAGAATAGTTAACCTGTCATCTGTAAAATCAAGCTCATCTATTGCCTTTCCTGTGGCTTGTTCCAATGTATTCTTCATTTCACGCACATATTCCCGCAGGGCGACCTTACGATGATCGCCTTCCGATAAGATGTAGGCTAACCATATAACCGCTGTCCATCCCCAGCTTAAATTCCTTTGATTGCCATGAGATGGAAGGTGTTCATCTATTATTCTCTGGTAACCAACCAGTACCATTACACCTATTAATAAAGGAATATCATCTACCAGTTCGGTTTTTACATTGAGTTCTTTTTTACCGCCTCTTTGTTTTGCAGACTTGGGATTCTCATCTCCATCTATCGCTGGATCTGTTTTACGTTTCCTCTGTTTTATGTTAGTTGTTTTTCGTGATTTTTTCTTTTTTCGTGAAACAGCAACTTTTTTTCCATTCCCTTCATTTAATCTGTTTCGTTCCGGCTTGGGAATGTACTGACCACTTCTTTCTTCCGCACAACAATTTGGTCTTTTTTGAGATGACTTTTGAGTTTGATTAGTTTTAGAATGAGTGTCCTGAAAGCTTGGCACTTTCAGTTGATTTGGCAAATTTTGAGCATAAACAATGTCACAAGTTGAAAGCAAAAAAAACAGCGCCATTCCAAACAAATACGCCAAAATTTTATTCATCGCTAATTCTCCTATAATATCAATAAGTTATTATTACAGGAGACTATCTTAATATAAAGCCATATAAAAGTCTACAATTATTTTAAGTAGTTATTTCAGGGAGTTACTTACTAACATGCCTCGTTGATTTTTTTCTTGATTTGGAAATTAAAAATACTTAATATTTTTATAGCTTCATGCTCATAATTCGAGTGATTTTCAACCACATCATCGGATTATGAAAATATCCTTATTGCTGGATTTCAACCCTTTACAGAGTGATCAAAATTAAACTCATTTCATGCTTGCTAAAGCAAAAATCAGATTGTTTGCATAACCTATTGATTTATATTATAATAAAATTAAATAAACTCTTATTTTTTTAAGCGAATAAAAAGTTGATTGAAATCAAATTTGTCAATGACCATTTCTGTTTCGTTAAGGGTGCCAATACCCTGCGCGTTGCAAAGTTCTAAATATTTGTGAAAAGTGCCTCTGGGGTTATCCGGATTATTGTATCCTGCCTTTTTCCCGCCCAAAGGAAGAAGCACATGTTTGCCGGCATAATAATCAAGGGCTACCGGGTCTGTTGAGGCTAAGACCGTCTTTGTGTGACCGGGTGTCTTACGCCTGCCTTGATGCCCCGCATATTCAGCCGTGACAACATTTAAGTCGGCCATTCTTATTGTTTTCATGAAATGCCCGACGGCCCCACCCAGGGCTCCATTTTGAGGACCCACAAAGTCTGCTATTTTTCTGGTTATCTCCTGTTTCCTTGCGAACTTACTCGTTATGAAAGATTTCATGCCCTTTCTCAATATCCCAATCCAGGGCCAATCTACGGCTATGTAATGAAAGTTATAGTATCCTGCCGGGTTTTTTCCGCGGTATCCGCAGGTTAAGTCGACTACCCCCAAATAGTTCTTTATAGCGGCTGTCACGCCGGCATTACTATGATGTCTGAGTGCTGACATATTAATAAATTTAACAGGTTGGCCTGTATACTTTCCATTTTTCCAGGCGCCATTCTTGAAGTCTATGGTTACTCCGCTATAAGCAGACGTAAAAATGGGATACGTCATTTTTGTTTTTCTTCCCTCATAGGAATACTCTTCATCAGTCCATACATAACCATCCCCTTCGCCTGGTCCGGAAACGATTCTTCCGCGCTCCGTATCCTTTAATGTGGAATTGCGGACTATTCCCCCATCCCTCCAATGATATTTCGTAACGTTGGCAATACCCCTATCATGATAATATGCTATTAATTCATTTAGATTGTAATCGCCATTTCTATGGGTTGTCGTCCATCCGGCCCTGTCGTCTGGATGGTAATGGTGATTTTCCGCAACAATGACTTCACCGCTAAATCCAGGAATGCTCAGCACCTGATCAACGAATTCCTTTATGGTATTCGTGTTTGTCATATTATGCATGATCTGCTGGCCATTTGGTTTTATGACAACTATATCATTTTTTCCGATAATCTTTTCAATACCACCGATCATTTCTAAAACCTTAGCCATATTTTGTTCAGGAGTTCCATTCTTGGACTCGTAGATGTGTGAAAGTGTATCCCGGTGATTCTTCTCCTGCCCTGAAAGGAGGTATTTGTGATTATGAATCCCTTTGCTCTTATTGGTCACACCAAGATTGAAAAATGTTAGTGGATCAAAATTGAAAACTTTTTTCAAGGAATAAAATCCGGCTGTTATAATTCCCGCCGATAATCCCACCAAGGCAAGGAAAGTCCGTCTCTCCATTATAGTGTCCTCCTACCCCTGACAAGCCGGAAATACGAAATACGAATATCGAAATTCGAAACAATGACCAAATTTCTAAAGTTCAAATGACCGAAACGTAAGAAATCATTTTCCATGGAAAACGGCAATGTTTTGAACATCTGAAAATTCGAGTTCTGAATTTATTTACGGCTCACCCCTTGAAGACAGTAAGATTTCGATATTCGATATGAGGTTCATTACTATCCGAAATAAGAGGAAACTATATGAACCTGGCGGTAGTGACCCTGTAGTGTAATTTCCTGACGATTGGAGTCATTGTCCAAAAAACAGAGCGCACTTGTCCAATCCTAACTGCAAATCTGAAAGCTTCAGCCCTATATCCGCCAAAGCATGTTCGAGAACATCCTGAGAAACACACTCTTCTGTCCTTAGGCGATCCAAAGCTTCCTCTCTCGTCATTTGGCCCTCTTTAATCAGCTTGCTAAAAAGATCCCTGAGTTCACTCACGCCATGGGTTATACCATACATTAACCTTCCTACGTAATCGAGTCGGCAATCGAATCTCCAATAAGAACTAGTCTCACAACACTTTCGCCAACTGAGATTATGTGCTGCCGTGGGCATCACTTCCTTCTCATCCCATTTGATATAATCAAAAAGTCGCAGGACAGTTATGACCCTACACCAGGCGTGCGAAATTCTTTGACCAAAAGCGTGCCATATGCCTAGGCAGAACATGCCAATATAGCCCTTGGAATTTAGTCTTAACGTGCTCGAGAAATTCTACATAATATTCTGCCGGATACTCTTCCATGCCCAGTTTGTTTCCATCAAAGTTGATATAATCCGGGTGGGTCAGCATGAGTGCCATACCCCCTTGTTCGACAATCCAATCCAACTTCCTTTTCCAGATATCGACGCTTCGTTCTTTCATGAGCACAAATAGCGTAAAATCCTGGGGGAGCGTATAAGGAAGTTCTACATATCCTCTGGGGTTAGTATCTGCCCTAACACAAAAAGGAAAAATCGTTCCGACACCATCCGCCTGGGGTTCAAATGGATCTGTGTCAAACGTCGAGGCATCATATTCAACGTTTAAATCATGAATCCAATCTAAATTGCTATGCATGGCAGGGGAGCGAAACCCAACAGCTTCCCACTCTTTCAGATATTGATTAATTCGAATTGCTCGTTTTTGAAATATCTTTTTGGAATAATATAGCCTTCCGTCATGCTTCAGACCATGAAGACCTACTTCGAACCCATTCTTGTTGATGTAGTGACGAAGTTCAGGCGAAACATTGTATCGCTCAGGGACAAAATTAAAAGAGGATCGAAAGCCCAAACCTTTTTCGAGTTCAATCAATTGACGGCACCTATCATGACCTTTTGCCGTATCCACATCATGTGTCAGCACCATGGCAAATCGCTTCTGTTCCGGCCATCCAGACCACCTCTCAGGCGGCGTGGCGCTTTTTGGATCTATAGGCCAAATGTGACTGTATAATAATCTTTTGAAAGAAACGATTTTTCGTCGCACAAGGATCTGCAGCCTTCGGGGAAGCATTGGTTTGATAGAATAATATATTTCTAGTACAGTCATCATAAAGGACTATGTCTTGAGTCGGCAGAGCGCATAGGGCGGAGGGCAGAGTCCACTGAGTTCACTAATATTCAGCCAGACAGGATTTACAGGATTATCGAGATCTTTTTTGCTTATTTGCCTTTCCAGATGAAAGGCAGATAACATCATCCCGTTAATCCTGTTGATCTTGTTTACAGGCTGTGAGAGGATTTATGCTGGTACAGTGGTACTTACCTTGCCATTATTAGTTTATAGCGTATCGCCTCAAAAAATTTGCGAAGAAGCAGATTGTTAAAGAAAAGTCTCTCAAATAAAGTCACGTTGAAAAAATATTTTACTAAAAGTGCACCGAGGGGATAATGTTTAAAGATTCTATAAGCGTGATTTTTCATCACCTGTCTTTCAACTTGATGGAATCGTGTCAACATCTCTATTCGCTCTTCTTTTGGTAATTCAGGCGTTTCGAATACGGGAATAGGTTTTTCTTCAGCAACATTATTAAGATATTCCTCAGGAGGAGTGAGGAATAAATTGTGCTCTTTTACGTAATCGAACATTTCTGTCCCCGGATATGGAATGGGACTGTTGACATTTAGCAGTCCAACGGGATATTTCTTGGCAAGCCTAATGCTATCTTCAATGTCAGCCTTTGTCTCATGGGGGGTTCCAACGAGGAAAAATAATCTTACATCAAATCCCAATTCACAGGCATCCTTTATTGCCTGTTCAATTGTCTCAATGGTTTCCCCTTTTTTCAGGTAACCTAATACCTTATTGTTTCCACCATCTACACCGAAACCGATTTCGCGGACGCCAATTTCTTTCATTCTGGCGAGCAACTGTCGATCAACCCGGTCTGCTCGGACTCCATTTGAACATCGTATAAACAAATTTGTTAGATCACGTCTTTCTATTTCATCGCAAATTTCATACACCCTTTTCTTATTAAGAGTAAAGTTATCATCATCAATTGCAATCTGTCTATATCCTTTCTTATACCAGTATTCAATTTCATCAACAAAATGATTGACGCTTCTTGCCCGAAATTTCCTGCCTATCAATTTATTGGGACAGAAAGTGCATTCATAAACACAACCCCGGCTCGAGTTAATCGGAATTTGTTTAGAGTAGTTCT
>JAIORF010000072.1 GCA_021108295.1 bacterium | reverse complement strand
TGGAGAATGCTAAACGGGCACGTAAAGCGGAAACGCCGAAACAGCCAAGCATTTTTTTTAAGTTGCAGTGCGCCGTATTTCTACCCGACAACTTGATGGTGATTCGGAGTTGCAACAACATCCCTGGTATGGCGTGCGCAATGCCAATCTGCAAATATTCGATTTCGACCTGGTTAAAGCGGCATTGGAAAAGTGGCAGAACTCTCTGCAAAATATGAGCGAGGAAAGAGCAAAGCTTGCGGAAGGGCTTAATTGTGAACGGGATAAGATCGCCAATTCCTTAAACGGAATCTCGTTGCTACTGGTAGATATGGAACGTTTGCCTGCCCTCAAAGGCGATGAGCTATTGGACCGATTACCGGTGTTGTGGGGCGAGGTGCTGGATAAAACCCAGCGATATCTCAAACTGTTTGAATATATCCAGTCTCTCTATGCGACCCTGGTGAAGAAAGTAGGGCAGGAGGTATTGCAGGACCTTTCAGTGGTTGATGGTTTTCTTGCAGGAAGTGAACAGCTCCGTCAGCTCGTGGGTCAGACGGTTGATCTGAAGACACTGGCCGAGGCTATCAATCGACTGACGGCAATACAGGATCAACTTGCCGAACCGGATGAACCACTGAAGGAGATTCAGGCCGCTGTGGGCGAGGAGGCTGCCAGACATTTGTTGCCAACTGAAGTCGGTCTCACTGAGTTTAAAACCTTCGTTAATTTGGTTGCCGATCTTAATCATTCCAATTGGAAGCTTCGTAATAAGCTTTTTGACAATGATGAGCTGGATGAGCTGTTGCCGAAGATGCGTGATGAGTTGGATGAGCTGTTGCCGAAGATGCGTGATGAGTTGGAACAACTGCATGCCTTACATAATGAACTGCAGGGTGTGTTTAGTCTTGATAGTCTGTCCAGTCAGGATGAACTACGACAGTTAAAAGGGACCCTTGATGCCGGTGGCGCTTTCCGTTGGTTTAAGAGCAGTTGGCGTACAGCGCGTAAACAGGTACTCAGCCATGCAGCGGGTAATCAGATTAGGTTCTCTGCTTTGCAATCTTTGCTGGAGAAGACAGCGGAGTTTGCCGGTCGACGCTGCAAACTCGACGAGAATCATCAGTACAAGGAAGCATTCGGCGATCACCTGAAGGGTCTGGATACGAATCTGACTGTTTTGGAGTCGTTGCGTAACTGGTATAGAAAGGTGCGTCAGCAATACGGCATTGGCTTCGGTCAAAAAGTCGCTTTGGGCAATGCAATACTTGATTTTCCTACTGGGCTTGCCCGTGGTGTACGTTCTTTGTCTGAGCAAGGTGTGCAACGACAACTAAGTGATTTGCTGGATGACCTGATAAGCCTTAAGGAAATATTTGCGCCCGTTTCCGAACTGCAAAGTGACACAACACTGCTTACTGGAAATGAAGGTGCAATTGCCCGTCTCTTGGCATCGCTGGATGAAGCAATACTCGCCTGTGGACCCTTGGCGACGGATAATGCCATCTCAATGGCGGAGTTGGCCAAACGCATAGAATTGCTTGATTCACTGAAAAAAGCCGTGAGCAAGTGGGAAACCGCAGATTTCGATAACAAGCTGTTCCAGGGTCATCTTGGTCTGAAACCTGGGGTGAATGCCAACAATACCTCTTCCCTGTCCATGCTCCACAATACCCTGGCTGTTGCCGTCTGTGTAGATCAGCAGCTAACAAATGAAGATATACGACAGCGCATTTATGATCAGCCGGCAACCTCCACTTTCAGCGCATTAGAGGCGCTTTCAGGGCAGTTGCGAGCAGCCATGGAGTCACAAACGATCAGCTACGAGGCTTTCGCGCAATTGGTAGAGCTGGAAGCCAGTGATTGGATGAATCACTCGGGCGATCAAATAGACGATCTGATTATCAGAAACAGTCAGGCGCTCAATAACGGCAATACATTGCAGAATTGGCTTGAGTACGTGCGGGTCCGGGACCAGGTCGCTGCGATGGGTCTCATCAAGCTGGCTGAGATGGTTGAGCAAGGAGATATAGATATCCAACAGGTTGAAGATGCATATCAATCTGGGGTCTTCGATGTTTTGGCACGCGAGATATTGCGTGAGCAACCCGAATTAGGAAGATTTTCCGGTAACTCACAGGAAGCGCTACGGGATAAATTCAAGGAATACGATAATCGGCTCAAGAGGCTGCAATGTGAGCAAATCGCCTGGAAAATCGATCAAACGGTGATTCCGAAAGGTAATCGAGGTGTCCGCATAAGTGAACATACTGAACGATTCCTGCTGGAACGTGAATGCAGCAAAAAGACCCGACATCTTCCTATCAGGCAGCTATTGCATAGAGCTTGCGATGCGCTGGTTGCGTTAAAACCTTGTTTCATGATGGGGCCAATGTCTGTGGCCCAATATCTTGCGCCAGGTCAAATCGAATTTGATTTGGTCGTTGAGGATCGCAGTTGGTGGTCGTCGGCGATCCCAAGCAGTTGCCACCAACCAGCTTCTGGAATCGTCTTTACGATAATAACGAAGAAAACGAAACAGCAATTGAGGAATCGGAAAGTATTCTTGACGCAACACTGCCGATGTTTCCAGCAAGGCGGCTTCGGTGGCACTATCGCTCTCAACACGAAAGTCTTATTGCGTTTTCCAATCACTCGTTCTACGGAAGCGACTTGGTGCTGTTTCCATCACCGTATAAATCGACTGACAATTATGGCATTCAGTATTCAAGGGTGCAGCGTGGTTGCTTTGTCAATAATCGAAATATGGAAGAAGCGGAAATTATTTCTGAAGCTGTTCGCGAACACTTCAGAAATCGCCCTGAAGAATCGTTGGGTGTGGTTGCAATGAATGCTAAGCAGCGTCTGCAAATTGAGCGCGTGCTATTGAAACGCTTGCTAAAGAGGATGCAATCTTCCAAAAGTGGATAGAGAATGATGCGCGCAAACAGGAATCCTTGTTCATCAAGAATCTGGAGAATGTTCAGGGTGATGAGCGTGATGTTATTTTCGTTTCGATGACGTATTGACCACAAAAACCGGGTGGGAGGGTTTTTCAGCGTTTCGGGCCAATTAATTCCGATGTTGGTTGGCGTCGTTTGAATGTGCTCTTTACCCGTTCAAAGAAGCGTATGCATATTTTCAGTTCTATGGGATCGGAAGACATTGTTGCTGGTTCTACAGCTAAACAGGGATGGTCAAGCATGTCTATTTTGTCGCTGAAACAAAAGGTTCCATGTCATCAATGGAACTCAGGGAAATTGAAAAGACCAAAATCGAATGCGCCCGGAAATTCTTTGATGAGGTCAATCGCAAGATTAATCCGAAAAAAGTTAAATACGATGTGGTCAATAGCTATGGGAAACTGATGGAACTGGTCGGAGTTGGCAGCCGCAAAGATCTTTCGTGATTTTCGTGCCTTTAGTGGTTCTAAAACCGAATAAGCGCCAAAAAAAGCAAGAGAGACCGGGCGTTCATCAGTCAGCAGATAAACGCAGATTTTAGAAAAGACCATTTTGCTCAACTGGAAAAGCTGGAGGTGAATCATGGGTAATAATCTTCCAAGTAATGGTGAGTTTCTGATCTATCAAACAGATGATAGGCAGGTGAAGCTGGATGTACGCCTCAAGAATGAAACGGTTTGGCTCACTCAGCAAATGATCGCTGAGCTGTTTCAAACAACTGTTCCTAACATCAGTATGCATATCAAAAACATCTATAATGAGGGTGAATTGCAGCCCGAGGCAACTGTTAAGGATTTCTTAACAGTTCAGCAGGAAGGAAACAGAGAGGTTCAACGAAAACTCACATATTATAACCTCGACATGATCATCTCTGTCGGTTATCGGGTCAAAAGTCTGATTGCCACACGGTTCCGCATCTGGGCCACCCAACAACTCAAGGAGTATCTGATCGAGGGATTCGTTATGGATGACGAACGCTTGAAAAATCCGCCCGTCAAAGGATCCGCCATTCCTGATTACTTCGACGAAATGCTGGCCCGCATCCGTGATATTCGCTCCAGCGAGCGGCGGATGTATCTGCGGGTAAAAGAAATTTTTGCCATGGCGGAGGATTATGATCCTTCATGGAAAGAAACGACTAAATTCTTCAGCATTATTCAAAACAAGCTACATTTTGCCGCGACAGGAATGACTGCTACGGAATTAATTCATTCCCGGGCAAATGCACAGCTTCCCAACATGGGATTGACAAATCTTGCGATATCCGATAGATATATTTAATAAAATTAACGTGGGTATCTGTTTCGCTTTTGTGCAGACGCTATATGTTGTGTTTCTACAAATCCGGTCGGCCGCCCCGAATCTCTTGTCCAGTTACCGGATCAATCGTCACTGCCCGCTCAATCAGACGATAGAACAACTTCCCGCGTGAGCGAGATGTTTTTCGTAATCCTCCATACCCATAAAAATTATCTTAAAATAAAAGGAGAAAAACTATGAGAAAAAAGACATTTCTAATGTGGATTATAACTTTAATGTTTTTAACTCTTATGTTTCAAAACGCATACGGTGCCATATATATGAAGCAAAAACAGCAGTAAGTTCAAACTGATTTCAGAGCCCTAAATGGCCTATTAGGTATAACCTATTGAATTTATTGCTATATATAAAATATGACCATTGAAGCCACAGTTTAATTTCGTAATATATACATTTTTAACTCATTGTTTTTACAATAAATAAAATATTCTCTGAAAACAGTTTGAGCTTACAAACAGCATACTGATGCTGTGAAAATTATGGGTAATACTCAACCTGCTCAAGATTTGATTGTTGAGTCATGGATTACATCAAATAAAATGGTAGTCATGAATAAAAAGCAAAAGACTATTATAGATATAGATAAGAAGATCATCACTATGGCTAATCATGAAAAAAAGACAATTGTAAGTATGCCAATGGATTTTTCTAAAAATATGGATAAAAAAATTGAGAATATGTCCCCGGAAGAAAAAGCTATATTTCAGCAAGTTATGGGTAAAATGATGCAATTTAATGTTAAGGTGGAAGAAAAGAATGAAAGAAAAAAAATTGGTAAATGGAATTGTCAAAAATACATTCAAACTATAGAAATGGTAATGGGTACAATTAATTCGGAAATTTGGGCCACACAGGATATCAAAATTGATAAAGAACTATACGCAAAATATTCTGCTGGAATGCTGGCTCAGATGCCCGGTATGAGCCAAAACATTAGCGCTGTCATGCAGGAAATAAAGAAAATAAATGGAGTTCATGTATATTCAGAGCAAACCATAATTATGATGGGGCAATCCATGAAATCCTCTGTTGAGCTAATGGAATTCAAAGAAGATAAAGCACCAATTAATATATTTGATTTACCCGCTGGTTATAAACAAACAGATGCTTTTAAATAATATGTTGTGAATTATTGAAATTTATACTGCTTGATGTCGATGCTATCAAAGATATCATATTTATCTATTAAAATAAAAGTTTCCCAAACGACTTAACATCTTGTAATTATTTAAATTAACCACAGAAGGCGTGCAGCATACAAGGTTTAAGGTTCAGGGTTCAAGGTTCAGGGTTCAAGGAATGCTGCCATTTTATGTATTCCTTAAAACATCAATACACGAGAGAACAATTTCTAAGAAACTTTGGTTTATCAATTTTAATCCTAACTCATTAAAATTATAGTATAACGATTCATTTGGAAAACTTTTATTATCTATTAACTATTTACCCAGCGGTATAACACTTCAATCAGGCCGAAACGAGTTAGTTTTCTGTAAGAGCCTGTTTGAAAACTAGGGAATTGAAGCGAAAAAGTGTGAGAATGAGGTCAAATTTTTTCAAATTTGAGGTTAATAGCCGGCCTATTGGCTGAAAATTTGGGAAGATTTGAACCATTTTCACGCTTTTGCAGTCAATTCATCAGTTTTCAAACAGGCTCTTATACATTTTTTATAATAAGGAACGTGGACGAAATAACTTCCGCAAGTAGGCGCACAGATTTAGGTCAGGTTTGTTCGATCTA
>JAIORF010000125.1 GCA_021108295.1 bacterium | reverse complement strand
TTATTAAATCAGCTAAGCATAGAACAATGGATCATGTCAAGATATATTTTTATCCCGCAGTGATTTACACAGGCACTACATTTGATCTCAAAATTGTATTCCCTTTATTACCAATAGGTTATGTTTTTCAGCAAAACTGCCGAAATTCCATAACTAATTAATATTATTGCTGATTACAATTTTAAGAAAAAATTTGAATCGAGAAAAGCGCGAAAGTCGGGTTAAGACCTCCGGTTTCAGAGATCACCATACCGAGGCCTTAATCAGTTCACTAAGAAATATCCTGGGAGATGATGTCGGAATCCGGCTCAATTTTGTGGAGCGAATCGAACCTATGCCTTCCGGGAAATTCCAGGTGACCCGGCGCCCTATGCTCAACCCCCATGAATGCCACAAAAGCTGCACATAACTGCTTGAAATTGGACACCATTTGTGAGGCGCAAACCATCGCAGAGCAAACCCCCAGTTGTTCATGACTATTAGCACTTTACTGAGGAAAGTCACGACAAACGTGGAAGATTTCGCCTCTTTAGCCCACTTGGGAAAGGCGTTCGTTTGATTATCAATGTAGGAATATGATTTGAAATGAGAGTCTGTATGCTTGCGTACACCTTTTATGAAGGGGATGCTCGTGTAATACAATACGCGAACGCCCTTGTCAGCCGGGGAGATGACGTCGACGTATTCGCTTTGAGGAGAAACGGTTTATCATATTGCGAAACAGTGCACGGAGTAAAATTATATCGAATACAGACAAGAACCGTTAATGAAAAAGGCAGGATTTCGTATTTATTGAAAGTGATGAGATTTTTCATTAATTCTGCCTTCCTATTGACAAAGGAGCATTTAAGAAATCCATATGACCTTGTTCATGTTCATTCCGTCCCAGATTTTGAAGTATTCGCTGCATGGCTGCCAAAAATAGTAGGAACAAAAGTTATTTTGGATATTCATGATATAGTTCCTGAATTCTACGCAAGCAAGTTTAAGACAAACCGCAATTCGGTTGTTTATAAGTTGCTGCTTCTAGTTGAGAAGGCTTCGACTGCATTTTCCGATCATGTAATCATTGCTAATCACATTTGGCAGAAGAAACTTGTGGACCGATCTGTACCGAAGAAAAAATGCACGGCCATTCTTAACTACCCTGACACAACCATGTTTTACAAGCGGCTACGCAAGAGAAAGGATAATAAATTTCTTATGATCTACCCAGGAACATTAAACCGTCATCAAGGTACTGATATTGCAATTAAAGCCTTGGCCCTTATAAGGGGCAAAGCTCCGCAGGCTGAGCTTCATATTTACGGACGAGGAGGAAGTGAAAAGGATTCTTTGGTGAGTCTTGTTACTGAACTGGGATTAGAGGACAGGGTATTTTTAAAGGGGTTTTTACCGATAGAGGAAATAGCAGGCGTGATGGGAAATGCCGGTCTGGGGATAGTCCCCAAAAGAGCGGATTCTTTTGGTAATGAAGCATTTAGTACTAAGACTTTGCAATTTATGGCCTTGGGTATTCCTGTAATTGTTTCTAATACAAAAATAGATCGATACTATTTCGACGAATCTGTGGTAACGTTCTTTCAGTCCGGTGACGAAAAGGATTTGGCAAAGTGCATGTTGTCCTTAATTAGAGACGATCAATTGCGAGATCGTTTTGCCGCAAATGCATCTAAATATGTCGAACAAAATAGCTGGGACGTCAAGAAACAAATATATCTCGATCTTGTAGACTCACTTGTTGGATCAACAGGAACTGGGAAGAGGATAGCTCATAGCTGATGGCTCAAAGTGGCTTGTTGTTAGACAGGATCTACAGGATTGTCATGACAATTCTTCTGCCTTTCCAGACGAAAGACAGAAGATCCATCCGCCTCCACGGCGGAATAAAACCCTTGCAAGTACACCAAACGTGCCTGACTAGACAAATCTTCCACGAAGCGGATTGATGTTTCATCACTTTCATGCTTGCCGCGCCTTAGTCTCGCTGAAAGCGTGACGACGGCGGGCGGAAAGTGATGAAAAACAATATCCGTGAAATTTTTACCCCGTTAAATGCTTGTTCTATTTAACTGGGGCTGCCTGCCCCGTGCAGTGGCGTAGCCTACTTCACTGGGGTAAATCCTGCTAAATACGATAAACTCATCATGTCTTTTTTCCGCCTCGACCGTCTATTAACCTTATACTTTTTCTACCCCCTGACGCGCATCAAACGCTCTAACAGAGAACCCCGAATCCCAATTTTGATGTATCACAGCATCTCGGAGAGCACGCAGCAAAGGATTCATCCGTACTATGAGACTACGACCTCCCCGAAGGTTTTTGCTGAGCACATGAAGTTTCTTCATGAAAACAATTACAAAGTCATCAACCTCGATCAAGCCGTAAGAATACTTAAATCTTCTGATATTAACTTCAGCGACTTCCTGACCAATCGATCTTTATCATCGAATCAACCCAACAAACTCAACAAACCCAATAAAACCAATGAACTCAACAAACCTTCACCCTGTTGGAAGCCTAAGCTTTTCGACCAGGGCAATAAACCCAACAAACCACAAAGGTATGCTGTGCTCACCTTTGACGACGGCTTTCGTGATTTTTACACAGAAGCTTTCCCGATTCTTCAAAAGTATAGTTTTAGTGCTACCATGTTTCTACCTACTGCATTTATTGATAATAAGCGATTGAAGTTTAAAGGGAAAGAATGCTTGTCCTGGGAAGAAGTGCGCGAGTTGCGCAGCAATCGTGTGATATTCGGTTCACACACTGTAAACCACCCCAAGTTGAATAGGCTGAAAAAAAGCGATATCGAATTTCAGGTCAGGCATTCTAAGGATAAGATAGAACATGAAATTGGAGAGCCTATCAAATCCTTCTCATATCCATATGCCTTCCCGGAAACAGATAACGCCTTTACAAAGTATCTCAGATCTATTATTGAAGCTAATGGTTATGAAAACGGCGTCACCACGAGGATTGGGACCGCTACAAAATTGGATGACATTTTCTTTTTGAAACGTATTCCACTAAACTCATTCGATGATCTGCCCTTTTTCATGGCAAAGCTTGAAGGTGGATATGACTGGCTTCACAAGTTCCAGTACTTCGTGAAATCGATCAAGTGATTGCGGTTTCATCACTTCCATCCGGGAAGTGATGAAGTTAACAAAAATCCAGCAGATCCAGTAAATCCTGTCTGAGATAAACGTAAATTCTGTCGGACCCGTCGTGGCATAGCACGTACACCGAAGGGCATGGAGGAAAGGCCCAAGGCACAGGGTCACACGTTCTTCCGCCAAAGGCGGATTGAGGTTTCTCCCTTTCATCAGGAAAGGGAGAAAAGAAAAAAAGATCCTGATTATCCGGTAAATCCTAACTGAACAAACCCAATAAACCCAACAAACCACAGAGGTATGCTGTTCTCACTTTTGATGACGGCTTCCGTGATTTTTATACATATGCGTATCCTATCCTAAAGAAGTATAGTTTTACAGCTACAGTTTTTTTACCGACAGGATTTATTGGAAATGGACAGTCCATTTTTAATGGCAAGGAACATCTAAGATGGGACGAAGTTAGAGAAATAAGATTTAATGGAATCGAATTTGGTTCCCATACAGTGTCTCATCCAAAACTCAGAAACTTAAAGAGAAAAAATGTCGAAAACGAATTAAGTTACCTGGTTATGCAGAAAGCCCAAGTGATAAAAAAATTCGTGAGTTGTGACCGTATCTGTCAAAGCCCAGTGTTATGATGGTCTCAATAAAACCAAAGGAGGCCTATCATGACCGAGTTCACCCTCACGGAAGATTTCCCAAAAAGTGAAATTGAGTTTGATCAGCGCTTTTTAAATGAATCAGCCTGTTTCGATTATCTGTTTAAAATGAAATGGCCAACCGGTTTCAGTTGTACCCAATGTGGCCATCAGGCCTACTGGGTAAGCTCAAAGAACATTTTCATCTGCACGCGCTGTGAACATCAGCATTCACTGACAGCCGGTACGATCATGGATAGCTCCAAAAAACCGATCATGTATTGGTTCAAGGCCATGTGGTGGTTTACCAGCCGTAAATCAGGGGTCAATACCATCAACCTCAAAGATCTTTTAGGATTCGGCAGCTATAATACGGTCTGGTATTGGCTTCAGAAGCTAAGGCGCTGCACAATCCGTAAAGATCGAGAAAAACTCTCCGGTAACGTTGAAGTCGATGAATTTTTCATCGGTGGTCAAAAGCCCGGAAAACGCGGCCGGGGCTCAAATGGTAAAACTGCCGTGGCCGCCGCAGTAGAGAAAAAAAGTCAAAAAATTGGACGCATTCGTCTGAAAGTCATACCGGATTGTTCTGCTAATACTTTACTACCGTTCATCAGCGCGAATATCGAACCCGGCAGCGATGTTTCCACGGATGGCTGGAAGGGCTATGAGCCGCTTGATGAAAACACTTATCGCCATCATAAAGTATTTCAGAATAAGGCGGACGATAAAGACAGCGTGCTGCCCGGAGTCCATTTGGTCGCCTCTTTGGTAAAGCGTGTGATCCTCGGCACCCACCAGGGACGCTTTGACCCCGGCTATCTTCAAAACTACTTGGATGAATATGTTTTCAGATTCAATCGTAGAACTTCCAATTTCATCGGCAAGAAGTTCATGCGCATTGTGCAACAGGCCATCAGTTCGACTAAAATCACATGGCGTCAAATCAAAGTAAATACTACCCTGACACCTTCTCAAGAAAGTTCACTTGGGCTTTCTGCATAACCAGGTTAAGTTATTCTAAAGAGACAATAGAAAATGAATTGGGGAAACCTGTAGACTCATTTTCATACCCTTTTGCGCTCTCAGAGGAAAGCAGAGATTTTATAAACTACTTAAAAGATCTCCTTTCTAAATTGAATTATTCTTATGGTGTCAGCACAAGAATTGGCTTAACATCAAAGGATGATGAACTCTACTTTATGAAACGATTACCCATCAATTCTAAAGACGACATAAAGTTCAGAGATCCATAGATTTAGGCGGTTTTTCTCAGGTGAGTTCATGCTTCTTTCTGGCCAATTTACCATAATTTGAAAAATATAGCTCAATAATATCAATATCTTATATTTTTAGGCTGCTTTAGATTGCACACCTTCTTATGAGAAATGTTAACATCGAATTGGATAATATATTCAACATGTTATGTGGCCAATTGTATCGTTTATGGTTGTCTGAAAGTTATTCAAAGCAAAACTTGAGGGGAGCTATGATTGGTTGTATCAAGTGCAATATTTTTTCAAATGGTTAAAAAACTCCAGAATTGTAAATCATTTGGAGACTTTATGAATAAAAAGAAGATATTATTTATTAAATGGTTCCCATATGACAAAAGAAATGAGGCCATCGCTTCTTCAATAGGAGCTAAATGTTTTTTTGTACATTCCTTGAAATATAGAAATAAATGGAATGCTCTTCTTAGATATGCATTTCAATTCATAAAGACACTTTTAATACTCCTGAAAGAAAAACCAAAAACAATATTTGTAACCAATCCTCCTATTTTTGCAACGGCTACAATTGCTATATTTTGTGGAACATATAAAGCGGACTACATTATTGATTCTCACACTGGAGCTTTTGAACCGAAATGGGATTTTGTTAAATTTCTTCATAAATATCTTTCGCGTAAAGCTAAAATCAGTATTATTACGAATAACATATATGAGAAGATTTATCAAAACTGGGGCGCTAAAACGTTTATTTTAAGTGACCTTGTTGTTGATATTCCAAAAAGTGACCTAAAAAGAAAAATATCAATGAGTGAAAAGTTTAATATAATAGTAATAAGTTCTTTTGCACCAGATGAACCTATTGAAGAAATTCTTGCAGCAGCGAATCAATTATCGAATGTTACTTTTTATGTGACTGGAAACTTTATGCAATGCAAAAAAGAATTGAGAGATAAGAAGCCTAAAAATGTATTCTTTACTGGATTCTTACCAGACCAGGAATACTTCGATCTATTACACGATTGTCATTCTATTATGGTTCTTGTTGATAAAGACAATACAATGCAACAGGGAGCATATGAATCATTATCAGTCAAAAAACCAATGATATTATCAAATTGGAGAGTTCTTCGAGAAATATACAACAAAGGTACTGTCTTCGTTGAAAACAATGAAGATTCGATTAAGAAAGGTATAACTTTGATGATAGATCAATATAATAATTATTTGAAAGAAATAGATACACTCTATGAAGAACGAAAAAACGTTTGGATAGGGAAATGTAAATTTTTGATGACCTTGATAAATTCTTAATTATGAGTATTTAAACTTTATCATTGTCTCAGAAGCTGGCCGCGGATTGCGAGCATTGGGGTTGGGGGGTAACTCTGTGCTTTTTAGAAGTGATCATTAAGGGCTCGGTAAAAAATAACTTGGTAGAATTCTCGCCCGAATTTGCCGTAGATTC
>JAIORF010000060.1 GCA_021108295.1 bacterium | reverse complement strand
CATAAAAAGGGTATACAGATAAAAGAAATTGATAGCTTTGGATTTATTTGCTGATTCGGTTTGGATTATAATTGACTTCTTGTTAGGTTGTGGGTGCTCATGGATATATCCGTCATCATTTTAACTTGGAACTCTGAAAAACATCTTAGTAGATGTCTCGACTCTCTCTTCTTTGCTCTCTGCTCCGACCGTTTTTTTTATGAAGTTTTCATTGTAGACAATGGATCATCCGATAACACGGTTTCAATAATTAAATCATTTGAGGTTCAATATCCCGGTAACATTGTTGCGATATATTTAAGTACTAACACCGGTACCACTTACTCCCGCAATCTTGCATTAGAAAAAGCAAAAGGTGATTATATTATTGTAATGGATTCTGATGTTGAGATTTGGCAACAAGGAACAATCAGGCGATTATTAGACACGTTCTATGACAAAAAAATCGGACTCGTTGTCCCTAAACTACTTTATGCTGATGGCTCTCTTCAAAAATCAACCGACGTTTTTCCAACCTTGTTCACCAAAATCTTTCGGTATTTTTTCCTTAAATGGATCGAAAAAAAAGGACAAACTTTCAACCAGCCATCAGGCTTAACCGAAATCGACTATGCAATTTCTGCGCTATGGGTATTGAAGAAGGAAGTACTGAAGAAGGTGGGGCTGCTTGACGAAAATATTTTCTATGCCCCGGAGGATGTTGATTATTGCCTGCGTATCTGGTTGGCAGGCTACAAAATTGTATATAACAGCAAAGTCTCCGCCATTCACCATGCACAGGAAATATCAAGAGGGCTGAAAATAAATCAAGCAGCAATAAATCATATCAAGGGATTATTATACTATTTCAAGAAACATAAATACGTTCTCAGTCGGCCTCAAATACGCAAGAAGGAAAATTTAAAGTCACATTGCAAATTGTAATTCGCTATAAACTACCAGCAATTCTAATTTTGAAGAATAATATCCCTCTAACTTTCTGGGTATCACTATAGGCATTATCATTTTCTTGCGATTAGAGCGGAGCAATGGCATATGAGTCTAAAAATTCTCCACATACTGGATCACAGCCTTCCAGTGCACGACGGTTATAGCTTTCGTAGCCAGAATATCTTTCAGGCTCAACGCGATAGAGGCTGGCAGCCGGTAATTGTCACGTCCTCCAAACATGAGGAAAGCTGGAAAGGGCGTTGGGCAAAGCAGGAACAAATCAACGAGTTTTATTACTATCGGACAGGTGCAATCTCTCACAATGGTATTTCCTTTGAAGCAGAACTTCGGCTCATGACCGCACTTGCCAACCGCATTCAGGAAGTAGCTGAGCTTGAAAAGCCGGACATCCTGCACGCACATTCACCAATACTCACCGCCATCCCCGCCCTTTGGGTTGGGCATAAGCTTGGAATTCCTGTTGTTTATGAAATTCGTGCTTTCTGGGAAGATGCTGGAGTCGATCAAGGCACGTATGCCCAGGACTCCTGGAAATACAAGCTGGTAAGATATACCGAGACCTGGGTTTGCAAAAGAGCTGATCAAGTTGTAGTTATTTGCAATGGTCTAAGAAACGATCTTGTAAAAAGAGGAATTTCTTCACAAAAAATTACTCCTGTTTTTAATGGCATAAATCCGGATGATTTTAGACCTTGTGAACCTGATACAGAGTACAAAAATAAGTGGAAGATAGAAGGAAAAAAAGTTATCGGTTTCATCGGTTCCTTTTACCGCTATGAGGGGTTGGATCTCCTGATTGAAGCCTTTGCACGTCTGACCGCGACCATGTCTGGCATAACGCTATTGCTGGTTGGAGGAGGCGAGATGGAGGATGAACTCAAGGTGCAAGTAGAGAGGTTGCATCTTGAGGAAAAGGTTGTCATGCCGGGCCGTATTCCCCATGATCGCATTTCGGGAGTATATGCCATGGTGGACATCTTGGCCTATCCCAGATATTCCGTGCGGCTCACAGAACTGGTCACACCGCTCAAACCACTGGAGGCAATGGCCATGGGCAAAGCTTTAGTTGCAAGCGGTGTCGGCGGACACCGGGAATTGATCCGGCATAACGAGACAGGAGTTCTCTTTCCACCGGGCGATTCAAAAGCCCTTGCCAAAGCGCTTGAAAATCTTTTAGCCGATAACTCCCGACGTCACAGCATAGAAGAACGAGGAATGACTTGGGTACGTAAACACCATACATGGAAAAAAACGACCTTTGTTTATCAAGACGTATATGCCAAAGCAACATGCGTACATATCCTACTGAAATAGGCTCTTAATATGGGGGAATTTTTACAGATTCCTCTCTTTGGCAAATAGAGATTTTGGGGATTTTTTTGTGCAATGCACTGAAACGAAAAATATGGTAACTTTCCGTTTGCGGAAGTTTCTGTTGTTTATAAGTGTTATAGTCGCTTCTGGTCTCTATCCTTTAGAAGGAAAGTGCGCAGTTACTCCTTCCCAGGTTCTTGTGCTTTACAATGCTGACTGGACAGAAGACGCGCCACTCACCGATCCGGGGCAGGATTCCAGGGAAATTGCTGAACACTACGTGTACATGCATACCAATCAGAAAACAGGCGAAAAACCATACATTCTTGGCCTCAAGTGTGTCCATGCTGCCAGACATTTTGGTGAAAGCCACCTGAACGGCAACCACCTTGTGGAGAGAAGCAAAGATAACATGGCCGGCGTCGTACTCTGGCGCAAGGGAAAAATCTTTGGCTCTGCTGGGGAAAAGCGGGACAGCCGGGCGCTGGAGTTTACTTTGCCGAAAGGTAAAAGCAACTGGCATTTTGAGACCTTTCGGGTTCAGCTCAAATCAAAGAGAGGAAACTCAGTGACGTTGGTCGAGGGCGGGAGGAGCCAACACGGAAACAAGGTTGGCGTTCAGGAGGAGGGCAAGTGGAACGTGCGTGCGAACGCCCGCAGATTCCTGACGGGTTCATTTATTGCAAGTGCTGCCTGCAAAGACGGTATGGACAAGATGCACCAGTGGAAAGCCGAGTATCAGGACTTTCTGGACGTCACTTGCAGCCACACCGGACCGGACAAAAACCGCGATGACCAGTTATATCTTGAAGATGTTGAGAACCAGGTCAAAAGGTTTTTGGAAGATCCGAAAAACTCCATGCCGGACAGCACTCTGCTCAAAAATCATATTCTCTTTATCGTGGTGTGCTATGGCTTGCCGAGAACCACCGTGGCGACCTACGGCATTGCACGTGGAATCACTGAAAGTTTGCCAAATTACGGTACGATTATTAGCCTGGAACAACGGCTTCAGATCATGTATTACGATGTGGAATCTGTTATGGGATTCACACCCAGACCACACAGATTTCACAACAAAGAACCATTTGCAGCGTATTATTTTCGTGCGCCTCAGACTTGGCCGCTTTACGGAAAACAGGCCAATCCGTTTATGCACCCTTTGGTGTATGAGAAGGAAAAAAGTCATCTTGACAAACTGTCCGAGCCGATTACTTTCAACTCAGAAAATCGGAAACGTTTTCCAGGAAAGCACTTGTACTTCGTGATGCGTATTGACGCGCCAACCCCACTAGAGGCACGCGGCCTGATCGACAGGGCTGTGTACGCTTCTAAATATGGCAGTAGAGTTATGGGGCAAATCAATGGAGTGGAATATACAAAAACAGTAGATCGTGTCGGCAAGCTGGATTGGACTCAAACCGGAAGCTGGCTCTGGGAAAAAGGGTTTCGTCATCTTTATTACGGCGGCGCAGCCCGCAACCGGCTTGAATTTCTTCGTCTCTCCCCGGGCAAGGGATTTCTGAACCGCACTCCGGTTTATCTGCCTGGTGGTGTTGGAGGAACTGTCATTTCCCACAATAGCTGGAATAACAAGGAGATGGTGCGAGATTTGGCCATGGGCGTTACTGCGACTGCCGGCGCTGCACGCGCCTATCGGGGGGCTCCTCACATTCACAACAAAAGCTGGTGGGATGATGAGATTCTCTACCCGTTTCTTCTCAAAGGTAGAACCATGGGGGAAGTCCTTTTGATGAACCAGGTTCACTTAGGATGGATTTCGACATTCGTGGGAGATCCTTTGTATCATTGGCCTCTATCTGAAGTTAGAAACAAAGTGTCTCCAAAATTTGACAGTAACCGTGATGTTCAAGTTTGGATCAAAACTGGACAAAACAGAGAGCAAGAGGTGTGGCTTAGGGTAGACCTCGGGAGTACACCTGATTCACCAGTAACAGGGCAACTTCGAGCAATTTGTGAAGAAGGCAGTGAGGCATTGTGCCAGACCTTTGGGGCAAGGCCGTATGCAAAGCTGGGCAATCTACAGGAAGCGTGTGATCGCACATGGAAGGTGGAGGTCATGGACCCGTATGGCAACAGCTTTGCCACAGATGTAATGGTCGATTGCGCCAAGGTTTGTAAGCTTAAGGCGGATTGATCCATACCAATAAGAAGTGAAGCTATGCGAAAAACGGTTGTGTTGTGGTGCTTGGCGCCATTCAAACAGCAAGTGTGATGGGGGGGGGAGCAAGGAATGGCTATCGTTTTTGTACAAGAAATCTCGTGTTCTGAGGGAATCGGAGAGGGCTTATGAGACTGGTAGGAAAACGGATTGAAAGTTGGCCTAAGCTGGCTTGGGTTGTCATGATAAAAGATGGCAGCGACACGCTGAACATCTGCCATGGTCCCATGGTCGAGACTGCGGATCAATGGATCGTTGAGGCCGTGTGGGCTGGAGATTTTGCAGCAGGAAACTTCGACCAAACTGATCTGGTATTTGGTACGGGTATCCGTTGTCGAGGAGACCACGTTACGTTTGTGTCGTCAGGCACGGTATTTGACCGGTTGTGGCACTGTCGAAACAATAAGACCTTATTTGTTGCAAACTCACTGCCGGCTCTGCTCGCACTGGCTGAGTTGGACTTGCGCACGGACTATGATCGCTACTCGCAGGACGTGATGACAATTGCTCGTGGGGGACTGAGTGAACGAGTGCGAACAATACCTACAAAAACTGTAGATGTTGATAGTACTTACTATAATAACCTTGTTCTTGACCAGTGTGTACTTAAAGAAATAGCAAAGCCCGACAGCGCGCCGTCTTTCAAAAGCTTCGAGGACTACTACCAGTATCTGACCGATACCGCGGCAAAACTTGGAGCCAACTGCGGAGCCCCCGAGCGAACTAACAAGATAACTCCGTTCTCCAGCATCTCCAGCGGGTATGATTCGTGTGCTACAGCCACAATTTCTCGGTTGGCTGGTTGTAAACAAACGGCAACGATCCGCAAATCTACCAGCTTCTGGCGAGGATCGGATTCCGGCGCTCCAGTAGCTGAACAACTTGGCATGAGCTGCACGGAGTATCCTCGTACCGCAGCGTACTATCCTCTGGAAGAGGCAGTATGGGCTGCAGAAGGCCGTGCAGGTATCCTTAATTGGACGTTATTTGACTATCCTGAGCCACTTTGCCTGTTTTTTACAGGTTGCCACGGTGAAAAGATGTGGGATCGGGTTGATCATGATCATCCAGATCCCTTCGTACGTCGAGACACAGCCTCGCTGGGGTTTACAGAGTATCGGCTACATCGTGGTGTTTTTCAGTGCGTCATGCCTTTCTGGGGCATCAGACACTCACACGAATTGAAGGCAATTACTCTTTCTCCAAGTATGCATCCTTGGTACACCAACAAAGACTATGACAAGCCAATAGCTAGACGGATTATTGAGCAGGCTGGGATTCCAAGAAAATTTTTCGGTATGCTGAAGAAAAATGTATCTCATGAATCGCCGTTTTTGTGGCCATATTCTGCAAATGCAAATACCAGTTTTAGGCGCTACCTTGATGAACAGAGACAGCCTGCGCCTCCTGCATGGGTTATCAGGTTGGTCCGTTGCTTGTCTTATGCCGATAGCTTATTCTACAAAAACATTGCCTGCCGTTTTGGTTTGAAAAAGGGACGGCGGTTGTGGGATCGCTTTGCAGGACCGTCTCTCCTGTTCAAGTGGGCAAACTCGGAGTTAAAAAAAACTTATACCCAGGGTATGGAAGCGTCAGGAGGGGCAGCTATTCGCCATTATGCAGAGGTTAGTGACAGCAAGGGGACTAACGCCTTAACGGAGCACCGCTAATGAGCAACGCCCGTGTGTATGCTCGGAATCTTGCCGCCAACTGGATTGGCCATGGGGCTAGCATGATTGTGCTGTTTTTTCTTTCCCCCTTCGTGATTCACACGTTGGGCAATGTACAGTACGGTATTTGGAGTCTCCTGTCGGTTCTGACCGGCTACATGGGGATCCTTGATCTGGGCGTTCGGGCCAGCACCGGCAGGCATGTTACACTGTACATTGGCAAAGAAGATCACAAGAGCGTTGATGAGACGATTCGTACAAGCCTTGCGTTTTTCTCTGCATTCGGCATCCTGATTGTAGCAGTTGGCGTGGCTTTGGGCTGGATATTCCCAAGCGCTTTTTCGTCTGTTCCCGTCGAATACCACGCGCTGGTCAGGCTTCTGCTTCCAATACTGGCCATGAACATGTGGCTCACGGCCCTCCGGTCGGTTCTCTCCAGCGTCTTGATTGCTCACGACCGGTTTGATTTGAGCAATGCCGTTGACCTGATCATGCTGGCGATTCAAACGGCCGGGACTGTTCTGGTTCTCAACGCTGGGCTGGGACTTCTCGGACTGACGTTAATTGTGGTTGGTTGCAACGTGCTGGGCGTGATCATCACATGGATGCTGGCACGAAGGGTATACCGGCGCTTGAAGGTCTGGCCCTTTGTGTTTTCGAAGCCGAGAATGCG
>JAIORF010000099.1 GCA_021108295.1 bacterium | reverse complement strand
TGGTCCTGAAATGACCCTATCTTTGTGGTGTCGATGGCACCCTGGAAAAGTCTGAAGTTGGATATACAAAACAAATCATAATAATAAAAAAAATGAATTGTGCAATTTTAATTATATAATATGGAGTGATATCTTAATTTGCCCCTATTGTCAGACTGAGTACTCCTTTTGGAACGAAGCGTTTGATGGAGAAGTCTTTTATCCAGAATATAACTGTCCGGGGTGTGAAGCAAATATTTCAAAAAAAGGTTCAAAGACTGTTGAAACACTTTATTCTGACAACTTAATTGCAAAGGAAATTAAACAAAAAAAACAAATTCCAGCTTTCATTAATTACAAATACAAAGGGAAAACATATTTCAAAATTTCTGATCAATTTGATCAGAATCTTCTATTTGAAGTTGATGAATATGAATTGCCTTATAAAAGCTGCAATAGCCCTATGATGTTTAATGATGGAAAGTGGGGAGACATGTGGAGGGCAGGGGTCCATTTCGGTGTTACTCATACCCACCATTTTTACACAAAAAGAAATTTAATAGTATTAAGTCATTTATTTCACGCTGCTTTTAAATCGAAATATAAACACCAAATGCTTTTTTTGATTACATCCTTTTCCGTTAAGACGGGAAGCAAGCTACATAATATTGGATTTAAAAGTGGAAAAATTAATTTGGCAGGTGCACAACCGAACTCATTGTATATTCCAAGTTTATTTGCTGAAAGGAATATTTTTACTTTAGCCCGTGGAAAAGTCAGAGATATATCAAAAATGTTTGCTTCGAAGCATAATAAAAACTCATCTAAAATTTTAACACAGGTGTGTTCAGCCACAAAATTATATCTTCCTAACAATTCTGTAGATTATGTTTTTATTGATCCACCTTTTGGTGATAACTTGATGTACTCTGAACTAAATTTTCTTTGGGAAGATTGGTTGGGAGTTTATACCAATAATAAAAAAGAAGCTATTATAAGTTCATTTCAAAATAAAAATTATAATTCATACAAATGCCTTATGAAAGAAGCTTTTTGTGAGTTTTATAGAATATTAAAACCTAATCGTTGGATTACTATAGAATTTCACAACTCAAAGTCAGAAGTGTGGAATATAATACAAGATACACTTCTAAAAGCAGGCTTTATAATTACTCAAGTTGCTATCCTTGACAAAAAGCAAGGTACAAAAAATCAAATGACAACAAAAGGCGCTGTCTCTAAAGATCTTGTTATTTCAGCATATAAACCAAAGCAATCTTTTGAACATCAGTTTTTATCAATGGCTGGTGAAGACCTTGAAGGAGAATTCATCAAGATGCATTTATCGCATTTAAAAGCAGAGCCAACAATTGAACGTTGTGAACAGATGCTTTATTCGAAATTGCTTACATATTACGTTCAGCGCAGTTATGTCATTAAATATGATGCCAGTACATTTTACAAAATGCTCAGAGCTAATTTTGTTGAAGAAGATGGATATTGGTTTAATAAAGATCAACTTAAGAGTTATCGCGAATATAAACAAAAAATGAAACTGGAAAGAATTGAGGATCTCAAAAGCGGTCAAATGATGATGTTTATAGATTGTGAAAAAACAGCCATTATTTGGCTCAACACTTTCCTTGTTGACCCCAAAACCTTTCAAGAGGTTAGTCCCCAATATCAAAAAGTATCAAATATTGCTGGTGACAAGGTCCCAGACTTAAAAGAACTTCTTGATAAAAACTTCATGCTCGAAAACGAAAAATATCGGCGTCCACAAACAGAAGACGAAAAAATGTCTGTAACCCAAAAACGTGAGCGGGAATTGCAAAGAGAGTTTGATGTATTGCTTTTGGAAGCAAAAGGATCAAAGAAGAAAATAAAAGAATGTCGAAAACAGTCGGTTATTTACGGGTTTGAACAGTGCTACAAAAACAATCGCTTTCAAGATATTCTTGTCTTCGGCAAGCGTCTTGACAGAAAAATTATTGAAAATGATTCTGAAATTTCCGAATTTATAGATGTTGCAGAACTTAAAGTTGAAGGTTTTTAATCCGCAGATTACACAGATTACACAGATTTTCGTGAATTATTGGTAGGTTGGGTTGATCGTAATCAGTTATGTTGGGTTTCGTACCTCAACCCAACCTACGAATATCAAGCAATTACCAAAATATGGTTTCAGTGAGCGAAAGCCAATAAATCACGTGGCAGTGGTTTTAGTTCAGGTACTAATTAAACTCCTTAGATAAAATAAACATGAAAATTGGCGACAAAGCATCAAGCAGGCTCTATTCAGATAAGGGTATCGGCACCATACTTGGATTTACCGATTTATTTGGCGAAACCTATGTTGAGCTTCTTTTCCAGGATGGAGAAAAAATATCCACTTCAAAGGGCGATGTTATTTCTGAAGACAATTTACTTACCCGGCTTCAAAATTCAAGCATTGATGATCCTTCCGCTTTTCTTGCCAGGAATATGGCGTTGCGCCTTTATACAAACCTCTCTGAAAATAAAATAATTACTTCCGCAAATTATAAAATTCAACCGCTTCCACATCAACTTCTTGCGGTTCATTTTGTTATGAATCGTTTCCAGCCAAGAAGTCTTATTGCTGATGAAGTTGGACTTGGAAAAACCATTGAAGCCATTCTTCTTTACCAGGAATATAAGATGCGGAATATGGTTAAAAAGGCGCTGATCATTGCTCCATCCGGCCTTTTGCTGCAATGGCATGAAGAGCTTTTATCAAAGTTTAATGAGCAATTTGTCATATATAACAAGGAATATATCCGTACCTTAAAACAAAGTTATGGTAAAGAAACCAATGTCTGGAAACTTCATGACAAAGTGATTGTTTCAATGGACTTAATTAAGCCTCAGAAAATTCATAAATTTCTTGACCCCCAAGAAGTGTCTCGTCGCGAATGGCATAACCAGTATATGTTTGAAGATATTGCTTCAGCCGGATTTGATATGGTTATTTTTGATGAAGCACATAAATTAAGCAAGCATGGTGACGGGTCTGAGACCGCACGTTTTAAACTTGGTCAACAGCTGAGTAATTCGATTCCGGTATTCTTGCTTTTAACTGCTACTCCCCATCAAGGTAATGAAGATATGTTCATCAATTTGTTAAGATTGATTGATCCTGTCTTATTTGCAGACAAAAAAAATCTTTCGTCAGCCCTGGTTCAGGAAGTCAGTGTGCGCAATAAGAAGCGAGCTGTTGTTGATTTTAAAGGCAACCGGATTTTTAAACACCGCATTACCTCGCTTATAGAAATTAACAGAACTGAAGAAGAAAATTACGATGAGCTTGAACTTTATGGGCATGTCACGGAATATACCAGTATGTATTACAATCTGGCAAAACGCACAAATAACCAATTTATGATTCTGCTTATGATTCTCTACCAGCGGATATTGACATCAAGCAGTTTTGCCATTCTTCAAACCATGAAGCGCCGTAAGACTTTTCTTGAAGAGGGCATAAAAGAAATAAAAGAATCTGAAGAATATATTTTTGATTTAGATGATATTCAGCATGAAAATATTCTTTATCAAAAAATTGCTGAAAATAAAGAAGACCTCAATGCAGAAAAATCATTTGTTGATAAATGTATTCAACTTGCCCAAAAAATTGCTTCAGTATATGGCGATATTAAGTTCAAAAAACTGATTGAAGTCATCGAAGAAATTAAAAAGCGTGAACAAAAATTTGATATTAAATTTATTATATTTACAGAGTTTAGAGCCACTCAAAGTGCTATTATCGAATTTTTAAAAAGATTTGGTTATGAGGAATGTTCATATATTAATGGGTCATTGTCACGTGAAGAAAGAGTTGATCAGGTTGAACTGTTCCGTAACAAAAATCAGTTCATGGTTTCCACGGATGCTGGTGGTGAAGGAATAAACCTGCAATTTTGTTACTGTATCATTAACTATGACCTGCCATGGAATCCTTCACGTTTAGAACAGAGAATCGGGCGTATTGACAGGATCGGTCAAAATAATAATTGTCTTATTTTTAATTTTCACCTGACAGATACTGTTGAGGACAGAGTAAGAAAAATTCTTGAAGTAAAACTTGAAAAAATCAAACAACAATTTGGCGAAGACAAATATACGGATGTACTCACTTTGCTGCAGGAGGAATTCTCATTTGATAAAATTTACATTGATGCAATTCAGATAAAAAATGCTGAAAATGAAGTACTCAATGATATTGCTGATCAGATTTATAATCGGGCGAAACAGGTTTTAGAAAAAGATGATCTTCTGATTTCTTTTTCCACTTTTAGTGAAGACGCAAAACAGCTTCTCAATACGGAAGTAAACCATATAATCAAAAATCTTGTGATAAATTATCTTGCGAACAAGCATATTGATGTGAGCTGGTACAAAGAAGAGAAACATCTTTGTTTTTTTAACAACCCTTTTCCTGAACAAAATATCGGTCCAAAAATATACCGGAATGTTACATTTGATAATGTTGCATCTTATAAAACCGAAAAAATTGAATTTATCAATATTGAGCACCCTGTTGTATCAAAAATTTCTAAAGAGCTTGATAAATCAACTTCTTACGGAACGGTATCTGCTTTACGGTTAAACTTAAATAAGTTTTCAGGGGTGTCTGGATTATGGTTTATCTATAAATTAATCATCTGTAATAATGTTGATAGAGAAAAGGCAGCGACTGTTAATATTTTCATGGAAAATGAGGACTTTTGTAACAACAGGATTAGCAACTATCTGGAAAATAATATTCTTGAGAACGCAGTGATTATTCAAAACTTTTCATTTGATAAAAAAATCAAGGCTTTTGCTGATGCAGCTTTAAATGCAGTAAAAGAAAAAGCAAATGATATTTTTGCTGCTACAAAACTGACATGGCTCGAAGAAATTAATAAATATGAAAACAAGACCGGCGAATATTTTCAATTTAAGAAAAATGCCATTGAAAATATTCGGGTCGAAAACATTAGAAAATCCAAACTAAAATCCCTGGATAAAGAAAAAATGCAGGCAGCGGCAAAGTTTCAGATGAGAAGAAATATTGTTCCTAAATTGGACATACATCAGGTTGCTTATGTGGAGTTTGTTTAATTGTCTTGGCAACGTACAGTTTATAACAGATTAAAAATCAGAAAAAATCAGAAGAGAATCATCCTTGATAAAACAGGCGTTCTTCTGCACGAAAGTTTTCTTGAATATTTGGAAACAAAAGAAATTAATTTTGTAATTTCAAACTCACTTCAGGAAATCCTTGTTATGGCTGGTTTTAATAATTTTGGGATTCTTTTATCTTTATACAGGGAATTGCCGACCAGCTTATCAAATAAAATTGATGTTATTGTTTATGATTATGGCCTAATGTCCATTGATATTGAGTATCCGTTAGCTCAATCCCTTAATACAAACGATTTGATTTCTTTACTTTGTTTCTATAATGATTCAGGCAAAACCAACCTGATCACAGAAACAAATATCCAAAATGAACTAATTGCTTCTAAAAGACATCAGAATCAGATAGTTTGTGCAAACCTAAAAGATAAAATTTTTACTCTATCGCAATCTACTATTAATTATGATGAAATTCTTGAAATGGGCAAATTGTTGGGTGAATATGTTTATCTCTGTTATGAAATAAAAATTGATCCTGATGATATGTTGTTGAAAACCATTGATGAAAAAACTGAAAATGCTGTTCTTAATGGTTGTTTAAAACATTCATTTCATGAGTTTTCAAATAATTTAAAAACTGTTGATAAAATCCGGTCACATATTAAGCAAAAAAATAAATCAAAGATAGCTCTGATTTGTTTTGACGGAATGGGTGTGGCGGAATGGAAGTTACTTGAAAAATACTTGTCAGCTTTGGGATTCAATTTTTCCGAGAAATATTTGTTTGCTTTAATTCCCACAGTGACATCAATTTCAAGAAGCGCCATCTATTATGGCACATATGAATCTGTTTATTTCTTGGGTTCAATAAATGAGGAAAAACAATTTAATGATTATTTTAAAAACAGATTTTGCAGATTTTATCGTGAGGGAGAAATTAAGAATGAAAATAGTGTCCTTGGCGTTGATATTGTTTCAGTGATTTATAATTTTTTTGATGAACTTGCCCATGACACAAAATTACCACCTGGAGAACAAACAAAAACCATCTATTTTAAAAACGTATTAAGCTACCTTGAAAAATCACGAATAAAGGATGAGTTGCTATTATTGAAAAAGCTCGGTTATTCGATATTCTTTTGTTCAGATCATGGAAGTGTTGTTGCTCAAGGGAATGGCCAAAAGATTGACAAATATTTAATTGAACAGTCATGTAAACGGGCAACTTTGATGAGCAAATCTGAGTTGGCAAATTCTTATGATGCCAATCAATACGAGATCCCTTTTATAACTGACAAGATAGCATTGTTGGCAAAAGGCAGAACCATGTTTGCATCTAAAAAAGAAACAAAGATTTCTCATGGAGGCATAACCCTTGATGAACTGATCGTTCCATTTGTGGAGATATTAAATTGATTGGATTAGACAGGCCATTAAGACCATCCTGGATATATGAAACATTAAAAATGATAGAAGTGGGAACAAAGCCCTCAATATATAATAAGCTGTTTGAAGATATCGTCAAAGAGCTAATAGGCAAAGAAGGCAAACGGAAAGTCCGTACAATAATTTTTAGAAGTTTTATCTATTCACTTCAGGAAGGGCGGGGGCAAATCCAATCAAATATTTTTATTGAATGGTCTAAAAATAAGTCTTTAGAAGAATTAAAGCTATTATTTTTCTGGAAAATCCTTATGGATTATGAGGTTACGAGATTTGTAATTAAAAAAATTGATATTTGTGTGGATAGCTCAAACAGATTATCTGTTGCATTACTGTCAAAAAAACTGGTTCAAGAATATGGTGATCGTGATGTTGTTAAACGATCTCTCAGGTCATTTCTTGCAACACTCAATCATTTTGGATTTCTCAGTCAAATTAATAAAAAAAATTACAATTTATTCGATAAAGCTACACTTTCCAATGAACAGCTCAGAAATTTTTTGATTTTATATGCCAAAGTATTTTTAATATCTAAAGTTGTTGATATAAAAAATATTGAGCCTGAATTTTTATTTTTCTTTCA
>JAIORF010000085.1 GCA_021108295.1 bacterium | reverse complement strand
GTGAGGGAGTAAGCATTTCCGGTGACCCTAATTTCGGGGCCGCCGGAAAATCCAAAGCTACGATTTCGAGCCCGGATGTGCACATTGGAAATGACAAGATTACAATTAGTGGTTCTAAGATCACAGTTTCGGGTAAACAGGAAATAGTCATAGGTGTTGGTCCAAGCAGCGTTACGATTAAACCTGATGGCGTATATATCTCCGGGCCAAAAATCAATTCTACGGCAGTTGGCGCTCACGAGATCAGCGGCGCATTGGTTAAAATCAACTAAGATTGATAGCATGCAAAAGCTTTTTGAAAAGGTCCAAAAAAATATTGAGGATTTCCTCGAGCAGCGTGACAAAGGGATCCTTATTTTGACGTTGCCAGGGGAGCAAATCGCATACGTAGTCAAGATACTGGAGAGCATAGAAAACGCTGGTTCTCCTGATGTGTTTCTTTTGTTCCCGCACGATTTTGAGAGCCCAGACAAATTCACCTTCTTAGTTGTAGAACGAGTAAAGATGAGTTATGAAGCTGCTCGTGAAGAACTGGGTTTATCTGGTGAAATGAAAAATGTTCCATCCTTTCCCATGATATGTCTTGACGAACAACAGCCAGCAGCGTTGCGCCTTCGCGAAGCGCTATGTTTTGCTCGTTCACTTATACCCCCAGGAAAGGGACAGAGACTGGTATGTGCTTTACTTCCACTTATCATCAATGACCCTTCCGGTTATGGGCAGTTAATGCAGCAGATCATACCGACGAATGGACTTATTCCATGGTTTCGAGGTATGCGAATTGTTCTGCGGGAGGATAGTAATTCACCTATGCTGTCATCCAAAATCTGCAAGGCCCCTTTCGTGGAGGTAAAGCACCTGGATTTGTCCACCGATGCTATGATCGCCAGCCTCCGCGAGGAAGCCAAGGACCCTGGCGTATCAAGTGAGCAGCGAGCTCAATCCCTGTTACAACTCGCCTGTATAGATTATGCTCACTGTCGTTATGAAGATGCAATAACTAAATATACTGAGCTGTTAGCCTATTATCAGGAGACCCAAAATTCCACTATGCAGGCTTTTGTCTTGAATGGTATTGGTGATACGTATAACCGCGTAGGCAAGTTTGATATGGCGCAGGACTGGTATGAAAGAGCACTAGTTCCTGCGGCGGAGAGTAAATCCCCAATTATTCTGTTCAGTTTATCCCGAAATCTGGGACATGTTTATTATCAACTTAAGCAATATTCACAAGCAGAGGTATTCTTTGATGGAGCTCAACAGCTTGGATTGCAGACACACGATCCGGAAGCCAAAATTCTTTCAATGGAATGGCGAGGTTTGAGTCAGGAGAAACAGAAGGCATTTGATCGCGCTGCAGACAGTTTTGAGGAAGCAACGAGACTATCTCATGAGTTTAAAAGAAATGAACACCTTAACCGAAATTTAGAACATCTGAGCAATACCTTAAAACATATAGATCAACATGACCGACTTGCAAGGGTTAAGCGCGAGGTTGCCCTACTTTCAAAGGGGGAAAGTGGCGAATGATACAACAAGCGTTTAGAGTGGCTAAGGCGCCCCCGATTATGCCTGGGCGTCCTTCGAATCCGGCTCGCACTTTACAACAGGGAATCGGGGGGGTTATGCAGACGGCTTTCAGCCCGATTGAAGGGGCGAACCTTGCCATCGCAACATCGACCAATGCCATTGCGCAGGCTTTGCCCTCTTTTCCCGCGGCAACAACAGGCATGTTGTCAATCGGGCTTCCTCATGGTCATAGCCATCCACCGAGCTTGATCCCGCCGGCTCCTCCAGTGCCCCTCCCTGTGATTGGACCAATTACGTTGGGTTGCTGTGTTCAGGTTTTGATTAATGGGATGCCCGCCGCCCGCGTTGGCGATATGGGCTTTAATCCTACCTGCGTTGGCATATTCCCGTCGTTTGAGATTTTTACGGGTTCATCAAAGGTTTTTATTGGCGGCATGCGCGCAGCGCGGACATTGGATGTTACCATGCATTGTTGGCCGCCCAAGTCATGGTTGGCGCGCGGGGCCATAGCCGCTTTGGTAGCGGCTGCAAAGGCAGCGATGATGGTAGTCATGGTGGCCGGAACAGCAGCTCAAGTGTCCGGCATAATTGCCGATAGCATGGAGGCTGACCAGGCTGAGGCGGAGGGTGCCGCGGCCATGGGTGATGCGAAGGCTTTGTCTGCCGGGATGGCTGCTGCCCAAATGGCTGCCGATGCCGCCGCAATGGCTGTAGGCATGCTGATGGGAAAAGACCCCGCAGTCGGTTCTCCAACCGGGGTTATTACCACAGGTCACCCCAATGTATTGATCGGTGGCTTCCCTATGCCAAGCGGGATGCAGATTGCGGGAAGGATACTGGCAGGTGCAAAGCGTTCGCGTAGGAGCAGGCGGGGAAGATCTGCCGCAGGGGCCTGCTCCCGATAATCTTATCTCGAAATCAACAGGACGGCACTGTGACTTGCTGAGGACGCTGCGTCCATGGGAGCGTATATGAATGAGGGAAAAGCACAGGTCGGACATCCCGTGGATGTGGTAACCGGAACACTGTTCACGGCAAGGAACGATATCGAAATTCCCGGAGCAATTTCACTGGTGTGGCGGGCCTTTTACAGCACGGCCCTTCTCGGCGGGAAACCCTCCGTCATGGGGCCAGGGTGGACCCACTCCTTTGACCTTACATTGACTATTGATCTGGACGGCTTCCGCTTTCAGGGCGAGGACGGCCTCGTGATCGGGCTCGACGACCCGGAAAACAGCGTAGGAAACGGAGAACTCTTAAGGGACATCTCCTCCTGTATCGAATTGAAGCTGCGCGGGGATCTATATGAACTCCTCCACTGGCATCCCGGCAGTGAGAGTGTGATCAAATACCTGTTTCGGGCATCCCCCCCGGGTATTCCCATGAGGCTGACCGCCTTTGAAGATCTTTCGGGAAACCGTATCGATGTGGAGTATGACGGGAACGGTCGCCCCGTAGGGGCACGCCAAACCCTGGAAGGCAGACAGCTCTCCATGGAGTATGACGAAAGGGGACGGCTCTTCCGTGTTCTGCTCGATTCCCCTGTTTCGGATCACTCCGAAGAGGTGGTCCGATACGAGTACGACCGACAGGGGCGAATGATCGCGGCCGTGGACGACACGGGACAGCCGGTGTGCTATGCCTACGATAAAGAGAACAGACTCGTTTCTGAGACCAATCGCACCGGCGGGACCTATCATATGAGATACGACGCCAAAGGGCGCTGCATCGAAACCGGTGGAGACAACGACTACAAGCGCGTCGGGCTCGAATACTCACCCCTCGAACAGCTAACCCGTGTAACCAACAGTTTCGGCTATGTCACCTCCTATTTTTACAACCACCAAGGACTCATAGAAAACATCATCCTTGCCAACGGCGCAACATTCACCACTATTTTCGATGATTACGGACGGGTTGTTGCCCGGATGGACCCTTTGAAACGACAGCATCGCTACGCCTACAATAGGGAGGGCGACAGGGTGGAGGAGACCTCCCCCACCGGAGCCGTCACCCTGCTGGAATATAACGGGTTTCACCTGCCCATCAAAATAACGGACCCCGACGGCGCTGTTTCGCAGTTTCAATATGACGACCATGGAAAACTCGTCTCCATGAGGAATGCCATGGGCAACGCCACCCTTTACAGCCGAACCGGCAAGGGGGTTCTCACAAGGATTGTCAAGCCTTCCGGTGACGCCGTCTCCATCCGGCGCGATGCCGGGTGGACGGAACAGGTGATAACCAACCGCTACGGCAGTCGGCGCTTCAGATTGAACGCCCGCCTGACCATATGTGAGACCATCGATGCCGGGGGCAATCGCACCCTTTATGAATGGCACAGCAGCGGGCGCGTGAAAAAGGTCACCAAACCGGACGAAGCCGTCTACCATTTCCTCCGGGACGGCCGTGGAAACCTTTTCCGGTTCCAGGACAACTACGGAGGCGAAAAGAGCTTCCATTACTCCCCTTACGGAGAACTCCTTGAAACCACGGATCAAATGGGCCGGACCACAAAGTGGAACTGGGATTCCGAAGGACGCCTCAGGCAGATCCATGACCCGGAAGGACGGGTATGCGGTTTCGCATACGACATGGCGGGCAATGTCATTGAAAAGAGCTTCTTCGACGACAGGATCGAAAGCTATGAGTATGATGTCGCAGGGCAGCTCACAAGGAGAATTCTTCCCGGGGGAAGCAGTGTCGGTTACGAATATGATGCCGCAGGCTATCGCATAAAGGAGCTGTATGACGACGGCACCACTCTCGAAAGAACCTTCGACGTCATTCAGCAGCTCACCTCCGCCGCATGCAAAGAGAGCGTCGTTGCTTTCGAATACGATCTCTGCGGCAACAGGACGGCGGAGATCCAGGACGGGGTGCGCATGGAGTACAGATACGATGCCGACAGGGAGTTGATCGGGCAGGCATTCGGCAAATCGCAAACCGGTCCCCTCTCCTTTCGATGGGACAGCAGGGGGCAGCGGGTGATCGGCATCGGAGACCGTATCTCGGAAGTGTGGAAGTATGATAAAAACGGGTTGCTGAAGGAAAGGGAGATGGCCCATGCCGTGGAGCGCTTCGCCTATGATCCCTCCCAGAGGATCATCGAACAGAGGGTCGAAAAAACGGATAAGCCCCATTGGGCCCTCAATTGCAGTGCTCCCTCGTACTGGAAAAGGGATGCCGGCAAAAAGAAGCGGGAATTTTTCCCGAAGGAGCTGCCGGGAGCCGTGCACCACATCCTGAGCCTGCGTGAATTCGACTATGACCAGGGGGACAATATCGTTCATGTTTCCGACGGAATAAGGGGCGACACCACCTATGGCTACGACGAAATTCAGCAGCTGAAATCCTCCGAACGTCCCCTGCTTGGGAAGATTGACTATGGCTACGACCTTTCAGGAAACCTCACGCGCAGGGGAGAAGAGGAGCACCTCTCCTACGGGCCGGGAAACAGGTGCATGGAGAGCGGAAATGTCCGATACAAATACGATGAACAGGCCCGGGTCGTTGCCTCGATCCAGAACGGAGAGAGAACAGAATATGTATGGGACGCCCTTTCGCGGCTCATCGGGGTTCTTCACCCCGATGGGAGTGAAACCGCATTCGGATACGATGCCCTGGATCGCCGTATCTTCAAGGAATCCGGGGGAAAGCGCACGCTCTTCTACTGGTCGGGCAACGACCTGATTGCCGAAGAGAAAGAAGAGGATTTCAGGGAGTACTTCGTCTGGAACTCACAACCGTACATGGTGTTCAAGGACGGTAGCACCCACCACGTGATCAACTCCCACCAAAGGCTTCCTCATGAACTGATCGACGATAAAGGGGGGCTTGCATGGAAGGGCAGCTACGACGACTGGGGCAGCCTGATCGAAGATTCCGACCCTGCCCTCTCTCTCCCCTTTCGCTTTCCGGGACAGTATGCCGACACCGAAACGGGATTTCATTACAACAGGATGAGGTACTACAACCCTTCCACCGGGAATTTTCTTTCGCCGGACCCGCAAGGTACCCTTGCTGGCCTGAACGAGTTCCTGTATGCTCCAAATCCTGTGAACTGGTTCGATCCCCTGGGGCTGGCATGTAACAGGACGGGTTGTGCCGATGCACAGCAGCGTGTCCGGGAGAGGACCGAAAGGGTGAAGGGGGTCATGTCAGACTGGGAGAAGAAAAATCACGCAATTTCAGTATCCGAGGTGCTGACCGGGGACGGAAGCATCGAAGTCCGTGTCTCCCAAGCGGGGACCAGCAGGCCAAGGGTAAAGCGGACCATTCTCGATGCAGCCCGCCTGGACCCGAACGAGGTCGTCACTACCTCCTATCACCCCGAAGGAACCAGTAATGCCACCCGGGTCAATGATGCCGAACGCCATACATTGAGAGGACTCAACCAGGAACTGCCGCTGTTTCAGAACGAAACCCTGCTTGCCACCGGCGCAACCCGAGACGTCTGCCCCACATGCCAAGCTGCATATAATGATGCTAACCTAGGAGATGCATTTGCCACTCCCCTTGAATAGAGGAGAAAAAGATCCAATGAACGAATTGCATGAAAAGGGCTCGGCGCTTATGCGGTGCCTCGGGAATGCCTCGAAACTTCCTGTCCGGCTTCGCATGGCCTGGGGCATATCGGTGATAGAACGGGCATTGCGTTTATATTCGGAATATTTCCTAAAAAAATATTTCCAGGTGGAGTTTGTCGACTATGTATGGTCCTTTGCCCAAGGCAGCCCCGTGGACAAAGAGAAGCAGGATAATATCATCCGAAAAATCGAAGGCACGACCGATGATGCGGACAATGAAGGATACGGGGGAATGTTTGTTATGATCGCCCCCCATGTTATGGCCGAAATCAACGGTGAGGCCGGCACCCTGGTTATGGCCGTGGAGTATACGGGATTCGTATTCAGTTCCCTTCAGCTGTATCGCCAGTACCTGAGCAATTTTGACCACACGATACCCAAAAGGTATTTCGAGTCCCTGGACATTCCGTTCCTTGAATTTGCCGCCGAAGCCCTAGATATGGCCATGAAATTAAAGAATCCGAAAATTTCCAGGAACATGTTCGATTCCATCGAGTTTTCCACCGCCTTTACCCCGCTCAAGCCTGAAGAGCTTCCCCCTTATCCAGGAGAACGCCCGAAACCGCCGGTTCACGAGCGCCGAAAAAAAGATTCGAATAATCTATTGATGGTCTCATAAAAAAGTTCCGAGTGAGAAATTTCACCACAAGCCGTTGATATTGCCACAGCCACAGCCCAGATAATCGGGGTCGGACCAAATTAAATAGCTGAAGTTTAAATAAATTATAAGGAAAAAGGATGAAATAGTTTTGCTAACCTAAAATTGACCCCCTTGAAGCCGACCTCTGATATAGGAATGGTTGTTACCAATTCAAAAATCGGAGGGAGAAAGGAGAATGCTCATGGTGGATCAATATGATTACATTCGGACAGCTCACAGAGTTTATGGAATAAATTTGGGGTCAAAGCTTGAATTGTGAATTAGAATTGACCTTGATACTTTATTAGTTTTTGAACCATCTCCGGTTCATTGCCTACTAAAACCTTGCTTGTCCTTCCTAAAAATGCATGTAAACGAAATTGGGGGACATCTTTGAATTTGTTGACTTATGATAGTATAAGTAAGGACGAGGGGTAGGACGTTTTCTTCTTAAAAAGTGCCGGGAATGAATATTGAGCTGAAGTACACAGAAAAGCGGACCAGCTATGACGAAGTACCTTACGAAAGCCAATCCTTTCCACAGAGTCACCCGGACCGCCTTGCCATGCTGGCTCGGCTATTTGGACTTTCACCTGCACCGGTTACCCAATGCCGTGTTCTAGAGCTTGGATGCGCCGGCGGCGGCAATCTGATTCCGATGGCTTTCCACCTGCCTGACAGCGAATTTGTGGGAA
>JAIORF010000006.1 GCA_021108295.1 bacterium | reverse complement strand
AGAAGCCAACAACCATTATGGTTGCCACGAGAATCTTAGTCCTCATTCTTGTATTCTTTAAAATAGTATCTATCGGATTCATTTTAATATCACATCCGGCACTTATGGGGCGTATGGGGTGAAACCAACAACCTAATATTACATAATAATATAACTGGTATCACAAATCTATTGCAAGAGGAAAGAAAAAGAACAGAGTAGTTTTTATCTGATCAAGTTTATTAAAAGATTCGGAAAAATTCCAGAAAATTTGTTTTAAGCGGTTGATTCAGCAGCGAAATAGTGCTATTATTCCAAATATGAGTTCTTCAAAAATCATATTTGGAGTGTGTATTATGCTAAGAGCAATTGCTAAATTACTGAAAGCACTAAATTCCGAAAGCGAGCCAGGGCAGATTAGCCTTGCACTTTGTTTCTCCATGATTGTTGGATTCACACCATTCTTCAGCCTCCACAACTTCTTGGTTTTCCTGTTGGTGCTTGTCCTGAGAGTGAATCTTTCCACCTTTATCCTTGGCCTGATCTTGTTCTCCGGCGTTGCCTATCTCCTTGATCCGATTTTTCATTGGATCGGCCTGGCAGTACTGACTATCAGTGGGTTAGAGGGCATTTGGACAGCTTTTTACAACATGACACTATTGCGGCTCGCAAAGTTCAACAACTCCATCGTGATGGGGAGTTTTTTGTTCTCCCTGGTTCTCTTTGCTCCCCTTTACTTTATTGTAAATAAAATAATCATGCAATACAGGGAACATGTGCTCGCCTGGGTGCAAAAGACCCGAATTATGCAAGCTTTCAAGGCTACGAAGCTGTATAGTATTTTTGCAACCTATTACCAGTTAAGAGGTGGTGTATGAAGTGGATTCGCTGGCAGGGTTTGATCACCTTTGTCGTACTGCTGTTATTCGTGAGCGCGGTATGGTTCCTTTTTGTGGATGTGGCCGTCAAAAAAATCATTGAAAGCAAAGGCACTGAATTGGTGAAAGCCAAAGTGGAGCTTGCAAATGCGGATTTTTCTATTTTCCCTTTGGGCTTGTCTTTGACAGGACTTGAGGTGGCAAATCCTGATGCTCCCATGACCAATGTATTTCAAGTAGATCGTGTGGCCTTATCACTGGAAGGGGCAAAGTTGCTGCGTCGAAAGATAATCTTTAAGGAAATGATACTGGAGGGAGTAAAACTAAACACACCTCGAAAGACATCCGGTGCGATTTCTGAAAAATGTTCCCGTATCCCACTGGTTTCAAAAGAACCATCAGAGGAAAAAGTGAAGTGGCCGTCCTTCAAGATTCCTGATGCGAAAGAAATTCTTCAAAAAGAAAAGCTTCAGTCCCTTGAACTGATTGCATCGTTTCGAGGGGACCTCCAAAAGGAGAAGGAAAAATGGCAGAGCCGACTGGCACAACTGCCGGATAAAAACAAATTAGGAGAATATAAAAAAAAGATCAATCGTTTAAAATCCGGAAAACAACGAGGCATTGAGGTAATTCTTGGCGGTGTTAGTGAAGTGTTGACCCTCCGGAAGGAATTAAGCAGGGATTTGGACCTCATTAAGACTGCACAAAAAGAGCTTGTCCAAAATATGACTTCCCTCCGAAAACGGATGGCTGAGGTGAAAAAGGCACCACAGGAAGATCTCCGTCGGCTAAAGGAAAAGTACAGCCCTTCCCCGGAGGGCCTGGCGAATGCGAGCCGGCTGTTCTTTGGAAAGAAGGTCGGAAATTGGATAGATACCTTCCTGAACTGGCATAAGAAATTAGGGCCCATTCTGGAACGGGTGAAAGAAAGAAGGCATGGTAGAGAAGTAGTTAACCCAACACGTGGGAAAGGTGTCGATGTCAGATTCAAAGAGCAGGATGCGTATCCTGATTTTCTCATTCGAATAGCCCATGTTGCAATAGAGATCCCGGCAGGTTTGGTTGAGGGTCAGGTACGAAATATTACACCCGATCAGGATATTTTGGGTGTGCCCCTTATGTACAAAATTGCAGGTGTGAACTTAACGGGCATTGCCTCATTAAAAATTGATGGTTCATTGAATCACGTAGATCCTTCCTCCGCGAAAGACACGGCCAATATTTTGATTCGAGGATATGACATATCTGATATGGATCTTTCTTCTGATGCAGAGTTGCCTATTGTGTTAAAAAGGGCGACAGCAGATCTTGAGGCAAGGGTGACCATTGCCGGAGAAACACTCAAGGCGAACTTTTTGACTATTCTTCAATCCGTGAATATGGGCACCCCGAATGAGGAGGAGACGAATAGTTTGATGAAAGCCCTCTTCTCTGCAATTTCTGACATGAAAGCCTTTGACCTTAAGGCTGAGATTTCGGGTACAATACAAGATTATGACTTGAAACTCAGCTCAAACCTTGACAACGTGCTAAAAGATGCTGTGAAAAAACAAGTGAAGGCGCAAGCTGTCCAATTTGAACAAAGACTCCAGTCAGTTATTCAGGAAAAAGTGGGTGAATCCATGGCTGATTTGGAGACCACTATTGGCGGCCTCGGCTCCATTGGCAGCGAACTAATGGCACGCTCTCATTTTGGAGATAAACTGTTCAAACGCTCTCAAAAAAGTGGTTCGGGTGGAATGAATCTGCCTTTCTAGGAGTACAATTCCGGGAAGCAAAAGAAAGAATTGTTTTATGAATGAGCAAGGTAACTAAAGTTCCAAAGCAAAGATAGAAAACAAATTTTCTTAATAGTCGATGTTTCTTCCTCCTCTATCGGTTATTGAAGTCAGAAAGGAAATCTCATGGCAAAAATCAAGATAAAGGGGATGTCCTGCAATCACTGTGTCATGGCAACAAGTTTCAACAATACCACCAAGACCGGTTGGTACTGAAAATGCGTGGAATATGCTCCCCGGCAGCAAGATCGAAGCTGATCGGGGGTGTCTTTTGCGACTTTTGTCATACCATTTCTGCCGCCGGTGATCCTCTAATTAAAACTCACAATCTTTTGAAATTACATTAAATATTCCATAATGAATGATAAGATAGAAACGCTATCGAAAACCGGTTCGTGGGACGCTGCAAAGCATTTCCTGATTATTTTCTTGTCTTTGGTGGTACTAATAGGCGGTATCACAATGCTGGTTTATTACACAGAAGTCAATAGTGACAGGTCTATCAATGAAGCTCGTGAAGCTAACGTTGTATCCCTGCTAATGCAAGTAATTACGAGTGATTTCAAATCAGTGGTCTCAGACTTGATGATCTTATCTGAAAAGAATGAGCTAAGAACGATGCTTGAAAGCGGTGAAGTCGCTCATCGTAGGGCTTTAGCCGAAGAGTTCCTCTCTTATTCTAAAAGAAAGGGCCTCTACGACCAGATACGTTTCCTTGACGAAACGGGCATGGAAGTTGTGAGGATCAACTTTAATAACGGCAAACCTGCAAGCGTGCGGGAAAACAAACTTCAATCTAAAGGTAAGCGTTATTATTTCAAAGACGCCTTTCAGCTTGAGCAAGGAGAAGTTTTTGTATCACCACTTGATCTCAATATTGAAAGAGGAAAAATCGAGCAACCGCTGAAACCGATGATCCGTTTTGGAACACCAGTTTTCGACAGCCATGGCCGAAAGCGGGGGATCGTACTTCTGAACTATTTTGGTGCGAAAATGATCCGCGATCTTGAAAGAGCACATGTCAGCTCCCAGGGCCAGCTGATGTTGCTTAATCGCGATGGATTCCGGCTTAAATGCCCGATACCCGAACATGAGTGGGGATTCATGTATGAAGACAGGAGCGATCGGACATTCGGAAATGCCTTCCCAGAGGCATGGCATCGTATTTCCGGCGCTGAATCAAGACAATTTTATGATACAGACGGCTTGTTCACGTTTACAACAGTGTATCCTCTTTCAGAAGCCCAGAAATCAAGCACTGGCTCGAGCAAAGCGTTTGAGGCCAGTACTGCCCAGCTCACAAGTAAAGATTATTTTTGGAAGATCGTATCTCGTGTATCGCCGGATATCCTGAAGGCCGCATCGCAGAGAATTTTAGGCGCACTCCTTATACTTGATGCGATTCTGGTGATATTATTGGCAACTGGCTCCTTGTTCGTGACACGCGCAAGTGTAAGGCGCAAGCAGGCCGAGGAGCAATTGCAAAAGGCCAAAGAAGCAGCCGAGACTGCTACCCGTGCCAAGAGCGAATTCCTGGCCAACATGAGCCACGAGCTGCGTACCCCCCTCAATGCCATTATCGGCTTTTCGGAAATCCTCTGGGACCAAACCTTTGGCGAACTGAATGAGAAACAAACAAAGTACATCAACAATGTGCTTGTCAGCGGCCGCCACCTGCTCCAACTGATCAACGACATCCTGGATCTCTCCAAGGTAGAAGCGGGCAAGATGGAACTTGAACCATCCAGGGTGAGCATAAAGGATCTGCTTGAAAACAGTCTGATTATGATCAAGGAAAAGGCCATGAAGCATGGGATCAGGCTCGACTCGCACATCTCTCAAGAGCTAATGAATCTCAAGATATCAGCAGATGAACGAAAGCTAAAGCAGATTATGTTCAATCTTCTATCCAATGCGGTAAAGTTCACTCCCGACAGCGGAGTGATCACGACAACTGTTCGGCGTGAGGGTGTAGATCTTATCACCAGTGTTGCAGACAGTGGCATAGGCATCAAACCTGAGGATCAGGAACGAGTCTTTGGCGAGTTCGAGCAACTGGACTCAACGTATGCCCGCCAGCAGCAAGGGACCGGCCTGGGGCTGGCGCTTACCCGCAGACTGGTCGAGTTGCACGGCGGTCGCATCTGGGTGGAAAGTAAAGGCGAGGGCAAAGGCAGCACCTTCACCTTTATGATTCCTGTTGAGGCTGAGGAGGGGGTTAGCGAAGTCTCCATCAAGCCGGAAGAACCTTTACCTTCCCGACCGGACGCGGACAATTCCCGGCCACTGGTATTGGTCGTGGAAGACGACCGCCAGGCAGGTGAGCTGATCAGTCACTATCTATCAGAAGCAGACTATGCAGTAGCTCATGCCTTTGATGGTAAGCAGGCGATTCAAATGGCGCGGGAACTGAGACCTTATGCGATCACCCTGGACATTGTTCTGCCGAAGAAAGACGGCTGGGAGGTGCTGGTAGAACTGAAATCCCTACCTGAGGTGAAAGATATCCCTGTAATCATCCTGTCGGTGGTTGAAAACCGACTGTTTGGCCTAAATTTGGGGGCCGTCGAATACTTTGTGAAGCCCGTGAACAAGGAGCAGCTCATCAAGGCAGTGCGCAATGTGATGGCTAAAACTGCGAGAGAGGCCAAGGCCATGACCGTGCTTGTGGTTGATGACGAGCCCCAGACCGTTGAAATGCTGACCGGTTATCTTCAGGCCGAGGGGTTTACTGTCCTGCAGGCATACGGTGGTAAGCAAGGCATAGACCTTGCCATTGAGAAGCAACCCGATGCCATCATTCTCGACTTGATGATGCCTGAGGTGAGCGGGTTCGATGTGGTGCAGCGGTTGCAGGCGCATCCTGAAGCCAGGGAGATTCCGATCCTGATTTTTACCGCCAAACATCTCACTGCAGAGGATCGACAACGACTCACCAGTCACGTTCAGGCGATCTCCCTGAAGTCCGGTTCGGGCAAAGAAAACTTACTTCGGGCGCTTGAGAAACCTGGAAAGACGAAACGTGAAACATAAAACTGAGGAGGCTGTGAAATGGCGGGTGAAAAGATACTGATCGTCGAGGACAATTCGATGAACCTGGAGTTGGCAACGGACCTGCTGGAAGCGGCGGGTTACTTCGTCATCCAGGCTGGGTCGGCTGAGGAGGGCATAAAGTTAGCGAGAGCCGATTCTCCTGATGTCATTCTCATGGACATCGGCCTGCCTGGCATGGACGGGCTGGAGGCAACCAGAGTTCTGAAACAGGACTTAGCAACAAAAAACATTCCCGTCATTGCCCTTACAGCTCACGCAATGCAGGGGGATGAAGAAAAAGCGCTGGCGGCAGGCTGTGCCGGCTACATCGCTAAGCCTATCAACACCAGGGCATTTTCCAGGACGGTTTCTCAGTTCATTGATTCTGACAGGGAGAACTAACGAAATGAAAATTCTTATTGTAGATGATTTGGAGGTAAACCTTGAGTTGCTTGAAGCCAGGCTGGAGGGGAACGGCTATGAAGTAACAATTGCCAGGAACGGAATAGAGGCACTGGAGATTTTGAAAACAGACTCATTCGACATGATAATTTCTGACATTCTCATGCCCAAGATGGACGGCTACCAGCTATGCAGGGAGTGTAAAAAGGACGACACGCTGAGAAAGATACCTTTCGTATTTTACACCGCGACCTACACAGACAAGAAGGACGAGGAGTTTGCTTTGAGCCTGGGCGTTGATCGGTTCATTGTGAAGCCTATGGAAAGCAAGAGATTTGTGGAGATAATAGAGGGTGTATTAAAGAATCATAAAAAAGGCCTCCTGACCTCTTCTGAAATCCCGGTAGAAGAAGAGGACATCTATTTGAAGGAGTACAATGAGCGGCTGATAAATAAACTCGAAAAGAAAATGCTGGACCTGGAAAGAGAAATCTTCGAACGCAAGCAAACGGAAAGGGCACTTTTAAGTGAGAGGAATAACTTGCGCAATATTTTCGAGTCAATAGAAGATGGCATCTATACAGTCAACCAACAATATGATATTCAATACGTGAACCCTGTCCTCGTAAAGGACTTCGGACATTATGAAGGCGTCAAGTGTTACAGATACTTCCACGACCTGGATAAAGTTTGCCCCTGGTGCAAGAATCAGGATGTGCTGACAGGGAAGACCGTGCGTTGGGAATGGTATTCCTTCAAAAATGAAAGAACTTATGACCTGATAGGCACACCGATGACCTTGCCGGATGGCACCATCGGCAAACTGGAGATATTTCGTGACATCACCGAACGCAAGAAGTCCGAGGTATTGTTGACAGAATCACAGGAGACTTTGCTCGCTGTTTTGGACAGCATTAATGCCACGATTTATGTTGCTGATATGGAAACCTGTGAAATTCTGTTCATGAATAAACATATGAAAGAGAGTTTTGGCGCGGATTTTACAGGAAAAATTTGTTGGGAAGAATTCCGTCATGAACATGGCCCCTGTGTTCATTGTACCAACGACAAACTGCTGGATGAAGAGGGTAATCCCACAGGTGTTCAGGTGCGGCATGATCAAAACACGGTTACCGGAAAATGGTACATAAATTATGACCAGGCCATCAAGTGGATAGATGGTCGTTATGTCCGGTTACAGGTAGCAACCGATATTACAGATCTTAAAAAAATGGAAGACCAACTCAGGCAGGCCCAGAAAATGGAGGCGATCGGCATCCTGGCCGGAGGGGTTGCTCATGATTTCAACAATATCCTGACCATCATCATCGGAAATGCCAGTCTTGCGTTAATGGAGGTCGGCAAGGATGGCCCCTTGCGAGAGGAGATAGAGGAGATTAAAACAGCCGGGGAAAGAGCAGCCTCATTGACCCGCCAACTTCTGGCCTTCAGCCGTAAGCAGATTATTCAGCCTAAGATCCTGGATCTCAATGAACTATTAACAAATATAGAAAAGATGCTTGGCCGACTGATTGGGGAAGATGTTGAGATTCTGATGATCCCAGGGCCTGAATTATGGCAGGTGGAGGCAGACCCCTGGCAGATGGAGCAGGTGATCATAAACCTTGTGGTCAATGCCAAGGACGCCATGCCCAAGGGTGGGGTGTCCAAAAAGGTAACCTGTTGATATAATAGTATTTTGACAGAATAAGTT
>JAIORF010000057.1 GCA_021108295.1 bacterium | reverse complement strand
AAAAATAAGAAAAAAATCAAATGTTGCCTAACCTGAATTTTAACTGCGCGGTTCGTCGCTAATCAGCCGCGCGGCTTTTTGCGTCGGCTGAATTAGCTTTGTTAGCTTTTCACTCCATTTCATTTGCTCTGTGCTCAGCTATTATATTTTCTCGCTCATGCTCAAAATAATCACAAAAATACTTGTGGGCACCAGCATATAGAGAACGAATCTTATCAAACTGACACTTTGCATCACTTGCTAGTTTTCCCAGCTGACTCAATTCGGTTTTTCTGCTGAGACCATGAACAACAGAAATACGGATAGAATTGAGTTTGTTACACTCCTGAATAAATCTGCTTTTATGCTCAAAATCTATCGTATTCTTAAGTTCATCAACCAACCTGCCAAACATCACATTCTTTTGATCACTGAAATTTATTTCTGCTTGCCCCATCAAACTGATCTTTATCATTGCTTGGCAATCTTTTAGCAGGACCCAAAGCATTTCTTCAACAATTTGCTGAAAAATCAAAATTGAGGACAGATAACCCTCAATGGTTGATTTTGAATACACTTCTGATGCTACCCTTTCCAGTTCCTCAATAAAAGCTGGGTTTCTGAATGAAGGCCAAAGCTCATCAGAAACTATAAACTCTTCCATTTTTCTAAAATAGTCCACAACACCCTCTTTAGAAGCTAATGCTACAAATTAGTTGCCGCTTCAGAGATCGGCTGCATTTAGATTGTTAGCTGCTTTTAAGTAATTAAATTTATCAAAATGATTGCTGCAATTAAATACTTCTGACGTTAATACAGAATGTAGCACCTCGCAAACCAAGAAAAACTCAGAACGATTGAAGTTGTGCCAATCTGTATCCGTAGAGTGCTCTGAATCATGGATATGAATTTTATTCCGCAGTTGCCTTATAGGTTTGATTTTAGAGTAGGCCGGAAAATTTTGACCCAATAGTTTTTTGCTTTCTACTTTTTTTGCCAATTGGTCGAATATCATTTGAGTAGGCGTGGGATTATCAAGTTTTTCAAATACATCAGTTTTATTTTTGTATCGTGACTCACCAATTGCGAATTCTGTTGAACTATGAGAAGTTACTTTTTTCCAATTTGTTGTTTTTCCATGTCCCTCACTTATAACCAGAAAGTTAAATATGGCCTCAATTATGGCGGCACCATGAACCACAAATGATTTTATATTTTGTGTCCGTAGCACAGAGGACAGTGCCATGTCGTTTAAGACCCGATTCAAGAACTCAACGTACTGGAGGGAATAGGCGATATTTTTCCTAATTGGACGTGCTTCGTTGTGGTTAAAATATATGTTTCCAGTAATGAGAATCTCTAAGTGCTGTTCTATATTATAGATACTGGCTGGATACCAAGTTTTTCCTTCACCTCTCAAGGTCAGTCTGTCGGTCACACTTATCTCCATTTGCAGCTAACGTGGAGCTCACCGGCACCAGAAGCCAATGAGGACATAGCAAAAGCGACGTTTTATACTAAAAATGGCAAAAGCGAAAACCGCCTCGGCTTCTGGTGTCGGGTGAAGCGCATGGTTCGGCGCTTTTCGGTTTTCTGATAATTTTTAGAATTATGCGCTAATTGCCTGGAAGTCCAAGTGAGTTAGTTTCCAGATACCATAATCTTTTCCTTTGCAGGATTGAGAGGATTTATAAAAAACTAAATGAAATAGTCAAGAAATTAAATTCTTACAACATAATTAAACTCGCAACATAACGTCCCTGAAGCGATCCTTTATATGACGTTCATTCCCACGAAACATTGTAATGCATATGGTTTTCCAAATGATCATCATTATAAAATGGAATTGCATTTGGGTTATCAGAATTTAGAACAGAAAAATAACCACATTCAATTCCAAACTCACTTTTAATATTTCTTGCAAGTTCTACCGTCATTTCTTCTCGTTGTCGAAGACTTCTTGAATCAGAATATTCATATAATTTTATTAGGTATTTCCCTGAATCAGAAACTACAATACGGTCACCATCAAGCAATGCTCTGGCAAGCTTGGATGTATTATCTAAAATCCATAGCCAGCAACCACCAAGTTCACCATTTTCAGTTTCAGGAGAAGATGCTTCAATTTTTGTGACCAGACCAGAAAAATATTCACAGAGTTTTTTTAATTCATTTTTACTGTGTGAAAAGAATGGTTCAAGATCAATCAGGGAGTCTGATATTGCTTTGGAAATAGCATTTGGACTTCTTAAATCAGTTGAAGAAGGTAAAGTGTCGGAAGCCAATACAAAGCTATACTTTTGCCTGTTGATGATTTTTCGATCAATTAGCGTAAGAATATCATGGACTATCCACATTGCTTGCTCACTTGTTTTAACAACAACACCCATACCATTAATACAGCACTTATAAAAATCAAGTCCAGGTATATCCATAGCATTATCAACCATTCCGTACTCTTCTATTGCACTTTCAACACCACTTATATCGCCTCTAAAAGGCCATCTCCATTCTCTTTCATGACTCCAGTCTACTGGTCTTGTAGAGCAGGGGTTATAAGTAACATAGCGATACTGTTCTCTTTCAGGTAATAACTTTGAGTCCATCACCCTAACGTTTCCACCCTTACCTGACGGAGGCCAGTTATCTCTATCATCAAGGCCATAGATAACTGGATTAGCTCCTAAACTGAACATATCTTTTTTAGAAAACACTAATGCAAATTGACTCATTGCTTCGCCACGCTGCTCCCGTGCTTCTCCTGATTCAAGAAAGGCCGCAATTGGCATTTCCGTAAAACATATCGCAGGATTTGTTCCATATATTGTTCTTGCATTATTGCGATATGACCATGTTGCCCATAAACGCCCATGCCTTAATGCACACCTAAGCATGAAAAGTGAAGAATATTTTGTATCTTCAGCAATATTTCCAAAGCCCATATGTTCAGGACAAATAATTGAACTTGAACTTTCAAAATCAATCTCTCTAAAAAAATGAATTAACCAATCAGAAAGATCAAATCGAGTTGTATTTTTTATCATCACGTCCTCAATATGGGTTATTTTTTGATGAGCCGAACGTGGAGCTCACCTGCACCAAAAGCTAATGATGACTTCGCAAAAGCGACGTTTTATACCGAAAATAGCAAAGGCTAAAAACGCGCGGGCTTTTGGTGTCCGGTGGAGTGCATTGTTATCTGTTTCATCGTGCTTTTCGCCACAGGAAACAGCACACGCGAAGTCAGGTGAATTTCACGCTATGCTCTGCCACGAACTCCGCAACGAAGTCCTCCGGCAACTTATTAGCCTCATGTCGTCTTATCAGAGCTTCTTCCATCGTGATCATCTCCCTCTCACCATACCACTGAAAAACTCGTTGTTTTTCGTAAAGCCCAGCATCTACTTATACAAAAACTTCTTGAGCCAATGCACTTTGCAGTCGGCCTGCCAAGTTATATTCCAGTAGGAAGGTTTTGTCCACCCCAACCTACGGCGGATCGTAGCAACGATATGGGCTTCGTTCCACTCAAGGAAGTCAAAAAGGCCAATGACGGTTAGATCCTTGAGGTCTATAGCCAAAATCGGGGATACGCTTCTCATACGTATGACAGCGCAAGTATATGTGATTCGATAGCAAGCGAATGAGAGCACCGCAAACGAGAGAAAAGCGTCGATCACGAACTCCGGGCACAAGCCTCAACAAAAGTTCGGCAAAGGAGTCTTCTGGTTCATCCTCACTTCCCACAAGGGTACCGCACCTCCTCCGTTGTCGTGAGCTATTTTCATGACGGCCTTTTTTATGGAACCTTGGCAGCCGTTGCATAAAAACGCGATCATTGCCGAATCTGGCCGATTCTGCTACGCTTGCAAGGTGACAGAAAAAGATCCGATGGTAACAGTCTGTCGGAGGTACACATATTCGACTACGAGGATGCACACTGCATTGTTAATGCTTTACATAGTATCGTGTGGCATGAATCCGTTGTCAACGGTCAACGCAAAAGAGCGGACTTTGAGTTCATTGACGAACGTAAGCAAGAACGTAGGAACTGTCACGTCCGCCACTGAGTGAGACGATGCAAGCATGTTTTCCGTTTCCATTGCGAAAAGGCAATACTATAGCCTATAGCGCTTTGTTTCCCCGATACTGGTAGGCTCGAACAGGAAGAATGCATTTTTGTGCAAAGGTACATGTTAGATACCTCACAGATAACGTCACGCATGACCGGCCGGGAAAGCCAAACGGGCAAAGGCAAAAGAGAGTTTTATGAAGAACTATGCAAAATCTAAAAACGTCCTGGCTTTCCCGGTCGGAGTCCATGCGCTGGTTCTGCATAGCTCATAACTTCGTTACTGTTGAGCAATAAATATTGTACATACATAACATACTGTGACGACTACATAATCCGCTATTGCTATTTGAAAAAGTTGCTTGAGACTCAAAACAGTGTTGCATTGCTTCACTACTCTTATTCGTCAGGGGTCAGTAACAATCGACTGCTCAGAACACACACAGTCAGGGAGCCGGTAACAAGCAACTGCCCTGATACATGGAGGTAGGACAGCCAGTTACCTGACTGCCCCCTCACAGTCCCCTGCGTGCGGAATTACCCCACAAGGTTCTTCAGGATTATTCGCTTAGGCGCTCTGCACTATTATGTGCAAATTTATCTGCTATTCTCTGCAGTGAGGTTTGCATTAGTTCTCCAGCTCTACATGTCCGGCTAATGTTTCCTTTATAGACTACATAACCCTGCTCGCCCCTTCCCCATGTAATCGGCATTACCGTCTCAGAGTACTATGAGCGAGTATGACTCCCTGAAAGTCTTCAGCCATCCTCCTTTTTATCGTTGGGTAGGCTTACATGATACTTCCTTTTGTGTTATCCGTCTTTGCGTTTGTGTTCCATTGCTGGCTCGTTAAAGGGCAGGATACTCCTCTTTAACGCCGGGATTTTGCAGTAGATGCTGGATATCCTAATACCTTTCTTTTACACAAAAGAAACAAATCTTTCCGATTCTTACTATCAGGAACTAACAGGGTATCCCAAGTTCTCAAATGCTTCTCTTCATACATGCCACGCCCTGAGGACACCGACAGACCCTCCAGAATCTTACCAAAGCGATTCTTTTGTTTTGGCTTCCGTTAACGCGACAACGTTGCCATCTGCATTAATAAGTATAACGGTGCTGTACCATGCTTCAAGGGAACGCCTTTCCCCCTGTGGCCTACATGATTCCCTGTGTACGCTTCGTGTGGGTCGTTCGACGGGATGTCTGTCCTTCCCAATCACGCAACACTCGGTACGGGTGGTTGGTCAGACCTTACCCGGCAGGGACTTTCACCCTGTAAGAAGCACCAAGCTTTGCTTGGCGCACCACGATTTTCTTTTGCTCTATGCCTGCAACAATCTTGTGCATATCAAAACGTAAAGAGTTATTTTGAAAATCGTGTTTTCCCGCGCGTTTTCTTCTCAACAAAGTAGTCTTCCGTAACACAGTTATGCGAAGGTTGCCACTTTGTTTGAGATATCCTCTTTAGTATATCTCGTGTCAATGCGACAAATATCGGTTCTAAATAGTGCGATAGCTCCTAATTATTTCAAATGTAGAACGACCAAACTCACCGGCACCAAAAGCTAATGATGACTTCGCAAATGCAAAGTTTTACACTGATATGGCAGATGCTAAAAACGCGCGGGCTTTTGGTGTCGGGTGCAGTGCATGGTTCTACATCAAAGCACAGAACTTTGTTACTGTTGAGCTACACATGTTGTGTATATGTAACATGCCGAAACTACTCCTTAATCCGCGATTACTATTTAGCGCATGAACGAAAACCCTTACCGCATGATTTGTTGGGTTTCGGACATTATTTAAAGGAGTTATTCGTAGTTTAAAACTCAGAAACCGAACTGTACGGATCCCACGATCGTCTTTTGTGCTATGCCTGACTATCTTGTGCATATCAAAAGGGCGCTTTCCAAGAAAGTGGGAACTTTTTGATTAGTACATTTTGTGTCAACGTGACAAATAACGGTTCTAAATAGTACGATAGTGATAATTATTTCAAACTGTAGAACGTCACGCATGACCGGCCGAGAAAGCCAAGCGGGCAAAGGCAAAAGAGAGTTTTATAAAAAACTATGCAAAATCTAAAAACGGCCTGGCTTTCCCGGTCAGAGTCCATGCGCTGGTTCTGCATTACAGCTCATAACTTCGCTAATGTTGAGCAACAAATATTGCACATACGTAACATGCCGTGACTACTATATAATTCGCGATTGCTATTTAAAAAAGTTGTTCATAGCCCAAAACAATGCTGTGTTGCTTCATCGCTCTTATGTATCAGGAACCAGTCGCTGCTTCTGTTTCACGATTTTTCTTAAACTTATACCAACAAACTATCTTGTGCGTATCAAAACGCAGGGAGCTATTTTGAAAATCGTGTTTTTCAGCATGCTTTCTTCCTGATAAACTATCTTTACACAGAGCAGTTATACAAAGATTACTGCTCTGTTTGAAATAACACCTTTAGTATATTTTATTTCGTGTCAATACGTTAAACGACGGTTTTAAACCGTACGATAGCTCCTAATTATTTCAAATGTAGAACGACGCGGTCACCAGCACCAGAAGCCAATAATGACCTGGCAAAAGCGAAGTTTTGCTCTGAAATGGCAGAGGCAAAAAACGCGCCGGCTTCTGGGGTCTGATGCACCGACTGGTTCTGTGTTTACTGTTTGTTTTGAATTCATTGCAAGCCCTTTAAGGTCTTTTCATTTACTATATTTTTTTGACTCGCCAAAAATTGGAAAAATTTCTTCAACGCTACCCGAAGTTCATCAGGTGTAGTAGAGTCCCATACCTTTCGTTTCCACCATTTCTTGAAATGAGTATTCACCATTCCTTTTGTTATTTCCTCAATACATTCCGCATCAGTTTGTCTGCAGATGAAATCGATAAACAAATCAACAATGGATGTGTGCTTACGAACAGTTCTTTCAGACAACTTGATTGATAAATATTCCTCAAATTCTTTATTGAGACCTATGAGGTATTTACGAAATGGTTCCCTCTTTTCTTCTGTCTCTTTCAATATCTGAAAATACTCATTCACCTTATCACCTGGTATCATAACTTTCCCAGTGTATACTTTTGCCATGTTATTGTCCTTTAAACAAAAATCTTTAATTCCTACACAGAACGTAAAGCTGAGGGGCTGGGCAACGATAACCGAAAAACTATGATAAAGATAAAAACTATCGGTCAAATACTGCCCTTCAAAAAGCGGCACGGCTTTGCCCAGTCCATCTCCAGCGCCTGGTTCTGCGGTGTAACATTAAGCTACTTGGTAGACCACAGGACGATAATGTGGTTCAGGGACAGATTTCTCATGTGTACGTGCGGATTCCAACCATGCATTTTTTGCCTTCAATACCTCCAACAACGCTTCTTCTGGAGATTCTCCAAAAGCAGAGCAATACTTCAAATCGGGTATGTCTGCCATATATCCTTCGTCTTCTTCGCTGTAAAAGATATTGATGTGATAATCCTTCATTCCTCGTCCTCCATTTTTAGATTATGGATCTCAATTATCTTCAATAGCTGGCGTATCTGGTAAGGTTTAGCCTTCCCTTTGACTTCTTGAAGATTCACGAACTCTGGAACGTCGGGGTGAACGTATATGTGGTGACTACCATTTATTCGATCCAACTTGAACCCAAAGGCTTCGGCGACACTGGCTGCCTCCGAGAACCTGATATTTCTAGATCCAGAAAGTAGTTTCTTTAGCAGCTTGCGTTTGATCATATAGTTCTCTGGGATATTTTGTTAGAGCAGAACGGAAAGCTCACCAGCACCAGAAGCCAATGAGGACTTGGCAAAAGCAAAGTTTTGCTCTGAAATGGCAAAAGCGAAAAACGCCCCGGCTTCTGGTGTTGGGTGGAGCGCATTGTTATATGTTGATTAGCTGACAAGTGCTTACATTTGCATGGTTTTTGCAGTATTTGCTCTAACTTGGTGTGGTATCTTTTGCAATATCCTGGAAAATTTTATCAAGCATGAGAGTAAAATA
>JAIORF010000063.1 GCA_021108295.1 bacterium | reverse complement strand
AAAGAAGTAATACCTGAAGCTTTTACAGAAGGCCTAATCGACTGGGAAAAGCTGAAAGCTGCTCTTGGCGAAGATATTGAATTTAAAAACGAGCGATATGTCTTGAACTGGGCCGGAAAATCAGATGCCTTTAGAGTGTTGCAGTCGCCGACAACAGCGACAATAGCCCCTGACAGGGATGAGTCTGCAAATTTTGATGATACGGAAAATATTTTAATTGAAGGCGAAAATCTTGAAGTCCTGAAAGTTCTGCAGAAGTCATATTTCGGCAAGATCAAAATGATCTACATTGATCCTCCGTATAATACTGGTAACGACAATTTTATCTACCCTGACAGGTTTTCTGAAACTAAAGAAGAGTATTTAGGACGTATAGGCGACAAGGATGAAGCAGGCTATATGACTCGTGAGGGGCTGTTCCGGAAAAACAGCAAAGACAGCGGTCATTATCATTCCAACTGGCTTTCCATGATGTATCCGAGACTCTTTCTGGCACGGAATCTGTTAAAAAATGACGGGGTTATTTTTGTAAGCATTGATGATAGAGAATTCCACAATCTACGTTTATTGATGAATGAAATATTCGGAGAAGAAAATTTTATAGCAAATTTTATCTGGATGAATGAAGGCAATATTGACAACCAGAGTAGAATAAAAAGGAATCATGAGTATGTATTAATGTATGCCAAGAATGAAGAAAACATTGGACACCCGCCTGTGATAGACCCAAATATTCCGCAAAGCAGTAAACTATACAAAGATTACATTGAAAATACCATTGTTAAAAATGGCCAAGGCAATCCGGTAAGTTCTATAAAACTGCATAAAGGGTTTCCTACTAGTTTCAAAGAAGGGAAAATTGAACCAAAGGAAGATTTCTATCCTAAATTAAATGCTACCATCAATGTAAAAGATTATAAAACACAAAATGAGATTACTGTATCAAGCGGGTGGAGTTCCAAAGATATTTTTACCCGATTCTTAGACAATGAGCTTAAGCCAGTTATTGATACAAAAGGGCAAGAAACCACATTCTACTTATCGAATACTGGTGCTATCATCGTGAAAAAGAAACGCTTGGAACAACAAAGCCATGTCTTAACTATACTACGCAACATGGGTACAGTTCAGGAAGCAAGCAAGTCATTAGAAGAATTGGGAGTTGAGTTTAGTTACCCTAAACCAGCCAAACTAATTAAATATTTTGTGCAGGTGGCGGATGATATAGAGGGAATATTTTTAGATTTCTTTGCTGGCTCCTGCACAACCGCCCACGCCGTCCTCGACCTGAACAAACAGGACAACGGCACCCGCAAATTCATTTGTGTTCAACTTCCCGAAAAGTGCGACGAAAAATCCGAAGCTTTTAAAGCAGGCTACAAAACCATTGCCGACATCGGCAAGGAACGTATCCGACGCGTTATTAAAAAGATAAAAGACAGCGAAAATGGTAAACTTCCTTTTGTAAAAACAAAACAGGATATGGGCTTCAAAGTATTTAAGCTTCAATCCTCAAATTTCAAAATCTGGCGTGGAGACAATATAAAAGATGGCAAGCAGCTTGAAAAACATATGCAACTTCGCCTTGATTCCGTAAAAAAAGATGCCGTAGAAGAAAACATGCTGTTTGAACTACTGCTCAAGTCAGGCCGCAACCTCAATTCAACAATTGAAAACACCAATGATTATTACAGGATAAATGACGGTGAAATGATTATTGCGCTTTCAAAGATTGATGAAAAGATAGTTGATTCCATACTTGAAAACAAACCGCAAATATTTATCACCCTCGACAGATTGTTTAAAAACAACGACCAGTTAAAAACAAATACTTTGCTGCAAATGAAAGATGCCGGCATTGAATTTAAGGTGGTGTAAATTATGGCAAGAGCAGATATACTTCTTAGTTTGGTACAGTCAGCCAATCGCAATGATATGGTCTCTTTTCGTAAATCTGTTGAAAGCTTAATTGCAGAAGAACGGGCTAAAAAACATAATATTCTTGCTGATAGGCTGGCTATGGCCATTACTGAAAATGGAAATAAGAATAATACTGCCATTCGTTCCAATGGACAGGCCAAGGATTTGGTTTTCGAAATTGTACCTCAGAAGCAATTTGATGATTTAATAATTGAAGATCAATCCTTAAAAATATGTAAAGATTTAATAGAGGAACAACACAGAGCCGATTTACTCCGATCTTATGGTCTTGAACCACGCAACAGAGTATTATTAACGGGTTCTCCTGGAAATGGTAAAACCAGTCTTGCGGAGGCCATCGCCACGCATTTAATGTATCCTTTTTTTGTTATTCGTTACGAAAACTTAATCGGAAGCTATTTAGGGGAAACAGCGTCACGCCTCAAGAATGTGTTTAATTATATAAGAACACGAAATTGTGTGCTTTTTTTCGATGAATTTGACACCATCGGAAAAGAAAGAGGCGACACAAAAGAAACAGGTGAAATAAAGCGAGTTGTAAGTTCTTTACTTCTCCAAATGGATAGGCTTCCAAGTTATGTGGTTGTTATTACAGCGAGTAATCACCCGGAGCTTCTCGACCGTGCCGTATGGCGCAGATTCCAATTAAGGTTAAACCTGGAAATACCAGATAAGTCACAAATTGAACGTTTTATAAAAATGTTCACAAAAAAAACTGGTATCAACATTGATTGTAATATGAAACAACTTACTGAAATATTAAAAGGTCAAAGCTATTCTGATATAGAATCTTTTTGTACGGATGTTTTAAGACAAGCAATTTTGGATCATCAGCAGGATAATACAAAGTCTGTAGTTATTGAAAAACTAAAACAATGGCAACAAAGATTTATAACTGATAGCCGGAAAGAGGAAAAATAATATGCCAGGAAAACCTCTTTTAATATTCCCAGCACCTTCTATCACTGATAGAGTAAAGAAAAAACAGGGCTTTGGCTCTCCGTCATACCATTTTCCTGATTTTTCAAAACAAAAAGACCGACTTACGCCGCAATTTGAAACCATGCTACAGTCTTTTATTGTCGATTCAGCTGATGGACTTGAACCGGAATATGCATTGGTAATTGAGACTATTGGCCGGATTGATGATTTTCAAAGAGCTGTGCGCGCCATAGAAGGTCTTGAATGGCTGGCAGAAATTGATGATGAAGCCATTGAGCCGGATAATGATTTTTTTAACCAGAGTTGTAAAATAGGGAAAACGCTTTTCAGTAAGAAGATAGAAGAATTTAACAGAAAACAATCATCACAGATATGGAATCTGCTTTTGGAATATGGTTTTATTAAAATTGTCGGGAAAGTTGGTTATTTAACAGATAAAAATATTATTGAATTTGAGCAATTTTTACCTGCCGAATTTTTTGAACACAGCGAATCAATAATTAAGATTATAAAAGATGAATCTATTGCAACCCGTAAACAATCATTAAGCGGAAGGCTTTTTCTCAGTATGAGCAATAGGCAGGCCATAGATAAGTTGCTCAGTTTGTGGAATCAGTGGGATTCTGGTGATAAAAAGCTACCGAGGCCATATGGTAAATGGGCTGAAATATTTAAACAAATAAAGACAATAAGAAAATGGGATACACCGGATCGGTTAAGAGATACCGGTATTATTGATTACTGGAAAGATGAATTAGAATTAAAAAAAGGGACTTCATCAAAGATAACCTTTGAAATTGAACTGTGGTATAGAAATAGCCTTGACCAAAGAAAAGAAATTGAAAATAAAGTCACTGAACTAATGTTAACGGAAAACGGGAGCATTATAAAAACTTGCGCAATAAAAGAAATACGATTTCACGCCATAAAAGCGGAATTACCTCCGGAAAGTATTGAGAAAGTCCTTAAGTCTGAATATACTAAAGTGTTTACCAGTAACGATGTAATGTTTTTCCGGCCTGTCGGTCAATGTAGAGTAGAAGTATCAGCTGATGGTACAGAAAGAGATTTTGAATCCGGAAATACGACTGGAGAACCGATTGCGGCCATACTTGACGGAGCGCCTTTTGCTCACCACAATCTTCTCGTAAACCGATTGTTTTTGGAAGACCCTGATGATTTTGAAAGCAGCTATTCGGCAAATGCCAGAAAACATGGCACTGCAATGGCTTCGCTTGTATGTCATGGTGAACTGGATGCACGGGAAGAACCTCTTACTCGACCAGTTTATTTCAGGCCGATAATGAAACCCGACCCCGACGATTTTGCCAATAATCCGTCACGTGAAATTATTCCCAAAGAACATTTCATGGAAGATCTGATTGAACGTTCAGTTCGCAGAATGTTCGAAGGGGATAGCAATGTGCCCGCAGTCGCACCGACAATAAAAGTAATCAATCTTTCAATTGCTGATTCATCAAAGATGTTCTTTAATCAATTAAGTTCTTGTGCAAAATTATTAGACTGGTTTTCCTATAACTATCAAGTCCTTTTTTGTGTCAGCGCAGGAAATATCAACACCGACATTGACCTCCAAAAGAGCATCAATGAATTAAGGGCACTCTCGAATGATGAGCTGTCAATGCTTACGATGTTAAAAATCAATGAAGATATTCGTAACAGAAAAATGTTGTCTCCTTCTGATTCCATAAATTCAATAACGATAGGCTCTATTCATGCAGATAGAGCAACAGCAGATAATATCGGTAACAGATTTGACATTTTACCAAGCCAAGAGCTGCCTTCGCCGATTTCTGCACATGGATTAGGTTATAAAAATTCCATAAAGCCGGAGTTGTACATATTTGGTGGAAGACAGTTATACGATGCAAAAGATAATAATTATTACAGGGTGTCTGATTCAGGATTGGCGCCCGGACAAGGTGTAGCCACATCACCCTCAACAGGCGGTGAAATTAACAGATGCGTTTACATCAGAGGAACAAGTAATTCGACAGCCCTTGCGACACGATCAGTAGCTCAAATTTATGAAATGTTAAACTCATTAATATCTGAAAACAACCTTTTAATTGACGAAATCAATATTGCCGTTATTCTAAAAGCCTTACTGGTTCATGGTTCGTCCTGGACTGAGGGCCATACTATTTTAGAAAACATATTAAAAACCGATAATTCCAGACAAATTAAAAAGACCATCACCCGTTATCTGGGATTTGGCGTGCCAAACATTCACCGTGTCTTGGAGTGCAGCTCTCAAAGAGCAACGGCTATCGGCTTTGGGAAAATAAAAAAGGATGATAAGCATGATTTCCGGTTTCCTTTACCACCATGTTTAAGTGGTATAAATGAAATGAGACGATTAACGATTACTCTGGCCTGGTTTAGCCCTATTAACCCGACAAACAGAAAATATAGAAAAGCAAATCTGTCTGTTGAACCTCCAAAGAATGATATAGGCGTTGATAGAATAAATGCGGATGGGCGACAAGTCAAAAATGGAACTGTGCAACACGAAGTTTTAGAGGGAAACAAAGTTGTTTCTTATCAGGATGATGATTTTTTAAAAATATCAGTGGTGTGTAAGGAAGATGCGGAAAGTCTTGATGAAGAAGTCCCTTATGGGCTTGCTGTAACATTAGAAACAGGTGGGCATATTGACTTGCCGATTTATGAGGAAATTAAAGCCAGAATAAGCGTTCCTATACAAATTGAGGAAAAAATTCATTGAAACTCCATTTTGATTCCAATCAGCAGTACCAGATAGATGCTGTAAAATCCATAATAGACCTTTTTGAAGGCCAGCCTTTAAGCCAGGGAGATTTTGGCTTTTCAATCTCTGAAAGCGGCCAGCTTTTTAATGAAAATGGAGTCGGCAACAGAATTGTTATTTCTAAAGAGCGGATTTTAAGCAACTTGCAAAAAATTCAGAAAAGAAACAGGCTTAACAATATTTCCGAAAAACTGGATGGAATGCATTTTTCCGTTGAGATGGAAACCGGCACGGGAAAGACTTATGTTTATATCAGAACGATATATGAGCTGAATAAAAAGTATGGTTTTAAAAAATTTGTTATAGTTGTTCCGAGTGTGGCCATCCGTGAAGGTGTTCTTAAAAATCTTGAAATTACCTTTGATCATTTTCAGAACCTTTATGACAGAACCCCTGTAAATTATGATGTGTATGATTCCGGAAAAGTTTCCAGTCTCAGGGGATTTGCCTCAAACAATGCGATCCAGATTCTGGTTATAAATATTGATTCATTTGCAAAGGATGAAAATGTTATCAACAGGCCCAATGACAAGCTTACAGGCAAAAAGCCGATTGAATTCATTCAAAGCATAAAGCCGCTTGTAATTGTTGACGAACCCCAGAACATGGAAACCGAGATCAGGAAAAAGGCCATTGAGAACCTGAATTACTCCTGCACCTTTCGTTATTCTGCAACTCACACCAATCAATATAATCTGATTTACAGTCTTGATCCGGTAAAAGCATACGACCTCGGGCTGGTGAAACAGATTGAAGTGGACTCCATTGTAACTGAAAACGATTTTAATGACGCTTTTATCAGACTTGAAAAAGTATCTGCCACAAAAACACGGACATCTGCCAGGCTTTCTATTGATGTAAATACGAATGATGGTGTGAAAAGAAAAATCGTTAGTGCAAAGGTCGGGGAGGATCTTTATAAACTTTCCAAAAACAGGGAAATTTACAAACAGGGTTATATTATAAACGGCATAGATGTGGAATCGGAATTTATTTCCCTGTCAAATGGCGAAGACCTTTTTGTGGGCGATTCCCAAGGGGGCATGACGGATGAAGTAATGAAGTTCCAGATAGAAAAAACCGTCAAAGAACACTTTATCAAGGAAAAGAAATATAAGGATAAAGGGATTAAAGTTCTTTCCCTGTTTTTTATAGACAGGGTTGCCAACTACCGGAGTTATGATGAGAGCGGAAATCTGGTGCATGGAAAATTTGCAAAATGGTTTGAGGAATCATTTAAAACAATCAGCTCTAAATCAGCATACAAGGGGTTGATACCGTTTTCTGTTGAAGATGTTCATAATGGATATTTTTCACAGGATAAAAAAGGTAAATTCAAGGATACTCAAAAAGCGGCAAAATCCCAGGCCGATATTGATACTTTTAAACTGATAATGAAGGATAAGGAGCAGCTGCTTAGCGCTGATGAGCCGTTAAGGTTTATATTCAGCCATTCCGCACTGCGTGAGGGCTGGGACAACCCGAATGTTTTTCAGATCTGCACATTGAATGAAACCCGGTCTGACTTAAAGAAAAGGCAGGAAATCGGAAGGGGACTGCGGCTTGCAGTTGATCAGACCGGCCTGAGAATTCAAAATCCCGTAATAAACAAGCTGACTGTTATTGCGAACGAAAATTATGAAGACTTTGCAAAACAGCTTCAAAATGAAATAGAAAGCGAGTGTGGAGTTTCATTCAAAGGTAGAATTAAAAACAGGAAAAACAGAAAAAAGGTAAAATACCGCAAGGGGTTTGAACTTGATGAGAATTTCAAAAAACTTTGGGATAAAATAAAACACCACACAAAATACAAGGTCATTTATGAAACCGACGAGCTTGTTGATAAAGCGTCAAAAGCAATCAGAAACATGCCTGAAACAAAAAAGACAGTTATAAAATCCACAAAATCATCTGTAAGATTTGATGCAGGCGGCATTATCAGCGATGTTGTTTCAAGCTATTCTACTCTTTGGGACAAAGCTTTTCAGATTCCTGACGTGCCTGCATATATTCAGAACCGCTCAGGTTTAACCCGCTCAACCATCCTGCGAATACTTATCGAATCAGGCAGGATTGATGATATTCTTATGAACCCCCAGTTGTTTCTTGATAATGCTGTTGCTCAAATAAAAGAAGTCTTAAATGAACTTATGATTAACGGTATCAAGTATGAAAAAATCGGGAATAGTGAATATGAAATGAGGCTCTTCGAGGATTATGAAATTCATGTTAATGACAGAACATTTTTTATTTCCCGAAAAGAAAAAACAATATTTGGCAACATGGTGCCTCTTGACTCAGGGGTTGAATATCAGTTTGCAAAAGAGTGTGAAACACGTGAAGATGTTCAATTCTACTTCAAGCTTCCGTTCTGGTTTAAAATAAAAACTCCTATAGGAAACTATACTCCTGACTGGGCGCTTATAAAGAAAAATGAAAAAACTGTATATTTTGTGGCGGAAACCAAATCCGAAAATCAGGAATTGAAAGACAGCGAAAAAAGAAAAATCAAATGCGGTAAAGCGCATTTTGATGAATTTGAAGGCGTTGAATACAGGCAGGTTTCAAAAGTTTCGGATCTGGATTAAGCTATTTTTAGGGATGCGGATGAAAAGCTTCTTTCTTTACTTTTTGTTGAACATTACGGCTTCACCGAAGAGAAACTCGACTTCATAATCAACTACGACATCAAATATCGGATGGGAAACGAGGCATCCTTCATAATTCGCCTAAAGTAGTTTACACTTTTAAGGGTAAAAATATGATCTGTGTGTATAGCTGTTAGCTTAACAGTCCGTTTTTATATAAAGTTTTTGTCTAATAGAGTTGTTGCTCAATAAAATTTTTATACAATATATTGTGATTTTTGGTCGAACATAACACTACATATTGTGTTTTATTGCTTATTGGGCAACAACTCTAATAGCTAACGGCTAACGGCTAACAGCTAATGGCTGGCATCTGTCAATGTTGAAGAAGTGTAAACTACAAAATGAAGGATGCCAAAATAATGACCAATTAAAAACAAATACTTTGCTGCAAATGAAGAATGCCGGCATTGAATTTAAGGTGGTGTAAGATTGGAGGAAAGTATGAGTGTTTTTAAAAATGGAAGCGTGTGGCTGAAAGCTGATTTTCACCTTCATACAAGAGCTGATAAGGAATTTAAGTATGATGGTGAAGAAAATGAGTTTATAAATAGTGCCTGAACGGAAACCCCCTTATTTTGAGATTTGCGCCGTGCGGCTCCCTTAATTTTTTCTCCAAACGTAAGATAGTTTACAAAAATTATACG
>JAIORF010000061.1 GCA_021108295.1 bacterium | reverse complement strand
AAATTGTTCTGTCAAAATACTATTATATCAACAGGTTAGCTTTTTGGACACCCCAGTTCATGACAGGTGACAAACCTGCTGATATTGAGGCTGGTGTTTCTGCAGGGTGTCGCTCGTTTCTGGTTGAAACAGGCTATGGTGGAACTGTTGGATCATCCGCTGAAAAAAAGTGCGAGGCTGTTTTTCCGGATCTTCCCGCTGTAATAGATCATATTCTCGGAGAGAGTTTTGAACAACCCAATCAACAAAACAGCTAATTATTACAAATAGGGCAACACACATGCAGGCAGTAAGAAAAATAGTGAGGCGGGAAAGTATAAAATCAATTTTTGCGCCGGAAGAATTTGGTGACAGGATTGATTTGCAATTACAAGGGAATGGGGATAATGTGGTGTAATGCAGTTAAGGATGTCCCCTACAACTAAGGGACTAAGGAATGTAAAAAATCCGTTTAGGATGATTGGAAGAAGGAAAGAATAATGAAAACAATTTTACTAAGTACTTCCAGTTTATGGAACTGCGGCGATGATTTTATCAGAGAGGGTGTGTGTGAATTACTTAACTGCCGGCCAGATGTAAGAATATTATGGTGGAACAGAGGATATGGGATTACAGATACCTATGCAAATGATCTGGACATAAACCTACCTTTGGTGGACTATTTTATTGTGGCTGGCACACCACAATGGGCATATAAGAATGAGCGAATATATCGTTATTGTCTCAAAAAGGATATCCCTTTATCCCTTATAGGGGTTGGAACACGGAACGTCATTATCAAGTCACACTACAAGCTTCTGCAGCAAGTGGCCAAGTCCGGCTTATGCGAGCTGGCACTGGCACGCGATAATCATGCATTTGAAGCACTAAGAGAACTCGGGTTTGAAAACGTGAATACAATGCTTGATCCCGCCTTCTTTATGCAACCACTCAACGGCAGAGGCGAACTAAATATCCTGGGCTGGCGAAAGCAATTACTTTCTGAAAATGATCCTTCTTTCCCGTATCGACACCCTTATAGATGGCTAAATCAGACAGGAAAGACTGCGCTAAAATATCATATGCTACTCAAGAGTAAAAAGATGTATGATGACAATATGACAAAACTTTTTTCTTCAATGTCTGAACCTAAGATAGTCATAGTACATGATAATCGGGAAATGCAAGAGGCACAAAAACTATTTGGAATTCAAAGAGTTTTTTATTCCACTGATTACAGAGAGATGTTCAAAAAGTTCTCTATGGCTATAAGATATGTCGGATCAAGAATTCATGGTGCTATACCTTCGTTTGTACATGGGGCTGCAGTCGATTTGATTTATATGAGTAGCAAGGCGTCAGTAATTGATACTTCTATGGCAATTTTAGCAAAAAATACTGGGGAACCAAGTGGATTGATGAAAGTGAAGTATCTCAACAAAGAAAATATTAATTTTTCGAGCATTAACGAACAAGTCCCCATGAATAATGAAATTTTAACCAATGTAATTAAAAAAGAAAGAGAAAAAATACGTAACATTCTTAAAACTCAACCTGTGTTAACGGATTTTCTTGTGTAGGCGCACATCATCTCGTGATCAAAGAATTATTTAAAGACATAGCTAAGTACCTTCCCGCACAGATTGTTCCCGCTTTGGTGGGGATATTTGCTTTGCCTATCATTACCCGATTCTTTTCGCCGAACCAATATGGAAACTACGTCCTGGTTACCACTACCATTTCGATTTTTTCCATTATTTCAGTCGGTTGGCTTAGTTCTTCTATGGTAAGGTTTCTCCCACTCTATGAGCAAACTGGCAGGCTCGGAGAATTCTATAGCTTAACACTAAAATGGGCAATTCTTTCTATAATTGTCTTTAGTGTCCTGTTCTGGGCTCTCCTGTCATTACTTAACTCACGCATTTCATCAAGCCTTTATTCCTTAATGCAGATTGGTCTGCTATTATTTGTGGTGACCTCTCTTTCAACGGTACTAACCCAGTTGCTCAGGGCGAAACGGCAGACGGGACGATACTCGTTCTTTAAAGTATGGCATTCGGTAGTGGGTCTTGGTTTAGGAATAGTGATGGTTGTGCTGTTTGGGTTCAGTATTGAGGGACTACTATGGGGGTATATCATAAGTCTTGTAGTTGTTTTGCCTCTTTTGTGGGAGGTGTCAATAGGGAGACCTTCCATAAAAGAAGGCAAATTATGCTCGCCTATGAGTCGAGAAATTGCTATGTATGGTATACCATCAGTTGGGGTAGGTTTGCTTTCGTGGGCATTGAGTCTTTCTGATCGCTATATACTGGAGTTTTTTCGAAGCGCTGAAGAGGTCGGTATATATTCAGTCAGCTATACTGTGTCCGAGCACACCATTTTTCTTGTCACCTCTTTGTTTCTGTTTGCTTCTACACCAATCGCTTTCAGCATATGGGAAAGACAGGGTGTGAAGGCAAGCCAGGACTTTACACAGAAGCTAACCAGATACTTTATTCTTGTTTCGTTGCCGGCAGCAGTGGGGCTAAGCGTACTATCCTATCCGATAGCAGATATCCTGTTGGCCCCTGAATACCTGCAAGGCTACAGAATCATTCCAGTAGTAGCAATTGGAGCTTTATTTGTAGGGTTTTCTCATAGATTTTCCACATGCCTTGGTTACCATAAAAGAAACGACTTGAATATGATCTGTTTTTTAGGCGCAGCAGTTCTGAATGTATTACTCAACTTTATTTTTATTCCAACCTATGGTTACATAGGTGCGGCGGCCACAACTTTTGTTTCTTATGCCGCCCTGCTTTTTTTGGAGATTATTATCTCCCGCCGATTTTTCATTTGGAACTTCCCGTTCAGCTCCTTGGGCAAAACCGCCCTTGCTTCGGCAGTGATGGCGGCAGTAGTTTATCCAATCGGCAATAGTTTTACATCTTCTGTTGTTATGAATTTGATCTTGGGGGTAGCTGTTGGCGTAGTAGTATATACTCTAATGCTCTTTGTTCTGCGGGAAGTGAATAAACAGGAAATTCAAACCATGAAAGACATAAAGGCACGTCTCTTTATAAATTAATGAAATGGTGAGTGAAAATATCGTATGTTGGTCAAGGTACTATCCGCGAATAACTTTGTAGAACACCTCTAATTCATAATTGCTTGAAAAAAGGGACATGAACGCCACAGAAGTGCTTCAAGATTTTTGTCATGTCGTTGTGTGAAATATCTGGTTAGGAGAATTTGGTATGATAACATTTGAAATTATTGCGATAAAAATTATTGAAAATAAATATTTAATTGATTGGGATGTTCGTTTGAGTAATGGTGAAAAAATTGATTTTTTAAAATATGAGCCCTTGCTAATAGAATATGCTTTTCCGTTAAAAATAAACTATTTTATTCCTATTCAAATTGTTTTAGGTGCATTTGTTCCATTATTTATCAGCAAATATAAAGAGATAAAAGTTCAATTGCCATCAATCAATGAAGATCAAATTATCATAAATTATTGGACAAATTATTTAAATGAAATGTTTGGAGTAAATGCTTATTCTTTAATGTTCGAGTTTATAAAACAATATCAGGACCAGCCGAGCGCGGAGGAAATATTTAAAAGTGGTTCGACAAATATAGGACTTATGTACGGAGGTGGTGTCGAAAGCACTTTTTCGCTTTCGACAATATACCACAAAAAGCCAGTACTAATTGCTGTAAATGGTGATAACTGGATGAACTCTGACAAAAAAAAATCATTAATAAAATATTCATTAATAAAGGATTTAACAGCTAAATATAATTTGAATTTTCAAGAAATTACAATGAATACCAGAAAATTGATTAAGGAATCGGATATTATTTATAATAGATTTTGTACGGGTAATTTATTTTACTTTTTAAGCTTACCAATTGCGGATAAATATGATATCAGTACAATTTATCTTTCGACAGAGCTTGAGTATGCCCTTTCTGAAAATCACGACCTGTCTATTCACCCAAGATTTATAAAAAATATTTATGTTAACGAAAAAAATTTTCCGCTTTTTGTTGCATTGCATACCGCATATTCTAAAATTGAAATGTTTGCCGAACTATCTAAAACAGATTTTATAAAATATATTTACTCCTGTTTTCAAAACACTGATAAACGTTGGTGTGGAGAATGTTCTAAATGCTTCCGCATAAGTGAATACTGTGACAGGATAGGGTTAGATAAGAGTATAATCGGCATGCAAGAAGGAATAACAGGTTATCGTGAAAATAGTGACTTATCAGTTCATTATTGGAAACAAATGGATAAGTATTACGGAAAAAGAAAATTCATGAGAGAAAACATGATAGCTGTAAAACATACAATCAAAAGGTTAAATAGGTTAAAAAATAAATTATTAAAAATACAGGTTGCAGTATGAATCTTAACACAGGGTAATTCCCAAGTTATAAATTCATGTTCCCTGTCCTAAGAACCCAGGTCACCGCATCTTTCAATATTAACCTGCTGAGTTGTGCAGGGCTCAAAAAATAGGGATTCATTTTATGGATGAATGGAAGGCACCAGCAAAAGTGATATATGATGAGACGCCAACAAGCTTGACTTGTCCGGCGTGGCAATGGACTGAAAGACAATCAAAAATAAAATTTAAAGAGCATGTAAAACAACTGTTGCGAAGACTCTATATTCACGCTTCTTTATTATTGGGCCTATCGCGTGAACATCCACAGATCCCCAATGCTCCAAGAGCAGTGATCGTAGCAGCGGGAGGTAACCTTGGTGGCGCAATTCTCTCACTTCCCTTGATTGAGGCGGCAAGGTACAGATGGCCAGATACCCACCTATCAGTCGTAAGTAACACGCAGCATGGAGCAGAAATTGTCAAGTTTGCCGGTTTTGGAGATAGTCATCATGTAGTTCCTAATGTAACTTTTATACGTTCGTTTTTTGATTCACGATTTAGATATAAAAAAAGTGAGCTCCGTGCGTTAGGAGCAGAAGTCATAATTACTAATTTTAACCTTGTTTTACCATATATAGTCACCTCTCTGCGTGTGCCTGTAAGAGTTGGGCATGTCGGATACCAGCTAACCGTCGGACGCTTACAGTGGGATGACATTTTCAACATCCAGGTGCCGTCCCTTTCCGGTATGAATTGGTTGGCGAGTTATGCTGATCTTGTGCGCAGCTTTGATGGTGAATTCCCTGGTGTTCCAAAGATTAAAGTCGCACCAGATCTTCGGCATCTTGCGGCACTTCGTTTGCAGTGCGCCGGTCTTGCCCCTGGACAGAGGGCATTAGCCGTACAGGCTGGTGTATGGGCACAACAGAGTTACAAACAATGGCCGATTTCTCTATTGGCAAAGGCATGTTCTGATCTTTGGAGTGAGAGACAACTTGTCCCTGTTGTTATCGGTGCACCAGGAGAAGAGGTCACCGCAGAAGCGATACAGAACGCTATACCCGAAGCTAAGGTAATCAATCTTGTTGGTCATACAACCCCGGGTGAGGCGGCAGCGATATTGTCTGTATGTTCAGCGACGATCGCAAACGATAGCGGCTTGATGCATCTTAGTGCTGCTGTGGGAACGCCAACTGTTGCCATTTTTGGTATGTCAGACCCTAGAAGATCGTGGTGTTATGGTGGTGATTCGCGAAATCGCATAATTCGGCGCAGAGATTGTCGGCCATGTATGGAGCTCGATCAAACTTTTCCTTTGACCTGTGAGGACAGACCGTGCCTGAGTGAGATAAAGCCTGATACTGTAGTCAAGGCAGTATGTGATATTATCGATAATTAATCCATCCTGAAGGAAGCGGCTTTTAGAAGTCGCTTAAGCGAGTTAGTAAAAAATGCCTGCTGTTTATGTGATATTTTTTATAGGTTTTGTAGCAGTTGCCTTTGCCTATATTGCACGATTCGAGAAAATGAGGTTCTGCCTTAACATATCGTTTTTTATAATTTTTCTCTTTCTGGCTCTGCGATATAATTATGGTAACGATTACGGACGGTATCTTTACTCTTTTGATCAAATTAATCAAAAGGGAATTTATGCTTTTACGGACACAGTATTTGATACGTTTGTGTTAAATATTATTTTGGATTACAATTTAGAATCTCAAACTCAATTTATAGATGTTGGTGTTGAGCCAGGTTGGGTTGCTTTATGTCTACTGTTTAAACCATTTGGCTTTTTCGCCATGGTTGCATTTTTAGCCCTATTTCACTGTATTGTATATTATTGGTTTATAAAAAAATATGTGCCGTCATGCTATTATTGGTTAGCAGTCTTTTTTTATATATTTCATACGAACCTAATGTTACAGTTACTTCAATCGTTGCGACAATCTATTGCAATTTCAATATTTCTAATATCTATTGATTATATTTATAAACGTAAATTTTTCACGTATGCAGGGCTTATTTTTTTTGCATGGCTTTTCCATGCGAGCGCAATATTAATGCTACCACTCTATATGCTGGGTGTGTTTAGGTCTAAAACAAACTTTAAAATGATCATGGGTATTATGCTTCTTTTTGTTATTTTGTTTTTATTCCATGTTTCCATGCATCGAGCTATTAACGTATTTATTAGCGAATATGCGACCAAGTATTTGGTACATCAAGAATCCTCTATCGCTAATACAGGACTTGGGATTGCCTATTATGTAATAGTTATGTTTCTCATTTTAATTTGTGACAGATACCAGAATTACAAAGTATCATTAGTTAACAAAATTGCAATATTAACCATATTGATAATTCCTTTTTCGTTCGCTATCATGATGGTAGGCCGTGTCGGTTTATATTTTCTCCCTTGCTTGATGGTTGCTTATCCAAATATGTTAATACAGATACGTAGGACATTTCCTAAGGATTTGTATTTTATTAAGTATGTGATTTTGATTGCTTTAATATCAATGAATATATTTTTTTTCACGCAATTTTTTCAGCATGATCTTTATATAGATGAGTATTCGAAATATCAAACAATTCTTTCCGCGCCATCTATATATTAGATTCAACATGGCAACTTAAGACACCTAAGATAAGGATCTCAGAATAAGTGAAACACTTTCTATTCATAGGTGGATTTTTCCCTGAAAAAATCGCGGGTGAAATACACAGAAACAGCAAAGGGCCTATGCAATATGCTGCTGATACCTTGCAAAAAGGCCTATTAAAAGGTCTTTTGCATGATTTCCCCAATCTTTTTATTATTAACTTCCCTTTTGTGGGCTCTTTTCCCTCGAGGTACAAAAAAGTTTTTATTCCATCTTGTGAAACAAATGATAAGGGAAAAGGAAGAAGTTTATCATATCTCAATGTAACATTATTAAAGCAGTTTATTATTTATTTTAAAGCAAAAAAAGAAATTTTGTCGTTTATGAAGTCAAATCAGGGCGATGTGATAATTATTGTTTATTCGATTCAATGGTATTTTCTTAAAGCGGCAGTGGATGTATGTAGAAAATTTGAAAATCTAAAAATATGTCTTATCGTACCAGACCTGCCGCAGGACATGGCTATACCAAAGGGTTTCAGCTACAAGATATTCAGAAAAATACAAATTCAAGGTACCATAAAACTAATAAAAAAAGTTCATTCATTTGTTTTGTTAAGTAATTATATGGCAGAACCTCTTAAAATAGGCGAAAGACCTTGGGTAAGAATCGAAGGTATATTCGATGAAAATATTTTAAGCAAAATGGCAGTGAAAGAAAAAAATAAAACAATTTTATACACTGGTTCATTAGCTCGTCGATATGGCATTATAAATCTAATCGAAGCGTTTACAAATATTGAGGCAGAGAATTACAGACTATGGATTTGTGGCGAAGGGGATACACGTAAAGATATAGAAAAAAATGCTGACTCAGATAAAAGAATTATCTACTTTGGTCAGCTTATCCATGAAGAAGTCTTACTTTTACAAAAAAGAGCTACCGTACTAATCAATCCAAGAACCTCTGAAGGTGTTTATACGAAATATTCTTTCCCGTCAAAAACAATTGAATACTTGGCGTCCGGTACGCCGACTATTCTCCACCGACTTGAAGGGATCCCCGATGAATATCTTCAATATTGTTATGTTGCTGAAGAAGAAAATGCGGAGGGATTAAAAAAAACAATTTTGAGCGTCTGTGAAAAAGATCAAAAAGAACTTAATGCTTTTGGGCATAGGGCATCAAGATTTATTGTGGAAAATAAAAATCCAATTTATCAAGTTAAAAAAATTCATAATATGTTAAGCTAAAATACGGAACCATGAAAGCAGCCAATCGGGATATTGACCAACAGCAAGGCTGAGGTTTGCATTTAAGAAAGGCATATATGTTTAAAATAAAATATTAATGATTACCGGCGGTACTGGCTCTTTCGGTAATGCCGTTCTAAACCGCTTTTTAAATACAGAAGTAAAAGAGATTCGAATTTTTAGCCGTGATGAAAAGAAACAGGATGATATGCGTCACCGCTTGAACAATACCAATTGGCTAGGAAAGGAAAAAGAATTAACCGAACAGATAGAAGAATTAATACAAAAGGCAGAACGGTCTGACAGCGAAGAAGATGAAGAGTACAACGATAAGACCGGCTACGAGATACCGGAAGAACTGAAGTTCAAAGAGAATAGATTGGCAAAGATCAAGGCCGCCAAAGCGGCTTTAGAAAAGAGAGAACAGGAACTGAATTCGGGTAAAAAGATAGATGACAAGAAACAGATAAGCTTTGCCGATAAAAATGCCCGGATCGTGGGTAAGAACGGAAACTTTCAATATGCCTACAATGGACAGGTTTCGGTTGATAAAGACAATCAGATCATAGTGGGACACTATCTACCCAGAATGCAAAAATGACAAACAGGAAGTAACGCCAGCCCTCAAGGAGATCAAAGAAACAACGAGTAACGAACTTCCTGATCGATGTCTATAATCGAGGTAGGACAGCCAGTTACCCAACTGCCCCCTCACATCCCAATGGCATTCGCTTTTATTGCAGCAAAAATCTATCTTTTCAAATTAGTAGTAT
>JAIORF010000067.1 GCA_021108295.1 bacterium | reverse complement strand
TACATCCTCAGAGAAACTGGAATCACTTATGAAGAGGTTGTAGGACAGGTTAATAGGTGGAAGGCTGAAGGTAGAAGGTGGAAGGGAGCTTCAGCCTTCAGTTGTCAGCCTTCAGCCTAATTTATTTCCTATTCAAGATGCGATACCAATTTTCCCATTCTTTGTACCATCCTGAAACTATGGGGGCCCCAGTTAGAACCTCCATTCAAAATTCAAGAAAAGATATGAATCCCGAAAGGGCAGGTCGGGGAGTTTATCTCGATCGTTATTAAATGCATTGAGCCAGAAAAAGTTCACCCCATACTCCTTGGTCTTATTCTCCCACGTGAAATTCAGAGTCACCCTCTGATAGCTATCCAGATTGCCGATTTTTTCGAAATGGCTTTCTTTTTCAAAAGAGTAATCGTACCAGGCGCAGATCTTGAAGTTTCGTGGATCCACATAGGTCAATTTGAACTGAAAACATTGATCGGAAAAAAGATCCAACACAAAAGGAGGAGCATTGTCCTGGTTATCATATTCAATATCCGACGCCTTCATATAATGAAACTGGCCTCCCATTCTGGGGTTAATAATCCAGTTGAGCCCGGCAAAAAAGATTTTGAGGTCGGCGACATTCTTGACATCGACCCATGCTATATCCACAAAATGATAAAAATGATCAGACCATTCACGTTCCCAACGAAAGTGTACATCTTGCATGGCAGTATCCAACCCCATGAAAGAAAAAAACTCATACGGGTAGATACCTGCCACATCGATTGACTCAAGCTGTCCGGTTCCCACCCGTGTTGCTGCGATGTTATATTCCATCACCCTTTCCTGGAATCGTTCAGTAATAGGAATTTCAAGGGGGATTACATTTTTCTGAAAACCGATGCGAAACGTGTCTCTGGAAGTAGCATTAACAGCAACCCCTAAACGGGGAGCCCATTTGAAGCTAGTCTCTTCTCTCAATTGGTCTACCCAATTATATTGCAAGGACGTTCCGAAATCGAGCAGGAGTCCCTTTATCTTCCACCGGTCCCTTGCATAAAATTTCCAGGCCTCCTGGCCGATCCTATTGCTTATCTCAATATCATAATCAGTCAATTGATTTATCAATTCTATCAGATTGTCCAAATTGGTGACGTGTTTATACTTCAGTTTTCTATGAAAATATTCCATTCCGTAAGAAATTTCATGATTATCACCCGCGGTGAAAAAGTGCTTAAGCTGAACGCCGATTTCATCCAACCTTGTAAAGGATTCACCGCTAAACGCTGAAGGGAGAAGCCAACGATACTGAGAAAAAAGAGGATAAAGCTCAAAAGGATCAATGATACCGGTCCAGTTGCTATCAGATTGGAATTTCATGTAATGAGGTCTTATGAGCAAATGGGATGTGGGACTAATCCTGCAATGATACCCTCCTTCGAAGAGCGTGTAGGTATTCTCTTCGGAATTTTTGTCAGCATATAAAAGGTATTGAAATGGTGTAGATTTATCGTCATATAGAGCGGAGTCAATATCGTCTCGCTTATAAATCAGACGTGAATAAAAGTCAGAATGATAGGCAGGCTGCCATCCGAGCATGGTGACAATACCGTAATAATCTTTCCTGCCAGTTTCCTTCAAACTCAGTATATCCGGATTATTCCTTGGATAATATAGATTTTCCCCTCGTTCCGCATGAATCGAATAGTTAAGCCGAACCGGTTCATCCACGTATCCGTTGAGTATCAGAGATGTTGTATCGGAAATTCTTTCAGCCTCATAACCAGGTATAAATCTGAGACTGGTGTAATGGCCGGGCACTTTAATGATCGTCTGGTAACGGTTGGGGCTGACAATGGCGGAAGGGTCCATCATAACTCCCTGAATAAACTCACTCTGTCCCGCCATATATTGGCCTAAGCTCGACAAGGCGACCGAAGGGAACAGATGCGCATTCGGATCATACGGATCTATTGTCAAAATTTGCGTTGCTTTCCGAACACTCCACATATCAAGACCGAGTTCCTTTAATGAATATGCAATATTGGACATTCCGGCTTTAGTGGCATTCAAGATATCCAGAACGCCTTTTTTTCGATAGGGCAGGAGTTTTTCAGCTTTACGTGTCTCCTGTATGGCCTTGTACGGTTCATTATCGTCATTGTAAATGATGGATTTAATAATATATGGGGTCGAATCATTTGGGTCCGCCTCAGATGCCTTATCAAGAACCTCTAATGCAGCCTTTACCTCGCCCAGTTGGTAATAGGCTATGGCAAGATAAATATGATTTTCAGCTATCAAGGGTTCCGTCATTGTGGCCTGTAAGAGCAATTTGAGCGCTTCTTTTGGCCTGCCCTTTTTCAATAGACTCACCCCTTCTCCTGAAAGCGAGGCGATTTCACCCTGATTCGCTCTAGCCTGTTCAAAAATGCTCAATGCTTTCTGGTTTTCGTGTATCTGACTCAATAATAGAGCGTAGTGATACAACAGCCAGGAATTCTTAAACCCTTTGGCAATAGCTGCTTGAAAAAGACGGCGGGATCTTGCATAATCTCCCATCTGTCTCATCAGATCTCCGCGATGGGTGGTGATACAGGGATTCTCAGGAGCAAATGAAATAGCCTGATCATATTTTTTCAATGCCTCGCTCTCTTTGCCTTCAACTTTGTGCAGGTAAAAAGCCCGGTCAAAATAGGCCAAGGCCGAGTGAGGATTTTCTTTAAGAATTTCAGTTGTCAAAATATTGTTTGCGCGGGTTTTATCTAAAAAGATGTAGGCGTCTTTTAAAAAGGTGGCGATCGCGGGAGAGTTGGGAAACTTTTTCAGCATATCCTTGCAAAACGATTCCGTTTTCCCATACTCCCCTCTCAGCAGCAGCAGATTCGCAAACCCTGCCTGTATAAACTCATTCTCGCTGTAATCTTTCCTGGCTCTGTTTAATAAGTTAAAAGCTTCAGCAAACCTGTTTTCATGAACAAGGATGGAGAACCTGACGAGTTCCAGAACCGGGGAGGTTTCTTCCAATGCTATGGTATTGATAATTTTCCGGCTTTTCACCCACTCTCCTCTCTTCAGATAACCCAATGCCATACCTGTCAATACGCGCCGGTCAGTTTTGATTTTTTCTGTTTCCAGGAATAATGCCATGCTCTGGGTCAGATTCCCAAGGTCATGCAGTATCTCTGCCTTTTCCAGCATTAATCCCAATAACGGATTTTGAGACAACCCTTCTTCAACCCGCCGGAGTCTTTGATTCAACACGGAGGCATCATGCGTGTAAAAGTATATATATCGTAAAGTTTCGCGCATGAAATATATCCACTGAGTGCCCTCCTTCGGAGCCACCACGCGGATCGGAGGTTTCCCTTTTTCAGCCATCCCCATTTCATTTGCCCTGATTCTGATCGCGCCGAATTCATTATATAGTTCTACATAACCGGCATTAACGATAACAAAGGTTTTTCCGTCAGCATTCACACGGGTAAACCAATCCGTACCCCTTATGGCAAGATGCGCGCTCGGTGTTTTTATCTTAAAAGATTCCGGCGTATCTTCCGTAGACATGATGTTGCTCCAGATTTCACCGGAGATTAACTCCATCTCACATTCCACCGGGTCGACTCTCTTAATGATACATTTTGAATTTTCATTAATCTTCAGACGTGAATTATTAACAAGCAGGATGCCGACCCGGCTGTACTGCCGCGTTATGACGGTATCATTAGGATAGAGTTCCTGGCCTTTACTCAAATCTCCCTGCAATGTTTCACCGGCGAAAATGATGCCGGCCTTTCCCCTTACATATATCGTCTGCCCTGCGAACATGGCGTCCGATGTGGCGGCTAAAGTCAGCTCTATGAAAAAGGAAAGCAAGAGCAGGTTAGCGAAAAGATGATATATAATGCGTATCAACATGTTGTCTCCGGATATATGTACCTGCCAGAATATAGGTAAAAAGTACGCCAAGCATATAGCCTCCCATATCTATCCACAGCCTTTCTGCAATAAACAGATAATAACCGCTTCCAAGGATAATAAATATGGCAAGGAAAGCGGCAATACGACGAAGTTTCGGCAGATTCACAAGCATAAAGCCCAGAACAAAATTCAGGAGAAATAGCAATAGGATATTATCTGCCCCTGAGAAGCGCGCGATAAAATCATTGTTTAACGCATTGTCTAAAAACGTCGCGATGATGTTGACCCCATAATCGTTTCCAAAAGACTGTCTGTGAATATCCCCCATGGCCGTTCCGGTCGCTCCGACAAGAACGATTTTCCCGCTGAAATCAAATAAATTCACAACCGGCTGTTCATTATTTTTGATCTGTCTGTGGGCTTTGAGCACCTGGTTGAAATGAAAGCTTTGATGTTGCCATATGCTTTGATGTCCGTGATAATTCAAGTAAAACCTGTTCTCCTCATCCAGGGGGATGACCGCTCTTTTTCCATCCCACGGTGAAACCAGAACCATTTTATCCCCCAACTCACTCATATCTTCATCCTCGCACCACATGTGATTCTTTAAAATCTCAAGTCCGAAGAAATAGTATCCCTCCTTTTTCATATCAAAACCATTACGAGCCCCCGGACCGTTGGAAGAACATACAAACCCCATGGACACGGCATTTTTTAATTCATTGTAAGGAAAGATTTTGTTAATTTTAACTTCTGTATTATCTCCACTTATTTCAAAGGTCATCGGAACAACTACATTTGACATCGTTTCTATCTGTTCGGAAAATCGAAAATCCGCCTCATTATGATGAGAATCAAAAAACAAAATATCGTATCCCACGGTTTTCACTCGGTATTTCTGAAGTATCTGCAATAAGAGCAAATGTTTTTCACGCAACCAGGGCCATGGACCCAACAGGTTGATATCGGTATCGTCAATCCCGATGATGATGATCTCGGAACCCGGTTTCTGAGGCCCCCGTATTCTGAACATATAATCAAGGATATCTGATTCAATGGTTTGAGACAACCGGGTGTTTGACAGGAAACTGATGGTTGCGACCACAAATATGGTCGCCAGGATAAGCCTGATGATCCAGAGGTCTTTCGTTTTCTCAATAAAAAGGGAGTCTATTAGAGCCGGTAGTTCGCTGCCCTTAACCTTTAAGATCGTCTTTTTCCCGAACGGATATTTAAAAGACCGCTCTTTAAACTCTTTTACCGACAGAACATCTGCGTTATTCGACAATAAATCTTGATTCGTTTGATTAATATTCTTTTCAGGCACAATGAACAGGTCATCGGAACCGTCCTGCAGAAAGCTTTCCAGCTTGACATTAAAATCCTCAACATCAACATTTTCCACAAAGCGCGACTCATCCGAAAGACAACCAGTACACCAGATATCGTTATAAATATCCAGCCTGCAGGGGCGATGACAGGCCACGAGAGAAAGAAAGTAAGCCAGATCCAGAGATCCGCCCTGGTACTTTTTTTCAGGTTGGTCTCTTTTTTCATACACCCTTGCCACCGGCTCCGGAAAATCATGAATGAATTCTTTATAACCATCCAGGATATTATCCAGATTGGGTGTATCCGGAAATTTGGAAAAGTAGGTCAACTCATCACCGCAACCGTCCGGAAAAGTTGTCAGCCGGCCGCAATACACAAATTTATTGTTGACAATGTTGGGATACGCAAAGTGAGTTACGGCCATATGGGAAGTTCTTCTACCCTTGACCGGTGGAATAATCGCTTGGGACAATAAGAAGTTATATGGCATTGTGGGAATAGAGGGCAGGAGTTTTTTTGTCAAACCGTGCATTCGACCGGATTCAAAGAATGTAAAGACGAATGCCCTCAACTCATAGGGCTTAACCTTTAAAATGGTTTTATCCTTTAACGAATATCGGGTTTGAAGATTGTTCAGGGACTGAATTCGGGCTTGACCTTTATGATAAGTCTTACAAATAGATTTGATGTTCGGCGTAATATTCTTTTCCGGCACGATAAATAGGGACGAAAAATCATCCCCAAGAAATGCCCTTAGACCGATTTCAAAATCCGATGCGTCCGTGGCACTCTCCGTAACGTCCAGATAGGGCTTTCTATCCCTGTCAACCATCATCCGGCCTGTACACCAGATATCATTCGGGATATTAAGGCTTATTTTCTTACAGCAACTGATCATGGCAAGGAAATATGCAAAAGTAAAGGCCTTATGATCACAAGAGTCAGCACGTTTATCAACTCTTTCATATATGCCCCTGTCCAGTTCATCCGGAGCAGCGACCGTATCGGCAACGAGTTGTTCGTAAACGTACTCAATTCTTTCAATGCCCTTGATATACGCTCGTCTGTCAGCCAGGGACCTGTATATGATTTCTTTTTCCGAATCCGGGATTATCGCAAATCTGCCGCAGCCAATAAATTTAGCGCCGGCCTTTCTCAAACCGTCAAAGGTTGGTGCGACATTTGGGTAGGCAAAGTGTGCCATCACGTTTTCTCTAATTCAAACTTGATAGAAATATCAAGATTGTTCTCTGATGGATCAAGTTTTAGTTCATCGAAACAGAAGAGTCTTTCTCCATGTGTTGAAGCGCCAAGGGGAAGGTATTCAGCCATTCTTTCTCTTGCCGAAAAGTTGACAGATAAATCACCGATCACTACGGTATCGCGCCACCATGATACTATCAGGTAAGTGGGTCTGATTTTAATAGATATTTTAATGGTGCCGATTTCTTCTATATTAAACAAATTGCTTCTAGTAAACTCTTTTTCTGATGCAGTTGCCGGCAATGGCATCCAAAGTGGAGTAAACCATACATTAAAGCCTTCAGCCAGATTTTTGACCCAGCCCCCCGAAATGCGTTTTTCATATACTTCATTTGTCATCTTCCTAATATATTTAAGCTGAGCTTTTCTGATGGCCAATTGGACCTTTGGGGATTTTTCAATCCATTCACCTATTTTGTTCTGATCATCGCCTGACAATTCAGAAATCCTTTTTTCACCAGAAATCTGTTTTATCAACTCATTCACGTCATCCGGAATTATTGCAGTATCTGCAACGGCAGCGTCATGGAGTTGCCTGATTTCCTTTAAGCAATTATTTCTTCTTTTCATTCTTTTTCCGCTCTTGTTGAGTTTATAATCCCTTAAAAGCTCCTGCCATGTGATATAATTTGCAATAACCGTAAGCTCGGTCTCATTACTCTTAGGACAACGAATGGAAGACATCAATCCAACAAAAGGGATGTCCTTATTATAAATTTTGTCAGGTTTTCTATCATAATAATAACACCAGAGATCTTGTGTAATGTATACATACCAGTAATTATCCAATTTCGTCATCGATTTTTTAGGGTCGTAGTATCTTGGCCGCTTTTTACGTTTTTTAAAGGGAGTATTTCGGTATTTATCCCGATATTTTCGGATTGAATCAATTGAAAAACCGATTGATTCGTCGCGAAAAAAATAGCCTTTCTCTTCAGATCCTAAGCCGATATCTTCTAAACGATCGGGCAATTGACATTCGTACTGTACCCTTGAGTCTCTGTCCCAGATCATGTCCTCTAACCATCCTCTAAGAAAATGCTTTTTGACAATCAGCAGATCTTCCTCGTAATATTCAAATTGGTAAGGATTGCGATCATCTTCATAAGTACAAATCACACTCCACGGTAATTTTTTATCTAGTTCCAAAGAAAATAGAACTCTTTCTTCATAAATATGAAGATCAAGAGAGATGATACAAAAACATTCCTCCCTTTTTTCTATCACGTAGTCACGTAATTCCTTTAAGGGCTCAGAGAGAAATTCAGGCCACTTCATTATCGCTTCTGGAATCCAGGTCTTCATGGTTAAATCCAAGTCAGTAAAATAAACGGCGTACTACAGCATATACTATAACACTTAAGCCCATTTATCCGGGGCAGAAAGTTAATTTCTGTTTTTGTTGCACTGCACAAATGCCCGTTAAATAAGGCTTTATCCAAAAACAAACAGTGTTCAAGAGCGTGAATATGACGGCTTAAATAAATAGAATGTATTAATGGCCTGTTAATACTACATTTTTAGCGGGAATCATCTTTCACTTGTGCAATTTCTGCCTCAGACGCAATTACCAATATGCTAAATTGCCAAACATGCTAAGGGAGGTTGAACACCTCAGCTATTTAGTTACTATCTCGATTGGCAATTAGCCTATGCTAACGCACGGCAAGCAATGAAATGTGCAATCGGAAGCAACTATTGTTGATTGTTCTTCTACTTTTAAGCGCGTTATCACAGCACTATAGCAGCAGGCCAATATTACTATTGTGAGCCGAAGCGACGCAAGTCATGTTGATTTCATCGCGGACGGCGAAATATTGTCACAAGATTTGCCAATTCTTATAATACAACCCGTTTCATGGCGCAAGATCTTAAAACGATTTTTGGTCTGTTTTCAGCCGACTACCTATAGGGCAAAACTGAGAGATTTGTTTTCTTCCCCCCATAGGGCGACGGTTGCGGATGGACTGAGGCCGTTCGGTGAAATACTTCCGCAAGTGGTGTCTTGAAAGCAATAGTTGCGGCCCATGGTATTTAACCTTGGCCGGTTGGCAGTTCATCAGCAAACATTTTAACGCTAAAATAAGGGAGGTGCGATATGGATGAAAGTCTTGGAATGAATTAGTGGCAAGGGATGGTTCTTACACGATAACGCTAAAATGAATTGTTAATAGTCTTAATTTCCATTTAAATGAAAGGAGTTATAGCAAAATGAAAACAAAAAAGGGTAATATATTTGCAATAGCTGTGATATTTGCAGTGATTAGTATGGTTGCAGTGCAGTCAGTATATGCAGATCCTTGGGTTACTAAGGAAGAGGTAGAAATTACGAGATGCGATGTCCCTTACATAAATTATCAAGGTACATGTTACAATTTTGAATTGGGAACCGAGGAAGTATGCGTTATTCATTACAATGCTGTAGTAGAAGATTTGGGACGGTTGGGTGAATACATAATGAAAAAGCTGGTTGGAAAAGCTATCGGAATGGCCGAAACTGCAACTGGTATTCCTCTTTGGATCATCAATCCACAAATCTTTATGGATTTCTTTAATATAGATTGGCCTTTTGTAGGTGTTGCTGGATAACAACGCGCCTCCTGCCTCCGTGAGGCTGTGGATGAGGCTACGCTTGCTTTTGTGACCCATTTCCGTTCGCTCGGCCCTCGCCCAGGGAAGTGGGGCAGATCACGACTCTTTGGGAGCATTACCGTTTTTTTAATCTTGTCTTCTGTAAAAACAAGGCGTTATAGATTGGTCTTAGAAGATGAGATACTGATTAGGGCTCTGTAAAGGCATGTTACAATGGCCAAAAACCGGTAATGCTCCCTTCGATTCTCCCTGCCGCGCTTCGATAGAACCCTTTCTTCATAAATATGAAGATCGAGAGAGATGATACAAAAACATTCCTCCCTGAGAAATTCCGGCCATTTCATTATCGCTTATGGAATCCAGGTCTTCATGGTTACATCCAAGTCAGTAAAATGGACGGCGAACTACAGCATATATTATAACACTTAAGCCCATTTATCCGGGGTGTTAATCCTCCTTGTTTGTGAGCTTCCTGGGTCACGCGGGCAATCGCGTTTTGAGCA
>JAIORF010000040.1 GCA_021108295.1 bacterium | reverse complement strand
GATGTGATCGTTACAATTGAGGCTCAGAATGGCATTCTATTTTTTACCGAGCCCTAATACTTAAATCATAATGGAGGGAGTTACTATTCATGAAGATAGCATATCTTAATAGCGTTTTCCCAAAACTTACTGCAACATTTATATATAGGGAAGTATTAGAGCTTCGACGAAGAAACATTAGGATTAAAATTTATGCAATACATCCCCCCAATTTAAAAGAACTGTCAAAGGAGGCTTTATCTTTATGTGAGGGTACTTTTTACTTATTACCAATTAGTTACTCAACACTGTTAAAATGTCATTCAATTTTCTTAATAAGATCACCTTTAAAGTATTTTTATACATTATTCAAAATGCTAACAGGTACATTTAATAGAAATAGGGATCGTATTCGTAGTTTAATGCATTTTGGAGAAGGTGTTGTTTTAGCCCATAGAATGTTAAAGGACGGTATTACTCATGTCCATGCGCATTATGCTTCTCATCCTGCTTCAGTTGCTAGAGTTTTCCATTTGTTAACTGATAAGCCATACAGTTTCACGGCTCATGCACATGATATATGGAATGATCAATTGCTATTACCTGAGAAACTTGAGGAAGCTACTTTTGCAATCTGCTGCACTAAAGTAGGGAAAAAACGCTTAATTAGGCAAGCTAAAGAGGATGTATCAAAGAAAGTTTATGTTGTATATCATGGTTTAGATGTTCGTAAATTTATTCCTCCAAAAAGTGATGCGAGAAGAGAAAAGAATTTGATATTGAGCATTGGTTCACTTGGCCCAACTAAAGGTTTTCCTGATTTAATTAAGGCATGTGCTATTATCAGAGATCGTAATATTACCTTACAGTGTATTATAATAGGTGAAGGGAATCTTAGATCTGAGTTAGAGGCACTTGTGTGCGTTTATGATCTCAAGGAGCAGGTAAAACTGATTGGGGCCTTGCCCCAAGAAAGGCTTACTGTGTTCTTTCACAAAGCAAGTGTATTTGTTCTGCCATGTGTAACCACAAGCGATGACAACCATGATGGTCTACCAAATGTATTAATGGAAGCGATGGCGACAGGCTTGCCGGTCATTACTACGTCAAATACGGCTCAAGTTGAATTAATTGAAAATGAAAAGCATGGCCTTTTGGTTACGCAGCAATCTCCGATTGAAATAGCTAATGCCATCGAAAGGCTATTTAAAGATAATGTTCTGTGGAAAAGTCTTCAGCTGCATGGTCGTAGTCGAGTGGAGAATGACTTTAATAGCCATAAAACAATTAAACCACTTATAAGTATTTTTGATAAGTATATAGGCTAATTCAGCTTCGCTTTGACGGGTGGTCGCTTTCACATAGTCAATGTGACTAAATAACTTTCCCATTTATTATTTGCCATATAATCAATGAGTTAAAGGGTGGATTATGTTCGAAGCATCATACGCAATGTTTGTGCCAAAAACAAAAGTCCCTGTTTTACTGGGCCGTATCCTATTCAAATTCAGTGGTAGATTAATTTGCTTAAAAAATAAATTATTGATATTACAATATTTATTTTTCTTAAAGTTCAAATTTTTCAATTTTACCACGGAATTTGAATTGGATACTACTGGGCTTCAATTTGGCATTATTCTCGCCTGTTTTGAATTTCATGGAAAATATACATCTATAACTATTTGTAAATATTATTAAATTTAAAATGACTAGGTTATTTAGTCATGAATGCATAGTAAAGGTGTGTCAATTTGAAAGTGAAATTAGGGAAGCGACTTGAGTCCAGTCGAGTGAATAGTCAGAATAAAGCATTAGAGTTAAAATGATAATTTCTCATAAGAATAAATATTTATTTATTGAATTGCCGAGAACTGGTTCAACCGCCATTAGCAAAGAATTACGTGAGAATTATGATGGTGAACGAATACTGAGAAAGCATTCTTTTTTTCATGAATTTAAGAAGATTGCAACACTTGAAGAAAAAAAATATTTTGTTTTTTCATGTGTTCGAAACCCCTTGGACGATGTCGTTAGCATATATTTCAAATTCAAGACAACTGATATCAAAGATTATGCCGAAGAAAAAGAACACAAGAAAAACGCGTCAAGAAGATTTAAGTTCATAAGAAATAATAACGATTATTTATCTTTCTTAAAGAAATTTTATAAAATACCTTACGATAACTGGAGTAGTCTTGCTCATAGTCACTTTGATTATGTAATAAGGTATGAAAGTATTCAAACAGACTTTAGTAAGGTACTCGATCAAATTGGGCTTGAGCAAAAAAGATCTCTTCCAGTCATTAACAAAACAAATGAAAAAGGTCACTTTCTATTGTATTATACGCCTGAAACATATGCTTATGCAAAATATGTTTTTGGTCCCTTCATGAAGCGGTGGGGTTACGAGCTTCCTTCCATATTTGGTGATAGTCGAGTGCCATTATCGTCGGAGATTTTATTTAGGTTCTTAGGTATTATAAGGAAAATTTACTGGAAATATTTGTATGGATCATCTTCAATTCCTGCAAAATTTATCCTCAAGATATTTGGTCGATGATCAATAACAAAAGCAAACGCAATAAAAATTTTAATTGAATGGTTCTAAAGGAATCTGATATTTGGGTTAAGACAAGAGAAATTAGCAAATTAAGATAATTGGAGTATCCCCTTCACTCAAGTAACCGCAAGACGTTGTGCTCGGGCACCATTTCACAAACCCTCGTCTCCTTATGGATTGCGAAACTTTCAAGAAAATGAGATTTTGCAAGTAGTTATGGGAAGAATAGTAAAAAGTATACAGGTCTCTTAAATGCTTTATAACCTTTGCACCTCCATGCTAACTGATATGAGACCACCAAACAATGTTTCCAATCCTTAAAAGCTTGGTATTTATCAAAAAACGGAATAGCGAATCCTCCTATTTCGCATTCTCAATCGAACTATAAGAATTGCCAGAGAAAGTGGTAAGAAAGTTCTTTATTTGGAATACATCGGAGAGCCAAACGAACTCTATGGGTAGGCACTAAAATATTGTGTATTAATCATGGATGCATTAAAAGTTATAATTCCAATATATTTAATTCTTTTTATTTTTTATGGTCTAAAAAACATAAAAGGATATTTGTTATTAACAGGAATAGTATCTCTCCCTTTTAAAACTACTTACACTCTAATTGGTGGATCTCCTCACGTAGGATGGGAACAAGGAATAGTGTTATCTATTTCTGATGTGTCATTTATCCTCCTTTTTATCTATTTGTTGTTTGCTAAAAAGAGTGCCTTCAATATGCATTCCAAAATTATTCTCCCATTAATCCTTTTTATAGTAGCATGTTCCATCTCCGTGTTGAATTCAGTCGCCGGAATGCGGACTTTATATCAAGTTGTTGCTTTTTCTAGAATGTCTTTTCTCTATTACTTTGTGCTAACGAATAGTGTAGAAAACGAAAATGATTTAAATGATGTAGTTATGTTTTTATCAATTGCATTACTACTTCAAGGAATCCTAGCGGTATTGCAATACGTAACAGGAAAGCCTTATGATCCTTTTAGTACTGGCAGTGGAATTGCCCAATTTGGGTCCATTATGGAAGGAATGGATGCAAAGAGAGTAGTTGGAACAATTGGAAAGCCAAATGGGTTTGCACAATATTTAGTTCCATTGCTTCTATTAAACTTATCGCTATTAATAGGGATTAAACAATTACAAAAATTAAGGTTAATGGCTATATTATTCGGAGGGGCAGGTCTTTCTTTTAGTTTTTCACGAGGTGGTTGGATAGGGTTTTTTATCGCTTTTCTATTTTTATTATACATTTTATATAGAGATAGAATCATAAGTATAAAGTATATATTTTGTATATTAGTAATTTTAATAATTGCCCTCTTACCGCTTTATACTGTGATTTCAACTCGTATCGGTGATTATCAAAACCAATCAGCAATGTCACGCATTCCTTTAATGAAAATTGCAATTAATATGATTAAGGAACACCCTTTCATAGGAGTAGGGGCTAATACTTATAGGACTGTCATACATTCATATACCAATACGCCAGATCTTAAAAATATTTATCTCCATCTAGTGCATAATATGTATTTGCTTGTATTTGCTGAGGTTGGTTTGGTCGGTATTGTTACTTGGCTTTGGTTAATGATTGCATTTTACAAAGAAGCTACTCCATCTATAGAGCAAAAACAAAGTAGATATATTAAACTAGTGGGATTAGGTATTCGGATGGGTATTATATCAGCAGCTGTACATATGATGGTGTCTATGTATATTTCCACGAAAATTTTAGGTAGTCTTTTTATTTTAGCAGGTTTACTTACATCTGCAAACAAAATAATTAAAGAAGATTATAATTACACTGAAAAACAAGCATCTCGAAGTTCTGTTTAACTATTTATTATCATTCTTGTTTCGCAACATTTCTTCTACAACTCTTTACTAAAAGAAAATGCCTATGCATTTAACCTCTAACGTTCAATGCAGTTTATTTTCCATAGATGTGCTGGTCATAATTGATAGTTTCTACAGATATTGATGTTTCGAATCCTATTGATAAATACAGGCCAAGCATACCAGCTATCAAATGGACGTACCCGGGTAAGATACCACAATTGATAGCACTCTGAATCATCATTAGGGCCAATTCAAGTTTGGTGTAATGCTTTGCTTCAAAACTTTTTTGGCCGCTTATGCTTCGGGGGTCGCCTATGTTTTCTTCGGGACTTTTAGGATGCCGTTTTTTGCCAAACCGGTATGCGAAATCAATTGGATAGAACCCATTTGCAGTAAAGAGCCCAAGTGTTACAATACAAAAGCCCAATACATAAGTGGCAGGTCTGGGTGCTGGCCGCATCTCTGACGGTAGCGGCTGAAAGCAAATTTATATCCTTTGGAAAGGGGTAATAGTTGAAAATCAAAGATTCGGAAAGTATCGCCAAAGTTATGTTTATCATCTCGCTTGTTGCCGGGATATTCGCTTATGGTATGGCCGTCGGTATGTATGAGATATTTCCATACCAGCACTTGAAATACGTCAAGGACTCGCTTTTTCAAGTATATGATGAAGCAGGTATGTTAACCAAAACTAAACCAACGAAACAACTTTTTAAGTCCCGTTATGATGGAACGGGTGTCGTGTATTTCGACAAAGATTCAGCGGTACCTGGGCTTACGCTTATAGCCAGCTTTTTCGATGGAAGTCTTGAAATACGATTAATTGCACTGGATGGTGAAATTGTTAATCGCTGGCCGATAAATATGTTTGACATTTGGGAAAATTTCGATTACGTTCAGCCATCAGAGAGTCGTCCCGCCACGGAGTGGAATATAACATTAGATGGCGCCATGTTATTGCCAGATGGCTCGGTAGTGTTCAATCTGTTAGGCGTGATAAAACTTGATCGCTGTGGCAACTTAAAATGGAAGGTGCCAAAAATGACACATCATTCACTTGAGCCAAGCATAGACGGAGGATTTTGGGTAGGAGGGAAGAATTACATAGGCAGTAAGTCGAAACATCCTCCTATAAAAACGCCCTATGAAGAAGATACTATTTTGAAAATATCTTCCGATGGTTCGGTAGTACGAGAGATCTCCATACTCGATATCTTCTGGAAAAATAACCTCCTTGCATTGCTTTTTTCAAATAACCGAGACTTCGACCCCAATCCCGAACTGGACGTTATTCATCTTAATGACATTGATGAATTGACAGTTGGACTTGAAGATGCATTTCCTCAATTCAACGCGGGTGATTTATTAGTGTCCATTAGAGAGCCCAACATGATTATGGTGATCGATCCAAACACAGAGATAGTGAAATGGTATCAGGTAGGGCCCTGGATACAACAGCACGATGCAGACTTTCAGGAAAACGGAACGATTAGTGTGTTTGACAATGACTTCGATGGTACCATGGATGGGAGCATATTTGGCGGAAGTAAGATTATCAGCGTCGATCCGTCAAACGGAAGAACCGAGATATTATACGGAGGGCAGGATCGTGAGTTCATGTATACCTCAACACAGGGGGATCACCAGATATTCAGAAATGAAAACATATTTATAGTGGAAGCAAATGCCGGGCGTGTAATTGAAGTCGACGTTAACGGACGTATTGTCTGGGAATATATTAACCGCTATTCGGATGACGAAGTATGCAGATTGTCGCATGCAATCCGATATCCTTTAGATTATTTTACGGTTGAAAATTGGTCTTGCAACTAAAGAGGTTTATAACACGAGATATTTTCTGATTATAACGGATTGTGGGGAGGAGCTCGATAGCCTCCCAAAGAAGCTGATATCAACAGGTTTTCTAGCCAGTTGTCATGATACCTAAAGTTGTTAAGTCGTTCAGCTGGACTTTGAGATCCGTTATATTTTTTGATAGTAATTGGGTTTGAAGGAGCAAAATTCAAAATAAGTGCCCATGCTTTTATGCTAAGTTCTGCAGAAGAAAGCCATGAAAATATTGGATACTGAAAAGATGCCGATCCATCCTTTGCATCAGGCGATCTAACATATTGCTTGTCCTATGAGCATCTGGAAAATCATAAGCTATTGAAAAGGAGGCAATATTATTCCGAAACTTTTCAAGTTTATCCATAATATAGGAAGGGATTGAAGCTTTTTTGGTCCATTCACAAAGTCGCCTGACGCGCTGGGAGAAAGAAGCCTTGTTTTCAGCCTCATAACAATTCCATAGCTTGGTAACCACCTGATCATAAATATCTTTGAATTTCTTTTTTGATCGATCCCGAATCTTGATATAAATATGCAGGAAACAAGCAATCAGAAAGACATAAGGAAAGATGGTTTTCCATGCATTTTTGGTGGCTATCCATCCGTCAGTATTAACAGTTTTTGGAGAATAGTCTGGCTTTACACACTGGGCTTCATCTTTAAAAACACCATAAGCCTTAACTATAGTGCGTTTCATTTGACTTCGTACCAGAAAGGATTCAGTCAATTTTACAACAAAAAGATGAATTCGTTGATAAGTCGCCTTGGGCACACACAACATATAATGTTATGAAAGCCTTATTTAAACAATATGCGGTATGAAGTCAAATGAACTGCACTATAAAGACTCTTCTCCAGCATCTGTGGCAATAGAGACACCCAAAACGCATCCGTTGCCCACGGTGGTGGCAACATATATTTTATCGCCTAAAATCCGGGTATGCTTTTCATCAGCCACAAGATGTTCCGGCAAATTCTCGGTGTTTCTATTGTTGTGCCAACGAGGCTATTTCGGCCAAGAGATGTTTCAATTCGATACCAGTACATGGGATTTTTGCCGAAAACATAAGACAAAGCCCAGAAAGGAACATCAAATTTACGTAAAAACATGGCCTTTTCCACATCTTTAACGAATCCTGTCATATAAGGCATAACAAAAGAAGGGCGTATGGTATAGCTGACTCCTGAAACTTTTATACGACGAATGGGAATTGACAGTTTCTTGGACTCTTTCATATCTTTCATTCGATATCCTGTTGTAATTTCAGCAGGAAACAGTTCAGGAAATTGTTCGATCCTGGCATCAAGACAGACTCTGAACTTAGCAGGATCATGGACTATTTTATTATAGTCCTGTGAGCAAAAGGGGAGTATAAATGATTCGATTGTGTCGACTGGTTGAATCTGAAGCTGTTTTGTCCATGTGACCTCGAATAAAACGTAGTATTCTGCAATTCTACGTTACACGAAAGCCACGCAAATGTCTTGGAAAAAATGGCCTCCCCTAAATCCGTTATAATCAGGATATTTTTTTTAACTATTGGATTTTTTTTACGCTATTGCTTACCGTTCTACAAGGTGGGCTTTAAAGGTAGGTTGATCATGCAATCAATTCTCATTTTTTTACTTATGTTCATAGCCCTGCTGCTCGCTGCACCCCAGGGCGCAGGAGCCTATGTCGGGCCTGGGGCTGGTATTGCAGCGATAGGCACAGTTATTGCGGTCATAGGCGCCATCGTTCTCGCGATTGTGGGCTTTATCTGGTACCCAATTAAGAGATTGCTGGCAAAGTTTAAGAAAAAGAGAATGAACGATCAGAAAGGCACACCGTCATGATCACTGCGACCGCAGTTGTGTCAATCGGTGTTTTCATTTGCGCGTTGCGATTGTTCGGAGTTGTTCGGGTTGCGGCTAGCGTGTTGGTAATTGCCCAGAAGGCAGTTACATTTCTACGCGAAAACAGCTTCGACGATAGGACACGTGAAAAAGAGCTACAGCACGCCGCTCTACAGCTTTTTGGCGCTTTTATTTCTATCCTAATTCGAAGTATGCTCACATTTTTAGCCTCCCTTGTACCGATCTGGCTTGCAAGCTTAATGGGCTTGGTTAAGATTGATGATGTTACTCGCTATCTCTCTCGCTTGGATGTGATCGTGATCACTGCGGTTTTGATCATTGCAGGCTATGTTGTTTGGATACGACTGAAGCCTTCCTCGAAAACAGCTTTCCAGGTGAATTATTCCGTGTTGGACCGGCTACTGCATTGGCTTGCTTTCAGCACGCCGTCAATTCAACTCACAGCAGCAGATATCGAAAAGAATGTTTTTTGCTCAGTCTATGAGACGGTTGTGGCTGAGAATCCGATCTTCATCACCTCGCTGCCACGAGCGGGCACGACGCTCATGTTAGAGGTACTTCACCGATTCCCCTCCTTGGCATCTCATACCTATCGCGACATGCCCTTCGTAATGGCGCCGATCTTATGGTCGCGATTGAGCAGTGCTTTCCGTAAGCGCGCCGAACCGCTCGAGCGCGCCCATGGTGATGGAATGCAGTTTGGCTATGACAGCCCTGAAGCTTTCGAGGAGATCCTTTGGCGCGCTTTCTGGCCAGAGAAATATACTGATACCAGTATCGCACTCTGGGGTGCGGACGATATAAAGGATGAGGCCCGAGCCTTCTTTGTCGAGCATATGAAAAAAATCATTGCGCTCCGCCGGCCTGATAGAATGAGCGACGGGCGCTATATCTCTAAGAATAACGGCAATCTCGCTCGGCTGGATCTGATTGGTCGAATGTTCCCTGAAGCCAAGATTCTAGTGCCAGTTCGCCATCCGCTCGAGCAAACCGCCTCACTGCTCCGCCAACATCGGAATTTCATTGAGATGCAAAATAATGAAGCGTTTATTAGTCGGTACATGGCTGATATTGGCCATTACGAGTTTGGCAAACTGCACCGGCCGATCGCCTTCTTAGGGACCGACAAGCTGCTTTCTAACCGGAATCCACTACAGATAGACTACTGGCTCGCTTACTGGATCGCCGCCTTCGAGTATGTGCTTGCACGACGCGATAAAGTTATACTCATCTCCTATGAAGCCGCATGTGCCGACGGTTTGCGTGCACTGACCGACATCTGCGCCCAGCTTGAGATCCCAGATGAGGCGATGTTAGATAAGGCCGCCTCCATTTTCAAGACGCCATCATCACCGAGAGGTGACAAAATTGAATTCGACCATAAATTGCGCGTTCGTGCGGAGGAACTTTATGGAGATCTCATTGCATACTTGTAATAGTGCAAGTAAAATTAAAACAAAATCATGATGTCAGGGTAACACTTCCGGCCGTGGTTTTTGAGTTAAGGCATTGCTCAACTAACTTCCAAATGCTTTTCTTTTGTTCAAGAGTCAAATGACTTAGCTTTCCCACTGAATCGGATAGTTGGTTTAATGCCTATCCGGTTGACCCCCCACAAAATGATCAAAGCGTTTGTTATTATTGATCATTTTGCTTCGAATAGGTCTTCGAGGCTCACATATACATTTAATCCATTATTTACAACTGGTTATGTCATTTTTTATAAATTATTTTGGGGCTCAACCGGATAGGCATTGTTGGTTTCTTAATGAGCCAAGGTTCTTGTAGCTCTTTTTCAGTTCCTCGGTCCACTGTTGCGCCATTCTGGCGGCGCGTTCTTTCACGAATCGGCTCGATATGCTTACGGCGTTTACCAGCATACCGATGATGTTATCCACAGAGTTAATGCCATATGGCAAGTCAAGGGGAAAATTACAGTTTTTGTAAAATTTCTATGTATTGCTTAACAAGATGTTTTGTCATCCCTGTTGCTTGGGTTATAAAATCCAGATCCTGATTATTTTTATGGCAGGTTTGGACTCTTCTGAAATCTTTAATGTAATTTTCAACAGCTCTTAGCGTATGATTTGTTTCTGATGCGACCTGCAGAGGGTCTTTTTTCTCGGCAATAATTTTACGCACGATTGTTGTTTTATGGCTTATACAAGTCCCCATGTCTTGCAAACTGCCTGTATGTGGAAGAACTGTTTCATGATCTTTTTCATAAGCTTTGCGCTTTTTGGATATATCTGCGCCTTGTCGCCAGGAGAAGAGCCCGATATCACGCATTGAGAGTAATCCTCCTTGTTTGTGAGCTTCCTGGGTCACGCGGGCAATCGCGTTTTGAGCA
>JAIORF010000068.1 GCA_021108295.1 bacterium | reverse complement strand
CTAATACGCCTTCCTCCTTCTGGCCTTGTGAAATTAATTATCTGAAAGTCTATAGTTTTAAAAGGTATAACTGTATGCTCATTAACGATTTCATTAAGCTTGCCTTGAAGTCACTTATTACGCAGCGTTTGAGAAGTTTTCTTACCGCCCTGGGGATCGCTGTTGGCATTGCGTCGGTGGTTCTTCTTACATCTCTTGGAGAAGGCATACACAGGTTTGTCCTTTCAGAATTTACCCAGTTTGGTACAAATCTTATCGGAATTACACCTGGAAAATCTACAACTACCGGTATGTCAGGTGCAATAATAAGCAATGTCCGTCCTCTGAGCATGAATGATGCAGAAGCCCTGAAAAGGATTCCGCGGGTTATTGCTGTTGTGCCGGTTGTGCAGGGCAACGCACAGGTGGAAGCCGGTAAGCGCATCCGAAGAACCACTGTTTTCGGAGTAGGAGCCAATGCCCCGGAAGTCTGGCAGATAAAGGTTGCTTCAGGACAATTTCTGCCCGACGATGATCCTGCTGCAGCACGTTCCTTTGCTGTTTTAGGCAGTAAACTCCGGGAAGAAATGTTTGGGATGGACAATCCACTGGGCCAGCGAATCCGCATTGGAGGTGAACGGTTCAGGGTTGCAGGCTCTATGGAGTCCAAGGGGCAGATGCTGGGTTTTGATCTCGATGATGCGGTTTATATCCCTGCCGCCAAAGCGCTTTCTATGTTTAACCGTGAAAGCCTTATGGAAATAGATTTGCTTTATGCTGAGGGAGGTGATGCTGATGAGGTCGCTAAATACGCTACCGACCTTCTCATTGCCCGTCATGGCAAGCAGGATTTTACCATCACAACCCAGGAACAGATGCTCGAAGTGCTTGGTTCTGTGCTTGAAATACTGACCTTAGCTGTGGGCGCCTTAGGCGGCATATCTCTTTTAGTAGGTGGTGTCGGCATCCTTACAATAATGACCATTGCTGTCAATGAACGTACTGCCGAAATTGGTCTATTAAGAGCAATAGGAGCCGGCCGCATGCAAATACTTGCCCTTTTTATTGGCGAGGCAGTGGTACTGGCAAGCATTGGCGGCCTGGCAGGACTTATTGTAGGTGCAGGAGGAGCCTGGATTCTTGGTTTGTTTGTGCCGGCACTTCCCACACACACATCCTGGTTCTATGTCGTTATAGCTGAAGTACTTGCCGCCATTATCGGTCTTTTGGCCGGCGTAATGCCGGCCCGCCGCGCAGCAGGCTTAAATCCCGTTGAAGCATTAAGAGCCGAATAATTTATACTGTCTTAATCTTTATGGGGATTGATTGGTATTTACATGGGCAAAAGAGCATATCATTTTGACGGCATAGACGTTCTGCCCCTGGAGGATTTCATAGAACGGCTGCATTAGGGTGATGTTTTCTAGGAAAACCTGAATATGATTATTCGACAGAACAAATTATTCCATACATTGAGGTTGGTGTTATATTGGATACCGACACTCTGGTTGTTTTTATTATTTTTGGTTGTGATAGATGTTAACAATGCTTCAGCAAGTGATTTTGACAGCAAAACACACACTATTACAAGTAAAAATCCGACCCCAGAGGGGCCGGCTTTGGTATAAGCCCAGAGGGCATGATTTACTGGGCCTGAGCTAATGAGCCCTGAATTGCCGTATTAAAATCAGTCGGGCCTTATCGTTTGGATTTTATTACTGTGACAAAAACTTCAAGAATACCCAAAACCTGTTATTGGGAGCTACTTGTACTGTCACAATGACAAAATATGGTTTTGGGTGTCTCAAATGATAACGATTTTATGGCAGAGCCAATTTTCTCTGACCTGGCCCAGAGGGCCAGGATTTCTATGTTCAATTAAAAACTATGAACAGCGAATGGGACCGTTTAAACTCAATAACAAAGTGTATATAGTAATTGTTAAACTCAAGAAATACCTAGATGCTTCTGAGGGATTTGATGAAACGGTTGAGTCATTCTCCATTGTGGATAATGAAGGAAAGATTCATTATGAAAAATCTTTCAATATTGTATTTGATGAACTCGGATTTGCAGAGGCAGTCAGTATACACGGATATGCGCTTGAAAGTTGCAACATAAAGTTTTTCCGCTATGACTCTGGAAGATTGATAGGGTGTAAATCACGAGCGTTGGTTAAAACAATCACCCCGTATTACAGCCCAAGACATGAATTTTTGCTGAAAGCTGCGATAAGACACTGTTTTGCCATTACCGTAGCGAAAACCGTTTTTATCAAAGATAACCCTAATTACCAACAGTGTTGATTTACACCCGCCCTGACTTCATGGTATTGCCATCAAAAAGTCTCCGCGCGTTCGGGTTGCTTCCGTGTGGCAGGTCATAGATAGCACCGTAAACGGTTAGGGGCGCAAATAGAGGAGACAAACAGTCCTTTTTTAATGCAAATACCTAACATGAAACTCCTGCCGACGGTGCACTTGGAACAATACCGTAATATAAAATCAATCCATTGCTAACACATTTTTTCAAGACATCTTCTAGGGTGTAAATCACGACTGTTGGTAAAATGACACAAAATTCAAAAAGTGCGAGACATTTTGATCACTTTATGTCAGGAAAAAAATAGAACGCCACTAACATAAGGAAATTGTTATGGAAAAAAATTGCTACCAAGAGATTATCGCTGAAGTTAGTAAAAAATTAGCTCAAAAAATTACTGCTGAAGAAAAGGATTTAGCGCCGATTGCAATGCTAATAGATAAGGATATTGCTGAGATTGTTCAGGACATTGGTCTGCAAACAACAAAAAAGAGTTTTAGAAAATACACGTGACGAAATAATAGTAAAAAAACAAGAGGGACTGACAATCTATAGAAACCCAGAGATAGAGTTTAATACTATTTTTGGAAAATTGGAACTTAACTCTCCTTATTTGTGGATTCAGGGAATTTCCTCAAAGTCTCTAATTGATGCAATGAAAATCAGTCATCTTTATGAAACAGCTGAAGAGATATGGATCAGTAAAAAAGATCGAACGAAATGGATAAAATCCCGCATTGAAGCTATTTCTAACGGCGACGTCGGAACAATAATGGAAGAACTTAAAGAAGAATATGATCGAAATCCCAACAAACGTTTGAAGAGGTTAATAGGATACATTCAGCGATTCTATGACGCTTTAAATTACAATAAATTTAAGGATAAGATATATCCGATTGGCTCCGGTGAAATAGAAAGTGCGTATAAATCAATTCCCCAGAAGAAATTGAAAATTCCTGGTGCAAGTTGGCATCCTAATTCAATTGATCCTATGCTGGCTTTGCGAATATTAAGGGCCGATGATTGGTGGGATGACTTTTTTTGGAAACAACGGGCTGAAAGATTAATGGCAGCTTAATTGCTAAAACGGTGTTGATTTACACCCGCTTGCAAAGTAACATGACATTTCAATTTTGCGTACCCCTCCTTATCATCCGGAACTCCAGCCAATTGAGACTTGCTGGGCTGTGGTAAAGAACTATATGGCTGACAATTGCGATTTCTCGATGTCAGGGTTGCGGAAAAGGCTGCCGGAGGCTTTTTCGAAGGTCACGAGGTCTACGGTTAAAGAAATTATTGCTAAGGTGGTGGAGCAGGAAGACAAGTACTGGAAAAAAGACGAAAAACTTGACGAGGAGTATACTAACGATAGTGACGAGGAATACGTGGGAAGCAAGCTCTTCGAAGACGACGGATTAATGCACTATTTTGAAGAGGGGTAAAATCCTGTCAAGTAAATTATTTGGTATCAAGACTTCCGGTATGCGCTATAATCTGCGGTTTCGCCGAGAATTGCTGAAATAATTATATTTTTTTTGTCAACATTTTTTATTTTTGGTATTTAAACGCAGGATAAACGTAAAATCATATAATCACTTGGCGGCTTGTCTAAGTCCTGCTAAGAAACCGGAGAAGTGGCAATGATGGATATCAGCACAAAGCGGTTACCCGTGGCCCGCGATCACATGGCGATAGATGGATCCGATGTACGGATCTTGTTGGGGCTTAAGCGCGGCAGTATGGCTCACTTTGAGCTTCCTCCCGGGCAAACATCGACGGCTGTTGCCCATCGAACTGTCGAAGAAATTTGGTTCTTTCTCACCGGTCGCGGCGAAATGTGGCGCAAGCAGAACGATCAGGAAGAAGTGGTCCCAGTCGAACCTGGTGTCTGCTTGACGATTCCGCTCGGCACCCACTTCCAGTTTCGCTCGTTCGGGTATGAGCCCCTCGCAGTAGTGGGTGTAACAATGCCGCCTTGGCCCGGCAAAGGGGAGGCCTATGAGGTCAAGTGGAAATGGGAACCTACCGTTCCCTGAATGGATTGTTTGGAGTATTTTATTGTAATTCTTGAGAATGGGAGGAGTAATTGTATAAAAATAGTAAAAAGGGGAGATCTAACATGAATTTTGATTTTCCTATCCAAAAATTGGAAGGGAGACTATAACTATGAATACGATTGGTGGCAAAGTAGTGGTTAAAGAAACAGGGAAAGGCATTTCGGACCTTCTCATCGTAGTCTTTGACCTTGATCCGAAAACAGAACCGCAAGAGGTTTTAGAAATTTGCAGCAGTGGTAAAAGTTTAGATATCTGGCAGAAGATTTCAGGAAACCGGCTTGGCTCAAGGTTGACCGACGAAAACGGCAAATTTGAACTTCAATATGACGACTCTCAGTTTCAGGTTCATGATCGGGAACGGCGCCCTGATCTTGCTCTTTTCGTTTTAGCTCCGGAAGATCAAAGCGTAGATCCCTGCCCCAAAATTCTTCATGTTTCATGCGGCACGAGGTATAATGCTGGACAGATAGAACAATATGTAATCAAATTGCCGCTCGAAGTATTAAGAAAGGCTGGCATTTCTATACACGGTGTGCCAGCTTTTGCACTGGAGGTTCCAGGAGTCGACGATCTTCTTGCTAAGATGAAAAAACTTAGTGAGGAGCAACAAAAGAAACAGGTATCCGATAAGCCCTTTTCTGAGCGCTACAAAGAACAACAGGTGCGGCTTAAGAAAGCCTTGAAAAACGCAAAGCAACCGGCAAGGCCACCCCAGAGTTTCGAGCTCGCAACGCCTATGCTGTTCACGAAAAAGGAAGGCACATCACCTGAGGCGACGATTTCGTATGATGAAGAATCCAGCAGGTTGATGTTTAAAATGAACAAGAATGCGGAGCCGGTCCCCCTCACTTTCAAAGGCGCAAGGTATGCAAAGGATATCGAAAACGTTCGAGGTCAAATAAAAGGTTTGAGTTTCCTTGTCGACCCGGAGAAGAGAGAAATACTCATGACGCTGCCGCCACGCTCACCCAATAAGCTTGCGCTCCAGGAATCCGAACCAAGCGAGCTTTTTAAATGGTACACAAAAAAGCGCCGCGCTACGGAATCCGCCGCGTTGGCGGCCGCTCCAGCCGATAACTCACCAGCCGGTACCAAAGAAAAGAAAGAAGTGTCAGTATAAAATCAAGGAGGTTAACGATGCCTAATAAAAATCCAGATAATATCAATGGAAATTCAGGCAACAAGCTAACGGACATTAGTGAATTTGAGCAGAACCTGAAACAAAAATGTCCGAAAGATGATGAAGGTGGAAAATGCGAGGGAGATGATCCGGTTATCCGCTCAAAAAAGGTTCTGGATAACGTTGCCTTCTACGATTTCGCTTTTTACGAGTTTTTGCTCCCGACAGAGCAAGGCTATACATATCGTGGATTATCCGATCCCGCTCTTCAGTACCTTGACAGCTTAGAGGTGGCTGGTGCGATAGCCGATCAGATCAACATAATGGCCTTTTTGCTGGAGTATCTTGAAAATATTATCCGGGAGGTTGCATTCAGGCAATTTCCACCATTGCAGGCGCAACGGGCTATAGACATATTAATCGATTCTCTTTATTCACAGGCAGATGGTTTAAGCCTGCTTGACTTACTAATTGACATATTGAATTATAGTTGGATTGACCAAGATGAAAATGCCATTGCTCTTTTCTTTTACAACATATTTGAAAAGCTTAGCAATTCTCTTGGCCATTCCAGGGCTCAAAGAGACCTGCTGCGTAACGGTTGGAGTTGGGCACCCTGGTTGGCGCCACCGCCTAATCTTCCACACACTCAGCCGGGTCCTGATGAAAGGGCAAGGCAGGAAAGAAGGGCACGTGAGCGGCAGGAGCGGGCCAATGCCTGGTTACAGCAGCGTGGCTGGATAGCTTCTTGGTATACCGATGAATACTCTTTTGAAGTATTCCCTGGCAGGTCAACCAATATTGGTTTACGCCTGGTTTACCGACAGGAGTGGAAACCGCTCGGTGTGCAACCCGGTGAAATAGTGCGTACCATACCGCTCGGTCCCGGTCAAAAGGAACGGGTGACCACTAAGATTATCCGTCGCAAAAAACGAACCAGCACAATGGAAACGTTTACGGAGACGGAGACAACCACGGAATCCACCGATACCACTAAGGACTCCAATGAAATCGTCAGTGAAGCGGCAAGCAGCTTTAACTGGAAAGTGGATGCTGAAGTGCATGGCGGAATATCGGTAATCGGCGGCAGTGCAAGCACATCGTTCGGTGGTTCATCTGAGGATAAAAGTAAAAAAACAAGTTCCGATTTAAGCGAGACCATGCATAAGTCCGCCAGTAAAATCCGCCGCGAAACGAAGGTGACTGTGAGCACCGAATCGGAAGAGACTATTGAAAGGGAGCAGTTTTCAGAGATCTCCAACCCCAATAACGAGATGGCGATTACCTATGAATACCTGAAACTGCAGCAGCAGTACGAAGTGTTCACGTATCTTGCGGAAGTACAGTCGGTTATTTTTGTAGCTGAGTACCTACCCTCTCCCGACGAAATAGGCAAAGACTGGGTACGAAAACACGACTGGGTAATAGCGAAAGTCCTCAAGGACGAGTCATACAGACAAACATTGAACGAACTTATACAGGATATTGATAAAGACGAAGACGTGGACGGAGAAGGCGAATTCACGAATATGCTGAGAAAAGCATGGGAGCAGTTTGCTATATTCAATCCCAGTCAGCAGGGCGGGCTTACCGTTCCGGACATCTATGCGGAGCCGCAACGGATTTACAGAGATCATCTTAAGGAAAAGGCAGCGCGGATACGTGCCAACGATATACGGGATATTAAAAGGAACAGACTGTATGACCATATTAAGGATAACATTCTACATTACTGCCAGGCAATATGGTCGCATGAACATCCGGAGCAGCGCATACTTCGCTATAAAAAGGAAAACAGGCGTGTTCCCATAGAATGGCGCGCTCCGTTGGCAATACTACAAATAGGACAACAAATTCAGTATACGCCTACAGGTAAAGATGCGCCGCTATGGGAACTCGTAGACCCAACGGGTCCGCTTGGCTATATGGGAAACTATGCCGTTTTCGGCCTGCGTCCATTGCCGGAGCAGGAGCTACCCGATATATCGGATGTGTGGAATCGAAGTGGTATAATCATAGACCGATATTTTAAAAATTTAAGCCTCGATATGCTTATGTCAAGACTGCGCGAAGACTATAACGATGATGACGGCACACTCCTCGATCCTGCCTTGACTGCTTTTGAGAAAAAGGCGAGAGAGCTGGTTCGTAAAAATCCCAACATGCTGAAAACGCTCAGCGACTCCAAGGTTATGGATTTCTTATCCTATCTACCACGCCTCTGGGATGAACTGGTTGATGGCAACGGTGATGTTATAAGAGATGAAAATATTAATCCAAACGACCCGAAACATTTACATTACCAGATAACCCCTGAAGAATGGGGAAAATACTTGTACCGCAAAAACGGCACTAGGCGGTTCCTGGTAGACTCAAACAATCTGTATTTGAACATCCGCACTGGAGACGGTGCCGCCCTGGAACCGTTCAAGCGCGCGCATCGTTACATAGACGTGCTCAAGGCGCAAGAGGAGTTAGACGGCATGAAGTTGAAGAACGAGCGGCGGGCGAAGCACATGGAGCACAAGGCTGAGTACGATCCGGATATTGAGAAAGTCGTTATCGTAGGAGATGGCTCTAATTCTCTGATGGCCGGGCGTGTCGCAGTCCACGAGGTGGGTGAAGGCGGAAGGACATCCACTGGAACAGGAACAACACTCACTCCACCAGTTGGTGGCGGGGGTTCTGAGCCTGAATGAGGTTCAATACCGAAAGAGTAAACATTGATTTACCATAAAAATGGGACATTGATATGGGTAATACTAATGACGACAAACAGTCAGCTAAATCCATGTATTTTTTTATGTGAAGGACTACAAAAGGCTTAGTCAGATTGATGTGTAAGAGGTAGGAGAGATAGATATGTCGGGTGAAAACGCAACGTGTTCTCCTGACAATAGAGCCATAACCGCTACTGCCACCAGCACGGCGGACAAGAGCACTGGCGATAAAGCTATATCGATAAAGGCAACAGGTAAGAGCCCGATGCTCAATCCTCCGCATGGAGAACCGCCATGGGCTCGTGGTGAATGTCCGGGTGAACCGGGCTACGGGAATGCCGTAACGAGAAATGGCAACGGAGATGATTGAAGAGATTCCCGGGAAAGGTCACTTGTCGGTTGCCGCGGATAAGAGTTGTCACTGCCGCGATTTCGTGGAAGACCTTTGGGTGACCCCATGGGTCTACAATTCTGTGCCTGAACCCCTTTACGTACAGGGATTTTATGTGCTGGCTCCATGATCCCTCTGGCGTATCACCCGTAACACCGGAGAATCTCGAGCAGCTCAGGCTTCCTGGTATTGGACAGGCGGTGACGGCATGAGAAATATACTAGTAGGCAACCTGAACCCGAAAAACCGCATTCTCTTGTCCAGAACCCGCATCAAATAAGGACAAAGGAGATAGACAAATCCTATTTTGGACAGCAGTGATCGGTCTTGTTGATTCCGCGCAACATAATATGATGCAGAGCACCGGGGGCATCGAGTCCGGTCTGCAGTGGCATGACGTGATTCTATGAAGACGGCCATCTCTCGTCAAGGTTTATGCACTAAACGCATCAATGTCCCCATTTACTCAACATAGGTTTGGAGGCAAGGGATAATAATGAGCGATACTGAGACTGCAAATACAACAACGGACCGTGGCACTGAAGATCGTGGGACCCTGAACAAAGGTATAACAGACCGGGCATTGGGTCTTACTGGATCTGATTCCATGGCAACCCGCAGGGTAGATGGTGGTGAAGGTCGCAGCATAGACATCCAAGTACCTTTACTTGGTCACACAGATCACAACAAAATACAAAAGCACCACCACAAGGAAGAATATGTCTGGGATAGTTGGGTTGATCCCATGAGACCTCCCAGCGAAATGCGTCTCGTTGGTCAGATTTTATTTGCGTTTGATGATGCACATATTTCTGAACAGGCTCACATAGAGATCATAAAACTCAAGAAAAAATGGCTTTACCTCGTCGAAGAACAACGTCTTCAGTTACGCGTAAAGTTAGTGGGAAATGCAAGCAAAGTGGGAAATGCAAGCAAAGTGCGGAGAAAGCAATATAACAAGAAGCTGGGACTACGTCGGGCTCAGGCGGTGGCCGCCGTAATAATTGCTCAGCTCAATCCACGTACAATACTTCATGATATACGGATCGAGGTGATTAGCGAAGGAGAAGATTTCGCAAGCCATAGTCGCGAAACGAAAAGACAGGCTTTCGACCAACGCGTCGATATTCTCGCATCAAGCGCAAGTTCATTTGAAGAAAGAGAGGAAATGTCTTACGAAGATAATCGTCGTTATGTGCAGTCAGTTTTGGAGAAACAACCATTTTCAGAAGAGATACAGCGATTGCTTTGTGTAGTAAAGAAACTGGAAGATCCGACTGTGGATGACCGATACCTCAGGTTGGGAACCTGGCAGTCTGACGGGACAGCGATGCCACAGTGGCTATTCGAAAGGCAACTGATGTCCTTTAAAAGGGAATTTTACACGACTGGGGTTATTAATCGTAGAAGCGAGCGAGTGGTAAGAAACTTGATAGCCGTGGATTCCTATATATTTGAAGCTAAAGAATGGGTTGAACAACAACGAATCAGCAAAGGTGATCGAAACCCCAAATTAACACAAATATTTAACTATATTTACGCCGCTCAGGACAATTCAAATCACATTTATTCATGTTATAAATAGTAATGTAATAATCGTAAGCAGGCAAAGGTTCCACGTTTATTGTTCCAGGAAGGCGCGGGGGCAGCGTTTGGAATTGTGAATTGGGGGGCGACGGGGGCATCCATAAAATTATGACAAGAATTGGGGTCATGCGCTATATTTTTGTCAAGTACAAAGCTGAAAGAGAGACCGTCACCCCTAAAACCTGTATAAGGATTCGGGACATCCTATAATCCTTCTGTCAAGCATAAAGAGTACATTTTTAATAAACCAATTAAATCAATAATATAGAAGGGCGGCTAATTTCTGGGCGCACTTCTCCTTATAGTTTACTGAAAAAATTTCGGCGAATCACCCACTATCGCGAACCACGCATCTGATCGTTACGATTATCCAGCATGCAACAATTAAATACTGCCGCTAATCATCCCTTATCCAGATTTCTAAGTTCAGTGAGAGGCCCAGTATTGTCCCTCCAGAGGTCATATGCCTCAACGTTGGGGACGTAAAGGGGGACGGGGTTGAATTTAGGCGTTTCTTTTTTAATTTGTTTGTGGTAATGAAGTCACATGCCACGTCAAG
>JAIORF010000032.1 GCA_021108295.1 bacterium | reverse complement strand
CGGGTCCAGTGTAACTGAGTGGATAACTGGTGCTGTAGTATCAGCAGGTGTTGTTGCTGTATAGTTTGCCGTTTCGTCATAGACGGTATTGGCAGCTGCATCACTTGCTGAGATGTTTACAGTGTGGGTTCCATCAATAGCTGTTATATTTCCCTCCCAGGTATCATCTACACCAGTGTAACTTAAGAACTCACCGTTAGCTGTTACATCTGTTACTTCCACATCATCCGTAACATTTACAGTGACTGTAATATCATCACCGGTATTTGGATCAGCCGGGTCCAGTGTAACTGAGTGGATAACTGGTGCTGTAGTATCAGCAGGTGTTGTTGCTGTATAGTTTGCCGTTTCGTCATAGACGGTATTGGCAGCTGCATCACTTGCTGAGATGTTTACAGTGTGGGTTCCATCAATAGCTGTTATATTTCCCTCCCAGGTATCATCTACACCAGTGTAACTTAAGAACTCACCGTTAGCTGTTACATCTGTTACTCCGATATCATCCGTAACATTTACAGTGACTGTAATATCATCACCGGTATTCGGATTGGTCGGGTCCAGTGTAACTGAGTGGATAACTGGTGCTGTAGTATCTGTTGCGGTAAGGTTAAAGTTACTATTTGTCCCGCCGGATGTTGCAGTATCAATGCCCGGCGCAGGAACTGAGCAATTAATCTCATTAATCTTCCATGTTAATGCGTCCTCTCTGTTGGCACCTTCATCTTCTGCCGTATCCGTGTCATTAAAAATAATGTCTAATGAATAGCCACCATTTGGATATTGCACCGTTGTGTTTCCAACCACTTCTCCAGTGCCGTAAACTTCCACGGTGATGGATGTACCGTCAGGCGCAGGTACTCCATTAAATGTTGCATATCCCCAATATGACTCAGGGATCGGTGGTGTTGCCGAAACGATCGGAATACAGGCAATAAGTACTATTGCCGATAGAATACGTTTGCAAATTATTTTATTTGTATAATTCTTCATTTTCTAAACCTCACTTTCTATCAATTATTAAATTAAATATATCAAACTTAAATATTTCATATTTTTAAAATACCATCAGATGTCATCATTATCCAGTACCCACTTCCAGGTTCCATATTTATAAGGTCATTTCCAAAAGGTACACCTGGATCGTATTTCTTCCAGTGATCAGCAGTGTCGCTGGTATTATATGCCCAAACGATACTATAATTTTCATTAATAGAAGAAAGAGCCTCAGCTATTGCCTTACTATCAAGAGAATTGAAGCCGACAAGGTTCCAGTTGATCTTTAAATCAATATCAGTTGACTCCGGCACAGTTCCACTTATAGGCAATGTGTCATCAGACGTCATCATTATCCAATATCCTTTACCAGGTTCCATATTTGTTAGATCGTTTCCGAAGGGTACACCCGGATCGTACTTCTTCCAGTGGTCAAAAGTGTCGCTTGCGTTATATTCCCAGATTATGCTGTAATTGCCATTGATTGGAGACAGTACAAATGCAATGCTGGTTTCTTCGGGCATTAACGGTAAAGAAATTAAGTTCCAGCCAGTATATAGATCGATAGTAATGTCTATTAGCACTACTTGAACAGATCTGGTTGTTGAGTTTGTTGTACTTGAATTATCTGTTATCGTTAGATTTACGACGTAATCACCCTTCAAAGGGTAAGAGTGTGTTATTATCTTTTCTGTCGTGGATGTAATATTCCCATCACCAAAGTCCCATTTGTAATTCGTTATAAATCCATCCGGATCATACGAAGCTGTAGCATTGAAGATAATGACTTGGTTCACAACTGGATTTTTTGGTGAATATGTAAAGTTTGCAAACGGTGCTGATCCTGGATTGTTAAGCCTCAGGATAAACAGACTATAGTTACCGATATATGCTATACCGCTGTCACAGATCATGATGGTGTATTCCCCATTGTCAGGCAGAGTATGCAGCATTTCAAGGTTGTCATAACTCCACTGGCTCGTTAGCAAGGTTCCGTTTGGTGCATAGAGCCTGATCTCAGTATTTAGAGCAGAGCGAGATGAAGGCCCGTCTATCCTGATAGTAACCGTATCATTGGAATCAGCAGAGAAGGTGTATGTGTCAATCTCAGTAGAATAGTTGATCGAGCCTGAAATCGTTTCACCAAATACGATCGGTGTCTTATTGCTTGGATTGTTAATTCTCAGGATAAACAGACTATAGCTACCGGTATATGCTATACCGCTGTCACATATCATGATGGTGTATTCCCCATTGTCAGGCAGAGTATGCAGCATTTCAAGGTTGTCATAACTCCACTGGCTCGTTAGCAAGGTTCCGTTTGGTGCATAGAGCCTGATCTCAGTATTTAGAGCAGAGCGAGATGAAGGCCCGTCTATCCTGATAGTAACCGTATCATTGGAATCAGCAGAGAAGGTGTATGTGTCAATCTCAGTAGAATAGTTGATCGAGCCTGAAATCGTTTCTCCATACTCAATAGGTGTCTCTGCCTGTGCAACTCCTATTACGCTAACTATGGCTATTATTATAACTCCCAATACCAATAGCCATCGGTTCATTTGATGAGACATACAATTCCTCCAATGGAAATAACTGTCGATAGTGCATGTTTATTATTCGATAACTGTTCCTTTTCAGTTTTGGCAAATTCCAGTATGCGGTTCAAGATATAGCTTCCTCCCTTTTGATTCTCAGATACTCAAGATTTATATTTTTAAAATCCCCTCAGATGTCATCATTATCCAGTACCCTCTTCCAGGTTCCACATTTATAAGGTCATTTCCAAAAGGTACACCTGGATCGTATTTCTTCCAGTGATCAGCAGTGTCGCTTGCGTCATATGCCCAAACGATACTGTAATTTCCATTAATAGGAGAAAGAGCCTCGGCTATTGGCTGACTATCAAGAGAATTGAAGCCAACCAAGTTCCAGCTGGTCTTTAAATCAATATCAGTTGACTCCGGTGCAGTTCCACTGATGGGCAATGTGTCATCAGATGTCATCATTATCCAGTATCCTTTACCTGGTTCCATATTTATCAGGTCGTTTCCGAAGGGTACACCCGGATCATATTTCTTCCAGTGATCGGAAGTGTCGCTTGCGTTATATTCCCAGACTATGCTGTAATTGCCGTTGATTGGAGACAGCAATGAAGTTATACTAGTGTCTTCTGGTATTAAGGGTAGAGAGATCAGGTTCCAGCCAGTGTATAGATTAAGAGTTGTACCTGATGCTGGTAGTGTTGACGCAGTATCGTTGACCCATGTAAGGTTTATGTTTCCAGATGTATCTACAGTGCGTGTGCTGAGTTCGTATGATGTATCCGGGAGCAGTCCAGTGATATTGTAGTAGTTCTGCGGCGCCGGGATGTTGTTGAGGAAGGTGCCGTTGAGGTAGAGTTCGGTGTGGTTGAAATCGGGTTCGAGTGGGTTGGTCCATGTGAAGTTGAGCCAGGTGGTGCTGGCGGTGGGAGTGAGGTTGGAGATAGCGGCAGGGGGTGTGTCGTTGATTAAAGTAAAGTGAGCGATGGTATAACCTCGAAGGGTATCAACATCTCCGAAAGTCACCTGAATTGTATAAATTTCACCAATTGTTAGTTGCGGGAAATCTATGGTGTTTAGGTTTGCAAGATACTGCTCCTCCTCGGAGTTAATCCTGACGCTGTCCGTGCCTGTGCCATTGGTGAAGTAGGTTATCAGGTGGCCTGTGGAGTTAGTGATGGTGAGATTGACTGTGTCGTCGTAGATGAACTCATTTGTAATACGATCCCTAACTGTAAATTTGATGGGGAGGGTGCTGCCATCTGTTAGATTAAATTGATCCATGGTTGTTATGGGTGGGAGGAAGGTGATGTTGTAAGTATTAATCATCTCATTCGATTCTATTGTACCATCATTTCCTGAATCATATTCAATCAATATTGCGTTGTTGTCAATATCATTCCAATCTAATGGAGTAATCCATACTGCTGAATTTTCTCCAATAACAATTGGTCTTAGGCTGTTATATGAACTAGGATTTGATCCGATTTGTTCGAGATATAAATCATATCCATGCGGTGAGCCTTTGTTTATAATACTAAGTTTAGTAAGATCATCTGAGAAAGATATTTGAACTCCATTCCCGGATTCAATTTTAGATCCGGCTATCCATACAACACGTGAAAATTCTGTGTTTTCTCTATCAAGCATAAGACCAAGTGTTGAAGTTCCTTCACCAGAAATAAATTCAACACTTGAGCCATCTGCTGGAACATTTATTTCATCAACTGAGGTTGGTGAAACTTGCACATCTGCAATTACAAGACTATTCGGTCTTGAAATAGAAACAGTTGCAACGCCATTATCAACACCATACAATTCTCTTTTCAGATTAAGATTTGATATATAATATGTTTCCAGAAATTGATCATTTTCGCTTTGATCCCATGGATTAACAATAATGGTTCCAGGAATCTCATCTTTAAATTCCCCACTATGAAACCCAAGATGTCGCCCAATGGCATCTGTATAAAGTAAATGTCCTGCCCAATTATGAACAGAATCCAAATTCGATATCTGATGATCATTTCTTTGAAAAGATGAAAATTGAATTGCTGCGATATTTGACCAATCCGCATTACCATATCTAGCTGTCCCTTCAATTAAATCAAATACAATGTTTCTATTATTATCACCAGGGTGTACATTATCATAAATGAACACCGTGCCCGTTCTATGGTCATTAGATTCATGTATTCTAATTGGTACAACGGCATGACCTGGGCTTCCCCCTCCTATAACCATTGGATTTTGCATCCAATTTCCAGATGCCATGCGAAGTTTGAGTTCATTGTAAACAATAGATGAATTCCCGTAAGTTATTTTATCTTCTATTGATGCAGCAGTATATTGTAATGGGTGATAATATTCTACCCATTCTGTGGGTGTGAAAATAAAATCTGGAAATATTCCCCAGGTTCTAGGAGCTGGATCCCATATACCATTATCATTATAATCAATGGTTAATGCTTCATCAGAATCCCATCGGCCATTAAAGTTAATATCCAGATATGAATCATCGGAATCTAAATGTCGATTCCTTCCAAAAAATGGTAAATCGGTACTCCCAGCTAAATCCCAACTGTTGAAGTTATTTCTATAATTATCGGAATTGAATATAATTAAACTGGTTGCTGACATCCCAAAACAATTACCTCCTTCCCCTGCCCCAGTATACCGCCTATAGAAGAAATTCATTGCCCATAGTGAAGGAATTCCATTATTTTCAACTTCATCTGATCCAAATGCCCTTCGGAAATAATCCCATGAATATCCTCCAGTTGTTTGCAAGAGTATTGGAATAGTAGATTGACTATTATCAATCCATGAAAAGCCCTCACTCCCAAAATTCACAAACTGATATCCGTTGGGATTTGGGAGGAATCCTGAATCCACATATTGAGGAGAAATAATAATTCGTGTTTGTTCAGTTTTTATTGTATATCCATTAGAATCTGTTACTTCTAATTGTATTTCGTATATCCTGGATTCCAAAAACGGTAATCTGATGACTGACCTATCTGGCGAAAATCCAGGATATTCAACATGATTTTGAATCTCACCAATGGAATTTAATTCATCAATTATCCATTTGAATGTAAATGGTGGAGTTCCACCTATTATTTCACCATAAATATTCATTGATTCTAGGGGTGTATATCTGTCCATGTCATTTTGGGATTTTATTTCTACATCAAATGAATTAAACGCATTATATCCACTCCCATCCCACTCAATATATCCACCTTCAAACTTACAATATCCATGCCCATCTACTTCTGTCTGATTCATCACCGGAAATCCGAGCCAGTGATTTGTCCCATAGAGTCCAGTGTAAAATTCATCCAGATCACCATACGTGATGAAAGCTTCATTTTTATGTAGATGATCTAAATTGTCGTCACTTATCCAGTGAATAGTACCATTTTCAAATTTACTATATCTTCCCGTCGTCCCTTGAGGTGATTTGCCTGCTTCCAGCTCATCACTTGTCACTGCGCCCAATACGCTATTTGCACAACCAATGGCGCCCCATGTGGCATAGATGGCACCATGGATCACATATACTTCCCCTGATGAAAGATTGTACTCAAGTGCTCCTCTTTCGGTTCCATTCATAAAATTCTGATATTTAAAGGGTGTTCCAAGGCTGGAGGTCTGAATATCAGACATGTCGCTAATGGGATATCCAAGAACGCTCTTTGCATATTCCATGGACGCCCATTTATCGAAGAATGGATTGAGTATTGCATATGCATTCCCTGCCTGGTCTCCATTTGTGAAGTATTCAATGGCGCCATTCTGGAAGTTAACATAGGTGCAGATTACACCCGAACTATCTGGATATCCTGATTGTTCGCCTGTACCTGCTGGCGGTCCAAATGTGGTTGCGCCGCCCAATGCATTGTATTTGTCTATGATTGTCTGGGTGATGCTGATGTCAGCGCCTAGTTCGAATGAATTTATCACATCCATTGAGACTTCAATCACATCAATGAAGCTGTGTCCGTTCCATTCGAGGGCTTCAGCAGAGGTGAAATGACGTTTTTTGCCATCTTCTATCAGATAAACTTTGAAATCGCCAATTTGCTGGATTAATTTGCTTTCATAATCAGAAGTCGGAGGTGTATAAGGCACCATCAGTGGATATCGATCCACACTGCCGCCGCATGGGTATGGGGTGTCGCCGATGCCGTCGCCGTCTGAGTCGGTATCGGTGTAGTCAGAGTAGTAGTTGCCTTCGGAGCCAGAGTCCCACTGGTTGGTGCCAGAATTGTCACAGGCATTTTCGTATGTGTTGTTTATGAGGTTATTATAATAGAGGAAGTTGCTACTAGACCAGTATAGTTCGATGCCATTGTTGTTATTATTCGCAGTGTTGCTCTTGAGCGTATTATTGCTTGAACAGTCGATATAGATGCCGTTCCAGCCGTTCGAATTGACATTATTATCTGTGAGCATATTGTTGCTCGAAGAATACAAGCTGATACCATCACCGTTGTTGTTGGCATTGTTGCACGTAATTGTATTGTTCATAGACTGGGACAGCCGGAGGCCGTCACCATAGTTCAAGCTGATGTTGTTATTTATAAGTGTGATGTTATTGGAACTGTACAATAGGATGCCGTAATTGTTGTTTGTGACCGTCATATTCTCGATGAATGAATGTGTGGTGTTAACAAAAAGCACACTTCCTATGTTGTTTGTAAGCGTAATATCTCGGATCGTTATGTTGTTTGAGTTTACCACACCTATGTAACCTGCACCACTTGTACTATCTAAAACTTTGCTATACTCACCCACTAGATAATAGATCGGTTTGCTGTCCACCGTGTTCGAGGTATCGATGTTTTGTATACCACCAGCGACACCAAAATTATAACGGTTGTCTGCCATTGTGTTATACGTTAGCGTATTGTTGTAGGAATTACCGAATAATATGATACCATAAGTATTGTTAGAACACATATTGTTATTAAGCATGTTGTTACTTGAATAAGACACTTGTATGCCATACCAACAATCATTTGCAATATTATTCGTAAGTGCGTTGTTATTGGATTGGGATAGCCGGATACCGTAGCCGTTTTTCAAGCTTACATTGTTGTCTGTGAGTGTGTTGTTGCTGGAATAGTACAAATAAATGCCATAGTTGTTGTCGTTCGCCGTGTTGCCAACAAGGATGTTGTTATTGGAACGATCCAGATAGATGCCGTAGTAGTTGTTCGACGCAGCGCAATTGGAGATACTAGAGTGAGCTATGCCACTGCCTACATAAATTCCTGCATTCCCGGATGCAGTTGCACCATACGCATTAACCCCTGATATGTTCACCCAATTGGAGGTCACATCAAATACGTGATCATTTAAATTCGCTGCCTGCACCGCCACCACACCCTCGCCTCGCAGCGTAAGCCTTTTTCTCACATCCACGTTCTCAACATACGTCCCACTCCGCACCTCAATCGTATCCCCCTCGCTCGCCGCATCCACCGCTGCCTGTATGCTCGTAAAATCCGCGCCGCCACTGTCATCAACAGTGATTACAGCAGCCGCGCCTATTCCTGCACTCATGACGCACACAACAACAGAAAGGAACACCAGCATCAATAACCTTCGTAGGATCATATCCACACCGCCATCTGTCTACTTAAACAACCCCTTCTGCTGCCGTCGTTAAAGGCATCTGAAGACATTGTAATTTGTTTCATTATGGTCTCCTCCTCTGTTTGGGTTTCTTGCTCTGATTGGTCGCATATACATCCTGGAAAAATACCAATAGTGCGATGATCAAGAAGACCTTCAACAGCCAACTCCTCCAATCTAACTATCATGGGTTTTTTTAGATATGACTTTCGGAGGGCTTAGCAGCTTTAAGGATATTTTATTTGTATAATGCTTCATTCTCTAAGCCTCACTTTATTTCAATTACTAAATTAAATTTATCAAACTCTAATATTTTATATTTCTATAATATCATCAGATGTCATCATTATCCAGTATCCTTTTCTTGATTCCATATCTGTCATGTCATTTCCAAAAGGTACACCTGGATCGTATTTCTTCCAGTGATCAGCAGTGTCGCTTGCGTCATATGCCCAAACGATACTGTAATTTCCATTAATAGAAGAAAGAGCCTCGGCTATTGGCTTATTATCAAGAGAATTGAAGCCGACAAGGTTCCAGCTAGTCTTTAAAACAATATCAGTTGATTCCGGCACAGTTCCACTTATGGGCAATGTGTCATCAGATGTCATCATTATCCAGTATCCTTTACCCGGTTCCATATTTGTTAGATCGTTTCCGAATGGTACACCCGGATCGTATTTCTTCCAGTGATCAGCAGTGTCGCTTGCGTTATATTCCCAGACTATGCTGTAATTGCTACTGATTGAAGACATCAATGAAGTTATACTAGTGTCTTCCGGCATCAATGGTAGGGAGATCAGGTTCCAGCCAGTGTATAGATTAAGAGTTATACCTGAAAATGAAGTAAAATTTTTAAGTGATTGATATGAAAAGGTATCAGCATATTTGACTACTATAACATCTGGTTCACCTGTAAGACAATCAATTGAAGTAGCATTTACAAGTGATTGATACGAAATAGCATCGGCATACTTTACAACCATAACATCGGGTTCAACATCAAGCCTGCCAACAGACGTGGCATTATCCAATGATTGATACGAAATAGCATCAGCATATTTTACTACCATAACATCGGGTTCAACATCAAACCTGCCAACAGACGTGGCATTATCCAATGATTGATACGAAATAGCATCGGCATACTTTACTACCAGAAGTTCGGGTTCACCATCAGGCCTACCAACAATCGTGGCATTCTCTAAGGTTAAATTCAATGTCACTTCGGCGTCTATATCAATGATATTCTCAGCAACTGCTATGTTCGCACTTAATACTAATAGAAGAAGGAAAAATAAAAGTTTATTCAGCATAAACCAGTACCAAACCAACAAAACCACTTCCTCTACCTGACGACACCGCTATTGTGTGTTCATTTCCTTTTGAAAATTCAGTTAAAGTATCAAAAATACCATATCTATGTATAATAGTTCCGCTACTAAATGTTACGCCATCAAGATTTGCAGAACCACCATAACGAGTATCTGGATAATAATGTGACCATCCAGCTTCATATAATGAGAAGGAATTTGGTACTGTTACATTGAAATAATTTGAACTTGTTGTAGATTCAGCGATTAATATAATTTTTGTAGCATCTGGGAAATTAAAATTATAATAATTTAAATCGGCGTTGCTTCCTCCAACTTTATTTACTAATATATTGACTGCGTCAGACAATGTTGTATTACCATTTGGTATTGTACTATAGGAGTACCATGGAATGATCCAGCTTGATGGTCTATTATTCGGATAATAAGCAACAATCCATCCATCTTTACTGACATATACATGCGGTTGTTGCTCTTCTGTATGGCCCCACATTTCAACTGTCCCAATAATGTAATCCTCTGTCTCGCGCTCAATAGATACAAATGCCGATTTTGCTTCATTGAGATCTATACTTGGCGATGCTTTTACATACGCTGCTATCCCTGCTTCATCTGCCGGAAAATCAACTGCTGCACTCGCACTTCCCGTAAGAAAAAACATGCAAAGAAATGCAATCGATACAATTATTTTACTTCTCATCATCATATTTGTTTTCTCCTTAATCAATAAATGGTGGTTTTTCAAGTGGAATTGAAACCGGACCTGCCGATCTATTAGTGGTATCGTTAAGCCCCGCAGCCTGGTCACCGGTATTATTGCCACTGCTGTTCACAATGTTTTCATCCTCGATCTCCTGAGCGAGATCTGTTTCTGTAAAGGCTGGTACAGCGAAAATGAAAATAATTAGTATTAAAAATACCAAACCAATCATCGCATTTTTGTTAACGTTAATAGTAGCAACCTCATGTTTTAATTTCATTCTTTATACTGTTTAACTGCACAACCCGCACCGCCACTCACCCACATCGCCGCTGCGCCCGCCGTAGTCCCACAAATGCCAGTCAACAGCATCGATATCCAGTTGTGAATTATGCTATTCCCACTACTTCTTACATTTTTTGTAAGGATATACTTTATATTATCATAGCGCTTATTTTTCATCTTGCATCCCACACTGGAATTCAAATTATGAAATTGCGTAAATCCTGAAATCATCCTGACACTTTCGTTCAAGATATTTACTGAATATTTAATAAATCCTAAAAACTCATAGCTTATTAATCTTGTGATATTGTTTTAACATCGTTATATATTTGTATATTCATACTAATAATTATATACAACTATATATAAAATACCAACAATGCCTAAAGACCAATCGTAAAAGAACGAACGCAGATTTGCTGCCTCATATCTACGTTTATCCGCGTTAATCTGCGGTTAATTTTCTATTAATTGTTATACAGCAGACTTTACTTCATCACTCACTTCTCGCATTAATGCCCCCCCCTCAACCGCTCCACCACAGCCTCCACCTGTTCCACCGCAGTCCCGATATACCCCTCAGGTCGGTCAACGCCCGTATTCCCTACCATCTCTCCCTGTGCCAAGATGTGCCCTGATATTGCAGCCGTATCATTTGTAACCAAAACGCTGTCCCGGTGTTTGCAAATGGATATG
>JAIORF010000048.1 GCA_021108295.1 bacterium | reverse complement strand
CTGCCTGAATGCAGCAAGCGGATCAGAGGCAGCATCATTCATCACATGCACGCGCACCGCTAGATGAACAACCGCATCAATTCCGTCAAGCGCTTCGCCCCAGTCAATATCCGGCCAAATATCGCCGACCTCCGCCCTCAGTTCTCCGACATCTGATCTCTGTCTTTTCCTGACCCCTGGCAGCTCCCCTCACATGATATCCATCAGCCATCACCTTCTTGCATAATGCCTGGCCGATAAAGCCGTTTGCACCGGTGATAAGAACATTGCTCACATCAAATTCCCCATTTCTTATGTTTAGAAATTCTCTCTGTTTTAAAATTCTGTCTGTGTTTGTCCGTGTGAGTCTGTGGCTGATTAATCCGTGCTTGCCCCGTAGCTCCGGGAGATGGTACTGGGGTAACCTGTGGACTTGTTTTATGTTGATTGCTCTATTAAATCACTGATCTCATCTAATACTTGCGCAAAAGCAGGAGCGGACGCCTCAATGACATTATTTGAATGAATATGCTTATGATGAGGAAAGGTCTTAATTTCTCGGTGATGCGGTGCCATATCATATCTAAAAATCAAGTCGCTATTCCGATCTTGATAATGATACGAATATTTATACACTTCAATAGTCTCTTTAACGTTTACAAATTCTATGAAATAAAGCCTGGATTCATCTGTGAAGAAAAGCTCACCCTCAATAATTCCAATGTACAGAGAACGTTTATCCTTACCAATACTGGTCTCAATAATATAAATACAGTCCGCAATTTGAGATTCAATTTTCTGAAAATACTCGCTTATGAGCACAATTCAACTCCCTGCAACTCATTACAATCCTTTTGCAATCGCTCTAATGTCTCATATTCGCCTGCCCATCTGATGAATTTAAAACCATCTCCAAGTTTTCCCTTCTGGAATTCCTCATAAAAATAGTTGCTATCCATTCCGCTCTCTTTTTCCAATTCTCTTAACTTCCTATTAGTCTTGGCAATCCCAAAATTTATGACTTTTAACTGATTTTCTACTGCTACTTTAATTAAATTTTTCAAATTGCAAGAAGTTTGTGGTTGAATAATAACCTGTGCCATAACTATTCACCTCCTCATGCTCTGACCTTTTTATTTCATCCTGCGTAATCATCTTTACCCCGTAAAATTCACGACAGTGACAGCGAAGTTTACCCAGTAGGTCCGGAAGATCGTACTGGGGCGCATTTCACCGGGGCATTCATCCCTATTTTATCGTCCAACCATCCAACGAAGTCATCCTAATAATCCATTCATCCCATTTTTGTAATTCATCCAACCATCCACAATTCTAAAGGAATCCATCCCGTTCGCGAAGCGAATCATCCCTTGCCAAAGGCAATCATCCCGATTCCAAGGAAATTCATCCAATTCGCAAAGCGAATCATCCAACCATCCAGTAATTTTTTTTTGCTGCTCCAATTATTTTGTAAGTTCTCTCATCTTTCATTTTTCAAAATCTGCGTTAATTTGCGTAATCTGCGGATTTATTTTTTTATAAACCTCCATAGTCTGCCTGACCACGATCTTTTCAGAAAATTCAGTCTTAACAATTTCTCTACCCCGCGCCCCCATCTTTGCCCTGAGTTCCGGATTTTCTATCAATTTCTTAATTGCATCAGCTAACACCTTGGGATCATGAGAAGGAACTAAAAGGCCATTTTCATTATGACGGACAATCTCCCTGCACCCTGGAACATCAGTGGCGACAATAGCACGACCACAGGAAGCGGCTTCAATCAATACCTTTGGAACACCTTCACCATATGTTGTCGGCAAAGCAACAATATTCGTTTGTGAAAAAACAGAAAGCATATCTTCTTGATGTCCCCACCATTCGATAATACCCTCGGCGCGCCAACTCCAAAGCGTTTCCTCCGAAACAGACGCCGGGTTTTCTGGATCAGGTTTTCCCACCAAAATCATACGACACTCAATCCCATCTTTTTTGAGCATTTTTGCTGCTACCACAAACTCACCGACACCTTTATCCCAAAGCATGCGAGACGCCAATACTATAGTTGGAATGCCTCCTGGTTCAGAAAGATGAATAAAATGCGATGTATCAACACCGGAACCCAGGATCAATGCAGCTTTTTCGCTTTTAACAATCCCCGCATTAATAAATAATTTCAAATCTTCCGGGTTTTGAAATATTCCGATCGTATTTTTTGCTAAAAAGGCTGAACGACAGGCAAAAACAATAAGCTGTCTTAAAATCTTTGCCTTCCAGCCCTTTGCTACAAATATAAAACCAAGACCTGCAAGGGCATTTACCACACCGAAAATACCGGCAATCCTTGCCGCCAATGAACCGTATAAAACAGGTTTTACAGCTACATGATGAACTATGTTAGGCCGTTCTCTGCGATAAATCTTAACAATATCAAAAATGCTTAAAATTTCTTTAAAAACATTCCTGCTTTTTCTCTCCAGGCCGATCGGAATTAATTTAAAGCCTTCATTTTCAATACGTTCTTTATACTGATCTACCCTGGTCGCAACCAAGACTTCAAAGCCTGCGTCTCTGGCCGCTCGTGCAATGGGCAAGCGATGAGACCAGAAATACCAGTCTTCTGTTATAAGAAAAATGAGCTTTCTTCTTGTCAATCTACCACCTGTTCTTCCTTAAATATCTCCATTTCTTCATATGCCTCACTCATCAGGTAATTAGCCTTACCTCTATCTACTTTTCACAATAAAAACGTTGCATGCGCTCCCAAGATATTTCTGCAACCGTCGGCGGGTACTGAAGGGAATTTTAAATCTAAAAAAATCATGTCCAAAATAGAACAACCCTGTTGGAAATACGTTTACTATTACCCATCCGTTCCTTTTGAACTCTCGAATCCACCATTTTGTACTAAAATATCTAAATTCGCTAACTCCGTCACCTCTCACGCCGTGTCTATGTGGAAGCATAATATGCCGCAAATATGAGTATTTATTCCGATTCTTTCCTTGTATGATATCTCCAGACTTCTCAGATTCCGAGAACTTGTTCATTATTTTTTGCTGCATTTTTTTGTCAATCAACAAACCCCTCTTCATTTTTACGATAGCTTCAATACCACTCAGCAACATCCAAGGATAATAAAAAATCGATGTAAATAGCCTCCAAGACCGTGAAGGCATAATGTGTACCCCGAGACCATCATCCTTTAAAACCCTTTTCATCTCAACAAGGAAACCATCAATATCTCTAATGTGTTCAAGAACGTTCGAAGAAAACACCATATCAAAAGACGAATCGTCAAACGGAATATTCCTACCGTCATACTCAATAATATTCTCTATTTGATTCTCCCGAAAAATACTGCTCTTTATATCTATACCAACGGCACATTTTGCGTGCCTCTTCAAAAACTTAAGTTGGAAACCCGTACCTGAACCAATTTCCAACACACTCAATCCCTTTATGTTTATCCCTGCTCCTTCGATGGCACTCCCAATTTCAAATAGACGCACCGCTTCCATCCAATCAATGCTGTCTTGACCCAACTCAAAAAAAGAGAACATAAAATCTCCTTGACTCTAAACTGACTTTATCTCCAAATATTCTCGGAAACATTGATACATGATATCTCCATTGCACAGATATCACCTACAATATCTTTTATACACCTCATTCAAAGAAACTATTTTAACAACAAAGTCATTAGCGTCCACACTAATGTATCTGTCGAAAACATCTTTGTAATCTCTATAAAGTTCAACGTAAATTTCCTCTTTCTGATACCCTAATCCATATTCAACATGAAAAGGCATCGTTCGCCTACTTTTTCCATAGATCGGCTGTAAGCGGCGTAGAAGATCGAAGATCGGCTTTTTCCTTCTTGTACCAGAAATAAAAAAGTCATCCCGTGTATTAAAACATCTTTCGATGAACCGACTCTCCAGAAAAGGCAAAAATATCTCAAAATTAGCTGGCATTGATTGATATTTTTGTATTTCCCTTGCAGGAATAATTCTAAAAAGGAAAAAGTGACAAACAGCCTTTTGTATGCTGTGGTAATGTTTGTTGTAAACTTCCAATTGAGTACGGATATGGTCAAGGTATGCCGACTTTGCACTAATAGGAAGTTCGAGCGCATGTAACAAACAATCATACCATGAAGAACATGAAAGAGAACGGAGCGATTTGCCAGCTCTATAAACGAATCTCCTAACTGGGGTATTTTTGTCCTTCAGCGATGGCACGAATCGACTTAAAACCTTAAATACCGGTGCAAAATACGGTTTGTAAAGATTCAACAAAGCATTATGCGGCAAACCTATAAGAACCGAATCAGCCCCTTGACCATCAAGAATAAAATTCTTACATTCCCTGAATTTTTCATCATCATTTAGAGATGCAATCATGGAAGTATAAACAGGGTATATTGAATCACTAACTGGATTTGACCAGATAGTTACATAGTCCCTGATGAGTTCTGATGCTCGCTCAGAATTGAATGCATATTGTTTGTTTATCACATTATAAAATTCACTTATTCGTCTCGCCTTTTCAGCTTCACCTATCAGGCCTGTCATTGTGCAAGTTAAGCTTGTTATTGAATCAGCATTGACACAACCACTCAAAAAATGCAGTAACAGAGCAGAATCTGCCCCTCCACTTAATGTACAGATAACATTATCTGAATATTCAACAGACCTTAGCCTTTCTTCAATAAGGTTTTTCAAAAAAACTTCAAAATCTTCGATTGAATAAAATCCCTTATTGGAATCTTCGTCATTACAACCAGGGAAGTAATTATCCATTGTCAATTGAGAATCAGAAAGATTAACCAGACTGTATGGTGGGATCGTAAACACATTTCTAAATATGGTATACGGTGCGGCTATAAAACCAGCGCTTAGATACGCCTCTAAAGATTCTCTATTGATAAATAGGTTTATTGAGTCTTCACCCAAATCTCGGTACAATGAAATATCCTTTGAAACATACAGGTCATCCTCATGGCAAAAAATGTAAAATTGATCGGTTAATGATACAAATTTAACATGGCTACCGAAGATATCACTTCCAAGAATACCGGAAAGATCATCATTGTTCTTAATGATAGACTTACCTTTCTCGTGCAGATAGTATATCCGGCGGTGTTTCAGTGAAAGTATACTCATGTCCATTTCAACATTTTTTTTACGAGTTGTCTGATATTCAACCAACCGGTAACCTTTACCGCAAACAGCCAGAATAAGTATTTAACGCTATTATCAAACTCTTTGTCAAAGTAAAGGATAGGACGCGGATTCTTTTTTCTCTTTCTAATTTGTTTGTATGCCGCTGAGTAGGACGTAATTGACCTATATGCAAAATGATGTTTCCTTAAAAAATGAGAATCGTCAAGCATTTTGCTTATATCCTTAGTCCTTTCATATATTACGTCCCTTATTTTTACTTTATACGCCTTCGTTTCTGGATCAAGATTAATGGATAAAGCTACTCCATAGTCTGAAACATTTGGATACAGCACCCTCCTGGACCCGAAGTAAAGGTTTCCCAACCCATAAAAAATGTGCTTCCCACGATAAATCTCATAGGGCTGGATTGAATGACAATGGCTTGCAACTACAAAATCAGCGCCTTTGTTCACCAAATACCTGCAAAGCCCCACATGTAAAGGTAAGGGGTAATATTCGAACTCGTAACCAGCGTGAACATAAGCTATAGTAAAATCACCATTGACAGCATTTTTTGAAAAAGCAAGATCAATATTTTTTTTGGTAAAATTTACTATCCCACGCTTCCCCTTAGTGCTCAACTTGCATTCTTCATTCTTCCACCCAAAGGCTACAAGGCATATCCTTGTTTCGTCTCCTTCAATATTAATAAGGTTATCACAAGCACCTTTTTTGCTCTCAATCCCGAAATACCGTAATGACCTTCTATTTATTTCCTCAATAGTAGTATTTAGACCTGCTTCTCCAAAATCGAAAACATGATTGTTGGCGAGCGATAGCACCACGTTGTTTGGAAGATCGAGAGACTTCTCGGACATACCAAGATTCACTGCCTTTTGAACAGGCTTCCCGGTAGGCAAAGATCCTTCATAATTAACTATAACATGATCATATTCCAAGAATTGGCTTTTTATTTTTTCAAAGTCTTCTTCTCTTTCCTTGGAATCATAAAAATAATCTCCACAAAATAATAGTTTCATACTATAATTCACTTAGGTTCTTGATTATCTGAACAGTTTTCGTCCAAAACGCACCGATAAAGAGGCAATAGCCGTTTATTTACAATATTTTCGAATAGAATAATCCAAAGGAAGCAGACGAATTGTCACCACAGTCAAACTTTGTGCCATACGAAGCGATGGGTGTAGTCTGTATAACTCACGATAATGCGAACAACTTTTTCAGATACATTTGGCATGGTATAATCGGAAACAGGGCAAAGCAAGCGCTCTATACCCCTAGATTGTAATGCGAGTATCTCCAGACCTTGCATGATACGTTCAGGTTCCAAACCGGTCATCATCACAAAAGCCTCCTCCATGCCTTCCGGTCTTTCGTGTGCATTGCGGATGTTAAGGGCGGGGAAATTCAAAATAGAGCTTTCCTCGGTAATTGTCCCGCTGTCTGAAAGTGTCGCGTGAGCCCGAGTCTGAAGATAAATATAATCACAAAACCCCAAAGGTTTGAGCAGTTCGACTTTATCACTGATGATAGACCCATCCGCCTTAATTCGATTTTTGGTACGGGGATGGGTCGTCATGATAATTCGACTTTTGTAGCGCTCCGCAATCTGATTCAGCACCCGAATGAACTTTTCAAACTGCACATCATCATCAACATTCTCTTCCCGATGCGCACTGACCACGAAATACTCCCCTTCAGAAAGGCCAAGTCTCTCAAGAACATCGGACGTCTCAATCTTTGGCATGTAGTGAGTCAGCACCTCGAACATGGGGCTGCCTGTCTTGATAACTCGATCAGGAGGCAAACCTTCCCTTAGCAGATACTCACGCGAGATGGACGAATAAGGCATATTGATGTCACTGATATGATCCACGATCTTGCGGTTGATTTCCTCCGGCACACGTTGATCAAAACAGCGATTGCCGGCTTCCATATGAAATACGGGAATTTTTTGACGTTTGGCTGGATAAGCCGCCAGGCAGCTATTGGTGTCGCCCAGCACCAGGAGCGCATCCGGCCTTTCCTTTACCAACACTTCATCGACCTTGGCAATAATTTGCCCTACGGTTTCACAGGCACTCTTACCTGCTGCTTCCAGAAAATAATCGGGTTTGCGAATCTCTAAATCATCAAAAAAGACCTGATTCAGTTCATAGTCATAATTCTGACCTGTATGAACTATCACCTGGGTCATATATTTATCCAGCGCCGACATAACCCGGGAGAGACGGATGATTTCCGGCCGTGTGCCAAGAATCGTCATTACTTTAAGTTTATTCATATGACTCCTACCTTACAATAATAAGTATCCGGGTTCCCCGGATCAAACACCTCACTTGCCCAGAAGAGTGTCACCAACTCATCCTGGCCCACATTTTCAATGGAATGAGTATACCCTGGCGGGATATCCAGCACCCGGAAGTCTTTACCTTGAATTCGGTATTCCAGAACCTGATCACTGTCTATATGCCGGAAACGAATTACCGCCTCACCCTCCAGCACCAGAAATTTTTCCGCTTTGGTATGGTGATAATGATCACCCCGTGTAATCCCCGGCTTTGTGCGGCTGACAAAAATCTGTCCCATGGCTGGTGATTTTAAAAATTCCGCAAGACTACCGCGCTGATCTGATCTTTTTCCAAGTCCATACTCAAATTCCTTTTCATTCAGATACGTCAGGTATGTTCCGTAAATGGCTCGCTCAAAATCGTTGCTGAAATCAGGCAGTACCAGACTGGTTCGCATGTCACGAAACAATCTGATTTTTGCAGCCAATTCACCCAGTGTGATGCGCGTTGCTGATAGTGGTTCTGCAAACCTGAACCCTGGTGTTTCTGATTCCATCTCATTGACAAAGGCTTCCACCACATCATCAATATGTGTCAGATCAATTTCGTGGGCCGGATCAGATATTTGAATGGGCAGATCATTTGCAATGTTGTGGCAAAACGTTGCAGTCACAGAATTATAATCAGGCCGGCACCACTTCCCAAAAAGATTTTTAAACCGATACACAACACACTCTGCGCCGGTATTCTCTGAAAACCGTTGCAGCGCTTCTTCTGCACGACGTTTGCTGACGCCATAAGGATTATCCAGCTCCGCCTGAATCGAGGATGACAGCACAATCTTTGGCGACCGCCCAATGGCCTTCAGTTTAACACAAATTTCATCAATGGACCCAGTATTGCCGGTTTCAAACTCATCCGGATTTTTCGGCCTGTTCACCCCTGCAAGATGAATAATGCAATCAATTTTTCCCAAAGCACTACCCAAGTCTTCCGGTTTGTTATTCACATCATATTCATACAGCTCAACATCCTCACGGCGCCGCAGCACAGCACAAAGATTCCTCCCCACAAACCCTCTTGCCCCGGTTACAAGCACTCTCTTCATAATAAACTCTTTCATAATAATTCAGATGTTTTTTAGACAGGTTTCGTGCATTTTGTGCCTTTTTGTGGCTATCTCTTTCAATTATGGCCACAAAAAGGCACAAAAGACGCAAAAATTATATATCCGTCAAAAACATACTTCTTTCAGTACAGTCGTCATCATAAACATTCAGGGGATATTGTTATTCTATATCAAAACCCTTTTGCGCTTCTTGTGCCTTTTTGCGGCTATATCAAAATTGGATATTCGTGCTAATTCGTGTCATTCGTGGCTAAGCTCTTCCTGAATATACCCCACCTTCATCAAAACCTCTTTTATCTCTTCAACATTCAATATCTTCGTATTATTCGAAGTATAATCTTCCTTACCCGATATCTGCTCTTCACCCTCAACAAAATACTTATTGTAATTCAGGTCTCTGGCATCAACCGGAATTCTGTAATAATCTCCCAAATCCTGGGCACTGGCCATCTCTTCTCTGTTCAGCAAAGTTTCATACAGCTTTTCACCATGCCTTGTTCCGATTACCCTCACCTCATTCTTTGCGCCAAAAAGTTCCTTAGCCGCCATCGCCAGATCACCAATCGTGCAGGCAGGCGCTTTTTGAACAAATATATCGCCCGAATTTCCATTCTCAAAAGCATACAAGACCAACTCCACTGCATTTTCCAGAGACATAATAAACCTTGTCATGTTAGGATCTGTCACCGTTAATGCTTTGCCACCTTTTATCTGCTCCACAAACAAAGGAATAACAGAACCCCGTGAAGCAATCACATTCCCATAACGCGTTCCACAAAGTATACTCTCTTTTTCATCTACTGTACGCGACTTAGCAGTCATCACCTTTTCCATCAGCGCCTTTGACATCCCCATGGCATTTACCGGATAAACCGCCTTGTCAGTACTCAGGACTATAACTTTCCTGACATTTTGTGAAACAGCAGCATTCAGGACATTTTCTGTACCCAGGATATTTGTTCTGACTGCTTCAATAGGAAAAAACTCGCAGGACGGCACCTGCTTTAAGGCAGCAGCATGAAACACATAATCCACACCATGCATGGCGGAATGAATGCTGTCATAATCCCTCACGTTCCCGATATAAAATTTCAATTTATCATTACGATACGCATTTCGCATATCATCCTGCTTTTTTTCATCCCGGCTGAAGATACGAATCTCTTTTATGCCGGTATTTAAAAATTTCTTTATTACCGCATTTCCAAAAGAACCCGTGCCGCCGGTTATAAGCAGTGCTTTATCTTTAAACATAAAATCCCTCTCGGTGTGAATAATATTAGACCAGTAATTCATAAAACTTCGATTTATACTTCCTGTAATCAAAGATCTCATCCTGGATACAGTTCATTTTCATTTCTAGAATCATTTTATTTGTGAAATTGATCAGTTCTATAATCTTCTCCACTTCATTCTCCGGCGTAATCCAGATTCCATTGTGCCCATCAATTATATAATCGTCAATATTACTTGTGTTTTCAGCAATTACTGGCACGCCCAAAGAAATTGACTCCGACACTTTGGTAGGGAAGCCTGCTCGTGTAACGAGATTATCGTCTCTATGCAAAATTGAAAAGTCTGAGTTGATAATCCCTTTTATTGTTTCCTGTGGTACACATCGGCCATGGAACGATATATTTTTATTCATCTTCTCTAAAATGCGGTAATGCTCTGGTAATGCTGTCAGGTATTCATTTTTTGTTACGCCATAAATATCAAAAACAAATTTGTTGGTTTTTTCTATAACCTTATAAAATAGCTCAATTGATCTATCTAAACGGTCTTTAAAATCATTTTTCTTATTTATTTTGTTTATCGAAAAAGGGAAACCAGCATAAACAAACCGTGTAATTCTATCCATGCCAGTGTCCATCAATCTTTTTATTGATAATTCTATTGCATCCCTATGTAATCTAACGTCCGTCACCGGCGGTATCATTACTAATTTACATCCTTTTCTTGCATAATAGTTATAAAGATAGCGGCTGACAACAATTACAGCATTAGCGCGAGGAATTACAACACGTTTCTGAAAATTCGTGTCAAGGAATTTAACGACGTTATAAGCAATACCTTTGCCTGAGGATTGTATCCAGTCTACACAGTCAGCAAGAAACAGGATACCGTTTTTCTTAGACCAACTACATAAATTGTTCATCCAAAAAGATACGGCAGGACTGCCATAGGCAATAACTGCGGCCAATCTATGCTTCCCGATTTTATCTATCAGGTACATGGCTTTTCTTAACTGTCTTGAATAATTTGCCCAACCCATCATGCCTCTGGGATAAAGCAAAGAATATGATATCATTCCGTATGCTTCAAAGCAGGTATCTTCAATGCTGTCATAAGCGGACAAAGTTTTATTTATTCCCAGGAAAATAGGCTCATATCCCAGTTCTTGCAGAATAAATCCAAACCCTAAAACTCGTTTTCCAGCAGCATTAGCATCGGGAAATTCAAAGTTACCAGTAATCAATATTACGTTTTTGTCTGTTATATTTAAAGCCATTTTCAGTAATTTCCGGATAGGAGGCTGTCCGAGAATTCAATAGCTGAAAAACAACCTCTTTGAAAATAAGTGCCAAATTTTATCAAATCACTTTTTATAAAAAAGTGATTTTCCTCAACAGAAATCACCTTCCGGATATAGATCGCATACGTTTGTTGTAAAACAGCGCTTTCTCGTGCCCCAATACCCTTTATCAGGCAGCCATGAGACCCAACTTGCCCTCTTTAAGATGTTCCAATTTATATCTCATTGATTTTACAATCTTTTTGATGTTATGTGCACATACCAGCGAAAACTCTCCACATGCTTTTATAAAGCCACGCACACTGAATTCCCGAAAACCCATGTTCTTCTTTATCTGGCCAAAGACAGGCTCAACGATGGTCTTTCGCTTTTTGTATATTTCCTTTGATGATTCCTCCTTCATCTTTGCAACCATCTCTTACCGCAGTGGCTCTTTGTCGTCAGTCAAAATTGTCCGAGGGTTACCTTTTTTTGATTTGCAGCATCTGTTCCGGTAGGGGCATTGATCACAATCTTCACTTCGAGCCTGATATATTTTCTTGTCATCACCGGTTCTGTTTCTTAATTCCAGTATATGACCGGCGGGACAAATAAAACAGTCTTTATCCGCATCATAGACGAAATCCGGTTTCCTTACCTCTTGATTGCATTCATCCAGGGATCTCTGATCCTTGTTCTCTCCCTTGCCTGTCGCTAGTGCGCCAAGCGAAGCTTGGTGCTTCTTGCAGGGTGCAAGTCCCTGTCGGGTAAGGTTTAGCCAACCGCCCGTATCGAGTGTTGCGTGATT
>JAIORF010000103.1 GCA_021108295.1 bacterium | reverse complement strand
GACAATGAGTTACCTCAAAAACAGTATCAAGTCATACCGGAAACGCTATAATAAACTTTATTGTTGATATTTTGTACATTTATCTAAATCCAAGAATCCGATTTTTTGTCCAGGGGAAGCCGACGCAGGCGTAGCACATTATGATTGCTGATATTACGAGAAACAAAAAAGCGCTAACAGGCATTTTCATAGTAGTTGCTCTGATTGTAACAGCTCTGTTCGCTCCTGTTCTGGCCCCTCACGATCCCTATGATCAAAATATTGAAAGCCGTTTGCAAGGTCCTTCCCGGGACTTCCTGTTGGGGACAGACTATTTAGGTCGCTGTCTGCTGAGCCGGACAATTTACGGTACGAGACTCTCTTTAAAGGTCGTTGTAATCATAGTCAGCATACAGGTTTTAATAGGTGTGGCTTTGGGGGCCATCGCGGGATACTTCGGAGGTATTCCGGACGGATTAATAATGCGCCTGGTAGACGTTTTCATGGCGCTCCCTTCGCTGGTGCTTGCTCTGGTGCTTGCCAGTATTACGGGGCCCGGACTTGCCGGCATTACCTGGGCTATGTGTGTAACCGGCTGGACAGAATATGCCCGAGTGATTCGCGGGGACATACTTGCTTTAAAGGAAAAAGAGTTTGTAAAAGGCGCTAAAGTGTTCGGCTTTTCAAATGCATATATCTTGATCCGCCACGTGATTCCCAACGCGCTTGCGCCTATCATTGTTCTGGCGACCCTTTCCACAGGCTTCGTGATTCTTTTGGTGGCTGCCTTCAGTTTTATCGGGCTGGGTGCCCAGCCTCCCGAAGCCGACTGGGGTACTATGCTGAACGATGGCCGCGCTTTCATGCGGATGGCTCCCCATCTGACCATTTTCCCCGGCATAGCCATCATGGTTACAACGCTTGCCTTTAATCTCCTGGGCGATGCATTGAGGGATATCATGGACCCCCGTTTTCAATTGGATCAAAGGGGATTTTAATGTCTTTTCTGGAACTGCAAAACCTTGAAAGCACCTTTGTCAGGGAAAACGGAAATGTGACCGCGGTTCGAGGCGTTGATCTGGAGGTTGTACGCTGCAGCCGCCACGCCTTGATCGGGCAAACCGGAGCAGGAAAATCGATTCTGGGTCTTTCTATTTTACGGCTTCTTCCGGAAAACGCGAGAATCACGGGCAAGGTGCTTTTTCGATCCGGAGATCTCTTGTCGTGCACTGAAAAAGAGTTAAGAGATATCCGAGGCAAAGAGATTATCATGGTGTTTCAAAATCCTCTTGCAACACTCAATCCTGTGTTGTCAATCGAAAAGCAATTGTGTGAAATGCCCATGCACCATGAGGGACTCAATCTTTGTGAAGCAAAGGCGCGCGCGGAACAGATGCTTGAACTGTGCGGGCTGAGAGAGCCGCAAAAAGTGATGAAATCTCATCCCTTCGAGATGAGCGGTGGCATGCTGCAACGTGTGGCAATAGCAATGGGGATTATTTGTCGCCCCTCTCTGCTCATTGCGGACGAACCTTTCAAGGGTCTTGACGTGAGCCTTCAAAAGCAGGTTGCCAGCATACTTTACAAGGTCTGCAGGGAATTAGAAATCACTTTACTAATCATAACACATAACCTGAAAGTCGCAAAAAGCCTGTGCGATTTCGTTTCCGTTATGCACAGGGGAAAAATTGTTGAAACAGCGAATAGCAAAAACTTTTTTTCATCTCCCTGCCATCCTTATTCTAAAAGTATTGTCAATGCTTTCAAAACTTTTTCGGGTCAGTTAAGAGATTATCAGGATCATGATAGAGATTAAGAATCTTAAGAAGCACTACGTTTCAGGTGTCTTAAAAAAGACCGTAACAAAAGCCGTGGACGGCGTTGACCTTTCAGTTCCGAAAGGAATGATCTACGGCCTGACCGGCGAGAGCGGCTGCGGAAAGACAACCCTGGCTATGTCAATCCTGCGGCTGGTCGAGCCGACATCAGGATCTATTATAATTAACGGCAGGGAGTTCACAAGATTGAACGGGTTGAAATTAAGAAGACTGAGACCAAAGTATCAGATCATATGGCAAAATCCCGAAAGCTCGCTGAACCCCAGAATGAGATTGGCAGATGCCATAATGGAACCACTCAGGTATTTCAAAAAGTGTGCAAAAAACGAAGAAAAGGATGTCCTCGAAAAGTACTGCAAAATGGTCGAGCTATCGCCCGATTTGCTGAACCGCTATCCTCACGAAATAAGCGGAGGCGAGAGCCAGAGGGCGGTTATCGCCAGAATCCTTACCATGGAACCGGAACTTCTTATCGCCGACGAGCCGACCTCCTCACTTGATATCCTGGTTCAAGCACAAATACTTAAGTTGCTTAAGAAGATACAGAGAGAATTGGGCATAACCCTTATTTTTATATCCCATGATCTCCAGGTGATTCGATATATGTGTCACCAGGTTGCAGTTATGTTTAAGGGAAAAATTATTGAAAAGGGAACCTGTGAAAAAATTTTTACTAATCCCCGGGAAAAACATTCCATGGAACTTGTAGAGAATACCCTGGGGGAATGGAGGATCGCAACATGACGAATTATATTAATAGGTTAGTACTATTCTCTATATTCCTGGCTGTATTGCCGACACTCTTTTCATGCGAAAAGAAACAGCAAATTCCACGAGAAGAGCTGATTATAGGGGTAAGCCAGGATTATCGCTCAACAGATGTCTATTCCCACAAGGGATTCAACTGCCTGGTGTTTCAGCCCCTGGTAAAAACCGATGTAACGGGTAAAATCACCCCTCTTCTCGCGGAATCATGGGAGTTAAGCGAGGATGGAAAACATTATCTGTTTCATCTCAGAAAGGACGTGACTTTTTCCGACGGAACACCACTGACAGCCTATCAGGTCAAAGAATCCATGTTTTACAAGAAGACAAGGGGCAGAAAAAGAGGGCCTGAGAGAAAGGCCAGGGGAGAGATCCAAAAGGGGGCGGAAGGCAAAAAATCGTTGGGCGAGTTACAACAAGGCTCGAAAAACAAGAAACCGTGGGATAGCGTTGCCGAAGACATAAATCCCGAATACAGCACTTTTGATAATGAGAGGTATAACCTGCCAAGATGGTATTGTTTTGAATCAATTGATGTGATTGACGATTATACCTTGCGGTTCAACCTGCCTCAACCGTATACCCTGTTCTTGAACGAATTGGCAACAACCCATACATACCCTGTATTGAAAATCGATGATTCCGAGGAAGTGACCGGCTACATTGGAACCGGTCCTTATAAGATCGACGAATATAAGAGAACGCAATACATGATTCTTGTGAAAAACGAAAATTACTGGCAGGGAGATGTTGGTATTGATCGGATCAGGCTTAAAGTGATCCACGACGCTGACACAAGAGCAATCGCTCTCGAAGCTGGGGAAATTGACATGACAGGTTACGACCACTTTGATAAGATTCCGAATGAGTCTGTCGCCAGGCTGAGAAATCTGCCGGATGTTACGACAAGAACGATGAGTGCCCTGGATCAGCCCTCTGTTAGTTATATCGTAATAAACTACAATAAAGAGGTTTTTAAAAACCCTGATGTTAGAAAAGCGATTGCACTTGCCATAAACCGGAAAGAGATCGACAAGGTCATGTCCGAAACCGGAAGGACAATCAACGGGCCTTTCCCTGCAGTCCATAAATTATATAATTCCGATATTGAAACGATCTCTTGCGATCCTGATAAAGCAAAAAGCTTGCTCTCACAGGCAGGCTGGGCAGATAAGAACAACGACGGCATTCTTGATAAGGACGGAGAAAATTTTTCTATCAGACTGTCTTTCAGCTCCTTTGACCCTCAATATAAAGTTATTGGGGAAATTGTGCAGGCCCAACTCAAAAAAGTCGGCATAGAGGTAAAATTGGAAATGCTGGAACTCGGGGCACACATCAGTATCATGAGAAACGCCGGATACGACCTCGCTTTCTGGCCAATGATGCGTTACCATATGTTTTTTTATACAGGGCATCCATCCTGGCTTAATGTATATAACAGCCAACCACTTGATGACGCTTTTAACCGTTATCTTCATATAAAGAACGAGGAAGAAAACCTGAAAGCGGTGTGGGAAACTCAGCGCCTTATTCAGGAAAGTTATGTTTTCCCTTTTTTCTTTGAACGCTTCGATGTTGTCGCGTGGAACCATAAGCGCTTGAAAAACTTAGAGCCACTCCCATTAGGATGGGATTTATCAATGGAGCTATGGAAAGCCGGTCTCAAATGATTAGGAATGGGGACGCAAAACGACGTGGATTTAATACTAAAAACAATATTAGAAACTCTAATCTTTACCGCCAAACAATTACCGTATATTTTAATAGGTCTGTTTCTTGCTGAATTGATCGTTGCCTTGAAATGGATCATAAAGCTGACCTGGCTGACAAAACCCATAATGCGATATGGCCACCTGAATCCCGCTTGCGGCATTCCCTTTCTGATGGCTTTTGCTTCACCGCCTGCCGCCAATTCGATGCTCCTGGGATTTCACAAGGAAAACAAGATAACTTTCAGAGAGCTTTTCTTTGCAGCGCTTGTGAATTCTTTCCCGAGCGCGCTGATGCACTGGCGCTGGTGGCTTCCCGCCATTCTATCTATGCTGGGGAATGTGGGATTGTTGTATTTCAGCCTGATCGTGATTGCAGAAATACTGCGAGCCCTAATTTTCCTGACAGCAGCAAGATTTGTCCTTCCTAAATTGGTGTCTGCACTGCAGCGGGATAAAAAAGATGCTGAAAAGATCCCCTGGAAGGAAGCAATTGTCACAAGCCTTAAAGCCACCAGGAAAATGTCATTTAATATTTTGAAACTCTTTGTTCCGGTTACATTTATTGTTCTTTTGTTGGCTAATATGGGTGCTATTACCATGCTGGCCGACTCCCTGAAGGGTATAGCCGCATATTTTCCGATCCCTATTGAGGGACTTCCGATTATTGCAGCGCAATTTGGAAACAGTCTTGTAGCTTTTGCCATTGCCGGTAATCTGTTCTCTCAAAACGTGATTATTGCTAAAGACGTTGTGCTTACACTCTTTGTGGGTCGAATTTTTTCTGCCATCATAATCGCTATTAGAATGCAAATCCCTATGACCGTGGGTATATTTGGACAGAAAATCGGTTTTCAAATAATTGGCTGCAGATTGGCGTCTACTCTGGTCATAGATCTGCTGATGATTTTTTTGATCTATTTTTTATGGTAAATCTATACTACAAAGCGACTGCGATTGACGATTTCGTGAAAAACTTTCAAAAGGTCTCCCGCTGTCCCTATCTGCCGGTCGTCTTAGCAGCCCTCCTGATATCGAATGGTTGCATGAAGATGGGTCCGGATTACCATCGACCTGACACGGGCATCCAAATGCCGGCCTCTTATCAGCATGCTACGCCGGAGACAGTCGTACGGCAGCCCGAAGACCGGTGGTGGCAGGTCTTCAACAACCCGGACTTGAACCGGTTGGTAAAGGAAGTACTGAAAAACAACCTGGACATCAAAAAGGCCACATCCAGAATCTTGGAAGTGCAGTCCCAGTTTGTCCAGGCTACAGCAGATCGTTTTCCTGATCTAAGTTTTGAGGGGCAACGTCAACGACAAGATCGACAGGTCATTGGGATCATACAGGGCAAGAGTTTCAACGCTCAAACAAATATCTGCACATTTTCATTGCCTGCTTCCTTTGAGCTGGACCTGTGGGGTCGTTTGACTCGGGCTGAAGAGGCGGCGAGAGCCGACCTCCTGCAGGTCGAAGAAAACCGGCGCACTGTGGTCCAAACCGTTGTGGCCGAGACGATCAGTCTCTATTTGCAAATGGAATCCCTGGAGCGGCGGATACATCTTGCAAACGAGAGCATCGAAAATTACCGTCGCAGCCTATCCCTGGTGGAAAAACGTTATCAGCGTGGTTTAACTTCTTTATTGGATTGCAGACAGGCTCGTCGAGTTTTGGCTGAAGCCGAAACCTCCCTGCCACCTTTCCGTCAGGGCCTGGGTATCACCCAGCAAAAACTATCCGTGCTGATGGGGCGTTATCCCGAGACCCGGCCTCCCATGATACATCAAAAGGATTACTTTAAACGCCTGAATCCGGTGCCATCAGGGCTCCCATCAGAGCTTTTACTGCGTAGACCGGAGATTAGAGCGGCTGAGGCAAGATTGATGGCCTTGAACGCAAGAGTTGGCGTAGCCAAAGCCAGCCGGTTTCCTCGCATTGCGTTAACAGGCAGCCTCGGCTACTCAAGTGAGGATTTAGACAAGCTGTTCCGGCCTGAAAGTGAATTATGGAACATAGCCTTGGGCATTGCCCAGCCGCTATTTGATGCCGGCAAATTGAAGGCCGGCCAACGGGCAGCGGAGGATAGATATGAGCAGGGGCTGGCTGAATACGCAAAGACGGTGCTGACGGCATTTTTCGAGGTAGAAAGCGCTCTTTTGACCCGTAAAGAACAACTGGCACGCCGCCGGCGGGTGATGTGTTTTCTCAAACAGGCCATGGCAACCCTGGAAGTTACACAAAGACGTTATGAGATGGGTTTGGTGGATTACCTGACAGTGTTGGAAGCCAGGCAGGCTTTGTTGAGAGCGGAAGAGAATTTGATCCTTGTTGATCTTGCAATTTTAGGCAACCGGGTTTCTCTCTATCGAGCCCTGGGGGGCGGTTGGGCCATACCTGACAAAAGTGCAGATGTTTTGTCGTCTTGTGCTGATCAATAGTGTTTGACTAAGATTAACTTATGCCAGATATGGATAAGAAAGCATGAACAAGCAAATCCGGCTGAAGCCGGTTTTTTATCGACTTCTTCACCTTACAGTAGCCTTAGCCTTCATTGCTCTCGGCGTCATAGGTATGAACAGGCTTACGGCAAGCAATTCTCAGCTTAAGAAACTCAAGCCAACATCGCCAGTACCTGTGGTCCGCACGATCAGAGTCAAGGCAGGGCCGCAGTCGATTATTGTTCGGGCTGAAGGCACGGTTCGACCCTTGCGGCAGATACATCTGGTGCCGCAAGTGGATGGCAAGGTTGTTTATGTTTCTTCAGCTCTGGTAAATGGAGGCGAATTCAAAACAGGTGATACCTTATTGAGGATTGATCCGACTGATTATCAATTGGCAGTAGCCTTAGCCAAAGCCAAAGTCAAAGATGCCGAGAGTCTTTGTAAGCTGACCCAGGAGGAAGCAGATGCCGCACAAGAGGAGTGGCGTATCCACTATGAAAGCGAGAATAAAAGAAACTGCGAGCCTCCACCATTGGTGGCCAAAGAGCCTCAACTGGAGGCAGCCAGGGCCAGGCTGGAAGCTGAACAGGCACAGCTAAAAAAGGCCTTGTTAAACCTGGAGAGAACAGAGTTGAAGGCCCCCTTTAATGGACGCATCAGCGAAGAGAATATAGATACAGGCCAACATGTCTTGCTTGGCCAGTCCCTGGCCATTCTCTATTCTATAGAGGCCGCAGAGATCGTCCTTCCCATAGATGACAAGAAACTGTTCTGGTTTCATGTGCCCGGTTTTATGCCCGGCAACAGCCCGGGTTCTCCGGCTGTAGTGCGTGCCTGTATTGCAGGCCGAAAGCGTACCTGGCCTGCTGTGGTAGTTCGTTCCGAAGGGCAGATGGACGAGCAAACACGCTTGATTAATGTGGTCGTCCGGGTGGAAAAACCATACGCAACAAAGCCGCCTCTTGTTGCAGGCCTCTTCGTCAGCGTGGACATCAAAGGCCACATCCTGCCCAACGCCGCAATTATTCCGGAATCCGCTTTGCACTCCGGAGATGTTGTTTGGGTGATCGATAAGGATAATCGAATTGTCTTTCGCAAGGTGGACATAGCCCAGCTTCAAGGGGATTCCGTTATAGTTCGAAGCGGACTCAAGGACGGAGAAAATGTGGTCACAACCCTCCTCAGGGCAGTTACCGATGGTATGGCCGTGCGGATTATGCCGGGAAAAGAAAAGGATCGGTCATGAAAGGGATCATTGCCTGGTTCGCGGAAAACCACGTTGCGGCTAATCTGCTGATGATCTTTTTCTTGTTGGCTGGCGCTTTCACTGCTATGACCATGAAACTGGAGGTGTTTCCCGAGACTTCTTTGGATCGGATTTCTATTACCATAGAATATTCCGGCGCTTCGCCAGCCGAGGTGGAGGAGGCTCTGATTTGCCGGATTGAAGAAAGCATCGCCGGCCTGGCCGGAATCAAACGGATTGATTCCGTGGCAAGAGAAGGGTTTGCTACGGTGACTATAGAGGTCATGAAGGATTGGGATCTGAAAGAACTCCTGGATGAAGTCAAGGCCGAGGTGTACCGGATTACCGCTTTTCCTGACGAAGCTGAAAAGCCGGTAGTTCGCGAGGTCACCAGGCGAATTCAGGTAATTAATATTGCCGTTTATGGTGATGTGTCGGAGTCAACCCTCAAGCACCTGGCCGAAAAAATCAAAAATGACATCATTAATTTGCCGGGCATCACTCTTGCTGAGCTACTTGGGATGCGCAAGAGAGAGATTCACATCGAACTCTCTGAGAAAACTTTAGGCCGTTACGGGCTGACGCTTGACCAGGTGGCGGAGATCGTTAAAGAATCCAGCCTGGATATTCCAGCCGGCAAAATCAAGACATCCGGAGGCGAAATCTTGGTCCGAACCAAGGGCCGTCGTTACTTTGCCAAAGATTATAACGATGTGGCAGTAATTACACGGCCCGATGGCAGCAAGGTTACTATAGGAAAAATTGCCACTCTCAAAGACGGATTTGAGGATGTGGATGTCCGTGTTCTTTTCCAGAACAAACCGGCAGCGGTAATCCAGGTCTTCAGAGTGTCGGATCAAAACGCTCTGTCAGTAGCTGCTACCGTCCGGAAATACATAGAGGAGATCAGGCCCAGCCTTCCTGCCGGGGTGGATATTGCCTCTTTTTCAGACCGGTCTAAGGTATTGCGGAGCCGTATAGAGCTTTTGTTAAAAAACATGGGACTGGGTTTCCTCTTGGTGAGCGTTATGTTGGCGCTTTTCCTGGACATCCGCCCCGCCTTTTGGGTCACCCTTGGGATACCGGTTTCCTTTATGGCCGGGCTAATGGCCTTGCCCCATTTTGACGTTTCTCTCAACATGACGTCTCTGTTTGCCTTTATTATGGTGTTGGGTATTGTAGTGGATGATGCTATTATTATTGGTGAAAATATCTTTCGCAAACAGGAAGGAGGCTTAAGCCCACTAAAAGGGGCAATCCAGGGCGCCACAGGCGTGAGCAGTCCCGTAATTTTTTCCGTTCTGACCACGATGGTTGCTTTTTGGCCTATGCTTTTGGGAACCGGCACCATGGGCAACTTGTTCCGCAGCGTGCCGATAGTGGTAATTCTGGTCTTGTTTGGCTCATTAGTCGAATCTCTGCTCATTCTACCAGCCCATTTGGCGAGGGGTAAAAAAGAAGGGTTTCGCCGACAAACGGCTCCAAAAAAAGAAAAGGCCATTGCCCGATGGTTGAAATGGGTTATCCATGGGCCTTATGCTCGGCTCGTGGATTTTTGTCTGAGGTGGCGTTATGCCACGGTAGCTCTGGGTATAGCAATACTTCTACTCAGCTTGGGGATGTGGAAAGGAGGATGGATGAAGTTTACTTTTCTCCCCAAGGTGGAAGGGGATGTGTTGAGATGTTCTTTTACCATGCCTTCAGGTACGCCCGTGGAGCGTACAGTGGAAGTAATAAAGGAATTGGATCAGGCTGCCCGGCAAATTATGGCTGAGGCAGACAAGAAACGCCCTAAAGGAGTACCCCCTCTTTTTGAGCACAGCGGGGCCTTAATAGGGTTTCGAATGGCAGACATGGGTTCTTCTGTTGAAACCGGAGGGCATTTGGGCCAGATATGGATTCAGGTTTTGGAAGCCGAAAAGCGGGATGTCAGCACCATGAAGCTTGCGGGGGCATGGCGCAAGAAGGTTGGTCCCCTGCCGGATGTCGATTCGATTACCTTCAAAAGCGAACTGCATAGCGCTGGAAATGCTATTGAAGTTGATTTGTCTCTGACCGATTACGATGAATTGCTGGCTGTCGTAGACGAACTCAAAGCGGAACTTAAAACATTCCCGGGGGTGTTTGATGTGAACGATAGTTTTCTGCCGGGAAAAGAGGAAATGCAACTGAAGCTGAAACCTGTCGCTCGCAGCACAGGTTTAACCCTGAACGATTTGGCCCGGCAGGTACGCCACGCTTTTCACGGGGCCGAGGCCCTGCGCCTGCAGCGGGACGGAGACGAAATCAAGGTTCTGGTCCGGTATCCGGAGTCAGAGCGGAGATCATTGGACTTTGTACAGGAGATGCGGATCCGAACGCCACAGGGCGTTGAGGTGCCCTTCAGTCACGTGGCCCTGGTGAAGATGGAGCAGGGCTACGTCTCCATACAGCGAGCCCAACGCCGGCGTGTGATCAAGGTCGCAGCGGATGTGGACGAAACAGTTACTAATGCTAACGATGTGCGGTCAGCCTTGGAAAGCCGGGTTTTACCGGAACTCAAATACCGCTACCCCGGTTTGCGGTGCACCATAGAAGGGGAAGGCAAAGAGCAGAAGGAATCCATGTCCGACGTAATCAGAGGCGCTGCTATGGCCTTTTTTTGTATTTATGCCTTGTTAGCCATTCCCTTTAAGTCCTTTACCCAACCTTTTGTCGTTATGGCGGCCATTCCGTTCGGACTCGTCGGTGCACTCCTGGGCCACCTGATTATGGGGCTTAACATCAGCCTTTTGAGTCTTTTCGGCATGGTTGGCTTAGCTGGCGTGGTGGTCAATGATTCTCTGGTGTTGATCTACACCACCAATCGGATTCGGGGTCAGGGGACGGACACCTATGGCGCCGTGACCCAGGCCTGTACCCAGCGCTTTAGGGCGGTCGTACTCACCTCACTAACAACTTTTGCCGGTCTCACCCCAATGATAATGGAACGTAGTCTCCAGGCTCAATTCCTTATCCCCATGGCCGTCAGTTTAGGTTTCGGGATACTTTTCGCCACGGTGATTACCCTGGTGTTGGTCCCGTGCGGCTACATTATCCTGCATGATGCGTATGATCTGCTGGCCAGTCTGAAGGCCAAACTCGGGCATCGCTTTCTATCGTGAAGAACTCGACCGCGAGACACCAGGAAAAGTTAGCGATCTCTCACATTGATGGTTGGCATTGCCCACCCTACAAATTGTCAATCATCCACCCCTATCTTGTAACAATACAAGGCCATAATACATTCATTATTGTAACAATACAAAGGAAATTTACAAGAAAATATGTATCATTGCAAGGGTTATTGTAAAAGGATTACTTAGAAACTGTAAAACTTAGGGCACCACTCTCCCCTGCTCTCCTGTCAACCCCAAATGACAAATGAAGATATGATCCTAGCACTCCCACTGACCGAAAACTCATAACACCTGACATTACAGTCAGTTACAAATTAGAATCGCTGAAAGAAGATTATGGTTGTTTCCTGCATTGCATTAAGTGTATATAGTTTAAAGAATTATCAAAAAAGCAACTATCTATTCAGCCTCGAATAAATACAAGATTCCATACAAGGATTTGTTGAATAAAATCTGCGGCTACCAATTTAATTCTTGATTTTGTCTTATTTCGTGCAAATTTGTGTCCATTCGTGGCTGAGTAATTATACAAGGAATACAAAATGCGATTTTTCAACACAGCAGGTCCTGTGAATTGTGATGATCACTACTGCCTTTCACCGCTTGACCGGTTCAATCTTGATGAGATTATGTCTTTGATTGACCAGAAAAAATACTTTGTTCTCCATGCTCCAAGGCAGACAGGCAAAACAACCTGCCTGCTATCATTGATGGATTATCTTAACAAAGAAGGAAAATATAAGTGCCTTTATATCAATGTGGAGTCTGCTCAGGGTGCGAGAGAGGATGTATATAGAGGAATTCGGGCGATTTTAAATGAGATGGGATCAAGGGCAAAAATCTACCTGAAAAACTCATATATTAAAGAAACATGGAAAGATGTGCTTGATAAAAGCGGCGAGGATATTGCGTTAAATGAAGTTCTTACTCTCTGGACGGAAGAAAACACAAAGCCGACCATACTTCTTATGGACGAGATAGATTCGTTGGTGGGAGACATGCTGATATCCATTCTAAGACAGCTCAGAGCCGGATATGATCGACGTCCAGGTTCTTTCCCTCAATCTGTCATTCTATGCGGTGTCAGAGATGTTCGTGACTACAGAATTCATTCATCAAGGGAAAAGACTATAATTACAGGAGGAAGCGCATTCAATATCAAAGCAGAATCTCTCAGACTCGGTGATTTTACAAAAGATGAAGTCAATATTTTATATAATCAACATACAAAAGAAACAGGACAGGTCTTTGAGCCGGAATCCATTGATTTTGCGTGGAAGCTTACAAGCGGCCAGCCGTGGTTAGTCAATGCTCTTGGTTATGAAGCATGTTTTAAAATGAAGGAGGGAAGAGATAGATTAAAACCTGTTACAAAGTTAATGATCGAACAGTCAAAGGATAATATCATTTTGAGGCGTGACACGCATATAGATCAATTGATGGACAAATTAAGGGAAGAACGGGTGAAAAGAGTGGTTAACCCCATGTTGCAAGGTTTGGACATGGAGCATGCAAGTGAGGATGATATTCAATATG
>JAIORF010000009.1 GCA_021108295.1 bacterium | reverse complement strand
AAGGGGGGTATTATTGAGGGTAATATTGAGGTGATTAAACAGGTCGGATGCCTTGTTGCGAAAAAATTTATCTTTTTCTTCTTCGGTTATACTGGAATCACGATCTGCGTTCATAGTTAGCATTTCATGCGTATCTGCCAGCTCAGTTTGAATCAGCGAATAATCTATAGCTACAAACTCAGAACTCAAACGAACATATATATGATGTCCCATTGATTCCGGTCGAACATCATGCGCATGTAATAAGTCAGTTCCGGAGATTAAAAGTATTGTAATAAAACAACATGAAAGGATTGTTTTTCGAAATAATTGATTAACTGAAAATAATTTCACTGTTTGTCTCCTTCTTCTGAAGGGGAAGGAATGAGAAAGTTATTTTGTCTTCATCCCAATGGTTCTTCAAGTCACCATTTTTGTTCACAAAAAAAGCCACGAAAACAATTTGTCATCTATGATTCCGTTGATTTACTATCTCTTCAAAAAATTGACACAACACATTATATTTATACAACAAATCTGTAACAATATACTGTGTTCCAATTTTTAAAATAAGAATAAATCAACAAAGTCATCTTTTTGATGACAAAAAGCCTTCGTGGCTTGATTGAATTTGGCTCTATTTTTTCCGATTCAGAAAATCTTCTGATTTTCTGAATAATGAAAACTCGCTACAATCGAACTTCTTTCAGGGAAATAGCGGCTTCTGCCACCGTATTTGCACATCACTACCCCGCAAGTTCGAATAAGTTTCTTTGTGCCAGGAGATCTTCTGATCCACCCGCGCCTGATTATAAATTTTATTTTCAGATAAATAATTTCATTCCGCTTATTTCCCTCTCCGCTGGTGGGAGAGGGTCATGGTAAGTGAGAATATCAAGAAAATGTGAAATTAACTATCCTATAAATCATATCAACAAATCCTATTAAATGTCAACATGTTTGTTATACTGCGCACAGTCATAGGTGAACCCTGAACCCTGCACTTAGTTTTTGGCTTTACTAACACAATAAACGTCTTGCGTAACAGTTATATTGACAACCTGTATTATAAAGCCAGTATGGTAGAATTATCATATGTGAGCAGGCCATTCTAAAACACATTATTATGTGCAACATGTTATGGACATTTAATGTACAACACCAGCACAGTTTAGCTCTTATTTGCAATGCACATAATGTGGCATTTTAGGTTGGCTGACTCACATATGGTATTGGCAAACTGAGAGGCGAAAAAATAGGCGAAGAACATGGCAGAAAAGAGGAAAGATCTCATGTGGCGATCAATTTGCTGGATGTGTTGGATGATACGACTATTGCAGGTAAAACCGGTTTGTCTCCGGAAGAAGTGGGAAAGCTGAGAAGAAACAAGAACAAAATAGTTGATTTATTCACAAAGCCATTGTAAAATTTGTTTATGAATGAGATGCAGAGAAAATTTGTTTCAGATAAACTGGGCACGTTGGGTAATATTGCCGTTGGCGCATTGATATTCGGGCAATTTCTCTCAAAAGAATCATTTTTGTTTTCCTTCATTAATATTGGGCATCCTTCATAACAGCCTAAATGTATTCTGTTTTGGTGGATTCTGTAACTCCTTGAGATTACAATGTGTTCCGCCTTATGGCGGTAGCCCTTTTTTCATTTTGTCATCAAATAATCATTGATGTTAAAATCTAATCTGCCCTCCCACTCTTTAACGTCGGTTTTTGTCATTACGTCGACGCTGCCGCCCTGGAATTCTCCCTTGACATCCTCCATTTTTTCTTCTATCCAGCCTTCAATTTCAAGATAAATGTCCTTTAAATCCTTTAACACCTGCGGGTCGGCTTTCCACAAACCACGCTGTTCCGCCTCCAAAAATCTGCGTGCAAGCTCTTCAAGTGCCCAGGGATTGTTTTGCTCGTAAAACTCCCGCATCTCCTATTGACAACCTGTATTATAAAACCAGTATGGTAGAATTATCATATGGTATTGGCAAACTGAAAGGCGAAAAAATAGGCGAAGAACATGGCAGAAAACCGGAAAAAGTGGGAAAGCTGAGAAGAAACAAGAGCAAAATAGTTGATTTATTCACAAAACAGACCGGAGGAATTCCAGAATACGTTTTAACCGGATATTGCTTATCTCGTTGAACTCTTAGACGATATTATTTATAAGGACATCATTGCAGCTCATGGTATAAGAGATAAAAAAATCATAAGAGATTATTTCAGACTCTTGATGGAAAGGGCAGGAAAGCAGGTAAGTCTTAATAAGATTTCAAAAATTCTTGGCATTGGAGTTGATACCGCCAGGAGGTTTTTAAGCTATTTTGAAGACACCTATCTTATTCATCCTATTGAAAGATGCGGCAAATTGAATGAAAGACTCAAATCTCCCAAAAAAATATACGCGGGAGATATAGGCATAAAAAATATATATACAGGATTTAGAGATAAAAGCGCTGTGTTTGAAAACCTTGTTTATCTTAAAATTAAGCATAAAAATCCATGCTATATTTATAAAAACAAAATTGAAATAGATTTTTTAACAAAAGACAAAATATTAATAGAAGCAAAATATAATTCAGAACTCACCGACAAACAGAAAAAACTCTTTGAAAGTATAAATGCAGACAAAAAGATGCTTATTAAAAACGTCAAAGATTTCACATCCTCTTTTTAGCCATTTTTTATGGGGAATCGCTCGGTTTCTCTAACGCACAGGTATGCTCAACTGAGCTAAAGAACCTTCCCATCTGGAGGCAGAACGCTCGCCAAATGGCCATCTATACCGTATTTATACGATAGGGTTATAGCTTTATCGCTTTCACCCTCTTTTAGCAAAGACGCCTGTGCGATCATTGGCTCTCCCTTTTTGTTGAGTGAGTAGCCGAACTTGATCTCATAATTTCCTGAAGACATTGATTTGACAAGGTATCCCTTGCTGGTGCATATCATCTCTTGAAATTGCCCGGATTGGCTAAACAATAGTTCATTCAATGCCTATCCGGTTGAGCCCCAAAATAATTTATAAAAAATGACATAACCAGTTGTAAATAATGGATTAAATGTATATGTGAGCCTCGAAGACCTATTCGAAGCAAAATGATCAATAATAACAAACGCTTTGATCATTTTGTGGGGGGTCAACCGGATAGGCATTGTTCATTCTTGTTTTTATCAACCAGCCGATAGGAGAGATCCGCCATTAAGGCCAAGAATTCAAAATCGCTATTTTCCGGATCCGCCGGCTCATAACCGGCTATTGATTTTTCTTTAGTGAATACTACGATTTCACTGCTGCCGCTGGCCAAATTCCGTATTCTGAGTTTTTCGGGTAAACGGATTGTTCTGAACTTAATCCACTTATCGCTGGCTCGCTCTATTTTGTATGGAGAATTATCCAGTTTGGCAGCAAAATCCTTTTGATAATCAAAATGGATTTGATGAATATCGGAAAATATCATGTCAGTCAAAAAGCCGGCTCCATTGAATTCGAACTCATTTTCAATCTTGTCCAGCATTCGGTAAGAGCCATCAGTCATCATGAATAAGCCTACGACCTGGCTTTTTTTAATATCGTCGGGAATGTAAGCAGCAGCTCTGAATTTTTCGGAATCAAATGTTAAAATTTCTTCACGCCCGGAGAGTTTGTCGATCAGGGCTATTTTCCCGGGCATAATCAACCCTTGGAATTCTACGGTCTCTTCTCCATGGGGCATTATTTGATATGGAACCATTAAATCCCAGCCAAGCCCGAATATACCTTTTCGAGTATCATCCAAATGAAAACAGCGTACCAGTTCAAGAGAGGTGTTGTAGAAGGCATGTTGTGTAATCAGGTTTTTCCAGAGATCGAATTCACTTTTGGGCATGTACTCACTCAAATCCTTTTGGAAACGGGCCTCACTCTTAAAATCTTTGTTTAAGAGGCTTTTCAGGTTTCCGACTATCCTTGCGCTAACTGATTCAGCTTTTTTCCAGCTTTCTTCGACGATAAGTTCAACCTCTCCGGCAGGCAGATTGCCTTTTGAGTCCGAGGCATTGTAAAGCAGTTCAGCATATTTCAAACGAAACATTTCATATTGTAGCCTGGCAAAGCTTTTATTGTTTAATTGGTAGCCAGCTTCCTTTACTGCAAAGTCCGTTTGATATCTCATGCCCCGAAAATCTTTACCTGATGACGGGGAATGCTGAGGCAGGACAGAAAGACTGCGTTCTTTCAACGTGAATGAAAAGGGGACACCAACAACCTTGTTTAAAACCTTATCAGTACCTGATGAACTTGATCCCGAAGGTCTTGATTGAAGACTGGCCAGCGCATCGTTTATTGCGCAGATAGCTTCATTGTCATAAATGTATTGCCCTTTGCTGTAGAGTTCGACTCCACCTTCAATATAAACACCTGCAAATTGTCTCGAATTCTTTATCAGAGCATCAACGGTACTGATCGAATCCTCGGTTATGACCAGATCCTTATTGGCCATCAAGAACCAAAACAGCGGGATCCCGCTTTCCTTGAGATATTTGGCCAGGCTAACCATTTTCGCATAATCATAGAGTTCCTGATATACCGGATACCTCTTGGCAATCTCATCATAATGCTCGGTAAAAAACTTAGCGAATTTTTGATTGGCCGGATCCGCTCCGCTTCCAAATCCCTGGTACATATATTCTGTTTGAACAGTCATCTTGCCGCCTTCGAACAACAGCATATTGTCTGAACGACGGAACTGCATATCCTTAGGGACAAACCAGAACCGGCTCCAGTCTCCAATTGACAGCATTCCGCTTTCGGCGGCATAATCCATGGGACTCTTGAAACCTTTAATATCCGGCGTCTCGGTACCAACAGCCCATTTTTTCATCAGATAATCCGCTTCCCGCATCACCCTGCCAAGGTCGGTGTTGATTACCTGGCCGATATACCGCACCATGTGTTTTTCTGCGCCTGGAGCAATCGGATCAATGGATATGCCCGGATCTTCATTACTGTAATATACCGCCCACAAGGCAGTAATGAATTTGCGGAAGGTCTGAGGATCCAGCCTGGCATCCTCACCGTCAACAATAAATGAAAATTTTGCACCTGCCATGTCCAGAGGACCTGCAGCTTCATCGCCTGTGACATCAGCAACGTTTTCAAGCATTACGCCGCCGACATTGGATGCGTGAGTATAACGTGTATGAGACAACTGGTTGTTAAACTTTATCGAATGTAATTGTGACGAAAGGGGTCTATTTGAAATCTTAAAAGAGTAAGTTGGAAGAGGCGCAGATACTGATGTATTGTGCATATAGCCCCTCATTATGTTTGTACTTAAACCTGGTTTCTTGCTTTCAGATTTTTTGATTGCTTCTATTTTCAACGAATCATAGTTTGTGTCCAAAACAGATGTTAAAAGCGGAACCTCCCACGACAATGAATTGGCATTAGGACGGGATTTGATAATGTAATTCTTGATGGCTTCAATCCCGCCGCTCTGAAGTCGGTAAACCATAACGTCAAGGTCAATTCCCCCACTTACTACGATGGTCAGCTCTTTGTCCTGAAAAATAGCTTTAGCGGAATTTTTTTCTACAGGATATTCCTTCAGCGTGTCATTTTTCTTAACCGGGAAGTCATTAAGCCAGTAGGAAATCGCAGAGGAAATAGCCATACCGCTTGATTCCAATCCCTGTGCTATAGCGGCAATATAATACAATTGTTCCATGCGAGATAATTCCGGATAATACAATTTTATATCCTGAAAATTTGTGTATAAATCCCTGGCGAATATTTCCGCAGGCAAATCAAGAGCATCGTCATCTTCCGTTGACATAATTTCATTCTTAACCAGAATTCGATATTCTTCTGCTATAATTAATCCATCCTGCACGGTCACTTTGGCATGCTCCGTATCGGGTAAAAACCAAAACCGACTGACCACAGGATTCTGTTTGCCCGTTTTTTCGAAATCCTTTATTGATAAGTCAAGATATGAACTGACATTAAAAATATTTGCGGTGAGAGTATTTAGTCCAAGTCTTTTTAATATCACATCCGCAGCCAATAAGTCTTTACCGAACTGAGTATTTTCAAGCCCTCCCTCGAAGCGGACTTTTTGTTTGTTCGTTTTTTCAGTTTCATTCGTGCGGTCAATACTTACGGCGGGATCACGTTTAATTTTTAGTACGGCATTAACTGCAACTGCCCAGTCATCCAGACTTACCGGGGAGTGGTTATCTACTATCTTTCCCACTAAAATGATATCATCAGCGTTCTTATCGTATATTGCCGCAATCGGATGAGTAATTCCCCCCATATGGATTACATTGTTCTCACTGCTTCCGGCAGAGAGTCGGCTTTGGGCGGATTTGAGCGAATATGCGGTATAATTCCCGGCGAATGCCGTGGAAACAGACAGCAAAAAACAACAGACCAAGATCAAAAGTGTCTTTTTCACTTTTCTTCCTCTGTATTTATCTGATTCTCATCACTTACTGTTTGAGGTATTTGATAGAGCAATCCGAAAATCGGATCAAAAGGCCATTCACCATCATTCCAGGTGATCAGAGCCTTATCTGTCGTTACACCCTGAGGTTGAAAGGAAGGTCTTTGGCCGGGAATACCTTTACTGAGATTTCCTGATGGAATTGAAATTTCCGGGGCCTTATAGGTGCCAGAATTAAATTGTTTGTGCCGAACTGTCTGATCAGGAATTGAAGCAGGATTATAAGTTCCAGCTTTTATTTTCTTATTAATAGTATAATCAATATCTCTTATCGAATTTTCCCTTAACTGATTTGCCGTATCATATCGTTTTTGCATAGGAATATAGCCAGCATTAGTTAAATGTTCAGTTGCTTTTTTAAAACCTGATAGAAGAGGTTTAAAAGGAGGAAATTTACTTCCAGCATCGAAAACTCCGGTTAATTCACGCGTACCTTTGGAATAATCATCTAAACTACGCTTATAAGTATGCGAAAGTTGAGTCAGAGCGTTTAATGTTTTCCCGGCTCCTACAGGATCGCGCTGAGCAAAATCTCTTCGTTCTGAAACTGACATAGACGAATATTCCATAGCAACGGCTCGTTGAGTACTAAGACCTCTTTTCTGAACCATTGACCTATGGAAATTGCTTGTAGTAGATGGAAGCTGCATTTGCAAAGAATAGACTTTATCCGCCCTATCAGCTAAAGCATGGAGCTTATATTCTCTCTTAAGTGCCGTCCCCTCCTTATTAGCATAAGTAAAACGAAGTTCCGATTGCTTCTCCAGGAATGCATCTACAAAGCTTGCTTCATTGTCTATTAATATATCATGACCAGTCGGCAACAGATCAAGTGCCTTCTGGATATTATTAATATCTTCTGGAAACACCATACCTTTCGATTCGAGAAGCTCTAAACATCCCAAACCATGATAGGCCAGGGCAAAATCAGGATTGACCTTAAGAACGGCAAGAAAACTATTTTTGGAATTATCAATCAAGCCTTTTCTTTGTCTGATATTGATCATTGCCAGATTGTTATAAACATCGGCAAAATCCGGCTTTATTCTTTTTGCGCTGAACAAATCACTTAACGCTTTTTCGTATTCTTCCTGAATAATATATACGGTGCCTCGCGCATTCAGTGCGAGGTAACTGTTTTTGTTTTGATTAATAGCTAAGGATAAATATTCAATCGCCTTTTCATAATTCAATAGTCTGGCATATATATCACCAAGGAAATAATTTATAAGAGCTTGATTGTTGGTTGTATTCGCAATATTGTTACACCATTTTAGCCATTCATTTATATCTTCAGCTGTTACCACGGAAAATAATTCGACAGACTCATTGTTTCTGTTGATGGCCAGGCAGGCGTGAGCCTTTAAAAACCTGAGTACCGCCGATGTCTCCGGCGCAACCTCGCCAATAAGTTCCGTCACCTTGGCCCATTCCTCTGCAAGCATGGCCTTTTCGATTTTGGGTGACAAGATCACTTCACCAGTCTTTTTGTTGATCTTCAATTCATGAACATCTCTTTGCCACTTGGGCATCGAAGATGGTAATGGAAATCCTTCGAATCTGGGGAATTGTTCGTTCACTTTTGAACCATCGAATATAAATCGTTGCGCCGAGATACCAAATCCGAGTTTTTTCAGTTGGCTCCTTTTTGTCCGATCTTTAATTTTGTCTATACCAGCTTCAGGAAGATAATCATTCGGCATATCCCATGTATCAAGAGGCACAACCCATGAAAGTGCCTCTTGCGAAGGTCGCGAAGAAAGGACAGCGGTTTTCAACGCACTAAGGTCACCATCCTCCAATGCAAGAAGAATGGCTTCCAATTCTATACCGCCACTCAGTTGCACCACTGCGGCTACGCCATCCGGACTCCGGAATTCTCCGACACGCTGTACCAACTGATAGGTTGCTGGTGTCTCCTCCTCCTTGACAAGATATTCTTCGATTAAATGATTCAGGACAGGTCGATCACTCTCCAAATGAGCGATACCCTCAGCAATGGCTACAAGATCAAAGAGTACCTTCAACCGCTGCAACACAGGATGCGCCTCAGAAGCACCCTTGAAACCATCCGTAAACCGGAGGGCAAATTCTTCCCCTACTTCATCCGTCTTACCCTCCAGCTTGTTGCCTGCTGCGTTCCGGACCTTATTCAATAGTGTCTCAGCTTTTACACCAAGGCTTAGTTCCTCAATAACGTAAACGTCATCTCTCTCGACGATGAAAGACTGGTCAGCTCTCACATGAAACCAGAATCGGCTTTGAGCCATACTACTTTCACTCACCAAATTTCCACGATTCTGTTCAATGACTCTTTTCGACTCCTCCTCCGAGAACCATTCGATTTGTTCGATAGTTTGATTCTGCTGCAGAAGCCTCTCACTAGTTGCTGCCTCATACAGTTTCAAGTAAGTGGTCATTCCAGTGATTTGATTGAGAAGATCCAAGCTGTAACGCTTAAGCATTACATCACTTTTTAAGAAATCACGGCCGAATTCAGTCCCTTCAATTCCTCCATCGAACCTGACTTCCTGCATTCCGGTTTTTTCTGTGTGCTCAACTCGATCTATACTTACACGTGGATAATCCTTCGCTATAAAACGGGAACGCAATGCTACAACCAAATCGTCAATATTCACCGGTGGAAGATCCTTGTGAACTCGACCGATCAGAATAATATCCTTTGTCTCTCTATCGAAAACCATCCCAGCAAAACGTGTAATCTCGCCCATCCGTCGTAGTTCATCATCGTCCACCAAACCTCTCCCCAATAGTCGATCAGCTTCCCGAAGAGAGAACGCTTTTATCTCACCGGCGAGGCATGGCTGACTGAGGACGAAAAAAATGAACAAGCCGAACAGAAGACACATATAGTTAATAGGTTGGAACTTTATCATTGATTGCCTCCCTTGGACTTGTTTTCACCCAGCCTTTCTACTTTGGATCCATGAATTGGGTACAGTAATCCATAGACATTTGAGACTCCCCAAGAGCCCCGATTCGACCGGGCTTTGCTAGGGTCAGAATCTGCTCCACCGGGCTTTGCGCCATCTGCTGTAATCGCTGCATCTTGTGCTATCGTAGTCCGCTGTTCGACTTGCGCTGTAGCATCACGGAGGGCTTTCAGGGTTAAAAGCTGTATTTTAGCGTCGAGATAAGGAATAGCACTAGGTGCCATAGCCAAAAATAAACCAGTTGAAGGGTTGTCATCACCATCATCGTCAGGATCACCTTCGTCATTACCCTCTGGTGGTGGAATCACAACAAGCCTACCGTCACTCAGAAGGATGTAGGTAGTGCCATCTTCTGCGACTTCAACACTTATTATTGTAACCTCGGGCCCTATCTCATCAGAATTGCCTTCGGGTATTCCCCTGTCACTTGCAAAGTCAATCGTTCGTATGGAGGTTCCAACTCTCTCCGCATCCCTTATAGCCTGGCCGAGTTTTGCCAGTTCACTTGCAACCACATTGCGTTGGGCCAAAGGATACATCGCAGACAGCTCGGGAATCGAATTAAAATAACGGCTTGCCGAATCATATTCTTGTCTACCATAATTCGAGCAACCCAATCCAAGCAGCGGCAAGACAGGATTGTGGTCTTCTGAAAGGTCCTTCGCTTTGTAGAAGTAGGTCTCTCCTTTCTCAGATTTCAAGTAGACACTCAATGTGCCGCGACTTGATAGAGCATCGGAAAAATCTTTCCTTGCCTTAATAGCTTTTACAAAGTAGGTCCGAGCCATCAGCGTGTTACCAACAGCATGAGCCACAACACCTCGTGCATTCAAAGCAAGATATGAATTTGCATCAATCTCCAAAGCACGATCAAAGGATTTGATTGCAGAATTCCATTTTCTTTGACGGGCAAAGAGATCCCCTTGAAGGTACCACGCTATTGGATTGTCTCCATTCATTCTAACAAAGTCACCCACCCATGTTTGCCATTGCTCACGACATTTATCCTCCAAGGTGGAGGCAAATAGTTTGAGGGATTCATTGTTCCGGTTCAATGCCAGGCATGCGTGCCCCTTAATGAGCCGCAGGACAGACGACGGCGTATTCGTGTCTACTTCCGCCAGAAGTTCCGTCACCTTGCCCCAGTCCTCCGCCAGGACAGCCTTCTCGACCTCGGACGGCAGCAGTGGCTTGGCGGGCTCATCCGCGTAAAGCGTAGTGCTCGCTATCACGAAAATGGCAATTGCGGTCATAGTTCTTGTGATCATGGTTTGTCCTTTCGATTCCTCATCGTTTCTTTGTACTTTGCGGCAACGACATGGTATTTGTTTCCCACCTTTCGTCCGATAAAGGTGAACACCTTGCTATCGGAAGCGCTGAAGTTTACGCTGTATGAGACCTTGCCCTCTCCAGAGTTGACCGAAATCTCGAAAAGGCCCAGTTTCTGGGCGGACCATTGGGGGATGGGATACCAGTCCTTGCGCGTTTCGCGTTCCAGCCTTTCCGCAATATCACCGTACGTCACTCTTGGTGGTGGCCCAACCCTGAAGCCAGGGAAGGTTGTCACCTTGTTCATTGGGACGCTCTCTTCCGCCGCTAGTTTCTCCAGAGCCGGTTTGTCTTCGGGACATAGCTCGGAAAGATCGATATAGCGTTCAAGAAAGCCACCAATTCCCCCGTCAAACATCACCAACTGATTCTACCCGGGATGGGCGAGCACCACTTCCTGGTACGCCTCGAAAGTATTCTTCTCTGTTGCCCGATCCAGGTCACGAGCGAAGAAAATTTCCTGGCGGCGGTGCTTGATGTCAGCCTCACGGGCTTCTCCTTCGAACACACGGAGGTAGTCATCGCATACGGCAGCATCGCGTACCTCCATGCACTTCGCATACAGGATTGGCTCCAAATGTGCCCTGATCTCCGATACATGGGTCGAATCAGGATAGTGAACCAAGTAGTCCATGTAAACTTGTGGCTCCGTCTTACCTGTGAGATCACGAAATGCCGCATCCCCCATCCGAATCTTGGCTGAGTCGGCAAGTTCGTGGTCTGGATAAAGCGCAAGAAACCGCACGTAAGCCGCGACCGTATCCGATGCGGTTGCTTTCTCATACTCCGGCTTGGCACGGTCGCAGGAACAGAACAGAACTGCGATCACAACAACTACTATGAGACTATGATTTAAAGACATTTTTCAAACTCCTTTCTCAAAAGTGCCACCATTTGAAGTGCACCCTAAACATTTCGTTAATCTCGTCAGTGGTATTCCAATTCTTTATAGCGCTGTTGTTTTCCAAGTTTGCACCCTTCTATAGAAGGTAGTCTACGATCTCCTTGTTCCGGCTAATAATGGCCACTGAGAGTACATTCCACTAAAAGTCCCCCAAGACCCCTCTAAACAGGGCCTCAGGCAATAATTCCGAAAAGACCAGAAGGGGGCTGCGGATCCCTAATCTTTAGCCCCATATTCTTTTAAAAGCTTAATTATCTTGGTGTGGGAGTTTTTCTTTGCTAAGCTTAAGGGCGTATAATCAATACCATTTTTACTTACCCTGATATTTGCATCTGCCCCGGTTTTCAGCAGCAGCTTTACAATTTCAGTATGACCTTTTACTGATGCTATAAATAGCGGAGTAACGCCGTCTGTTTTTCGGGCCGCATTAACATCAGCCTTAGCCGCCAGCAGCAGCTTGACAATTTCAACATGACCATTCTGCGACGCTATCCACAGCGAAGTCCGGCCGTCTGTGATGGTAGCATTAACATCAGCCTTAGCCTTTAGCAGCAGCTCGACAATTTCAGTATGACCTTCCTGCGACACCATATACAGCGAAGTAACGCCGTTAGTCTTGGCCGCGTTAACATCAGCCTTAGCCGCCAGCAGCAGCTTGACGATCTCAGCATGACCATTCTGCGATGTCATATACAGTGGAGTAACGCCGTCTGTATCGGCCGCGTTAACATCAGCCTTAGCCGCCAGCAGCAGCTTGACAACTTCAGCGTGACCATTCTGCGACACCATATACAGCGAAGTAACGCCGTTAGTCTTGGCCGCGTTAACATCAGCCTTAGCCGCCAGCAGCAGCTTGACAATTTCAACATGACCATCCTGCGACGCCACAAACAGCGGAGTAACGCCGTCAGTTCTTCGGGCCGCATTAACATCAGCCTTAGCCGCCAGCAGCAGCTTGACGATCTCAGTATGACCCTTCCACGACGCCTGCCACAGCGGAGTAACGCCGTCTGTATCGGCTGCATTAACATCAGCCTTAGCCGCCAGCAGCAGCTTGACGATCTCAGCATGACCATTCT
>JAIORF010000046.1 GCA_021108295.1 bacterium | reverse complement strand
TTATATAAACATAACCAGTGATTTCGTCAACGGCGACTCCCATACCACCGTGACCGATGTTTACCGTAGTCTCGGTATCCATTGCAACATCATACTTGGTGATGAGATTCGACCCAGCCCAACCGGCAACGGTATAAACTATGTTTCTATTCTTATCAACGGCGATGTCAATGGGTGGATGACTGACCTGGAAAGACAAATTTGGAATTTCGTCGATATCGTTCCAGTTCGAGACAGCGACATCATATGCGCGCACCATCGAGCTCCCAGTATCAGAAACCCAAAGTACATCCCTGGTGTCATCCAATGCGAGACCGTAACCGTAGTTGAGATTAGGGAGAGCTATAGAAGTTTGCTCCGTAATACCCGTGCCGTCGGAGTTATACGTAAATATGTAAAGAGTTCTCCCTCCTCTCAGCAGCGCATAAAGGATATCGTCCTCATCGTCCACATCAATACCGGCAAGATCGCTCGGGCCAGTTGAAACTCCAAGGTACGTGAGCGTTATCGGATCGACCACTTCAACCCCACCGCTAAACTCACTGGAAATAAACATAAGGGGGGTAGGCTTTCCAGTTACAGGATTGGTCCTTGTAGTGATCATGTCGATCGTAATTCCCGCAGGATCGGTCGAATGCTGCAAGTTGTAAGTCGCCTGTTTAGTTACTGTACCATCAGCTTCAATACTCCACGCGTCGAACTGTCCTGTGTGATGGTCCGCCGACAGATACACCGATTTTGCTGCGACAGTCCCTGCCAAAGCCAGCACAAGGATGCACAAAGTTGCTGCAAAAACTGTAAAGATTTGTTTCGTGCTGTAATTTCTCATTTTTATCCTCCTTTACTTTTTATGTTTGTTAATCACTTTCCCTATTCTCTCACGGCTTCGTTTCTGAAAAGTCGTGGAATGAGTTATGGACACTTGAGGATCTGCCTGTTCATTAAACACCCTCCTTTCTGTGATAAAAGTCTTTTCACATTTCTATTGGAGTTTCACATCATCTAAAGATGAACTAATTACCCAAGCCTCCAAGGTGAGATCTTGAAACTTGACCCGAACTTCCTCGATTTTCAGAAAGATCTATTCAAATCGGAAAGAAAGGAACTCTATGCTTTGATCAAGACCCTTCGTACCTTCTCCAGGATGGATTTCGATCAGCTCAGGCGATTATCTACGCTTCATATCCCTTCATCCTGATCACGATTCCGCTTATAAGCGATAGTATTGCCTTATAACGCCTTACTCTTGATAGTTAATAATTAAGATGCGACCCCAGATCTTGGCCCTTTTTTGTTGGGTTTCGTTCTCTTCGGGGCGTAGGCCGGAAAGAAACCTCCACAGCTTTGTCAAGAATGAAGACCCGACCCTTATTTACTATAACTTGGCATTTTTCGTAGGGTGGGCTTGGCCTACCATCAAACATTTGTGTTTCATAGACGATTCGTTGCACATATGAACACACAGTTTCGGTGGGCAAAGCCCACCCTACATAGATAGCTAACAGGGATCGTTACTTAGGGTTCCCGGAAGCGGAAAGGACCAACCTCCCATGGCCTCAAAAGCCATAGCAAATCCGGGAGCAGGCCCCAAGTCTATCACGCCGATACCCATGCCCATACTCATAGCCAATGTCAATGCCCCACCCAAATCGCCCCATACGAATGTGATAGCACCCCATGTGCAAGGACCAGCAAGTACAAGTGGGTTGGTTCCCCATACCTTTGGAGTTTCAATGGTTATATCGGAGGCCGTCAAACCAACCTCCTTTAGTGCAAATGACACACCTGTCATGAGCAGCAAATACTTCCCTTTTCCCTCTCTCCCATCATAGCATTTTGTTGACTCAAGTGATGCAATAATGCCCCCAAATGCCAACAAACTACCTGGAACCCCAACTGTCCCAACTCCCAGCCTACCACTCCACCCTACAGGAGTTATAGAACCTCTTCTGTACCAATAGGTCCTGACCACTGTTAAGAATTTTGACCAAATTAGGGTGGCAACAATTGTTGCCAAGAATTTGGCAGCAATAGCTATCTCCCCACTCGGATCCACAAAATTTATCGGATTCGCATTCGCATACAAGTACTTATGCAAAGACATCGGCTCAAACGGATTACCCCAGCGTGGGTCATGAGTCATAAACCTGCCGATTGCCGCATTATAATATCTCGCCCTTAGATAATAGAACCCCACGTTAGGATCGTATTGCTCGCCCGTGTATAGGTAATTATTTTCTGTCGTCCCTGCCTCATCTATAACAATTCCAAAGGCGTCGTATATATAGCTGTCTGTTATTTCTTCATCTGTGTTTGTCAGCTTGCGCGTGGACATCTGGCCGTCGTAGTGGTAGCAGCTTGATACCCCGCCGCGATTCTGGCTGATAAGATCATCTCCATACATATACCTCACGATAAGAGAGCTACTTCCATCTGCTTCTTCCAAAACCTGTGCATAACGGCGGTTCTTATCTACCAGGTATTGCGTTACCGCACCGTTTGATGTTGATTTCACCCTGATTCCATCTGCGTCGTATGCATAGCTTGTTTGACTGGCTCCGGTTTGTGCCACAATAAGCTTGTTTTCATAGTCGTAGGTGTAGTCAGTTACTGTAGTGCCGTCTGATTTTCTTTTTGTATTTCCATTCCCGTCATAAGTATAGGTGTTGGTATAAGCAGGTGCTGTCTCTGTCACAAGTTGATCGTTTGCGTTGTACGTATAATTGGTGATTCCGGTTGAATCGGTCTTTGCCAGTCGATTACCAAAACCGTCATGCATATACGAGATGGTTTCGTTTCCGAGGACCGGATCGGTGATCTGCTCTTCTGTCAGCCTGTAAAGGTTGTCATAGGTGTAGTTCACAACCCTGCCGGAGTTCTCTTCCACTCTTGTGCGGTTGCCGGCAGGTCCCAACGTGTAGGTATAGCTTGAGATTACCTCGCCGGTAGACTTTCGATTCTCCAGGTATGTGAGTCGATTAAGGGCATCATATATGTACTCAGCCACAGTTCCATTCGGATAGGTGACGCTCGCTCTGTTCCCTGCACTATCGTATGTATACCCAGTCACACCTCCTTCGGGATCGGTGACTGTCTCAAGGCGATTCAGCGTGTCGTATGTATAGGTGGTGTTGCCAGATGGCACAGCCACTGATGTGCGGTTCCCCTTTGGGTCGTATGCATACGTGATTGCAGTGCCGTCGGGATTTATTACCTCAACAAGCCTGTCCCTCAGGTCATATTTGTACGAGGTAATGCCTCTTGCATCTGTCACTGTTTGTCGGCGGCCAGTGGCCGTATACGTGAATAACACCTCCGATCCATCAGAATAGCTCTTCTTGATCAGACGGTTAGTGACATCGTACGTGTATGTAATGGTGTCACCGTTGAAGTCCGTTTTGCCAATAACGTTGCCATGGGGATCATAGGTAAAGGTCTCAAACATGCCCATGGGAAGCGTATGTTCTACCATCCTTCCGAGATTGTTATACGCCCATCTCGTGGTATTACCGTTCGGATCGGTCTGAGTCAGTTTATTGCCTGCCTCATCGTAGGTGCATGTGGTCTCACCCCCGAGCGCGTCAATAACCTTTGTCAAACGACCCAAGGCATCGTACTCAAACCTCGTGATATTTCCCGCCTGGTCCGTCTCGGAAGACTTTCTCTTTGTGCCACAGCCGGCGTATTCCACGGCAGTAAAGGTACCGTCAGGGAAAATGGTTTTGATCTTCCTGTTCAATGCATCATACTCATGGGTGATCGTATTGCCATTGGCATCAATCATGCTCTCCTCATTGCCATTGGCATCATAGGTAAACGTTGTCACATTGCCCAGCGCATCGACCACCTTTGTCCTTCTGCCTGCGGCATCATATTCATAGGATAGCCTGCTTCCGTTTTCATCAATAGTGGCTATAAGCCTGCCTGCAGCATCATACTCAAGCCGTGTTCCGCTGCCATCGGGAAAGATGGTGCGGACAAGTCGATTCCCTGCAGGATGTTCTATATCACCATAGTTGCCTGCATCATATTCATACCGTGTGGTTCGGCCCGCCCTGTCTGTTGACGTAAGTCTGTTCCCGTTCGCGTCATAGCCGACTGTCTCCGTGCTTCCATCAGGATACGTGGTCTTGATAAGATTGCCGGTCAAATCATATTCATAGGTCGTGCGGTTACCGTTCTTGTCAACTGTCGCAGACTTCTTCCCAATGGCATTATATTCCGTAATGGTCTCATTGCCGTCAGGATCAATGGTTTTGATCAGTCGATTAAGGTTGTCATAATGCTTTCTGGTGGTCATCGTAACAGAACCGGCATCAGTTGTTCGGGTAGTGGTTTTGCTCAGTTCGTTTCCATTGGCATCATAGGTATACGTGGTTTCATTATCCAGAGGGTCAATTTCACTAATCTTATTATTGCCAAATGTGTCATACTTGTATGTAGTTGTTCCAAAGCAATCCATGCTTGAGGTGAGATTGCCGCTTGTGTCATACTCGTTGGTGGTTTTATTTCCCATCGGATCAATTTTGCTGAGAAGATTTCCATTCGCGTCGTAGGTTGTCTTAGTAATGTTGCCCAGCGGATCAGTGCTGGTCAGCAACTGGTTTCTTTCGTTATAGGTCCATGAAGTTGTGTTTCCTTCCGGGTCGGTCCTGCTCTCCTCATTTCCGCGGGCATCGCATCTGTAGTTTGTCGTATTTCCCAATGGATCGGTCTTGCTCTCTTTATTGCCGTTCTCGTCATAGGTGTAACCGATCGTATGTCCCAATGGGTCGGTCTCACTCAGGACGTTCCCATCATCGTCATACTCATAGACGCTGATATTCCCGAGCCGGTCTTTGACTATTTCCTGTCTGGTGTCCACATTGTGGGTGTACTCAATCCGGTTGCCGTATGCATCAATGTGGGCGATCAGCCGACCGTCGTCATCGTAGACGTTTCGAGCCGGTGTAATACCTCTTGGGTCTTCAATATCTAACAAGCCATGAGAAGAGTTGTAACCATACCGGGTGGTATTCCCCTCCTGATCAGTAGTGGCTATGAGGTCGCCTCCGGCATCGTACTCGTAAATAATAACGCCGCCCTTAGGATCGGTGATCCGGGTGATACGTCCTTGAGCATCTCTGGTAAAAACAATGCTTTTTCCCGCAGAGTGGATAATTCCGTCCGATCCATAGGTCAGGGTATTTCCATTTGGATCGGTAATGGTTTTGATTCCTGTGTTCTGATTAATGACATAGACCATCCCTTCCGGCGTGGTAAGCTGGTATTCATCAGGGTCATAGGGTGCGAAGGAAGGATCAAACTCGACTGTTAGATTAACCGGCCCGACAACTCCAACCGGCACAACAAGAGGGCCGTCCACGAGAGGAGCAAGGGTAGAGAAAGTGCCGGGACGGGGATTGAACACTGCTTTCACTTTCACGAGCAGAGGACTCTTACATCGCGGACTGACCGTCATGTCAAACTCCTCGGTCCTTCCATCCGGGAGTGTAATGGAGACGTAATGTTCACCAATCGGCTCCAGACAGTATGTGGGGAGCAGCCATCCGCTTTTCGTCTGGTTCCAGCCTGTACCCAGAACGCGATTTTCCGTCACCTTTACGTTCTGGATGTCAATGCTCCATCCATATCCGAAATCGTGACTCCCCTTGTCCCTGCTGTCGTAAGTTCGGTTGATGGTTATGGGGATACCTGCCACCGGAATCGCAAGGTCTTGCAAGGTAATGGTGAAGTTGCCGACCTTCAGGTCTTCTGCGACGCGATAAACAACGCTGGTCGATGACTCTTGCCCGTTGGCATCCTCAGCCGTCAGACGGATGTCGTAAAGGCCGTTAAGGAGCCGGGTCGTGTCCAAGGTGCCAAGGACGTCATCGGTCACCGAAGCCGTCCCCTCGGCGAATGTGGTCCATTGATTTTGATCTTTGGGTGAAAGCTCAAGCCAGTAGCGGACCAGGTTCGCATCACTTGCCGTGCCAATAATTTGGGTTGGCACTGTGATTTCAGAATCGGTAGGCGGAGAGGTAATGCTGACTGTTGGCGATGTATTATCACCAGGAGCCAGGACCCTGAAATCTTCGCTGCCAGTGCCTGCATTTCCCTGGGCATCACGCGCAGTGACTGTAGCAGTAAAAATACCTGGTGTGCTGGAGGAGAAAATGGCCTGGTTGCTTGCATCTAAAGGCAGTAAGGTTCCATTGACAAAAAGCTCAACAGATACAACACCTATATCGTCTGTTGCCCCCACAGTAATGGTGACAGGTTCATCCGGATTGACTTCAGTAGGATTCACAGTCACAGTCACTTCCGGTGAGACAATATCGCCTGATGAAACTACTGTGACCGTGAATGACTGGGTGTCAAAAGCGCCGAGTGTATCTTCTACCCTGACGGTCACATCATGTGAGCCTATCTGGGTTGTATCAGGCGCCCATTCGATCAAGCCAGTGCCTATATCAATGAGCATCCCTGCAGGTGCCTCAGTCAGAGAGAAGGTGAGGGGGTAGCCGTCTTGATCGGTAGCCTGAACATCGTATTGATAGGGAAGACCAGCAGATGCACTGGTTACCGGGGTGGAAGTTATCTCGGGAGCCCGGTTGGCGGTTGCTGAAACCAGAATGGTGTAAGGCTGCGTGTCTGTTCCTCCTCTGCCATCTGACACCTGAATCTCAACATCATGAGTGCCAATTTGTCCACTATCCGGGGTCCAGGTGATAAGGCCGGTGCCAGAATCAATGGCCATTCCCGAAGGAGTTGTAGTAAAAGAATAGGTCAAGGTGTCGCCATCGGGATCAGTTGCCTCCACGTCATAGGTATAAAGTACATTCACGCCTGCACTCGTTACAGGTGTTGAGATAATCTCAGGATCTCTATTAACAATGACCGGCCCCAGGGATACAACCATATCCACGGCCGAGCCTTCTGTAACTGAGGCGCCGGCAACAGGGTCCTGGCTGATCACATTGCCTGCCGGCACGGTGGCACTGTTTTGCGTAGTAATATTGCCAACTGTCAGATTAGCGGCAATAATGGCTGCTTCCGCAGCAGCCTGCGCCATCCCCACCACATCAGGGACTATAACCATCACTTCGTTCGCAGTAATAATCACTGTATCCGGGTCACTGTCGACCGCGCCGTCGTTGACGACGAGCTGGACCACATAAGTCCCTGCGAGGTCTGCCACAAAAGTGGGGTTGGCAATCGCTGGGTTTGATATGATGGCTGTGCTTCCTGAAGGCGCTGACGTAAGGAGCCACGAGTATGTTAGTGGGTTGCCATCAGGGTCACTGCTTGAACCTCCATTCAACTGTACCGTGTCGCCCTGATTCACTGTCTGATCAGGCCCTGCATCGGCGACAGGTTTTCTGTTCTCGGTGGTAATAACTACACTATCCGGGTTACTATCCAGCTCACCATCATTCACTATAAGTTGGACCACATACATGCCAGGCAAGTCTGCCTCAAATGTTGGGTCTATTGCAGCAGGGTCAGACAGTGTCGCTCCACTGCCGGACGGAATAGAGGTAAATGACCACTGATAGGTCAACGGATCACCGTCTACATCTGAACTTGCACTTCCATCGAGTGTTACGGTATCTTCAACAAATACAGTCTGATCGGATCCGGCATTTGCCACGGGGCGCGAGTTTTGGGTGCTGATAACTACTGAATCAGGATAGCTGTCTGCCGTTCCGTCATTGACAATCAACTGGACGGTATACGTACCGGGGAGGTCTGCGACAAAGTTGGGGTTTATTAGTGTGGAGTCGGACAGGGTCGCAATGCTTCCCGCTGGACGGGAGGTAAAAGACCACATGAATGTAAGTGAATCACCGTCCGCATCGCTTGAACCACTTCCGTCCAACTGGACTGTCTCAGTAACAAAGACTGTCTGATCTGGACCGGCACCTGCTATTGGTGAGGAGTTTTCGGTAGTGACAGTGACTGTATCAGGATCGCTATCGACTGTGCCGTCATTGACAATAAGCTGCGCTACATAGGAGCCTGGTCTATCAACTACAAAAGTAGGATTTACGGCTGTGGAATCCGAGAGTGTGGCAGCGCTTCCATCCGGGATGGAGGTCAATGACCAGCCAAAAGTTAGAAGATCACCGTCAACATCGGACGACATGCTTCCATCGAGTGCAACCGTATCACCGACAAATACCGTTTGATCAGGGCCTGCATTTGCTACCGGCGGTGAGTTCTGCGTGGATATACTCACCGTGTCAGGATCGCTATCGACTGTCCCATCATTGACAACGAGCTGCACCACGTAAGTGCCGGGAACGTCGACTACAAAGCTGGGGTTGACAAGTGTGGAATCAGAGAGGCTCGCAGTGCTCCCTGCGGGCACAGACACAAACGACCATTGACAGGTTAATGGGTTCCCATCCACATCACTGGATCCACTGCCGTCCAGTTGCACCGTGTCCGTTACATAGACTGTCTGATCCGGGCCTGCATTGGCCATAGGGCGTGAATTCCCCGTGCTAATAACAACAGAATCGGGATCGCTATCAACCGTTCCGTCGTCTACGATTAGTTGAACCGTGTATGCGCCTGGGAGGTCTATGACAAAAGTCGGATTTACTATTGTGGGGTCAGAGAGTGTAGCTGTGCTTCCTGCAGGTATTGAAGTAAAGGACCATTGATAAGTTAATGGATCCCCGTCTACGTCGCTTGAGCTACTTCCATCTAACTGAACGGTCTCAGTAACAAGAACCGTCTGATCCGGGCCTGCATTTGCCACTGGCGGTGAATTCTCAGTAGTGATGGTTACTGTATCCGGGTCACTATTTACCAGGCCGTCGTTTACGATTAACTGAGCTGTGTATGTGCCTGGCATATCTACTATAAAGGCAGGATTTACTGCTGCGGGATCAGAAAGTGTTGCAGCGCTACCACTCGGAATGGAGGTAAATGACCACTGATATGTCAGCGGGTCTCCATCCACATCACTTGAGCTGCTCCCATCAAGGGTAACCGTCTGTGTGACAAAGACGGTCTGATCCGGGCCTGCGTTAGCTATTGGCCGTCTGTTCTCGGTGCTTATCGTTACTGTATCAGGTGCGCTATCCAGCATGCCGTCGTTTGCAATCAACTGGACGACGTAGATTCCGGGAGTATCAACGTCAAAGGTTGGCGCTAAGGCGGTGGGGTCAGACAGGATAGCCATGCTTCCGTCAGGAATGGACGTAAATGACCACATAAAGGTAAGCAGATCGCCATCCACATCCGAACTCCCGCTGCCATCCAGGGTGACATGGTCACCCAAAAACACTGTCTGATCAGGTCCTGCATCGGCTACAGGTTTTCTATTCTCGGTACTTATCGTTACGGTATCCGGATTACTATTCAGCTCGCCGTCGTTTACAATCAGTTGGATTACGTAAGTTCCTGGTTCATCAACATCAAAGCAGGGATTTACGGCCGCAGGATCCGACAGGGCAGCAGAGCTTCCCTCGGGAATGGACGCAAATGACCACATAAAGGTAAGGAGATCACCGTCCACATCCGAGCTCCCACCACCATCCAGGGTGACCATGTCATCGACAAAGATTGTTTGATCGGGTCCGGCATCGGCTACAGGTTTTCTATTCTCGGTACTTATCGTTACAGTATCCGGGTCACTGTTTGCAAACCCGTCATTTACGATGAGCTGTATGACATAGGTGCCTGCCACATTTACTACAAACGTAGGCTCCACAGAACTTGGGTCAGAAAGACTGGCTGTGCTGCCGTCCGGTACAGAAACAAATGACCACGTAAGGGTAAGGAGATCACCGTCCACATCGGTTGATCCACCGGCGTCAAGTGTGACCGTATCGTCCACAAAGACCGTCTGATCAGGTCCGGCATTGGCTACGGGAACCGAGTTGTCCGTGGATATGGTGACAGTATCCGGGTCACTGTCAACCAGCCCATCATTGACTATGAGCTGCGCCACGTAACAACCGGGAAGATCAAGTGTAAAGGTGGGGTCCACAACTGCGGCATCAGAAAGTGGAGCAGCGCTGCCCGCCGGCACAGATATAAATGACCACTCATACGTCAGTACGTCCCCATCTACATCGCTGGACGAACTTCCATCCAGTTGCACGGTATCTGTTACAAATGCCGTCTGATCAGGCCCGGCATCGGCCACAGGGGGGTAGTTTTGAGACTCACCTGTGATTTTAATCGTAAGATAGCTCTCTGGCTCGCCTCTCAGTTCCAATGAAATAGAGTTTTCTTCACACAAACTAATGAGAGCCTCCAACTGGCCCACTTGCTGATTGAAATCATTTGGACCGAACACCTGGACACCATTCACCATAATGATTGCGCTGCTGATTCTATGGTTACCGGCCTGATCCCCATTCTGAACGACAATATTCCCTTCAGCCGGTACCCCTGCAAATGAATCGGTATAAACATTCGGTTTACCCTCGGTTCGGTGATACTGCTTTGGTCCGAATACCATGGTAGCCGCTTCTGCTTGCCCGGGACTCAAAAAAGCAACGACATGGTTGATAACCTTGCAAAACTTATCCGGGACCCATTCGTATGATCGGCTCAATTCCCATAATGGTAACCCCTGCAAAACCATAAGAAAAACTAAAATTTGGGCCATCACTCGACAAAACGGAGTCCTCACAAATCCATGCATTCTATATTTTTCCATGACACTCTTCCCATGTATAAATTTTTTGACAGTATTCCAGAAACGTTATTGCCTGATCTGGTTCCAGATCCCATCCACTTGCGGGATTCTCCCCCTACTGATCTTGTTTTACAGCTTTCCCATAATATTTGTAATCGACTTTAGCGTGTGGTTTAGCTCCCTTACAGCACACATACTGTGATATGTGATGTGGGGGGTATGCAAGTAACAATGCCTTTCATATTACACAGACATAAAAGGCCAGGCAGTGTGAGAATCCACCCTGCCTGGCTTTCACATTGTGTGTTAATTGAGCTTTTTCTATTATCATAATCTATAGTGAAGTCCTTCTGTACTGAATTGAAAGGAGACATTAATTTTTAGAAGCCAACCCAGTGTTGTTGACCACTTAAGGTAACGTGGAATCATATAATGCACCTTCGTCAACCGGGACAAGGCCACTGCCCTGGTCGTGAGGAACCCCAACAAGCACCTCGCCGGAGCATAAGCCACCATTTCCGTCATCAGCAGTGAACATGATGTGGTAAATCCGACCGTTGCCAGGAACCTCTTTTGTCCCAATGCGCTCGGCACGTACCTCAGCCGTGTCTGTCCCAATACCCTGTCCGTCTGGAGTGAAATTGCCATCACCGACAGTGTCTACGCGCTCATCCTGAAAGATGCTGTCAATTGTTATCGTGAGATCATCTCCGTCAGGATCGGTTACACCCAGAATATTCACAGGCACAAACTTGTGGTTTGGTGGCCAGATGGTATCTATGCTCGGCGTAGCTTCTGAGCAATCGGGTGGCTCATTAGCGCTTATCTCCAGATCATACAGGACAGGACTCTCTCCTGTGGTGGCTCGAACGAAACTCACTATGACTTTTAAGTATTGACCGTTGGCGACTGTGAGATCAACACCGTTAGTCACGGTCTCAGGTAGACCGAACGTCACCCCATCGCTGCTGGAAGCGGCTGTAACAGTAAGTGAACTGTCGCTGGGCACATCCTCTGTCCAACTTACCATGCCCCACCTCGCATTAATTATGCCAGTATCATGAACAATGGTCCATGTCCCATTGTCGGGCGGCGCGATAAGGGTGCTCCCCGTCATGTCGCTGTAGTTATACGGCCCAGCACCAGCACCAATATCGACTGTGAGGTTTACAGAGTTGGTTGCCGGCTCAATGCGCATTACGGTATTAGAGCCTAAGTTAGTCACCCATACCTTGCCTTTGGCATCCACAGCAACGCCTGTTGGCTGGTTGCCGACCGGAATAGTGGCTTGAAGAACGCCACTGTTATTGAGCCTTGTGACCGTATGTGATCCGGAATTGGCTACCCAAATATGGTCGTCAGCCGTAACGGCAACGCCCCTGGAACTGGATCCACCGGTTGAATACGTGTTTATAATCGTGCCGTCTGACGCCAGTTTGGTAATCGTGTTGTAAGTCCATCGACTATTCCAAATATTGCCTTGACTATCCACCCCCAGACCGTAAGAGTTAGACACACTATTGATACACATGCTTGATGAGGTAGCAGGATCGTACCTTAAGAGATTCCTTGCAGACCAAAGAACACCATTAGCGTCCACCAGTCCACCATAACCTCCGCAACCAGCATTAAACTGTGTGCCTGGGAGTGGCTGGCCGGTGACGCCATCAATCTTCTCGTGGTCTTTGTCTGTGTAACCTCCAACCCACACATCATTGTTGCCGTCGACTGCCACCGTGCGCGTGCCTGCACCGGTTACTCTTGTGTAGTGAATGATGCATTCATCCTCCGCGGTAGAAACACCACCATTGTCATCAACGCCGCCGGTATTCGACCAGGGCTTAATGTCACCCAGGCCGGTTGAAGTGTCGATCACCCCGTTTCCGTTACGGTCGACGCATTGACAGTTTTCCAAGAGGCCGACATGAACAACTGACCCCTTACCTTCCGAACCTTCGGCCCTGTTGCCCGCCCAGACATTTCCATTGGCGTCCACTGTCGTCCGAGACGGATTTCTCCCCCGGCCATTTGGGGCTGACAAGTACTCGCCCAAAATCTCGCCGGTTAACGTATCGATTTTTATAATTGTTCCGCGAGCGGACGCAGCCACCCAGATAAAGTCAAATGGCTCGCCAGCTTCATTCAGCTGCAACTGATCATTATTTGGGCTGTTATGGTTCACGTTGATCAACGTGCCCTCATCAAAGTCAGCATCATAAGTATAAGTTGCTGGATTACCAGTGGGAGGGGAAGCAATAACAGTCGTGCCGCCTATGATTACTATCACTCCCAGTAGCAAGAGGGCTGCTCTTCCCAGAATTAATTTTGTTCCATGAATATTTTTAGTCGATTTCATTCTTCTTTTCTCCTTTAGTTTAACCTTGACGATATAATATTCGGTAGCTTGGCCCACATCTCAGATGGATAAAGAATTACACTTTCCTGCACATCTAAACCACCTCCACTTCCAATCCATCCCTGGTACAACAGTTATCCTTGTAGAACCGGAGATGATCACAAAGTCAACGCTGCCGGCTCAAAACCATTCACTTCCCTCATTCGAAAGCATAGCGCCTTTATTCCCTGACCTCTAATGTCCTGAAAGCCTTTTTCCACCCCCTTTCTTTTCCCTCGACAGTCATAAGTTTTCGTAACCTTCCGTTACCTTGCTG
>JAIORF010000096.1 GCA_021108295.1 bacterium | reverse complement strand
AAGTCAAGCAATAATAACTAGTAAAGAGTAATTAAATTGACAATCTTCGGCTTGCAATATGACTGTAACCTTCTGTAATATTAGACTTTATTGGTTTCCGTTCAGACACTAACTACTATCTCAGGCAGTTGTGTAATTGCTTGGAAAATGTTGTTGAGCATTGAGTCAATTGGGGGATACCTTTATTCACACGTCTTCAACATTTTACTGACCTTTATCAATGAACTCGGGAGTCTTGTCCTTGCCCTTACGTTGATAGTCGGCATTGTATGTTGTGGATCCATGAAATATTCAAGCAGGTTTTTTTTGTTCTATGGCGGAATCTCATACGAGATGTTTCTTAGTGGTGTACGATCAACACGTTACCTTAATACTTGGATTATATAGCAATGTGCGGCATTACAGGAATTTTAGACATATATGGTAAGCGATTGATTGATCGCAATATCCTTGATCGTATGAATGAGTCCCAGCATCACCGCGGGCCTGATGAGGGGGGGCTCTACCTCGAACCCGGCGTTGGGCTTGGCCATCGTCGTTTGTCGATTATTGATCTCAGTACCGGTCAGCAGCCGCTCTACAACGAGGATAGGAGTGTAGTTGTCGTGTTCAACGGAGAAATATACAACTACCGGAAACTTCTTCCTGAGCTACGAGGGCTTGGCCATGTCTTTCGCACCAAAAGCGATACGGAGGTGATCGTCCACGCATGGGAATCATGGGGGGAGAAGTGCGTAGATCGCTTCCGTGGGATGTTCGCATTTGCGCTTTGGGACGCGAATAAGGAAACGCTTTTTCTCGCACGCGACCGTCTGGGCGTAAAACCGTTGTTCTACGCAGTGCAACCAGATGGCATGTTTATCTTTGGTTCGGAGCTTAAATCGCTTATTGCCTATGGTAGTCTCAGGGATGAGCTTGACCCCTTCGCAATTGAGGAGTATTTCGCGCTTGGGTATATCCCTGAACCACGCACAATTTACGCTGGTACGCGTAAACTATCTCCGGCAACGACGCTAACGGTTAAGCGTGGCGTACTTGTGCCGGAACCACGACAATACTGGGACGTACGTTTTACACTTGATAACCAAATTTCGGATGCCGATGCTGAAGCTGAATTTATTGAGAGACTTCGTGAATCCGTACGGTTGCGCATGATTTCGGATGTGCCTTTCGGTGCCTTTTTGTCCGGTGGCGTGGACTCAAGCGCTGTCGTCGCTACAATGACCCAGATTAGCAATGAACCTGTCAATACGTGTTCTATTGCGTTTTCTGATCCTGAGTATGACGAGTCTGATTACGCGCGACAAGTAGCTGAGCGTTACCAAACGCTCCATTTTTTTGAAAGAGTCGAAAGCGAAGACTTTGACTTGATTGATGAACTGGTTCGGCTCTACGACGAACCTTACGCTGACAGTTCTGCATTGCCGACATACCTCCTTTGCCAACTTGCGCGAAAGTATGTTACCGTTGCTTTATCGGGCGATGGAGCCGATGAAAGCTTCGGTGGTTATCGACGTTACCGCATGCATATAGGTGAGGAACGTGTTCGCTCGGCATTGCCACTTTCGCTGCGTCGCCCGATGTTTGGTTTATTGGGCCGGATGTATCCAAAGGCAGACTGGGCGCCACGGATATTTCGCGCTAAAACCACTTTTCAGGCGTTGGCGCTTGGCTCGGTTGAAGCGTACTTTCACAGCGTATCAATTATGCGTGATGAGATGCGCAGCCGGCTTTTTAGCAGTAGCTTGAAGGCAAAACTCGGTGGCTACAACGCAGTCGAGGTGTTTCAGCGGCATGGAGCACGCGCCGATACCGACGATCCGCTTGCGCTGGTCCAGTACCTTGATCTGCACACGTACCTCGTAGGAGACATCAACACAAAGGTGGATCGCGCAAGCATGGCACATTCACTGGAGGTACGCGGGCCATTTATGGATCATTCGCTGGTTGAGTGGATAGCATCACTTCCTTCACATCTCAAGGTTAGGAAAGGAGAGAGTAAATTTCTTCTCAAAAAGTCGATGAAGCAGTACCTGCCGTACGATCTTATGTATCGCCCGAAAATGGGTTTCTCAATGCCACTTGCAATCTGGTTTCGTGGGCCATTGCGCGACCGCGTGCGAAAGGCACTGCTTGGTGATCAGATGCTTGAGACCGGCTTTTTCAATGCTGATTATTTGCACAAACTTGTTGATCACCATCAAACCGGCATCCGCGACTACAGTGCGCCTATATGGACTCTTCTGATGTTTGAAGGCTTTTTGAGAAAACGTAAGAATTGCTTTCTTTGTGCGTAATATCTATTGATACGATTGTTGGTATATAGAATCTGGAGTTTTTCATTGGTCGTACGGTTCTTGACTGGTGTGCATCCCGAATAGATGTCGTGTTGTGCCTTTTTTGAGTAGGAGGGTGTTTAGAAATGAAGCCGATCATCAGTGTAATTATTCCTATGTATAACGGTGAAAGATTTATATTAAGCGCTGTTTCCTCTGTATTGAAGCAAACTTATCGTAATTTTGAGCTAATAATTGTTGATGATGGGTCGATTGACGATTCGGAGCAGATAGTGTCTGGCATTCGGGATAAGCGTATATCTGTTTATCGAAAAACAAATGGAGGCCCGGCAAGTGCAAGAAACTACGGAATAGTTCGCGCTGTCGGGGATTGGGTTGCAATACTGGATCAAGACGATTTATGGTACCCGGATAAGCTTTCCAAACAAATGGATCTTGCTAAAACAAACAAGTATGGTTTAATATTTACGGATGCTATTGTGTCGAACATGAACGCAGCAAAAGAAGATTTGCAACGGGAAGTTAAATTATCTTCTATGTATTTGCCTCATTGCGGATTTATATTGCGAGAACTCTGGATGCAGAATTTTATCTTAAGTTCATCAGCAATGTTTCCCCGAAAAGCTTTTGGTAGTATATGTCCATTCCGAGAAGACCAGGCCTGCTTTGGAGTAGATGATTACGAATATTGGCTTAGGATAGCACGATCAAAGCGGGTGGGGTTTGTTGATCAGGTTTTGGTCGAAAGAAGGATACATGGAGGGAATTATAGTTATTCGAACAAAAAGGCTCGTGTTAACATGCTGAGAAGCGCTATGAAAATCAGAATGAATTATCTATGCAAACAAAATATTTGTTCCTCCAATTCCATATCAAAGCGAGATTTGTCAAATATTTACTTGAATCTGGTTGATATATTTATATATAACCGACAACCATTAGAATCCATTAAATATTTGTATTTTGCTGTTTCTGCAGATTTTAGCAATATTGACCGGTGTTTATCCAAAATAAGTAGCATCGCCCGGAGAATCTATAAAAGATCAAGAAAATCTGTGTATAGCGTTTAAACATTGCCACAGGACATACAAACAATTATTGTAACGCGTTTTTTATTACATGATAAATTTACTTTTGAAGAACGAGGACTGCTATTTGTACATCTATGGTTTCTCGTTTTATTGGACTTTGTAAGTGATCATCTATGTCGCTTAAAGGAATTCTGTTCATTTCTCTGTTTTTCCTATGCTCCGTAGGAGCGCTGATTATGCCCCATATCGGGGTCTACGGGTATATCGCAGAATACTGCCTCGGTACATCGCGTCAATGGTGGGCTGCTCCGTTTGTAAGAGTGGGAATTCGACTTTCGTACACTATAGCTCTGGCAACAATTCTTGGAACATTTTTCCAATGGCGTAAACTTAGATACGGTAAACTTCTGGTCGGGCAGGAAGTCCTGATGTTACTGTTTTTTGGAATTGTGTGCTTGTCAGTGCTAATTGGGGAACCGACGATTGGGTTATACACCACAATTGACCACCCATCACTCAAGTTTGCCAAGGTGGTTTTATTCATTTTTGTGATAACGCATGTTATCACGAACGTACGGAAATTAGATGGGCTGCTTTGGATATTCGTTGCAATATCTCTTGTTCTTGGACTGAACGCTTGGAGAGTACCGCAAAGCGCTTTCATAGGGGGACGGCTTGAAACTATAGGAGGAGCGGACTTTGTAGAGTCGAATTTCCTGGCTGCCTTTATGGTGGCTATGTTGCCCATCATTGGCATACAATTACTTCGTAGCAAATGGCTCGGTAAAGCTGTCTGTGCTGTCTCCGCCGCCTTCACCGCGAATGCAGTTGTTCTCTGTCGCAGCCGCGGTGCGCTGGTAGGCATTGCCGTCGGAGTCATCACAGCATGTTTGTTTGCACCGAAAAAACACAGAAAAAAAATCGCTGTTGGTTTGTTGTTTGGCATAATGGGTGGTATTTATGTCTTGGACACCCAGTTTCTGAAGCGTGCCACCACCATTACGAGCAGCGAAGACCAACGAGATGAATCTGCATCCAGTCGCTTGCGGCTTTGGCGGGCTGGAGCTGAAATATTTGCGGACAATCCCTTAGGCATCGGTGTTGGGAACTGGTATCAGACAATTGTACGTTACATTCCTGAGTACGAAGGTAAAGATTCCCATAATACTTACGTAAAATGTGCTGTGGAGCTAGGCGTTCAGGGAATTTTGGTTTACGTTTTATTTATTTTTACAGCATTTCTGAGGTTACGGTGGGTACGCAAGCTCGCAATTGGCTTGCCGCCGTCTGTCGGCGATGATCTGGTTCAAATGTCCTTTGGATTGACTGTTTCGCTATCCATCATCCTCACGTGCGGGATCACGATCACCATGATTTATACCGAAATAATCTGGATACTTCTTATGTTGCCTGTGTGTCTTGAGCGGGCTTTGGATAACGCTATATCTGACCATGAACTTGCGCTTGCTGGTGAGGCAGAGGAGTCGAGTTCGAAGACGTCCGTATAGAGCACTGTGAAAATACAGATGCCCAATAGTAAGTACCTGGCCATATTTTTTTGTACTCACCTTTGTGCCTTTCTTTGCGCCTTTGCGTCTTTGTGTGAGATATAAAATCCTGGAAAACTTATGGCCGGGTACTTAACTGTAGCACTTAGGTAGGCTATCGAACCTTTGAAGGAACAAAACATGACACCTCAGCAAGAATTGCGCGTTGCTATTATTCTTTCCGAGCTTTATCCCGGCGGAATGGAACGTGTGGTGGTCCATCTCGCCAAAGGACTTTCCTCCCGAGGCATTGCCACGATGGTTGTTTGCCTGCGGAATCACGGTGAACTTGCCCCGGAACTCAACGGGTTCGGGGTTCAAATTGAAGCTTTGCGGAGCCTGGCTTCCAAGGACATTTGGGCTATCTGGCGACTGCGAACTTTGCTTCGGCGGTTCGGTCCTTCTGTGATTAACGTTCATGATTACACGAGTACTCCGTATGTTGTGGCTGCTAACTGGCTTGCGTCTCGGGCTCCAATTGTGTTTGCAGCGCACGGAGAACTCTACGAGGGGTTCGATGAATTGCGTAAAAGGCACCGGTTTTTCTCTAAATTCTTTTCGCATCTTACTGCCGTTTCCAATGAAATATTCCAATGTCATAAAAAGTATCTTGATTGGTCTGGTTTCGCTACAATTATCCACAATGGTGTCCCCACCATACAGCGCAATACGCAACTGCGTGATGCAGTGCGTGCAGAGCTTGGATGCAAATCGAATGATTTCCTTTTTCTGGCCGTGGGCAATCCAAGAACCGAGAAGGCTTTTGAGGACTTGATTGATGCGACAGCTATTCTCCGAGAAAGGGATAAACACAAACGGAATTTTTTGACGGTGGTTGCAGGGAAGCTAATTGATAGCGATTACTGCCGCATGTTGAGCCGTCGCGTGGAGAAACGCAACATTCAGGACTATTGGCGGTTCTTGGGATACCGAAACGATACGACGGCGCTGTATTCCGCTGCCGATGCTTTCGTCCTCTCCAGTCGTAGTGAAGGGCTACCCTTAGTAATTCTGGAATCAATGATGGCGGGTCTGCCAGTGGTGGCTACTTGTGTCGGCGGAGTGCCGGATGCAGTCGGTAACAATGGCCTGCTCGTAGAACCTGCTAACCCCAAGCAACTAGCGGATGCCATGGAGCAGATGATCAATGAAGACGGTCTAACTGACCGTCTTGGGCGCACAGGTCGAGAGCATGTTCTTTCCACCTATGGGGTTGACCGCATGATTGATGATTACATCGCCTGCTATGAGGCCATGGTTGCCGGAAAGGACTGCACATGAAAGTATTATCTTTCTCATATTGCTTCCCAAATGCTGTCAGGCCCACATGGGGAATATTCATCGCTCAACGGCTGGCGGCGTTGTCACAGCGTGAGGATGTCGAGCTGGAAATTTGCGCGCCGGTGCCAACATTTCCCATTGTTTCGCATTTACAGTCTGATATTCCGCCGCTTCAGGAAACCAAAAGCGGTTTGACGGTACATCACCCACGCTATTTCTATGTGCCAAAGTTCATGAAACACTTGGATGGCAAGTTTTACGCTCGTGGACTGCTGCCTTGGGTACGTAACTATTGCAAACGAAGTCAGCCGAAAATATTTGATGCCCATTTTGCCTGGCCTGACGGGGTGGGTGTTTACCATCTGTCTCGAAAGCTGAACATCCCGTACGTTGTGACGCTTAGAGGATGGATTTGGGTCGGAATGAAGCAACCCAAACTATGGAACCAGGCAACCGAAGCCCTGCAAAATGCCCATGCAATTATCAATCTATGTAAACCGATGGCGGACGTTTGTAAAAAACTTGGCTGTGAAGAACAGCGACTTCATATAGTCCATAACGGTGTAGATCGCAAATTGTTTCACCCAATTGATAGGGCTGCTGCTCGTAAAATACTGGGACTTCCGCAGGACTTGCCTCTTATAGTCTGCGTGGCGTACTTCCAGCGACGCAAAGGTATTTTAGAGGTAATTCGGGCTTTCGCAAAGCTTCCCTTCGATACTCATCTGGTGTTGGTGGGGGCTTCTGTTGAGGCGGACTACTACAAGGAAGTTCTTCAGACGATTTCCAAGCTTGGCTTGGCGAATAGGGTAATCATGCCTGGTCCACAACCATATCACCTTATACCACTTTACCTGAATGCTGCCAACGTAACTGTACTGGTCTCATATTGGGAAGGTTGTCCAAACGTCGTGGTGGAGAGCTTAGGGTGTGGCACGCCGGTGATCGCCACACCTGTGGGTTCTGTGCCAGAACAAATTATTCCAGGCAAAAACGGCTACATTGTGCCAATGAAAAATCCGGATATACTGGCCGAAGCATTAAAGAAGGCTTTGAGCCAAAATTGGAACCGTCAGCAACTATCAGCATCAATCATGAGCTGGGACGACATTGCCCGGAAGGTACAGAAAATTCTCCATAAGGCCGTTTATAGTTCTATCTAAATGGAATGGATTCTGATTTTTTTTAGAAAAACGTGGACAGGATTAACAGGATTTTGTTTGGTTATTATTTAACCTGCATCAGGAGATATACTATGAATATAAAATTGATAACAAAACTTAGTATTATAACTGTACATATTTTTTGTGTCGCTTTGGTTTTGTCGTTGGGTGCAAGTGCAAGACAATCATTTGCAGAACAGGGCAAAAATTATGTTATTGGCGAGATAAGCAATAAGACTATAAACGAAGGAGAATTTTTAAATTTCACCATTGAAGCTCCTTCTAATTTTGGTCCTGATGTAACATGGACGGCAACAAGCCCTGATTTTACAGAAAAAGAAATTGAAGGAATATTTTACGATGTTCCGGCATTTCCCGGCGCGGAAGGATTTGGCGCTGGAGCAAGCGGGGGACGAGGGGGACGAGTAATTAAGGTTACTAATCTCAATACTGATGGTCCCGGAAGTCTGAAGGAAGCGCTTCTCGTAAATGAGCCGAGGATAATCGTGTTTGATGTGAGCGGTGTTATTAACGCTCCATCGCCAGATAGCGAGTATAATATAATTAAATCCGCGAGATTTTATACCGCAAGTGCTCCAGTTGCCATAGCTGGTCAGACAGCGCCGGGAGCGGGTATTACTATTAATGGGGAACTTGAACTTATGGCTAGCGATGGAGGAGTCTCAACTGATAATTTCATTGTGCGTTTTTTAAGAATACGGAGTCCGTATTATAGAGTTGGAATTGGCGATAATTTACTTGCGGATGGAAACAGAGGAATTTTTGATCATATTTCTGGCGCATGGGGGAGTGATGAAAATTTTGATCTTTGTGGTCTTAAACATGCGACAATCCAATGGTGTGGCATAGAGGAGTCTGCCGGATATGGAGCTCCATGGGAAGTTTATATAGATAAAGATGAAGATGGCATGCTGGATTATTGGGAAGCAAATGTAAGAGATTATAGCGCATCGGATACTGTTACCGATTATATTTTGCATATAAAACCTAACGAAGACCTTGATGGAGATGGCTCTACTAATTTAGAGGAACATAACAACGGCACTAATCCATTAGTTGCGAACGCGGCAAGTGATCCCGAATGGATTGTTAATTATGATTCAGATAATGACGGTTTAGCAGACTGGTGGGAACAGAAAACGATAGACGTGAGTGATACAGATAATCTAACTTCCCTTGCTGACATACGGCCGGAAGATGACTTGGATGGCGATTTGTCAACCAATCTTGAAGAACAGAATGTGGGAACAAATCCCTTATCTAATCCAGAGGGCAATTATGGCATGATCATGGGATATAGCGGTAAAGATATTAGTCTTCACCATAATTTTTTCGCGCATCACTCTTTGCGATCACCTCTTACTGGAATAGAGGTATTGGACCACAGGAACAATGTTATTTACAACCTTGGCCTTGGCATTACTTGGCACGCACCAATTATGAACGAACAGAGACCGAGCGAGCCTTTCAAAACAAATATTGTAGGCAATTTTTTCAAGCCAGGACCAAACGATCTTAAAATGCAAGATAATCCACTTTTCTTCAATCCATTTATAGAAGAAGGAAGGTCTATGATATATGGCGAAGGAAATTATTTTGATATGGTTGATGAACCGCGCGGTTATCTTGATATGTTTAATCCTGATAGAAGAGGTGTGTTTGAGGGTGGTTCGGAGCAAAAAGCAGATATTATGTATCCTGTTCCTGATGTTGTAACTCACACTGCGGAAAAAGCATACAGCCTTGTGACAGCCCATGCGGGATCCCTTCCAAGAGACGCTGTAACCAACAGGAATGTTGAAGAGATAAAGACCAGAACAGGAAAATTGGGAAAAGAGATGCCTGCAGGAGGGCTTATGGAAGGCCTTACTCCTATTGCTCCAAAAGAAGACAGCGATGATGACGGTATGCCTGATGAATGGGAAAATGCTGTAATAAATGTCCAAGATAAAACAGTGAATCGTGGCACGATTTTAAATCCTGCTGTTCAAGATCATAATACGATTGTAAAAACTGGCGAGTCTGTTTTAATGTATAATAATCAACCTGTTGCCGGAACTGAGGACAGGTACAAAGGATTAACATATATTGAATATTATATCAATGAATTAGCAGACCAGCTTATATTAAAAGAACTTATAGCAGCAGGATATAATCAAACAGATCTTCCCGGATATGGAAAAAGACCGACTCCTACAGTTTCTTGGACTCCCGGATATGAACAAACCGGAGAATATGATATTACGTTTACAGTGTCTGACGGGACAAATAGTGTTTCTCAAACAGTGAAAGTAAATGTGGGCAATACTAATAGAAAGCCGTCAATATATCATATGATGAATCGGGATAATGGAACCGTTGTTAGCGGACATCGATGGGAAACTGTTGAACCAGGTGAAAATTTTAATTTTGAATTTTATGTAAAAGATCTGGATGGCGATGATCTTACAGTTACTATGGAAAATAAACCTGCCAAAGCAATTATAATAGATACAGGGCGAATGTGGGGCATCTATCATATATATAGGTTTGAATGGTATCCAACCATTGCTGATATCGGTTGGAGTAATACAATTTCAATTGTGGCAACTGACACCTCGGACGGTAGGATTACAAAAGATTTTATGCTTCAAGTAAATGAGCCAAGCAAACAAACATATACAATCACAGCGCAAGCCGGCGAGGGAGGTAGAATTGATCCAGAGAGAAGTGAAGTCTTAGCGCAGGAAGGTGAAAATATAACTTTTTTTATGCATGCTGATGATGATTATGTTCTTTCTGACGTGATAGCTGATGGCGTGTCAGTCGGAGTAAAAGGAGAATATACTTTTGATAATGTGAGTAGTGATCACACCATAGAAGCGATTTTTAAACAAGAAATAGGAACTGTTGGTGGATTGATTATGCATCTACCATTTGATGGCAATATGCAAGATTCATCTGTATTTGCAAACGACGGAACTGCTGAGGGCGATAGCGCACCAATTCTAACTATTGACAGGTTTGGTGATTCTAATTGTGCTTATGATTTTGATGGAGTAAATGATTATATTAAAGTTCAAGATAGCGATCTTTTTGATAGTTTTGCATACACAATTACCGCGTGGATATATGCCCGAAAAGATATGTATTATTCTGAGCAGCATATTTTGTCAAAGAATGGCACTATTGGAACTAATAGCGTAGGACTTTTTCTAACTTGGAACTGCATCTATACATATGGATCATTGTATCCACACTCTGATTTTATACTTGATGATCGGAAAGATGAATGGATGCACCTGGCGGTTTCAAGAGACGATAAAGGATCTGTGAACTTTTATTTGAATGGCGAGCATGTTGGACAATATGATACATATCCTAATTCCGCAAATTCGTTAGATTTAATCATAGGCGCTGGAAACCCAAATGCCCCGGGAAATTTTTTTGATGGTATTATAGACGATGTGCGCATCTACAATAAAGCATTAAGCGCAGACCGAATCGCTGCTTTTGTAGAGAATGAACTGAGAATAGTCACTACTTCCCCGCCAAACGGAACTGTCAGTCAGGATTATAGTTATTCTATTTCCCTTTCCGGCGGAAGGCAGCCTTATCAGTGGAATTATACAGATATGCCTGATTGGCTTTCTGTGAATGTTATTAATGAAACCACGCAAACGATTTCAGGCATTCCTCTTCAAGCAGGATCTTTTTCTTTTACTGTACAGGTAGAAGATTTCATTGGTGCAACCATAACAAAACAAGTTACTTTTGAAGTAAAAGAACAAGCAGATTTGGATTCTATCGTAATAACTACCCAGAGCCTGCCGGAAGCTATTGTTGGAAGCGAGTATGTTGCTTCTCTTAATGCCTCTGGGGGCAGTCAGCCTTATGTTTGGTCTATTGATTCCAACGATTTGCCGGCCGGCCTGTATCTGGAGGGTATTACTCTACTGGGTATTCCTGAAGAAACAGGCTTGTATGAATTTATTGTTACAGCAAATGATGGTTCTCAAGAGGCTGCTAAAAATTTATGCATTAAAATTACGATTTCTGATGCTGATGTTCCTGATACTGACATTCCCGATATTGAAGTTTACGAAACCAATTGCGATTTTGGTTCCGTAAATATAGGAAAAAGCGCCGACTGGACATTTGTCATCTTTAACAAAGGTGCGGCAGCGTTAACAATACACGGTATCAGTTCTGATAATCAAGTTTTTTCCATAGTTTCGCCTTTGTTTCCTGCTGAGATTGCTTCGGGTGAAACTTTGAATGTGACTGTGAGATTTATACCGCAAACAGAAGGTAAAACAAATGGAACGTTTGTGATAAATATTAATGATTCTGATGAAGAAGAGATCACTATTTCTATAGTTGGTACAAGCGATAACAGCGCCAGCGTTCCAAACGTTATTACCGTCACTCTTCGTGACAGCATATCAGACACCACATTAGATGGATATTCGGAAGCACGCAAAGATAAAAATCTGGGTGGTATGGGTGGATTAAATATCTGGAGTAATGGTGTAAGAAGAATCCTTTTGCGTCTGGATTTTTCTCAAATATCGGCAGATGCTGTAATAGAAAAAGTAGAGTTGAGACTCTATTGCTATTCTCATGACTGGCCGTCATACGATCCAAAACTTGAGGCATATCGAATAACTCGTGACTGGGAGGAAGGTGAAGGAATATGGTACACGGACACAGACGGCGGGGCAACCTGGAATGAATATGACAGAGCTCCTGTTGAAATAAATGAGTGGGGTACGCCCGGAGGTGATATCGACACAATAACCGATTTCGGATATGGTCCAAACGGCATTGTTTCTGAGGCGGTTATGCAGAAGGAATCCTGGGTTACATTTGATATCACTGATTTGGCCAAAAAATGGATATCCAATGAAATGGAAAATTATGGAATACTGATTCAGGCAATTGATAGAGGTTACAACGCTGCAAATTTCTATTCAAACGAATATGAAGATGAAAGCCTGAGACCTGTGCTTGTAGTGAGCTATGGCAATGGCTCCACTGAAGCTCTCAACATACATAGTGAATTAAGCCCAGGCACACAAGATGTTGATTATGACTCTTCTATATCGGCTTCAGGAGGAGGAGGGAGCTTGCCTTATCAATGGTCGATTCAAGGCCTTCCAGCGGGGCTGGACTGGAAATATCTTGATGATACTGCAATCACGATTTACGGTATACCAACTGAAAGTGGGCAGTTTTCCATCAAGGTAACAATCGAAGACAATAACGCGCAAACACTCACGAAATATCTTGCTTTGACTATTGTTGAGCCTATTCTTGCCACTCTCACTCTTCGTGACAGTATATCAGACACCACATTAGATGGTTATTCGGAAGTACGCAAAGACAAAAATCTGGGCGGTATGGGTGAATTGAATATCTGGAGTAATGGTGTGCAAAAAATCATTTTGCGTCCGGATTTCTCTCGAAGCCTTGCACATGCTGTAATAGAAAAAGCAGAACTGAAACTTTATTGCTATTCTCTCTACTGGCCGTCATACGATCCAAAACTTGAATTATATCGAATAACTCATGACTGGGAGGAGGGCGAAGGAATATGGTACAAAGCCACAGACGGCGGGGCAACCTGGAATGAATATAACAGAAATCCTATTGAAATCAATGAGTGGAATACGTTTGGAGGTGATATCGACACAATGACCGATTTCGGATATGGTCCAAACGGCATTGTTTCTGAGGCCGTTATGCAGAAAGATTCATGGATTACATTTGATATCACTGATTTGGCCCAAGAATGGATATCTAATGAAATGGATAATTATGGGATATTAATCCAGGCAATTGATAGAGGTTACAATGAAGCAAAATTCTACTCAAGCGAATATGAAGATGAAAATTTGAGACCTGAATTTGTAATAAAATACGCGCAATAATACTATGGAGAAACCAATGCAGTTTTTTTGTAACTAAACCATGTCACAGACTTAATAGCATGGGAAATGGATACATCGACAAGGATAAAAATGCATAGTTGATAAAGACTTGGAATACTGATAAAACTTAGGCTACTCAACAATTGGATAAATATTTTCCGAAAAAGTTTTGAAACATATTGATAGAATGCTTTAGTATAAAAAGGGGTTGAAGCATTTTCCTGGCTATATCTGATGTTTTAATTTGAGTAATTAATTGTACTATGGTTTTAATGTTACAAATAATTCCGATTTATAGGAACTACCTTTGTCCTGTTCAGCCGCTAAGTTATAATCTGAACAGGCGACAGCTAAAGCACATGGTTGCTGGAATCCTCAATTTGCAGGCAGAGCGAAAAGCAGGGGCGTCTTCGGACAACGTGGACGTGTTGTGCATTGGTCTGCTCAAAGCTTGGCAGATCAATGAATTACGGGCGGATATACTGAAACTTTTTGAAAAGTGAAGTATGGTCGGCATCCAACTCGCCTTTGCGGCGGCTCCTTCATAGCGCCTTGTAATCGGATATCGTTCTATTGCTATGTTTAATTACGGAGGACTCGGTATGCTCTTAAAAAAATATCAGCAAGGTTTCAAGTTGAAAAAGATCTTTTCTTTTTTGTGCGTTTTTTTGTGCGTCACATTATGCTATTCTGGGGTAGAAGCCAATGAGACTATGGCTTATGACAAATATTTTGAAATAGGATTAAAATTGTATAGGCAGAAAAGAAGCAAAGAGGCAGACAATGTTTTTTCTATTGCAATAAACAAGTATCCAAATGTGGCCAAGTTGCATTTTTGGCGCGCGAAACTCAGACAAAACTATTTGGGCAAGTATCGTGACGCAATACGTGATTACAGTATAGTCATAAAATTAACTCCAAACGGAGGGTTCACACCAAAATCATATTATATGAGGGGACTTTGCAGGTATAAGTTTGAACTATATGCGCTGGCAATCAAGGATTATAACAATTGTTTTCGGCTTAATCCAAACTACTACAGGGCCTATTTCGATAGGGCAAAGGCTTATGCGAAGTTGGGTATGATCAAAAAAGCAAGGAATGATTTGAAAGCTACCATTAAATATCTTCCTGACTATACTAGGGCGGTCAAAGAGCTTTGGAAAAAAATATTGGAAGGAAGCAGGGATTTTTAAAGAAAAATTTGGGTCAAACCTTGATTATCGCATTAAGTTTTTTGGTTGCTGCCTGGGGGCATTATTATAATTACAAATAGGTACCCCCCTCCTTTGGCCAATGGCATTCGCTTTTATTGCAGCAAAAATCTATCTTTTCAAATTAGTAGTAT
>JAIORF010000022.1 GCA_021108295.1 bacterium | reverse complement strand
GTTTCTTATTACCACATTGGGGACAAACATATTCCGCATACCCGTTGGAAGGATCACCACACCCGATCATCTTTTCAACATTTTCAACAATCGAATCCCAATGTAGTTCTGAATATCTAACTGATAACTCAATAAATATAAGATACCACCAATCACGAAATATTGCTTTTATTGACTTAGTTGCCATAGTGTCATTTTATATATTATAATTTCAATATATTGCAAACGTAATTTTATAGTTTCCTATACAAGAACAAAATTGCATTTTTAATACAACATATTGTATACCATGACAACAAAGCCACATACAATATGCAGACTAATTTAGGTTAAAAACACCTTAAACGAATGCCATTGACAAAGACAAGGGAAGGCTTTTCAGATTTTTTGTTCCGTTCGTCGATAAATATGGAAAAATTCCAAAAGAAAATAGGGATGATTTTATTAAAGTAATTGAAGAAGGGAGTTGCAAGCAAAACGGTGGTTTCACAGCCTTTGAAGCCAGAGGGGGTTATGTCAATCGAGATGGGAAGGTAATACGAGAACCTATTACGATAATTGAAACATATGGTGTAAATCCCATACCACCAAAAAGGATGCTTCATTGCCGTACATATTTATCCCAGGATAGTTTAGTGGTAATGGAGGGACAATCTTTTGAATTTATTGATTACAAAGGAAAAGGAATTGGTGACGTTACAATGTACAAACAATGCCTATCCGGTTGACCCCCAAAACATGGGTCGGGCTATTTTTGCGACACTCCAGGATGCTGCCACTCTCCTTAGTGTGCGTGGCCTCATCATAGCAAAAGCCCTTTTGGGGGTCAACCGGATAGGCATTGTTCAAACAATATTTAATAATGTTAGGGGACTACCAACTTAAAGCGGGACACTTTCCGCCATTTTGGCTCTATGATAATTTCACAATCAGGCAAAATCAAAGAGTTGCTAACTTGTTGAATTTACAGACTGTCCCCCCTTACGCTGGTAGCCTGTTAGGGAGAATTAAATTGAAAGCTATCCCAAGCGTTATAAGCTTTTTTAAAGATACATGGATAACACATATGTTTGGCCTTATAATCACATCAATGCTTTTAATTATCCCAGATAGTTGGTTTATAGGAGTGTTTGGATGCAAAATTCCCGATTTGTGGAAACTGGGTATGTTTATTTTCTTTATTGCGTCAATAATTGCAATCACTTTCGATTTGATATCTTGCAATGGCAAAAAGCAATTAAACAAATACAATTACCAAGTTAGGCTAATTAAAGAATGGAGAGTATTTATCGAACAATTTGATTTTAAAAATAACAACTTTGGCAGTACTACAATATATGCCAGCATGAGACCTTATATGAACAAAGATGTTATAAAAAAATTTGAGGCTAAACGAACATTCTATGTTTGTTCCGATGGAGGTAGGGGCGCCAATCTTTTTAAACAATGGATGTCAGATGAAGTTAGTGATATTGAACGCAAATGGGAATTAATATAATTACCCCTAACCAATCACTACCCGACACCAAAATCCGGTAGGCTTTAATTTTGGCACTTGCAGAGCAAAACTTAGCCTTAGCGCGGCGTCATTCTTCTGGTGCGGCTTAGCTCAAACGTTCGCAGCGTCAAAACACTTGACATCATTTTTCTCCCACTTCGCTTCCAATCTATAATCCTTACAAAGTTTCCGTATATATGGAAACTCTTATCCTGGCACATCCCTTCCCTCTGCCGTGCTCAAACCAAGTAAGCCTCATCCCGCTCTTTACTTAAAGGAGAAATGTTATAGTAATGATGGTTATTGTAAATATATTAGGTGGGTTATAGCGATTTTTAGGTTTACGACCTGTAAACTGCGGAATAATGTTACTTGTTTTTTCCCAGAAAGGACGGTATGAACGATGAGGACGGTGTTTTGCGATTCTATATTTGGAAAGAACCATGTCCACCTGAAATTTAAGATATCATGAAGTTATCTTCAACAGAGTTGTTCAACCTTGGCGTTATGAAGTTGGCAAGTTATCAAACATCTGACTTCTTCTTAGAGCCTATTTCAGTAGGCGACTAAGCGCGACCAAAAAGGCCAGTTGGAAGGGCACGAACCATGTGTGCATGGCCTACTGAAATAGGTTCTTAGTGGATCAGTTTGGATGATGTGAAGGAAGGCAAAAACTCGCAACTGACAATATTGTAATATACAGAATCCACTATATTGCGATGTTGAGCGTTCTGTATAATATCTGTTATGCCTCCTAAAAATATAATGAGGTAATAAAATGAGTGAGGAATTATTACAACGAGGTCTTTTGAAAAATCCTGAAAAAATTGGCAAGTGGGATTTTTATAATATTGGTTCTACCTCAATTAAAGCACTCAAAGAATATGGAATTATTAGAAATGTTGACTATGGCAATGTGGAAAACAAAAAAGTAGATGCATTAATTGTACAAAAGAAAAATGTAATTGCAATTATCGAATATAAAAAGCCGTCTCAATTCAAAACCAAAACTCAAAAAGATAAAGCAATAAAACAGGAAATTGAAGTTGCAAAAAAACTTGGTTCAAAAATAATTATTGCGACTGACACAAAAGATACAGTCTGGGTAAATGCCTTAACAGGGAAGAAAATCAAGGATGAAAATGGAAAAGAGATTAATTCTTCCTTTGACCCAAAAGCTGAACTAATGGCAGAATTAATTGATAAAATTAATTATTCAATAAACGAAAATAATAATAATCTTAAACCTAAGGAACTTGTAAACCCAACTGACCTTGCAAAGCAAATTTGGCAGGATATATGGATGGTAAGTGGTGCCACTGCCGAAAATTGTCTTTATACTTTTATCGAATTGTTTATTTTTAAGTATTTAAGTGACTTAAATGTACTCAAAGGTATTTATAACTTTAACGCAGTTATTGACAGCTTTAAAACTAACACAGCAGAAGAAATTTTAGAAAATTACGCAAATGTTATTCGCCCTAAAATTAAAGAGTTATTTCCCGAGAACCCAATTGACAAAACAACGATTATCAACGGAACAATTTTTGTTAGCAAAGATCAAAAAGCTGTAAGAGGGTACAGTACGGTTTTTAAAAAAGTATTACAAAAATTCCAGGATTATGGAAAACTTGAACATATTGAATATGATTTTAAAAGCCTTCTTTTTGAAAGTTTTTTAAAAGAAAGTATTAGTAAAAAAAATTGGGGGCAGTTTTTTACTCCTTTAAAAGTTGTTCGCGCAATTATTGAAATGGCAAAAGATGATATAAAAGAAGGCGCAGTGATATGCGATCCCGCATGTGGAGTAGGCAAGTTTTTATTAGAACCTATAAAAAGTAAATTAGATTATTTTTACAAAATTACTAAAAATAAAATAAAACCTAAAATCACTATTCATGGCTTCGATAAAGGATTTGATCATGAAGAACAAAAAACAATTATTTTAGCCAAAGCTAATATGCTGATTTATTTTTCAGATTTAATCCAAAAAAACCCAAATTTAACAAAAGAGTTTTCTTCACTTTTTAATGAATGTTTTATTCTAAAAACTAATTCTATACTTGGAACCCTCTCAGAACCAACAAATGAAAAGTACGATTTAATTTTAACTAACCCGCCCTACGTAACAAGCGGTAGCAGTAATTTAAAAGATGAAATCAAAAAGGATGGCAACCTTTTAAACTATTATAAAATAAATGCTATGGGGGTTGAGGGCTTGTTTATGGAATGGATTATCAGAGCTTTAAAGCCAAATGGGAAAGCTTTTGTGGTTGTCCCTGATGGAATTTTAAACAGACAAAACGATAAACATTTACGAAAATTTATACTGGATGAATGCTGTTTGGATGGACTTATTTCACTTCCGATAAAAACTTTTTTTACAACACCTAAAAAGACGTATATCCTTTGTATTACAAAAAAAGCCAATAAAATAGACATTCAAAGAACCCCTGTTTTTACATATTTGGTTAGCGAAATGGGCGAATCAAGAGATGTTTACCGATTTGACATAGAACAGAATGATTTGCAAGAAGCTGTTACATTGTATTCGTTTTTTAAAGGCGACAAAGGAAACTTCTCTAAAATTAATTCTGATAATAGGTGTAAAATTCAGCCTGTTGATAAATTTAAGCCAGAAGGACATTGGTCAATTGATAGATGGTGGACAAAAGAAGAAAAAATAGCATTAGGTATTTTGGAAGAAGAAAACGCCATTGATATAACCGGATTTAGCGAATTAGTTAGTGATATTTCTGAAACGTTGAGCGACTTTTCAAACCTTTTGAAAGAAGTTTCTGGGGAAAAAAAGGAAGTAAGTAATTTTAAAGAAGTTCAATTGTCCGATTCGGATTATTTTGAACTTTCCATAGGGAAAAGGATAGTAAAAAAAGATATTGTAAACATTTCGGGAACTATTCCTATTTATAGCGCAAATGTAAAAGAACCAATTGGTTTTCATACGCATAGTAATATTAAAGATTTTTCAAACAATTTTGTTCTTTGGGGGATTGATGGTGATTTTGAATTTAACGCAATCCCCAAAAAACAACCTTTCGTCTCAACAGATCATTGTGGAACAATTAGAATTTTAAATGATGATGTTTTGCCAGAATATTTAATGATCAAGCTTGAAAAAGTAAAGCATAAATATGGATTCGATAGAGGTTTAAGAGCTTCTCTTAAAAATATGCTAACAGTCTTGATTGACCTTCCTTTCATAGAAGATGATAAAATTGATTTGGATAAACAAAAGGAAATCATTGCAAAATATGAATACATTGCCGAAATCAAAGAGAAAGTATCTGCATATAAAAAACAAATTAAAGAATTGAATATAGAGATTAGTTATGAATATAAGCATGAAGAATTTTTAATAAATTCAATTTTTGATTTGCCTTCAATTAAAGGACTAACAAAAACCTTTATCAAAAAAAATCCAGGAAATATACCAGTTTATGGAGGTAGTCAGAATGAAACACCGTTTGGTTTTGTTGCAGACAATCTAAAAGGAGTAAAGTATTTTGAGAATTGTTTAGGTTGGAATAGAGAGGGCTCTGTTGGTTATGTCTTTTGGCATAAGCATAAATTCACGACCAATGATCATCATAGACCCCTAATGGTGATGAAAGAACACAATCGCAAACTTGATTTAGATTATTTGCGAAGGACAGTTGAAGATGTTTTGATGGGCCAAGGGTTTAAATGGAGTAAAACTGCAAGTAAAGAGAAAGTTGAGAAATTATCCATAAAAATTCCTATTAATTCAAAGGGCGAATTTGATATTGAAGCCCAAAAGCAACTATCTGAAAAATATAAGAAAATTGAAGAAATAAAATTAGCTATAAATCAAGAATTAGATAAAATAGCTGCAATAGAAATTAAATTTGAATAAGGGCATAACAAATCGTCCGCCTGACGGCTGCCGCTGGTGAACTCAGACGTCAATTCGCAGCGTCAAAACCTTAACATCATTTCCTTCCCACTTCGCTTCCAATTTATAATCCTTGCAAAGTTTCCGTACATACGTAAAACCTACTTTGGCACATCCTCTTTCATTCCCTGTACTCAAATTAAGCATACCCTATCCCGCTCTTTATATTACTTAAAGGGTAAATTTCTTGGCAGAGTAATAGTATAGTATAATCATCACCTTATCCAGCATTCTCCCCCATACGACCTGTCAAATGCGAAAAGGAAAATCTCAACAAAATAGGACTCCGCTTTACAGTAGTTAGAAACACGTTCAATAAATTACTGATAAAATGGGATGCTGTTATTAAACTTAAATGATATACTTTACTACTTTATTACTACCATTATTACTTCTCACTTATCTTTCATAACTGCCTTTCAGAAGCCCTCAGATGCCCATATTCGGCCTTTTATACTTTTAGGCAAGAAAGTTATTAATCGCAGAAATATAGTCATATAAAGCCGATAAAGCAGTAATTTATCGTGGTCGTCTTGATTTAGCACTATCCGCCGATATATTTCCAGCCATTTTCAATACCTGTACACCGATCAAACCTGTCATCATTGTCATCAATCAAAATCAAGCCAGATTTATTGCCTGCGGTACCCTTATATATGAATAAGAGAATATTTCGTCAGGTGTACGTTATAGCCCCCTTCTCCTACCTTTCCATGATAAGCCATCCGGCTGATTACTCACACAAACATAATCAATGAATCTATCCGAAAAAACATTCGTTATATTAACAAATAGTTATATAGATTATGCCAATTCCTTTTAGCTGTATAAATATGTGCATAATTTTTAACAAATTTATGCTTCTCTTAGAAAAATCTGAACATTGAAATATGACACTCACCAAATTGGCTTGAATGGACAGGTTGTGCTTTTTATATAACATATTGAAATTATAAATTATTATTTTTCGGATAGATTCATCATTTAACCAGCAGAAAGGACAGTTTGTCTTAAAGGTAGCCGCCCTTTTTGCGTTGAGAGGAGATGTAATAAAAGAAAAAATTCGACCGGAGCCCTTCATTTGCGCAGGTTCATCCGCGAGAGGTGTTGAAACCTGCGATACTCGCAAACTCTTGTGCCATGATTCTGTAACATAAGCATCCAAGCGGTAATCTCCCACCATTACATGAGGACTATGAATTACAAAAAAGGATAGTTCAGGCTTCCAGGATTATGGGTATTCTTGTGCATGAGTACCTGATAATTTCAATGGAGGAAGAACATTTAACAAAGAGCCATTTTGCCTTCGCGGGCAGATGGCTTTTTTTGTTTTGAAAGGAGGTAAAAGAACTATGGCATATACCCCAGAGATGAGTATGAAATCATCTTCTACATTAAGGAGGATATCCTGGGCATTAGGTATTCCTATGACCAAAGGCATTGAGTTTGTTTTCGAGTATATTCCAAATATTCTGGATAAAGAAAAGGTCTGTCGGGGATGCAGGGACAAATCGAAATGCCAAGGATGTGCGTTTAATTCGCATAACCAGATGTAGCAGGAAAAAGAGGTGATTGAGTAGGAATTATCATCACAACAAATAGCCGGTGGCTCATGTCACCATATTTCTCATAAGGAGCGGTCATTCAATGGCTGGCTCCTTTTTTATTTTCAACCCAACAACAATGAAGGAGGCAACAATGAATAGAGAATTATTGGAAAAACCTTTTGGCCCGGAGCAGATTAAACAACGAGAAGGCAATTTTGGCAAAAAGCTGGATTACATCGAAGGAAGTTCCGTAATTCAAAGGCTGAATGATTCTTTTGAAGCAAAATGGAGCTTTGAAATCGTGGAACATAAAATCCTCGATACGGATGAGGTTGTTGTTCTCGGAAAGCTGGCAGCAGGTGATATCGTTAAAACGCAGTTCGGTTCAAGTAAAATTACCAAAGCCAGAGAAACCGGAAATATGATTTCTCTTGCAGATGATCTTAAAGCCGCAGGCACAGATGCTCTTAAAAAGTGTGCCACTCTGTTTGGTGTAGGTCTGCACCTTTACAAAAGCAGTGGTAAGGCTTCCAGCCATGGACAAAGTGATAACGAAAACAAGAGTAACAACAACTTTAAACGAGGCAATAACAACGGTGGCGATAATGGAAATGGCAATAACCGTATTTCCGCCAAACAGCACAAATACATTACGAATCTGTCTCTGGAACGGGGTATATCGAAAAGCAAGCTTAACCAGCATTGCCTTGAAGCATATGCTGTGGCTGTTGATTACCTGACCATGACAGATGCATCCAGCCTTATTGAGAATCTTTTGAGTCAGAATTGAAGGTGCTTTGAGTATCTTCCAGTTTTTTAATGCTTTAATCAAGGAGGTGTATTATGCTGAAAAGCCAGGCATTACAAGAATTAAAACAAGAGCTTCATATTTCGCATAGTCAGATATTTGTTTATCTGCATTGTTCGTTAAAATACCAGTTCATGTATGTTGAAGCCATTCCACCGGCGCGCCTTTCAATCGCCCTTTCCTTTGGCAGCGCTATTCATGTTTGCGAAGAGAAATACTACCGTTCCCTGATGGATAAGAATTACCTGGAACCTCTGAACATACTTGAAGAGTTGTTTGCCGATTATCTTTCCTTAGAACTTGACCATTCAGATATACCGGTCATCTACAAGAAGGAAGCACCGAACAAGGACAGCGCTATTGAACTTGGCAAAAAATTGTTAAAGGTGTTTTATGAATCTGTCGATCTGACAGGCATTCAAATCATAGGGGTTGAGCTTCCATTATCCGCAAAACTGTACACACCGGAAGGTGAAGCGACTGAACTAAACCTGATCGGAATGATAGATCTTCTACTGCGTGATCAAAACGGCGAATTGATTGTGATTGATCACAAAACTGCAGCCAAGGCGAAATCTCAATCCGCGGTTGATGAAGATATGCAGTTTACAGCGTATTCGTATCTTCTGGCTGCAAACAAATATGTGTTTCCAACCGCAGATATCAATTGCCGCATGGATGTGCTTCGTAAGTTGAAGAAACCAAAGATAGAGTATTATTACACAGTGAGGACAGCATCAGATCGCAAAAGGTTTTCCAAGATAGCATCAATGGTTTTGACTGCGATTGAAAGTCGTATCTTTATGCCACAGAAATCATGGATGTGTTCTGATTGCGGCTACACAGATGTCTGCTCAAAATGGTAGATTTTATAATATGAATTACAATCTGCCTCTTCCAACATACCAATTCTAAAACACTAATCACAAATTACCATCCATAAGAATCCGTTACACAGCCTCATGTGCATCAGTGCGTCATGGGGCTTTTTGTTTTTAATCAACAGAATGAAAGGAGAAAAATATGAATGATAAGGTCAAACAAGTCCTTAGTCTGATTACAGACAAGTTCAAAAGTGGTGATATCCCCAAAGCAGTGGCATATGCAATGTTCCCCATTCCAGACATCCCATGCTCTAAATGGTCGCTGCTGAATCGAACCTTGATGTTTCTTTCAGGAACCCAGGATGGACGAGGCTTCAAGCAATGGCAAAAGGCGGATAGGTTTGTTAAGAAAGGAAGTAAAGCGATTTATATTTTGGTCCCCTTTATCAAGAAGTTAGAAGATGGTAGCGATGAAAAACAAGTGCTCTACGGATTCGGATGTAAGCCGGTTTTCCGTGTTGGGGATACAGAGGGTGAGTCTCTGGATTATGAACAGATTGAGCTTCCTGATTTACCTTTGCTTCAAAGAGCAGAAGAATGGGGAATATCTGTTAAAGCAATCCCGGGCAATTATAGATATTACGGGTATTATTCATTTAAGGCCGGAGAAATCGCCTTGGCTACACCCGAAGAAAAGACTTTCTTTCATGAATTAAGTCATGCCGGGCATGAGAAAATCAAAGGCACATTAAAGGCAGGGCAAGATCCTTTTCAGGAAATTGTTGCGGAGCTTTCTGCTGCTGTTCTCTGCAAACTCGTAGGCAAACAACAAAACGACACAGTTGGCAACTCTTATAGATACATTGAGAAATATGCCGAGAAAATCAAGATGAGCTCCTATCATGCCTGTTTAAAGGTCATGTCCGAAACGGAAAAGGTGCTGAATTTGATATTGAAAGGAGATAATGGAATAGCACATTAACAAAAATACTGAAACACTTATTAAAATGACAAAACTCATAAGCCTTCCTGGATGTTCCGGGAGGAACTTTAATTTAAGGAGAATGAAATTGAAACAAAAAAAGGAGGTATGAAAATGGATGATTTTTTTGACGGTTTCGATGAAGGTGATTTCGAGGCAGAGGATTCTTTTGAGGAAAGTTTTGAAGAAGACCTGGAAATGGACGATACGCTTGAAGGTGATAATAAATCCGATGATGAACCTGAACAGGCTGAATCAGAGGAAAATGGATTCACGGCCAAAGATGCTTTTTTTCTAGGTGGAGCAATGGGATGGGCATATGAGGAAGGTTTGGAGGAAAGAAAGCGCAGGAAAATATAAATGGATATTTTTGAGGTTTATGATTTACCAGACTTAAATAAGGAGGATATAGCCGAAGAAAAATGGGAACAGGAACGTAATATATTTGGAGATAATTATGATTCTTTCAGTAAAGATGTCCCAAATTTGGATAATAAAAAAGAATAGTAAACTTATGTATAGTCTTGCTTATAAGCCTTTTACATAATTATGGCGAAAAACAAAAATCATCATTTAGAAAAACATGGAAACGTCCGGCATTTAATAACAATGGTCAGGGGCAAACGCATTAAAAGAGCAGAATCAGGAAAGGCTTGACCAAGAGAACGATGAAGGGTTATTTGATGAATAACACTTTTGAAGCAGGAGGTTAAGGATGTCTAAATGGCTTTCAGGACAGCAGTTATTAAATAATTTTGGAATAAGGGACATTGAGCTTTTTTATGATTATGTACAGAAGGGGCTTCAACCACATAATAATTTTGTCAAACCAATTTTACCGTCAAATGTTGTTGAAGAAATAGCGAATATAGCTAAATTGAAAGAGCAGTATGAAAAATTGAGATATTCAGTAGAAGAATTAGGAAATGAAGAACTTCAAAAGTTTGACGCCACAACAGGATACGGCTTATTGGAACAGATTGGGCATTATGAGAAATGGCTACTTTCTGTAAAGAAATTAGATTGGAATGAGTTCAAACTTCCTGAAATGAAAGCAGAGGCGGCGGCAGTACTCACAGCACTCGTAAATTCACTGTATCACATAGAAGATATAAAGAAATATTTTAGTGAGCCTGAAATAGAAAAAAAAGAAATTATCCCTGAATTCTTCAAAGCAAAAAAATTACGTCCTGACCAAGAAGCCAAAATGAAAGTTCAGCAAGTTGCCAAAGAACTTTATGACAAACATCCCGAAATTGATACTGTAAAGGAAATGGTTGATAGACCAGAAATTTTGGAATCTGGCGGCAAAGATTATCAACCCGGAACTCGTCATAAATGGATTAGTGAGATAGCACCAAAGCGTGCGAAAGACCCAGGGATAAGACCTGAAAAGAAAAAGAAATAATCCGCGAACCTACTCCATAAACTCTCTTCTAAATCTGGAAGACCCTTTTCCGCGCACACAAATTAAATCAGCATACCTTTTTCTAAATCCTTAATTGATCGGTGTTTAACAAAATCCTTAAACACGCTTCCTCATTTGAAAACCCTTTTCCACGCATAGTGCGATATTTACTAATGATAATAAATGCTTATATTGTAGTTAGGTGAGAGAAATATTATATCTTTGCCTGGTAATAAAATACAAATTAAGGAGAAAAAACATTATCTTTATACCGAGATACCCAATACATACAGATTTATCCTATAAAGAGGGCTTTGTATTATCAGATGAAGCAGAAGATTTACATAATCAAAGAAGTTGGCTTCAAAATGCTCTGGTAATGGATGCCTATAATTCTACTTCAAATAGTCTTAGAAACCTTGTAACCGCTTTATTCGATGAGATTGTGGATAAGACAGGTCTAAAAGTTAAATCCCTAAAAAGGGTAAAGCAGGCACTTAAAACAGTTCTAATCAATCTGTGGCTCTCAAATTTATTAGGGATGCCTATCAGATATTCGCGAGATAAAAGCGCATACTCACATAATCGAAGATATGGAAAACTATATTTTAAATACCATACATTACTTCCTGTTATTGATGCGTTACTTCCATTAGGCTACATTGAGGAGAAAAAGGGCAGGTCAAGTTATGAAGATAAAAAAAAGGGTTATCAAACAAGAATTTGGCCGACATCTGAGCTTATTGGATTATTCATAGACCACCAACTAATTTTACCGGATTTTTTCCAAATACCTGAACCAGATGAATTGATAATAAAAAAAGATAAAAGCAAAAAAAAGTTAGTCGGATACAGGGAAGATAAAAACACTCACCAAATGCGTAAAGATTTAGAATGCTATAATGAATTTGTAAAAGAACATCATATAACGGTAACGTTACACAGTAAAGTTTTAACAAACAATGATTTTCTAATAAACTTATTCAAGAATATTATAACCAATAGAATAACAGTAGAACAAATATTATATAAGAATAATCAAATAATGGTACACAGTAGAATACCTCAACACATATTAAAGAAATATACCGATACAGTCAACGGTAACCCGCCTATTAACACACCCACCATTACCCAGGAGTTTCCGTGTAAACCACCTATTGATAATCGTTTACATAGAATTTATTTTTATGCTAAATTGAGGTTCATTGACTTTCTGGCTTCATTAAATCGGAAACTGCATGGGAAAAGAAAAAAGAATGATGAGTGTTTTTTAGAATTATTTCCTCTGGAAAAGATTGGGATAGAACATTTACAATTCATACTAAACCAAGAATATTTATACAGAGTTTTTAACAGGAATTCTTTTCAGTATGGTGGCAGAGCATATGGGGCAATCCATCAGAATTTACCTAAAAATATGAGACCATTTATTCATATAAATGGAGAGAAGACAATTGAAATAGATTATTCAGCATTTCATATCCTTATGCTATATAACCAGGAAGGCACAGACTATCAGGATGACCCGTATTCGGTCTGTGAAGGCCCGAAAATGAGAGACATTTATAAAGCGGTAGGTCTTATAGCCATCAACGCTGAAAACGAAAGAAAAGCCTATGGCGCTATACGGAACGAATTGAAAGACAGGGGCATTACATTGCCATCAATTAAAAAACCTCTGGTAACGCTTGTAAATACTTTCAGGGATGCTCACGAGCCCATATCAAGATATTTATTTTCAGGTATAGGGCTTACTCTTCAAAATACAGACGGCAACATAATGAATGCTATTTTGAAGAGCCTTATGGATAAAGGGATTTTAGGCCTATCGGTTTATGACAGCGTTATTGTAGCCGAACAACATGAAGCAGTCACAAAGGAGGTGATGATAGAAGAGTATAAAAATATAATGGGCTTCAATCCCAGGTTTTAGCATCAGACGCAACACTACACGAGCACCATCTCATTAAACTGGCGGGGTCGTATACCTCTCGACTCCACAAGGTCGCTCAATTCAATTTGAGCGGACGGGCAACGCCAAAGGTGTTTCACCTTCTGGAAATGACCAGCACAGGGCGATTGCCATATCAGTTTTGTAGAGGTATGAGAATATGAATAAAGATTTATTTAAAAATGAATTATTGACACAAAAGGAGGTCGCAGAATATTTTAGAGTTGTGCCTGGAACAGTAAAGAACTGGCGAGACCAAAGGCTATTATCATTTTGGCAAGCACCCGGCTCAACAAGAGTTCTATATTACAGCGACGAAATTAGAGATTTTAGGGACAAAAATACAATTTCAAAAAAAGGAGGTGGTATAGAAAATATATCGGCTAAAATTAAGAGGGAAAAACCTGATATATCATCCACACCAGACAAAAAGTGGAGGATATAATCATGGCGAAAAAGAACAAGAAAGACCATCATTTAAAAAAGCGTAGAGATGTCTGGTATTTTGAAGCAATGGTCAGGGGTAAACGCATCAAAAAGGCATTGTCTGGGTCAATAACTGATGCCAGAATACTTCGGGATAAATACCTTAAAGAAATAAGCCTACTTGGCGACATCCAACGAAATGAGCCTGTAAAAGAGTCCAAATTATTTGGCGAGGTCGCTCAACAATGGGCTAAAATAATGTCTCAAAAGGTAAAATCTTCGACAATGAAGGATTACCGTGGTGCTATGAATTATTATATTCTGCCTAAATTTGGGAATGTGCCAATCAACGACATTGATTTTCGGGGTGTCGAAGAATTCAGAAGTACTATGAAATGTTCTAATAAAAGGAAAAACAATGTTCTTGTTCCGATGCGCTCATTAATGAAATTCGCTTTTAGAGCAGGATTGATAGACAAAAACCCAATGGATTTGGTAGAGAACCTTACAGTTAGTAAGCCGGATATTTATCCTATGTCTATCGAAGAAGTTCATCGGTTCCTGGATATTGTCAATCCCCAATATAAGAACTTTTTTATTGTGGCTTTTTATAGTGGAATGCGTTTCGGAGAAATGGCAGCTCTAAAATGGAAAAACATTGATTTTAAGTTAGGAGTCATCAAAGTCAGGGAAACAAGAGTTCGGAAAGAAGAAGGTCGCCCCAAAACCGCAGGTTCAATTAGGGACATTAAAATGTTGCCTCCAACGGTTGAAGCGTTTAGAGACCAGCGGAAAGCTACGATGGGCAAGTCAGATTATGTGTTCCTGAATTTTTATGGTCGCCCACTGCTTCCCAATTCAGTGAGTTTTCATATCTGGAAACCAGGGTTAAAGAAGGCAGGATTAAAGCCTCGTTCTCTTTACCAGACCAGACACACTTTCGCTACATTGATGCTTGATGCCGGAGAATTGCCAGGATGGGTTCAGAAAATGATGGGACACGAGAGCCTAAAAATGATACTGGAACGCTATTATTCCTATATCAAAAACTATCAGCGCGATGACGGTTCTGCGTTTATGGATAATGTCTATAATCCGAGTTTAAAAGAGACTGACAAGACGTCAGACGAAGACGAAAAATCTGAAAATTTTACACCAAATTTACACCAAGATGAAAAAAGGAAATTGGCGTAATTTCCAATCTCCTGTAATCATTAAATAAACAAACGATAAAAATGGTGGAGGCGGCGGGAGTCGAACCCGCGTCCGAAAATATTCCGTACGGGCATCTACATACTTAGCCTGAATTTTAGCTTTCGCCTTTTCAAGTCTCCTCCAGGCCGGATACTTAAAAAGACTATCCTGTTTAAGTTTCGCTAATCCTGAAACAGGAAATCAGGAAAAGCTATCCT
>JAIORF010000070.1 GCA_021108295.1 bacterium | reverse complement strand
CCGTTGAGGTGTACAAAAGCAATAAAGACAAAATTGACATGGTCATCCTGGATATGATTATGCCGGAGATGGGCGGTAGCGAGGCTTACGACGAAAAAACTGTCTCAATACATAAGACAAATTATGGATAAATAATAGCTTTCCGGTCTTTTTGAAAGGAAAGCTAACCGAGCCATGTCCCCCTCATTTTCTGTCTATCCGGATTAGGCCTAAATAATGTCAATTTTCAAAAAACTCCAGCTTGCTTGCAACTTTTGGAATAAGTGCGGTCAGAATTTTTGCCCAGACAGCCGAAGAATCTGGTACAGTTTCTTCCGGCTCGTTAGAGGCAGCTATATCTACATTTGAAAGAGATATAATTATTGATGCACTAAAGAAGCGCCCGAGGGAATATAACCGCAGCAGCAAGGCTTCTCGATACATCTGAGAGAATCGTCGGGCTCAGATTAAAGAAGTATCGGATTGAACCTAAGCAATATAGATAATTCGTTTTTTTGTCGGTTTATATCTTTCCTGCAGGCCATCTTTTTTTGTCTTGACAGAATTGTATCTTATTGATGTACAATAAAACTACATGAAACTATTAATGGATGCTGACTGCCTTATCAAGCTTACAAAGGCTGGTCTAAAAGATTTTGTGGGAAACAGAGACACTATCTTTATCCCTGATGTGGTACAGAAAGAGGTTGTTGATGCAGGGAAAGAGAAAGGATGCCCGGACGCATTTGTAGTGGAAAAAAATATTAAGGCTAACATAATTACGATAGTTAAATCTTATTCTGATCACACTAAAGGGGATGACGCTCTTATCGCGCTTTTCCGAAAAAAAGACTACAACGCAGTTGCTACCGACGATGCAAAACTTACACGTTTGCTGAGAATAAAGGGTATCCCGTTCATTTTGCCTGGTCTTATTATCTATCATCTCTTACAGGACAACATGATAAATAGAAAGACCGCTCTCTGGGCATTAAAGCTGTTAGCCGAATTCATCAGCGAAGATGAGCACAGCACTGTAAGGCTGTTGATGGAGAAAACAAAATGAAAGTAAGATCCATGCGAATTCCCGATGATATCGAACAGGCCATAGAATACGTGTCCAAGATAGAAAAAGTGGAGAAGGCCCAATCATTGAGAAAACTGGCCAGGGTCGGATTCGAATCCTATGTTGCTAAAGCTTATAAAGAAGGAAGGGTTACACTCAGGGAGGCTTCGAGCTTGTTAAAATTGACACTTTCTGAGACTATTGACCTTTTAGTAGAAATGGGTGTTAAGGGAAATATTCGTGCCAAGGATGTCTTAGCAAGCCTTAACACATTTGCTCCATTGAATTAGTGTTCCTTCTATTTCTTCCGCTTATCACGAACATAAAGGGCTTTTGAATTGGTGGTTCCTATTTGCCTTCCTTCTATGTCAAAAAGCTTTGTTGCAGAAACCAGTTCGCCCAGTTTTCCATATCCGTAATTGCGCGGATCAAACTCAGATGATTGTTTCGCTATATTACTGCCGACAGGCCCAAGTTGAGCCCACCCACTTTCATCGGAGGACGCTTCCACTGCATTGCGTAACAGGCTTACCAGCTTGGTATCTTGTTTTAATTCATTGCTGGATTTTTTGACAATCGCTTCACTTTCATCAGCCTTAGCTCGAAGGACCTCTGTGTAAATAAATTTGTCACAAGCTGAAACAAAAGCGGAAGGCGTCTTTTGCTCTCCAAAACCATACACTAATAATCCTGACTCTCTAATTCTTGACGCCAGCTTGGTAAAGTCACTATCACTAGATACTATACAGAATCCATTAAAGTTACTGGTGTACAATAAGTCCATTGCGTCAATAATCATTGCACTATCAGTTGCGTTTTTTCCTTTTGTGTACGCAAATTGCTGCATTGGTTGAATAGAATATTGCAATAGAACCTCTTTCCAACCTTTCAGGCCAGGCGCAGTCCAATCGCCATAGATTCTCTTGACGCTGGCTATCCCGTAATTTGCTATCTCTCTCAGTAAACTATCCACAATGCTTGGTTGAGCATTATCCGCGTCTATAAGAACTGCTAACTTGTCAGTGTTTTCCATAGCTTTGTACTTTTCCATTTACTTCTAATGCTGCCGTTAAGCGGGCGACGAGTGAGCGTCGCAGTTTTCGCAAAATAAATGTAGGTGTTTTCAACTCCGGCCAACAAGAGCCGCAAGTAATAGCCGCTTTGCCTTTAACGGACATGTTGGGCCGAACTGCTTCTTTAACGTTAATGAAGAGAGAGCTTTTTAGTTTTGTTCAGCCGCTCGTCACCACGTTCCTCGAATACATTATCGTTAATTTCATTAAGAGTAGCTTCCAACAAACCCTCACAAAACTTTCTTCCTGCAATTTCAACGACTCTTGATTGATCATTAATTAGAAAATTAGCACCCACCGCAAGCAGAAGTTCATCAGAAGGCCAACCCGTTTCATCAGGAACATTTTCCGGAATATCCAGTATTTCTTCTGCCTTTGCGTCACCTGATTCATAGCCTTCCATATCTTCGTGATATTTAGACGCCTCTTCTGAAGATGAAGCAACGATGAACCAGTCTTCGTCATGGTCTTCCGTTGTAACCCAGTACAATTTCATATATTTTTCCCCAATTTTTTGTAGCTCAACGTAAAGATGAGGGGCTGGGCAGCGATAACCGAAAAACTATGATAAAGGGTAAAAATTACCAGTCAAATACCGCCTATCAAAAACGGCACGGCTTTGCCCAGTCCATCTCAAGTGGTTTGTTCGCTATTCTATGTTCAATATTTTTTTAGCTTCTTCAAAGCTAACTGAGGAAGCATTTTGTTCTTCTTGTTTTGCTTCACGCAGGATACGAAGATCATTATAACATTCGAGTTCTTCCTGCATTTTTAAAAAGTCTTCGTATGGAAGAATCGCAAATTCTTTTTTGCCATTTTTTTCGAGTATTTGCGGATTTATTGAGATCATAATGACCCTCCTTTATTTATAGGCATCTTTACGATGGCGAATCCGATTTTCAATCTGCTTAAAAATATGTGCTAATTGAGGCTTGGAGATTTTCCTGCAATCTTTCAAAGCTCTTGGTTTGAATCCAATTTTATATTTCATTTGTTTACCAATGCCCGAAATTTATTATTTTGATAGCGAACAAGTAATTATACGATTGACCGCTTAAATACCAATAATAAAAAAGATCGACAAGAAAAATATTATTACTTATGTTTTTATCTAACCGCTTAACACTAAATAAAGGTAGTAGTGGGGAAGCTTGAATTGTGAATTAATTTTTCAAAACTGGCTTTTCACTTTTTTGTCTTTATTCATTTTCTCTTTAAAGGTTTTCGCCTAATGACTGATAGAGCTGCCAGGCTTCTCTCACCAAGCTTCTGCTTGCTCTGCCCATACTGATTTTGCTAAAAAGTAGTGGCTTAATTGTCAAGCATTAATTCACAATTCAAGCTTTGCCACTTATGTTGCGAGTCCTTCTAACCTATTGAAAAAACAAATGGATACTAACCAAAACCTTGTGCGTCGATATTCACTATAATAACAGGAGTTTATGAAAAGCCCGCAACATAACTTAAAATGACTCGCAACATAATAATGTGGTTATCTTAAACGTATCCACCAATGGCAAATCATCGAAATTTGCGTACGGTTGAACGCAAGGGACACCATGGCTTTTTCATAAAATCCTCTTATGTAAAGGCTCTGGAGGTTGATAAACAAGACTTTGAGATATTTATAGTACTCCAATCAATTGAAGAATACACCGCGCCCAAAGGAATTAAAAGAACTAAATGGAATAAGAGGAATTAAAAGGATATTTAAAACCTAAAACCCACAACATAATCAGACTCGCTACATAATGACCCAATTATTCAGAATCTTCTTTAGGCCACTTTTTCCGCCGATCTCCTCTAATGTGTTCGTATAAGTCCAACACCGAGCAATCCTGGTTTGACATACAATTTAAGTTGCTTTCCTCCCCTGACCACTAGGAGGGTACTCCGGCCGCTGGTATTGGAATGTTCTTCCATTTGCCGATCCCATATAAATTCATTCAGATCGACTATCGGTTCATTCTTGTATCTTATAATACGATCACCGACGAGCACTCCCACATCTTCTGCCTGACTACCCGTCCTGACGGCTGTCACCGTAAAGCCCTTGTCGAACTCTCCAGCAATCTTATCGGAGATTTCCTTTTTCAGTGATTCTATTCCTTTCAAGGTAATACCGCGTCTTTCCAGGGAAAGGAAGTCTTGGTACAACGACCGGACAATCAGGCCGCCATACACGGGATCAATCTCCATCATCTTGCGGTAGATAGGGGCCGCTTCCTCGCTTTTACCAGAAGCACACAATGAATGGGCATAAATCAGTTGAATGGGGGGCATATCATTTGTCAGCAAAACTGCCCTTTGACTGTACCTCAGTGCGCTGGATACATCACCAGAGAGAAGAGCACAATAGGATGCATTAGCGAGTATCCCTGCTACAAAAGAGTCATCTTTGGTTGAGACCTTTTTTTCTTGTATCAGACCGGCCAATTGCAGGTTGAAATCCCGAGCAATTTTGGGACCATCGGGGAAACGATTCAGGAGTTTGCTTACCTTTTGAGAGCAATCTAACAGTTGCAGGAGCGCATCGAGGTTCACCTCCGACTTCATTCGTTTCTCGATTTCTGTGGACAGCCATGACACATGAGCCGGTATTTTCTCAAAGCCGTTCTGTGTTGCCGATGTTTCCATGCGGAACACACCCAAAGCGACGATGGAGCCTATTGCCTCTGTTCCATGGCGGCTAATTTTCTCACAAGCACGATTGAGTCCGTCAAGAGCGACGTCGTTTTTACCCTGTCCTATCAGCAAGAGAGCCAGTTGGATATGCAAATCAATGTCCGACGGATCCAAATCGATGGAGCGCTCCACAGCTCGAAAAGCATCGTCCGTCTTATCGGTAAGCCTGAGGAAGGTTGCACGTTCCCTCCAAACCTCAGCCGCATTCGGCAGCTTTTCACACGCCTCTTTGGAAAAAAAATCGGCAATCCTCAAGGCTGCTGGACTGTTCAGTAACATAGCAGCGACTTCCTCCGAGGATCGTCTGTTCCATTCCAATTCCCGTTGCAGGCGCGCTATCCGCGGCTTTCCCTGCACCGGCCGCATGAACTCCTCCTTGAGGACTTCCTTCGCGGCCGGAAGCCAGTAAGCCGCCAGTGCGTGTACAAAATCAGGCTTCACGTCCAGTACTGCTTCATAGTCCTCAAGGTACCCTTCGGAGAGCGTTCGGAGACGTTCCAAAATGCCTACCTGGGAACCAGGCTCTATTGCCCGCTTCCGCATTGATTCATGCAACCAGAACCAGGTTTGCGCCCATAACCCAGTAACCGACACCTCTTTGCCGGCATCACGGTGATAGGGCTCAGGTGCTCCCCATTCGTTCAGAACCCATCCGCCAAGCGCACCTGTCATCCCAATAAAATCCTGCCTCTTCGCAGCATCGTTCCTTAGGGCAACTGGATTTGGAGAAACCAAAACGGTATCCAATGTCCAGGACAATACACGACCAGCAGGCGTCGGTTTCACCCCCCGAACATATTCATTATGTTCTGCTATTATATCGCCGATAAGCCGGCCTCTCTCTGTGGAAAAGGAAAAATAGGCGAGATACCCGGCTTGCGTATTACCACAGCTGACGCAAAGGGCAGTTTCGGAGTCCACCGAGATGAATTGTAATGACGATATTGGATATTTCAGTGATATTGGCGGAGTACGTGGACGACCGGTTTTGACGTCGAGAATGACTACCTCCTTGCCGCGCGAACCGACGGCCAGAAACCTTCCGGTCGAATCAAAGGCAACGCGGCTCACCCCAGAAGTAAACGTTCTCGCTTCCCTCCATGCCGGCTCACCTGTAGGAGTCAATACCAACACCTCACCTTCGCTGTTCAAGAATCGCGCACCGTAGGCGATAGAGCCGTCAGGCCCAAAATCGACTGTTCCAGGAAAGGAAAGAGATTCCACCTGAGCGATTCGAGTACGCCCAATCAAGTCCCACAAACAGACACGCTTATCCGATCCTACAGTGGCCACATGCCGGCTGTCAGGACTGAAATGTGCCGCATCGATCGGGGCGTCATGTTCAATAAAATCCGGCAGCAATTCCCCTGAGTCCACATCGTACAGGTGCAATTTCCGTGAAGGGTCCAGGCTTGGCGACCCGGCAAGGAGCAAGAGTTTGCCGGCCGGACTGAATTCGAGGTGGGTGATGGCAGCCGGTATCGTCACAGAAGGAAGTGGCTCCCATTGCTTTGGTGCATCAGCATGGTTAGGGGGGACGTGGAAGAGGATTAGATGTCCTTGGCTATCATCTTGGTCCAGCCGCCCAGTGCCCACGGCAAAGATCCGACCGTCCGGAGAGAAGGCCGCACAATTTGGAACCTGATTGAGTGGCAAAATATCCCCTGCCTTGCCACCGTTTACTGTGCGAAGCTCAATCCTACCTTGTGTCTCGCCATCTGTCAGAAGCAGGGCGATATGACGTTTATCAGGGCTGGGGACAACATCGGCGATGACCATGGAGGAGAGAGATGGGATAATCCTTTGCGGAGCTACCGGACTGAGCTGAAGATCAAACGAAATAATTCCATCCTGGGTAGAGAGAAGCAATGAACAGTCGTTGCGGGAGAAGGCCACGGAGGACACAACGCCATCAAGGCGAAGTCTCTCGACCGCTTCCTTGCCGCTCCGCAGGTTAATGACCCGCAGTTCCGGGGCATTTGTCAAAACCGCCAGACGTCGAGCGTCATGGCTGAAGGCCCAGTCCTTCACTGTTTTACTTAATTGAATGCTGATATCTTTTTTATCGCCGGCGAAAACATCGTAAAAGGATAAAAGGCTGCCGGAATCGGAAGAAGCGTCCAAATGTGTTTCGGTAATAATACGTCTACCATCCGGGCTGAATTCGAGCCGTTGGACGCTCTGAGCGAGAGAATGACGCCAACTATCTATGTTTTTCTGAAGGGGCACGGCAACAAGTTGCCAATCATAAACCGTATCGCTTGAAGCGGTATAGACAACATGTGTGCCGGCTGGAGAGCAGGCAAATTTTCCAATCTTCCCCTGCTCGGCAATGTTCAATATCTCCTTGCCGTCAACCAACCGAAATGCTCGAAGTCGATAGGAAGGTCTATTCTCCGCAAAAAGCGATTCCAAAGCGCCATAGGTTGCATGGCCAGTTGGCTGGCCGGCGGTTTCATCCGCCACGACGAATATTGCGTCATCTTCATCGAATGAATTTTCAGGCCATGACCTTCCTGGCTCGATCTGCAACTTCAGCATCTGCTGCCCCGTTTCGGATAGGTCCAATCCCGTAAAATACGTGTCCGATACGCCATGGGTTACATGGCTCGTTGGTTGGCCGGCGGTTCCATCTCCCATGGCGAATAGGGCGGAATCTTCATCGAATTCGTATCCACTCCATGACCGTCCTGCCTCGATTGGCAGCTCCAGTATCTGTTGTCCCGTCGCCGCTACGACCAGTCGAATGGTGTTGTCGGACGACTCCATAATCATAATCTTACCGGTTGATGATATGCCCACCATCCGGGAACCGACGGGAACATCGAAACCACCCAGTTTGTTCCCATCAGTCACACTCCTGACCTCAACGCTTTGTTGCTTTTCATTTTCCTTGAAAAGGATCATTGCAGAACCGTCTGGGCTAAAAAGAGCTTTGGGCTGTGCATCGACAGGAATATCAATCGCCTTGAGACTTTTCTCCCTGATGATGGCATTGATCACGACCCTACCTTTTCCAGTGGAAGGTTCACCTTGAAAGCCAGCCAAACGATCTAGGCCGGGCGAAACGGCAAGGGGAATAAATTTGCCTGATATTGGGGCCTCTCGGTCACGACGAATCAGCCAGGAACGCTGCATAAGTAAACCATGAAGCCGCTCCATGGCAGGGGAATACGCGACATTTTTCAGACTTCTTCCTAGATATGCCAAAGCCAAGCCGGTATCGCCCTGGTCGAGCAGGCGGGAGGCTTCCTGAAAATCCGCCTGCGCCAGAATCCGTTCGGCCTGATTTCGTTCCCAAAGCGCCCAGCCGGTAAATGCGGCGAATCCAATCAGAATCATGCTGACAACGCCAAGAGTACGCTGTATTTTGCGTCGTTTCGCCCGCTGGTACTCGTCGAAAATCTTGCCACGGTTTACCCGAAGCAGGCAGGAAATTACTTGGATGAGCGCGTTTTCACGGCATTCTTTCTCGGTCTCTCCTTTATCCTGAACTAATCGGGGCAGCGTTCGGCTGAGAATCTGCGGAACGCGGAGCGCAGGGGGAAGGCATTCGTCATCCCCACCGGTCCCGGGGATTCCCTCAATAATGACCGGAATCACATGATCATAGGGATCACGACGGCCGGGATTCGCTATAAAGTGCCGGACCTCTTCCTGTACCCAATGCCTGCCCTGCCGGTCGGGCCGGGCGGCCATTGGAGAACAGAGGACGATCAAGAACCGCGAATCCTCAATCTTCTGCTTGATCTTTTCCCAGAACGGACCGGGATCGACTTCCAGACTGGTTTTGTTCCGTATGACGGGCCGGATATATTTCGGATGAGGCGGGTAGTTTTCAGGGGCTACCAGTTCCGCCGGAAAACGATACCAAACCAACTTCTTCCGAAGCCAGGCGGCGACATCGTTATTCTCCCGCTTGTAAGTGATAAAGGCCACGTTTTCGTAGCTTACTTCTTCGCCAAAATTTTTTTCCTGCGCAGATGTTTGGTCCATTTTTTTAGTCCCACATCACTGCAGGCCTTCAGCGGTAGATCGCCTTGCCAATCCGGGAAAGAATTTCCGGAATCGCCTCGATCTGTTCCCGATCCTTCTGTTGGTCGGCAGGCAAAAGATCGTCCCACGGAACCAGGCACTTATTGATCTTGCGCAAACGGTCGGTCTGCGGTCCGTATTCCCACCCTGCCAGCCAACGTTCGGCGCACCAGCGGGAATGTTCCATCTTACAAAGCAGCAAGAAATCATCCTCGGTAAATCTGGTGATCGCCTCTCTGCCGGCATCCTCAGTTGCGGAGTGATAACCAAGGGCGCGCAGCTTTACCTCGATATGTTCGGCAGCCTGGCGGTTCGAGTCCTTGAGGGTATCACTCAATTCTTCCCAGGCGGGTTCATCGATTCCTTCCCGTGCACGGTTGGCGCGGTATTTCTCATGGAGAGCGCGGGCCAGAATGTCTTCACTCTCACGAATGATGGTATCCCAGGTCAGAATGTCTTCCCGCATGCCAAAGGCATGGACTCTCGCCCCCAGCCCTGTTCCCCGCACCTCCTTTGAAAAAAGAGCGGCAAAGCCCTTGCGGGTGCGTTGATAGATGAGGACTTGAGCGCGCCGGCCGGCAACCGCCTTGGCAAGCGCAACGCCCTGGCAGAAATTCGTTGTTTCATCGTCGTCGCGGCAGAAGGCATGTGTCACCAGGGCATCACCGGGTGGAAACAAAGCTGTCAGTTTGGCGATGACAGTGTGATTATCCTTCCAGCAATTGTCAGGGCAGATATTCTCAAAGCTAACGTCACAAAATTTTTCCAGATTCGGCTGATGATTTCGCAGTTCGCTACGGCACCTTTCCGGGTCCGGAGCCACGATGACGAGGCTGAGCTGCTTTTTCTTTTCGACCGTGTTGGCATGATGACCAGTGCGGGCGGCCTGAAGCGCCATGCTCCATCCCATCTGCCCGAACCCGACCACGACCAGGCAGACCGTGGCCTCGTCATTCTTTCTGATTGGCTCGAAATCAAGGGGGTGGATGCGCAGGGCCTGCCGGGCTGCCGTATCCCAGTGATGCAAATCATCAAAGTTCACGGAAAAGCTGGGACAGGATGGCGGGAAGACGTTTTCTCTGCGAAGAAGTTCCCGGAGACTGATATTCTGCACAAGCAGGCGGCTGGTCAGCGGTTCCAAGGCGGCGGGTCTTTGCGCCGCGATTTGGCCGGCAAGAGAGGTGATCGCCACATTTGTACTGTCCTCGTCACAAGTGGCAATAACAAATTTGGCCCGGTCGATACGCGCCGTGCGCAACAGGGCCGGATCGCAGGCATCGCCTTCCAGAACAAAAATGCCCTTTTCCCGTGCTGCTTCCAAGGCGGCGGGCTTGCAGTGCTTCTCGATCGCCACGATGAAATAACGGGGACATCCATCGAGCGCCAGACGAAGCCCGAGATCCCCCAGACCGCAGATGACCACGTGACCCCGCCGCCAGGGGAGCCGCAACTTCAACAACAGCATCTCGTTATGGAAGATTTTCATCACACCGAGCAGGACGGCATAAAAAAGGAAAAACGCTCCAATATACCTCCCCACATGCAACTGCCAGGGGATGGAGCGTTCCAGGAACGGCGCATCAAGCTCCAAGAGCTGAATCGAGTGATAAAAAACGGACCAAATGTCTGGAGCTGGATGTCCTTCGTACTTCCAGTAGCCAAAACAGCCGAACCCCAAAGCAGTCAGAGCGAGAATGATACCCAGCCATAATCGCCAGCTCGAATGGCTCTGTCCTCCTGATGCGTTTTCTTCTGTTACGTTTGACATGAGTTATCTCAGGTTTAAGGTATAAACATTTAAGCAGTTTTTGATTCTTTCCCCAAACAATCTGGAAATATTTTGTGATTCAGACTTCGCATGATCGTTCTGCTGATCGAATAACTGTCGGTAGATCACTGTGGGTATCCCCACTTGCCCACCCTGATGGTGCGTCGTCTGGTTATTGATTCCGCAATAGAGCTTGCTCGGCGGCCTTCCTCCATGTCTCATAGACCTCCGGCGGCACGGTCCGGTCTTGGATTCTCGCGCCAAACAATTTTTCTGAAAGCGGGGGCATGGTGAGACGCACGGGTTCGCCGTGACGAATTACCCATACCGACACCTCCTCGCCGCTCCGCTTGTCGCGCTCGGAGGTCATCGCCTGAAAAACCTCCATTAACAGGTTCTTCTCGGCAGTGCCCTTTTCCCGCACCGCCGCAACGGCCTCGGGAAATGACCAGTCGCCATAGCGCCAGAGGATGTCCCCTGTCTGCATGCCCGCCTTCGCCGCTGGGGACTTGACTCCCAGCGGAGTGTCTGTTGTTACTTCTAAAGAGACGTGTATTATTTTTGAAAAACGGGCAAGTTCCTGGGGACCGATCTCCTTCCCTGACACATCAAACATTTTTTCAGTCGTTCCAGACTTTGTATATTGGAAATCAATGCGATGGTAGCCTTGCGGCCCAGGGACTGGTTCCTTGTCCGGTCCGAGCCAGCGGCGCATAATACAGCGGTCCTTGTCATCATACGTGCTCTCTTGAACAGCATATCCCTCTGGCCCAAACATAAGTATGCGGTCCAGGCCATGGTATGATGTATCGATCACTGTGCCGCGTGTTCGTGGATCATCACGTCTGGAAACACAGCCTTGGAGCGGGTTGAACATAGGCTTCTCGTTCGGGCCGATGCTGGTTATCTCGCTTCGGTCACCCTCTGCGAAAACCATGAGGCCTTTGGCGTAGCCGTAAGGGCCTATGGCCAGATGATCGGTCACGTCTAAATAACTATCCTCAATCCAGCGGTTTTCGGCATCATACTTGCGACGGTGGGTGGCAATACCCAGTTCGCGGTTAAAGTTTGCGCTTCCATCCGCACGCAGGTGGGTACGGGATATTTCCCTGCCGCGGTCGTCATACTCGACTGTGATCAGATGGTTGCCGTTGCTATTTTCCGCCAGTTTTTTGTTCAAACCGAAAATCTGCCAACGCGTTTGTTGGCGTTTGTCATTGTATTCCATCAGTGTTTCATGAATGCCTCCTTTAGTTTCGGCGGGCTGCTTATACCCATGGAATGCCGCGATGAGTGTACAGAGACCTCGTTCGTCGTATTTGTATCTTATGACGTGTACACCTTCCGGCCCAGGGCAAGGTGTCTCATTTTTGTCAAACCATCGGGTCATGACTTTGTAGCCGTAGTCGTTAAAGCGAGATAGTTCTCGGTGCCAGCCCTCTTTGCCATTCATTGGCTCCCCCGAGGGACTGAACAGCTCGATCAGAGAGGGTTTTCCAAACCGGTCGTAACGCTTTCGATAGAGGTGAGAGCCGTCGGTCAGATCAGCACAGGGATGTTCATTCGTATCAAAATATGCCTCTTCTGTGATATTGCCGCGCCGATCGTACTTTCTACGACAAAAATGATACCCAGATTCGTTCAGGGCATGACGGTCGTTTACATCAAAAAAACGTTCTTCAACCGGCTGGCCGTATGAATCGACTCTGTATTCCACGCGATGAGCCAAGCTGGGAGTCATTACAGGGGAATCGTTGGTGTCATAATAGCTGAGCTCGTCAAGGAAGCCTTTATCATCGTAATCGATATGAACTCTGTGCCATTCCTCCGGACCGCTCGTAGGTGTATTGTTTTCATCAAAGTACGTTATTGATTTCTTACGATTCTGGTCATCGTATTCATATTTCACCCGATGGGCGGGAAACTCGAACAACTCGGTATAAGGGGCGATGGGGGCAAGGTAGTTATCAAAGAGTGCCATTGACATGACGTTTCCCCGCTCGTCGTAGGTCCATTTAATCATATGGGCACCATCTTTGCTCTCACAGGGTTTCGTGCGGAAATTGTAAAAATTTGTTTGGATCTCCCTTCCCCAGGAGTCGTAGGAGGATTTTCTTTTCCAGAAACCGCCGGCAAGCGTCGGTTCATTATCCTTGTCAAAATTCCGCCACTCAGTCCTATTACCCCTCTCGTCGTAGTCTACTTCCTGTCCTGCATTGCCGGATGCGTCATTCATCGGGAGTTCTTGCTTATCCAACGATGTCTTTCGGATCAGCCTCCCCAAAGCATCGTAGTCCAAGAGAATTCCATACGCGTTGTCAGGACCGGGCATGGAGTTTCCCTCACGGTCTGCGTAACGTCTAAGATGTTCATAGCCCTTTTCATCGTATTCGATCTCCACGAATTCGGCACGGCTTCCACCCATGGGCTGAGGGTAACCATCAGGCCCGACAAAAGTGACATTGGCGGTCTTTACCTGCTTATCTCCGTCTTTGGGAGAGGCATAGACAAGGCCCCAGACCATCCGTTGAAAGCGGTTCCGGGCTACTTCGTTGACCACTTGATTATTCTGGTTATACTCAAATTCCCAACGGCATTCGCCGAGGTTTTTGCTCTGCCCTGTTGAATCTGAGAAGTAGGTTCCTACCTCGTGATAGGGTGTCAAATTACCCAGGCTGTCCACCGCCTCAAACGAAAGCACCGGGCCAAACCAGCCGCGTTTGGTGAACTTCAGCGAGCAGGCACGATGCTCCTGTTCACTCCTGGTCAACTCTCCCACCGGCTGCGGCATTCCCCATCGCTTTGAAAAGCCCCGGCAATAGACTACATGCGGGTGTATATTTCCAAAATAATACAGGAAAAATCCGGCAGTAATCAGGAGGGCAACGGCAAAGGCGATTGCGGCCTGCATTCGTGAGCGGCGGAGCTTGGCGTTCATTTCCGCCTGCCTTTTTCTTTCCGCCTCACGAGCCAGGGCTTCCCGCCGTTCGTCACGACGCCTTTGCACCACCGGGGTGAGTATGTCATGGGACAGCTCGATGTGCCGTGTGCCGAGGCGGTCTTCAAAGCGGAGCAGGCGCCGATCGACCAGGCTACCCAGTTCCTCGGCAGAGATACCTTCATGCCTAGCATCCTCGATGGGCAAGGTGGCGCGAAAGCCGGATGGAGTGAGGAGGTGGTCTTCGACAAAGAGCCGGGTCCGGGCGGCCAGCCCTTCGAAGCTGCGTTCATAAAGGCCATCGAGGATGTTGCTCTGCTCGCTGGCAACCAGGTCTTGGGTAATGGCGGGAAGGCCCAGGCTCTGCATGCGCCGGAAGAGTTCGTGGCACATGACGCTCAGGTAGGCGGGTTCGATTTCCACCGCCGCGGCAGCGGGTTCCTGCGCTTCCTGTTCCTTTCCCGCTACCGCGGCGACGATGCAACGGGCCACATCCTCCGCCACCCAATGGCCTCCGGCGCCGAGAATTACCTCAAGGGCGCGTTCACTTTCCAGGGGATGGAGCGCCAGCCGGTTGCGCATGACCGCCGGCATGATGGGCAGCAGGCTGTCGAGCCGGAACACATAATCCTCCCGGAGTGACAACACTACTTTGTACTTTAGCGCGGCGCTGTCAATGGCAAATCGCTCGCCGCTTTCGCTGATCCGATCTATTACCAGGCGGGGCACACGGTTTTCCACCAGGTCCGCGAGTTGTGTCGTAAACTCCTCGGCGCTAGAACAGGTGCGGCAAAGGGTGAAGAGTTCCTCGAACTGATCGAAAATCAGCATCGGGGTGAGGATATCGTTACGCACCCCCCAGAACTCCACGGTGTGAAAGAACTCCCAAAGTGTTGCATCGGGTCCACAGGCAGAGAGGTTTTCCACATTGATCCCGCTGATCCGGGCCGCTTCGATGGTCAAGGCCTTGACCTGCTCCACCGGAGGCAGGGCATTATCGGCATAATCGATTCGCAGAATGACCGGAAAAAAGGTATCCTGGCGCAGCCTGGGGATGAGACCGGCCCGAAGAAGGGAGGTTTTGCCAATGCCGGAGCGGCCGAAGAGCACGGTGAGGGTGTCGCGCTGCAGCAGACGCAGGAGATCGGCCGACTCTTTCTGCCGGCCGAAAAAGAGGGACTGGTTTTGTTCGGTATAGAATGCGAGCCCCATCCAGGGATTGTCCTGGAAATGGCCGGGTGGGACATCATGAACCGCTACGGGCGTGGCGTCGTGTTTCATTTGCTCCTCCGAAAGCTGCGGATTCCCCGGCTGAGAAACTGAATGAATTCATCCGGCAGCCGCCCATCCCAAAGCTTTGTCCATTGGCTGGAATCCCGGATCGGCGGTTCGACAAAGGGGGCGCCCGCCGGTGTATCGTCGATAACGAGCGGCTGGAGAAAGCGATCTGCCTGCCGCCTTTCCATGTCCGCATCGACCGCCCATTTCCATTCCCGCCAGACAAAGCGGCCCAGCCTTTTCTCCTGTTGATCCAGATCATTGAGGGATCGGGAGATGATGGCGATGAAGAAGGAGGCGTTTCTGATGTTGTCGTGGATGACCTGCCGGAAATTGTCACCGGGTTCAAGATCACTTTCGTCCATCCAGGTATCGATGTTGGCGGCCTCAAGTTGTGCCTTGATGCGGCTGACTGCGGGGCGATCCTCCCGTGCGTAGCTTAAAAAGACGGAACCGTGTTTAAAGGGAACGAAGCGAGGGGCCGGGGCGGCGGAGGTTTGGGCGGCTGAAATTGTTGCGTCTGGCTTTTTCTCCAGCCAGCGCCGATGCAGTTCCGCAATGAAGGAAGCGGGAGATTGCAACGGAAATATCTTGGCGCGCTTGCGCCGCAGGTAGGCTTCCAGCCCCGGTACCCTGTGATTGCTCACCCGGTAGATATTGATGGATGCCTCCTGCTGGCCGGCATGCAGGGCATGAACAAGAAAACGGCCCAGCCAGTCGGGAAAGTTGCACCCAAGAAGCAGGATGGTCTTCTGTTGAAGATAATCATATAGGCGCTGCGGGGCATACTGCTGATCGAGAAGCGACCAGCTATAGACAGTGAGATCATCCTCGGTCTTGGCAAAGGTCCCTTCCACCAGCCCGGTGGCCCCAAAAAGATGGAACACCGTGGGGATAGCGGTTTCAGCGAAATCCTCCGGAAGGTCGACCTGGCTCCTTGTGCCGCGTGGGGTAAACACGATCTGGTTTACCCTGCGGCAGGTATCCGCCTGCTCCGCCTTCAGGGCGGCCACCATGAGATGATCAATGGTTGCCGTGATGTACAATGGAAAACTGTTGATGGCGGCGAGCTTCCGCAATCCTTCCGGGATGGGCCAGGGCTGTCTGCGAATAACATCATCGATGTCGTAGGCCAACTCTCCGGCATTCTGAACAAGACTCCGTCTATTGGTAACCCAATGGCATTCAGTTAAGGCATTTTAAGTATAAAATTCTCTATATATTGTGTATGCCTTCATTGCACTATGCAATATGCAGCCTTTTAAATGCTATTTTTTGCTTAACTGAATGCCATTGATTGGTAACCTGGTAAAGCAGCGGCGCCTTCTCGTCAACCGGCGATACTTCCAGATCCGGATAGGATTCGAGAAGGGCCCGGCCCCAGATGTCATACAGAAGCTCCTCGCGGCCGTCCTGCTCAATGCTGAGCAGTTCGGTTCCTATCACAGGCACGACACAACGTTCGAGCACAAGGTTGATCAGCTTGTCCCATTCACGTTCGTTTTTGGTGCATCGAGAAGAAGATGGAATGGTTTGCAGAGTCATGACACAAACTCCCTTTTTAGAAGCGGTTAACGACCTGTCCGAATTTGTCCAACCGGCTCTTCCCTTGGCCTTAAACAAGTATTTTTCTTATTTTTTGAGATTTTTCTATCCGGATATCATCACATATGAATGGTATCCGAAAAAACGTAAAATCCCGAAAGATACAAATTCCTCATGAAACAGGGTTCTCACAAAAACCATTAAAATTTTTCAACCGTAATCTACGATCGAAATAAAGAACTCGAGTTGCTGAATTTTATCTATTGAAAAGAAAGTAATGTATTAAAATGTAAAATTGATTGGAGGAGGAAAAGCCATTTGGATGAAATAGAAAGCAATATCTGTGATGAGGTAGCGTGAGTGAAAAACGAGAGGTACCCTCTTTTTTAAGAAAATATTTCCTCCAGTTACTAAATCGATCATTTATAAAATAATAATAATAAAATAACAAATATGCAAGCAAAAATTTGCGTTTGTTACGGATTTTCCCCTGACATTCGGACGCAATTTGTGCATAATTATTTGAATTAATAGTAGATTATGTATTTTATGGCTAAATAATGGAAAAGTTAAGCATAAGACTATCGCCAATCTTTCGAGTTGTAGCGAAGATGAAATTAAAGCTATAAAACTTGCTTTGAAACATAAAAATGATCTTACTGTTCTTAGTTCGGTCAAAAATGTAAAGACGATACTTGGCAAGAGGATGGGGGCTGTATGGGTAATGTATGAACTTGCGAAGAGGCTCGGTATTGTAAAAACCCTTGGTTCTGATCAGGTACGGCTCTTAGTGATCTGGCTTACTGGGCGATTCGAGATCTGGGCCTGACGGCAACGGAGGTTGGCAAGTACCTCGGGCTGAGCAAATCCGCTGTCAGTCGGGCGGCCAATAGAGGCCAAAAACTGATCGTCGATCAATTCTTGTCTCTGAAAGATTAGAAACGCGTAATTTCAACCCCGCCCCCCCTTTCGTCCCCATGGCTAACAGGCCCACCCTGAAGCCCGTTTGAAATCGATTTGTTTCAAATGGCTAACTTCCTTAATATTTTTTCAGAAATCCAATTTCCCTCCAAAATTAATGGTTTCGTAAAAAAACTCTTATTTTGCTCAAAGGCATTCGCAAAATACCTTGGCCTTCCGTTAATCAATCACAAACCGGACACCTTGAAATGCTATTGACAATTATTCAAGTAAACGCTTGCTTTATACCTCAATTGGTGGTACATGTAAAAATACAATAGGAGGTACACAATGGGAAAAC
>JAIORF010000066.1 GCA_021108295.1 bacterium | reverse complement strand
TCAGGAAGATAGGATCAGGATATCCTCCAGAGCTGCAGGACCACACCTATCAGGAAGATAGGATCAGGATATCCTCCAGAGCTGCAGGACCACACCTATCAGGAAGATAGGATCAGGATATCCTCCAGAGCTGCAGGACCACACCTATCAGGAAGATAGGATCAGGATATCCTCCAGAGCTGCAGGACCACACCTATCAGGAAGATAGGATCAGGATATCCTCCAGAGCTGCAGGACCACACCTATCAGGAAGATAGGATCAGGATATCCTCCAGAGCTGCAGGACCACACCTGCCAAGAAGATAGGATCAGGATATCCTCCGGAGTTAGGGTACCGCCGAGATTCGTCCGAAAATATACTCTAAGGAAACTTGTCTCACCAAATCTTTATTCCATTTAATCGGGATGATATGCTCAAGTAGAGAAAAATCAATACCAGCTTCTGGGATTGTCAGTTTGAAATTCTAAAATTTGCTGATGAAATAAAGTTTGAAGTTGATACGTAGATTGAAGAAACTGTCAGCAGCACAAAAAAAGTAAACTTGGCAAAAAACGGAACGCCTAACCTCTTAGCGTATATTTACGGACAAATCTCGGCGGTACCCTAAGTAGTAGAATTCATATTTTATAACCCCTATCGTATTGATTACAATTGTTTATATTGCTTTAAATATTATTCGTTAATGCCCAGAACTGAATATGGAACTCTTCTGCTGCAGTTCCGGAGATTATCCAAAAGGGCCACAGCTGCATGAAAAACCATTGGCTACAAAAAAAACATATAAAATTCCAGAATATCCACAAAGATCTTGGACATTGTGGACTTAGAGGATCTGCAGACCTAAAAGGATGCCGGGTTTGTGTTAAGGCTTGTGGCTGAAGTTAAATAGATTCGTAGAAGTCATATGATCTTTTATGTTACTGAACCATGGATCTGTTAATAGTATAGACATAATTTTTTCGCTTTCTTTGCAGCTTGATATTAACCGTGTTTTACCATAACGACCTCTATATTCTATATTTGCATTAATAAGTCCTATCATTTCCAATTCTGCAATCAATTTTGAAATACTTGTCCGTCCCAATATCCGACAACTTATTACAGATCCAACTTCCTTATATTTATTTTCAACTTCTCCCGTTGTAATCCTACCTTTGTTTTGAATTAATTTAATTATGCTGTAGAGTATAACTTTTGACTGTAAAGGTAAAGTTTTAACCATTTCTAACAGGCAATCAATATTTAACATTTCATATCCTTCTTTTACATGATATTCTAATACCTTTTTTTCTTTTTTACGTTCTGCAACCTCACCCGCATTTTCTAAAATCATTAGAGCTTTGCGTGCATCACCGTGCTCCTGTGCAGAATATGCTGCACAAACCGGAATAACAGCATCATCCAAAACATCATTTTGGAAAGCAATTTTAGCTCTATCATTTAGAATTTTGATGAGTTGGGTTGCGTCATATGGTGGAAAAATGAAATCTCGACAACCAAGACTAGAAACAATACGAGGTTCAATTTTCTCTCCAAAAAATAGATCATTAGATATTCCAATAACACCAATTGAGTTTTCAATATTAATATTATGGTTTTCCCCTGCTCTACTCAAATTATAAAGAATATTGTAATCTTTTAGATGATCTATTTCATCAAAAACAATAATAATTGATAATTGTTTTTGATTTAATTCTTTCCATAATAAATTATAATATTCACTGATTGGCAATCCACCACGTTGAAATTTTATATCTGGGGCAACAACATCCAATATTTCAAATATGATACGGGTTGTGGTATTTACAGCTCTGCAGTTTATAAAAACAGAAGAAATGTTCAAATGTTCAGATTTCATTTTGTCATTTAATTTTGTCAAAACATATTTAACTACAACAGTTTTTCCGGTTCCGGTTTTTCCGAATATCATTGCATTTTTTGGTTCTCCTTGAGATAAAACAGGACGTACTAAATTTACTATATCGTCTATTTGTTGATCCCGTGCAATTAGATTTTCAGGAATATATTTTGTTGACAAAGCAAACCGTTTATGAAAAATGTTTGTATCATGTATTTGAAAAATATCAGTCATTCTAAAGCTTCCATGTGAATGCTATATTATATATATTTCACATGGAAGTATTTAAATATTTCTATGTTCACATATACACCCCCTTTTCCCACATGGAACATAAAACTGTTGTATATGTTTTAGGTTTTGAGTAAACTATTTATATAAGTAGTTACATAACAAACACAGGAATCTTTTTTTAAAATCTAATTATCAAATTTAGTAGTCTTTTTTGTTGGCTCCATGTGAATAAAAGGGGTATATCACATCACATCGAAACACAAAAAAGAAAAATTAACAAAGGCCGCTTGAACTACTTGATGAACTGGCAGATAAGTTTCCTTACAGTATATTTACGGACGAATCGGGGTGATACCCTATAATATAAATCTACCCCCGGCGCTGCCTCATCATCCACCGTGTACAAAATCAGCAAGAATTTTCTATTTTTTCAGGTCCTTTTTTTGTCGGTGGTGGTTTTTCGTGTTCATGTTGCTCTTTTGGGGTTTCCCTGATATACTTTAACCCCATTCCTGCTTTTCCGGGTCAAGTGTTGTGTATGTTTGTTTTCCATATCTCGAAAAATCAACTTGAAAACAATTATTTTCAATTAGCTTAACCGATTTCATAATCATGTTTTCTCGGCTCTCTGTTCCCTGCGCTGCCAGGAAATGATCAAAAATATTAATAAAATTTTTTTTCTGTTTTTCTGTGAGTTCGTCGAATCCTTCAAGTTTCATTAATATCCCTCTTCTTCCAATATCTTGTTTATCCCAGCTCGTAATATTTTGGTTGGTTCGATCTCACGTCCTGGATGATCGTTGTTGTATTTGTTAAGCCGCTCATTTGTTTTGTCGTCTAATGATGTATATATTCTTATCATCTCAATTTCCTCCGATACGTTTATATTTCATTCCGTTCAAATATTATATTGTAGGTGGTGGGAGATTAGCTAATTTCTCCCACCGGTGACACACCAATGCAACCGTTCTCTTTTGATTTTTGTGTGCAGAACCGTTCCCTTGACAGTGACCCGCTAATACTCATAGAAGCACACAATCGGGCATTATACCCGATATAGTGTACAACGCACCAATAGTATATAAAGGTTGCTGTCTTAACCGATAGTGTTTTAGGTGAATTGTTAATTATAAATAATAGTTTTTGCCCTACAACCCATAAAAATTCGTACTTATTGAAAAGAGATTTTAGGCAGGTATACAAAAGGGCTAAAATGTTGCGTCCGGATGTTCGAAAAACAGGACAAAAGGGCAATGAAAATATACAAAAGTAAAATTATGCTTGGCAGATCTGCGTGATTCTGAGCTGCGATTGGTAGTAAAAAAAGGATATTTGGTTATATTGTTGTCGTTATACAAAAAGGAAGATTGAAAAATAAAAAATATTAAACAGAGTTCTTAAAACCCTGTTTTACTACGTTTCCCATCCACATATTTAAGAATTTATTTAACTCTGTTTTGAGCTTAGGATTAACAAGTTTATTTCCATTTGTATCTAAATTATAAACTCGCTGGTTCCTGGCAAATATACCATCTTGTCTAAATGTCAATGCCTCTGCCATTCTCATCTCGGGATGGATATGTATTTCCATGTCTGGATCGCACATAACATCACCATTTTGTATATAGTTGTGTGCTACTGCGATAACATAACCATCATTTTCATCATACAAAAAATCAGCATTCAAATCCATAAACCCACCAGATTTTAATTTAAGTGACCATTCAAATTTTCGCTTTCCTTCTTTGTTGATTATTCCTATTTTTACAAGTTTGTTGAAAATTGTATTGTAGATCATATTTTATTTATCTCCTAAGCGGGTATTATACCCGACATAGTGTAATACACACCAATACTATATAAAGGTTGTTGTCTTAACCGATAGCGTTTTAGGTAAATTGTAACAACAAAACAATGCGAATCCGCCCAGATATTCCCTACAATATCCAGCACGTGACAAAATTATCATGAATTTTCTATTTTTTCAAGTCATTTTTTTGTAGCTATCGTTTTTTCATGTTGATGTGGCACTTTTGAGAGTTTCAGGGCATACTTTGGCTCCTGGTGGGTGTTAGCTCTGGAAGTTGTCCAGGCCTGAGATCCTAGCAGGTGTTGTGCAGCTCCGGAAGATTAAGACAATTTTTCACACAAAACACCAGCATGTGATCAGATGATATTGATAGTGGTTTTTGGTAAAACGTTGTCGGGTGCACAAACGACACTGATTGTGTTTTTTAAAAAACGGCCACGGTCGAATGCAGGCGACTGATTGCGGTTTACACCAAACCGATGTACAGCGAACACGGCCGCCCGCTGCCGGTTTTGAGCCCGGGACGGGCGAAAAGTCGACCCCGGAACGGGGGAGCGGGGTTTAAAAGGGACCTCCCTTTTGCCTGCGTAGTCTCCGCAGAGACGGCAGACGCAAGTCTTCATCTGCTGCCAGCGTTATCATACATGTTTCGGGTAATATTAATAGTACCGTTTGAATTGGAGCCGTTAGATGTCTTCTTTTTGTCATAGACCACCCCGAGACCACTTTAAATCCTGGTTTTGTGGTTTTGGTTTTACGTGCTTCTTCTGTTTCTTGATTAGTTCGTCTGCTCCTGTTTTCATCTATTTATCGAAACACAAATTATCAATAAAAAAACACTTACTGCTGTGGTTTATGTGGTCATCTTCTGGAATCGCATCAAAAAGAAAAGGATTGAAACTGATAAATTGACAAGTGATGTACTATACAAAATCGATTGAAAAAAGAAAAAATAACATAAAAAAAGGAGGTGAGGGTTTACTTTGCCCCTCGTGTTGTTTTTTAAAGCAATGAGCAGCGTTTGTGTGGGTGTTTTAAGGCCGCTCACTGCTTGATATAATCCCTCCCGTTTTCATCGAATATTCCGGTTTCGTTGATTCGTAATGAAACCGCTGCGAGTGGATGCTTTAGATATAGCTTACCATCCATTATTTCATATATACCACTAAAACCATGATCTCCGTCTTGTACTGAAAACGTGCCATCATCAAATAGTGTTATGGTTTCAGATCCGCCTTTATAAGTTCCTGTGTAGGTTGTGCTTACACACCCGGACAATGTGACCACCAGGAACAGCAAAGTAATTATTATTATTTTCATCCTTTCACCTCCCTGCACGTTTGTATATGAAGTATATTAAAAGAAATGGTGAAAATATGATTAGAAGGATTGGAAAAAGTAAAATATGCATTGATCTCTCACCATTGAATAAATTACATGTAGATAAGTTATAGTTAGTTATATTCAGTTGTTCATATGGTGTGTATATATCGATACTTAAATTGTCAGGTGTGAAATTTCCCCCCTTCACAACTGCACACACACCGATATGTGAAAGATTGCCCCCCGGATCGGACCATCCGGAATTATAAGTAAAATTAACAAATTCAATACCTTTTGAATTATTTTCTACATATCCGGTCATCAGGTCCTCGTGTACAGATTCATTCTTATATGTATAATCAATAGAATATAACCCTAGTTTATCCGGAATAAATATAACACTTTTAGGATTAATTGAATTGTTATAAAACGTAATCAATGCCTCTATATTTTGACCGTCATAAACGTACTGTTTTGGTATGATTTCGGAATCATAGACTGTTAAATAACTGTAATAATATGTTTTTTGTATGTAGGTATGTCCTTCTGATGTCGTTTTTTCTTCTGAATGATGCCACAACATTGTTATGTTGTCTTGGACAATGAGAGTATCATTAACAACATCGTATAATAATTCGTGTTTGATCCAATCCATATTATCATCCCATCCCAGAGTATCAACTGCATTATACTCTGTTATTGATTGGTTTGCAGGGTCGCCGTAAATGTAATCAGTTCCATTGATTCTTGACATGTTGAACCATCCCACAATATCAAGCCATGCCTCCATGTTTCCGCCCGATGTAACATTATTCTCCGGATATGTGGCCTTATAGTTCAACGATGAAAAATCGCCATCCCATACCGGATTAAAAAGCTTATCCCAGATTGAAAAATCATTATCTATAGCTGCACATGAAGGCAGGAAAAACAAAAAAACAATAAGGAGGATTACCGCCCCCCTTCGCGGTTTTCTCATAACATCGCCCACACAAAAAACAGGAACGTGACCATACAAAAGAACAGCACCACACCGCCTATTATGCTCACCATGGCGCCCATAGCGTCTTTTCGTTCAATAGCATCATGTCGTAATGCGCTTAATCCTATTCTACCTAGTGACCAAGTAAGTCCAAGCAGAACAGCAATGATAACAACCGCAAAGACCACACCAATAATAAGCTGTATAATGTCCCATATACCGATGTCTTTGAGTGTTCCGATTGGATCATCTGGCACAAAGTCATCAAACCCAAGATTTGCGGCCATTGCTGGCGCAATCATTGCAGACAAAATTATACTTAATAGTATAATTTGTTTCATCATGTTTTCAATTCACCTCCCTTTTTAGTTTTTCAATAAGATTTTTAAGTTGAATTCCACGCTTAACGGTTTTGGTTTCCCCCACAGCGTCCTTGATTTGCTCATAGTTATCGCCGGAACAAACGAAAAAGACATTATCATAATTTTTAGTGTGTCGTTTGTCTTTATCAACCAGGTTTTCTTTTGTATGACTCCCCGGGTGCTCATATTCAAAAGCGTAGGCGTTGCCGTTATTTCTTGCTACGATATCCGCATCATTAAAGTGGTTAATTTCTGTTTTGAATCCTGCAATAGATAGAGCGCCCGCAAGCTGGCACACACTGGCATAATGATCAATCGATTGATTCCCTATCATGGACCCTGATATTTTTTCTTTTCTTATCCACGTCTTGATAGTGCCCCTGCTGTCTATTTTCTGTACTGGCAGCAGTTCGTAAGCCATATCATTTAATGTATGTATGGATCCCCCGCTTAACCAGTTATCAAAATAGATGCCGTTCTCTCGTGCTATGTCTGCCACTGCTTCGTTAACTGTGATTGTATCGGGTTTTTCGAGCTCTTCAAGCTTCCCCTTGATCACAGCATCTTCAAAGGATGTGGATTTGAATGTTATGGGTGTCGCAAAGCCATCTTTTATTATGATACCTTGCCCCACGTCTGCACTTATGAGCGCTCTCACACTCTCCTTATCCAATTTGTAATGATTTTTAATAGCATCAATTGATGACTTTTTTAAGTTGGATCCTAAAATAATTTCTATGAATGTGTTGGTTGTGATCTCATCGCTCACACCCGCTAAATCTGATATTTGCAACAATGATAACCAGAGTGCACAGTCTGAGGACCTGCCCTGTGTGATTAATTTTATAATAAAGTCCCCGAGTTCCGGATTTTTCAAAAATACCCTTCCTTCATCAATACAAATAATAGAAGGTCTATCGACCGCAGTCTTCAACCGCTGCCCAAGAATCCCGGTAATTAATACGTTCATTGAATCGCTAAGGCTGGCAGGTACGGAACTAAAATCTACGATTATGAATTGTGCCGTAAGGTCTACATCTGTTTGTCTATTCAAAAATGACCATGCACCTTTAAATTTATAAGATTTATTTATTAATGCCATTGCCGTGCCGTCTTTGTCCTTACCGTTCTTTCTCATATCCTCCCAATAATCTATAAGATCCGTCATAACTGGCCAGTTTGCATTATTCCAGGTTTTAATGTCGTCCTGGACTATTTTATTTTGTTTGTAGACTGCTGTTAATGTCCTGTCTAATAGCGTTTCCATATTTGAAGACATTTCATTGCCAAGCCGGACCTTAAAAAACTGATAAACCAACTCTTTATGATCATTCATAAGGCGCCCTGCTGCCTCTGGTGAGTAGTGGGTTATATCTTCATCATAAAATATCTGTAATGGGTTTATGGTTGATTTTCCCGGGCCTAAGTCTATCACGGCCGCAGCGTCACCGAAAGCTTCAGCAACCTTCCTATAGGCTGTCTTAACGTCTGGTTTGGGTGTAGTGTATACTGTCCGATATCCCAGGCTTGAGCAAGCCCTCATAAGTAGCATGAGCAAGGTATAAGTTTTACCTGCTCCAGTGGGTGCGAGTACTGTCGCGTGCTGTGCTGGCAGTCGTGAGAGATCAATAACAATATCTTTCTTTGTCTTCGTATCAATCCCAAATAATAGCCCCTCATCATCCATCCGGCTATTAGGATTTTTTAACGGTGCCACTTTGACCGCTGTGTCTGTCAACTGTTCGGTCCATATATAATCGCATGTGGAAGATGTTAATAATGAGGATTCGAGAACCTCTAGCATACAGCATTCGGGCGCCTCATTTTGTATATAATGAGCTCCGAGCACTGATTTAATGTGACTCATGGCGGTCCTCATCTCTGCTTCATTAGTTGCATGAATCGTAATTATAAAAGAAGTGTGAAACTGTCTTTTATTTCCCCTGATCACGTCTCCAGCCTCATCATACATATCCTCCCTTCTAATATCAATAAACCGCTCTGCAACCCTGTGCTCGTTGGTGTTTTCAGATTTTCTTTTATTGGTTGACAATTTTAAAACACTTTGGTTGTAAAGTTCAACACTCTTATCTGGTGGAATAGGTATGTAAAGGCTTGATATTGATATTGTGATATGTTCATTACATCCGATGTCTAATAATTGATCCATGAATGAAGCATTTAAACCGCTTGGCCATCCTGCGACTTTCTCAAGTGGTCTTCCAACAAGGATAACCTTAGTAATGTCTTCGCCTATCATCACATGATCTTTGTGCTCAACGAGTGCAGGCGGTGCTATATGCCTACATATCTTATCCCAATATTTAATTTTGGCGTCCTGCTTATAGATATTATCAAGAATCATATTTTTAACACCTTCCTGTGTAGTTGCTGCAGGTAGATGAGCTGTATATCAAGAGTATTAGTAATTTGATACATCCCCACATCAGCAGCATTAAAGAGAGATTTTAAACCAGGTATTCGGGTTTGAACTGCGATATCTGCGTCTTGTTTATCCTCTGCATCAAAGATAAGAACGGCGTGAAATTGCCAGTATATAGACGGTTGCGCATTGGTTGTTAAGTCTTGATATATTGATTGCAGGTGTCGCTTTTGCTCTGGGGTGGTGTTAGGGTCATTAGCTGTATTGATGATATCATCGGTGTATGTTTTATGGCTATCAAGACGACTGCAAGTCATGAATTTTAACATATCACCATACACAAGACTGTTAAATACTGCCTCCATGCTTTCGTTATAAGTGCTCTCAGATGATATCCTGGGGGGATCCACTTTTAGCATTATACCGAAATGGCCATCATCAAAACCAATCAAACCATTATCGTATATTTCATCGATTGGAAAATGTTTTTTAAATTCATCGTCTGGCATCTTGTATTTTATTATTGGATGTTCTCCTTTAACACAGTTCAATAATTTGTGATATGTGTTTTTAAAAGTGTTTCCCTTTCCTGGATCTGCCATAAAGCACCTGGCATAAAAATTAATAATCATTGTGGTCCTGTCTACCTTTGCAGAATTACCGAATAGGAAAAACCAAAATATAATAACCGGAAATGCAAGCAGCATTATGAAAATTGAATATTTCAAAGGATAAATGAAAGTACACACTGTCATAAATGCGAATAACACCAACAATGGAGCTATTAAGAAAATTAGACCATAAATGGCCATCTGTACCGTTATAAAGTCCACTAATATGCTTTTTTCGTGACTCAATGTATCAGGTACATTAAACTGTGTATAATGCTTATGTGGCTTAATCGCTTTCCGGATGAAATCAAACATATTAGACCACCACTTTTATGATTTTCTCGCTGGCTTGTTCTGTAGCTCCTATTAGATTTCTAATTCGCTGAGTTCCAAATATAACCGAACAGGCGACATAAAGCAAAATACACAACAAAGCCGCATACAACAAACTGCCCGGCCACATCCAAGTGAGAAAAAGCCCCATCTCATGAATGACCAATACACCAACTGTCGTTATGGCTACAACAATCGGCTGAAGAAAAGAAAAGCATACAAACATTATACTTAATCTAATTGCCATTTCGCGGGTTATTCTGCTAAAGATGAATAGAATTATGACCATCAACCCAAAAGCCACATATAAGCACATGAAAAGGGTTCTAATCGCGAAGAAAATAAGCATAAACAAGTACAGCGTAGCAACCATACAGTAAAGAATTATATTGTCTGGTGTGGGTGCGATTGCAGGTAGCGCAGCAACCATAAATAAAGACGTCATGGCGCCACTCAACAAAATCGTTAGAACACAGCCAGTATAAAAAACAAGACCTAAAAGGATGCCTGTAACACTCCATTTGAAATATTGTTGAGCCGAATGTATAGGCGTGCTTTTGGTGATAAATAATATAGAGCTTGTCGCTGTCTGTGAATATTTAGCAACAACAAGAAGTAAAAGACCGTAACCTAAAAACAAAAGCATACCAACAAACCAAAACACCGCGCTTGTTTGTGCTGTTTCCTTGACGATTTTTAGATCAAAAGGATCCATGCTATACGTAGCCATCAAGTAGATCCCCTCGCTAATCGGATCGTTAAAGCTAATATCTTCCGGCGCTCCCTCTGTGAAATGTCCAAACACATCATCACACATTGAAATGATGAAGCCGGTGATTCCACCAGAAACGGCTTCTTTTAATGGGTCAAAAACCACTTTGTCCGTTAAACTGCTGTTGTCTTCATCTCCATCTGCTGCCAGCGATAAAATACACATTCCTGATAATATTAATAGTACCATCAGGATTCGAGTACTTAGACGGCTTCTTTTCGTCATAGACCACCCCGAAACCATTTTAAATGCTGGTTTTGTGGTTTTATTTGCTTTTCCGGTTTTGTAATTCATTCTACTGCCTCTGTTTTATTATTAACCTTTTAAAAACAATAGAAAAAACCACCTACTGCTGTGTTTTTAATGGTTTGATTATTGTAATTTAACGCATAGTAATTTAAGTACTTTAATCTCTTTATCTATTTAAGTACTTTAATTTCTTTATCTATTTAAGTACTTTAATTTCTTTATCTATTTAATATTATATGTACTTATTGACAAAAGTGTTAAATACAGATAAGAAAACTAATAATTATGGATAAAAAATTATTACTTGGAACATCCAAAATAGGGAGTGGAAATAAAATTACTCTCATAAAAAAAGCTAAGGACTTTTTGAGAGCTAAAAATGGTGATTTAATAGCTTTTTATCGAACTCATGATAATGAAATTGTTATTAAAAAAATAGATTTATCAGAATTATAGTTAGCTACTAACACCTATACATCAGCTATATATATGTAGCAATAGGATAGTTCAATGATGGAAGATCGTAAACAGATAAATGTCCGGATACCTATGAGACTTCATGATCAGATAGTGAAAACGGGTCAAGCCAAACAAGACATTGTAACAGCTGCATTGGAGCTATACTTTACTACAGATACAAAGCCAGAGGATAGCAAAACAATAGCTGCATTGGTAAATGAACTTGATGAAAAAAATAATCAAATTAGCGAATTACATATAATGGTACAATCGGCTATATCAAGGCAAGCAATCGAAGCACCGTCAGGGCGTCCATGGTGGAAGTTTTGGTAGTAGATTTATAGCATGGAGCTATGAATTACTGCAATCCAGATATATTTGGTCGGGTTTCAAGGGGATTCTTCTTTCATTTCTTTTATAATATCTTCTAAATCCTTGTTTTCGTGTTTATTTTTATTAGAAGATTCTATACAAGAAATTTTCTTGGATTTATTTAATTTGTCCCAGAAATTTTTTATTTCCTCACTATTCTTAGATTTGATTTCATATTTAATATCGCCATTACTTTCATGTATAGGGGTCGTACTTCCTTGTTTAACTAACATTGCTAATATATCAAGACTAGATTCAATAACTATTTCATTTTTGATTGTAATAGTAGTCATAACACTCACTCCTATTAATATATCACATTAAAAACATAAGTACATGTTGGGTATTTTGGTAAACCTCATAGATTGTTTTTTCGTTCATTGTGTTTTTTCCAGTAATGCAACGCTAAACAGAACGCCACTACACTAAAAAATAAGTTTCCGAAAACATGCACAATATACCCCGCCGTTGGATTCATCCACGAATATAAAGGACTTGTTTGTATAAAATCCACGGTTGAAACAGAGTCAAAAACGCTTATAGTAAATGTGATTAAAAATGATAAGAAAAAAAAGGCACATACTATAAATTCTATATAATATACATTTCTTTCATTCATTTATACCACCACAGATATAATATTTAATTACTCCTGTTCCTTTAAGTCCTTAATTTCATTCCTCAAGCGTTCCTTAAATTCTTTTCTTTTATCCTTAATTTCTTCGTCCCTCTCTTCCCGAAGGTCTGCAATCTGGTCTTTATAGTCTTCTCTGATGTCCTTAATTTCTTTGTATCTCTCTTCTCGAAATCTTGTGATCTGGTATCTATAGTCTTCTTCGTCGTCCCTCTCTTCTCGAAGATCTGCAATATGATCTTTATAGTCTTCTCTGATGTCCTCAATTTCTTCGTCTCTCTCTTCTCGAAGGTCTGTAATCCGATCTTTATAGTCTTCTCTGATGTCCTCAATTTCCTGTTTAAGCTCTTCATTCATTCTAATCACCACAATCGACTTAAAAATACAATCACACCTGCGGATACCGACCAACATAAAAGCGATAACAACAATGCAAATATAACATCATATTTCGATTGGAATACATAAAACGATACTATAAAAACAGCAACGGTGACAAGTGAAACCAAGCTAAACACTGTTATACTTTTCAGTTCTAATGGCGTCACATTTCCAGATACAAAATAATACCCTACTAACGTAACGGCTGGAAACATCATAAATAGCCCTGATATGTAAGGATATTTGCATTTCGATATTAACGATACAATCGTTATCAAGCTACCACCTGCTATAAATCTTAAAGCGAATTCATTCATCTATATTTGCCTCCTCTCCTTCTTTTGCTATCCATATCATCGGTTTTTCGCCTGCTAAACCATCTCTATAACCATGCCTTCTTAGTCTCTTGATTATGTCAGGGTCATCAGATGGTAGCATGGCATATGGGATATTGTTCCATATATCATGCTGTTCATTGGTTCCAAATTCATCCTCATATCGATGATGCAGCCCTTTAATATACCCGATATAATACTCCGTGTGCTCATCATCAGTATCTCTCAAAAGTGTAACACACCCTTCCATCAATGTTTCATATTGTGATTTTTTCATCTTAATCACACCTGTGCCCCCTCTAATCTCGTACGCTCTTTAAGCTCGTTCTCAAGCTCTTTGATCCTCGTTTCTAATTGCCTATTCTCTTCGACCATGTCCCATATAACCGCATCCGTTGACTTTAATTTTTTTGATTGTTTCCGGTCTTTTAAAAAACCATATGTTGGTAAGGCTATCATTACTGATGTATACTCTTCTCCCCCTTTTCTGTGTGTCCTGGATTCAGTTATCAATTTTTTTATGAAATTTTTTTCAAACTCGTCATTCATTTTGATCACTCCCACGCCTATGTTCATCTAGCAAAAAACCAACAACTTCATTAAATGATTGCCTTGGATGCTTCTTGAGTTTCTTTAATCTGTTATATGTCTCTTCATTCACAGTTATTGTTTTAATTTCTGGTTTATTTGGCATTGTATCACCTGAAGGTTACTACATATACCTTCATATAATCGAAGGTACACAAAGGTATATAAAGTCTTGCTTTGCATGATGCCGACTTATATTTAAATGGTTGAATAGTAATACCCGCCAATAAATAGGCAGGGTGTTTTTAAGAAAATAAGCCCATATTTTTAAACCTGTTTTCCTATGCTTTTGTTAACTCGATTGTTCTGCATACTATAGGAATGTGCTATATCCTACGTACACACCCAAACGTTAGGGGTTAAAAATACCCACAAACATATAGCACTGTCTACTGCTTGCGGTTCTACCGGTACCGGTTTGTTTTGATAAAAAAGTTTGTTTTTGTTTCCGACCGGCAGGAATCATCAAAACATCAAACGAAAAATAGAATTATATTTTAATAAGTTCATAAATAAGATCCTCTAAACTTTTAGTTCTGTCGTTTATAGCAGAATTTATACAAGAAATTTTCATGGATTTATCTAATGTGTCCCAGAAATTTTTTATTTCCTTACTATTTTCAGATTCAATTATATATTCAATACCACCATTAAGTCTAAGAGGCATCGGTTCTCCTGATTTAACTAACGTATTCAAATTATTAAGTTTAGATCCATTGACTATTTCATTTTCAATTATTATAACAGTAGCCTTATTTTGCATATTCACAATCACCCCCATGAAAAAATATTACTTATAATATTTAAAGTTACTTACCTGGCTGATCTTTGCGACTGCCAAAAAGGACATACATGATCTGCAGCGGCTCTGTATTGGTCACATCTATCTTTCCTTTTATTCCATGTTTGAATTTTGTGCTCTGCTGTGTTTGTCATCTTAATCAATCTTGCTCCTTCAATTCGTTTATGATTTTCAGTGTGTCACCGAAATCAATAAAGTCATGGATGCACCAAGATCATTGAGATTTACCTATGATGCAAGCCATTCTATTTAAGAACCTATAGTATAATTTATATGCTAATAATGGATAGAAAATAATATGAACTAGCGAGTGGAATTAAGGAAGTTAAAGGACAATGATAACATCAATAGAAGATGAATTTCAACCAAATTATAAAATTATTTCAGGTGATACTTTAAAAAATCTGATAAAATTTGAAGATAACAAATTTGATTTAATTATTACTTCTCCTCCATATAATGTTGGAAAAGAATACGAAGTAAACAAATCTATCGATAAGTATCTTGAAGAACAGGATGAAGTAATAGAAGAATTGGTTAGAGTAACTTCATCTTGCGGAAGTATTTGCTGGCAAATAGGTAATTATGTGGATAAAGGTGAAGTATTTCCTTTGGATATTTTTTATTATCAAATTTTTAAAAAATATGGGTTAAAATTAAGAAATAGGATTATTTGGCATTTTGGACATGGATTACACGCATCTAACAGATTTTCAGGACGTTATGAAACCATTTTATGGTTTACAAAATCTGATGATTATATTTTTAATTTGGATGATGTAAGAATTCCTGCTAAGTATCCCGGAAAAAGACACTTTAAAGGACCCAAAAAGGGACAATTATCTGGTAATCCTAAAGGAAAAAATCCATCTGACATATGGGAAATAATAATTAGAGATTGGGACAAGGAATTGTGGAATATTCCGAATGTTAAATCTAATCATCCAGAAAAAACAGAACATCCTTGTCAATATCCAGTTGAACTTGTTGAGAGATGTATTTTAGCTCTAACTAATGAAAAAGAAAGTTGGGTTTTAGATCCATATGCCGGTGTAGGTTCTACCTTAATAGCAGCAATAAAAAATAATAGAAATGTAATAGGTATTGAAAAAAAACAAACATATGTAAATATTGCTAAAAAAAGATTTAAAGAATTCCATAATGGATCATTGAAGCTTAGACCAATCAATAAGCCTATACATAAGCCATCATCAAAAGACAAAATAGCACGCATACCCAAAGAGTGGTTAAACGAGAGTAATAATGAAAATAGCTCAAAAATATTCACATCTTAATGGAGAAGAGTATTTGATAGTTCATCATAAAAGTTTGTATGATGAAATAATTGAAGTAATTACAAGCATAGATGCTGAAAAATTAAAAAATAAAAGAAGTAAGGAAAAGTCCAAAAAAGGAAAAATGCTCTACAGTCCAATTAATCTTAATAAAGAATTTGAAGAAAAATTTAGAGCTAAAAATTGGAAAGAAGGTAGATACCGATATTATATAACGTTAGACAGGAAATTAATGGAAAAATGTATCTCTATGCCTGCTAAAGAACAAAAAGAATTTTTAATAAAGCATGGAGAAAAGGAACCAATCTTTTCTTATAATCAAACAGATTTTGTCAAAGATAAAATTGCAGTAGAAGTTCAATTTGGAAAATATTCATTTGTTGCTTATGACTTATTTGTAAAACATATGTTATTTTATTCAGGTGGTGTAATTAACTTAGGACTTGAAATATTACCCACAAAATCAATGCAATCTGAAATGTCGTCAGGTGTAGCATATTATGAAGGAGAAGTATATAACGTATTAAGGCATGGTAGAAATAATCCACCAGTTCCTTTGTTAATTTTAGGTATTGAATGATAATCTATTGATATGTTTTTTTAAAATCAGGAATTAATCTCGTTTAAAATTCTCTGTTAAAGCAGATTGAATAATTTGTTCTTTGAAATAATCGAGCATATTCATTACTTCTCTATACATATTAAAAAATTCATCTTCATCAAAATAAACACGTTGTCCATGTGCAATATCATTTCTGTTTTTCACTAATTTATTAATCATTTTATCTTTAGTCATATAAAATGAATATTCTAAACCTAATGTATCTAATATTTCTTTAAAAATTGGCCATTTTAAATTTGATTTTGTATTAATTACGTCGTAATATGGAATAATTGCCATTTTTGATAAGTCATTAATTAAAATCCTTACTAATTCAGTGTGCTTACTAGTTTTGGCTGTTTCTAAACCATTAAATTTACTTCTCAATGCAAGAGCAACAAAATTATCATTAAGTTCTTCATATTTCAATCCAAGTTGCTTAACATATATAATATAATATTTTCCTGCATTTTTAATAAATCCTTCCCAATGTGCGTAAAGAATTGCAGTACCAATTCTTAATTGAATATCTATGTTACTTTCATATTCAACTTTTATTGAATTTACTATAAACGTAAGTTCTTTTTTTCTCCATCCTAAATCTGAAGCAAGATAATCTGCTAATTCTTCAACAGTTTGAATCTTCATGGTTTAAAAATCTCTTTTCCCAACGGAACAATTACAGGAATCCGTGTGTTAAAACTGCTCCCACTCCCTATATTAGTTGTATATGTCGTATTGGACCACAGAGATTTCGCTCTTTCATATATATCTCCAATCAATTTTTCATCATATTTTTTTTCAATCCACCTATCTATATTTGAACCAATACCAATACTTATTGCTTCAAATGAAGATAAAAGAAATTTTCCTTCAAAACGGTTTTTATCAAAATTATATCTTTTAAATGAATCTTCTGATAATGTTTCATTTAATAAATCAAAAGTGTTTTTGAAAATCTCTTTTTCTCTTTCTTTATCAAAAGTTGATGATTTTACAAATTCATTCATTTTTTCAGTTAAGAATTCAGATAAAAATACAAAACCTTTCATATCTCTAATGTCTACGTTTTTAAAAATTATAAACCTTAAAGCCAATTCCAAATTATATTGTTCGTTGGTAAGTTTTTCACTTAAAACAAGGCAATTAAGAAATGGTTCATACTTTCCAATATCATCTAACCAATAATAAAACTCTTTATTCATCATGATGAGAAGGCAATTTCTTAACTCTTGATCAGATAACCTAGTACCTAATGAATTTATTCTTTGGAAAAGTTCATATTTTATACTTGGATCACTTTCTCTTTTAACAATTTGAATACCTATTTTTTCTCTTTTAAATTCTAATCTTTGCGTTGATGTAAATGAATTTTCAGGATCATCAGACTCCCACACTTTTTTTTCTAGAGAAGGAAGATAATTGGTTTTCATTAACCTACTAGGGGGGTATTTTTCACCATTTTCGTTTTTTAAGACACCAACAAATTCGAAAATTGTTGACAATCTTTGTAAACCATCAATTACATCCCAAACTCCATCGTCTCTTTGAGAAACAAAAATAGGTGGTAATGGAATTCCTAAAAGAATGGATTCTATTAGTTTTGTTTTTTGAAGCAAACTCCATCTAAAAAATCGTTGAAATTCTGGATGAATATCCAATTCTTGGTCTTTATATAAGCTTATTAACTCACCAAAAGACATTGGGTATCCATCTGACTGTATTTCTTTTGATTTTTCGTCTATTTCATTTTGTAATGACATTAATAAATTATTGATCTATCAATCTTATAAGCTTTTTGGTAGAGTGCACTCCAAATAATGAACAAATAATTAAGCAACTATCAATATCCAGGATATCCAGTTATATACAGTTCCGCAGAATATTCAAAAAGGTCACATGCACACGAAAAACCATTAGCTACAAAAAGGTTGTATATAGTTCCGGAGTATCTAGAAGAGCTGCAGGATCTGGAAGGTTATCCAGCTGATTAGATAAACCCCATGGGCTTAATAACTTGGATATCTTGAAGGTGCAAGGGTTAATTTGTCACATTTGGGAATACATAGGGTTTAAGAGGGTTTAAGAGGGTTTAGTTGATACATATAGATGCATATAGTAATCTATTTGATGTTTTTACTCTAATTACAAAATAATACCGTGTCATTTAAGTACAATTACATATACATGTTATGTAGAAGGTAATGATGACACACCAGTTATAAAAAATATTTCTGGTGTGTTGCATACGAAAAAAAGTTAAGCATGATATATGCTACTGCAATATTATATATCACGCCATACTATTTAGCAGTTAGCTAATTAATTTTTCGACAACTTCTATGAGGTGAAGTAATATAATCGAGATAAATATATACATAGAGGCATTACTTAAGTTAAGTCAATTAGTTATTGCATTAACAATTTCTACCATCACGTCTTACTTTTGTTTTGACGCCTTAAACAAATTAAGAAAAATCTGAGAACCTGTAAAATGTGTATATATTCTATATATACACATTAATTTTCCTTTTTTTTGATAGATTTTGCTTATTAATAAAGTAATACTTTAAACCTAATTTTCATTGTCTAATTGACTTGTTTTAACCCGATTACTATAAGGCTATGTTTATAAATACATATTTTTACGTTACATCTTACCTTTGCAGTTACAAATATGCATATTCCTATATAGTATGTAACAAACGAAAAAACAAACACATAGCAGAACAAATTAATTTAGTTTATAATGTTAATTTTTAAATGCCGTTTTGTGAAAGTGATCTGTATAAATTTATCACAAAAATGATAAAAAAATCGTTTTTAGGATAATATTAGATTTATAGATAATTATTAATGAAAAATAAATTTATATAAAAAAAGTGGCTCTATTTATTGGTATACAAAAAGGATGTTAATTTTTTTCCTTAGCGTACATGTACGTAGAAATCAGGGTGATACCCTCTTAACTGGACATCCTCCGGAGCTGCAGGACCACACCTGCCAGGAAGATAAGATCAGGATATCCTCCAGAGCTGCAGGACCACACCTGTCAGGAAGATAGGATCAGGATATCCTCCAGAGCTGCAGGACCACACCTATCAGGAAGATAGGATCAGGATATCCTCCAGAGCTGCAGGACCACACCTATCAGGAAGATAGGATCAGGATATCCTCCAGAGCTGCAGGACCACACCTATCAGGAAGATAGGATCAGGATATCCTCCAGAGCTGCAGGACCACACCTATCAGGAAGATAGGATCAGGATATCCTCCAGAGCTGCAGGACCACACCTATCAGGAAGATAGGATCAGGATATCCTCCAGAGCTGCAGGACCACACCTGCCAAGAAGATAGGATCAGGATATCCTCCGGAGTTAGGGTACCGCCGAGATTCGTCCGAAAATATACTCTAAGGAAACTTGTCTCACCAAATCTTTATTCCATTTAATCGGGATGATATGCTCAAGTAGAGAAAAATCAATACCAGCTTCTGGGATTGTCAGTTTGAAATTCTAAAATTTGCTGATGAAAGAAAGTTTGAAGTTGATACGTAGATTGAAGAAACTGTCAGCAGCACAAAAAAAGCAAACTTGACAAAAAACGGAATGCTTAACCTTTTAGCGTATATTTACGGACAAATCTCGGCGGTACCCTTAATAGAAAATTATTTTAGTATTTTTTAGTATGATTCTACACGTTATGTTTTTTATGTGCAGCACAAAATGTGCCGGTTTGTGCTCCTTAAAAATTTTTATAATGAATTTGAAAATTCGGTGAGAAATTAAGCGTGAAATTAAGATCCTTACAGATCCTCGTAGTTCCACTATCTGTGCTGCAGCTGTGCAACCTCTGGAGGATATCCATGCCTTACAGATCCTCGCAGTTCCACTATCTGTGCTGCAGCTGTGCAACCTCTGGAAGATATCCATTAATAATCAATAAACTGGAACAATATATCTAGAGTGAAGTTTGAATTTCAGCGACCACAGAACTCACTCAATTTGAAACAGGAAATCATGTGGTTGAAGCAAAAATCAACTGATGAGTAATTGGAGTGGCCCACTTATTTTACTTTTTGGGCATTGCCCAAAAATACCTACGTTTAGATCAAAATCCTTACTTTACCTTTTTGCGGGGATAGTCAAAAATACCCAGGTTCACTATCTGTGCTGCAGCTGTGCAACTCCGGAAGATGTCCAAGCCTTAGATCCTGGCACATGTTGTGCAGCTCCGGAAGATATCCTGATCCTGTTATCCTGGCAGGTGTTGTGCAGCTCTGGAAGATGAGGACAAAAGAAGTAAATTCGTTACTAAAAACCATACAAGCCTAACTTAACGCTATGGTTACGTAGCTATACCCCACTATACCCCAAGTATAAATAATATGAGCCACCAACATATATTGGGGTTCGATTTAAGAAATGACTGATTTTCTTTCATCTTTTAGCTTCAGTAAAATGATGTCACATGTATTTCCAGGTTTTTTGTTTGAATTTATGCTTTTAGTGTTGATATGGTTTTTTTATTATGAAAAAGGCAATTTAATCGATGAATTTTGTAGTACGATACCAGAACCACAAACTAATTATATTGCACTTATAATAATTATAATTGCTACCATAATAATAGGAACGATTTTTGGTATAATCATTGATGGAATCCAGCATCTAACTATAACGAAATGTTTTGAGTTGATATATAGTCGCAAAAAAGAATTTAAAGATATTAACGAAATATATGGAATAGTTAACAAACATATAATCGAAAATTTTTTCACTCATAACCCTAATATAAAACAAAAAGAACAAGAAAAAATCAAATCTTTTTTTAAAGAAAACGGAAAGGATAAACCACAAAAATTTAACTGGTATTTTTATTTCCCAATCATAGACAATGAAAAATTTATACTTTATAATAATGAATTATATTATTACTATGAATTTTTTTCAAATATTTCTATTGTGTTTTTCGTAATGTTATTATTGGTAGGATTTTCTTTAATAAATTATGTTATTATTTTGTTTTTATTGATGTTAGTATGTATATATATTGCATGGCGTATTTTTGAAAAAAATTATATGATTCGTATTAGCATTGTACTTGGTACATTATTTAATAAAATTCCTTGATAACTTATTATACATGAGTTTCGGCAATTACCATTCGATCGGCAAGTTAAATTAGAGAAGATTTATATACTATAATCACGTTCATCTATTTGTGACTTCCCACAATCCGCAGAGCCGACCATCCATGATACTTCAAGTTATGAAAAATGTGGAAGAGTCACCCCTATCGATCAATCAATATTTCAAAGAAAAAAGAGCACCATTTAGCCAGGCGCAATATTACCTTTACAAGAAAATATTAAAAGAAAAGGGTATAGAAGGCTTGTCTGATCAGAGATGTGAAGGAAATAACCTGCGATTTACTGATGACATGAAAAATTTTGTAATTGGGTTGCTTGAACACAATCTGTCTATGTCAACTACACAAATCCAGAATGCGATTAAAAACAGGTTTGAAATTACCATCTCAAACACAACCATCAAGGACTTCCGTAGAAAGAATGATTTGAGTTGGGTTCGTCCGAAGAGCAATCATATTTCAATAGGTGAATCTGGTGCCGCTGAGATACCTATTGCTCTTGCGCTTGGGACCGGTTTGATCGATGCGATTACCGATTCAATTAGCCATTGCGTAAAAGATAAGAAAGAGTCTGGGGTGTTTGAGAATAGTGCACGATTGGAGAAAGACCATACTGATCTACGCTCAAAAGGTAAGTTCACTTCTGAATATAATAAGTCCCCCTCAGTAACAGAATCGAGATTCAAGTCATTAGATGAAAAAATAGGCGATAAAAGGTTTGCTGCAATGGATATATTCTCATTATCTAAAAACTCTATTTTCCGACGCATTCTGGCCCTTTTTTCGTTGCCTCTGGTTACTTCGAACGGAAGAGCCAGAAGTGTTGATAATCCGAGAGGTAATGCATTACAATACCTATGCGGCATAAATTACAAAGCGTCAACTATAGATAAGCATATCAGGGAGTTGAAATACCTCCGGATATCAGATGATTTGATAGAATCCACAGCAAAGTTTTGGATTGATTTCTGGAGCAGTAGAAACGGTTCAGATAACATTTTCACCTGTTATTACATTGATGGCAACACTAAAGCACTCTGGTCATCCAAGCCATGCCATAAAGGCAAGGTA
>JAIORF010000014.1 GCA_021108295.1 bacterium | reverse complement strand
GTCGTCAGCTCGTGTCGTGAGATGTAGGGTTAAGTCCCGAAACGAGCGCAACCCCCATCCTATGTTACAAGTGTCTTAGGAAACTGCCTCGGTAAAACGGGGAGGAAGGAGGGGATGACGTCTGGTCCGCATAGCCCTTATGTCCTGGGCGACACACGCGCTACAATGGTCGGTACAACGGGCAGCCAAGCCGTAAGGCGGAGCTAATCCTAAAAAGCCGATCTCAGTTCAGATTGTGGGCTGAAACTCGCCCACATGAAGTTGGATTCGCTAGTAATCGCAGATCAGCCATGCTGCGGTGAATACGTTCTCGGGTCTTGCACACACCGCCCGTCAAGCCATGGAAGTAGGTGATACCCGAAGGTGTCTTGCTGTTTACAGTGGGGCAACTAAGGTAACGCTTATAACTGGGGCTAAGTCGTAACAAGGTAGCCGTAGGGGAATCTGCGGCTGAATTACCTCCTTTCAAAGGAGTACCCGATTTCCTACCACTTTTCATCATTTAAGAAGTTAGTTCTTTACATTCTGGATCAAGAAGGCATGGGCGCATAGCTCAGTTGGCTAGAGCGCAGTCCTGATAAGACTGAGGTCCCAAGTTCGATTCTTGGTGCGCCCACCATAGATTCGGGCCTGTAGCTCAGTTGGCTAGAGCGCATCATTTGCAATGATGAGGTCAGGAGTTCGATTCTCCTCAGGTCCACCACTCACAAAGAGAGAAGAGAAATCTTCAATCTTTGACTTGTACATTAAAAATTGAATAGAAATGGCAATTTCGTCGAAAGCGAAAAAAGTGCATACGGTGAATGCCTTGGCGCAAAGGACCGATGAAGGACGTAGTAGGCTGCGATAAGCCTCGGGGAGCTGTCAAACAAGCTATAATCCGAGGATTTCCGAATGGGGTAACCTGGCTAGGTTCATACCTAGTCGTCTTACAGTGAATTAATAGCTAGTAAGATGGGTACGCAGTGAAGTGAAACCTCTCAGTAACTGCAGGAAAAGAGAACAAAAGTTTATTCCCTTAGTAGTGGCGAGCGAAACGGGAAGAGCCTAAACCTATATCGTGTAAGAGGAAAATGAAGTTTGAGTCGCGTTGCGATGATGATGGATTTGAACTCGTAAGTTACCGCTCGTGCGGTATGGGTGTTGTAAGAGTTAGAGTGTTAGTCGGTAAACTAACAAAGATATGATTTATATATTAGTAGAAAATCCTTGGAAAGGGATACCATAGAGTGTGATAGTCACGTATACGAAAATATATAGACGTCTTTCTGATTTCTTGAGTACCACGAAGTAAGTGAAATTTTGTGGGAATCTACCAAAACCACTTGGTAAGGCTAAATATTCTTTGCGACCGATAGTGGACAAGTTCCGTGAGGGAAAGGTGAAAATTACCCCGGAGAGGGGAGTGAAATAGTACTGAAACCGTGTGCTTACAAACAGTCGGAGCAGCTATATGCTGTGACGGCGTGCCTATTGAAGAATGATCCTGCGAGTTCGTTGTGTGCAGCAAGGTTAACCATGTTTATTGGGAAGCCGAAGCGAAAGCGAGTCTGAATAAGGCGACTTTAGTTGCATGCACGAGACCCGAAACCAGGTGATCTAACCATGAGCAGGGTGAAGTTTTAAGAAATTATTATGGAGGCCCGAACTCGTTAGAGTTACAAATCTATGAGATGACTTGTGGTTAGCGGTAATATGCCAAACGAACCTGGTGATAGCTGGTTCTCCCCGAAATAGCTTTTGGGCTAGCGTCGTAATTTAAGCAGTGGGGGTAGAGCACTAATTGGGTCTGGGGCTCGAAAGGGTACCCAATCCAGTTAAACTCCGAATACCATTGTGTATATTATGGCAGTTAGACGTAGGGAGCTAAGTTCCTACCGTCAAGAGGGAAACAGCCCAGATTATCGAATAAGGTCCCCAAGTTCTACCTGAGTGGGAAAGGTAGTGGAGTTTCTTGGACAGCTAGGAGGTTGGCTTAGAGGCAGCCATCCTTTAAAAAGTGCGTAAAAGCTTACTAGTCAAGAGATTCTGCGCCGAAAATTCAGCGGGGCTGAAGGTAGACACCGAAGTCGTAAATTTATTACATCTACGGATGTTATGGGTGGTAGGGGAGCGTTCTATACATGATCAACTTAGCAGTTGATAAATAGCTGTGAAGGTGGCCCGAGAGGAGCTGCTGGAGCGTATAGAAGTGAGAATGCAGGAATGAGTAACGTAAAGCAGGTGAAAACCCTGCTCGCCGAATGTCTAAGGTTTCCATGGCTATGTCAGTCAACCATGGGTTAGTCGGTCCTAAGGAGAGGCTGAAAAGCGTATCCGATGGACAACAGGTTAATATTCCTGTACCACTAACATTTTGTGATGGAGCCAAGGATTTGGAAATGCAAGCCCTTTATTGGATTAGGGTGTAAGCAACAAGTAAGTGTTCCCAGGTAAATCCGGGAATACGTGTCTACTTCGGTAGATGAAAGCGAGTTGTGATACAAAGGTGACCTTCGGGAAGCCGATTTGTTGGACTAAATCTTCGGGAAAAACTTCTAACTATGTTTGTCTTCGGACAAACAAGAAAATGTTGGTGACCGTACCGCAAACCGACACCGGTAGACTGGTGTAAACGCACCAAGGCGTACGAGTGAGGCGTTGTTAAGGAATTCGGCAAATTAACCCCGTAAGTTCGCAAGAAGGGGGGCCTTCTACTATGAGTATTTATATTTGTAGTAATGAAGGTGGCACAGAATAGGGAGGAGCGACTAGTTATCAAAACTACAGGCGCTTGCAAACTCGCAAGAGGATGTATAAGTGCTGACACCTGCCCAATGCCAGAAGGTTAAGGAAGCTTGTTAATCGTCTGTTGGATGCACTTCGGTGCTCTAACGGTGATGAAGCAGGCGACTGAAGCCCTGGTCAATGGCGGCTGTAACTATAACGGTCCTAAGGTAGCGTAATACCTCGTCACTTAATTAGTGACTTGCATGAAAGGTGTAACGACTCTTCCACTGTCTCGACAGCGCGCTCGGTGAAATTGAAATGGCCGTGAAGATGCGGCCTACCCATACCAGGACAAAAAGACCCCGTGGAGCTTTACTGCAGCTTTGCATTGAAATAGGGCATTGGATATAGAGAATAGGTGGGAGACTATGATCTCGTCTCGTCAGAGATGAGGGAGTCGCCAGTGGAATACCACTTTTTCTTTGCTTTATTTCTAACCGTTACTATTATCTAGTAGTGAAACAGTGCATGGTGGGCAGTTTAACTGGGGCGGTTGCTTGCTAAAAAGTACCGCAAGCGCACAAAGGTCTCCTCAATCCGGATGGAAATCGGATGAAGAGTGCATGAGCATAAGGAGGCTTTACTGTGAGAGGGACACCTCGAGCAGTTACGAAAGTAGGTTCAAGTGACCCTACTGCAGAATGTGGAATCGCAGTTGTTTAACGGAGATAAGCTACCCCGGGGATAACAGGCTAGTCTTGCCCGATAGTTCATATTGACGGCAAGGTTCGGCACCTCGATGTCGGCTCGTCACATCCTGGGACTGAAGAAGGTCCCAAGGGTTGGACTGTTCGTCCATTAAAGTGGCACGTGAGCTGGGTTCAGACCGTCGTGAGCCAGGTCGGTCTCTATCCGGTATGGGCGTTGTATATCTGAGGGAATTGACCCTTAGTACGAAAGGATCAGGGTGCGATAACCTCTAGTGCACCAGCTGTTCTACCAAGAGCATCGCTGGGTAGCTACGTTGTTAAGGGATAAGTACTGAAAGCATATAAGTACGAAACCCATCCCAAGATTAGATATACTTGTGTAGCTAGACTACACGTGAGATCCGCAGGAGACTACTGCGTTGATAGGCTCTAGGTGTAATTGTAGTAATATATTTAGCCGAGGAGTACTAATTGATCAAAAGCTTTCATTTTCGTCTTTGCCTTTCTATTCAATTTTGAGTGTATAAACACTCTATCGCTCTTTAGAACTAAATGTCCTGAAAGTCTTTGCTTAGGCAAAGACCGTCAGGCAAGAGGTATTAAAATTTTGATACTTGTTGCCTGGCGATTGTAGCAAAGTGGAACTACCTGATATCCATCCCGAACTCAGAAGTAAAACACTTTAGCGCCGAAAATACTTGAACCGCAAGGTTCTGGGAAGATAGGTCATTGCCAGGATTGTAAAGCCACTACTTGTTAGTGGCTTTATTTTTGTCTATATGAGAGCTTCTAAAATAGCGAGGGTTTCGTCAGGATTCTCCACCTTATGTATCCTTACCCCTATATCCAAAATAGGGTAGTCATTACCATATTTGCTGAATTCATCACCAAAATATTCAATATTTTCTAAATCAATATCAACCAATTTCGAAAGTCTTGAAATATTACTACCCTTGTCTTTGCCAATTTCGACAAAATCTATGGTATTTTTTCCAGTAACATATATATTAATATCAAAAAATAGTCTTTGTTTGAAATATTTAACTATTTCTACCCTTTTCTTCATATCCTGATCCCAAGACTCCTTCTTGTTAGCTTTGGTGTTCTTACCCAAACATTCTATCGAAAGTAGGGTCTCCTTGTATACAATTTGGTCCTCCCAGTTCAATTCTAAGCCATATTCCCTATGATCAAGGCCTTTCCCATAGCTGTAATATTTCACCTTTGTATGATGTGTTGAACTTGGTTGCATGATATATCTTTGTCCAACAAGGGTCTTTCCTATACACAATATTTCCATATTCAGTACAAAGAAGAATATTGTTGGATTTAGGCATTTTCTTGACAACCCAATCTTTGAATTGTTTGTATGTTCTATCTCCAGTCAGGACTGCGATGTCGTGATTTTCCTGCAATCGGACAAGTGAAGAGATAATTTCTGGGCTAGCAGGAGATTTGCGATGTGCTATGGTGTTGTCGTAATCGAAGATGAAGAGTTTTGTCATGGTGGTTCATTATACTACAAGAAAATGAGTGGAGACTATGGGCTTGAGGAGGGTTTTTGGTGCATTCCCGACCATTTCATTATGTTACGTATAATGGTCGTGATAACAAGATTGGTACAGATTCGTTCGGAAACTGTATTTTTGGGAGTTTGAGAATGCAAGTATGTACCAAAAATATTTGAACAGGTGGGGCAGAAGGGGGAAGGGTAGAATAAAAGAGTTGTACATATTCGACAAACTCTTTCGTGAGGGTTTTTGTTGCGAGCATGAATGATTATGAAAGATATTCTTTCTAAACCTGAGTTGAACCTTTTTGTAAGTAATGCTATCCTTCTTTAGTGAGTAGGGGTAATTTAATATAGGCTATTTATGAAGTTCCAATCTATTGTTTTCGAGGGAGGAGATCAGGTGGGTAAAAATGATGCTACCTATGAGCTGTCTACAAAATTGATGTCTGAGAATATCCCGGTTTTACAACTTTGCTTTCCTTCATATGCTAGTCCAATAGGGAGTGTAATAAGGTTATTCCTTAAACATGGTGTTGACGATATTGAAAGTTTTAACCAAATTGTTGGTACAAAAAGGGAAATAGAGATAAGAATGATGATGTATGTACTAGATAGACTTCAGGCTCTAGAATCAATTCTAAGGGGTTCAAAGAAGAAGGAGGGTGTCTTACTGTTTGATCGTAGCCCGTATAGCAACGCATTGACTATTGCCTATGGACTAGGAGGAGTAAAAAGTATTACAAAGAAAGATATTAGAGAATTAGTGAAGCTAGGTTTCGAGGCTGACCAACTGATGATCCAGAAATTAAATCTAACCAATTGTGTTATTCATCTTCAGTCGAGTCATGGTGATGGGGGTTGGAAACCTTCTAGATCAGATGATGCTGATAAGTATGAAGTAAGAGAAATACAAGAGATGGCTGATTTTGTTTATAATCAATTTGCAAAGTTGGTAGGTGATGGGTGGGAGAAGGTTTTAACTAAGGAAAATGGTATTTGGAGGAAAAGAGAAGATATTAATTCCGATATTAGGGAATTAGTAGATAGTAGAATGGAGCTTGTAGGTAGTAAGAATGCCAAATTTGAGATTTTTGACATTATTGATATTGCAAGGGATATGTATGGTGTTGATATCGCAGAAATGGAAGAGGTTAAGAGATATTACAAGGCGATGGGAGAGAGTGATAAGGAGACCATTTATAAAGAGGGAATAGAAATCAGTAAATATATTACATTACATAGCAAAAAAGTCACTTTTGAGGACAAAGAGGTGTTAAGGGAGTTCAGAAGTTTATTAAAGAGGTATCCAGAGTGTTTAGACCTTATGGAATACTATCTTAACAAGGATTTTGTAGATAAATTTAAAGTAGCAGTTTTTGGATAAAAAAGAGTATGCAATGAAGGTGTTGAGTGATATTGAAAAGCTTTTTCCTAATGCTGAAACAGAGTTAGAGAATTGGGAAAGTCCTTTTCAGTTTTTGGTTTGCATAATACTTTCTGCGCAGACTATGGATAGGCAGGTTAATAGGGTGACACCTAAATTGTTTGAGAGTTTTCCTGATGCTAGTGCTTTAGCTAAAGCAAATATTGATGAAGTTAGGAAATTGATAGGTAGTGTTAATTATTATAATAATAAGGCTAAGTTTATCATTAATACAGCAAAGATATTGGTGAATGAGTATGAGGGAAATCCTCCTAAGAATCTCGTTTTGTTGCAGGAATTACCAGGAGTGGGGTATAAGACGGCAAATGTCTTTCTTAATGATCTCTATCAAGCAAATCAAGGTATTGCAGTTGATACACATGTTAGGAAGGTGGCAAAGAAATTTGGTTTAACTCAAAGTGATAATCCGGATAGGATAGCCAAAGATTTAGAAAAAATCTATCCTAGAGAGGTGTGGTATAAGATAAATCTGTATTTTGTACTTTATGGTAGGTATAAAATGAGGAAGGGTGTGTGATATCTTTAATTGTTAGAAAATTTCTCAATAAGTTTTAGATCTACAATGTCTTTTTCTCTCATCATTTGTTTCTTATATCTTACAACGTATTTCAGTTGTACATAAGGAAAACCTTCGATTATTTCTGCATTATCTATCATTTCATCAATATCGAAATCAGACCAACACTTCATGATTTCAATATTACCAATTGCAAAATAATCTGGATTATCATGTAATGATGTAGGGAATTTTTTAACTAGGTTATCCCATAAATCTTGTTTGACAATAATATCTATATCATTAGATTCTCTAATCCCCCTTATAGCCATTGGGCCACTGCCAAATATCGCAAATTCTCCTAAGGGTAGATTTAACTGTTCTAATTCATTTAAAAAGCTCATATTTTTGTTTAGATATAACAATCTTTACTAAAACTGTATTTAATATTACCAAAACTCTATTAAAATAGAAAATCATGCAAGAAAAACTTCATAAGTCTTCATTTATTTGCTATAATCTCCTTGCAGTTAACTAATTTTATTCGTATATACCTATCTATACTGCGGGATAATATATCAATATGGAGAACCATATGGCAAATGTAAAAAAAAATGTGAGTAAAGATATGTATTCACAATTAGATCAGTATCTTGAGGATACATCTAAACAAATAAAACAATTTTCCAAGGGTGATATAGTTAAAGGTCTTGTAGTAGACATCAGAGATGGTTTAGTAATCGTCGATGTTGGTTACAAGTCTGAAGGTATTGTTGCTGGAAGAGAATTAAAGAGTGATACCCTTGATTGGACAAAGTTAGTACCTGGAGAAAAGGTGTTGGTTTATGTTGTTAAACCAGAAGATGATGAAGGACAGTTGGTCCTATCCATCAGAAGAACTCAACAGGCTAGTGCTTGGCTTAACCTTGAAAAGGCGAAGAAGGAGAGTGAGATTGTCGAAACTGTTGTAGTAGAGGCTAACAACGGAGGTTTAATTGTAGAGATTAGTCAAGGAATTAGGGGATTTATCCCCACTTCTCAACTTGATGCTACTAGAGTATATGCTAGTGGTGTAAGACAGGTTGGAAAGGATATATCTTCTAAAGTACAAGAAAGATTAAATGCTTTGGTAGGAGAGGAAATTAAGACTCGTATTATAGAGTTGGATAGAGAAAAGAACAGAATTATTCTTTCTGAGAAGAGAGTTACCCAAGAGGGTGATGCTGCTCAAAGAGAGAAGACTCTAAGAAAGACCCAAGAAGGAGATGAGTTGGAAGGTACAGTTAGTGGTATTACACCTTACGGTATCTTTATCAATGCTCAAGGTCTTGAAGGTCTTGTTCACTTATCCGAGCTATCATGGGACAAGGTAGAGGATGTAGGTGCTTTCTACAAGGTAGGAGATCCAATTAAGGTTATGGTAATTGGTATTTCTGATGCTGGAAAGAGGGTAGCTTACTCTATCAAAAGATTACAAATGGATCCATGGGCTAAAGCTATATCTCAATTTAAGGTTGGTGATATTGTTGACGGTGAAGTACAAAAAGTTGTACAGTATGGAGCTTTTGTAAGAATTGGTAAAGGCCTTAACGGTCTTATCCATATCTCTGAGCTTTCTGACAAACTTGTTAAAAGTCCAGGCGATATTGTAGCTATCGGTCAAGAGGTTAAAGTGAAGATTTTATCAATTTCTTCTACAGAAAGACATCTTGGTCTAAGTCTCAAGGCTGTTGATCAGGAAAAAGGTAAAGAAGTAGTGAAGAAGGCCAAAAAGAAGAAGCCTAAACTTACTAAAGAAGAGCTTACTGAAGCAGTTAGTGACGCTATTAGTGAAGAGATTAAGTAATATATACTTACTTAGTTAAGGGAAAGGGGGAGTAGAAATACTCCTCTTTTTTATCCCATAATTTTTCAATATTTGATATAATGTAGGTATGAAGAATATTGTTAAATCTAAACAAAACGTCCTATCCAGACTAAGTAAGAATGCAAAAAAGTCTCTTAGAAATGCAAATGCGGTTTCTAAATACTTCAAACTTAGTGAAATAACACCAGAAAGTCTGTTGATAGGTATACTATTAAATAGAACATCTCTTGCAAGAAGAACGATTGATGCTATGGACATATCCTCTGATAAGATATTGAGCGAATTACTAGATGGGAGAGATATAGATATCCCAAGGGTAAATGGTAGGGGTGGTGAACTTGTCTTAAGTGAGAGTACAAGGGATATACTAAGGAGAGCATATGATTGGTCTAATAAGTTCTCTCATGTATATGTAGGTACTGAACATATTGTGCTTGGAATACTTAGTAGCAAGACACCTTTAATCAAGCTTTTGGCTAAGTACAAGCTAAATATTAAGACTTTTAGAAAAAAACTAGGGGAATATGCAATATATCCAATAGGGATACTCTCAAAACCTAATATTAGGATGAAAGTTCATGGTGATGGAGGTGGAATTGTAGAAGATCTTGGTATAGATCTTATAGAACTTGCATTAGAAGGTAAGTTAGATCCAGTAATTGGGAGGGAGGAAGAGCTTGATAATGTTATCAAAATACTAAGTAGAAGGAATAAAAATAACCCGTTGATTGTAGGGGAGGCTGGTGTAGGAAAAACCGTATTAGTAGAAGGTCTAGCTCAAAGAATTGCAGACGGTAAAGTACCACAATCTCTAAGAGATATGCATATTATATCTCTTGATGTAGCTTCTATAATCGCAGGAAGTAGGATGAGAGGAGACATTGAAGAGAAAATGATGGCAATTGTTCGTGAAGTGATAGAGGATAGCAATACAATTCTCTTTATCGACGAAATACACAATATTCTCTCCTCTGGAATGCCAGGAAGTTCCTCTGAAATAGCGTCAATACTAAAACCTGCACTACTTAAGGACGAATTTAGATGTATAGGTGCAACTACTACTGAGGAATACACTATGTATATCGAAGAAGATAGTGCTTTAGCTAGAAGGTTTCAAGCAGTAACGTTGGAAGAAGCCTCTGTACAGGATACGCTTGAGATTCTGAAAAATGTAAAGGTCATACTAGAGAAACATCACAATATCAATATTAGTGATAGTACACTACTTTCTGCTACAAAGTTGTCTGATAGGTATGTAAGTGATAGATATTTACCAGATAAGGCGATAGATTTACTAGATGAAGCGTGTGCTACTAAGAGAATAGAGATAGAATCTGGATATCAAGGTCTTTCTCGAATAGAAACTAAACTAAGGAGTATTAGAGCATCTAAGGAGCGTATGGTTTTTAAAGGTAATATGGAGAAGGCAGAGAAATTGTACAAAGAAGAGGAGAAGTTAGAGAAGGAGATGGCGAAATTGGAAAAGGAATGTAATAAGAGCAAGAAAGATGCTGTTAACAAGGTCAATGTGGATGATGTAAGAGCCATCATCTCGAAATGGACAGGTATCCCTTTGGACACTCTTGGTAGTAAGGAAAAATCTTCTCTTCTACGCTTAGAGAAGAGGTTAAATGGTTTAGTAATTGGTCAAGATGAGGCTGTAGGGGTAGTTTCAAGTGCAATTAAGCGTGCTAGAACAGGTATTTCAGATGAGGGTAGACCTTGGGCATCGTTTCTCTTCCTAGGTCCTAGTGGTGTTGGTAAGAGTGAGTTGGCAAAGGCTTTAACCGTAGAACTGTTTGGTAATGAGGACAGACTAATACAAATAGATATGAGTGAAATGATGGAAGGCCATAGTGTTTCTAAGCTGATTGGTTCACCTCCTGGATATATTGGATATAGGGAAGGGGGTAGGCTTACAGAGGAGGTTCGTAGGCATCCTCATAGTGTAATTCTGTTTGATGAGATAGAGAAAGCTCATCCTGATGTCCTAAATATCTTACTCCAGGTACTTGAGTACGGGCATCTTACAGATGGTAAGGGTAGGAGTGTTAATTTCAAGAATACCGTCATCATTCTCACCTCCAATATTGGTGCGGAGGAGATTAGGAAGGACAAGATATTGGGGTTTGTGGGCAGTAATGGGCAGAGGAGTGATAGGGAGATAGATAAGGCATATGACAGTATGAAAGATTCCCTAATTTCTGAGTTAAAGAAGACTTTAAGGCCGGAGTTAATCAATAGGTTGGATGATGTAGTTATCTTTAGGGCACTCAATAGGAGGGATGCTAGAAAGATTGTTAAGTTACTCGTAGTGGAGTTAAATATGAGGCTTTTAGATCAAAATATTGAGGTAAAGCTAGATAGAAAGTTAGTTACATATATAGTGAAGGAGGGTTTTAGTGAAGAGTATGGGGCTAGGCCTTTGAGGAGGTTAATTCAGGATAGTGTAGAGAATGTTCTAGCGGATTATCTCTTGGAGAATAGGGTAGAGGGTAGTATTAAGAGAATTAAGCTAGGTATAGAGGAGGATAAGGTAATTGTGCTAGATTGATTAACACCCCATAGTATTGTATAATGGAGTGGTTAGGTAATAGAAACTGCTGTTTCCAATTATAATCGTAGGTAGAAAGAAGGTCTTAGAAGGGTTTTCTTTTTGTTTATGATTTAATCATAGATAAAAGATCATTAATAACTAGGGGTGGGGGAATTAAGTAAAGGAGAAATAAACATGTCAGAAAATATTCAACATTTTTTTTCGCAACAAACTATTCAAATTTTAATATTATCGCTTTTAGTGATAATATTAATGGTTCGATATTATGTCCAGTATGTTAAGAGGGTTGCCCTCTTACCAGACGACAATGAGGTGAGTAAAAAGCGAGAAGCAAATCAGTTTCTCAGAGATGTTGTTTTTCACGCCTTTGTCCTCATAGTAACATTTTCCATAATTACCTTCAATTGGTAATCCAATCAATCCCTCCCCCCTAGTTCCACCCCCTTCATTAACTCCTTTTTTTCAAACTAAACGTTTTTCATATATAATAAACATATGAAATACATCTGTTCTAGCTGTGAATCACAATACCCTAAATGGGCAGGAAAATGTCCTACCTGTGGACAATGGGGAACACTAGAAGAATTCGAAGAGATCACAGATGTTAATAAAGTAGGAAGTGGAAAACCAGCCCAATACAAACCAATCACCAAGGTAGGAAGTAAGCCCTCGAGTAAAAAAGGAGCTATTAATCGCCTAAGTACAACGTTCTCCGAACTAGATAGAGTACTAGGAGGAGGATTTGTAGAAGGAGAGATGGTACTCATTAGTGGTGAACCCGGAGTAGGGAAATCAACACTACTACTACAAGTAGCAGTTAATCTAATCAATCAAGACAAGGATGTATTGTATGTATGTGGTGAAGAATCACCCTCTCAACTTTACTCTAGGCTAGAACGTGTAACTGGTGGGAAGTCCTCTAGTAAATTCAACAAACTCTCTGTCTCTGACAGTGTGGATGTTGACGCTATTAGCACCCTAATCAATGAAAAGCACTTCGATTTAGTAATTGTAGACTCTATCCAAAGTATTTCTTCACAGGCATCTAGAAGTTTTGTAGGAAGTACATCTCAAGTAAGAATATCTGGAACAATTCTAACAAGAACTGCCAAACAAAGTGGAACCCCTGTAATCGTCGTAGGGCAGATAAATAAAATGGGTGATGTGGCTGGACCTAAAATATTGGAACATGTAGTCGACTGTGTTTTGTATATAGAGGGGGAAAAATTTAATCAGTACCGCATTATAAGAGGTATGAAAAACAGATATGGTTCCACGAATGAGATAGGGGTGTTTGAGATGGGATCTAAAGGATTAACTGAGGTGCTCAATCCGTCCCTCGTATTTTTAGAAGACAATCATAAAGTATCTGGAAGTGCAATCGGTGCTGTATTGCAAGGATCTCGAACTGTTTTTGTGGAAGTCCAAGCGCTGGTTTCTGAAAGGGAAGAAGGAGGTTTTACTGGACCACTCAGAAGGGTCGCAAACGGCATTAAGAAGCCAAGACTTGATATGTTATGCGCTGTAATTAGTAGGAGAGGTAACTGTTTTTTGGGTAATAAGGACGTATATGTAAATGTAGTGGGAGGTCTCAATATCTCAGACCCTGCATTAGATTTAGCTATATGTGCAGCCATAAAATCGGCTTCTAAAGATGTAATATTGGATAAAAATACAGTATACTTTGGAGAGATTGGACTAACAGGAGAGATTAGAGGATCTTGGGGTTTGGAAGGTGTGCTCAAAGAATCTGGAAGAGTAGGGTACAAAAACGCTGTAATAGGGCGTTGCAATATTAAGAAAACGAAAGATTTGGAGGTCAAGAAAATCTCCTATCTAAAACAACTTTAAGCTCGTTTAAGTTTTTTAAAAAAGAAAATGTGAGCAGCTGTAGAGAGACTTTTGTCGATATAGTTACCCACCCTTTACGTCACACGCCACAGTTACGCAAACAATTGTAACAAAGCTGACAGACTAATGCTTAAATACTGAGAGGGGGAACAATCAGAGGGCAGTTATGCGAGTATGTGGACGGATTATATAGGGTTGACAGTTATGGTCTTGGGATGTATAATTTATTACTATCTTTAAAAACCGATGTGGATATCCTAGTTTTATCCCTTTGTCTGGAGTGTCAAAAACACTGCTGGGCAAAAGGATAAGGCTAAGAGACCGGTCTTTTCGTCCCTAGGCTTGGGGTACCATAAGTACATCTGAGTCTAAGGACGAGAAGATGGGGAGTATCGAAAGATACACGTCGATTTCTCTTCACTACACTTTTAGTGGAAAGAGACTGGGGTCGGTTGGGGCAGTACCGATCCCTTTCTTTTCAAAAGTATTGACTTAGTAGATTTCCTTCAGTTATACTAAAGAGTTTTAGACAACATGTCTAAATGTTTAAATTTCCCAAATTAAGGATATGGCACAAAAATCAAAGAACATTCACGATTACGAGAGTATGAGTCTTGCTGAGTTAAGAAAAGAAGCAGGAATACTAGGGCTTGAGAATTATATGGAGCTTTTAAAGCGAGAACTTCTTATTGAAGTACTAAAAAAACACACAGAAAAAGATGGTTTCATCATTGTAGAAGGATTGCTTGAAGTTCAGAAAGATGGTTCTCATGGAGTATTAAGAACAGATGGTGTTCTTCCTGGAGAGAACGATGTATATATATCAGGTTCACAAATTAAAAAGTTTGGTCTTAAAGTCGGAGATGCAGTCTCCGGTCCTGCTCGATTACCCAAAGACAAAGAAAAGTATTTAAGCCTTCTTAGGGTGGATACCGTGTATGGTAAGCCAGCCTCAGAGGCTCCTAAGAGACCTCAGTTTAGGAAGATGACGCCAATATTTCCTAACGAGCAGATTAAACTTGAGACAACAGCCGACATTCTTTCAACTAGAATGATTGATCTTCTTGCACCAATTGGTTTTGGTCAAAGAGCTATGCTTGTATCTCCCCCTAAAGCTGGTAAAACATGGCTATTGAGAGATGTTGCAGAAGGTATCGCTAAGAATCATCCTAAGGCAAAACTTATGGTAGTTCTTATCGCAGAGAGACCAGAAGAGGTAACAGATATGAAAAGATTTGTTAAGGGTGAAGTATTTGCTTCTAACTTTGACGAATTACCTGAACAAAATTGTAAGGTTGCAGAGATGGCATTGCAAAAAGCAGAGAGAATGGTTGAATGGGGAGAAGATGTCATTATCCTAATGGATAGTATTACTAGACTTGCTAGAGCATACAACATTACTATGCCTACATCTGGTAAGACATTGTCCGGTGGTTTTGATCCAGCAGCTTTGTATCCACCTAAGAAATTCTTTGGTGCTGCTAGAAACTTCGAAGAGGGTGGTAGTCTAACAATCATCGCTACTGCACTTGTAGAGACAGGTAGTAGAATGGATGATTTGGTTTATGAAGAGTTTAAAGGTACAGGTAATATGGAACTTCACTTGGATAGGAATCTTGCAAACAGAAGAATTTACCCTGCTATTGATGTCGTATCCTCTGGTACTAGGAATGAAGAGCTTCTTCTTAGCAAGGAGGTATTGAATCAATCTTGGAGAATTAGAAGAATGTTGGAGATGTTGAACCAAAATGAGAACCCTACGGAAGTACTGATAGGACAGCTTAAAAAGACGAAAGATAATGAAGAATTTCTAGCAACTTTGCACGAAGCCTAAGTTTGGTATAATAGAGTTGTAAATTAAAACTATCTTTATATGTCTATAGAGGAAGATTTATCAAAAAACATATCCGGTCTAAGTTTCAGAGATATTCGTTTAGCTAGAAATAGTGCTGAGCATAATGATATGCTTTTCTTGGATGAAGATATCTCCTCAAAACCTCTAATCTTCAAAATTAGAAAGTTTTTCTTGAGAGTATATGAGAAATTGGAAAGTAACCAAGGTATTGGTGGTTTTATTGTAGATTTTGTTAAATATGTATCTTCTAGGGTTAGAATGTCACTTATTATTCTTTCTGTGATCTCTGATATCTTTCGTGGTAGGTTAGAGAAGGGGAAAGGCGTCTTTATCAGAAGACTGTTTTGGGGTAGAGGAGACTTTATTAAATCTTCTATGCAGTTTCTTTCTATAATCCTAATCTTTGTTATCCTTTTGGCTTATTTCTATAGGACACCAAATATACAAAGTGTCAATGCTGAAGATTTAGATTATATAGATATTCCAGAAACAGACCTTTTGGTTATGAATGCTACACTTAATACTGCAGTTCCGAAGGATAGGGAGAGAAGAGCTGTGGAGAAGTATATTGTAAAAACAGGGGATACTCTTAGTAGCATTGCTCAAGATTGGGGAGTTACTGTAGAGACGATTAAGTGGGCCAACAGCTTGTCTTCAGATTTGGTGAAGCCGGGTCAAACATTAGATATCCCTCCATCAGATGGAGTGTTAATTACAGTTAAAAAGGGTGATACTTTGAGTAGTCTGGCTAAGAAGTATACTGCTAATGATCAAGCTATTGCCGATTTTAATTGGTTAGATTATCCATTTAATCTTGTGGCTGGTACAGACCTCTTTATCCCAGAAGGTAAGATGCCTGCTCCAAAACCTGTGGTTGTAGCAAGAAGTACTCCTTCGTCTTATGTTTCTAATTATAGTGGATCTGGTACAAATGTAGGCTCTCCGGATCCTAATGTTGGAAGGTTCTTAGGTTGGCCTGTTGCGGGTGGTAGTGCTAGGATATCGCAATATTACAAAGGGGTGTATCACAGAGGTATCGATATCGCGGATAGGAGTTTACCAAGTGTTGTATCGGCAGCTTCAGGTACAATTATTTTTGCTGGTTGTTACGGTACTTGTCCTCCTCTTGGTTCTACATATGGAGGTTCTTCATACGCTTGGTCTGTCCAGGTGGATCACGGTAATGGATATACCACATGGTATGCTCACTTAAAGAATATCTATGTTAGAACTGGGCAGTCTGTATCAAGAGGACAATCTCTTGGACAGTTAGGTTCAACGGGTCGTTCTACTGGTCCTCACTTACACTTCGAGTTAAGAAGGGGTAGTGCTTATGGTACTCAGATAAATCCAATTTACTATACAAATTGGTAGTGATATAATGGGCTCATAGTTCAGTTGGCTAGAACATCGCATTCGCAATGCGAAGGTCACCGGTTCGATCCCGGTTGAGTCCAATAACTAATGGGCCTGTAGCTCAGCTGGTTAGAGCACATCGCTGGCAGCGATGGGGTCAGGGGTTCGATTCCCCTCAGGTCCAAATTTTGTATACATTCTCGTGTTTGTTTCATACCAATGTTTCCCAAGATAAAACTTCCCTTTCTAAAGCATTTTTTGTACAATAGATAATATTTAATATTTTACTAAAGTGGTATGGGTAAAAAGTACAACCCAAAAGACTTTGAGTCTAAGTGGCAAGAGCAGTGGTTTTCTAAAATGGAGTATAGTGCCCAAGACCTGCTTAGTGATAAAGAAAAGTACTACCAATTAGTAGAATTACCATACCCATCGGGTCCTGGTATGCATATAGGGCATACTAGAAACTACTCTATGGCAGATGCTGTAGTGAGATTAAGGCGTATGATGGGGCAGAATGTGCTGTTCCCAATTGGTTGGGATGCATTTGGTTTACCTACTGAAAATTACGCTCTTAAGGTAAAAAGACCTCCACAAGAGATTACTACAGAAAGTATTGATAACTTTAGAAGACAACTTAAAAGATTGGGATTAACTTTTGATTGGGATAGGGAGATAAATACCACGGATCCAGAATATTACAAATGGACGCAGTGGATATTCTTGAAGCTCTATGAAAAGGATTTGGCATATATGACCGATATGCCAATCAATTGGTGTCCGAAATGTAAGACTGGTTGTGCCAATGAAGAGGTAGTGGATGGTAAGCACGAGAGGTGCAATACTCCTGTAGAGCAAAAAAAGCTTAAACAGTGGGTTTTGAGGATTACAGAGTATGCAGATAGGTTGATAGATGATCTTGATAGTGTAGAGTATTTAGACAGTGTTAAGGCGTTGCAGAAGAATTGGATAGGTAGGAAGACTTGGTATGATATTGATTACAAGATAGAGGGTGCGGAGGAGGTTGTAAGAGTGTCAACTACTAGGCCAGATACTCAATTTGGTGCAACCTTTGTTGTTGTAGCACCAGAGCATGAGATATTGCAGAGGTTAAAGGAGCAAATGCCAGAGGAGAATAGAGGGAGTGTTGAGGAATATATAGAGGAGAGTAAGAATAAGAGTGAAATTGAGAGATTAGATGAGTCTAGAGAGAAAACGGGTGCCTTTACTGGGCTTTATTGTATAAATAGCATAAGTAGAAAGAGACTGCCAATTTATGTTGCAGATCTTGTTCTAACAACAGTTGGTACAGGTATGGTGGTTGGAGTACCTGCGCATGACAAGAGGGATTTCGAATTTGCCCAGAAGTTTAATCTTCCTGTAATTAGAGTAATTGAGGATCTAAATGGAGATAGATCAGAGATAGAGTCCGTAGAAAAAGTATATACAGATGAAGGAGTTGTATTTAATTCGGACTTTATGGATGGTCTTAGTACTACGGATGCTCAAAAAGAGGCTGGTAGGTATATTGAGGAGAAAGAAATTGGCGAAGTTAAGGTTAGATACCATCTCAGAGATTGGAATTTCTCTAGGCAGAGATATTGGGGAGAGCCTATTCCTATAGTTCATTGCGAGAAATGTGGTATTGTTCCTCTTAAAGAGGAAGATTTGCCATTAGAGCTTCCAGTTTTAGCAGAATATGAGCCTTCAGGAGATGGACAGTCCCCACTTGCTAATATTACCGATTGGGTTAATACCACATGTCCTAAATGTGGAGAGCCTGCGAAGAGGGAAACAAATACTATGCCTAATTGGGCCGGTTCTAGTTGGTATTTCTTAAGATATTGTGATCCTCACAACGATAGCGAGCTTATTAGTAAAGCATTAGATAGATATTGGATGAGAATTGATCACTACGAAGGTGGTTCTGAGCATATTACGCTCCATTTACTTTACTCAAGATTTTGGCATAAGTTTTTGTATGATATTGGAGTAGTTGGTGATCCAGAACCATATCAAAAACGTACTATACACGGTGTAGTGCTTGGTGAAGATGGAGTGAAGATGTCTAAGTCTCGTGGTAATGTGATTAGTCCTGATACATTGATAGAAGAGTATGGTGCAGATGTAACTCGCGCATATCTAATGTTTATGGGACCCTATGATGGTAATGTAGTGTGGAATACTAGGACTATTGAAGGGGTTAATAAGTTTGTCAAGAGATGGTTTGCCTTTATCCAAGATGCTTGGGAGTCTAGTGAGCAGAGTAGTGAAGAAGTAGGAGTTGGTGTTAATAGGCTAGTAAAGAAGATAGAGGAGAGTGTTATCAATTGGAGGTTTAATACTTCAATAGCAGCCTTTATGGAGTTTTATAATAATTATAACTCCAAGACCTTTAGTAAAGCAGATCTAGAAACACTAATTACTATATCTTCTCCAATTATGCCTCATCTTGCAGAACAATTATGGGATATAACAGGTCATAATAGTCTGGTAAATAATCAAGCATGGCCAAAAGTCGATAAAGAGATGCTTGTAGAGGATACTTTAGAGATTCCAGTACAGGTAAATGGTAAGGTTAGAGGTAGGGTAACAATAGGAAGGGGGATGAGTGAAGATGAGGTGAGAGAGATTGTAGAGAAGAATGAGAAGATAACAACCTTTTTAGAGGGTGCCACCATTAAGAAATTTATATATGTTGATGGTAGAATTGTAAACATTATAGTCTAGTTACTACAAGGTGCTTAATTATGTGAAAAACTGTTGATTATCAGTGTCCTATGGTGTATTATTAATGAATATAGAGGAGTCTTTGTGTTCAGTTGACTCCAAAGTAGAAATTAGTACTGCATATGATACAACAAAACTGCCTTAATAGAAGAAGAATAACCATTTCGCTTGTCATTTCTCTGACTTTATCTGTGGTGTACTTTTTATCACTCTCAAGTATTTCTTACGCTGTTGGATCTGATGAGATTGCTTTGCAAGGGAAAATTGTTAGAAATGATTCTGGTCATGAAGGTCTCAATGTAGTTACTGGTACCCCTGCCTGTGTACTTGCAGGTGCTGATACTTGTGATTTTCAGGTTGCTTACTACAGTGCCGCTACAGCAGGGACGCTGTATCTTACAGAGACGTTTAGTAATACTGAAATAGGGGATCATGGAGGTGTCTTTAACCTTAAATTGGGTTCTGATGCTTCTCCGACTACCACTTCTGAGTGTAGTGATGGTACTTGTGATTCGATAGAGGAGGTAATAAGTGAGTTTGATGTTTTGTATATTGAAATTCGCTTTGCACCTTTGGGTGCTGGTTCTTATACGGAGACTTTTACAAGGACAACCCTTAATGCTTCTGCCTATGCTATTAGATCTGAATATGCTGAAGGGTCGATTCTAGATTCTTTTGATTTTTATAATTCTGCTAACTCCACAGGGATTACAACTACTACAGGTTCTGTATACTATGATACGACAGAGAGTGCTTTACAAGTTTACGATGGTAGTGGTTGGGTAAATTTAGGAGGGGGAGATTACTCAGATGGTGGAGAGGCAGGAGGGGCGGATAGGACATTGGGTAATACAGACGTTTTTGCTTTGAGTTTCCTTACAAACAATACGGAGAGACTAAAGATAGAGAGTGGAGGAGATATAGACATATCACAGATGATAAAGATAGATGGGGAACAGACAGTTTACAATGCACAGGCAGAGGATGGGTTTACAGGGAGTTTAATATTTGGGAATGGGGGAACAAATCTAAGTCATACAGGCTTTTTCGAGGCATATTACAATACCTTTGTAGGTATTGATTCTGGAGTTGCTAATACCACAGGATATCACAATACAGCTACTGGTGCTGGAGCCCTCTATACCAATACCACAGGAGACTCTAATACATCTTTGGGTGCAGACTCTCTTTATTCCAATACCACAGGGAGTTATAACACAGCTACGGGTATATCTGCTCTTCGTTCCAATACTACAGGAGATTCCAACATAGCTAGTGGTGCTCTTGCTCTTTATACTAACACTACGGGACATAGTAACGTGGCCGTTGGTTACCAAACTCTTAACGATAATACTACTGGGTATCGCAATACCTCTGTTGGTTATTACTCTCTTCCCGATGTAACAGAAGGTTTCCAGAACACAGCGATAGGTCATGCTACTGGAGGAGGGATTACCACAGGGGACTACAATACGATCCTTGGAGCTAGTGTAACAGGACTTACTGCTGATTTGAGTAACAACGTAATCATAGCCGATGGGCAGGGAAATATAAGAATCCAGTCGTCAAGTACAGGAGCTATTACCTTCAATGAAGCTTATACCTTCCCAACAGCAGATGGAACAAACGGTCAAATCCTGTCTACCGATGGTAGTGGAGCATTGAGTTGGTCAGCAGCGGGAGGTGGAGGAGATTACTCAGATGGAGGAGAAGCAGGAACTGCAGATAGAACATTGGGTAATACAGATGCTTTTGCTTTGAGTTTTCTTACAAACAATACGGAGAGACTAAAGATAGAGAGTGGAGGAGATATAGATATATCACAGACAGTAAAGATAGATGGAGAGCAAACTGTTTACAACGCACAGGCAGAAGACGGTTTTACAGGGTCTTTAATATATGGGAATGGTGGAACGAACCTGTCTCATATGATATTAACTGAAGGTTATTATAATACATTTATTGGTATTGATTCTGGAGTTGCTAATACCACAGGTTTCTCCAATACCGCAGTTGGTGAGGACTCCTTTTACACCAATACTACTGGGTACTCGAATGCTGCTATAGGTAATAGTACTCTTTATTTTAATACCGTAGGGTATGGAAATACTGCTACTGGTCCAAGTGCTCTCTATTCTAATACGAGTGGAGACTATAATACCGCTAGTGGTAATCGTTCACTTCATTCAAATTCTACAGGGGATCGTAATACAGCTAGTGGTTATGATGTTCTTTACGATGTAACAGAAGGTCTCCAAAATACAGCACTAGGTTACAATACAGGACGGGGTATTACTACAGGAGATTACAATACAATAATTGGAGCAAATGTAACAGGATTAACTGCAGATTTAAGTAACAATGTAATCATTGCAGACAGTGCAGGTAATATAAGAATCCAATCATCAAGTACAGGAGCTATTACATTCAATGGAGCTTATACCTTCCCAACATCCGATGGTACAAACAATCAAGTATTGACTACCGATGGTAGTGGAGCATTAACGTGGTCAAGTTCAGCAGGATCTGCAGAATATTCCGATGGAGGAGAAGCAGGGGGAGCAGATAGGACATTGGGTAATACGGATGCTTTTGCTTTGAGCTTCCTTACAAACAATACGGAGAGGCTAAAGATAGAGAGTGGAGGAGATATAGATATATCACAGATGATAAAGATAGATGGAGAACAAACTGTATACAACGCACAGGCAGAAGATGGATTTACAGGTAGTTTAATATATGGAGATGGTGGAACAAATCTAAGTAATACAGCAGGAGATGAGGGGTGGCACAACACCTTTGTAGGTATTGGTTCTGGGTTTACTAATACCACAGGATATCACAATACAGCTACTGGTTACCAATCCTTCTACTCTAACACAACAGGAGATAACAACATAGCTGTTGGTGAACTATCTCTCTATACTAATACAATAGGAGATAGCAACGTAGCTGTTGGTCAACGCTCTCTTTATGCTAACACAGAAGGGTCTCAGAACGTTGCTATTGGTTCAGCAGCTCTTCGTCTTAATACAACAGGAGATGAGAATACAGCCGTTGGTTATGCGTCTCTCTACTCTACTACAACAGGCTCTCAGAATACTGCTAGTGGTCGTTATGCTCTACGTGATGTAACAGGAGGTATCCAAAACACAGCAATAGGTTTCAATACAGGAAGAGGAATTTCGACAGGAAACTACAATACAATAATTGGAGCTGATGTAATAGGGTTGGCACCTTCTTTAGGTAATAATGTAATCATTGCAGATGGTCAGGGTAATATACGAATACAATCATCAAATACAGGAGCTATTACTTTCAATGGGAATTATACCTTCCCAACAGCAGATGGGACAAATGGACAAATACTCTCTACCAATGGTAGTGGAACATTGAGTTGGAGTAATGATAGTGGAGCCACAACCTTCCTAGCTCTTACAGACACTCCAGCAGCATACACAGCAGGATCATTACTATTTACTTCAGGTAGTCTAGTAACAGAGGATAATGCTAACTTGTTCTGGGATGATGCTACTAATAGATTGGGGATAGGTGATACCACTCCTAGCTATGCTTTGGATATAAATGGGAAGATAGGTATAGATGGAGAACAAACAGTTTACAATGCACAAGCAGAAGACAGTTTTACAGGGAGTTTAATATATGGAGATGGTGGGACGAATCTGAGTTATACAGCAGGGA
>JAIORF010000005.1 GCA_021108295.1 bacterium | reverse complement strand
ACTACCATTTCACCCTTACCCAATCAGCGAGCAGTGCTAACTGGGCGGTATAACTTTCTGTTGCCCTTTTCTCCGAGAGATCACTCCCCCCCAACTCTCGTTGGTTCCATTTACGGAGTCCGGACTTTCCTCACCTATCATCTAGGCGCAACCATCCAGAATACTTGCGCATCGAATTATACCACTATTTCTTACCCTTTTTCTTACTTACAAGAAGTACCGTTCCTACAACAATACCAACTAGTGGTGAGAATACCACTACCCATATCAATATATTTACTATACCTTTACCAAAAGATATTAGGGAAGAGAAAGCAATCTTTGCTACACCCCAAGGTTTCCATGCATCATCTGTTACAGACATCCCTGTATCACTTAAAGACAGAGATACTGTTAGATATGAGTAGTCTACTTGACTGTCCATATATTTTAGTTGCCCCTCTATCACCTCTATCTGAGATCTAATTCCTGTTAATTCTGTGTAAACAGCTAATGTTTCAGTCACATCTTCTGCACTTGTAAGAAGTGTTACTAATTGCTCTTCAGCTGCTTCTAGATTTCTTAGCCTTGATTCAAGGTCTGTATATGTCATTGTGACATCATCTGTATTATATGAAGCATATATTACCTCTCCGTCCATTTCCTTAATCTCTGCATATATCTCTTCAAAATATTTTGATTCTACCTTAAGTGTCATAGATACATATCTCTCATTCCCCTCGCCACTTTCATAGCTATTTGTTAATTCTCCATTGTAACTTCCTAGGATTCCAGAGACTGTGTCATATGATTCATCTAAATCCTCAACCTTCATATTCACACTACCACCTTTTTGTATTTTTCGGTCTACAGTAGTAAGTTCGTAGTCATCACCAGCAGGAGCTCCTTTAAGCATGGTTGATTCTTCCATAAGTCCAACTTCTTGTGGAAATGGGGATCTCTCAAAGACTTCCCCTCCCATACCATCTTCCATGTAACCGACATTAGTTGAATGCCACGAAGTTGTATTAAGATATAGATACATCACTCCGATACATAGGATGAGTGTTAGAGCTAAACCCCCTACAGCCATTAGTGATATCTTTAATATCTTTTTAAGATTAGGTGAAAATTTCATATAAATAGAATAATAACTTAATACAATATTGTATAGCATAGTGGAGAATAAAAAAAGGAGAGGTTTCACCTCTCCTTCACTTTCAAATACAAAAGGCTATCTCTTTGAGAATTGTTTCTTTTTTCTAGCTTTCCTCTGATTATACTTCTTCCTCTCAACTGCTCTAGGATCTCTAGTTACTAACTCTGCACTTCTAAGAGGAGCCTTAAGACTCTCGTCCATCTTGTAAAGAGCTCTAGAAAGACCAAGTCTGACAGCACCAACCTGGCCAGTAGTACCACCACCAGAGACTTTTGCTGTAAAGTAATATTTACCAACCAATTCTGTAACAACCAAAGGTTCTGAGATTACATCCTTTGCTGTAGCAAGACCTTTGAAATACTCTTCAATAGGTAATTCGTTAATTGTAGATACTTTATCACCTTTATAGATTCTTACTCTACAAGTAGATGTTTTTCTTCGTCCTATTCCTTCTGTATATTTTTTCTTACTCACGTATTTTCAAAATTATAATTTATAATCAACAGGCATCTGAGCAGCATGTGGATGCTCACCATCTTTGTACACAAACATTCTAGCCATTCTTCCATCTCTAAGCTTGGTCTTTGGAAGCATATTCTTAACTGCAAGCTCAATTATTCTTGTTGAATCTTTTTTCAATTGCTGATCAAACCTAATCTCCTTTAATCCACCTGGGTAGGAAGTGTGATGGTAGTAAATTTTCTTTTTCTCCTTTCCTCTCGTTAGTTTTATTTCATCACTATTGAGTACAATTACAAAATCTCCACAATCAAGATTAGGGACAATCTGTGGCTTCTCTTTACCTATTAGTAAGGAAGCTATTCTAGTAGCAACCCTTCCAAGAATTTGTCCTTTGACATCAATTACATGCCATTTTCTAACGATATCTTCTTTTTTTGTCCACTGTGTTTTGTATTCCATATTTTTAAAAGTATAAATTATAGACCAGATCGAGATGTAGCTCTTGCTTTTCTAACAGTACGTACTTTCTTTTTACCAGTCTTTGAAACTCTTCTCTTTGCAATATTCTTATTTATATCCTTATCAACTATCTCCTTTATCTCTTCTTCTTTCTTTACAACCTTCTTAGTCTTTTTCTTTGTCTTGAAATTTATTAATTCTACTCTAGACATTTCTGCATTATCACCAGCTCTAAATCCGACTTTAACAATTCTTACTCCAGTTAGAGTTTTCTTAGAGTATTCTATCGATTTATGTATTAATTCTGTATTACCAAACATAGTTTGTAATTTTCTTCTACTCTCTAGAGTAATTTCTTTCTTCTTCATCTGAGCGATAAGGGATTGTGCATAAGATTTCATAACCTTAGCTTTAGGTGTAGTTGTTCTTAAAATACCAGCAGCAAAAAGAGATCTCATCTGATTTCTAATCAGAGATTCTCTGTGTGCTTTCTTCTTACCTAATTTTTTTACACCCATTCTCTTATACATGCTTATTCAGACTTAATATTAACTCCGTATTCGTTCAAAAGTTCAACAACTTCATTTAGTGATTTGTTACCAAATCCTGGGAGGTTCAAAAGGTCAGAAGTAGAAACATTCTGTAAATCTCCTACTGTCTTGAATCCACCTGCAAGCAGTCCTGTTTTAGATCTCTTTGAAATTGGTAATTCTTCAATCTTCCATCCGTTTACTTCATTCTCTTCCTCAACCTCTTCCTCTTCGATATCAATTGTATTCGCAGCTTCTGCTAATTCTTCAACTTCTTTTTGAGCCATACCCATTGAAATCATAACTTTCCCTGAGAATTCTTGAAGAATCTTTGAAGCCTCAAGAAGAGATTCCTTAGGTGTAATACTTCCGTCGGTGTATACACCAATTAGTACAGCATCAAGGTTTGTCTGTTGTCCTTTTCTTGCTTGTTCTATCGAAAGGCTTACTTTTTCAATTGGTGAGAAATCACAGTCTACAGGGATTACACCTGCTTCTGCTCTATCTACATTCTGAACGTCTTTGTATCCAACACCTTTCTCAACTACAAATTCAATGTTAAGCTTAGCTCCTGCATCTGTGAGTGTAGCAATTTCGATCTCTTCAGAAGCCACATCTACATCGGCGGATACTTCTATGTCTTTTGATGTAACAGTCTTCTTACCACTTACCTTTATTTTACACGTTTGAGGTTCCTCGGATCTCATTGAGAACTTAACTTGTTTAAGATTTAGGATTATATTAAGAACATCTTCTTTAATACCATCGATTGAAGAGTATTCGTGCTTAGCACCTTTAATCTTTATTGATGTAATTCCAGCTCCTGGGAGACTAGAGTACAGAATTCTTCTAAAAGAATTCCCAAGTGTATGACCGTACCCTCTTGGTAATGGGGATATTTCGAAAAGAGCAAAATTTGCCTCTTCATCTTTTATTACAACCTTTATATCTTTAAAAGCTTCCATGTTTTTTTATATACAAATTATCTAGAATAGAACTCAATTATGAGGTTTTCTTTGATCCCCTCGTCAATATCATCTCTGACAGGCAATTTAGCAACTTTAGCACTTACTCCACTGACCTCTATCCATTCTGGTACTGGGAAAAGCTTCTCTACAGGAGCTAGTTTAGCCATCTTAAGTTCAACAGTGTCACCTTCTTTGAGTTCGTAAGAAGGAACATTCAACTTCTTTCCGTTTACTAATACATGACCGTGTACTACAGCCTGTCTTGCAGATGCTCTTGATGGAGCCAATCCTGCATAGTAAACAACATTATCTAATCTTGATTCTAATAGTCTTAAAAACTCTAAACCTCTATCTGTATTACGAGCTTTAGATCTTTTAGTAGCCTTAGCGTAAAGATTCTTAAATTGTTTTTCTCTTAATCCATATATTCTCTTCACTTTCTGTTTCTCTCTTAGATGAATACCGTAGTCCGAGAGTCTTGGTCTTCTCTTGTTACCATGTTGACCAGGTACAAAAGGTTTTCTATTCAAACCATTCTTATCTGAGAAAGATCTAGCACCTTTAAGGAATAGGTTTACGCCTTCTCTTCTACTTAACTTTTCTTTTGGTCCTGTATATCTTCCCATTTTATCCTTTTATATATTAAAAATATTAGTTTCTTGGTGCTTTTCTTGATCTGCAACCATTGTGAGGTATAGGGGTTCTGTCAGTCAAAGATGTAATTCTAAGTCCAGCAGCATCTAACCCCTTGACTGCTGCATTTCTACCAGATCCTGGTCCTTTTACAAATACTTTGATTTCCTTCAACCCATATTTCTTGATAGCTTTCTCTGCAGCGTCTTGTGCAGCCTTTGTAGCAGCAAATGCAGTACTTCTTCTAGCTCCACTAAATCCAACTACTGCAGGACTACCTTGTACTAGAGTCTTACCTTCCTCATCTGTTAATGTAATGATTGTATTATTGAATGTAGCTTGAATCATAGCCATTCCACTCTGTACTTTCTTCTTTTCACTCTTTTTAGTAGTTTTTGCCATTTATTATTTCTTTTCTAACTTATTCTTTAAACCACCTACAGGTCTACTCCTACCTTTTCTTGTACGAGCATTGTGTCTAGTTCTTTGACCTCTTACAGGAAGACCCAGTTTGTGTCTAATACCTCTGTAGCATCTTATATCCTTAAGTCTCTTGATATTTCTAAAAATCGTTTGTCTTAGTTCTCCTTCAGATTGAACATTTTTGTCTATATATGCCCTTACCTTGTCTAATTCTCCTTCAGTCATTTTCCCAACAATAGTATTCTCATCTATTTTTGTCTCTTTGCAAACATCTTTAGCTGTTTTCTCTCCTACACCATATATACTTTGGAGTGATATCCATAATTTCTTATCATTTGTTATTTCTACTCCAGCAATTCTTGCCATGTTTAAAACTCTAAAATATATATTAATTAACCCTGTCTTTGTTTGTGCTTAGGGTTCTTTTTACAATACACATATACGCGACCTTTTCGGGTTACTGTGTAACAATCAGGACATCTTTTTTTTACTGAAGCTTTTACCTTCATATTTATTTATATCTGTAAGTAATTCTACCTTGAGTCTTGTCATATGGACTCATCTCTATTCTAACCTTATCTCCTTCTAAAATCCGAATGTAATATCTTCTCATTTTACCAGAGAGATATCCTATCACTTCGTACTTTTTCCCTTCTTCTTCTCCTTCTATTTCTACAACAAACTTAGTGTTTGGTAAGCATTTCTGTACCACTCCCTCAAATTCAAAAACTTTCTTTGTATCTATGACCATTAAAAACGCAATTCGTGAACTAAATAGTATCCAGTGATTATATCAAAGTTTCATGTATATTACAAAGGTTTTTGAATGTTTTATACTTCTTTGCCAAGATATTTCCTAGGAAACGATGTAAGGATACCAAATATTTGATAACTATTCAATATTTGACTGACTAACCCCTACTTTTTCTCCCGTTAACCTTAGTTATCAGTAGTACCCAAATACTTGCAAGCATCATGATGATTCCCGATCCAATTAGTACAATATTGAAGTGGGTGTCTCCCATATTGGCAATTAGTCCGATTACAATGCTGATTATTGCGGTTGAGAGACTAAGAATAGTGTCATAGAAAGCATATTCCCTACCTTCAGAGCCTTTACCAACGTTGAGTGCGAAGAGTTTTCTCCAATTCACAACATTTAGGGATACTCCAAGACCAAAGATAAATTGTAGTATGTAGTATTGATATGCTTGAGTAATGGAAGGATAGAGAGTAAAAGGTAATCCCATTAAAAGTGTACCCATTACTAGTATTGCGATTTCATCTTTGTCATTCTTTAGCTTATCAGTAAGTGTACCTACAGGGATTTGGAATAGGGCTCGGGTAATGTAGTATATTCCTGTACCTATACCTACAAACTCTACAGCATCATTTCCAAGCTTTTGAGCAAGATATATACCAGAGAGAGAGGATATGATAATGAGTGGACCCCATGAGAAAACATCGGATATTGTGAGTAAAAGTATTACTTTGTTTATTTTGGCAGTTGTTTCTTTCATATGGTTGATAGTCCTAATTTCTCAACAATGACTTTATGTATATCTTCTATGCTTGGGCTTGCATCAATCTCAATTAATACACCTTTTTGTCTGTAGTATGCAAGAATTGGTTCTATTGTCTTATTATATTCCATGAGTCTCATTTTAATTTTTGCAGGTTTATCATCTTCCCTTTGCATTAATTGTGTACCACATTTATCACAGAAACCTTTTACACTCTCCTTCTTGTATTTCTCATGATATGTAGCATTACAGTTTCCACATATCCATCGTAGTGACATCCTTTCAATCGAGGCCTCCTCTGAGAGCGTAAAGTGCACAAAGTAGTCTAGCTTCCTATTAACATCAGACAGAACTTCTTCGAATAGAGGAATTTGTCCAGGATCTCTTACAACAGAAATAAAGGCCCAGTTTTTCTCTTGATTGAACTGCTTAACCCATTCTTTGAGCATTGTATATGTAAGTTCATTTGGTACAAACTTACCTTTTACCCAATATTGACGCGCTTTAATTGCTTTAATGTCTCCTTGGGAATACATCTCTCTAAACATTTCTCCAGTTCCAATGTTTTCAAAGTTGTATTTATTCTCCAAAAGTTCAACTTGGGTATCTTTACCACAACCAGATGGTCCATGAAAAAGTATTGTTTTCATCTACAAGAGCTCGTTAATTTAGACTGTTAATAATAACATACTACAGGTACTTGTCGTAGCTTCTAACGACAGCCATAGATTCTACCTGTCGTTTCATATCGAGTACGGTACTAACTACAATTAAGAGTCCTGTACCCGACATTATCGTGGTTGTCATTAGCCCCATACTAATGAATATGTTTGGTAATATTGCAATTAGAGCTAGGAATATTGCACCTACGGCAGTTAGTCTTAGTGCTGTTTTCTTTAGGTAGGAGGCAGTACTTTTTCCTGGTCGTATTCCTGGGATAAAGGCTCCTTGTTTTTGCAAGTTCTCTGCTAATTCCTCTGTATTAAATACTACTGTGAGATAGAAGAATGAAAAGGCCACTATCAAGATAAATGTAAGAGAGTTACTGAAGTAATCATTTGTAAAAAGGACAACGGCTTGTTGGGAAATCCCAGTAATCTTATCACTATAGTCTTTGCTTAGTAAGAATTGTGCAACCATTTGTGGGAATGAGAGTATAGATATTGCAAAGATTACAGGCATAACTCCAGTTTGAGTAAGTTTTATTGGAATATAGCTGTCTTTTGCACCTCCTGCTCTTACTCTTCTAGAGTATTGAGTGGTTATTCTTCTTTCCGCTTGTGTTACATATACAACCGAGGCCATTAGAACTATTGCAAATACAAAGAATATTACAGTTTGTATTTCGTCCATTAGTATTAAATTGCTTTTTATAGTTCCAGGGATTCCAGATATGATACCTAGAAATATTAGGTATGAGGAGCCTCCACCTAATCCATCTTCCGATATTAATTCACTTAGCCACATCATTATTACAGATCCTGCTGTCAGCGTCATAGACATTGTAATGAGTGGGAGGATATCTAGTTGTTCAATGAGTCCAAATCCTCTTAGCGTAGAGTAAATAACGAATGATTGTAATATTGCTAGTGGTACCGTTAGAAGCCTTGTGTACATACTTATTGTCTTCCTACCATCTGCTCCACTTTTTCTTAATTCTTCTAACTTAGGAATTACCGAACCTAGTAGTTGGAATACAATGGATGCATTTATGTATGGTGCAAGTCCGATAGCGACAATGGAGGCTGTTTCAAGGACTCCACCGGATATCGTGCTCAAGAGGTCTCCTAGGTCATTTCCTTCGAAGAGTTTAACAAGCGCATCAGCAGGGATACCTACAACTGGTATTGCAGCAAGTACACGGTAGAATATGAGAATACCTATTGAGAAGAGTATCTTCTTTCTTATATCTTTTGTTTTCCAGATATTCTGGAGTTTTTCAAGAATTTTTGACATATTTGATATTTTTAAATAGTACTATTCCTTGATTGTACCACCTGCACCAATGATTTTCTCTTGTGCACTCTTAGACATTGGTAATCCTTCAATGGTTACCTTTTTCTTTAGTTCTCCACTACCTAATATTTTTACATCTTCTATTCTATTCCCAATTAGTCCTTTTTCCTTAAGGTTTGTGATATTTACAGTCTCACCAGATTTAAAGTTTGATTGGATTACATCTAGGTTTACTGCTGTATATTCAGTCTTGCCTATTGGTTTAAATCCACTTAATTTTGGCATTCTTCTAAAGAATGGTGTATTACCTCCTTCGAAGGCAACAAGGGATTTGTGTCCAGATCTAGATTTTTGTCCTTTCATACCTCTTCCTACTGTATGGCCTCCTACTCCAGAGCCAATTCCTCTTCCAATTCTTTTTGCTTTCATCCTTCTCTTATTTCTTTTTGGTATGGTGTGTAAATACATATTTTGATTTCTTTAACTTATTATTTCTTAACTTCTTTTTTTACTGATTTAGTTACGGATTTTTTCTTAACTTCTTTTTTTACTGGCTTGGTTACAGGCTTTTTCTTAACTCCCTTCTTTACTGGTTTAGTTACAAATTTCTTATTAGGCTTCTGTTTTTTACGATTATCCTTTTGGTAGTTCTTTCTGTTTGCTTTTCTTTTTGCAATTTCTTTTGTCTTTCTTTCAGCATCTGCATCTTTCTTCCACTGAACTCTTTCTCTCATCACTCTCATTTTTCTTAGGACTCTTCCATTTCTTAATTCTTGTAGTGCTTCAAAAGTACAGTATGCATTTGAGATAGGGTCGTTACTTCCTAGTAATTTCCCATATACATTCTCAATACCTGCTAGCTCCAACACTACTCTTACTGAAGATCCTGCAATGATACCTGTACCTTGTTTTGCAGGTCTAAGTAATACTCTTGCAGATCCATGTTTATGTTCTATCTCGTGTGGTATTGTGTCTCCTATTAGTTGAATTGGTGTCATAGCTTTGACTGCAACTCTTTCTCCTTTTTCAACTGCGCTTCTAGTATCACTTCCTCTTCCAAGTCCTATTCCCACTTTCCCTTTCTTGTCTCCTACTATTACCATTGCACTAAATCTGAGTCTTCTACCACCTTTGGTTACTTTAGCAACTCTTCGGATAGATACTGTCTTTTTCTCATATCCTCTTGGTTGTCTTCTGTGATTTCTGCGATTTTTATTGTTTCTGTTTTGCATTTTTGGTTACTATATATTAACTTTATTTTCTCTAAGTGTTTCTACAAAGAGTTTGATTAGTCCGTGGTATTTATATCCACTTCTATCAAATACTAATTTGTCATATTTAGAGAGTTTCTTTGACATTGTTTTTGCTAAAGATACAATCTCTTTTTCATTCTTTTTACATATTTTGCTCATTATCACCTTATTCTCGTCATCATTTGCCAGTCCTGGGTAAAAGTATTTATTGCTTTTAAATACAAACACTCTTGGTACCAACTTTGTTCCACTTAGAGTTTTTCTAATATGCATTTTTCTTCTTTGTCTTTTTTGTTTACTTGTTTTTTTCATATTATGCTACTCCTAAACTAGATTTAGAACTTTTCCTTTTTACATATTCTCCTTCGTATCTGATTCCTTTTCCTTTGTATGGTTCTGGTTTTCTGATACCTCTTATTTTTGCAGTAAATTCACCTACTTGTTGTTTGTCAATCCCCTTAATTGTAATCTTTGTTTCTTCTGGGACCTCTATTTCAATTCCTTCATATGGTTCAACTTTTACTGGGTGATTCCATCCTAGAGTCATTACTAATGTCTTTCCTTCTAGTCTAGCTCTGTATCCTACTCCTACTAGTTCTAATTTCTTCTCATATCCATTTTTTACTCCTTCTATTGCGTTTGCGATATGCATTCTAAATGTTCCGTGTAGTGATTTGCTAAGTTTCTCTTCATCAATTCTCGATACGAGCACTTCGTTATCCTTTATTTCTGCAGTGAGTTTGAATGGTAATTCTATATTAAGTTTTCCCTTTGGTCCCTTAACATCAATTACTCGATCCTTTATTGTGACTGTAACTCCTTCTTCTATTGTTATTGGTTCGTTTCCTATTCTAGACATCGTTTACCATACTTTACAGATTAATTCACCTCCTAGGTTCTTGCTTTTAGCCATAGATCCTGTCATCACTCCAGATGAGGTAGATATTATATTTATTCCTCTACCATTCATCACGGGTGTCAGTTCTTTACTAGATACATACATCCTTTGTCCTGGTTTACTTACTCTAGTAAAGTGCTCTACCAAGGGTTTTCCATCTTCTTCGTATATTGGTTTTACTTCTATCATTTCCTCAACTTTTTGAAAATCTTCAATCATTTCTTCTTGTTTAAGAACTTCTAGGACTGCTATGATAGCTTTTGAGTTAGGAACTGTTATTGTTTCCCTTTTTCTCATTATTCCGTTGTGTAATCTTGCCAATAGGTCTGATATGTAATCGTTCATATTTTTATATTTAAATTTACCAAATAGATTTCTTAACACCTGGGATTTCACCCATACTTGCTAATTTCCTAAAACAAATTCTACAAATACCGTAGTGTCTAAGATAGGCTCTTGATCTTCCACATAGCTCGCATCTATTATACACCCTAGTTGCGTATTTGCTCTTTTTCTTTAATGCTCTTGCTTTGTATTCCTTTGCTTTAGTTGACATCTTTTATGAATGGGAAATCGAATTTATCTAAGAACATCTTTGCTGATTTGTCGTCTTTTGCTGTGTTTACTAGTGTTGCCTGCATACTTCTAATTCTTCGTGTATTATTTACATCAATTTCTGGGAATACTGTGTGGTCTTCAATTCCTATGGAGTAGTTTCCTGCACCGTCAAAAGATTGAGGAGATAGTCCTCTGAAGTCTTTTGTTCTTGGGAATACTACGTTTACAAGTTTATCAAAAAAGTCCCACATTCGTTCACCTCTTAGTGTTACTGATACACCTATTTCCATTCCTTCTCTGACTTTGAATGAAGATATTGCTTTTTTAGCTTTGTTGATAAGGGGTTTTTGTCCGGATATGAGGGTTAGTATTTCAACTACCTCTTCAATGGCATCACCATCAGTAGTTGCTGCACCTACACCGACATTAAGTACAATCTTCTCTAGGTTTGGTACTGCCATTATATTAGGGTATTTCCCTTCCTTTAAAAGCTCTTTTCTTATTTTATTGTAATATTCCTCTTTTAATCTTGACATTATTTCTCCGTTTTCTTTGATTTAGATTTCTTTGTTGTAGTTTTCTTCTTTGTAACCTTCTTCTTTGTTGCCACTTTTTTCTTAACCGTGGTCTTCTTAGTTATTGGTTTCTTTTTTACAGTTGTCTTCTTAGTCGTTGCTTTCTTCTTAGTAGCCTTCTTCTTTACTTCCTTCTTCTCTTCTTTCTTAGTATCTACTGGTTTACCACATTTTTTACATATTCTAGCTTTTGTATCTCCGTCTATCTTATATCCTACTCTTGTCGGCTTATTACATTGTGGACATACAAGCATGACTTTTGAAATTGATACTGGTTTTGTAATTGTGACAATCTCGGATACTTTTGTTTTACCGTCTCCCTTGAGGTGCTTTTTATATATATTCAGTCCTTCTACTAGTACCCTGTTTTTCTTTGGTTCAACAACAATTATAGTCCCCTGTCTTCCAGAGTCTTTGCCGTATAGCATTTTAATTGTGTCTCCTTTTCTGATCTTCATTTTTATATTTATTAAATTACAAAACCTCTGGGGCGAGAGATATTATTTTATCAAATCCTTTTTCTTTTAATTCTCTTGCTACTGGTCCAAATATTCTTGAACCTATAGGGTCTTTTTTGTTGTCTAGTATTACTGCTGCATTATCATCAAATCTAATGTATGTACCGTCTACTCTTCTATGTTCTTTATGTACTCTTACAATTACGGCTTTTTCTACGTCGTGTTGCTTAAGTGCAGCATTAGGAGCTGCTTTTTGTACTGCTACATTAACAATATCTCCAAGACCTGCTGTTCTTCTTTTGGAGTATCCTGGGATACCTATGATCTTAGCTGTCTTAGCTCCACTGTTATCTGCAACTGTTAATATTGTCTGTCTTTGTACCATTATTCGTTAATTACTACCCATTTTACATTCTTAGAGTACGGTTTGCTCTCTCTGATTGTTACTTCGTCTCCGACATTTAGTTCTTTATCTGTATGCGCAAAGAATACTGTTCTTTTATTTACAACTTTCTTATATACAGGGTGGCTGTATGGAGTGTTTATTTGAACTCTAACAGTAGCCTGCATTTTGTTTCCAACTACTACACCTTTTAATTCTTTTTTGTTTCCTTTTCCTTTTGTCATTTATGTTTTATTAAATGTTATAACGGCTAGTATTCTACCAATATTCAGTACTTTACTCAAGCCTTATATACCCTTCTTTATTACAAATTTAGTTTTAATAGGTAGTTTGTGAGATGCAAGTCTTAGGGCTTCTTTTGCTTCTTGCTCAGTTACACCTCCCATTTCAAAGAGTATAGTTCCTGGTCTTACAACTGCTACATACCCTTCTACATCTCCTTTACCGCTAATCATCTTACTGTTTGTTGGTTTTTGTGTATATGGTTTGTGTGGGAATATTTTAATCCATACCTTCCCTTTCCTTTGAATAGATCCTGTAATTGCTCTTCTTGCAGCTTCAATCTGTCTTTCTTTTATCCAAGCACTTTCTGTTGCTTTAATACCATAGTCACCAAATACAATGGTGTTGTTTGCACTAGCAATTCCTCTCATTTTGCCTCTGAATTCTTTTCTATATTTTCTTTTTCTAGGTTGTAATGCCATAATATTTATTTAAAAGGTAATTATTCTTCTGAATGTACACTTGATTTATCTCCGGTATATACCCAAACTTTTACTCCCATTAGTCCTGCGTCTGTTGTTTTTGCTGTTTCTTCGGCGTAGTCTATGTCTGCTTTTAGTGTTTGTGCTGGTACTGAGCCTCCGGTAGCTTTAATTCTTCTTGCTTGACTTGCTTTGTTAATTCTTCCTGATATCCAAATCTTTATGCCTTTTGCTCCTGCCATCATAGCTTTTTCCTTTGCACTAATCATTAAGAGTTTAGATGGTTGTCGTCTTTCAATACCGTCTGCTATTGTTCTTGCAATGATTCTTGCAGAAAGGTCTGCTTTTGGAACTTCTTTGATTTTTACTTCTACCTCTTGTTGCAATATTCTTCTAAGTTCTTTCTGTAGTTTATCTATACCTTCTCCTCCTCTTCCGATTGCTACACCTGGCCTTGCAACGTATACTTCTATTTCTATCTGTTTTGCAGAGATGAAGATTTTTATAACATCAATTCCTGCATCGTGTAGTCTTTCGTCTATTAATTTTCTAATCTTTAGATCTTGTGCCAAAGCTTTTGGATAGTCAGCTTTCTTGGCATACCATGTAGAATCCCATGTTTTATTTATTCCTATCCTTATTGCGTTTGGATTGACTTTTCTTCCCATTATTTAACTTCTAATTCTAAATTAAGATGTGCTCTCCTTTTCAGTATTACTGAGTGTCTTCCTCTTGATGCAAATCTACCTCTTTTAAGTACAGGTGCCCCATCAACGGTTATACTTCTAATTTGTAATTCCCCACTTTCAACTCCATATTGTTCTCTTGCATTGGCTACACCAGAGAGAATAGCTTTTTTAACAAAGAGACTGCCTTTTTTGTTTGTAAATTCTAATATATCTAGAGCTTCGTCTACACTTTTTCCTCTAACAAGATCAACAATGAGCCTAAGCTTTTGTGCTGATTGTGCAATATTTTTTGTTTTTACTTTACTTATTTTGGCTTCCATTATTTATATATTTATATTATTCTTCAAATCTTCCACTGCTTCCGTAGACTTTTGCTAATTTACCTTTTTTAGCATGTCCTTTAAATTTTCTCGTAGGAGAGAATTCTCCAAGTCTGTGTCCTATCATACTTTCTCCAATTAATACTTCTGTATGTGTTTTCCCATTGTGTACAGCAATTGTTAATCCAACCATTTCTGGTGTGATTGTAGATGGTCTAGCCCATGTTTTTATTGGCTTTCTCTCTCCGGTCTGTAAGGCTTTCCTTACTTTCTCCATCAACTTTTCGTCTGTATATGGTCCTTTTTTCGATGATCTAGACATTCTTTAGTATATTAAATTTATTTTTTAGCATCAGGTCTGTTTTTCGTCCTTCTGCGTCTAATTATGAATTTATCTGTTTTCTTATTTCTTCTAGTTCGTGTTCCTATTCTATTGCCCCATATGTCTTTTGCTTGACCTCCTACCTGTCCTTTTCCTTCTCCTCCACCGTGTGGGTGTTGTACTGCATGCATGGCCATACCTCTTACTGCTGGTCTCCATCCTAAGTTTCTCCTTCTTCCTGCTTTTCCAAGTTTTACATTCACTTTATCTTCATTTCCTACTTGTCCTATTGTAGCCATTGCATTCGCTGGAACAAGTCTAACCTCTCCAGATGGTAATTTGATTTGTACATATTTACCTGTGGAATCAATACCTTGTATTATGATTATCTGTCCTGCTGATCTTCCAAATCTAGCTCCTCTTCCTACTTCATTCTCTACACAGTGGACCAATGTACCAGAAGGAATGTTTTTAACATACATTGCATTACCTACAAGAATGTCTGTTTTCTCTCCAGAAACAATTGTGTCGCCTACCTTAAGACCTTTAGGTGCTATTATATATCTTTTTTCACCATCTGCATACTGTAAAAGGGCTAAATGTGCAGTTCTGTTAGGATCAAAGTAGAACCCAGTAACTTTTGCAGGGATATCAAATTTCTCTCTTTTGAAGTCAATGATTCTGATTCTTCTTTTAAATCCTCCCCCTCTATGTCTTACTGTTATCCTTCCTTGATTATTTCTTCCAGCTTTCTGGTTTTTTGAAATAGAGAGTCTTTTTGGTCCATGTCCTTTAACAAGATCTGATCTATCTTCTAACTTTGTCCCTCTTAATGTTGATGTTGTTGGTTTGAATGATTTTACTGCCATGGTTATATATTTAAGAATTCATCAATTTTATCTCCCGCTTTAAGGGTAACTATGGCTTTTATACTATCTGTTTTTCTAAACTTTTTATTTGTTTTGTAATCTCTATAGAGTTTACCTGGTCTTACGACTGTATTTACCTTCAATACTTTTACTTTATATTCTTTTTCAATGAGCTTTCTGATTTCTATCTTATTAATACCACCTTCAACTAAGAATGTGTATTTATTCTGTGAATTAGCTAATGCATAGCTCTTTTCAGATACCACTGGTTGTAATTTGATATTTTTATTTTCCATTTATTAGTCTTTTTTCCAAAATCTTAACTGAACTTTCATCTAGTAATACTTTCGTACAATCTACTATATGTTTCGCATTTACTTTGTCTACATCCACAAATCGTATTTTTTCTACATTTCTAATTGCAAGATCTATATTTTTGTTTGTAGAGATTATTATGGTTTTCTTACCTGCACTCTTAATCATATTCTCTCTTAAAGTTTTTATACCTTTCTTGCCTATTTTTACAAATTCAACAGAGTCTTCCGTAAGTCTCTGAGAAAGCATCATACATGTTGCCTTCTTAGACATCTTCTTGTTAATTTTCCTCTTCCAATTCTTATTGCTTGATCCAAAGGCTACACCTCCTTTTACCCAGATTGGAGATCTTATAGATCCGTGCCTTGCTCTACCGGTTCCTTTCTGTTTCCAAGGTTTCTTTCCACCACCTCTGACCTCTGCTCTTGTTTTGGTGCTTGATGTTCCTTTCCTTTCGTTATTACGATATACATAAAGGACTTGGGCTACCAAATCTGCATTAAATTTTACCTCCCATACCAATGGGTTAAGTTTTATTTCTTTAGTTGTATTTGTTTTCTTTGTTTCTGCCATATTATTTCTCTGTATATATCGCTACCAAATCCCCTTTTGTTCCTGGGATTGGTCCTGATATTAGTAAATATTGATCTTTAATTGCAACAACTTTCTTCTCCTTCATTGTAAATTGGTCGCCTCCCATTCTTCCACCCATTTTTTTACCTTTCCAAACTCTTCCTGGATCAGTTCCTGCACCGATAGAACCTGGTGCTCTTTGTCTGTCTGATTGACCATGAGTTCTGTGTCCTCCTTTAAATCCCCATCTTTTTACAACACCTTGGAATCCTTTACCTTTAGACTTACTTGTTGTTGCTACTAATTCTCCTACACTAAAAAATTCAGCTTTTACATCATCACCTACACTTACTTCTTCTCCAAACTTCCCTGTAAACATCTTTCTAAATCTAGGTACATATTTCAACTTTTTATATTGTCCAACTTCTGCCTTACTTGGATGCCTAACTTTGAGTAAACCAAGTTCTACTTGATCACCATCTCTTTTGGCAACCTTACATGTGGATGTGTCTATGATAGTAACTGGTACCATCTTGTCATCTACAAATAGTCTTGTCATTCCTTTTTTTACCCCTAGTATAGCTTTCATATATTTATTATTAAGTTACGATATCTATTCCAACGCCAGCAGGCATCTGAAGATGCGAAAGTGCATCTATTGTCTTTGGTGTAGGGTTTATGACATCAATTATTCTCTTATGAGTTCCAATCTCAAAATGTTCAACTGAGCTCTTATAGATGAATGGAGATCTGTTAACGGCCACTTTCCTTGTTTTAGTTGGTAGAGGAATTGGTCCTGCGACCTTAGCACCAGTACTTACCGCAGTTTCAACAATACTTTTTGCGGCTTTATCTAAAACTACTGAATCATATCCGTTAAGCTTTACTCTGATTTTTGCATTTACGTCAGCCATTCTATCTTAAAGAGCTAAATTAAACTTTATTAATTAGAGAGGAAGTCCTAAGACTTCCCCTCCAAACCATTTACTTCACAATTTCTGTAACAACACCTTTACCTACTGTTTGTCCTCCTTCTCTAATTGCGAATGTTTGACCATTCTCAAGTGCTACTGCAGCAACCAAGGTAACGTTAAACTGTGTATTATCTCCTGGAGCTACCATTTCGGTACCTTCTGGGAGTGTTACGTCACCAGTTACATCTGCTGTTCTAATGTAGAACTGTGGTTTGTATCCACTTACAAATGGTGTATGTCTTCCACCTTCTTCTTTGCTTAGGATATATACCTCAGCTTTGAATTCGGTGTGAGTCTTTATAGATTTTGGAGCACAAAGAACTTGACCTCTTTCTACATCCTCTCTCTTAAATCCTCTAAGAAGAATACCTACATTATCACCTGCTTGAGCATCTTGCATGCTCTTGTTGAACATCTCAACACCGGTTACTGTAGTTTTCTGATCTTTCCTACCCATTCCAAGTACTTCTACCTCTTCAGTTAGTTTGATAACACCTCTGTCAATTCTTCCTGTTACTACTGTACCTCTACCTTCGATAGAGAAGACATCTTCGATAGCCATAAGGAATGGTTTCTCAATATCTCTCTCAGGGATTTCAATGAATGAGTCAACAGCTGCCATAAGTTCTTTTGCTGCAGCAAGTCCTTCCTCTTCACCCTTCTCGGCTGCTAATGCATTACCTACAATAACAGGAGCTTTCTCGTCAAATCCATATTTCTTAAGAAGATCTCCAACGTCAGCTTTGATAAGTTCGATAATTTCTTCGTCTGCACCTGGGAATTTATTGATGAAAACAACAATCTTAGGGACACCAACTTGCTTTGCAAGAAGTAAGTGCTCTTTCGTTTGTGGCATTGCACCATCATCAGAAGATATAACCAAGATTGCACCATCCATTTGTGCTGCACCTGTGATCATATTTTTAATGTAGTCTTTGTGACCTGGGCAATCTACTAATGCGTAGTGCCTGTTCTCTGTTTCAAACTCAACGTGTGCAACAGAAATTGTCAACGATTTTGCTCTTGAATCTGGATCTTTGTCGAGCTTGTCGATCATTTTACCGGCCTCTTGTGAATGGGCATTTAGGATACCTCTAACCAAAGTAGTTTTACCGTGGTCTACGTGTCCTAATGTACCGATATTCATATGGGGCTTTGTTCTTACGAATACGTCTGCCATGAATATTAAAATAAATAATTTATATATATAATATGTTTATTAACATACTTTAAGATTCTCAACTTGAGAACCTGCGCTGAATACTATCAAAAAGTACGTATTTATGCAAGAGGCTTAGCATAATTTACACACCCCAATCCTGGCATACAATGTCCTATAGCGAAGCTCTCGTATATATGGAATGTAATTATTGCCGTACCCTAAGTCTTTAAGGCTCCTTTTCGTGTGTGCAGACTTAAGAATACCTCGTGTCAAGAATCCTTGTTTCTAGGCCTTTTCATGAGATAGACAATACAACTCCTCTATATCTATTCTCTCGACCTCCTAAAATCAATGTGTTTCTATTGAAATAAAAAGGGGCAAAGCCCCTTTTTAATAACCGTGTTCTTACAAACTATTAGCTATCACTTCCTGAGACTTCTTCTGCAACACTTTTTGGGACTTCTGAGTATTTCTCAAATTCTACGTTTGCACTACCTCTTCCACTAGTGATAGATCTAAGTTCACTTGTATATCCGAAGAGTTCTGCTAAAGGTACAAATGCTTTAACTCTAGTAATTCCATTTCCAATGCTCTCAGATCCTTGGATCTGACCTCTTTTACTACTCAAAGATGCTGTGATGTCTCCCATATTTGCATCAGGCATTTCTACTTCGACTTTCATCAGAGGTTCAAGGAGTATAGGTTTTGCTCTCTTACAACCAGACTTGAAAGCCATAGATCCTGCAACTTTAAATGCAGACTCTGAGGAGTCCACCTCATGGTAGGAACCGTCATATACTGTCACCTTTATATCCACTACTGGATATCCAGCAACTACACCAGACTTCATTGCTTCTACTACACCTTTTTGTATAGAAGGTATGAATTCTTTAGGAATAGAGCCTCCTTTAATAGCGTTGACAAATTCAAATCCTTTACCTGCTTTATTTGGTTCCAATTTAAGCCAACAGTGTCCATACTGTCCTTTACCACCAGATTGTTTAACATATCTTCCTTCACTCTCTTCACATATATTTTTAATTGTCTCTCTGTATGCTACCTGTGGCTTACCTACATTAGCTATTACATTAAATTCTCTCTTCATACGATCTATCATGATTTCTAGATGCAACTCACCCATCCCGGAGATAATTGTTTGTCCTGTCTCGTGATTAGTCTCTACTTTAAATGTAGGATCTTCTTTTGCCAACTTAGCAAGTGCTGCTCCCATCTTCTCTTCATCAGATTTGGTAGCTGGCTCTACAGCTTGAGATACAACTGGTACTGCAAATACAATTTGCTCTAGGATAATGAGCTCTTTCTCATCACAAAGAGTGTCTCCTGTTGTAGAATCTTTAAGTCCTACAATTGCACCTATATCTCCTGCTCTTAGCATATCCACTTCTTCTCTATCATCAGCATGCATTAATACAAGCCTTCCAACCCTTTCCCTTATCCCTTTGGTTGAGTTATAAACATAACTTCCTGCCTTAAGAGTACCTGAATACATTCTAAAATATGAAAGAGTTCCTACATGCGGATCACTTACAATCTTAAATACCAAAGATGAGAACGGTTCGTTTTCATCTGGGCTTCTCTCTATCTCTTCTTTAGTTTTAGGATCAATTCCCTTTATTGCTGGCACATCAAGTGGTGATGGTAAACATATTGCAATGTAATCAAGAAGTGTTTTTGCCATTGCTGATCTACCATCTCCCCCCATTACTGGGTACATATCTCCTGAGACAGTGGCTTTTCTAAGTGCACCGTATAGTTCATCAACTGAAATTTCTTCTCCCGCAAAATATTTCTCCATCAATGTGTCCTCTTGCTCTACAAGTTTCTCAAGCAGAATCTCCCTATATTTCTCTACCATATCGTTCATTTCTTCTGGGATATCGATTTCTACTAAATCTGGTGAATCTATTCCATCATATTGATATGCTTTCATCTGTATCAAATCTACATATCCATTTAGTTCTGTTTCTCTTCCAATTGGGAGATTAATTGCAGTGGCTTTTGGGCTTAGCCTGTCTTTAATTGTCCCGAAGCTCTTCTCAAAATCTCCACCAATCAAGTTTATTTTATTCATAAAGCAAATCCTTGGTACATTGTACCTATTTGCTTGTCTCCAAACAGTCTCAGACTGTGGCTCTACGCCTTTTCTTCCATCAAAAAGAACAACAGCACCATCTAGTACCCTAAGCGACCTCTCAACTTCTGCTGTGAAGTCTACATGGCCTGGAGTGTCTATGATATTGATTCTGTGATCTTTATCCTTATATTCCCAAAAACAAGTAACAGCTGCAGACATAATGGTAATTCCCCTCTCTTGCTCTTGCTCCATGAAGTCTGTAGTTGCAGCTCCGTCATGCACTTCTCCAATCTTGTGTGTTTGCCCAGTAAAGTAAAGCAGTCTTTCAGTAGTAGTAGTTTTACCGGCATCAATGTGCGCGATGATACCAATGTTTCTTACTAACTCTAGAGGCATCTTAATATTGTAGGTTTCCATAAAAATATAGCTAAATTATTAAGTAAATCACTTTTCATAAACAGAAAATAGTGTACGATACGCATTATATCAAACTATTCTACCTGTGCCAACAACTCCTCAACTTCAGTAGAGATATTCCCCTCCAAATCATACTCTAAAGCATTCTCAAAATTGTTTTTTGCTGATATCTTATCTCCTCCCTCTAAATCGTATAAACCCTTAAGCCAGTAGTACTGAGGATTAAATCTGTCTAAAGATAAAAGTATTTCCAGTGTACTATCTAAGCCTTCTATTTCTCCATTATCCAAAGACTGTTTTATATCCCAAAACAAGTATTCTTTCTTTTCATTGTCTTGTAGGTCCATTTCAGATAATTTACCAAGGTAGTAATTTAACTTGGCATTATTTTGTGCATTGTAATATAGTTCTACCCCTATCAAGTAAAGCCAGTCTTCTTTTACATCCTTTACAATATTGGAATACACCTCTTGGGATTTAGTGGTCTGGTTGGATGAAATAAGGATATGCAAATATTCCTTAACCAATTCTTCTTCCAAATCGTCTCCAGAGTATCCCACAGCCCTATCGTAGTATGTAATGGAGTTTACTAAGTCGTCTTGGTAAAAATAGGTTCTACCCAACATCCAATATTTTTGGTCTTCATATCCTAACAAACTTACCGATTGAAGTAGTGTCTCTACTGCTTTGTCGTAATCCCCACTATCAAGGTATGCTTTTCCTAAGATGTATAATCCATCTACATATTGTGCTAATTCTTCAACCTTTGGTTCTAATATGGATATTGCGAGTGTAGGATATCCGTTGTTAATATATATTCTACCTAATTTTGCTTTGTTAAATATTTGATCTTCGTTAAGAGAGGTGAGTACAGACATATATTCGTCAAAGTATCCATTCCATTCCTCATTTATCACAGTGTAATCATCTAGTATGTTTACAGCTTTTGTATTGTCCTCAGAGCCCACAATGTAGGCGTAGAGAAGGGTCGCTTCATCCGAGGTAGAATCATCAAATGTTTTTTTCAAGAGTGTTTCTGCTCTATCTATCTTCTCATTGAGGACATTTGATTTAGCCAATCCAAGATTGACAGTAGAATTACTGTTTAGGGATGCTGCTATTTCATAATTGATATTTGCATTATAGAAGTCACTATTGTTGTAATATTTCTGTGCAATACTTGCGTATATTAAGCTACTATCTGAGGTAGATAGCGAATTTTGTGCTTTATCAGCAACTGCTATGGCTGAGTCAAAATCGTTTTTTGTTAAATATATGTCTACTATTTTCGAATATGCGTCGTGGTCTGTATGAACTATCTTTATTGATTCATTGTATTTCAATATTGCTTCGGAGTATTCTTTTGCACTTAAAAATATATCTCCTTGTTCTACTATCTTTTCATATTGTTCAATTTCAGCTTGTGTAGGTGGTCTGAAGTAAAAGTATGCAAATATACCACCTGCTATGAGGAGGATGCTCGTTATTATAGAAACTATTACCAGAACTTTCTTTTTCATACTATTTCTAGCATAATTTAGAGCTAGATAATTGTCAAATTTAACTTACAAAGTAATCATGATATACTCATACACATTATGAAAATCTCAAAGTTAGTGATTCTAACTTCTACAATTTGCCTTTCCCTACTTCTACCAGTTGTTTTAATTGGTATTAATCCGAAATATACCCATGCTTACAATGACAGAGGGGTTGCTGATGTTTCTAATATTTTACTTAATTTCAATACCCAAGAGAGTAATCATGTGTTTGATTTAAGTTTAGTTACTGTAGTAATTAATGGACGGTCTACACAGGTACTGACAAACAGGGAGGATGCCTTAAGTCTTCTCAAGGATCTTGGAGTAGTGGTGGATAACAGTAAGAGAATAGTTAGTATATCTCAAGAAGTTCAGGCTGGTAGTGTAATCAGAGTAATTACTGTGGGTACTGTTGTCGAGGGATTCGATATTGATATCCCATTCCAAACAGAAAAGATTAATACAAAGGATATCCCATATGGTGATACATTAGTCACACAAAAGGGTGTGCTTGGTGTTCGTACACAAGAGATAGAGAGGGTTTACGAAGATGGTAAGTTGGTATCAGAGGTAATACTTTCTGAAAGAATTAGTCGTGAGTCAGTTAAGGAGGTAGTGAAGGTTGGTGTATTGAGTCTTGGTATTGGAGATTTAGAGAAGACTTATGGATACAACTGTACACATTGGCGTAGTGTAGTTAATAGTGGGAATTATACAGAACGAGAAAAGGAGTGGTTAAATTTTGTAATGTATTGTGAGTCTGGTTGTAATGCGGAGAGTGATAAGAATTCAACATACAAGGGACTTTATCAGTGGCATCCTAAGTATTGGAGCATATTTTATCCAAAGGACAATATTTATGATGGATATGCTCAGATTAAAAATACTATTATAAAAATCAGAAAGGGTGCAAAACTTTACTCCTATTGGCCTAGTTGTCATAGAAAATATGTAGCTAAGTATGGGGAGTATGATAGGTAGTTACGACTGCCAACTAAAGTACTCACAAATATCCTGAGGTATTTCTCCTAAGAACCTAGATGGTATTTGATTTGAGTATCCTTCTCTTGTTCTTCTTCTTTCTGCAAATATCATGTATAGCTTTTCCCTTGCTCTAGTAATACCTACATAGCAAAGTCTTCTTTCTTCTTCTAGTTCTTTCTCATTTGTAAACGATCTAGAATGAGGCAGTATTCCCTCCTCTACACCTATCATAAAGACATAGTCAAATTCTAAGCCTTTGGATGAATGTAGCGTCATAAGGTTTACATTCATACCACTTCCATCTTTATTTTTATCCTGTTCTTGTTCTATAAGTGCAATCTCTTGTAAAAACATCTCCAATGATTTATCTCCATATCTTGTTACATATGTATTAGCTACATTCTTCAGCTCCTCAATATTTTCCTTTTTATACCCTGCTTGTTCACTACCATCATCAATTGATTGTATATATTTTGTCTGAGAGAGAACTGTCTCTATTGCTTCTAGAGCATCTTTACCCTGGGAATTTACATATATACTTCCAAATGTGATTACTACCGACTGGTATTTATTAATATCGTTGATATATGGTTCTACTTTCTTAATTATCCCCTTATCAAAATTCGTACTACTCTGAAATTCTGTATTATTAACAAGATATGCACCTACAAGTAATTCTCCTAGTGTGCATTGCACTACCTTGGCGATATCGTGTAGCTTGGCTACACTCTTTGGTCCCATCTTCCTACTTGGTACATTGATTACTCTACTTAAACTTAGTTCATCTTTTAGATTCACTATACATCTTAGATAGCTAAGAATGTCTTTAATTTCTTGTCTATCATAGAATCGGAAACCACCTACTAATTTATATGGTAATCCATTGCTTAGTAGTGTTTCTTCAATTACTCTTGACTGGAAGTTAGTACGGTAAAGAACTGCAATAGATGACAGATTCACATTTTTCCTTCTTAGTTCACTTATCTCATCAATTACATATTCCGCTTCTTCTTCTTGATCTCTTGCTTGGTATACTGTTATCTCATCACCATTACCTTTTGCTGTCCACAGTTTCTTTTTAATTCTTGTATTGTTTTGTTCAATTACTGCGACTGCGGCTTCTATGACATTTTTTGTAGATCTGTAGTTTTGTTCTAGTTTTACAACTTTCACATTATCAAAATCTGTTTCAAACGATTGGATATTTTTAATATCGGCTCCTCTCCATGCATATATCCCTTGGTCGTCGTCTCCTACTACACAGAGGTTCTTAAATTTGGAAGATAGGAGTTTTATAAATTTATACTGTACTGTATTGGTATCTTGGTATTCGTCTACCATGATATATTTAAATTTCTCTTGGTACTTACTCAATATCTCTTTGTTGTCTTCTAGGAGTTTTACACAGAGGTAGAGTAGATCTCCGAAGTCTACACTGTTTTGTGCAAGGAGTTGTTTTTGGTATTGAGGATATATCTGGGCTACGATATCTTCAATGTATCCTCCGTAGTGATTTGGGAATTGTTCTGCGGATATGAATTCATTCTTTGCACTAGATATGAAGTATGCTATTGATTTAGGTTTCACTTGTTTTATATCTATATCCCTTTCTAAAAGTATTTCTTTGATTAAGTTTTCTGAGTCTGAGGAATCATAGATTGAAAAGTTTGGAGATAGGCCTACTTCCTTCGCATTATGTCTGAGAATCATAGCCCCAATTGAATGGAATGTCCCTATGGTTGGCAGTAGGTCTCCTCCCACTCCTATCTCTCCAAGCATTTCAGACACTCTTTCTCTCATCTCTCCTGCGGCTTTCTTAGTAAAGGTTACAGCTAGTATGTTGGTGGGGTTAATTGATTTCTCTGATATGAGGTATGCTATACGATTGGTTATAACTCTGGTCTTACCAGACCCTGCTCCTGCAAATACGAGGAGTGGTCCATCTGTATGTTGTACTGCAATTCTTTGTTGTGGATTGAGTCTAGACAGTATCGTATCACTGTTGTTCATGTGATTGGTGTTCTAATTAATATATGACTAAATTTCTTTGGCATACTTACCGTATACCCACCCTTCTTTGTCCTGTCCAAAGAGAATTTGATACCATCCTTCTTCTTCTTTTACTACAATGTAAACTTCTCCATCATTTGCTACTTCAATTTTCTCACAGCTATACCATCTACATTCCCTTATATTTACAAATCCGAATTCTGGAGACACCATTTTCACCAATGTGTTGTCTCCCTTTACTACAGTAAATTCCACTACAAATTCAGATTCTAAAAACACTTCTTTTGCAAACTTATGAATCTCAAATGCTTCTGCATTTTTCCCTGGTAATACTTTAGGATCTAGTTTAAATGTCATCTCTATACTCTCTCCTGGTAGTACATATCTATCAGAGGATATGTGTACAGGTTTGCTAAAACTATCCCATTCTCCATTTAGTGCGTATATACTTTCCCGAGAATCTTTTACTGATATATATATTGGGTATTTGTCAGAAAGCCATACAAAGTCATTTCCATTCTTAACTGTTACTTTAACTTGTAGTGTATTCCCTATCTCTACACTTTCTTCATACTCTATATTCTCAATCTCAGCTTCGTAATCTAGATGCTCTCTTTCACTTATTTCCCATTCTTCCAAACTGTCGTCAATTGATGTAAAAAAGAGATTATTAGGATCTACTAGTTCAAGTTTTGAGAGTATGTCTTCAGTTTCTACAATATTGTAAGAGTAAGTGTCATATTGGGTAATCCCATATTTGTAGGAGAGGTCATTTGCAACTTCTAGAATGGAATTTCTTGCCTTATTACTTACTTGAGGATTATTCGAAAGGTAGGCAATTACAATATATTGTTCATCCGTAAGCTTAAGAGCATCTACATTCTGTGTACTGAAAACATCTCCGTTTTCATCAATTGCATAGTGGAATGGGATATTTCCTAGTTTAAGTTTTGTAATTGAGTAGTAATATATTACATCGAGGTAGTCTTGTGTACTTAGATTTAGAGATTCATAGCTACCTTCTATTTGGGTAAAGAGAATTTTAGTTGGTTGGCTATATTGATACTGTATACCAGCCACTAGCGAGGTATCAAAATCTGTGTGTGAGTCGGTATATCCTAGTATTGGGGTGATGAATATTGTTAAAAAGAAGATTGTTAGTAAAAGATTTTTTATTTTCATACTACATTGTACCAACTATTCTCCACTTTTGACATATTCAGGGTCTATTGCGTTCATGAATCCTACAAAAGGTACACTAAAGAGTCCTTTTTCATATTCAACATCACATACTCCTGAGATTTCGTAGGAGTAGTACAGGAAGTTCTGATTGCAATTGACAAAGTAAAGAACTGGCTCAATTTTATTGATAGAACATTTCTCATATTCTATCTCAACATCCATGGTTTCGTAGGTGAATTCATCAGAAGTTATCACTCCAGTTGTATCTATTGTTATCATTTTAGGATATTGTGGAGAAGAGAGATATCGCTCTAAAAGAGCTATGTCCTCTATCATAGGGGCTATAAATTCAGATTTCTCTATTTGCGCTAGTAGTACTCTTGCAGTCTTAAGGTATCCTTTTTCGGTATAGAAATAGTCCGAACTACCTGAGCCCGTCTTTATTTCTTGCTCGTCTATAATTCTATTTACTCTATACATTTTAAACCCTTCTCCTTCGTCTATAATTGGGTCTACATATTTAATTGTAGGATCTAGGTAGGTAATTATAAAGTCTTCTATTGAGTTAAATCTCATCGCTTCTGGGTACTGGGATAAATTAATCATGAGTACTGTTGTATCTATATCATATCTCACTATTACCTCTCCGTCTTTCCCCCATGTTACAAAATTCATATCAGATGTTTTTTGCAAGCCATTATCAATTTTCGACGCGAAAGAATCTAAATATTCTGGTATTGTATTGGATTTGCATATATAGAGAGGAGAGTCTTTCGTTTCAATTGTTGCTTCTATACTCAAATTGTATTCGGTATTGTCATTGAGGTATGGATTCGTATCTATCAATTCACCTTCTAATGCTTTTGGCTGGAGTAAGGAGTATATGAGGAATGCTCCTATAAGGAGTATCATTCCTACAGTTACTATTATTAAAATTTTAAGTGTTTTTTTGTTCATAATTTGTATTACTTACATGGAGGACATTCAGACTCTGATTGGGCTCCATTTGTACATCCCATTTCAACTAAGAATGCAATAGGGTCAATGTACTGACCATTATGTGTAATTGTAAGGTGTATATGGGCTCCTGTCCAACAGTAGAAGACTCCATTCTTATTAGGCTTAGTAATCCCTAGTGGATCATCAGCAACCATTTCGGCTGCATATTGGTAGATATATGCGACTGGCTCACCTGCTTTGTAGTTGCGTCCATTACCTGGTGATATTAGTTTTGTATGCATTAGATTGAAAACATTTCCTTGTCCATCACTAAACTCTATGTTTCGTCCAGTAAAACTACCGTCACTACATCGCCATGCGGCCATGCTTGACAGACTTGCAGTACAAGTGGATGTGTCACAGTATTGTGGGGCATAGAAGAACGAGAAGCCTGTCAGGTCTACTGGGTATTTATGTGTAATATTCTTGTGCGAACATACTGTACGAGTAAATCCTTGAGAGCAACGATATTTAACATCCCCGAGTGGACAGGAAGAGTTTGTTGGTGCAGGGATATTTATAGGAGGAGGAACAAAATTCCCTCCACCACCACTAAACCATCCAGAGTAAAAACCTCCATATCCACCAAAGTTTGGATTCTCATATATCGTACCTGGGATTTCTCTAGAGTATGAGTCTACTTGTGCTCTGCTACCAAACTCTATTGAAGCTCCTAGTAATATTATTGCACCAAAGATTCCTATAAAAGCATAAATAAATACTTTGATTGATACTTTGGCAACTTTTTCTAGAATAACCGATACTGCCAATGTTAAAGCTACACCTAAAGGTCCTGCAACTACACTACTTGCTGCACCTAGAGCAGTCAAAATACCTTGAGCAATTGCTGCTGAAAGAGAGGATCCTCCTGTTGCCTTCCAAGTTCTCAACAGAGATTTGGCAGCTTCAGAATTTGTAAAGATTTTCATTTTAGACAAAACCCTATACGCATTATTCCTAAAACCTTTTTGTACTTTCCCAATAGTTCCCTCCACAATATAATCACGTATTCTTGTTGGAGTACTAAAGAATCTTGACAATCCTGAAAACCTTTCTAAGCTCTTGAATATTTTCTCTGCTTGTTTAAATTTCTTGGCAAATGCCTTTTCTCCTAATCCTTTGCTAATATATCCTAGTAGGGCTTTATATTTAGGATCTCTATCAAGCATTAAGGTTTGTTTTGTAGGATCAAGATCCTTATATCTCTTATAGAATGCCCAAAATTCAGGCTTCTGTAAGTCTTTAAAAATTCTACTTTCTTTAACACCCCACATCTTGGCTAAAGACACCTCACGGTTTTCTGCTATCCAGGCAAAGCCTGAACCGTTAAAAGCAGTTTTCATCCAGGTTGTTGGATTGAGGTAGTATAGCCGCACCATGGTATCATTGTATGTGTCCGTAAGGGTCGCTTTATATTTCCCACCTTTCTCTTTCTTATATTTTGTACTTTTAGACGTAACAAACTCTACTCCTCTAAACTTCCCTTTTGCAGAAGGACATCCAAAGAAACCCTTATTTGGATCAAAGAAATCTCCATTCAAGAAAGCTTCAACACCTCCAGGACCAAAAGTCTGCTTGAGACCATGATATACCCCCTCAGCCTGGCCTATTTTACTCCAAAGATATACACTAGTTAGAGATCTTTCTGTTGTACTTAATTGTTTGAGATTCTTGCTAATATATGCTTTTTCTTTCTGCCTATCTGAGGATGACAACTTTCCATAATCAATCGTATTGCCGTCGTCAAGAGTGATTGTTGTCCCATTCTTGATTGCCTTCAATCGATCACCAAACCCTTGCTTTATATCGGAAATCTCTTTTCTCTGCTCTCTAATATTAGACCACTTATCCTTCATACCTCTATGGTCTAATTTTTCATATCCAGACCATAAAGACAGTGTGTTTGAAGCACTTTGGACCTTCTTAAAAGAATCTAGTTCTTTAGAATCGAGATCTTTAAGATCCCTTCCATCGAGAATCTTAATTCTTCGCTCATCAAACTCTAAACCCAAGAGAGACCTAAATGTTCCAATGTCCTGATCCTTCTTCGCTTCTTCCTCACTGCCGTGCTTAAATGACAACGCTTCAATTTGTCCTTGAATACGCTCTTTCCCCTTTATACTATGCGCTACTTTCTTCCTCCTTTCCAAATCTTTAACACTAACACTATTTACCATCCCATGCTCCTTGATATCTATTGATGCTTTTGTAATCCACTGCTTATCTCTTTCATTCCCAGAGTCCATTGCAACCTGTCCTAGACCTCTTTCAAGAGTAGATTTAAGATCTCCATAGTCATCGAATAAACCCATTTTCTTAGCATATGTACTACCTGCCAATACCCTCATCTGTTCACCTGCCCATCTAATTTTCTGCATCTTAGATATGTCTTTGTTCTTCTGGAACAATTTATCTACAAACTCATCAGGATTTTCAAAAAACTCTGGTAATGCACTAGCCGTTATCTTGACATTAGGTATACGACCAGTCTGTGTCCCTATTGCAATAGTTGGACTTACAAGCCCTTCAACAGTCTCGAGATACTTTTCTCCTACAAACGTTCCTGGCATAGCAAGTGCATCCACTAATGTCTGTGCATATTCAGAACTTGCTTGACTATCTGCAGTCTGTGGTGGTCTTACTGGTCTTCTTTTCTCTGGTGGTAGTTCAGACTGTTCTAGGATAAAACCTAGAATATCTGATACAGATGATATTGTTTCACTCTTGCCTTTATATCCAGCCATATATTTCTAATTACTTTATTAATTTCCCAATTAGAGGTATTCCAGATAAAGCTTGCTTTGCAGCTAGAGCTGCATCTCCACTAGCCTTTGATGATGTTGGAGGTAATATCGCATTAGCGTACGCATCTGCTTTGGAAGCTGCGAAAAGTACAAAGATTTGCAATATGAAGACTAATGCTCCCGATACAAAACCAATTTCTTGGTTCAATTGACCAGGACTTTGAGTCAGAGTAAGTTTATCCGGACCAGGAAGAGATATTCCTCCCTCTCCAGCCAAAGAATATATAATCCCAGGAAGGTTTAAAATCGCAAACACAATTGGATATACCAATACATTTCTCATAACACTTTTCACCCAATTGATGAAGCTTGCATTTTGACCCGGAATCGCTGACATTGCAATTTGGAACGGCCCTGTAATAACATTTATTATAATACCTACATATGCCTTAATTAAAGTTATGAAGACTTTAATTACCCCTACAGTCATAACACCTAAAATCACTAATGTTGGTAATAAAGCTACAAGACCAGCAGCTGGGGCAAGGGTTGCTCCAACAACTGCCAAGAGACCTCTGCCTACAATGCCTCGTTCAGCAATAAAGGATGAGGCATCTTGAACCATCCCTTGAGGGACAACAGCCCCAAATAATGCACCAATACTTTCGAGAGTTATGAATTGATCATAGCCACTACTTACATCAAATATATTAATTAGAACTACCATTAATACTCCTCCAATATCTATTATCAACCCCGCTATCGCAAAACTAAAGGTGACCCCTATTAAAGCAAGAATAATATTTGGTAATGTATTTCCAAGAGAGACTAATGTCTGACCATCTAATTTACTCCTAAACATAATCATAAAACCAACAACTATCATGATTAGGATAAAGATTACATAAGTAATATTTCTGACCTGTGACCACAAACCACTAATACCGGAATTCACTAGCTCATCATATCCTGAATCATATGGACCTGTTGAGAAATCCGCATATACCGAAGTAGTTGATTGATAACCAGGCACCCATTCCTCTGCCAGATGTGCATAAACATTCACAAGAGGTTGTGACTCATACATGGTATATACACCATCAGCAGTCATACCATAGATACCTCGTTTCATATCTTGTGGAAGTGTCTCTGAATCCAACATTGTTTGATATGTTGAAGAGACTTCAGGTGCTAAGTAAATGATCGCATTTACAACTGCCGTATTAGCACTTACAGCCTGTGATCTTGCAGAATTGTACTCATCCTTCTCTGCGCCTTGTCCTGCATTCACCGCCTCTACAGTAGCTTCGTAAGATGCTCCCAAGTCTATTCCTTCCTGAGCATATATGTTGGTCGAAAGAAAAAACATAACAATTACCAATACAGACCAAAATAAGTCTTTATTAAATCTCTTCATTTATGTAGTTAAAAATATTAAATATTACATCTCATACACACCATCTGTTCTACGCTCACTCTCCCACACATGAAAATTAATATAATCCATTCTATCAGGAAATACCTCCTGAGGTATATTGTCATGTGACTGAAATTCTAATTCTTGAGTAATATAGTCCATATCCCAAGCACATGAAAGAAGAACATTACTCTGTCCTTCAATATTTGCATAGCAATCTGTCAAAACATAAATCCTGCTTGAAGCATCACTACTTGGAATTGAAAATCCTCCATTTCTAAGCTCATTAAACTCTGTAACACACGCTCCATCAGCACAATCCTCCTTACTACCCCAAGGAGATTCCATAATGATAACAATACTCGCAGTACTTATACAAGCCTCACTTGATTCTCCTTGATTAGAACATTTGTCTGCTTCAAAAAGACTTGTAATCCTCTTAAAAAACGACATTACAACTTGCTTAAGACTTGGAGTACAGCCCTTCATCTCTGTATCTAAATCCATTTTAAGAAATGTAGTATTCGTATCACAATTATTAATACTCTCATCCTGCTGTTCTGGAACATTGTCGTAGTAACCGGGATAGTTTTGAGACTGTCCTAATATCTGTGCACTAGAAAGATACTTCTCTGGAGTAGGATTAGAGTAGTTTCTACACTCTGCTCCACAGTCATTAGTTTGGTAGGTTGAAATAGAGAATTCATTTTTACCTGATCCTTCTGCATTGGAGCCCCCTTCGACAGAGTAAGTGATACCAAAAGACTTGGTTTTAGATTCCTCAGCATCCTCTATCCTCTCTTGTGTCTGAGTATCTCCTGGATATGCATTCCCAGCAACCACCTCTTTATTAACCATCTCTCCTGCAGGTTTTAGTGTCCAATGTTCAGCACCCTCTTTTTCAGTAAATATCTGTCTAACAGAGCTATCCATAGTAGGTGAACCATTTAACAATGGTGGTACTTGAATACTCGTAAGAGAAATAGATGAATCTCTCTCAATCATTGTATCGACTGTAAGCAAACCTTCTTTCTTACCCATATTCGTATCAAAGGATGTAGTCCTAGAACATATTTTCTCGGAAGAGTAGCTGTAACGTGGAGTTACACACTCTGTTCCCAACACATCTTGTTCATACAAGACCATTCCAGGTTGAACTTCTCTAATCGGTTTAAAGTTTTCGTCTATCTCAAAGAATATATCTTGTTCTAAGTTACAATCTCCTTCGTTGGCTTCTACCTTCTCACTTAGTACAAATTCCTGTGTGTCAGCTTGGATATTAGTAATATCTTGAGTTATATTTACAACAAAAATCCCAAACAGAATTAGAGCTACTAAAAAGAGTATGGGTTTTCTTCTATACAATTTCTTCGACATAGTACAATATACATTGAAAGAAAGATGTATTCAATGGGTTAATCTACAAGAACACCGTAGTCAGAAAGTGATGGGATTATACTAAACGCCAAATCACTTGAGCTAGAAGTTGAAATCCCTATTTCTTCAGAAGTGGCTTCTCCAATGGTCATCTCAGTAGCTGAAGAATTTGTAAAATACTTAGAACTTAGGTTAACTTTGTCATCATTACTCTTGTCAAAATACTCACCTTCACTGTCCCTTGCTCCACCAATTGTCAAAATCCAAGAGCCCTCACTATCTACCAGAGTAGAGATTGGGTGGCTTGTACCTTTAGATCCAATACCATCATTATCTACGAAGGTTGCAACAACAAGGGCATTTTTGTAATCGTCTACTTCTAGAGTTCCTACAATAGTTTCGAATTGTGGAGGACTAGACTGTGTAGCAAAGGTAGTTATTTCCCCTTCATACTCATATGTTTCTTCTCCTGAGTATATTTCAAAGTAGTATGTTGTTTCTGGTTGTAGTTGTGTAATTTCAATACTGTGTAAGAAATATTCTCCCTGTGACGCTATGCCATCTCTTTCATCTCTCCCTTTGTCCGATAGCTCTGATATAGAAGTCCCGGACATCACATGACCTTGTTGAGATTCTTGGGAGAACCATATGATAGAACAGCCAACATCGGTAAGATTTGTTACCATTACACTATCTGTTCCATATTCGTCTGGTTGCGTAGGCACTACACCTTCACTGGACACTAAATTAGTCCAAATTAGATCGTTTTTAAGTTCATACTCTTTATCAAAAGTTTCTTCAACCTCTTGTTCTACAACAACAGGTGGTACATATGGTGTTTCATTCTCTTTATCCACTACTACAGTAGGTTCCTCTTCTTTGTCTTCCGTAGCTACTAGCTTTGTATCTTCAGATATATATATGTCATATTGTGTCCCTGAAGAAACAAGCGTTTCTGTTAATTTTTTACTAGAATCAAATATTATTCCATACTGTCCTTCTACAACACCTGCATTCCCAATACTTGAGACTCCTATTACCACTAAATCCGTTGATTCTAATACTGTATACATACTTTTATCTTCAATTCTTCTTAATGATGAGAGATCTACCAACCAGTTCCCATTACTTGATGGTACTGTTGCTGCAGGGTATGTTGTTTTGTCTTTAGGGAGAATATATATCAATGCATCGTCATCACTAATATCTGCGAGTATTCCGTGTACAGGGGTAGGGGTTGGAATATCTGCACTAATGTTGGCTGTAGAAAATTCGAACTCTGTACCACCCACATCTACATAGGTATCTTCTCCTGATATTATCTTAAAATCATATTCTGTACCTGGTTCCAAACTTTTAATCTCAACGTAGTGGGTATTTCTTTTCCCACTTCCTCTCTTGTCTATTACTGGGCTGCCCTCTGTACCATTTAGTACAGGGATTACTGATCCTATTACTTCATCGCTTGTAGTCCAAGTTACTACAACAGAGTTAGTTGTCAAATTAGCTAGTATCACATCTTTGGGTTGGGTGTTCGCTCCTGCACTTGTAAACCATTGTGCTCCAGTGTATATGGCGAAGAGGGTTAGTGGTATTCCTAGTACTAGTATGAAGATTGTAGTTAGCTGTTTCTTTTGGTATGGAGTTATATACATGACTCTATATTACATTTATTATTTCTATTAGACAATGGGAAAACTCCTTAGATACATCTGTTCCTCTTTATGTTCATAAAAAACAACTATTATTTCTTTATTCCAGAGAGAAATGCCGTGAGTTTGGATAATAGTCCTGATATTTGTCTAACAGGTACTATAACTGCCTGATTTACTTCTTCTACAGTCCCTTTAGTAGTACTTACAATTGCTTGGACATCATCTAATATTACATTTGTTTTAATCAATGTCTTGTTTGATTCTTCCAATATCTTAGTACTATTTTGTACTACCCCTCTCATATCCTTAGTAACCATACCTAATTGGTAGAGTATGAATGTAAAGAATCCTGCAGGTACTCCTATAAGGATCATCCAATATATTGATGGTATTGTTTCAAACATGTGTTTAGTATCTTAATTAATCTATACTTTAGGATATCAGATATCCCTAGTTATTACCACATTGTGTATGAGTTATATACAATAAATAGTTAATATACCAACAAAAATGATATAATCCATGTATGCAAACATATTACATACCACATAAATTAAAAATTGGAGACATTACTCACCTATCCGATAGCGATAGTGAGATGCTTATCTCCCAACAAAAATTGAAGGAGCAAGACCTTGTAGAGATAGAAACATACGACAAGATATTCATTGCACAAATCACATACATCGAGAAAGGGAGTGTGGAAATAGAGATGGTAGAAGAAAGGGGAGATAGAACGGTAAAGAAACTTCCTAGTATAACGATAATACAGGCGCTCTCCAATGACTCTAAGTTTAATTACTTCTTGGAGAAGTGTGTAGAGATAGGGATAGGGAGAATCATACCAGTAGAAAGTCAATATTCACTCAAAAAGAAAAGGAAAGCACTTAAGACTCTTGGTCTTTGGAAGAAGATAGTCGAAGATGCTACAGAGCAGTCTAGAAATACTACGCCTACAATATTGGAGAATCCCATTATGATATCTGAGCTAGAAGATATAAAAAACAGTATAAAGATCTGTCTAGCTACTGAGAATGTAGAACCTATATACCTAAGTGAATATCTACAAGGTGTAGATGTTAAAAAGGACATTGTCATTGCCGTTGGTCCTGAGAAGGGATGGTCTTCTACTGATATTGAAGTATTTAAGAGATTAGATTTTGATTTCATCAAGCTTAAGGGGAATATATTAAGAACAGAAACTGTAGGGTTGGTAATTGGTAGTATAATTAAGTATTTGAAGGGAGAGATATAATGAAGAACAGAAGAAGAAGAAAGGGTCCTAAAAAAACACATAGAAAGAATTACAAGAAGTCTAGGACTCAGACTTTTGATAGGAAGTTTTATTCCAAAGAAGATATCTTTATATCCAGAATGGCTAGTATATTACAATTGCCTAAGGGAGAGATTAAGCATCTTTTCTATAAACGTTCTAGGACTACCATCAGGTTGAATCATCTAATAGCTGATCCTAGAAAGACTTTTAGGTTTCTTACACAGACTAAGGGATGGGAACTGCAGAAGATTAATGGTTTTAAGGATACCTATTTTATTAATAATGCTGATAAGTCTGTAGTTTCTAAAACCGAAGAGTATTTGAATGGTGATTTCTATATTCAAGATTTAGCAAGTATTCTTTCTGTTTACATTCTAGATCCACAGGAGGGAGAGAAGATTTTGGATATGTGTGCTGCTCCTGGTAGTAAGACTACTTTGATTTCTGCGATGACTGATAATAAGGCGAGTATTACTGCTAATGATTCTAATCTTCCTAGGATTGGTAAGTTAAATAATGTGTTACATCAGTTTGGTAGTAAGAATGTAAGGGTTACTAATGAGGATGGTATTTTAATTGGTAGGGTGACTCCTGATCATTACGATAGGGTTCTTCTTGATGCTCCTTGTAGTGGGGAGGGTCGTGTTTATTTAGCTAGTTCAAAGCCTTTAAGGTTTTGGAGTATTAAGAGGGTTAAGTCTTTAGTTAGTGTTCAGAGGGAGTTGCTTGATTCAGCGTTTAGGGCTCTTAAGCCTGGTGGTACATTGGTGTATTCTACTTGTACTTTAGAGCCTGATGAGAATGAGGGTGTGGTTACACATCTTTTGAAGACTTTTAAGAATGCGAGGGTAGAGAGTATAGATTTTGTAGATGGTTTGGATGTTTTATTAACAAAGAGTATTAGGCCTGGTATTACTAAGTGGAGTGGTAAGGAGTATCATCATTCTTTAAGTAAGAGTTTAAGGACTGTACCATCTCCAGAGATGATGGGTTTTTATGTTGTTAAGATTGGGAAGGGGTAGAGGTTTGGATTTCTTACACAGCTTGTTTAACAAAGAAGTTTACTCTTTTATCTTTAATATCTGATAGAGATTTAATCTTTAAGTGACGACGAAACTTACCAGTACCTTCTAATATCTTTTCCTTATCTTCCATTGTAAAACCGTTGGTAAATTCAAAAGAGATATGTTCCTTTCTTACAAAGATACCTCCGAAGTCGTCTTCTAGGGAGAACATAATACCTCCGTACATCATTCTCTCGTTTGCTTCTTTATAGTTTGTAAATACAATCTTACGTAGTTCTTGTATGATGTTAAATTTCTCATCGTCATACATTCTTATATCCTCAAGGAATTTTTTAACTTCTTTGTTTTTTGAAAGGTTGTTTTTGTACATAGAGAGACTTTATAAAAAAGTGATTTGTTGATCAAAAGCATAAATAGATTTAATTTCTTCTATATTAGATTTAGTGACACTTATTCCCCATTCTGGTTTGCTTTTTTTGCCTTCATAATTTCTTTCAACTAAAAAAGAATGAGCTTTATTTTGCCAATTTAAAGATGGAACCAAAAGCAAGGTAGGTTCTTTGTTTTCTTCAAACAATATTAATACAAGGAATAGATTTCTTCTTGGTATAAACACTTTTTTTCTTATAAATATATAATTGTTATTACGGACAGATTTGACTTGAATATCAAAATATTCTAATTTATTTTTTCTTACAACAAAATCTATTCCTTTATCATCTACTTCGGCAGTGTAAACATCAAAACCCGCTTTAGTAAATTCCATTTTGGCAAAATATTCTCCATATTTACCTAACTGGAAACGATTAAGTTTTGACCAATTATTTAAAGCCATAATAGTTGAAAGAAATCTAAATTATATAAATCTAATGATTGTACGAAGGACAGAATTATAAGAAGTGAATACCCAAAATTTAAAACTTCTTATTTCCCCTTATAAAAATTAAGATAAATTTTGTTTTGCTTCCTTTTTAAAAAGTGACTCAAGAAATTCTTTATTCTTAAAAAAGATTAAAAAACGCATGTCGGACAACTCGTTACCATACAAATCCTCCCCCATCCTACCAAATTCCCCTCCAAAAGGAAAAGAACCCCACATGTATGAGGTTCTTTCTATCTTACTACTCTATAAGAGTATTACTCCTTAGCCTGTTTCATACTAAGCTTTATCTTACCATCCCTAGCTATCTCTACTAACTTTACCTTTACCATATCCCCTTCCTTTACAACACTGTTTACATCCTTTACAAAATCATCTGCCATTTCTGAAACATGTACTAAACCAGAAGTACCAGGATTAATATCTACAAATGCACCATATGGCATTACTGAAGCAACCCTACCCTCATAGATTTCTCCCTCTTTGGGTATAAAGTTGTACCTAGAGATATTCTCCATAGCAATATCCAACTTCTCCTTATTATCCGCATAGATATTTACTGTACCATCATCCTCAATACTAATCTCTGCTCCACTCTTCTCTGTTAATTCCTTGATATTCTTTCCTCCTGGACCAATTAACTCACCAATTCTATCTACAGGGATCTTTGTACTTGTAACCTGTGGTGCAGTATTTGAGACCTCTGCTCTAGGCTCTGAGATTGCTTCCTCTATCTTATCGATAACTTGAAGCCTACCCTCTTTACACTTCTTAAAGGCCTCTTCTACAATCTTCATATTAAGACCACCTAGTTTGTTATCCATTTGTACAGCAGTAACACCATCCCTTGTACCTATTACCTTGAAGTCCATATCACCATAGAAGTCTTCTACTCCTTGCATATCTGTAAGGATATTGAGAGATTCATCATCTCCTAATACAAGACCACAAGCAATACCACCTACAGTTTTCTTTATCGGAACACCAGCTGCCATTAAGGCTAGACTAGATCCACATGCAGAGGCCATAGAGCTTGAACCATTCTCACCTTGAACTTCAGATACGATAATTATGGTGTATGGGAACTCTTCTTTAGTAGGTAATACAGGAATTAGTGATTTCTCAGCTAACATTCCATGACCAACACCTCTTCTACTTGGTATGAGTCTAATTCTACCTGCCTCACCATATACATATGGTAAGTCATTGTAGAAATGCATGTAGTTCTTCTCCTTGTTTCCAAGCATGTCATCTACTAATTGAGCATCATCCAATGGGCCAAGCGTAGCTACTGAAAGAACTTGTGTAAGTCCTCTTGTGAAAAGTCCTGTACCATGTACTTTAGGAAGTAAATCTACTTGAGTATCCATCTCCCTTATCTCATCTAGTGCTCTACCATCTACCCTTACCTTCTCTTCTTTTACAATTCTTCGTAGTCCCTTCTTCTGCAATTTGTCATATGCTTCAGAAAGATCTTTCTTAGAGAACTTACCTTCAAATTCAGCAAAGACCTCTTTCATAGTTTCTTGATGTTGGCTTTTTTTAGCATCCTTAAGGTTTTTTTCTACTTTTTCACCCAAAAACTTTTCTAGAGATTCTAAAAGACCCTCTGGAAGTACTTTAGGAGTGTATATTTTCTCTTTTGGTCCTCCAGCTAATTCTACAAACTTGTTTTGTGCATCTAGCCATGGCTTCATATCTTCTAGACCTCTTCTCATAGATTCTACTACTGTATCATCTGCGATATCATTACAAGCTCCGTCTATCATTGTGAAGACTTCACCATCTCCTGATACGATGTAGTTCATAGGGTTTTCGTCAGATACTGTAGCCATACTTTTGTATACTGATCCTTCAAGACCAACATTTATACCTGCTACTGGACCTTCAAATGGGATATTTGACATCACCAGTGCTGCTGATGCTGCGTTAATAGCGAGAAGTAGAGGGTCGTTCTCTTCATCATATGACATAACGGTGATTATGATATTTACTTCGTCCATATAGTCGGAAGCGAATCTAGATCTAAGGGATCTATCTATCATTCTTGATTTAAGAACAGCTTCATCAGATGGGAATCTTTCTCTTTTTACAAATCTAGAGCCACTGATTTTGCCTGCAGCGTAGTATCTTTCAATATATTCTACAGATAGGGGGAAATAGTCCATATCTCCACTAGATGGGTTACTGTTTACATTTACTGTAATTGTAGTTTCACCCATTTTAGCAAATATGGAGTTTTGTGATTTTAAGGCTAGTTTACCAGTAGAAAAACTACATTTTCTACCATCAATCTCGAACTCGTATAACTTTTCGTTAAAAAGCATAAATAAAAATATAAAATTTATATACCAAAATTGTAGCTTACTTAAAAGCTATGTTCTGTGAAAGTTATATCAAGAAAGAGGAGAAAAAGAAAGTTAAATCTTTAGCTTCTTTGTGAAAGTCTTGAATCTATCCGGTTCGTTTGTTTCGAGGTATTGAAGAAGTCTTCTTCTTTTACCAACCTTTTGGAGCAAACCCCTTCTAGAGTGGTTATCTTTTTTATGGTCTTTTAAGTGCTCCGAAAGCTTTGTAATCTCTGTTGTGAGAATTGCAACTTGAACCTCTGGGGACCCTGTGTCTCCTTTGTGAAGTCCGAAATCTTTTATTATTTTTTGCTTGCTAGATGTTGTAAGCGACATAGTTATTTAGAGTAACATGATATTAAACAAATTACAATGGCAAAAACCATTGTAAAGAGACTAGACATTGTACTTTATTATAGGGTTTCTGTCAACAAAAATCGTTGTTATTTCACTACTTTGTAACAATATATTTCATCACCTTCTTGTGCATCGACGGATACATCCAAGATGACACCACAGTCTGTACCTTTGTCTACTTGTGTAAGGTCATTTTTATTAATCTTTAATGATTTAATCCTTCCTTCAGCAAGGATTTCATCGTCTCTGACTATGTAGCATTTACAACTTTTCTTAAGCATACCTTCCGTAACCCTATTTCCTAGTACTATTTGGCCGTTGGATAGGGTAAAGATTGCTTTAATGACAGCTTTCCCTATCTCTTCTTCTGTTTCTTCTGGCATAGAGAGCAGGTTTAGTGCTTCTGTAATCTCATCTGTGAGTTTATAGATTATGTCGTATGATCTTACTAAGACTTTGTATTTCTTTGCTAACTCTTTTGCATTTCGTTCCATTTCTACTTCAAAGCCTAGTATGATGGCTTTAGTCACATGTGCTTTTTCAATATCTTTGATAGTTACATCTCCAATTCCTTGGTCTATGATATTAATTTCTGCTCCTTCAATCTTAATCTTTGCTAGTGATTTTTGTAATGCTTCAAGGGATCCTTCTGAACCACTCTTAATCATCACAGCAAGCGTTTTTACTTCTTCTTCTGGTTCACTACTATCCATCTGGAAGAAGTCTTCAAAAGATATCTCTGGTTCTTCTCCTTCTTCAAGAGGTTTTGCTTCGACAATCTCTTCTTCTTCGACAATGGCTTCACATGATTCTTCATCACTTTGAATACAGTGTAATATTTTCTTGTTATTTTCCTCTAATATGTAGATTTCAGAACCAAGTGGTAAGATATTTGAAAGACCTATTATCTTTCCACCACATCCTGTTTCAAATTCCTCTATGTTCTCTCCTTCTTCGGAAATGAGGCCTTTGACTTTTTCTATTACAATCTCTCTATTAAATTCATAGCCTATGAAGTTTCCTTTTTTGATAGAGCCTTGAGTAACAACCACTGTTGATACATTTCCTCTGGATTTCTCTTTTATTGATTCAAGTACAAACCCTTTTGCCAATACTTTGTCTATTAACTTCCCTCTTTTTTGCAACCCTTCTACTTCTATTACCAAATTAATCATATCCAATAAATCTGGGATTCCTTTTCCTGTTTTACCTGAAACTTCTACTACTGGGATATCACCACCCATTCCTTCTACTGCAATACCTTCGGTTGCTAGATCTCTTTTGATTTTTTCAATATCAATACCTGGTAAATCACATTTGTTGATAACAACGATTGGTTTGGTTGTGGAGTTTTTAATAATTTCAATCGATTCTTTTGTTTGAGGTTTTATACCATCATTTGCAGCTACAATTAGTAAGACTATATCTGCAATACTTCCACCTCGTAGCCTCATTAAATCGAAAGCTTCATGACCTGGAGTATCTACAAAGGTAATTCTTTCATCTTTCTTGCAATCGGGAGTTACTGTAAATACAGATATCTTTTGAGTAATACCACCTGCTTCACATTCCTGTACATTGGCTTCTCTAATCTTGTCTAATATTGTAGTTTTACCATGGTCTACATGACCTAGTATTGCCACTATTGGTACTCGCTTATCTTTTTTTGTACTTTTCTTTTTTGTTTTACCCATAGCAAGATTCTTTAAAATTACTCTTTCTTACTTTCTACTTCCTCTTTTTCCTCTTCTGCAGTTTCTTCCTTCTCTTCTACTGGTTCTTCTACCTCTTCTGTGGTTTCTACCTTCTCTTCTACTGGCTCTTTTTCCTCTTCTGTAGTTTCTTCCTTTTCTTCTACTGAATCCTTTTTCTCTACTTCTTCAACTTCTTTTTCGACTTCTTCGGGTGACTCCTCTGTTTTGGTTTCTTCATCTGTTTCTTCTACCAACTCTTCTCCCTCTGGACCTTCAATATCTATCTTCATTTCGGTTAATTTCCAAGCAAGTCTTACATTCTGTCCTTCTTTACCAATTGCCAAAGAGAGTTGATCAGCATCAACTGTGACAGTTGCAGTTTCATCATCAATACTTACATCATTAACCTTGGCTGGACTCAATGCATTTGCAACGAATGTAGATATATCTTCATTCCATTCGATAATGTCGATTTTTTCTTCACCAACTTCATTCATAATGTTTGCAATACGAATACCTCTCTGTCCTACACATGATCCAATTGGGTCAACACCTTCTTGATGAGATACGACTGCTATCTTACTTCTAGTACCTGCTTCTCTTGCAACAGCCTTAATCTCTACAATACCAGATTCAATCTCTGGGACTTCAAGTTTAAAGAGTTCCACCAAAAAGTCTGGGTCCGCTCTAGATACCAAAACTTCTCCATCTTCAATACTCTTAAGAAGCACTTTATATCTTTCTCCTATTTTGTAATATTCGTTACTAAGTTGCTCTTCTTGTGGCATTACTGCAGTAGCTTTACCTATCTCAAATATTACTTGACCTCTCTGCATTCTCTGCATTAAAGCAGAAAATACCTCTCCAACCTTATCACTATATTCAGCTAATACCGCATCTTTCTCAAATTCGCTCATTTTCTGAAGAATGACCTGTTTTGCAGCCTGTGCAGCGATTCTACCCAATTCTTCAGCAGGTAATTCTATCTGTACAACATCACCTACTTCAACATTTGGAGAAATTAGTTCAGCTTCAACAAGAGCTATCTCTATCTCTTCATCATCTACCTTTTCTACAACTGCTTTATTTGCAAAAAGTTTAAACTCTCCAGCTTCTCTATCTACTTCTACTGAAAGATGGTCTGCTACTACATTCCCTTCATCATCTCTTGTCAAACCAAATTTCTCCTTTTTGTAAGCTGCCAAAATTGCTATTTCTAGTGCTTCAAATATTTTCTCCTTGTCCAATCCTCTTTCTGCTGCTATTTGGCTTACTGCAGATATGAAATCCGTTGTCATTGCCATGTTAATATTATTATCAAAACTTAAAATTCTAAGAAAAGTTTTATAAAAAAAAGGTGAGACTTTCATTCCTCACCTCTTTCCTCATAACTTTCAAGGGAAGTATAGCAGAATACGATATTCAAATCAAATAACTAAGATATCTCACCTAGTTCTTCCCACAACTTCTTTTCCTTCCTAGATAACCTCTTTGGTATCTCTAAATCAACCCTTACATAAAGATCTCCCTTCATACCCTCCTTGGCAAGTATAGGCATACCCTTCTCACGAATTCTGAATATAGATCCAGCTTCTGTACCCTTAGGGATTTTAAGTGTAACTTTACCATATGGTGTCTTTACTTTAATATCTCCACCCAGTACTGCTACATGGATTACAACATCCTCCATTGTATAAATATCATTCCCTCTTCTCTCAAATTCTTTTGATGGTTCTACTTCAATTTCAATGTATAGGTCTCCTGAAGGGGTACCTTTAGGTCCTGCATTACCACCACCTCTAAATCTAAGTACCATACCATCGTATGTACCTGCAGGGATTTTAATCTTCTCGTTCTCTCTCTCAACCTTAATACCCATTCCACCACACTCAGAACAATTCTTCTCAGGAATTTTACCACTCCCATTACAAGTATCACACATGCCATTGATTGCAATGGAACCAAGTATTGTTCTCTGTACTTTCTGCACCCTTCCACTACCACCACATGTATTACACACCTTGGTCTTCTTAGTCTCACTACCAGTACCATCACAATATGAACAAGGGATATCTCTTTCAACCCTAAGCTCAAACGCTCCCCCCTTTATCGACTCCTCAAACTTAAGCCTCATTCTGTATTTAATATCTGAACCTCTTACCCTTGCCTGCTGTTGAGTATTACCAAACCCAAAACCTCCTTCTCCACCAAAAAAAGTATTAAAAATGTCTCCCATATCAAATGGTGTACCCTGAGAATATCCATTAAAGCCACTATGTCCGCTACTTCCACCAAAACCAGCAGTTCCAGCATGGCCATATTGGTCATATGCCTTCCTCTTTGATTCATCTGAAAGAATCTCATATGATTCTTGTACCTCCTTAAACTTATCCTCAGCACCATCATCCTTGTTTACATCAGGATGATACTTCTTAACAAGTTTTCTATATGCTTTTTTAATCTCAGCTTGTGTAGACCCTTTATCAACACCAAGTATTTTGTAGTAATCTCGTTTTTCCATATGGAAATCATTTTAGCAGAAAGGTAGGAGCATTGCCAAGAAACAGGCCTGGCATACTAGTACCTATAGTGAGATTCGTTCATCGGAAGTTCATAACTATCAGGTAAAATAGATATTATGACTGAAGAAATAAAAAGGGAGCGTACTCAAAGGTTGTTTTTTCCAAATCATTACTACCATGCTTACAATAGAGGGAATAGGAAACAAAAGATTTACCTTGACGAAGAAGACTTTTTAAGGTTTTTAAACCTAATCTACTATTATGAAGAAGCCACAAGTGTCGATATTTATGGATACTGCCTTATGCCAAACCATTATCACCTGCTTTTGCGACTAGGTACTAACCCAAAGGATCTTACAAGGTTTTTTCATCGCTCCATGACTGCTTACAGCCTTTACTTCAATCGAAAATACAAACTAGTTGGACGGTTATGTCAGGATAGGTATCAATACAAATTACTTCCAACACGAATAGATATAAATAGAATAAAAGAATATCTCAGAGAAAACCCTACAAAAGCGGGATTGGTAACCCATTCTGTAAACTACAGATGGTTATGGACACATGAGGGTAAAACTATAGGTACTAGTATGCCAGGCCCGTCACTCATATGCTAGAATACAACTATGCAAAATGAATGGAATATACCAGAAGAACAAACAACGAAGGTCAAAAAGACTAAGATAGCTATCTCAGTATCTCTATCACTCATCGGCATTTTAATAATCCTTTCCCAAGCGATCCCGTTAACTAAATCCTATATAGATGGAGTAATTGAACAAACTAGAGTAAAACTGATGAAAAATCCCGTTCCTGATTCATACAAAGCATATATTGAGGAAGAATTTGCTTACTACGATCCAAGCAAGAATTACTTTGCGAATTTGGAGGATGGAATAGAAGGTCTAACATTTAAGGGGATATATACCTACGATCCAACTACCGATTCACAAAAAGAAATCCAAATTGACAGCGAATATTCTAAAGATATGTACATATCGATTAAGAGTGTTGGGATAGAGGATATTATCATAACGCCGAATGTAGAAAGTACTGAAGAAAGGGTTTACGATCAATATCTTAAAAGAGGGGTAGCACATTTCAAAGGAACACCTCTTCCGGGAGATGGAGGAAACTCATTCATCTATGGACATAGCTCTGTAGAAAGTTTCTTCACTAGACATCAAAACCTAGCAGAAACAATCTTCACTAGACTCGAGGATATTGATATTGGAAATGATGTATATATTAAGAAGGATGACAATCTTCTACACTACATTGTAAGGAAGAAAAAGATTGTCGAATCAGATGATTTCTCCATACTAGACAATCAAGGGAGTAAAGAGACAGTAACACTGATGACCTGCTGGCCTCTTGGAATCGGAACAAAAAGACTCGTAGTAGTGGCAGAAAGATATTAGTTTGTGTACAATGTAAATATGAATCAGAAGCAGAAAAAACTAATCACAATACTAGGAATAGTTTTAGTATTTTTAATAATAACTCTAATCATCGTAGTAATTTTAGGAGATCAAGAAAGTAATTCTACAAACACCGATACAGATATACAAGTAAGTACTGAACTTTCCTACTGGGGACTGTGGGAACCAGAGAGCGTCATGCAACCAATCATTGAAAAGTATGAAGCATTGCATCCTGAAGTAAGGATCGTTTACTCTCAACAATCTTTTACAAACTATGAGAGTAGACTTTACACAAGACTTCAACAAGCATCTACCTCCTCGGAACCTGCTCCGGATATTGTACGAATTTATAATAGCTGGACACCAAAATACTACAAATATCTCTCACCACTACCTACTTCCATCATGGATAGTACAACATATTCTGAGAAATTCTACCCTACTGCAACATCAGATTTCACTGCAAAGGATGGGAATATATACGCAATGCCTTGGGAAATAGATGGGTTAGCAATATTTTACAATAAGCAACTACTCTCTCAAGCAGGAGTTGCAGAACCACCAACAGATTGGGATTCTTTTGTAGAATTAGCGAAGAAACTGACTACTAAGAACAGTGCAGGACAAATTTCACAATCAGGACTTGCCATTGGTACATCTCGAAATATCACTCACTCTGCAGACATTCTCTCCTACTTAATGCTACTTAATGGAGCAGATATCATAGACGAAACCTACACCTCTACCAATCTAGTTAGTGATAGTGTTCTCTCCGCAACATATATCTATACCAATTTCACATTAGGAGAAGATCCCGTATGGAGCTCTGAGTTAAGAAATGATCTCGAAATGTTTTACGCTGGTAATTTGGCAATGATGTTCGCTCCGAGTTGGAGAGCATTTGATATCATCCAATCAGCACCAAGTATTGAATTTGGGATTGCGCCACTACCACAGCTTGAAAACAACAACCAAGTTTACTACTCTATGTACTGGGGAGATAGTGTAACCAAAACCTGTACTAATCCAGATGCTGCATGGGAATTCATAAGCTTCTTAATTGATAATCAACAGGATGTCTTTTCGGCATCTTCACAAATTAGAGCTTTTGGTGAACCTTACTCATTAGTAACCCTCAACGATTCCTTAGCGAATAATCCATACCTCAAAGCATACACAATAATGGCTCCACATATGAAGTCTTGGGGGATGGGAGACCAGATGTTTGTAGAGAAAACTTTAAACAACGCAATTACAGAAATTGTAGAAGATGGTAAGGATATCCAAAGTGCTATGAAAAATGCGCAAATTGATATTAACGATCAACTTGCACAAACTAATGAGTAACATTAATATATAGATATGAATAAAAACTACGCCCCACAACCTGCCAAAAAAAACTTCCTCATTCTTTCACTCTTCTTAGTACTCTGCCTACCTATGATTGTATGGCAAATTGTTAATGAAAACTTTGATATTAGAAATCTGGCCTTTGAGCAAATAGAGGTAAGTGAAGAAAACCCGTGTGTCATATCCTTCCCAAACGTAAATCCATACACAATAGAAGTAGACACAACCGTAAGGATGCAGGTAGAAGGAATTGCACAGGGAAATGGAATCACCTCCATCCTCATTACAGACTCCACAGGTGAAGAAATCTTTTCTAAAACATACGACGAGGAAGAAAATGAAATAGCAGAAACATTTGAATTCACACCAACTACATCCAGAGCATATGAAATGATTGGTACACTCTCAGAAGGAGATTACAGCAGTGCATGTGTCATAAGCAGCCCATACGATGTAAAAGGAATAAGGGTGGTAGCAAACAACAGTGCACCAGAATTTACATCCTCCCCCATCGACTCAATTCCCTCACAAGACATAAATACAGATACAACATACGAATACACCATGACTGCTACAGACCCAGAAGGAGACATGATCAATTACGTTTTCTCATTCACTCCAAACGAAGATTGGATGAAATACACAGTTATCAACGATGGAAGCAATGGAAACCTCAAGATACAATTCAAAGGAAGTACCTCTGAACCTGCAAGTTACCTAGCGAATGTCTTCATACATGACGGATACAGCAAGCACCTCAGATCACAATCATGGATAGTAAGTGTAAATCCTGCAGAAAATGATGTCCCACAAGTCACCATACTTTCACCATGGGAAGCACTAACCATAGCACAAGGGAAAACCCTCACAATAAAATGGGCAGCATCCGACCAAAATGCAATCACACACTACGAACTCTATTTAGCAAAAAGCTTACAAGACGAAAGTAAGTGGCAAAGCATAGATAAAAATATCGCATACAACATTGAAGAATATTCAATTGATACCAAGAACATATCGGGAGGTATTTACAAAGCAATAATAAAAGCAACAGACAACCAAGACCCAGTACTTACAGGACAAGGAATCTCACAAACAATAAACATTGTAGGTGAAGAATTTGACATACCAGACGATAGTGTAACACTCCCAGAACCACAAATAATAAACGTCTCACCAACCAGTGAAGACAATATTACAAACACCCTAGTCACAATCAGAGCATCACTACTCTCAAGCCAAGATACTACAATTAATGAAGACAGCATCCTAATTAAAGTAGACAACAAAGATGTAACATCACAAATCAAATTTAATAAAATCTCAGATTCTGAATACACCCTAATATTCCAAACAGAAAACGAATTCAGCACAGGATTACATAAAGTAGAGATTTCCTTCACTGATAGTGAAAACTTAGAAGCCAATAAAAATTGGACTTTCACAATTGAAGGAGAAGAAACAGACCCAGACAAATTTTACTTCTTCGGATACGGTATAACAAAATCAATAGTATACGTTGTAGGAGGAGGGCTACTACTACTCTTCCTAGCATTAGCCATCCCATTAATTTTAGTACGAGTATGGAAAGACGATGAGAGCACCTCTGAGATAGATGATACACTCACACCACCTACACATACAAATACTGTAGAGAGTATTGTTAACAAAAATCAAATAATTGACAATGAACACACATTCTCCAAATTACAAACCACAATACCACCAGAAGCAACTACTACCCCACAAAGAACCTTACAACCACAACCAAAAACTGGAAATACAGAAGACGATCTCAAAATCCTCTACGAGAAAATAGGGGAAGAAAAAACTCCAAGCCCCGATAACAACACACCACCAGAACCAATTCTCTAGATTTCTGATATAATCTCCAATATGAAACACCTGACTTACAAAGAAATCCGGGATAAATATATACAGTTTTTTAAAGACAACAACCATAAAGAAATCCCCAGCTCACCTCTCGTACCAGAAGACGACCCTTCAGTACTCTTCGTAAATGCTGGGATGCTCCCTTTAGTTCCATTCCTTACAGGAACAACTCATCCGAAAGGTCCAAGACTCGTCAACTCTCAAAGATGTCTTAGAACAGGAGATATAGATGAAGTAGGAGACAACTTCCACTGTACTACATTCGAAATGCTAGGTAATTGGTCTTTAAATGATTACTTTAAAAAAGAAGCTATCACTCTAACAGTAAAATTCTTCGTAGAAGAATTAGGCCTGGATATCAATAAAATATATGCAACCGTTTTTGAAGGAGAAAAGGGAATACCACAAGACAATGAATCAATAGGAGCTTGGGAGGAAATATTTAAATCCTACGACATCGATGCAAAGGTTGGTAAAGGAGAAAGAATAGAACCACTAAATCGGGAAGAGAATTGGTGGGGATTACCTACAGGAGGACCATGTGGACCAGATAGTGAAATCTTTTACAAATTGGATAATGGGGAACTTGTAGAAATTGGAAACAACGTATTCATGGAATATCTTCTTGAAGATGGTAAATATAAACCCCTAGGAATACACAATGTAGACTTTGGAGGTGGATTGGACAGACTAACCACAGTCATACAAGAAGTAGACAGTATTTTCCAAACAGATATATACAAACCAATACTGGAAAAAGTAAAAGAAATTTCAAATAATGATATCCTCGAATCACAAAGAATCATAGTAGACCACATCAAAGCAGCCACATGGATTGTAATGGATGGCGTGATACCTTCTAAATCTCAACAAGGGTATATCCTAAGAAGACTCATCCGAAGAGCAGTAAGACATGGGAAGAAGTTAAACATTGGTGACATATTCACAAGAGAAATAGCTACAATTGCAATTGATCAATTTAAAGTAATATACCCACAACTTGAAGATCAAAAAGAATATATTCTTAATATAATTGAAAAAGAAGAAAAGGCTTTCAACAATACCATTAAAAAAGGATTGAAAATTCTAGAAAAAATGTTAAAGAAAAAATCTCAACTTACTGGAGAAGACGCATTTACCCTTTACGAAACATATGGATTTCCAATTGAATTAACAAAAGAAATTCTAAAAGAGAGAAAACTTAAATTAACAAGCCCTGAGGACTTCGACAAAGCCGAAGTTAGACACCAAGAAAAATCCAGAACCTCATCCTCAGGAATGTTTAAAGGGGGACTCGCAGACTCCTCAGAAATGTCCACACACTACCATACAGCTACTCATCTACTCTTAGCAGCACTCAGACAAGTACTAGGAGAACAGGTATACCAAAAAGGAAGCAACATTACACCAGAAAGACTAAGACTAGACTATCCAAACGATAACAAACTAACACCAGAACAAATAACTAAAGTCGAAAACATTGTAAATGAAGTAATAGAAAAAGGATTAGAAATATCGTTTGAGGAAGTCTCCAAGGAAAAAGCATTAGAACTAGTCCCCTTTGCTGCATTCAGTGAGAAATACGGAGACACAGTAAAACTCTACTACATCGGCCCTAAAGAAAACCCCTTCTCATTAGAGATATGTAACGGACCACACGTGAGCAATACAAACGAATTAGGAAAATTCAAAATAAGCAAACAAGAAAACGTAGGAGCAGGAACTAAAAGAATTAAAGCTATACTCCAATAAAATGACACAATACCCAATACTAGCCATAGACTATGGTACAAAACACATAGGACTCGCAATATCAGACTTCAAAGGAATAGTTGCCACACCACTTGAAGTCTTACACATAACACCAATGAACGGATATGACAAAATTATAGAAAAAATCTCAGACATATGCGAAACAAATAAAGTACAAACAATACTCTTAGGAAAACCACAAATGTTTGAAATCTCACACCAAAGAACAATAAAGAAAATAGAAAAATTCGAACAAATCCTAAAGAACGGTATCAAACTACCAATCCTTCCCTACGACGAAAGCTACTCTACAGTTACCGCTCAAGATATGCTACTATACACAAGCCAATCAACCAAAAAGAGTAGAAAGAAAATAGACAGTGTAGCTGCTGCCGTATTTCTACAAGAATTCTTAAATTCAAAACCACAAGAAAATGTTTAAAAACTTAAAAACTCTAGTAAAAATCTTCACCTTTGCATTAATAACAATAGTAGTAGGTGGAATATTTATTAAACTCAAATACAACCAAATAATTGAAACCCCAAACAGTGACTCAAGTGAAAAAGTAACAATAGTAATTAATGAGGGACAAGCAGTAGACATAATTATTGAAGAACTTATTGACGCTGGAGTAATAAAAGAAAGCTGGGAGACATATCTCAAAACATACCTTAAGCTAAACGACCTGTCCTCAAAAATTCAAGCAGGTACATACAACCTACCTCTCAATCTAAACATCATAGAACTTATAGAATCCCTCCAACATGCAGACAGTCAAGATATATGGGTAACCCTTCCCGAAGGACTTCGAAAAGACGAAATCGCAGATATCTTACAAAAAGAACTCCTTACATATGACACAGTCGATTTCTCTACAACAGAATTTCTTTCACTAACAACAAACCTTGAATATATTTCCCAATTTGGATTTAGTGAAGAAGTAACCAATCTAGAAGGATACATATTCCCCGACAAATACGCATTCTCAATAGAAAGTACTACAAAATCTGTACTAACGAAAATGGTAACTTCCTTTGTAACAAAAATCGGCACTAGTGACACATACGAAGACATCATCATTGCCTCCATGGTAGAACGAGAAGGATACAACAGTACAGACAGAGCAATAATTGCTGACATAATTCAAAGGAGATACAGCGAAGGATGGTTACTACAAATCGATGCAACACTACTCTACCCCGTCAAAGACTGGAAACATGTCATTACACAAGCAGACAAAGACTCCCAAAACCCATATAATACATACAAACAACTAGGACTAGTACCAACACCAATATGTAATCCAGGACTAGAAGCAATAAATGCAGTAAGAAACCCACAACCAAACAATTACTACTACTACATACACGAAGACGATGGTACACCACACTACTCAACAACTCTCAATGAACACAATACAAATGTAAATCAATATTTAAGATAAAGTCCACTGCCATGAGAATTACCCTAGACGACTCTAAAATAAAACAACCTAGAGACGTCAGAAAAATCACAAAACAATTAGACCCTCTCAAACCACCACCTACAGTCAAACAAAAAATTACAAAGGTTCTCATCATCATCATCGCCCTCATTGTCACAGCAGCAATTAGCTACGCAGGATACTTTGTCTACAAAGCATACAAGACAGGAACAGCAATAGGTCTCAAATTCAGACCAAACGATATCATTGCCCAAAACACCCCAGAACTTAAAAAGGACAGTACCGGTAAATATACCAACATCCTAGTCGTAGGAGTAGACACCAGAGAAAATGGTAACCTACTCAACACAGACAGCCTCATCCTCATCTCTTACAATTACGACACACAGGACATCACAATGACCTCCATACCTAGAGATCTACATGTACAAATTAAACCAGATGTAATTTGGTTTAGTAGAATAAATTCTGTCTACTCTACATTCGAACAAAAAGCTGAGGACCTCGGAATGCCAAGACTCTGCGAAGTTGTAACAGAAGTAACAGGACAAGAAATACAATACAATGCAATGATAGATTACAAAGGATTTGTAGAACTAATAGACGCTCTTGGAGGAATAGATGTAAATATAGAAAACAGCTTTACTGACTACATGTACCCTGACAACTTTGGATACAAAACTGTAAGATTTGTAGAAGGAGTACAACACATGGACGGAGCTACAGCCTTAGAATATGCAAGATCAAGACACTCTATGCAAAACCACGAAGGCTCTGACTTTGCTAGAGCAAAAAGACAACAAATCGTAATATCCTCAATCACTGAGAAGATAATGTCCGGTTCACTCCTCGACCCAAGAGCACTCATGAACCTTTTTAATGTAGTACAAGACAATATCCAAATATCAGAATTCACACTCGATGACATTGAAGTAGGAGTAGATCTACTCACCAAATTCAAAGACACCGGAAACAGTTACTCTTTCATCCTAGACCCAAGCGCAGGAGCAGGAAAACTACTTACTAGCCAAAATGTAATAAATACAGGAGCATACGCAATTGGACCAATAAACGGACTTGGAAACTACGAAGACATACACGAATACATGGGACTTCTACAAAACAACCCCCAACTTTACAAAGAGAATCCTGTCATAAAGATTTACAATACAGGACTCGGATACAATGAAACCTCTCAAAAATATTACGACCTAGTAGAACAATTCCCATACCTCAAAATTGGATATATGGGAACTCTCTACAATGATAAAGATGGAACAACCATATACATCAACAACGACAACGACTTCTCACACTCATTAGACTCCATAAACCAATACCTCGAAGCAAACAATATAACCAAACCAGAATACCTCACTACAACACTAAATGCAGAAGACATTACCATCCTCTTTGGACAAGAAGTTGGAGAAGTCCTAGAAGAAACTGTTACTCAACCTACACCATAAATGCAAAAACTCTACCATGGCAAAAACACATACCTCTCACTACGATCAATACACGAGTTACTCACCACACAATTCCTAGACAACGACATAATCACCATAGATGCAGACAGTACCAAAGTAGAAAAGATAATTGACACACTCTACTCACCATCCCTCTTCAATACACAAAAAATATATTTCCTAAAACGAGTATACAAAAACAAAGAAAAAGAAATCTTAATAAAAACCCTTTTTGAAATACTAGACAACGATTCTCTTACAATCCTCATCTGGGAAGATCAAAAGATTAGAAGTAATACAAAATATTTCAAATTCTTCAAAGAAAGAAATTCCGTAGACGAATTCCCTAAACTAAATAAAAGAAGCTTCGTCACATGGGCAAGAAAAGAAACCGAGCAACTCCCATTCACCATACCTCCTGAGATACTTAACACCCTCTCTCAAAGATCAAACTATGAACCAGAAAGATTTAATAACAATCTAGATAAACTCAAACTCTTAGAAACAGACACCATTGACCAAGAGAACCTCAATCAAACGGTAGCAGACACCTTAGAAACAGACATCTGGAAACTCATGGACTACATAAATATCTCAGACCACACAGGCATAAGCAATACACTCGAGAAACTCCTCGAATACAAGACGGATCCTCACTACATACTCGCCATGATAGCTCGTAATCTTAGAATTGCAATACAGACAAAAGACCTACTAGACAACAACACAAACGAAAGACTTTTCGCATCAATACTTAAACTCCCTCCATTTGCAATATACCCCGTAATAAAAAGTGTAAGAAACACTAATAGACAAAGACTCCTCTTACAATACAAGAAGCTTTGTAACCTTGACTATAAAATTAAAACAGGAAGAATAGAACCAACACTAGGTCTTTCCCTTTTTACCCTAATCCTTTAGTTGACATTTACCAAGATATTAACCTAAACTATATCAAGAATGTAATATTACTGCCTAAATATGGACCAGCAGAAGAAAAAATCCAAAACAATAACAAATATACTCTTCACCCTACTCGGAATACTAGTCCTAGCCTTAGTTGGAGCAATAATATACTTCTATCTTATAGGAGACATCTTCCAAAAAGAAGAAGACCAAATAATCACATGCGGATGTTACTACATAGACCCACAGGTCACTACTACATGTGGAGATACTAAAAGAGCTTTCAAATTTAACACCTCTACTGGTACACTCAGCGACTGTTCTGCATCATGCCCACTTACGGATCTTTCCATCAACATGCTTAACAGTACGACACCACAAGAAGACTACATAACCTGCACTACAACAAAAATACTAAGTACAAAATGCAATGCTATGGAAGTTAAAACAGAGAGCGGTTTAATAGTTACAGGAAAAATTGTACCAACTGAAACCTTAACTATCAGTGCAACATTTGACTCAGCAGAATACACAGACTACAAATTCTTAATAAATAATGTCCCAACCCAACCTGATACAACTACAGATACCTCCATAGCCCTAACCATTTCTGACTTTGGAGACGACAGTACGCTACAAATCTCTGCACAAGCAGTAGACAACAAAGGAGACACCGTCAGCTCCATCATCTGTAACAGACTAATAGAAATATCTACAACTGCAGAAACTGGAATAAGCTCACTAATGCTTGATACATACACATCAGATGACAGAACTACGATAAAGACAGCAACCATTACTGCTGGAGGACTCAAAGACACAAATACCAACATAATGTTCTCCTTCAAAGACAAAACCCTTACAATGATAACTGGTTTTGAATTGGACCCAGATAAAGGACGTATAACAGTCACAGAAAGCAACCTCTACAACTCCACCAACTTCGCAGGAAGTGAATCCTTTTCTGCACTCAACACATACTACGGAGATGTGACAGTAACAGTAGAAGTTTTACAAGACGATATTAGTATAGGAACAACAACCGAAGAGATATTCCTCATAACACCACCAGAAGGTCAGACACAAGAGGAGGAAGAAGAAGAGACTACTGCAACTGAATCACAGTTCAATGTCACAAAAACCTCTTCAGAAACATGTGTAGAAAGAGTCTCTCCTGAGAACACATCTACCTTTACAATAACTGTCAGAAATAACGGAGATATAACTGACACCATAGAATCCATAAAGGACAAACTACCACTAGGATTTGAATATGTACTAAGCTCATCTACATTGAATGGGAATTCAATAGCAGATTCAGTCTTTGTAACTACAACAGACATAGGAGATTCACAAGAAATTGTATGGGAACCACAAAACTCTTGGTCAATAGACCCAGCAGGAGCACTAACAATATCATTCAGTGCCATTGCAGGAGACAACTCCCTAAGCGGTACAAACTTAAACGAAGTAATTGTAACACCATCAGAAATACCAGAAGACCCATCCACACTAAGTTCCTCCATAGAAATCATTGTCGCTCAAGACTGTGACGATATAGACACCACTATACCCCAAACAGGGATATTTGATACTACACTTGGAAGAATCTTTATAGGTATCGCAATCATGATGATCGGTATAATAATACACAACACCAATAAAGGAAATCAATTAGCCACAATGATTGTAGGCTCAAATACATACAGAAATGCGGAAATGGCATCCTACAAGATATTCTCACCTAAACGATATTTTGAAGAAAGACTATTAGAGAGAAGAGAGAGAGAAAGATAAAGGAACCCCACTATCACCATAATCCATATCCCCTGAATTAATCACAAAGTAATAATTCTTTGTACTAAGCAGCTTCTCAAGAACTACTGTATGCACCTTAGACGAAAGATCTCTAGTATCAATACTTACTAGATCTAAATTCCCCCTATCATCCCCATACATCACATACCCTACACACTCCTCTTCCGTCTTCCAATCAATTACAACCTGATGATCACTCTCCCCCCTAGACAACGAAACATTGTAAGGCACACAACCAGACACCATATCCAACTCACTAGACCCTTGAGCCTTAAAAACAAAAACCACAAGAGTTCCAAGAAGGAACACCAATACTCCACTAAATATAAACATTAACTTCCTACTCATAAACCTCGACTAAAACATAATTTAGCACAGAAGAAGAACTCTCTCCATCTGATACAGTCACAATATATCTGTAAGTACCACTCTCAAGTGGCACACCCCTAATCTCATTCCCTTCCATATACATCCACTCAGGCTTCTCCGTAAGGAATACAGCAAGCCCCTCTACTTCAGTATCCAAATCACTTACCTCTACAAAATATCTAAATAGCTCTCCAACATACAGAGATCCCATAGGTACAGAGGTAATATACGGTACACTCTTGTAATCAACTACACTACTACCCAAAACACTCTCTTCTAAAGAATGCTTGTCTTCAAAAGCAAAACGACCGAGCACTCCCACTAAAGCAATGAAGAGTACCACCAGAATCCAAATTCTAATCCTTCCTTCCATACAATATAGTGTAACAGAAATTTAAATGTTTACAAATACTTTAAATACCGATATAATTACCGACTTCAAATTAATATATTTTGCTAATTGAATGCCAAATTTAAGAACATCAATCAAAGATTTAAGACAAACTAAAAAAAGGACCGTTTTTAACGATAGACTTAGAAATCGTGTTAAAAAAGCTACTAAGAGATTTAATGCTTTAATAGAAGAGAAAAAGCTAGACGAAGCAACAAAAGCACTCCCTCAAGTAAATAAAGTACTTGACAAAGCAGCCAAGAAACATATCATTAAGAAAGGCAACGCAAGTAGAAATAAATCAAGACTTGCAGCTAAACTTAACAATCTTGCCCAAGATAATGTCAAATCTGCTAAAAAAGGCTCTTAGACTCTCACTACTTCCAGCAGTCCTAATGATTGCAGGTAAATTCTTGGGGCTTTTTGTACTAATCGCCTTTTACAGTATCCAATTTAGTGTGGGTAATGAAATAAGTGGGATATTCTCCACACAAATCTTTCTGCCAGACTCAGAAACAACCCTTTTTGTTAACTCCATATCAGACCTAGTAATGATTTCCCTACTTGGCCTCATCACCCTCTATATGATTCTTCAAACCACAATATTACAAAGTGCAAAACATAACCCAAGGACAATAGCTAAGGTTGTAAAATTCAATATGCTTAAATGGGTTACAAGCTCTACCTCTACATTCCTCCAAATCTTCATATGGACAACATTCGTTGTAATATCCTCCATAATCACAATCACAAACTCTCTACAAGGAGATACTTACCTCTGGGTAGGCATTACTGCTGGAGTCATTTCCCTCCTCTCTATCTGGGGATTAATTAAAACATTTGAAATTGAAACTGAGAAGATATATCCTAGTAGTAGTAAGCATTCATACTTTTAAAAATGATAACAAAAAACAAGCAATCGAAAGTCAGAAACCTTCTAGGTAAATTCCTTGAGCCAATTGCTCTTGGTGTACTTGCACTGCTCTTCATAATCCCAACACTTACTGTAATTAATCTAGAACCAATTACTAAAAACATTAGAGAGTTTACAGATGTATTAGGCGTAGCCACCAATTCCAAAGTCATTGTAGATCTAGTAGGTGGTACACACGAGGTCTTAAGTGTAGAGAAAATATCTAAGAATGGAGATAGTGGATATATATACAACGCAATGCTTACACAAAGAGAATCAGACTTTTACTCCAAACCAATATTACAAATTGGTAACAATACAGACGAAGAAAAGATTTTGACCTTCCTTGGCACTACGCTCAATCCTACACGGTCAGAGATTGGGTTGATAATAAATGATCAAGTATATACATTACAACACAGTACGGGCCAATCAGAGAGCGTAGAGATACTACTTAAACCAAGAGCTACATACGATATATACCTAACTATAGAGAGTCTGGTTGGTGTACAGTTTAGTGAAGAGTTTGAGATGAAAATAGGAATTAGGTAAGTCCCTACCCAAAAACCCCCTTACTTTGTATAATCCATGATATGCATGAACTTAATAAAATACGCAATTTCTCAATAATTGCACACATTGACCACGGTAAATCCACACTAGCTGATAGGATACTAGAAGCAACAAACACAGACACCAGAAACGAAAAACACGACGAAAGAATACTAGACAGACTAGAACTAGAACAAGAAAGAGGAATAACGATAAAACTACAAGCATGCAAAATGAACTACAAAGAATACCAACTAAACCTCATAGACACACCAGGACACGTAGACTTCTCCTACGAAGTATCCCGATCCCTAGCAGCCTGTGAAGCAGCCCTACTCCTAGTAGACGCATCACAAGGGATACAAGCACAAACAATATCAAACACCAAGAAAGCACTAGACCTAGGACTCACCCTCATACCAGTACTAAATAAAATAGACCTCCCACATATAGATATTGAAGAAAGAGAAAAAGAAATATGCAGCCTCCTAGGATTTGAAAAAGAAGACATTGTAAAAGTCTCAGGAAAAACAGGAGAAAATGTAGACCAACTACTAGAACAAATAGTAAAACAATGCCCACCACCAAAAGGAAATACAAATGGACCACTACAAGCACTAATCTTTGACTCCTTCTACGACGAACACAGAGGAGTAGTCGTAGCAGTCAGAATCTTCAACGGCTCAATCTCTCAAAAACACAGCAAACCACAAGATCTCTACATGATCCAAAAACAAGAAAGCTTCAAACCAACTGAAATAGGAATATTCAATCCAGACCTTAAAGAAACAAACTCCCTAAGTACAGGGGAAGTAGGATACATTGCAACAGGACTCAAAGACATCAGATACTTCACAGTAGGAGACACAGTATCAGACCACAAAGAAACAAAAGCCCTACCCGGTTACAAAACACCAAAATCCAATGTATTCGCAACCTTCTTTCCAACCACCTCAGAAGACTACGAACCACTCAAAATATCACTAAATAAACTCGCCTTAAACGACGCCGCACTCGTCTTCTCAGACCAAAGATCAGCACTACTAGGATCTGGATTTAGATGTGGCTTCCTAGGACTCCTGCACATGCAAATTGTACAAGAAAGACTAGAAAGAGAATATGATGTGGAATTAATAATTACTGCACCAACGGTTGAGTACCATATAACCACTATCAACGATGAAGAAATTGTAGTACAAACACCAAGCGAACTCCCAGACCCAAATAAAATAAAGGAAATCTCAGAACCATGGGTAAGAACAGAAATACTCACCCCAGACAGATACATGGGAGACCTAATGAACCTCTGCCAAGCCCACAGAGGTACATATATAAACACAAAATACCTCTCACAGGGGGACGCCAACATCAAACTAAAAGATCAGTACATCCTGCTCGAATACGACATGCCATTAGCCTCTCTCATATCCAACTTCTTTGACCAACTCAAAAACATATCAAGTGGATACGCCTCCATGGAATATGAATTCATAGATTTCTTCCCTGTAGACCTTGTCAAAGTCTCAGTACTAGTCAACCGAGATGAAATCCCAGCCCTAAGCTTCTTAGAAACCAGAGAAGGAGCAAGACCAAAAGCCGTAAAATTACTTGAAGTTATGAAAAAAGTAATACCAAGACAACAATTCCCAATACCTCTCCAAGCGGCAATAGGGGCCAAATTCATCGCAAGAGAAGACGTCAGAGCATTCAGAAAAGATGTAACAGCAAACCTCTATGGAGGAGACTACAGCAGAAAACAAAAACTCCTCAAAAAACAAAAGAAAGGTAAGAAAAGACTCAAACAAATTGGAAGAGTAAACATACCACAAGAAGCCTTTCTTGCAATATTGAAAACATAATGATTAAAAAAATCAAGTTAAACAACTTTAGGAAATTCAAAGAACTAGAATTAGACTTCACATCTAACCTCATCGTCTTCCACGGCAACAACGCACAAGGAAAAAGCTCCCTACTAGAAGCCCTCCACATCATCTGTAACGGTAATTCCCCATGGTCAAGTAGTGATGAATATATAAACAATGAACAAAACGGTATATCAAAACACAGCAGAATTGAAATAACCACAGAAGAAAACGAATACGCCCATTACAAAGATAAAAATCGCAAAGTATACATGATAGACAACAGTAAAACTACACCAAAGAAATTCTTCATTAATAATTCAGCAACAATCTTTAACCCTGAAAGAATAGACCTCCTCATGCTCTCCCCTAGCCAAAGGAGGAACTTCCTAGATGAAACAATCTCCACTATAAACTACGAATACCCCTCCACACTCTCACAATTCCGTAAAGTACTTAAACAAAGAAATTCTTACCTAAAGAAATTAGCAAAAATCTTCTATGAAAAAGGCATTGTCTCTAAACACGACCCACAACTAAACTTCTGGACACTACAACTCTCAGAACTCTCATCAATAATCTACACAAAAAGACTCGCCCTTATACAAAAGTTCTCAGAAGAAAACTTCTTACTCAAATACAACTTCTGTAATAAAGAGTTAGAACCAATTGAAAAAGTAAGTAAAAACACAACAGAAATTCAAAAGATACTAGACCTAGTCCTCGAAGACAACAAGAAAAGAGATATAGCAACAGGATACACTAATATCGGGCCACACAGAGATGACTGGGACATATTCACAAACCAAGACATTAAAAAATATGGATCTCGTGGACAAAAAAGACTCGCTGTAAGTAATCTAATCTTTAAATCCCACGAAATAATAGCAAAAGAACTAGGATATCACCCAATACTCCTACTAGACGATATCGCATCAGAATTAGATATAAAAAATACAGCCATTGTCTTCGATAAGAAAGTCTTAAACAAACAACAAACATTCATCACTACAGTCGATAAGAAAATATTACCAAAATATATACAAGACAACGCCCAATTCTTCAACCTCAACAAATACTAACCCTTACTCAATATCTTCTTTTTGAAATCACTAGGAAAGAACTCTATTCTCCCTTCCCTAAACCCCCTAAACAACCTCCCCACATCAGGCCTATGCCTCATTAGTAACATAAATGATAACTGACCACAGAAACAAAAAAGATTAATTAAAAATAACAAATAATTCCTTTTAGTAAGTCTCCTTAACATACCCATTCTAATATTTCCTTTCTTTAAGAAAGATTCTGAAACAAGAAACCTCTCTTTCAACCAATTGTTTTGAAGAAAGATTACACTTAAAAAGTCTTTATTAAAAATAGGCTTTAGAAACAATAACTCATTTAAATTAAAAATATCCTCCTCAAATACCAAATTCCTCTCCTCTGTTAAAAAATTAATACACAATTTATCCTTCACTTTTAACACCCGTCTTTTTAACCTAACCCTCCTCTCAAATACATTTCTAACATACAAAAACAGCCTATATATCCAAACCACATCATTCCTAGTCACAATAAACAGATCTATATCATCTCCTCCCTTTACAAATTCAGATGCAATTGATCCAGATATCCCAACAAATCGAACAAAGGGTCTAAATAGAACCCATGACAATGAATCCTCTAATATACAAACCTTCTTCAATATAATATTCCTCTGCTTATCACTAATCCCCTTGTACCTCTCTCCATCTACCTCTAAACCCCATACCTCTTTTATCTTCTGCTTACTAAGATATGCTGGAATATTCTTCCTAAAGTCATACAACTCCTCTATATGTAACAACTCACTCTTACTGTTTTTATCCATGTATATATAATAGAACAAATATTATCGGTTATTCAAACAATTTTAATGCTATGGTAAACTAAAAACAAGATGAAACAACATCCAATACCACAAAACGTACTAGATGTTGAGTTTAAACTCTTTACTAGGTTTACACTCAAAGAATTCGCATACCTTGCAGCAGGTGTTGTAAGCGGTTCACTTTTCCTTGTCCTAAACAAACAATTAGGTCTTCCTGCCCTCCTCGCATGGCCATCATTCCTTATCCTCTCATCCATAGGAGCATTCTTTGCACTAGTCCCAATCAACGACCAAGGAGCAGATGAATTTATAAAGAATTTCTTTACTGCGATAAATAAACCTACACAGAGAGTATGGTTAAATGAACAAATGCAAAGTCAAAGAGTCAAACCAATAGTTAAAACAGATGACGGGAACAAAGGAAAGATTGTAGGAGGGAAAATAACAAAAGGGAAAAAGATATTCATTGAAAAACCTGGTGACGATATTCTCAAAGTACAAACTCCAAAAATCAGTACCAAACCAGAACCAACAATGCAACAATCCAAACCTCTACAACAAACCGTTGTCATAGGACCTCAAAACATTTCTAAATACCAATTTGGGATAAAGAGTGTAGACCGATTACCAGGAAATATAAATATCTGGTTGACCGATACAAACAACCGAGGTCTAGCAAATATCCCAGTCTACCTTAAGGATAAAAATGGGAAAGTAATATTCGCAAATAGAACAGGACAAAACGGATACTTTATACTCAACCGCATTCTCCCACAAGGTATTTACTACATACAATTTGATCAGAATACATACATAATTCCAAACATTCAATGGATACTAGAAAATACACAAAGTAAGAACCCTATTAAAATAACAGCGAAACTTACATGAAGGCAAAAGACAGAGCAAGAACAACCATATCTACACAAACTCACTTAGAGATAAGAGACATTGTGGATGACTTGGTCATTACAAAAAGTGGTAGTGTAGCACTAGTCATACAAACCAATGCGATAAACTTTGATCTTTTGGCAGAGTATGAACAAGACAATAAGATTTATGCTTTTGCAGGATTACTCAACTCCCTTAACTTCCATATCCAAATCCTCATCAGAACACAAAGAGTAGATATTTCTAACTACATTGACCATCTTAGAAATCAAGATCAAACAAATATGTCCGAGGGATTAAAGAACATGCTTAATATATACACCCTCTTTGTACAAAACTTAATTGTAGAAAACAATGTCCTTGATAAAAACTTCTACCTCGTCGTACCATACAACCCAGCCGCCATTATGCCAGATGCAAATATTTTTAGTGCAAAGAAAACAAAGGAAGAACAAACCGCACAGAAAGCTGTAAAGCAAGAACACCTACTTGAAAAAGCAAAGATATTTCTCTACCCTAAACGAGACCACATTATTAAACAAATAGGGAGAATGGGACTAATGGGACACCAATTAACCAATCAAGAACTAATAACAGAGTTCTACACAACATATAATCCAGACGAGGAGGGAAGAAGTGGAAGATAAAACATTAAAAAACAAACAGATTAATTCTAAGGTTACAGAACAAATGAATACTGACCCTCTAACTAAATATCAAGATATCACAAACCAAGTACAACAAGAGGTTGATGTTGTAAAAGAAGCAAAAATTAACAACATCCAAAAGGAAAGGTTTGAAGATACTGTAGTAAAGAAAGAAACGAAAAAGAATGTCCTATTCAAAATGCTAGACAAGATTGTTCCTACATCCAAAAAACCAAAGGTTGAAATAGAACCATCAGTAGAAGCACAACGAAGACCCACTGCTGATTTCTCTGGACTATCACTAACAGATATTGTAGCACCCATTGACCTTGAAGTAGATTTCAACCATCTACAAATGGGAGACTACTACTTCAAAACTTTCTTTATCAGTGATTACCCTAGGTTTGTAGGACCAAATTGGCTTTCTCCTATCATTAACTTCGAACATTCACTCCGTATCAGTACCTTTTACTACCCTGTAGACTCAAGGATAATACTGGAAAAGCTTAAGAAAAAAATTGGAGAAATGGAAGCCACCCTCTACAGTCAAATGGAAGACCGAAAAGTAATTGACGCATCTCTCAAAGTAAAACTCTCTGACGCTCAACAGCTCCAAGACTCAATAGCTGAGGGAAGCGAAAAGTTCTTCCACTTTGCAATGTATATAACAATATACGCTCCTGACAAAAAGCTCTTGGAGAAGTACTCTAGAAATATCACCTCTACACTCGCTGCAATGAATGTGACAGCTAAATCAGCTACTCTACTTCAAGAACCCGGCTTCATCAGTACACAACCACTTGCCTTAGACAAAATCCATATTACACGCAATATGGATACTACATCCTTAGCTACTACCTTCCCATTTGTCTCCTCTGAACTAACCATGAACCGCGGTATCATGTATGGTCTTAATCTGCATAATAATAGTTTGGTCGTATTTGATAGATTTGAATTAGAAAACGCGAATACCGTAGTCTTTGCTAAATCTGGAGCAGGTAAAAGCTACTTTGTGAAATTAGAAGCTGTAAGAAGCTTAATGATGGGTACAGAGATAATAATCATAGATCCAGAACGTGAGTATGAAGATCTTTCCGAAGCTGTAGAAGGCTCATACATATCCTTCTCTCAGGATCAAGGACATAAGATGAATCCATTTGAACTCTCAGGCATGGCAGATGACGATGACGATGAATTACGAATGAAGATGCTCTCCCTACTAGGATTTTTCAAAGTCATGTTCGAAGGACTATCCAATGTCGAATCCTCCATACTAGATAGGGCACTCATACTTACCTACAGAGAAAAAGGTATTACATTTGATGCAAGAACTCAAAAGAAAGACCCTCCTCTACTCGAAGATCTTTACAAGGTACTGAAAGGTATGGCAGAAGATGAAGCTCACAATTTAGCCAGACGAATGGAGAAATATATCATAGGAAGTGGTGCTGGAATATTTAACGAAGCCAGTAACTTTGAAATCAACAATCCATTCACAGTATTTAGTGTAAGGGATCTCCAAGAAGAATTAAAACCATTGGCTATGTATCTAATGCTAGACTTTATATGGACTAGAATTAGAAAAGTAAGAAAACAACGATTGTTAATCGTAGATGAAGCTTGGTACATGATGGAAAGTGAAGACTCCGCCAAATTTATGTACTCCATGGCAAAACGGGCAAGAAAATACTACCTAGGCCTAACCACTATCACCCAAGATGTAGCTGACTTTATGAAAAACGACATGGGTAAAGCCATCATCTCCAACTCCTCTATACAAATGCTAATGAAACAAAGTCCCTCTGCAGTAGAAACCCTGCAAGCTGTATTTAATCTCTCTGATGGTGAGAGAAACTTCTTACTAAATTGCGATAGAGGGCAGGGATTGTTCTTTGCTGGTTCAAATCATGTAGGAATACAGGTACTCTCAAGCCAAGCAGAACACGAGCTAATTACATCTGATCCTAGAGATTTAGAAGAAATGGCAAAGAAAGAAGCACAAGGGATTAAGGATACACGAACCATTGAAGAATTGGCAAAAGTATTTGCTCCACCATCTGCTCAACAACCAATGAGGGATGGTACCAGTATTACTAAGCAGAAATCTATGATTGCAAGAGCTGCTCAGAGAAGGAAGGATGACAAAGTACAAATCGAGGGAGAACGGAAGGATTACGAAGAAGAAGTTCGTAGAAAACTAGAAGAGAAGGAGAGAGAATTAAACCCTGCTAAGTATGCTCATGAGAAATCTTTCACTACCACTCTCGAAGAAAATACCCTTCCAGGTCAGGTAGTAAGAAGTCGTAGAGATTTACAACAAGGGAGACAACATATAACTCCCCAAGGAGTAGTTGATTATTCTAACAATAATAATAATGACGGATAATACAAAGTCTGCTATAAACGAAAGTATCTATTTAGTTACAAAGAAATGTGATGTTACAAACCTATCTAAAAATCAGCGAGGCAAAGACTTAGGTGCACTCAAGAAGGCAGAGGCACGATCAAAGAAACGTAGAGATATAACCTTCGGGAAGAAGGATAGTGAAGCAACAAGAGCTATGGGAGCTCTTAGTATAATGAATCCCTTCAAAGGAGTTTAACTCAATGGCCCCTGATCTGGCAATACAAAATCTCTCAGGTTTTCAGCAGAGATAATGACTGGAATAGGAGATCCTGTTACTAACTTTCTTGCTACCGTCCTCACCAAAGTATTTATATTTCTTTCTAGTTGTCTAATACCTGCATCAAATCCTACAGGCCTTATCAATAATGGCCATACATTGTCTTGTATTTGTAAATGTTGTTCACTTAATCCAGTCTCTTTAAGAATCTTCGGCAATATGTAATTTCTTGCAATTACCCCCTTCTCTTCATCAGAGTAACTAGAGAAACGAATTACCTCTACACGATCTAGCAGTGCAGCAGAAAGACCCCCTAAATTATTCGCGGTACATATAAAGAATACATTAGAAAGGTCTACAGGATAGTCTACATAATGATCAACAAATGTTTTGTTTTGCTCTGGATCTAGTATCTCTAATAAAGCAGCCATAACATCGTTGAGAACATTTTGCTGTCCACTAGACTTTTCTATCTCATCAAGCAATATTACTGGGTTCATACTACCTGTTCTTACCAATGCTTTTATAATCTGTCCGGGTTCAGCACCCTCTGAGTACCTTGGTACACCTCTGAGTGTTTTTACATCCCCTATCGCTCCAAGAGAAATTCTTGCAAACTTTCTACCCATAGCGATTGCAATTGTTTTTGCAATAGATGTCTTTCCTACACCTTGAAGACCAACAAATAGGAGTACAGGTGATTTGGTTACTAAACCTACTCTATGATCTGCTACCGCTGGGACATTGTAAGAGTTGGGAAATTCCTTCTGACCTAAATTCACAGGCTCTGCCACACTAGTAGCTATTCCTTTGTTTTGTAATTGCATTACTGCAAGATAGTCAAGAATGATGTTCTTGATAGTGTTCATTCCATAGTGAGTAGAATCCATTTCCTTTTTGGCATTTTCAATATCGTAGTTGTCTATAGACAGTTTTCCCCAAGGTATTCTTGTTATCCAATCTACATACTTATCTATGGTTTCAAATTCTGTACTATAATTCCCATATTTAGCCATACGAGCAAGTCTAGATATTGCTCTGAGAATATCTTCTCTAAAATCTTGTGGTAAATTAACATTATCAATCTTTCTTTGGAGATCTTTTATCTCTACTAGAAAATCATCCTGCACACTTTGTATTGGATTTGGGGCATTGTCCATATGAGATGATAGCACAATTAGATGGTTCTTAGCACCCCTTGTTTAATTATTTGTACAACTCTATCTATATCCACCTGTTCTGTGTATATTCCTAAACTTACTCTCATTGTAGGACCTATCTTAAATTTATCATGTAGTGGTTGTGCACAATGGAAGCCGTCTCTAATACATATACCTTGTGAAGAGATAAATTCCAAGATATCTTTTCCTTGGATATTGCTATCTTCTGTAGATTCTTTACATCCTGCGAATGAGAAGCCTTCTAGGTTGAAAGTAATAGCTCCTACTCTTTCTGTACTTCCAAATAGTTTAAACCACTCTATACCTTCAAATTGGGATATGAATCTTTCTACTAGCTCTTTCTCATGATTAATTAAAACATCGAATCCCCCCATATTCTTTACTGTTTCACTAAACCATGTTATTGCTCTTGCTAATGCTATACCACCTGCTATATCAGGAGTGCCAGCTTCAAATCTCCATGGGAGATTGTTTAGAGTAAAAGATTCTTTGCTAACTTCTCTAATCATTTCTCCTCCGCCCATATATGGTGGTAGTTTTTTTAGTATCTCTTTTTTAATATATATACACCCACTTCCTGTTGGTCCATATATTTTGTGTCCAGAGAATACCAATGCGTCACAGTCTAAGTCTTGTACATCTATTGGTAATCTGGCTACACTTTGAGCTGCGTCTATAAGTACAGTAGCACCCACTCCATGTGCCAGTTTAGTAATTTCTTTCACATCATTGATTGTACCCAGTACATTGGATATATGGATTACAGACACAATCTTTATTTTGTTTCTTTCTCTATCTATAAGGGACTTCAGCCATTTCAAATCTAATTGGTAGTTATCAGTAACTGGAATATATTTAATGTTGAAACCTATTTCTTTTTGTAACATTAACCAAGGGACTATATTACTATGATGTTCCATTTCACTTAGTACTACTATGTCTTCTTTCCCCAAATTCTCTTTAGCGTATGTATTGACAAAGAGATTAATTCCTTCTGTACAATTTCTAGTAAATATTACCTCTTCATGTGATTTAGCATTTAAGAAATTAGCAACAATATTGTGTGCTTCTTCCCATTTCTCTGTAGCTCTTGAAGATAGGATATGGGAACTTCTATGGATGTTAGAATTATATTGTGTGTAATATTCATCTATACAATCTATTACACACTGTGGCTTCTGAGTAGTAGCTGCACTGTCTAAGTATGTGATTGGTTTACCATTTATCTTTTGGTTTAGTATTGGAAATTGTTTTTTAATACTATTTTTCATCCTTATCGAAATTCTCATACATTTTACTTCCCTGTACAGTCATATTCCCTACATATTTACTGTTTAAGCCTTTACTACCATATGTTCGTTCACATGGTTGATCTAGTTTCTCAAATGCCATCTGTCCTATTTTCATACCTGCATAGAGTTTGATAGGTAAAGGAGAGAGATTTGCAATTTCTAGTGTCATTCTTAGAGAGTTCCCTGGATCAAGGAATCCTGAGGTTGTATGTATGATTAGTCCAAGTCTCGCAAGAGAACTTTTACCTTCCAATCTACCTACATAGCTATCATTTACACCAGTTATTTCCACAAGATTTGATAGTATGAATTCTCCGGGATGAATGATATATCCAGTATCTGGAATTGTTATACTCTTCATCATATTTGGATTCTTTTTCTTGAGATCAATTAGTGAGATGTTGTTCTTGTCAAAAACAAGAACATTCTTATCTAGACGAAGATCGTAAGATGCTGGTTGCAGATTTTCTTCATTGAATGGCTCTATTATTATATCTCCTGCTTTAAGAGCTTCTTTTATACCTTTATCACTTAGAATCATAGTTAGGTGTATTAATTTAATCTAGAACTATCATATCATCTTCAAACTATTTCTTAAACAGAGGATCTTTTTGAAAAAAGAGTTTGTTCCATTGCTCACTGTAGTTTAAATTTGAATTCTTTAAATTAAAGATGTCTTTTATATCTAAATACATATTAAATTTAGTCATATGGCTAAGTGGAAGTAAATATCTTGTAAACTCTTTGGACATTTCATCAGACATATGTTCTTTTGATTTCTTTCTCCAACTTTTAATATTTGTATAGGTATCCATAAGGTCTTTATTCATGTCTTTCTTTAATTCTGGGTATTTCTTTATAGATTCTGGTAGTAGGTAGCATTGAGAATCCTTCCTTTCTAACTCTTTATCAATATTTATGAAGTCAGAGAGGAGTGGTATGTATATTGTGTAATTATTGACTAATATCTCAAAGATATCAGTAAGTGGTAGAAAACCGGATAGAGCACTACCCTTCTGGAATCCAAGGTGACCTATATCTCCTTTCTTAATTATCTTTCCGATAGAGAGTTGATCCTCGTAATCGAATTCCAGTTCATCTTTACTACCTAATGGATTAATTAGCATTTCAAAGTTTGTAAATACTTGTTCTACCATATCGGTGATATATTCAAACTTAAAAAGCTCTGAGTTATCAAAATCGAATGATTGATTTTCAGATACACAATCCTTTAAATATTCTAATATCTTTTTTGTAGTCAGTCTTTTTGTACAGTCTGGAGTTACTTCCATATCAGTTTTGAGCAAGTTTTCAAACATGTCTCCTAATTGATTATCTAGAACCATATCACTACAAAGAAGGGAATTAGTTAATTCAATATTGGAGTTTAGGGTTGTAGAGAGAACTGCTCTGTGTTGTATACCAAGTGGTAGTAGAGAGAGGGCTAGTTCTTTGTAATCACTGCCTTTTCTTTTAGCTACTGACCAGTAGTTTCTTATACTTTCTAATTGAATATTTTCATACTCCTTCCTAATCTCCATGTGCTCACAAACTTCTGTAGGTATTCTGACGAAGTATGAGCTATCCCTATTGAGATATTTCCAATCTCTTAGTTTGAGAAATATGTCAGAGTATATTGAAGAGAGTTTAAGGAATGTATATATTGGGATATTGTCCACAATATATGTTCTGTTACTTACCTCATATAGATCATCCAGTGGTAATTCTTTCCAGTCATTTATTTTACATCCTTTACAGATATTTAAAACAGTTGTTTTAGTGTAGAGAGATTGTCTAATGATGTAGTGTGTTCTGAGTTTGGATTCGTAATCTTCTTTACCTAGGATTGAGAATATTCGAAGTCTATTCCAATATTCATCAGTTCTTATGTCTTCGATATGAAGATCTTTTCTTTGTATTAATTTCATAGGTATGTTCTTAATTTATACCTGGAATTAGAAAGTTCTTCGTGAAGTTTTTAACTTCTAGTTTAATCTTTTTAATTAAATCTTCGTTATTACTATTTCTTAATACTGTATCAATGTATTGAGCTATTTTTTCCATTTCTTTCTCTTTCATCCCTCTACTCGTAATTGCAGCGGTCCCTATTCTCACTCCTGATGGATCCCATGGTTTTCTTGAATCATTTGGTACTGCGTTTTTGTTTACAGTAATGTTTGCACATTCAAGAGCTAAGCTTGCTTCCTTCCCACTTAGGTTGACACTTTTTAGGACATCTGTGAGCATTAGATGATTGTCTGTACCACCAGATACAATGGTGTAGCCTTTTTTAGTTAATTCATCTGCAAGTTTCTTAGCATTAAGTATTACTTGTTGAGAATATTTTTTAAATTCTTCTGTACTAGCCTCTTTGAGAGCTACTGCTATGGCGGCTATAGTGTGGTTGTGTGGACCTCCCTGAGTACCTGGAAACACAGCTTTATCTATGGATTCTGCATATTGTTCATTACACATGATCATTGCCCCTCTAGGACCTCTTAGCGTCTTGTGGGTTGTTGTTGTAATGACATCTGCGTGTGGTACAGGAGATGGGTAGTGTCCAGTGGCTATAAGTCCTGCAATGTGTGCAATATCAGCAATTAGTATTGCTCCTACCTCATCAGCTATTTTCCTAAATTCTTTCCAATCTATTACTCTTGAGTACGCAGAAAGTCCAGTCCATATTAATTTTGGTCTATGGTCTAGTGCTATCTTTCTTACTTGGTCGTAATTGATAAAGCCGTTGTCGCCTACACCGTAATTAACTGAGTCGAAATATTTGCCTGATACTGAGACTTTAGATCCATGAGTGAGGTGTCCACCAGCATCAAGTGACATACCCATTGTCCTATCTCCAACATTAAGGAATGCTAAATGTACTGCAAAGTTCGCAGAAGAACCTGAGCATGGTTGTACATTTACATGATCTACTTTGAAAAGTTCTTTCGCTCTATCAATTGCAATATTTTCTATTTGATCGATATATTGGTTACCTCTGTAGTATCTTTTAGAGGGGTATCCTTCAGAGTATTTGTTGGTAAGAATTGAGCCCATGGCTTGGAGTACTGAAGTGCTTGTATAGTTTTCTGAGGCAATTAGTTCTATACCTTCTATTTGTCTTTTCTTTTCTTTCGCTATTAGGTCGTATATTGGGTTATCTGTGTCTTGCAACATTCTTCTTGTATGTTTTTACTAAATTAGAAAAGAGAGATGCTATAGTCATGGGACCTATGCCTCCGGGTACAGGGGTAATATATTCGCATTTGTTTTTTACATCGTCAAAATCAACATCACCTACAAGATTTCCTTCGTAGTCTCGGTTTGTACCTATATCTATGACAATTGCGTCCTCTTTTACAAATTCTGAGGTAATATATTGTGGTTTACCAATAGCTACTGCGAGGATGTCTGCTTTCTTACATATATCTGTAAGGTTTTCTGTCTTAGAATGCGCTATTGTAACTGTACAATCTCTTTTAAGAAACATTGCAGCCAGAGGAAGTCCTACGACCTTACTCCTACCCAGAACTACTACATCTTTACCTATGAGGTCTATGTCATACTCACGAAGTAAAGAGATAATACCAGTGGGTGTAGCAGAGCCCATTCCTTCTCTTTCGTTCCAAATCCAACCGAGGGAGGCATATGTTAGTCCGTCTACATCCTTAGTGACATCGATACTTTCTAGTATTGATTTAGTGTTGAAGGTTTTGTACTCTCTGGGAAGTGGTAGTTGTACCATTATTCCATCTACTAGAGAATCTTTATTAAGTTTGTTAATTAGTTCTATTATCTCTTTTTCTTCTACACTGTTCTCAAACTTATGGACTACCACCTTTATTCCCAAATCCTTCCCTTTTTTCTCTTTCATAGCGACATATTTCTCACCTGCGAAATCGTTACCTACCATTATGATGTCGAGTCTTGGAATTCTACTACAATTGTCAACCATATCAGAGATTTCACTCCTTAGCTTATCTAAAATCTCTTCTGATGTTGTCTTTCCATCTAATATTGTCATTATTTGACCCTTTGTTAAATATTTCTTCCTATATTTTACAGGATATGCAGGGTTCTATACAATCATTTCTTTTTCTTAACTTTCGTTCCTTTATATGTTTTACCTTTTTTCTTTAATAATTCTTTCCAGGTACCGGATTCAACCATATGGCCATTTTTGAAGTAGTATACTCTATCGAATTTTTCTAAATCTTCTGTACTTCGTGTTATGTATATGAGAATTCTCTTTTTACCTACAAAATCTATGATACCTTCTACCATTTTTGATTTTGATTTACTGTCTATGAATGTGAATGGCTCATCCATGATGAAAATCTCTTTATTTCTATACAACATTCTTGCAATCGCTATTCTCTGCCAATATCCAGGGGAGAGTTCACGACCGTCTAAGAAGTGTCTTCCCAAAATTTCCTTACTATCTATTCCGTCTTTCTTTATCAACCTATCGAGACCCGTAATCTTAAGCGCTTTTTCATAGAGTTCTCTGTCAATATTTTTTCTATCAAGTCCTATGGTAATGTTTTTTTCTAAAGAGAAGTTGTAGTTTATGAAGTTTTGGAAGACTACGGAGATATGTTTCTTAAGTTCTCCTCTCTTGAGTTCTCTAATTGAGTACCCACTTATTACATAGTCGCCTACTAGAATCTCGTACATTCCTGTTAGTAGTTTAACTAGACTACTTTTTCCTGAGCTATCTCCTCCTAAGAATGCTACTTTTTCTCCTGGTTGGATTTCTAGGTTGATATTTTCTAATACCTTTCGTTCTGGCTTATCTGGATATGCAAAGTCTAAGTCGTCAAATTTAAGAGTGAAATTCTCTTCTGGTAATTTCTTTGTCCCATATTTGATATCGCCAAATCCTTTCCATTGTACAAGGTTAAAGAAGTTGGAGGCGTATGAGAGTCTGTGTGAGAGTAGCGCTACAGTGTCAAATATTCTGAAAGCACTGTTGTATGCGACTGTGGTGTAGTTAAAGAGGGCTGAGAATGAACCGATGGTAAGTCTTTTTACAAGAGAGTACCCTATGATGTATATGAGATATCCATATTTGAATATCTGTCCAAATACCGATGCCGCTATCGTATCTATGTAGAGGTGTTTTCTTCTTTCAAAGAGTCCTCTTTGAAATTCGTAGTCTTCATTCTTTAGTGTATTTTTGATGTATCTGAATGTGTCGTCTACTCGCAGTTCACTGAAGAATTTGTTGTTTGTAGCTAGTGTTGAGAGGTAGTTTACAAGTTTGAGTCTACCTACTTCTTCTGTATTGTATGTTCTGATCTTCTTTCTTTGAATATATCCTACTATTACTTCTGGTAGTACAAAGATTGCAAGGAAGAGGATTGAGAGTCGCATATCTATGAACATGATGGTAAGAGATGTTGCCAATCTTATACCTTGTGACACGATATTTGAGAATGCTTGGTATGAGAGAATCATATTGTCAATTGAATATGCTGGTACATATGTTACAAGGTCTTGAAATTCTGGGTCCATAATGCCTTGAAGGTTTGACTTGGATATTTTGTTAACCATCCCTAAGTTACAGTCAGACCATATTCTATCGTTCATATTTTCATAGATATTGGCTCTTACTTTGTTCCCAATATTTATCACTATCCAAAGTAGTAGTGTCATCATGAGGAAGAAGAATGCGTCTGTAGGTACAAATTCTTGTATATGGAATTCTTCTACTCCAGTTTCTAGTAGTACCGACATACTGTCTAGAAAGTTACCCATTACTTTAATGTTGTACATTTCTGCTACAGTGATAGCTATAAAAAGTATATCTCTTAGTACTACCCATATGGTATATCTTCCGTAGAAGAATGCTACTACCTCTCTGAGTGTTTTAAGTTTTTCTTTGATACGCTTGTTCATGTTAATATACAATATCATTTTAATTCATTCTAATCTAGAAGTGCGAGACAATCTTTACCTTCAAAACTTGTTGTACGATGTATGGGATGAGTATTTTAGTGATGTTCCAAGGAGGAATTTTGTTCTTGCTAAGTTTGGTAAGTATTCTAAGAGACAGCTTGGGTGTATTAAGTATGCGAGGGAGAAAACAAAGGTTAAGTCTTTACTGAGGGAGTATGAGGAGGAGATATTGAGTCAGGATGTACAGAGTGTCTCTATTGTTGTCCTTACAAAGTATTTCCAGGATAGTTTGATTCCAGAATATCTCCTTATTTCAACAATTGCTCACGAGTTGTGTCATTACACTCATGGTTTTAATTCTCCACTAAAGAGACTTTACAAATATCCTCATCAGGGGGGTGTTGTAAAAAGAGAGATGGTAGAGAGGGGTTTGGGCGGTATATTAGGGCAGAGTGAGGGTTGGTTGAAGGAGAATTGGTTGCATATTGTCGCACATAGTGGTTAGTATTCCGTATTTATGATACCCGTGTCTATATATCCTTTCGTGAATATTCATTACAATTCATATATATGGAATATCATGATATAGGGGAGAATATACGGAAGTATAGAAAGAGGTTGAAGTTAACTCAGGATGAGTTGGCGGATAAGGTGGGTATTACTTGGGAGATGATTTCAAGGTATGAGAGGGGGGAGAGTTCTCCTATGAATCAGATTGATAAGTTGGCTAATGCTTTGAGTGTTTCCGCAGGGGATCTTGTGGATGGGGATAGTGTTAATGTTTTTCAGGTTCCTTTGTTTACGTCAGTTCCTAAGGATTTGGTTTTTAAGAAGGAGAATACTTTAACTTACTACAATTGTCCTACATGGGTTACTAGGTTAGATCATGAGAGTTTTGTAGTTGATATGGGGGTAGTGAAGTTTAGTAGTTTACTTAGTGCTTCGAATGGTTTTTTGTTTGTGAGTCCTAATTGTGAGTTGTGTGTTGATGATATTGTTTTGGTAAGTAGGGATGGTAAGTTAAGGGTAGAGAGTTACAACAAGAGAGAGAACAGTGTTATTGGGAAGGTTGTTATGCAGGAGGTGGTTTATTAGCTAATATAGGGAACTATTAATTCACTATATAATTCCACCCTGGCTGCCACTTTTTCTTTTTCCTCCAATCAGCAGCAATTGCCTGCTCCCACGATTGTCCTCCTAACAAAACATCTAATGCCAATTGAGGAGCTTTATGAGCAACAATTGCAATATGCTTACCATTATAATTTTCCTTTAAGAATTCAATAAAATCATTCATGCGTTTCTTCACATCCTCATAGCTCTCTCCTTCAGGAAATTTCTTCGTGATATTTTGTTTTTGTAATGGCTCTACAATTTTGGAAGGCTGAGCATTATATTTACCGTAATTGCACTCACGAAGTCTTCTGTCCTTAATAATTTCAATATCTCCTTTGAATGTTAACTCTGCCGAATCTACTGCACGTTTGAGATCTGAACAAAAAACAATGTCAATCCCTTTATCTTTAATCAAATCTTTCAATTCTTTTGATTGCTGAATACCTAAATCAGAGAGTTCTACATCATACCAGCCAGATGAAACTTCATTTTCGTTATCAGTAGTAGTGCCATGAACAAAATATGTAATTTTGACAGCCATAGAATTTTCCCAACAACTTATTATACAACCTGTTCTTATGTATATTCTACATCATCCCTGGCATACCACCACCCATTCCACCCATAGCTGGTGCAGGTTCATCACTCTTTATCTCTGCTACTACAGCCTCTGTGGTTATAAGCATTGTACCCACCGATGCACCATTCACTAATGCTAACCTTGTTACCTTTACAGGATCTATGATACCTTCCTTAATCATATCTACATACTCTCCTGTCTTAGCATTATAACCAATCCTCTTAGAACAATTAGATGCAACTACTGCACCATCCTGTCCTGCATTATCTGCAATCTGCTTAAGAGGTTCACTAAGTACTCCCTTAAGTATCTCAATACCAAGTTGCTCATCAATATCCTCAAGAGTAACACTATCCAATACCTTCTTTACATTGTGAAGTGCTAAACCACCACCAGCTACTACACCCTCTTCTATAGCGGCCCTAGTTGCATTGATAGCGTCCTCTACCCTCTGCTTCTTCTCCTTAGCCTCTATCTCAGAAGCTGCTCCTACCTTAATGATAGCTACACCACCTGAGAGCTTAGCAAGCCTCTCCTGTAACTTCTCCTTATCATACTCCGAAGTAGACTTATCAATCTGATTCTTAATCTCAGAAACCCTATCCTTAATACTCTTCCCTATACCACTACCCTCTACTATTATTGTCTCCTCTTTACTTACTACCACCTTCTTAGCACTACCAAGATCTGATACTTCTACAGACTCCAATGTTCTACCAACCTCTTCTGAGATAAAGGTAGCACCTGTAATAACTGCAATATCCTGCAACATTTCCTTCTTCCTATCACCAAACCCTGGAGCTTTAACTGCTACAACATTTAATGTACCCCTTAGTTTGTTTACTACCAATGTAGCCAAAGCCTGATTCTCTATCTCATCTGCAATGATTACAATCGGTCTATCCGTTATTGAAAGGACCTTCTCTGCGATAGCTTGGATATCTTGAAGATTAGAAAGCTTCTTATCCGTAACCAATATATATGGACTTTCCATAGAAGCGTCCAAAGAATCTCCATCATTCACAAAATATGGACTTACATACCCTGTATCAAACTGCATACCCTCTGTATAAGCTACCTCATCTCCAAAACCTTTTGCTTCTTCAACAGTTACAACTCCATCCTTACCAATCTTAGCAAATACCTCACCAATCATTTTCCCCAACTTCTTATCATTATTCGCTGATATTGTTGCAACTTGCGAAATCTCTTCTTTACCAGAAATCTTCTTAGAACTCTTAACCAGAGCCTCCATAACTATCTCTACCCCTTTATCTACACCCCTTTTAACTGAGATTGAGTTAGCACCTGCAGTTACATTCCTAAAACCTGCAGTAGCTATAGCTTGCGCTATTACAATGACTGTAGTTGTACCATCTCCTGCCATATCATTTGTCCTATTTGCTGCTTCCTTTATCATCTCCACACCTACATTTTCAAATGGATCTTCTACTTCAATCTCTTTTGCAACAGTTACACCATCTTTAGTAACTACTTGAGAACCAAAACTTTTTGCAATTGCTACATTCCTACCCTTAGGTCCAAGAGTAGTCTTAACTGCATCAGATATTGCATCTACACCAGCTTTGAGAGACTTTCGTGCCTCTTCATCATATTTAACAGACTTTGCCATATTTATACTAAAAAAATTTTAACTACTTAATTACTGCTAATATATCACTAGCGTCTAAGATGAGATATTGCTCACCATCAATCTCCACTTCCTCTGGAGAGTATTTCTTGAAATATATTGTATCTTTAGGTTTAACCTGGAATACAAAATCTTTACCGTTTTCATCTTTACCAATCCCTAATTTAAGAACTTCACCTACAGCTGGTCTTTTATCATCACTAGCACTTGGGGGTACAACTAAACCACCTGCTAAGGTTTCTTCTTCTGCACGAGGGATAACTAATATACGATTACCTAACGGTTGTATTTTTAATTCTGCCATTTATATATCTTAACAATTTAAATTAGCAAGAGAATAAATTAACTGCTAAGTATTCTAAAAGGAAGTGGCGAAAATGTCAAGAAATTGACGAACCTGATATGAAAAACGTCGCTAAAGATGTAGTTAACTAATACAAACTCCCCTTTACTACTAACCCCTCTTCCAACAACTCAATATTCTCAAATATTCTTCCTACAAACCCATTCTCATTGGTAGTAACTAAAGCCTCTGCAATACCCTGATTAGCCAAAATTAGAAGCTTGGGATATATCTTACTCACACTAAACCCCTGAAACTGTATATCCTCTAAAAAGAGCTGTGCCGTCTGCATACTATCCTTACTCACATCAACACAAACCCATGTATGAATTCCCTTGACTTCCACTAACTCAAACCTACCACACACACTCCAATTACCTACAGCAGGCTCTACATACACATTTGTAATACTCAAACCACTCTCTCCAACCATATCGGAAACACTACTAAACAGAAGTTGAGAAACCTCCGTAGGTGTAAATGTAACAAACTCAGTATCACTACCACTCAATACATACCCCTCTATCTTCTCATCCATCGCATCCTCAAACACCAAACCCTCACTCACTAGATATTGCGAATTAAGATCATCTACAAAACCTTTTTCCCAAGACCTTGATTTAAGAATGACAAAGAGAAGTAATGAAAGAAATAGAAGTAAAAGACAAAGGATTACAATACCTACAAACTTTAGAAATTTACGCATTCTTTTTAAATACCCTCTTCTTAAAATTACTTAACAGCCCTACACCATACTCCTTAATATATTCAAACTCTTCTATCCTGAAAAGATATGATCCAAGTAGGTATGATATCCCACCATATATACTAGTAACCACTGTAAGTAAAAGCACCCATACTGTTCTAGAAGTATCTAATTGAAGATCAAATATCTTAAATACAAAATACATACCGATAGCCATAATGGCGGCGTTTAATATTTTAAGAAATATTGGCTTAACAGTCTCTTTCCAAGATATTAACTGTGTCTCCGTTATCCTATTCAAATACCAAAAACCAACTATAGTCTCAACCAAATATGCCATACTCACTCCAATAGCGAGACCTCCTACAGCCAAAGAAGAATCTCCCCTCACTGTCATCCAACTCCACATATCCTTGAGGAAACTCTCAATGACAGGTCCAAGTCCAGCACCATTTGCAGTAGATATTTGATATATAATCTGATCCAATATTATTCTCCAATCGTAGTAATGACTAAAGAAGTTGGTAATGAAATATACACAAAAGAGATTAATCGCAATACCTACTACTGTAATTATCAAAGCCTTCCATGTATCTTTGAGTGCATAAAATGCTCTCATAATAATCTGCATCAAGGTTTGACCAAGAATAGATAGTCCAAGAAGTACAAGACACCAAGAAGTAAGAAGTGTATCTTCCCAATCAAAAGCTCCAGAACCAAATGTAAGACGCACTATTGGAAGTCTTAAGATCATTAACACCGAGACAATCGGTAACACCAAATACATAGCGAACTGTATCGCATTATTAAGCACCACCTTAAACTCCCCTCTATCCTTCTCTCTACTCAACTTTGCTAAATCGGGTAGTGTAACCTGCGCTACAGCACTCCCTATGATATTAATTGGGAACATATGTAAACTAAACGCGAACTTGTAAGCACTAAGTGTACCTGCAGTAAGCGTAAAACTAATTACAGTATTCACAACAACACTAAACTGCTCACCAAGTATTGATAAAACTCTAGGAGTCGCCAATTTAAGAGCTCTAATGACAGAACTATCTCTAAATATCCCTCTAATACTCTCTCTAAAATCAACTCTGCCCTCTTTGTAATATTTCAGGAATAAAGGTATCTGTATACCCAAATGTAATGTTGTACCTACAATTGAAGCAAGTGCTAACCCATTTACTCCCATACCTCCATATTTAACAAAAAGGAGAGGACAAACAATCATTGCAAGATTGTAAAATACAGGGGCTAAGGCTGTAACAAAAAATTGTTTTCTAACCTGCAAGTAAGCAGTTACAAAAGCACTAAGTCCTAAAAAGAAAGGAGATATTAACCCTATTCTCATGATACTGATAAAGCTAGATATATCCGACGCCTGAAGAGTACCTGAGAGATCAAATATTAATCCTGCAGTACTATTTGAAGATATCAACCACTGTGCAATCTGTGGAGTGAATATGAAAAGGATAGTAACAAAAATCATGATTACACTCGCAAACAATACTGTCAATTTATTAAACAGCATATTCAAAGACTTCTTACCCTTGTCGTAGAGCATGTCCGTAAGAATTGGGATAATGGCTGCATTTACAGAACCTGCCACAATTACTAGGAATATAATATCTGGGATAGTGAATGCTGCCCAAAAGATGTCTAATTCATGTGATGCACCAAAAAGTTGAGCAACTATTCTCAATTTCACAAAACCGAGTATTTTCGTAAGGAATAACAATCCCATTACAGAGACAATGCCGTTCTTTTTTACCACAAGTGTGTTTAATAAGCGTTAAATATGATAGTGATAATATCATAAATTATGTTAAAAGAATTAGCAACCTTGTTCATCATATGTTCATAATCAAGATATATAATACATTATGCTAGATTTTCTCTTCCCAACCTACTGTGTCAACTGTGGAAGTATTGGTAATTACCTCTGCCCTCTCTGTATTAAGAAACTAAAAAGTACTCTACCAGAATGCTATGTTTGTAGAAAACTATCTAGTGGGTATACTACTCATGAGAATTGTAACAAGGAAGATCTTGATAAGGTGTTTGTAGGATGGGAGTATGGAAATATTTCTAAGAAGATACTCTCCCAGTATAAATACCGATATGCATACAAACTCTCTGCAATACTTTCCTCCCTCCTTATCACAAGATTGGAGATAACTGGTTTTGCAAAAAATATAACTTCACAGACTCTCCTCATACCTATTCCTCTCCACTCTTCACATGAGAAAGAGAGAGGATTTAATCAATCGTCCCTCCTTGCAACCAATATTTCCAATTACTACAAATGTAGAATTGATTCTAATATTCTAAAAAGAATAGGGGGTGATAAGCATCAATCACAACAAAGTTTAAGAGATAGGGGATATTTAGAAAAAGATATCTTTAAAATCAATAACGGTAAAAAGATGGTCGGAGAGGATATAATACTAATAGATGATGTCATTTCTACAGGTACTACCCTTAACCGTGCTTGTCATTCCCTAAAAGGTAATCATATTTATGCAATTACTCTGTTTCGAGGGAAACCTCGTTATCAATATCTTCGTCAACAAGATCCTCTTGTGTAAAACTCTCTTCCCCCTTTATTATTTCAATTTGTTCTACAGTATCTAAGTATAGTTGAGCATCTTGTAGATTATCTGTCTCCAGAATTATCTTAATAGCTTCTAGATATGCTAGTTGTACCTCTGTATTCTCTTGAATCCCACTAATATTGGCAGACATAATTAAAGCAGGAATATATACTCCGTTTATAGATATAGTCTGCGAAGAGGCATCAAATGCAGAATCGTAATCCTCTAGAAGGTAATACAGTTGCGCCATATGGAAGTAGTTTTGATAATCAGTAGGTTTAAGATCAATAGCATCATTTACTGCAGAGAGTCCATCTCTTATATAATCTGTATAGCCTAGATTCACAAGACCTAGATATATTAGAGCTCTATTGTTGTAACTAGAGTATAGAGATGGAGAGATATTGATTGCGGTCTTACTGTATTCAAAAGCTTGATTTCTAAGTATCACAATTTCATCTAGCAATCCTTCGTCTTCCTCTTCTTCATACAATGAGAATGTTATATCCATTTTATCAACAGCTATGAGGCTAAACTTTCTGTTAACAAGGGGATTCCCTAAGTCATACTTAAGCGCTTGTAAATACCAATTATACAAAGTGTCTACAAATTCAGATCTCTGTTCCAAGGTAGGAGTAACTTCGACATATTTCTTATTTTCCTCGATGATGTAATTTTCTGCTCTGAGTACATACAAACTAGACAGTGTAATACTTCCCAGTTTGAATAAAAGTAGTAGTGCTATTAATACGGTAATCACGGTTATAAAGATAGAAACAGTTGGAGCATTCCGACCCTTCTTCTTGCCTGTACCCATTGCCCATATCTTAAGTAGCAGATTTTCTACCTCTTCACTACTAATTAAACTCCTCATAACAACACTCAAGGATATAATTAGAAAGAAAGCAAATCTTAATATTGTGGTATATGTTGTGATAAAGGAGGTAATAAATATAAAAAGAAGTACTGCATCAAAGAGAACTAACTCCTTCTTTTTTGCTTTGTACGTCTTCACATCATGAAGTAAATCTTTCAGGATATACCAACCTAATACTAACCAAATTATTAACCAGAGGAATCCTCCATTAGACAGTGATGTTAATATTTCGTTAAATCCATTTGCAAATTCTACATTTGTAAGAACTAGTGGTTTCAATGTAGTAAATACAGAAGCAAATGAATCTAGACCAACACCCAATATCCCATTTTTAAGAGAGAACATAAGGGATTGAGATACTATTTGCCAATTAACATCACTTGAGAGGGTTAGTGGGGATAGGATTTCTGTATGCTTAAGAATTAAGTCTGATATAGCCTCTATCTGAATTAATAGCACAGCTGTCACAAGAGTTACTGGAAGAAGTAACTCCATTATTCTAGATTTAACTGTAGAAGCTTTTTCCTTACTCAATTGTATGAGAGAAATCACTACCCATATAACCAAGAATACAACAGATATTATTAAAGATATCGGGTCTATGGAAAATAGCAGTAGAGATATTCCATTTATAATAATTGCAATAATTGAAAACCAACTACTATTTTTTATTTTCTTGTCTTTGAGTATCTCTAGGGAAATTTTAGCTAATATTATAGAAATTCCATTATATATAACCAATACTACTGGAGCACCAATGATAGGAAAACCTACGGAAAAGAGAGAGCTGAACCTAGGGAATATACCTAATATATTTCCACCAAATATGGATATAAGACTTAGCAAGGAGGCAAGAACACTTCCTACTAGAAAGGCAGTTATTACACCAGCAATATCTTCCTTTTTCAATATGAAACTTCTTAAGAGGAAAGTAAGTATTAAAATTGATCCTACTCCTACTAATCCAGAAGCAAATTGGTAGTCAAAACCAAAAAGGCTGAGGTTGGAATCAAATGCAAATACTGTAGTAAGAAGAAATGACACAAATAGGGCGAAGAGAATAATGTCCGTATTCCTTTTTAGGGATACAAACTTCCCAGACCACAGCACTTTAATCACTTCAAGGGCTACTATTACTATAGTAAAAGCTAGTATTGTAATACTCATTCCCTTTTCTGTAAAATCCCATGGGAATGGCAGTATAGCAATAGGTATTATTGCTAGGAGAGTATATAAACAATATCTCTGAATAGACACCATTACAGTGTTGATATTGTGCTTCTTAGTCTTTGACATAAAGAGTTATTACTTAGGCAAGTTAATACCTAATGGTATCACAAGCCTAGCACAATACCAAATCTCTTATTTTCTAATCTTCGTCTACAACTTCCCCTTCTTTTACCTCTTTCTTATCGTCTTCTTCATCCTTTTTCTCATCCTCTTTCTCTTCACTAGCCTCCTTAGCTGCAGCCTCATACATCTTCTTACTTACTTCCTGCATCTTCTTTGTTAATTCCTCTGTTTTCTTCTCTACCTCTTCCTCATCAAAGTCTTCTTTAGCAATTAATTCCTTCAGTTCTTTGACATCCTTTTCTAAATCTTCCTTTTCACTATCCTCTACCTTATCCTCACTCTCTTCGAGAAGCTTCTCTATACTAAAACATAGGGAGTCTGCATTATTCCTCTTCTCAATTCTCTCTCTCTTCTTCTTGTCCTCATCTGCATACTTAGCAGCCTCTTCTACCATTTTTTCAATTTCTTCTTCTTTAAGACTGGTTGAAGCTGTAATTGTAATATGTTGTTCTTTACTGGTTGCCATATCCTTTGCTTTTACATCCAGTATCCCATTTGCGTCTATGGAGAATGTAACCTCTATTTGAGGTATCCCTCTTGGAGCAGGTGGGATCCCATCCAGTACAAATCTCCCCAAGGTCTTGTTATCCCCAACCATATCTCTTTCTCCTTGCAATATATGGATTTCCACACCTGGTTGATTGTCTGCAGCAGTGGAGAATATCTGTTTCTTTTCTACAGGAATAGTTGTGTTCCTATCAATGAGTTTTGTCATCACCCCGCCTAAAGTTTCAAGACCAAACGAAAGAGGAGTTACATCAAGTAGTGTAATACCTTTTACATCACCTCCTAATACTCCACCCTGAATTGCAGCTCCTACTGCTACTACCTCATCAGGATTTACACTTTTGTTGAGCTCCTTCTTAAAGAATTCTTTAACTTTCTTTTCTACAGCTGGCATTCTTGTCATACCTCCAACTAGTAAAATCTGATCAATATCCTCTACTTTAAGTTTTGCATCTTTTAGGGCTTTCTCACATGGTTGAATAGTGCTATCTATTAAGGTTGATGTAAGTTTTTCTAAATCTGCCCTTGTTATATCCATTTTAAGATGCTTTGGGCCATTAGCGTCTGCAGTTATGTATGGAATGTTAATCTCTGTCTTCTCTGAGCTTGAGAGTTCAATCTTTGCTTTTTCTGCTGCTTCCTTAAGTCTTTGTAATGCTGTTTTATCTTTTCTAAGATCCATAGCATTCTCTTTTTCGAAGTTTTTAACGATATGGTCAATGATTAATTGATCAAAGTCGTCTCCACCAAGGTGTGTGTCTCCATTGGTTGAAAGTACTTCAAATACCCCTTCTCCTATTTCTAATATTGAAATATCAAATGTACCACCTCCTAGGTCAAATATTGCTACTTTTTCTTCTTTATCATTATCCAATCCATATGCAAGTGCAGCAGCTGTCGGTTCATTCACTATTCTTTTTACATCTAGTCCTGCTATCTTACCTGCGTCTTTTGTAGCTTGTCTTTGTGAGTCGTTGAAGTATGCTGGTACCGTTATTACCACTTCCTTTACTTTTTCTCCCAAGAAGTCTTCTGCGTCTTTCTTAAGTTTTCCTAATATCTTTGCAGATATCTCCTGTGGTGAGTACCACTTGTCTCCCATTTGAACTTCAATTCCATCACTTTTTGATTTCCTCATCTCGAAAGGTAGGAGCTCTTTGTCTTTCTTTACCTCAGGATCACTCCATGATCTACCTATTAGTCTCTTTACGGAGTAGATTGTTCCCTCTGGATTGGTTACAGCTTGGTTCTTTGCTGGTTGTCCTACAATTATCTGTCCTTTGTCATCCTGCGCTACAATAGAGGGAGTTAATCTTCCTCCTTGTGAATTGGCAATTATGTTAGGTTTCCCACCTGACATGTATGCCATAGCGGAGTTTGTTGTTCCTAAGTCTATTCCTATTATCTTTCCCATATTAATATATTAAAAAATTAAACTATTTTGATACTACAACCCTTGCTGGACGAATTATCACATCGTCTAGTGTATATCCGGGTTGGATAGTGTCATATATATGACCCTTTTCGCCGTCAGAGACGGTCGTCAAGGCTTCATGGATATTTGGATCAAATTTTTTACCTTTTTGAGGTATGAATTTCTTTAATCCAATATCTACAAAGACTTTTTCTAGGTTTTCAATTGTCGCCACTATTCCTGCTACCCAAGCCTGTGTTTTTTCATCTATTTCTAGGTCTTCTTTTGTCTTAATCGCTATTGTTAGAGCATCTACTACTGGTATGATGTTTTCTGCTAGCCCTTTTTTGGTTTGTAAGAATCGTAAGTGTGTAAGTTTAGCCGTATTCTTTTCTAGATTTTGATAATCAGCCAATGCTCTTTTAAGTTGGTTGGTAATTTCTAGCTTTTCGTCTTCAAGCGTATCTATAGTTTGAGCCAGTTGTTGTATTTGAGTTTCAACTTTCTTCTTCTTTATTTCTTCATTCTTTTTCTTAGGCATTTCTTAGCAGAGTTAACTTAGGACTGCTAAGAGTATATGAAGTAGAATATGAAATGTCAAGAGGTTTCTAACTCCATCCATGCATAGAGCTTTGTAGAGCACTTCTTACCTCCTTTAATACGGGTATTACCTTGAGGTAGTCCATTCTTTTAGAGCCTAGTATTCCTACAAAGGAGGATTGTGTGTTCCAGAATGGTGTGTTGATAAACGCAATTGAGCACTCCTCTAGTGCTTCTACTCCAGATTCTTCACCAATTAGGAGTGATACTCTAGAACTTCCATATTTTTCAGATAAGTTTGAGAGGAATACAGGGTCTTCCAAGATGTCTATTAGACTTTTGATTGTCCTCGCAGTATTTAATTCTTCATACTTAAACAGGTTAGATAGTCCCCAATACCGAAGTATTCCATCTAGTACTACAAACGCTATAGAGTCTGTTTCTTTTGAGAGTATGTGCAATATTGAGTGTGTAACAGAGTCTTTACTAAATCTTTCTCTAAAGATTCCTTGTCTAATATCTACCGTAACTAGGGGGTTGGGACTGTATTCATCTAATCGTTGTTTAACATACATTCTAATTGCTTGGTCTGTAGGGAATCTTCCAGAGGATATGTGGCTTTTTTCAAGGAGTCCTTCGTCCATTAGTCTTACCATCTCATTTCTTACAGTGGCCGAGCTTACTCCAAGGTTGTATTTTTGTAGTAGAGCTACAGATCCAACTTCATCAGCGTTTTCCATGAATTCCTGGATTATGGCCATTAGCACTTTTTTTTGTCTATCCGTAATACTCATTTTAGCAAGATGTGATATTAGGTGCTAAAGTATATTGAAGTATTAAGAAAAGGTCAAGTTATACACAAAATCTTGTTGCCAAACACCATATTCTTTGATATACTTCTTCCTACTTATGGAGAAAATAGTACTACAAAAAAGAGAGCTTGTTGGTAAGAAAATTAAGTCTTTACGAAAAGAGGATTTGGTGCCATCAGTTATCTATAATTCTAAGGGTGAGAGTACTAATGTATCAATTGACAAGCGTACTGCAATACAGCTCTACAAGATTGCCACTTCTACTACAGTATTGGATGTTGAAATAGGTAAGGAAAAGTACAAAGCTATTGTTAAAGATTTCGATATTGATCCACGGACAGATAATATCTTGCATGTTGCATTTTTTGAGATAAATCCAAAGGATTCTATGATATTTACAATACCTTTCACTTTGGAGGGTGTATCTCCTGCAGTTAAAAACAATCTCGGTATTCTTGTTCAAGTGTTAGATTCTTTGACTGTAAGGTGCACGTTAGAGAACCTTGTGTCAAATATTACACTTAATGTTGGTAATTTAGAAGTTCCAGGTCAAACCATTAGTGTGAACGATATTGAATTACCTAAGAATGTAGAATTACTTCATAAGAAGGATGCTACTGCTACAATTGTTACAATTACTCAGTTACAAAAGATTGAGGTTATAGAGGAAGAGGAAGAAGATGAGGAGGTGGATGACGGTACTGAGGTAGAGGAAGGTGAAGAGGGCGAAGAGGAAGCTTCAACAGAGGAAGGTGGAGAGGAAGAGGTTAAGGAGTAGTATTCCGATATCAGGTTTAAATATGTATAATTAGGTATGATAACTATAATCATTACATCTTTCAAAGAGCCCAGGAGTATAGGTAAGTGTATAGAGTGTATTGCAAACAGGAAGTATTCAGGCATACAATCCCCTTTTGAAATATTGCAGGTATCCCCAGATGATTTAACTCTTAAAGCTGGAAAGAAGGTTGCTAATAGGTTGGGTTTAAATAAGAAGCAATTTATACAGATAATAGATCCTTGTAAGGGTAAACCTTATGCATTGAAGTTAGCTCTCAACAAAGCAAGGGGAGACATTCTCCTATTCACAGATGGTGATACATACTTCGAGAGGAATGCTGTAAAGGAAATTCTTAAACCTTTCGAGGATAAGAAGGTCGGTGGTGTAAGTGGTCGACCTGTATCTATGGATGTAAGAGATAGTCAGATGGGTTATTATGGTCATTTACTTTCAGATAGTGCTCATCATAGAAGAACAAGTACTATGGAGTTCGTTGAGGGTACAGATTATTACATGAGTGACAAGGAGTTTTTCCCAATGAGTGGCTATATTATGGCTATTAGAAGCATAGGTATAGATATTCCAGAGGATGTACTTTCTGATGATGCTTTTATTTCATATACCTTAAGGAATGAGGGTTACGAGATTGGTTATACTCCTAACTCAAAATGTTTTGTTAAGTACCCTACTACACTTAGTGATTATTTCAAACAGAAGGTTAGGTCTATTGGCGGTTTTATACAACTCGAAGAGTATGGAGTTTTCAAGAGGGATAAGCAGAGTAGGAGTTTTGGTATTGAGTTGGGGTATTTTTTCTTTGTTTTTAAGTATGCAAAAAGTATTAAGGAGTTTTTCTGGTCATTACTCCTATTTCCTATTAGGCTATGGACATGGATTAGGATATTTTGGGAGAGGAGAGTAATTAAGAAGGATTTTAAGAAGACTTGGGGTAGGATTGAGAGTACTAAGTAGTTTAGTATTTTAGAAAAAGTTCTGTTTTATTCAACAGACTTAAAACGAGGTGTTTCTTTTCCATCAATATTAACAGTTTCAAAAAACATACTTTTTGGTCTTGCCCACACAGCATTATTTCCAAATTCTTTAGATTCGTAAAGTGCTTTGTAGATTACCAATTCTTCTAGTGTTTCACTATGTTTTGCGAGAGCAATAACTTCATATTGTTTCCCTTTGTAGTGTTTATATTTACCAAGTTTTAATTCTGGCATATTATTTATTAAGGTGAAGTTATATAAATGTTTTTATGTAAACCAATGATTCCGAACTATCCCCTCTCTATATTCTTTTCATTCCGCAAAATAAGGGATGAGAAATATATTATTAATATTGCTTGAAACCAAGGAAATACCGGATACCACCATATTCCATTTTGATCCGGATGTGCCATGATTATATGTACAAGTATTGGTTGGAATATCATCCATACTCCAGCTATTAAACCTAGAAATATTCCATACTTGTTTCTCAGAATTAGTAGTATTATGCTAATCACAAGTAATCCTGCAAATATTGGAGTTGCTATTGCCCCTACCCCACCAAGATTAATTGCTCCTGGTATCTCACGGACAATCTTATGGACTAGCTGAATAAGGAGTACTGCAATAACAGCTTGAATATAGATTGTAGGTGAATTTAATTTGTTTTGCTTTAATCTTATCTCCATAGTTGTAATGTTAAAAGTTTAAATATATACATTCTTTATCCCCTCCTGAGTTACAAGCCCTTCTGTTTTATTCCTTTTTTAAACGTGAAGGAAGCTACTACTATTTGTGCAATCCAAAAAACATTCATCCAAACAAAGGGCCATGTTTTATTGAGTACACTATCTTCGAATTTTGCGTAACCTGCCAAAACGGATACAAGAATAGGGAAATTATTATAGAGAATATAGGAACTGAGTAGTACAAGGTTTTGATAATCTTTTTGTTATATTCTTTCAAACATAGAATCGCTATGATGATTGATAATAATGAAGAAGCTACAATTATAATAATTGGTTTGTCTCCACACAACCAACCAGTAAGCATAAGTATTCCTGTCCCAATTGGGTTAGTTAATGCTAAGCATATGTATGCATAGATTAATCTTTTGTTCATCGTGAACCTTAACAATATTAAGTATTTATAAATCTTTCTACTGCCATATTGAAATCCTTTACAATGTCACTTTCTCTTCCCACACTCAGAGCAATAGAGAACTACTCAGACTCCAGTTTTGCAGTCCCAGTCTTATAAAGTGAATTTAATTCTGTATCAGACAACGCATAATCATAAATTTTTACCTCATCAACAACCCCATTAAAATGATGACTTTGTTCCTCAACAACAACTCCTTCAGCGCCAATTAAAATATGATCATTACCATTATCGGCTAAGATACCCTCTTTCTCATAAATAGAACCATCTATAAATAATTTTACTGTACCAGCAGTTTGATTATAAACCGTCGCAATGAATGTCCATTTATCAGCAACAACAGGCTCATATCCCAAAACTTTTCCAGTACCAGCAAAGCATGACCATCCTTTTCCACCTCCTCTAAAATCCGTTCCCATACTTCGATTATAATCGTCATTATCACCTTGATTACCTATCACCTGTCTAACAATGATACTTCCTTCTCTTGCTTTGACCCACGCCGTCATTGTCATCTGTGGCATTGAAGCTGGGTTGATATCAACTGGTGCATAAACATAATTATCCCTATTTTCAAAGCCCAGAGCTTTTCCTTCTTTACCTTCTACATAAGCCGTACCGTAATTGGTCGCGTTTTCACCTTCACCTGAGTAATCTTTAGCGTCTCCATCAAAAGGGTAATAAGCAATCAGTCCTTCTTCCTCCGTAATTCCCGACCCTTGTTCATTTCCAACATCTTTATTCAGATCATCTGTTGTCTCTAGCTCTTCCATCTGTTCTTTAGTTGTACTTACAATATCTTCCCCAAGTAAGCTCCAAGCGACTAAAGTTGCTATAATTATTACCAAACAGGCGATGATTAGCATTGTTTTGTTCTTCATAGTTTTTTTTCTTAATTTATTAATTAATCTTTTTAGAATTTCTGTTTCCATTATACATCAAAAATATGTTTTTCTCTCAATTCTGTCAACAGTTATAACTCTAAAAGTATTTGAGTTTATCGTTATTTTAATATTATTCTCTATATTTATAATATAAAAGTTTTTTCCAACTTCTTTAAAGAACTTTTCCTCAGTTTCTTTTACAACCTTGAGTATATATTCTTCAATCTGTTTCTTTGAGAACTCAATATTAAGCTTCTTATTTATTCTCTCGTAAACAAGTTCTGTATAACAAATATTGTTTAATATCTCTCTCTTGTTTATAGTCATAATATCTCCTTTATTTAATTGCAACAAAAATTTCAACTTCTGCATTTTTTGGGTTTTGAGCCTTTTCACCATAAACTTCAAAATCTGCTGTGTACACTCTTTCTAAGTCAGAATTCCAAATCTTTAACCATTCTTGAACAACACAGCCTTTTGTCGTATCTCCCTTCGCAACAAATCTTTGATATTTACCAGCTTTAAATTCTTTTCCTATCATTCCTTCAGGTATTTCATCTAAGTTCTCAACTTTACAACCAATTATTGTTGTATATGGTTTTGTATGGTCTTTCTCGTATTCTGTGTAGATACAATAAATCTCTAGACTCAATTTATTCGGTATTTTTTCAATTAGTTTTTCTGATAAAAACTTGTTCCATAATGCAGGGATATCGCTCATTGCTTTCTCATTTTCATTGGTTGTTCTAACTGAAATGCCAATGATTTTGAATTGCTCTTTGTTGTTTATAATGATTGTCCTTAATAATAAGAATTTATTAAATTTAGTATATCATTTGGTTAGAGGATGTCACAAAAACATTACGAAATGGATTTGTCAGATATTTTCCTACCTTTGATTACTAGCCATAGCGCAAACAAAACCTCTCCGCTAAAAGTGAACATTCCAATCTCAAATGTGTATCCAGAAAACTTCAGAAGTGGATCTATTATATACCCCAATGATGCAATGACAACTAGAATACCAAGCCATTTTGGAATATATCTTGATTTACAAACTAGAAAACCTAAAATGAAAAGGTGAATTCCAAAGAAGATGGATCCAATATCCCAAATGGAATGAAATGTTGTTAAGTCATAGATATTATACAAAGCTATTGCAAAGATTACTGCATATATAATTCTAAACAGAGACATTGATAAGGAGATGTTTTTGTTTACTGGTTTTAACAAGAAATAGAGTGCTAATGCAACTGTAATATCAAGAATAATGATTATTGAAATCCCAACAATTGAATAGAATGTGGCTTGTATATCAAGAAGGAAAATGATTGCTAAAATCGTCATTAATACTAAACTAGCACCTGCAATCATTGCAGCTTTGCGTAGGGGGATATTTTTCATATGTTTTATTGTTTAATTTATTAGGTTTTATCATCAGAGCTAACCTCACGATTAGGCCATTTCCAAGCATACCAAACGACTAATAAAAGATACACTTGTTTGTCCTTAACTAGATTAAGTATATCATTCGGTTAGACGATATCACAAGACAATGTATGTAACCCATACCCCATCTTTACACCCTCCTTCTTTTAATATATTCTGTATATAGATAACTTTAAACTGCTTAAGAATGAATACTACTATTATAATAATCCTCGTTGTACTAATACTAATAGTCGGTATCTCTATTATATTAGCCGTAATCAAGGGAAACAAAGAAGATGATACAAAAGAAATAATCTCTTCTAAAACCTTCAAAGAAGAAACCCCTGCTACTGAAGAACCTGAGATATTTACCCCAAAAATGCAACAAGAAGAAGCTCCTGTTATGCAAGATCTAAATACCCCTACACCAGCAGTAGTTCCAACACCAGATCAACCAACAGTTCAGAACAAAGATCTTTATAATAAAGAAATCCCCTTACCTGACAACTCTCAAAGAAGTGAAGATCTAGAAGATTTAACTCCTGAACCTTCTACTCCTACTCCAGAACTAGGTACTACACAAGCAAATACACCTCCCTCTCCAGAAAAGGTGAGTGATGATATGCAATCTATTATGGATGCTTTAAATTCCTCAGTTCCTCAACCACCTGATATCAAACCTATTCAACCAGTAGAACAACAAGCTCCTGTTATGCCTAATATACAAAGCCCTACACCAACTCCGCCTACTGTTGATATTAGTCAACCTATGGTAGAAGAAGCACCTATCATGCCAGATGTTAATACACAGAGACCTACTACACCTATTGTTGACACTCCTGCACCAGATTCAATTCCTCCTGTTGTAGAGATTAATCAACCTGTAGAACAGGTATCTCCTGTTATGCCAAATATACAAACCCCTACACCAGAACCAACCCCACCCCCTGTTGATATTAGCCAACCTATGGTAGAAGAAGTACCTATTATGCCCGATATTAATACACGAAAACCTACACCACCTGTCGTTGATATTACTCAACCTGTAGAGCAGGTATCTCCTGCTATGCCAGATATACAAACCCCTATGCCAGAACCAACCCCACCTACTGTTGATATTAGTCAACCTATGGTAGGAGAGATTCCTATTATGCCTGATATTAATACACGAAAACCTACACCTTCTGTTGGAGACATTAATCAACCTGTAGAACAAGTAACACCTGTTATGCCAGATGTTAATAATCCACCACCTGTACAACCAGTTGGTATGTAATTCGGACATATAAAGAGAAAGAGGAGGTTAAACCTCCTCTTTTTTATTAATTCCTTTTAAGATATTACCATCTAAAATGAGCAAATGCCTTATTAGCCTCTGCCATTCTTTCTATATCAACCTTCTTCTTTATTGCCTCTCCCTCTCCCTTAAATGCCTCAAGAAATTCTTTCATCAAAATCTTATCAAAAGACTTACCACTCTTACCCCTAGCAATATCTACAACCCATCTTACTGCTAAAGTCTCCTGTCTCACTGGAGTTACAGGGATAGGGACTTGATAATTAGCACCACCCACTCTCCTAGCCTTAAGCTCAAGAGCCGGTCTAATATTATCAATAGCTTGATTTATAAACTCTACAACTTCAACCTTCACCTTAGAAGCTCCCTCTTCGATAGCACTATATACAAGATCCTCTGCAAGACTTTTCTTACCATCCTGCATTACCTTATTTATGATTCTACCTATGATAGGGTTATTATACTTCCTATCTAACGTTGGTTGTTTAACTTTTGCTCTTTTTCCCCTCATAATTATCTACTTAAATATTAATCTTTAACTACGCTTAACTCCATACTTAGATCTAGCCTTCTTTCTATTAGCAACACCTGCACAATCATACTTACCTCTTACAATGATATATCTTACCCCTGGCAAGTCCCTCTTTCTACCAGCCTTAACTAGCACTACAGAGTGCTCTTGAAGATTATGACCCTCTCCAGGAATGTATGCTGTTATCTCCTGACCATTAGAAAGCTTTACTCTTGCTACTTTTCTTAAAGCAGAGTTAGGCTTCTTAGGAGTCATCGTCTTAACCTGCAAACAAATACCTCTCTTAAAAGGATTATTTGCTAAGGTATACTTGTTCTTAAGTGGATTATGATTGGTAGCTAAAGCAAGGTGCTTTATCTTCTTTCTCTTATCCTTCCTAGGTTTTCTTACTAACTGATTTATCGTTGGCATGGCTAGTATTATACTATAAAATCAAATAATTAAAAATCATACTCCTTCAGGTTCTCTAAACGAGCACCCTCTCCAGACGGAATTCTTCTTCCAATGATTACATTCTCCTTCATACCTCTTAATGTATCTGTCTTTCCAAGGATTGCACTATTAGTAAGCACCCTTACCTGCTCTTGGAATGACATTGCAGACAAGAAACTTTCTGTATTTAATGCAGAACCCTTGATACCCATAAGTTTTGGTATTACTAAAGCCTTATTCTTATCCTTCTGAACAAGAGACTCATTTCTAACCCTAGATATGAATCTATTGACTAGAGAACCAACTAAGTAATCTGAATCTCCAGAATCCATGACAATACCCAATCTAGCCATCTGTTTAAGAATAATTTCGATATGAATATCTCCTATTGAAACTCCCTGCTCACTAAATACCTGTTGTGTACCATCTAGGATATATTTCTGTGCTGCAAGTATACCAGCAAGTTCAGAAAGCTTTCTAGGATCAATTGAACCACGTGTAATCTGAGTTCCTGCTGTAATGGAGTCTCCCTCTTTCACGAGTACTGCGACATTAGGAAGAACTGTTATAACTTCTTCTGCCTTTACATCTCCCACAAATTCCATAATCCCACCCTCAATGGTTACCTTTCCTTCAAAAGGAGCCTGTTTTTCTGATCCTTCTTTGTTAATAAAGATAATTTGACCAGATTTAACCTTTGAGCCGTCTGATACTGTAATATCCTTAACATCAGATACAATGTAATGCCTTTGCATTCTCTTAGTACCTGTGATGATAACGGTTGCAGAATCATCTTCAGCATAATCAATATGGACCTTACCTGTTATTGATGATATCTCTGCCTCAGCTTTTGGTTTTCTTGCTTCAAATAGCTCTTCAATTCTTGGGATACCCTGAGTGATATCAATTGTTGCAACACCACCCTTATGGAATGTCTGCATGGTCATCTGTGTACCAGGTTCTCCGATAGACTGTGCCGCTATTACACCCACAGCTCTACCCATATCTATCTCTGTACCATTTTCAAGATTAAGACCATAACATTTTGCACAAAGACCGTATGGAGACTTACAAAGTAATGGTGATCTTACGAATATCTCATCAATACCTGCTTCATCGATAGTGTAACTCATCTCTTTTGTAATTGCCTCATCCTTCTTTAGTAAAGTCTTTTTACCACTTACTACATTCTGAGCTAAAACTCTCCCAAATATTCTAGAAGCGAATGTCATTCTCCTATCATCATCTCTCTTCATGCTTAAACCCTCTCCCTCGTAGCCACAATTATCATCTCTAATGATTACATCGTGTGCTACATCTACAAGTTTTCTGGTTAAGTATCCAGTAGATGAAGTTCTAAGAGATCTGTCTGCAATACCTTTCCTACCACCATTAGCAGCAACAAAGTATTCAAAAGAACTTAGTCCATCTCTGTAGTTACCCTTAATCGGAAGTGGTACCCAATTACCTCTAGAATCTCTTACCATACCTTTGATTGTAAGTACCTGTCTTGCTTGAATCTTACCACCATTGGCACCTGACTCTACCATCTCGAAGATAGGGTTGTTCTTATCCAACTCTTCCCATGCTTCATCTGCCAATTCTGTTGCAAAATCATTCCACATAGTAATAGAAAGATTAATCTTCTCTGACTCTGTGATTAGACCTTGTAGGTAGTTATCCTGAAGCTGTTCATCCTTCTTATCCATCTCTGCAATTCTACTCTCAAGATCAAAATCAATCTTACAATCCTCAGGAGCCATTGTGAAACCAATGTCCGTTGCATATTTAAATCCTAATAGTTTGAGATTATCAAGAGTCTCAACTAAAAGATCCCAAGGATAGTTATCTTTTAGATCGTTAGCAATCTCTCTAATCTGTGTTCCACCGATTCTTTCGTTGATAAAGGTGTAGTCTTCTGGAAGAATATTGTTAAAAATCACTCTACCTACAGAAGTATTTACAACCTCATCGTTTATCTTTACCAAAATTTCTTCATTTGCGTTTATAACATCTCTTTCGTATGCTTTTACTGCTAAATCCGTAGATGCAAAAATTCTTGGTTTCTTAACTTCATTTAAGTCGGTTAGCATAAAGAATCCAAGCAACATATCTTTACTTGGAGTAGCAAGCACCAAACCGTTAGATATATTTACTACATTCTTAGAAGCCATCATGTTCTCCTTAGCCTCATCAAGAGCTTCTTGTGTCAAAAGTACATGTACAGCCATTTGATCTCCATCGAAGTCAGCATTAAATGCCTTACATACTAATGGGTGTAATCTAATTGCATCTCCTTCTACCAATCTAGGGTAGAAAGCTTGAATACTGTACTTATGAAGTGTTGGAGCACGATTAAGTAATACGGGTTTACCATCAATTACTTTCTCAAGTAAATCCCATACTATATCTTCTTCCTCTTCAATTTGTTCTTTTGCAATTCTAATGTTTGGAGCAAGCTCTGCTTCAAGCAATTCGTGTATTACAAAAGGTTTGAACATTTCCAATGCTACTGCTTTTGGAAGACCACATTGGTCTATCTTTAGACTTGGATCTCCGTCGATAACGGCACGTCCAGAGTAGTCTACTCGTTTACCAAGTAGGTTTTTTCTAAAGATACCTTTCTTACCTCTTAAATCGTCTGTTAGTGATTGATATGGCAATCTCTTACTATTCATCATTGGTTTAGATGGTCTGTGAGAGTTGTCTATCAAAGCATCAACTGATTCTTGGAGCATCCTTTTTTCATTTCTAAGAATAACTTCGGGGGCACCAATTTCAATTAGTCTGCTTAGACGGTTGTTTCTAGTTACAATTCTTCTGTAGAGGTCGTTTAGGTCAGATGTTGCAAATTTACCACCGGATAGAGGGATAATAGGTCTTAGTTCTGGAGGTAGTACTGGTAATACATCAATAACCATCCATGTTGGGTCAATATCATTCTTTAAGAATCCTTCTAGATATTGTAGTCTTTTGATTGTAGAGGCTTTCTTTTCTCCTTTTTGCTCTTTAGCATCTTTTCTTAATCTAGCCACTTCTCCTGAAATGTCTAAATCGTCAAGAAGTTTCTTAATCGCTTGAGCTCCCATCTTGGCATTAAAAAAGAGTAGGTCTCTATCTTCTAGGTCGATATATTCATCTTCTGTAAGAGTCTCTCCAATTTCGATACTTTCTATCAGTTGGAATATTCTATCGTAAAAGATTTCAATTATTTCTTCTCTTTCTGCAAATTCTCTCCTTATTTTTGCTAAACTTTGTTTCTTTTTGTGTTCTAATTGACTGAGTTTAAACTCATCAGCACCTTCTTTCTTAGATTCTTTGATGTTTCCATCAAAATCTTTTGAAGAGAGCTTAATCTCTTCTTCTAGTTCTGATTGTAAGGAGTCTGTATCTTGAGTTTTAAGGGCTTGAGCTTTCTTAAGAGTTTCTTTTCTTAATTTTTTTTCAATCTCTATTACCATATATCTCGTGTAGTAAATTACAGAGAGTAATTTCTTGTGAGACATATTTAAGACTATGGCCATTTTGTTTGGAACTCCATATGCAAACCATACGTGAGCAACAGGTACTGCTAATTTAACATGTCCCATTCTTTCTCTTCTTACATCTTTTGTTGTTACTTCAACACCACACTTATCACAAACAATCCCTTTATATCTAATCTTCTTGTACTTTCCACAGTAACACTCATAGTTTTTTGTTGGGCCAAATATCTTTTCACAGAAAAGACCTTCAGGTTCTGCTTTGAATGTTCTGTAATTGATAGTCTCAGACTTAGTGACTTCGCCGTATGACCATTCTAAGATCTGTTCTGGTGAAGCAAGGGATAATTTAAGCGCTTCAAAACTTGCGTATATATTGTTTTTGTTATTCATTGTCAGCTACCTCCTCTTCTTTAGAGTCTATTGAAATTAAATCCATATTCAGACAAAGTGCATTTAATTCTCGTACTAGCACTTTGAATGATTCGGGGACATTAGTAACCTCAATCTTTTCACCATGTATGATAGCTTTGTATGCTATAGACCTTCCCTTAACATCATCTGCTTTTATTGTTAACATCTCTTGAAGAGCGTAAGGCGCACTGTGTGATTCTAATGCCCATACCTCCATCTCACCAAATCTCTGTCCACCCATTTGTGCTTTTCCACCTAATGGCTGTTGAGTTACTGCAGTGTATGGTCCTGTAGATCTTGCATGTACTTTTTCATCAGCAATGTGGTGTAGTTTAAGAACATATTTGTATCCTACTGTAATCTTCCTTGGGAATTTCTTACCAGTTCTACCATCGTAAAGATCAAGTTTCTGATCCATAGTGTGTCCTTGTTTTCCCATTTCTTTCTTTACCCATTCCTTATCCATATCTTCAAATATTGGGAATGCAAATTTCTCTCCTAGTAATTTTGCATATCTTGCGTAAGGAACCTCTTCTCCTTGTCCTAGATTCATTCTCTTTAGGAATGTAGGTGTTAATACAATATCTACTGGTTCTCCATCTGCTGTAAATGGCATATCTTCCACAGGTCTAATTGCAGCAACAGTGTTTTTGTCTCCGTGTCTACCTGCAATCTTATCTCCATAGTTTAACTTTTTAGTATCGGCAACCCAGATAGTGACCTTTTCTATCACACCTGGTGCTAATTTGTCTCCATTTGCTGTTGAAAGTCTTTGAGTTCTGATAATGACACCCTCTTCACCGTGAGGAACTCTCAATGAGTTATCTCTAACATCACTTGCAGATTCTCCAAAAATAGCTCTGAGCAATCTTTCCTCTGCAGTTAGTTCTTTTTCTCCTCTTGGAGCTACAACACCTGCTAGAATATCTCCTCCTTTTACTTTAAGTCCTTCTCTTATAATTCCATCTGCATCTAATTTCTGCAAAATTCTATCATTTACATGAGGAATATCCGCAGTAATCATCTCAGGTCCAAGTTCAGTATCCCTTATCTCTGAATGATATGCTCGAATATGGATAGATGTAAGAATATCATCAGTAACTATTCTATCGGAAATGATAACAGAATCTTCATAGTTGTATCCCTCATAGAACATTAGTGCTGTTCTGATATTGGTACCTACTGAGAATTCTCCATCTATCATTGTAGGTCCATCAACTAGTACAGAATCTTTCTTAAATTTGTCTCCTGGTTCCACTGCAACCTCTTGTGAGAAACATGTGTTGTCGTTTGTTCTATGGAATGTTGTTAGCTTGTAATCCTGAAGCCCTAATTTCTTGTACTTAACACTTAGCCTTTTTGCATCAGCATACAATACCTCTCCATCATCTTCTGCAAATACTCCCCACTTAGATTGTCGTGCTACGACCTTCTCCATTCCAGTACCAACTAGCGGAGACTCCTGCTTGATTAGAGGAACTCCCTGTCTTTGCATGTTTGAACCTGCTAATGCTCTCATAGCTTCATCGTGGGCTACGAAAGGAATTAAAGACATACCCAAACCTGCTTGTTCATATGATACAACGTCTGTATGAGTTAAACGATTGACATCTTCTAGTAAGAAGTCCCCTTCGTGTCTAACAGCAACTAATTTTTCTACAATATTGTCATTCTCATCTGTCTTAATTAATGTAGAACCAACATATTGACTCTCTTCTTGGGTTGCATCTAAAAATTCTATATCTTCAGAAACAAAAGGCTTAACCTTGATAACCTTAAGTGTCTTCTTCTTAGCTACAAGTTTTGCTATTCTCTTCTCATCAAGATTATCTCCAACTACACCTATACCTTTAATATCTTCATTTAATATTCTTCCCTTCAAATCTTTCTTACTATTTTTTACCTTATTATTCACTTTCCTATATGGTGCTTCCAAAAATCCAAACTCATTTATATGTGCAAGCATAGCTAGTTGTGTGACAATACCGATATTGGAACTTTCTGGACTTGTTACAGGGTCAAACTTAGCATATTGAGATTTATGAACCTCTCGAATAGAGAAAGTTGCTCTCTCTTTTGTAATACCTCCTGGACCTGCAGCAGTAACCTTTCTCTTGTTTTCCAATTCAGACAAAATATTTGTCTGATCCATAAAACTAGATAAAGCGTTTGATCCAAAGAAAGAAAGTATAGATGCAGCTATTGGTTTTGTTCCAACCAACATTGAAGGAGTAACCTTAGCATCATTACCATACAAACTCATCTTATCTCTAATATTCTTCTCTAATCTTCTAATTCCTGCAAGTAATTGTCTCTCTAGAACTTCCCCAACACTCCTAATCCTTCTATTTGAAAGATGATCTACATCATCAGGAAGATCTTCTCCGTTACTAATCTTGATGAGTTTCTTAACTATCAAAATTAGATCCTCTGGATAGAGGACGCATTCTTTTGGATTATCTATATCGTATTTAGTACCCAACTTCCTATTCAATTGGTATCTACCAACTCTTCCTAAATCGAACTTTCTTTTACTAAAGAAATTGCTTTTGATAAATTTCTCTGCACTCTCTAAAGTTACCGATTCATCTGGTCTTAACTTGTTGTAAATACTAATAATGGCCTCTTCCTTACTCTTTGTAAAATCCCTTGCCAATGTAGCCTCAATAAATTGGGCTTCCTCATTTGTATCTACATCCTTAAAGAGATATTTAATCTCCTCATCAGTCTCATAACCCAACACTCTCAAAAGCTCCGTAATTAGAACTCTTGGTCTCTTTGGTAATATTCTCATAGACACAACGTTGTGCCTGTTAATATCAATTTCATACCAAGGCCCTCGGCCTGGCATCAATTTAACCTTGTAAAGATTTTTTAATTGTAATTTCTCAGCCAACTCATATATCACACCCTCAGCTCTAACAATTTGATGAGTCACAACTCTGCTAACACCATTTACTATAAAGACACCATCAGATGACATCAAAGGTAAATCTGCAACAAATATCTCTTGTTCTTTAATTTCCCCTGTCTTGTTGTTGAGAAGTTGAACAGTAGCGTAAACTGGAACCTCGTATGAGAGCCCCTTAGCTAAAGAATCCTCTATACTTCTATATGGATCTCCATATCTAAATGATTTGAAATCAAGCGTCCACATCTTTTCCATAGTATCTTTGACTGGACTGATCTCATGAAAAAGCCTTTGAAAACCACTATCATAAAAATCCTGAAAAGACTTAAGCTGTGCCTCGATTAAATTTGGAAACTTGAATTCTACTTCTGAGCCCTTACCCATATTAATTCTTGATGCACTATTTCGCTTAGGATTTGTCATACGGTATAATTATAAGGTTAAAATTACATCTTTTTTGTGAACACTACACCCCAAAAACATGGAACGCTAATTGGTTTGGTGATCACTCTACATAAAGCAACTTAAAAATAACTCCGGGTAGTCTAACATATTTAGCACTTCTAGTCAAAGGTTTTTGACAAATTGATATAAATATCGATATAGTTGATAATAGTCTATAATTACATAAAAATCAACACATTAAATTCTTTTATTATTTATCAAAATGTCTAGAAAGAAAAAGAGAAAAGGAAGCCTCAATATTCAAAGTAGTGAAACTAAGATTCTCTTAGGGATGCTCCTCCTCATAGCTGGCCTCATACTCTTAGTAACTCCATTTGTAAATGACAACGCGGTCGTCTTTGACCAAATACGTCTTTTCCTCGGTTTCTCAGCATTAGTATTCAGTCTTCCCACCCTCTTTGTTGCGCTCAACCTCATCACCCGCGGAAAGAAATTTACCTCTATTAAACAAATAGTGGGCTTAACAATATCCGCATTTACAATTGCAACACTACTCGCAATATGGATGGACCCTGAAAAAATGCAAAATAATGCAGAACTATCAAACTCTGGTGGAATATTGGGTAGAGAAATACATTTACTCCTCAATGGGATTGTAGGCCAATTTATTGAAATAATCATAATCCTTCTAATTCTAATTGTTGCATTCTCCCTCATCACAGGTACTACATTAGAACAAATTAGTGATTTTGTTGCAGAACCAAAAGATGATGACAAGTTTTCACTAAAAAAATTCTTCAAATTTGAAGGTAAGCCTAAGAAAGAGCAAGATGCCGAAAAAAGATTTGAAAAGATACTAAAATCCTCAGAAGACGAGAGCCTTGACATACCCATACAAACAGAGGAGAAAGAACCCCTCATTCAAGAAGAAACAGAACAATACACCGAAGAGATCTCTTCACCACAACCACAGAAAGACGACAGCTCTACAAAAAAAGATGGCGATTTACAACCCAGTAAACCTCGGTACACTAATTGGATATTCCCTACACTAGATTTATTAAAAGAGCCTGAAAAACAAAGCCAAAACAAAGACAGATACAAAAAAGATGCCCTCGTTATCGAATCTACTCTTAAAAGTTTTGGTATCGACGGTAAGGTTGTCCAAATTGCAATTGGTCCAACAGTGGTGAGATACTCACTAAGTATCTCTGTAGGCACGAAGGTTAGTAGGATTAGAAACTTAGGAAATGATCTAGCATTAGCACTTGCATCACAAAATTCTTCTGTAAGAATAGAGGCACCAATACCAGGAACCTCTTACATCGGTGTAGAGATTCCAAATCCAACACCAAACTATGTATATGTAAAAGATATGGTTAAAAAACTAAAATCTGAAGAGAAACTCTACGAACTCCCACTACTCCTAGGAAAAGATATCACTGGAAGAACAGTAATCAAAGACCTCACAAAGATTCCACATCTACTCGTAGCAGGAGCCACAGGTACAGGTAAGTCAGTAGGGGTCAACTCCATAATTACAGGCCTTCTCTACACAAAAACCCCAGATGATGTGAAATTCATCATGATTGACCCAAAAATGGTCGAACTCTCTCTTTACAACGGACTCCCACACCTACTCAACCCTGTAATTACAGATATGGAACTAGTAGGAAACGCTTTGCAATGGTGTATTGAAGAGATGAACAAACGGTACAGAATATTAAAACAAGCACATGTAAAGAAAGTCACAGAATACAACGAATCTCTAGGATACAGTGCAATGCCATACATTGTAGTGATAATAGATGAGATGGCAGACCTAATGCTTACAGCAGGAAACGATGTAGAAGCAAAAATCCAAAGACTTGCACAAATGGGAAGAGCTGTAGGTGTTCACCTAATACTCGCAACACAAAGACCAAGTGCACAGGTAATTACTGGACTAATCAAAGCAAATGTCCCTGGAAGAATTGCATACTCTGTAGCTACTGCTATGGAATCAAGAATCATCCTAGACCAGGTAGGAGCTGAAACACTTCTAGGAAACGGTGACCTCCTGTACAAAGATAACACTACTCCAAAATCAATACGTATCCAAGGAACACTTACAGATACTAAAGATACAGAGAGTATGCTTGCACACATTAAGAAACAAATGGAAAACAAAGAAGTCCAATATTCTGATGATCTAACCAGCGCTATTGAAAAAGGGATATCAGCAGATGATGAAGACAGCTCCTCTGGAGAAAGAGACCCCGAATTTGAAAAAGCTCTCGATGTTATACTCGCAGCAAACAAAGCCTCTGCATCATACCTACAAAGAAGGTTGAAGATAGGGTACAACAAGGCTGCAAGACTCATGGAGCAATTAGAAAGAGCTGGAGCAATCAGTCCGCAAGACGGATCAAAACCACGAGACGTCCTCATTAGCAATGCCCAACAAGTACTAGGAGATAATACAGCAGACATCTAGTATCTGATATACTATACCTATGATTACAGTAGGCGAAGTACTTAAAAAACAAAGAAAACTCTTAAATAAAACTCTAAACGAAGCATCTTTAGACACTAAGATTCAATTAAGATTCCTTAAATATCTTGAACTCAACGATTTTGACAAATTCGACTCAGACGTCTATGCCCAAGGATTCTTAAAAATCTATGCCTCCTACCTCAATCTCAATACAGACAGAATTCTCGCCATATACAGAAGAAGCGTTCCTTTCAAGGCTAAACTAAGTGAGAGCTTCCGTGAAACACATAAAGTGAAAAACAAACTTCCCTCGATCACCCCAAGACTCCTCGCTATCCTCCTTTCCGTAGGCTTTCTAATAGGTTCCCTCACCTACATTGGATATCAAATCTATCAATTTCAAAGTCCTCCTAAGATATTAATAACTTCTCCTGACAACGATAGTACCGTAGAAGAAGAACTCATCGAAGTCTCTGGAACAACTGACCCAAACGCATCTCTTTTTGTCAATGATTTGCCAGTAGAAACATCTTCGGATGGAAATTTCCATACAGAAATATCCCTTAACTCTGGTATAAACTTAATAACCATAACCTCCAAAAAAAGCAACAATACCCAAGAAAGTATAGAGATTATCAAAATAACCTACAACGCACCACAAGAGATAGAAGCGGAGGAAGAAGAAGAAATAGAGAAACAGAATACAATCAAGCTTACCATTTCAATCTCTTCAGTATGGGTACGACTAGATATTGACAAAAACAACGAACTCTCTCAAATAGTTCAGGTAGGAGAAGAATATGAATACGAAGTAAAAGAAAGTTTCTCATTTACAACCGGAAAGATTGGTAGTACACAAATATTCTTTAACAATGAAAACGTAGATATACCCATAAACAGCAACAATGTAGGCTTCCTCTCATGCAATATTACAAAAGAAAAGCAACTTGATTGCGAATAATTGATATAATACCCTATGGATGGAAATCGAATACAAATTGAAGAAATAAGATCTCGTATAGATATTATAAACGAGATTAGTAAATATGTTCAACTTAAATCAGCTGGAAAGAACTTTTCTGGCCTATGCCCATTCCATAACGAAAAAACTCCCTCCTTCATAGTAAGTCCCGAATTACAACGATACAAATGCTTTGGTTGTGGAGAATCTGGAGACATCTTCAACTTCATCCAAAACGTGGAAAATATCGATTTCCCTGAAACTCTGGAGAAATTAGCAAAAGAAGCAGGAGTGATACTCAAAAAACCTAAAATCAACACCCACCTAGCAAAACTCTATGAAATTAACACCCTTGCTGCTAGATATTTCTACAAAGAGCTCAAAAAAAACAAAAAAGCCCTTGAATATATGAAAAACAGAGGATTTAGTGACGACAGTATCTTTAAATTTGGTATCGGATACGCCTCTGGAGGATACCAATTACTAGAACATCTACAGACAGGAAAAATCAAATTTAACAAAAAAGAATTACTAGACTCTGGGCTTTTTACACTAAAAGGAAACAAACTAAGAAGTAAATTCTTCAAAAGAATAATGTTCCCAATAAGAACCTCCTCTGGAAAAGTAGTCGGCTTTTCAGGAAGAACACTCCCCGAATACGACAAAGGCCCTAAATATATGAATACTCCAGAAACCCCCATATACCACAAGAAAGACAACATCTTCGGACAATATGAATCTAGAAAAGCAATCAGAAAGAAAGATTTAGTCATCATATGTGAAGGCCAAACCGATGTAATAGCAGCACACCAACATGGAATAGAAAACATCGTCGCACCACTTGGAACAGCACTAACACTCGAACAACTTACCAACCTCTCAAAACTAACAAAAAACCTCTTCTTCCTCTTCGATAGCGATAGTGCAGGACAAGCCGCAATGCAAAGAGCCTTCCTACTCATAAGCAAACTCAACCTGCAAGCATATGCAGCCTCTCCAGAACCATTCACAGACATAGACGAAATGCTACAAAAAGATCCAAAACTACTAAAAAAGCTAATTAAAAGAAAAACCGACCTCTTTTCCTTCCTCTTTAGTAAAAAAATCGAAAAACTCAACTCTACAGACTACACAGATATAACATCCACACTAAATTGGACCAAAAAGCTCCTAGCAGAAGTCCAAAACCCTTCCCTCAGATCAATATACATCAATGTATTACTAAATAGAAACTTCTTTGACAGTGCAAATATCGATGAAATACGTAAGAACCTACTAAATAAAAATACCCCCTACATACAGACACAAAAGAAAACCTCTACAAGCACCACTACCATGATTTCACGTCAAGAAAAACTCCTTTGCGCAATCCTCATCCCGGAAGAAATATCTATACCAAAAAACTACAAACTCAAATATTTTACAGATCCTGATGTTAAAAAAATCTTAAAACATATACAAAAGCACAAAGAAGTTACTAAAGACCAATTACTAAAAGAAAACTTTAAAGAATCTGTTGAGAATGCCATATTTAACTTCTCACAAGTAGACGACAAAGAAGAAGTAGACACCCTTTATAACCTAATTAGAAAAGACTACTATACTACCAAGGGGAAAGAGCTTAAACGCAAGATTGCAATAGCGGAAACACAAGGAGATATCAAGAAAAGTGAAAAACTCCTAAAACAATTCCTTAATTTGTCAAAAGAAATGAATAATGATTAAAAAAGTTGTAAATTACGACGGCTATGACTACGATTACACAAAATATTGGAAAGATAGAGAATATGAAAACAACGCAGAACACCTTGTGTTAGATAAATTCCTAAAAGATAAACACGGCTCCTGGTTCATCGATATTGGAGGATCCTACGGAAGACTTGCAGACACATACGCAAACAAATTCGATAGATGTATAGTCCTAGATTACTCTCTCAAAACTCTCAAAAAAAACTTACACATCGTAAAGGAGAAATTCCCAAATGTTACCTTCATTGCCGCCAATGCTTACAAAATGCCCTTTAGACCAAACTCTTTTGATGGAGGCCTAATGGTTAGAGTACTCCACCATATAGAAAGACAAGAAGAATACTTTAATGAGCTCACACGCATACTCAAGGATGATAGTATATATATTCAGGAATTTGCAAACAAAATACACCTCAAAGCAAGAATTAGAGCACTACTTAAGAGAGACAAAGCACTACTTAGCAAAGAACCACTCCAACAGCCTACAATAAATATGGAAGGCTCAAGAGATGGAGACGTATCCTTCCTTAACTACCACCCACAATACATCAAAGAAATATTAGAAACCTGCAATATAGAAGTCAAAGACCGACAAGGTTGTTCATTCTTTCGCATACCACTATTTAAGAAAATCCTCGGAGCAAACCTCCTTACCCTTCTAGAAGAAATCTTTCAAAAACTCCTACCCAACAGCAATATACCACCAAGCATATTCCTAAAAACCGAGATAGATAAAGACGACGAGGAAGAAACTTCCTATGAAACACTACAACAAATTCTTGTATGCCCTATGTGCAAAAGTTCTCTCGCATTTGGAGAAAACAAAGCAATATGTGATAATTGCCATAAGGAATATATTAAAGATGACAACATATGGGATTTCAGAGTAGAATAAAACCAAAAAAATCACTCGGACAGAATTTTTTTCGCAACAAATCGCTTGCAAAACACATCGTAAATTTGGTCCTAGAAAACTCTCCAGAGCACATTACAGAGATAGGACCAGGCAAAGGTGCTTTTACATCGCTTTTTTATGGGGCTACCAAAAATATGACTTTAGTAGAGACAGATGTGATACTTTCATCCGAATTAGCAAATGTGTACAAAAACGCTACAATTCTGCACCAGGACTTTCTCGAAATACCACTCACATTTTCTCCAACCACATACTTTGGATCACTTCCATACAATATCTCCAAACCTATTATAAAAAAGATAATAACTTCTGACACATTTACCAATCCTGCCTTCTTTATCATCCAAAAAGAGGTCGCAGAGAAATATGCCAACAAGAAAACAAATCTTTTAGGTCTAATGAGAGAAATCTATGCTGATTGCAAAATACTCCTCACTATCAAACCAAGCAATTTCTACCCTAAGCCTAATGTAATGAGCTCTTTTATCAAATTTATTCCACATGATAGACACAGCAGTGTTGATAAAGGTGCTTTAGAGAAATTAATAAGAAATTCTTTTATCCAGCCTCGCAAAACACTAAAAAACAACCTTAGAAATACGAAATATCTACTCCTCGAACAAGAACATTCTTTACGACCAAGCCAATTAACACTCGAACAATATATATCAATCCTGAACCGCTCTTGATATAATGAAGCATGAGCAAACAAACCAAAGATAAGAAACCCGAAGAGAAACAACTTAATCTCAACCTTAAACAATCCCCATTCAATATTTTCGCCAAGCACAAAGAAAGGTTCGACCTATTTCGTGCAAGATGGGATACACGAAGGTATACAAAAAGTAATGGAGTGTGGTTCACCATTGTACTTTCAGTATCACTAATCGCAACACAGGTTGTAGCCATACAAGAAAATCTGCAACTTCTTCCAAAACAAATCCCCCTTTACCAACTCTACCTAGACAACACTCTACGTCTTGCTCCCTCATCCTACCTCTACCTCATACCATTTGTATCATGCCTACTCTTTGTAATTACCCTATTCTTTTCAAACAAATACTACAACAAAGAGCGTACTCTCTCCAACCTACTACTACTAACCACATTTTTAGGAACACTCATCATGACAATATCGTTAATAAGATTAATTAACCTCTATTAAACTATGGACTACGCAATTCCAACTCAATTTTTCACATATCTTACAAATATAGTAGATACATCCTTCGCAACAGGAGACCTCTCTAAATATCTCGCCTTCTTACCCATCTTACTCATCGGTATAGTCTCCTCATTCCTACTTACTCCAATCGTTGGAAAGATTGCTTGGAAGTATGGAATTACATACAAACCAAAAGTGAAAAGAAATAACAAAGAGTATGATAATGTTCAGAAAGCTCAACATGATATAGAAACTCCAGCATTAGGAGGATTAGCGATTATGATACCTGCCTTCTTAATTATGACCCTATGCTTCCAATTAAACGCATTTTCAATACCGATATTACTTGCCCTCCTCGTTCTAATCATAGGATCTGCACTTGACGATATTATAAACCTAGATTCCAAAATACAGCTTGGATATCAAATACTAGCTTGTCTAATCATAGTATTCTCAATTTTAGATCTCTCAAGCATTGGAATGATTGGAAACCATATATTCAATCTAAGCGCCTATACCTTTGACTTTAACTTCCTAGGACTACCTCTCTCTTTAGCATTACCTGGAGATATACTACTCTTTTTCTGGTTAATGCTTTGTATCAATGCAGTAAAGTGGGTGGGAGGTTCACCAGGACTACTCGAAGGTTACTCAACCGTAATATTCTTCCTTCTTTTCGTAATAGGGATAAGAACCGAGACTCTTTTCTCCTCAACCGTATCCATTGTAATGGCAGGTTCACTACTATCCTTCCTCTTTTTTGCAATTCCACCACAAAAGATAATGTCAGGATCTCCTGCAAAATCGGTGTTTGGATTTACAATGGCTCTCCTAGCCTTAATTAGTGGCTCTAAGTTCTCTACCTCTCTAATGATACTTGGCTTACCCCTCATTGATGCAATTTTTGTAGTAGTAAGAAGGATGGTTGTACATAAACCAAAGTCTTTGGGAGAACTAATGAAAATAAATGATGCTACACACTTCCACCACCAACTTATGAAGCTAAACTTCTCAAGTAAACAAATTCTTCTGACAGAAGCCTCAATTGCTTTCTTACTTGGTTCAATAGCAATTGCAACAACTGGAGCCATGAGATATTTTGCAATAATCTTTGGTATCACACTAATCCTTTTTCTAATTGTCTTCATCAATTATAAAGCCAATAGGGAAGAACTTAAGAAAAAGAAAGACTCTCCAGAGTCTAAGTACTCCTACTAAAGCCTGTTACACTAAAGATTTGACAATACCTATCCCCTAATCTATTATTTATTAGGAAACCCAAAACAGACTAGGAAAGGAGGTATTATTATGTTGTGTGACAACATAAACGTATCCGGATTACCCCCATAACTCTTCAAAGTAAAAGTTCCCGGTTGTTTTTTTAGGATTCCTCTTGGAAGGGAAATTGGCCAGATTCTTGGTGAACACAAAACAATTTCTCTTCCAAGCTCCACCCCTTTTCAATAATAAAAATTCTTATACCCTTTCTTTCTAATCCCCAAATATATTCCCTCACTAAATAGACAAACCGGCATAGATTCCATATAATGAACCTATGAAAAACTTTAAGACTGCCATCCTCATTACCACCACCCTTTTGGCCCTTTCTGTCCTCATTTACTTCCTACCAACCGATGGACTAATAAACAAACTACCAATCATCAACCGCTTCTACAACAATACTACTTTAGAAATAATAAGCATCAATGGAAAAGCCAAAGTAAGTATAGACAATGTTGAATACGGCGAAACACCACTAACAATCAACGACCTAGACCAGGGAGAATATACCGTTACACTAGAGAGAATCTCCAATACAGAAACCTTCTACAACAAACAAACCTTCAACATTAAACTCACGAAAAATACAACCTCAAGGATAGAGATAGAAATAGGACCAGCAGGCATACTCCACGGAAGTATCCTCTACTACACACCACAAAACAATAAAAGAAACACAGGAACACTCTCCATCCTCTGCGATGTAGACACAAGCAAAATATATATAGACGATGAATATGTCAAACAAACCCCTTTAACTAAACACGAACTACCAGTAAAAGAATATGACCTTCAAATAATTACAAATAATTACGAAACCCTTGATCTACCAATACTAATTGAGAACGGATACATGCTTAATATAAAAGCATACCTCTTCCCAATCCCTGTTAACTTTGACAACGCCAACGATGAATAACAAAAACCACTTCAAAATAAAAGCTCAAGTACCAATCTCCATCATAATACACGGAGGAAATTACCTAGGATACCTACTAGCACAAACCCTTGTAGAACAAGGAAGTCAAGTAGTAATAATAGACAAATACACAAACTCAACAAAAAAATATGCTAACCAACTAAAAAAGAAAGGAGACGTAACCTTCATCAATTTCAAAGGGGCAAAACCCTTCTTAGAAAACCTTGGAAGAATTGACTACCTCTACTACAATCTAAACAACAAACTAGAACAGGAAGACAGTTTTACAAGCAAAACCTTCCTAACAGAAACCGACACCCTCAACTTATCCCTTAAATACGCACAAAAGTTCAAAGCTAAAATCACCATACTAACCTCCCTAAGATTAAACCGAGAACTCTCGAACACCATTAACCGTAATGACGTTACACAACCATCACCATACTCCAATATTGAACTACAGAAATATTGCGAAAACCTCACAGCAGAATTCAGAGACCAAACAAAAGCAAACTTGAGGATAATAAGGATGGGAACAATACTAGGAAACGGCATAGAAAAGATATCCGACCCTATACTCCACAACCTCATTTCTGACGGGACTAGCAAAAACCAAATCAATATCGTAGGAGAGGGATTAGACATCCATAATATCATTGACGAAAACGATGCCATCTATGGAATACTCAAACTCACCTTCTCAGACAAGACTAGAGGAGAGGTAATAACGCTTACCAACAAAACTGACCTAACTACGCTCTCTATCGCATACAAGCTCTTAGAATTGAATGTGACAGCCCAAACAATTAAGTTTGTACCAAGCAAAAGCACTAACCTTGTCCTTCAAGACCTATATCTACCAGCACCAAACGCCTCAAAATATGGCTGGAAACAACAAGGCCAATTAGAAACTACCCTAATTAATCAAATACACAAATACTACGAAAGACACGACCAAAAGTGGGATATCTCAAGTAAAAAAATTTCTCAAAAGAAAACTAGTACCCTAGAAATAGCTACTACCAAGGGGAAAATAATGAATATGATAAAGAATATCTTTAAGAAAAAAGATTCAGGGAAAATCTTTACAGAGATAAACTACGGGAAAATGTCCCTTAACCTACTCCTAGTAACCCTCTCCTTCCTTTTCATATATTTCTTACTCTCACCAATCGTAGGAATAGGAATAGGAGGAACAATAATAGCCTCGAATACAGACAAACTAAAAGCCAATATCTCTAGCTACGATTTCGATGAAGCAAGAAGCAATCTAGATACAATAGAAAACCACTTAGGTAGGGTCAAACACAACACTAATAGGCTTAATTGGATATTTGTATTACTAAACAAAACTAACCTACTCTCTGAAATAGATACCCTCTTCCTAGGACTCGACTACGCCATTGACAGTGGAGATGATCTTCTTGCTGGACTAGAACCACTAGCTTACTACATCAAAGACTTCCAACCAGCCATCAACTTCGATTCCTCGACACCAAGCACTACTAGAGAATACCGAGATTACCTCAACAATATTGAAGAAAACCTCTACCTTACCAACGATGGAACATACAAACTTAAGCTCGCCAACGAGGTAATTTCTTCTGTAGTTGTTGAATATTTCCCACAAACCTTCCAAGACGACATCCTAAACCTTAAAAGCTCCATAACGGAAGCCACAACCTCTCTAGGATCAATATCTTCCATTTCCAATTTCCTACCTAAAATACTCGGAAATACGGAAAGAAAAAGATTCCTCATACTCCTACAAAACGAAGGTGAAATAAGGAGTACGGGTGGATGGATATCAAGCTACGCAATTGTAGGAATAGAAGGAGGACAAATCAGAGAGCTCTTCGTAGACGACATATACAATGCAGATGGAACACTACGAATACAAAACAAAACCTTTACACCTCCACAATCTCTCGCAAACTCACTAGAGATAACGGACTACTCCTTCTCTCTAGTCAACTGGTATCCAGACCTCTACGAGGTATTACTCGAATCAGAAACTTTCGTCAATGCCCTAGGCAAAGGGGACGACCTAGATGGAGTCATTACAATTGACATAGCCTTCATACAGAAACTCCTTGAGAAATGGGACGGTATAGAAGTCCCAGGAGAATCAGAGTTAATAACAAGCGAGAACCTCTACTCAAAAATCTTCAAAATGCATGAGGAATTCACACCCGGATCTACTACCAAATCAACCTTCCTTGCGAATTTAGCAAACGAAACTGTAACTAAGATTCTCTCTTCAGACTTTAGTGAATACTCAAATATCGCTTCAATATTTGAAGAAAGCCTAAACGAAAAACACCTACAAGCAGTATTTAAGAACAATGAAGCTACTCAGTTCTTTGATGATAAGAATTGGGATGGACAGCTAGATAGCAAATATCTCTCTGCACCAATCTCAATTGACTGGAATTGGGGTGGGAATAAAGCGAACCTCTACCTTAAAAAAGATCATAGTTTAAACATAGTCTTGGATGAAAAAGTTATCACATACACCTATGAAATAAATGTAGTTAACGAAAGTAAGAAAGATGTATACCCAGAGGGACGATATGAAAACTACCTTCGTATATATATCCCAAGCGGATCTAAAGTTCTAAGTATTGCAGGAATAGAAAACAATGAATATGATATTTACAACGAAAATGGTTTCAAAGTTGTAGGAGGGTGGTTTAATACAGATATCCAAGATAGCAACACCTTCATTATCAAATACAAGGTTACTAAATCAGATCTTGGAACATACTTCCCCGTATCTATGCTAAACGATAATGCTTTTTTTGATCTTAATATTTTCAAACAACCTGGTTCAAAACAAGAAAGCTATGTCCTAAATATACTGTATCCAGAAGATTGGAACATATTAGAAAGTGATGACTTAACCAGTATTTCCAACCAACTTACAAGAAGATTTGATTTGGTTTCTGACACACAGTTTGATATTAGTTGGACTACACTCTAATCTGAGTATTTTCCTTGAGAAAAAGATATAAATCTAGTATCTCGTCTGTAGACACTCCCTCTTTTGCCATCACTCCCTTAATCTCTTCTACTCCTACATCTGTATTAACTGGCATCCTATTGCTAATACCCATGGGTTTAAGAAAAGTCGCTATATGACTAGCTTTGCAATTCATACAAGAGAAGTGTATAATACTCGATATTGAAGTTTCCTGTATGATTTCTAAATCATTTATAGAATATGCGTTACCACATTTATCACAAAACTTTGCAATTGTTTCAATAAAATACTGTTTTTGTTCTCTGTTGTTCTCTCCCATAATTTAAATATTATAACACAAATTAAATGGCCAAAATTTCACATAAAGAAAAAGCTATTAAGTTACTTGTAGAAAAAGGTAAAACCCAAGGATTCCTTTCACAAGAAGATATTCTAGAGGTATTCCCCTCTATTGAAAATAATATTCTACTTCTTGATGAAATCTTTAGGACTGTACAAGAGAATGATATTGAAGTATTAGAAGAACCAGAAGAGGAAGTCACAAAGAATGAGGAATTAACTCTCGAAAAGAAAATTCGTATTCTTAAAACCATTCAATCTAATCTATCTACAGATGCGATAAGGTCATACCTTTTTGAAATTGGTAAAATCCCTCTCCTCATTGCAGAAGAAGAGGTAATACTCGCTAAAAGAATTGAAGTTGGAAACAAGGAAGCTACTCAACTACTCACAACTGCAAATTTAAGACTCGTAGTTAGCATTGCAAAGAAGTATAGCAAGAGTAACTTAGAATTACTCGACCTTATCCAAGAAGGCAACATTGGTTTAATGAGGGCAGTAGAGAAGTTTGATTACACAAAAGGGTTTAAATTTTCCACATATGCTACCTGGTGGATTAGACAAGCCATTACTAGAGCTATCGCTGATCAAGCAAGAACAATTCGTGTACCTGTACATATGATTGAAACTATAAACAAATTCAATAAGGTTTCTGGAACCTTAACTATTAAACTTGGTAGACCACCAACAGATGTAGAGATTGCAAAAGAAATGGATATTGAAACTTCCAAGGTTGCAGAAATTAGAAAGATTAAACAAAATCCTTCTTCTCTTTCTACACCGATAGGGGATGAGAAGGATAGTAAGTTACAGGATATAATCGCAGATGAATGGTCACAGACACCAGATGAATACGCAACTGCGCAGTATTTGAAGAATCAATTACACGGGATATTAGATGAATTGCAAGACAGAGAAAGACGTGTTCTCGAACTAAGATTTGGCTTAGAGGACGGTGTTTCTAGAACATTGGAAGAGGTAGGTAGAGAATTTGGTGTAACAAGAGAACGAATTAGGCAGATAGAGGCTAAGGCTTTAAAGAAACTCAAGGAAAAGTCTACCAAGAAACAGCTGGATGACTACATCGACCTTTAGTCTGCTTGGTTTAATCTCAAAAACTCCTGTGGTGATACTGGAAAACTCTCCTCTGTTTTTGTACTAATATCATCCAATATCTCAGTATCAAATGTTGTACTAATAGGTTTGGTGAAATTCCCAGCATTAGGATTGATATCTAACTCAATCACTTGGGAATAGATAGAGAACCCCACCCATGCTACGGTTACGATTAATAAAAATATCAATATTGGTAACATCTTCTTTATAAAACTCATCTCTTACTCATTATAAAACTTAATATTCTCTATATGATAAATCCTCATAGTTATGGAGAACTTCTTGAGATCCTCTTGCTCCTCTTGTCCAAAGGAGAACCTCTCTATCACAGGATACATCGGCATAGTCTCTAGATCATCAAAAAGATTATCTATGTTGCTCTCAGGCCCTTCCACAGAGATCTGTACAGACCATGGAGACAACACTATGGTATTGATATTGTAAAAATCCGTATCGTATTTTGCAAAACTCAAACTCCTTAACAAAAACCCATTCCTAGATACTACAGCATCAATATTTGACATAAAGAGACTGAAATTCCCAGAGGTAGGGTAGAGAAGTTGTAAAGCATCAAGTTCTTCACCAAGTTCAACATATTGGGCATCTAACTGTACCAAAGCATCTATCTTTGCATCAAGAGCCTCGTATATTTTTCCTTTTTCTTTTATCTCCCCATTAATCCCACTTATCGTCAATAGTGTGGGTCTAATAGCAAAAGCAATCAACAGTATTGCCATCAATACTGTAAAACCAGACATATAATACATAGTCTTTTTTGTAGGAGAACTCCTCAAAAACTTAATATAGTCAAATTGTACTCTCTTAGATTTAGTTGTCATCAAAACCATCTATGATGAAGTTAACTCTAATCTCATATATCGAACCATTCTTAGTCGTATTAAAAGACACCTTGTTGTAACTAGGATTATTCTTAATAGCCGATTCGTAATCCCTAAAAGCTTTAAAATCTGTAGTCTGCATATTTATAGAAACCCTTCCATTATTAAAAGAAAACGTCTCAAGATCTACTCCAGTAGGGATACCATTACGCACCTCGTTGATAATGACAGAATTAATCTGCTGTCCTTTATCAATCTTTTGTACATCTACTAAAAGCCCTTGTAAATTTTCATAGGTAATACTGTCTTGTTTCCAATTACCACCAGAGAGCAAAGCTACTTGTGTATTGATATCTTTAGTAAGGTCGGTGTTTTTTGCATCAAGAACAAAGCGAGAAACAAATACTCCCAAAGCGATGAGTTCGACAGCAATTAACATGTACTTTCCTATTTCAAACATCCATTGGTAAGCATTAGACCAAATATCATATGGCCGTAATACTGGTTGAAGAAAGTTTATAGATTTTGGAAGGTTTTCTTTTCCAATCATATGGCAGTTTTATACATATATTGTAAGTATTTTAGTATATTGGATACTTTGTTATAATACAAGCATCATGAATTCAGAAAAAATCTTTATCGGAGTCTCTTGGCCATATGCATCTGATAAAGTACATCTTGGTCATTTGGCAGGACAATATATAGCCTGTGATGTTTTTGCAAGATATCATAGATTAAAAGGTAACGATGTTCTCATGGTCTCAGGCAGTGATTCTCACGGTGCCCCTATTGTTCTAAAAGCAGAGGAGAGAGACATATCTCCTGAAGAATTAGTGAAGGAATCGCATAAACAGATTTTAGAAACATACAAGAACTTGGGATTACTCTATGAGAACTACACCTCTACAACAACACAAAATCACAAAGAGGTTGTACAAAACATTTTCTTAGTACTTAAAGAAAGAGGCTATCTCTATGAAGGAACTTCTCAACAATATTACGATACAAAAGTAGAGAGATATCTACCAGATAGATATGTGAAGGGTACATGTCCTGAGTGTGGTAATACAGATGCAAGAGGGGATGAGTGTCCAGAGTGTGGAGCATATCTAAATGCAGATGATTTAATAGATCCATACAGTACTCTTTCAGATGTTAAACCGGAATTAAGAGATACTCGACATTTCTACCTTGATCTTAAGAAATTAGAACCTAAGTTAGATAAATGGATGAAAGAAAGTAGTGATAATTGGAGAAAGTGGGTAAGAGAATTCTCTAAAGGTTGGATAAAGATTGGTCTTAAACCTAGGGAAGTAACAAGAGATATGGAGTTTGGTATCAAAGTTCCTGTAAAAGGGTGGGAGGACAAAGTAATCTATGTTTGGGTAGAAGCAGTAATTGGATATCTTAGTGCTTCAATAGAATGGGCACAGAATATTAATAAACCTTCTAGATGGGAAGACTTCTGGAAAGATGAAAATTGTAAACACTATTACTTCATAGCAGGTGGCAATACTCCATTCCATACCATCATTTGGCCTGCAGAGTTAATGGGGTATAGCGAAAAGTATAGTGATGATACTCTTTGGGAGAAGTACAAACTTCCAGGAGAAACCAAGAGAGAAGAACTCAATCTCCCATATGATGTCCCTGCAAACAAGATGCTTCTGTACAAAGGAAAGAAGATAAGTAAGGGAACTGTAGATATGTTAACTGCTGATGAGATTTTTGAGAAGTATGGAGCAGATCTTGCTCGTTTCTTCTTCATTAGGTTTGCTCCAGAGAATCATGATAGGGAGTTTAGTTGGGAGGATGTAGTAGCAACAAATAACAATGAGTTAGTAGCTAATATTGGTAATTTTGTTAATAGAACACTTACCTTTACATACACAAAGTTCGATAAGAGCGTACCAAATGGTAGTTGGGATAGTGATGTAAGGGAGAATATTGATAGTGCTTTCAAGGAGGTTGGTGAATATGTTGAGGGGGTTAAGCTTACTAAGGCTTTGCAAAGAGTTTTGGCGTTAGGAAACTTCGCTAACAAGTATTTTAATGATAGGGCTCCTTGGGTTGATGTAAAGGAGGATGAGGGTAGGGCAAGGGATACTTTGTTTAATGCTATACAGTTAACCAATGCATTGAGAATATTACTCAAGCCTTTCACTCCTTTTGGTTGTAAGCGATTGGGTAAGTTACTGAACATTAAGGATGAGTATGATGCTAATGATGTTTTAGTAGAGAAGGGTTTGGTAGAAGAGAGTATAAACACATGGGTTTATGAAGAGATAGAGGGTGGTAGAGAGATAGTTAAGCCGAAGATACTTTGGATTAAAATAGAGGACTAACTCCTTGAGTGCAACCTTATAGTGTACCATATAGTGATTGCAATGTTAAAGTTTTTTACAATTACTTGCATTTCGTCTTATAATACATCGTTGAATCCTATTAATGGTCTACTATTTTGAGGAGGTTCGATGCTACAGCCACAGGTAAAACAGGAAAATGGGACAGAAAAACAAGAAAAGGGGAATGGAAATGGAAAGAATGGGGCGAATGAGAGAAATGGGAGGAGAAGACGCCGTTGGAGGCACAAGCGGAAGAGCCGTAACATAAATAGAGGGTAATTCAACTCTAACCAGGAGAAAGTAGCTAACATTGTGGCTTACACCCAAAACTTTCTCCTGTTCTACCCCCTTATAATTACTACTTTTATGTGGAAGATTAAGAATTCTTACTAATCTTTATAAAATGGAATGATTTCTGCCTGTTCAAGAACCCTTCGTGTCATACCATAAAATCTTTGCAACCCTTCATCTGAATCCATACATGAATAATGTTCTCTTGAAAAAGAACCTTTCTCTTCGTTTATCAGAATTACTCCCCTTTTACTAATCTCCGTCTTGAACTTCCCAGAAGATATTGAGAGTATAAGTTCTCCGGATATAAAAGAACACCCAATTTTATCTGGATACTCTTCATAAAGTCGTCTCATCAAATCCTTCCACATTATTTCTTCAGGGTTATAAGGACTCTTTCTGATTTCAATATCATCATTAAAATCTTTTACTATTGCACGATTCATCTTGTTTTCAAACCATCGATACCTAGCTCCTACATTCTTAGGGATCATAAACAAAGAGTTTAATCCGTCAAGATCAGAAGATTCTCCCCAAACACAATCCCCTCCATAGTTAATCCAATTCTCGACAACATTTGGTGAGAAACGATCGGGATTAATGGAATCTTCTAGCTCGTTCATCACAAAATAGTACTCCTCCATTGATACTACTTGATGATTGATCTTTTTAGCTTGTTCTCTTAATGTAGATATTTGTAAGCGATCAAGTTTTTTCTTACCAAAACCATTCTTTTCTTGAAAAAGTCTTTTACTTGCTTCTTCCCCCATGAGAAAACTTAATAGTTCCTGCTCATCCTTAGGAAAACCCTTTACCTCATTATTTGCTATACCATGAGCTATTCCTTCATCCCTTATCCAATCTTCTTTTTCAAATTCTGAACCTTCTGCAACAATAGTATCGGCGTAGACTCCTTCAACAACTCTCTCGAAAACTCCCTGTTCTATATTAGATTCATTCTCGTCCATAATGATAACGTTATAATTTATTACTACAAGTCTACCATACCTCTCTCCTTGATTACAATCTATGGCTAATCTACCACCTTTCTACTCTATCCCTCTATCTGCTGCTCCACCAACATCCCCTCTGCTAATCCTAAACCTACTAACTCCTGCCATACTCCTTCTGTAACAAAAGGTACAAAAGGATGCATAATCCTTAAACTCTCCTTCAAAACAAAAAGCAATTCACTCAACCTTTCTACCCTTAACTCACTACCAACCTCTTCCTCCTGTATCTCATCCTTAATTTCCTCTATCCATACATCACACAACCTATGCCAAAAAAACTCTCTAATAGCTTCTGCCCCTAGATTAAACTGGTACTTCTCAATATATTTAGAAACTTTTTGTATATGCTCTCTAGTTAGTCGTACCCTCTCTACATCAGTATTTACTACATACTCAGACACCCTCTCTATCTCAGACTCTTCCATGTTCATTATGATAAACCTACTACCATTCCATATCTTATTCACAAAGTTCCTGTTCCCCCTAATCTTCTCCTCCCTAATTGGAGCATTACTACCAGGAAGTGCATCAGAGTAATACCAAAGCCTAAGAGCATCTGCCCCATACTTCTCAAAAACCTCCTGAGGCTCTACACCATTACCCTTACTCTTAGACATCTTAGAACCATCACTAGCCAATATCATACCTGTCAAGAAAATGGTGTTAAACGGTACTTCCTTTGTCCTATACAACCCCAACATCAACATCCTTGCTGACCACCAGAAAAGAATATCTCTCGCATGTATCATCATCTGGGTAGGGTAGTACTTAGCAAAATCCTCACCCTCTGGACCACCAAGTGTAGAATATGGCCACTGCCCAGAACTAAACCAAGTATCAAACATATCCGTCTCTCCCTCCCATACACCACTACTATCTGGAATATCCTCTCCTACATGTATACTCCCATCACCTGATATTTTAGTATTAAACTCCCCTTCAAAATCTTTAACTGTTTTCCCTTCGTTTTCCTGTAACCAATCATACAACTTCTTCCCTCCGCTATACCACACAGGTATTCTCTGTCCCCACCAAAGCTGCCTTGATATACACCATGGCTGGATATTCTCATAGAAATGTTCTAAGGCTTTTTGTTGTCCTGAAGGTATAACTTTTACTTCTCCACTCTCAAGAGTTTTTAACACCCCTCTCGCCAAATTACTCATATCAATGTACCACTGATTAGAGATTCCTGGTTCTACTGCTGTTTTACATCTCTCACATATGGTTACCTCATGTCTAATATTCTCAATTTTCACCAAGAGCCCTTGCTCATCCAATTCTTTACAAAGAGCTCTAGAGCATTCATTACTACTCATACCCTTAAACCTCTCTGGTATTTCTCCTGTCATACACCCTTCCATATCAATTACATTCACCACCTCTAATTTGTGCTTCTTCCCTATCTCGAAATCAACAGGGGAGTGTGCAGGAGTAACTTTAAGTGCTCCTGTTCCTGTTTCCATATCGACTTCTTCATCCGCTATGACAGGGATTTCCTTGTTTTGTATAGGGAGAATTACGTTTTTACCAATATATTCTTTGTATTTAGGATCATCCGGATTAACTGCTACAGCAGTATCTCCCAACATTGTTTCAGGCCTGGTAGTCGCTACCTTAATATATTCATCCTCTTTACCTGCTACAGGATATTTAATATATGCAAATATCCCTCTTCTTTCCTCATGCTCTGTATCTATATCTGCTAATGCAGTCTTACATGTAGGACATATATTTACAATCCTCTTATCCCTATACACCCTCCCATCCTTAAACATCATTTCAAAGGTTTCGTATACTGTTTTTGTTAATCTCTCATCTAGTGTAAAAAACTCTCTACTGTAATCGGCACTTAAACCAATTTTCTTTTCTTGATCTCTTGCATTGGAAGCGTTGGTCATACAGAAGTCGTAGCATTGTTTGTAGAACTCTTCCCTTCCCATCTCCCACTTGTCCTTCCCTTCTTCTTTGAGCTTTTTAGTGAAAGCTGTTTCTGTTTGTATTCCTGCATGGTCTTTACCAGGGAGTAAGAGAGTAGGGTGTCCCGTCATCCTCATATATCTTCCAATTGCGTCATGGAAAGAATATCCACACATATGCCCTAAGTGTAGATTACCATTAGCGTTTGGAGGAGGAAGTGTGATTGTAAAAGGTTTCTCAATATCAACCCCTTTTGATTTTAGACTCTCTCTCATCTTATCTGGATTAAACATCCCAGACTTTTCCCATCTAGAATATATCTTGGGTTCTAATTGTTGTGAATCAAATGATTTGGGTAGGTTTCCCATTATTTCTTTCTAACATATTATCTATCATCTCCAAGGTTTTACCAAGCGACTCTAAATGCCTCTCTCTTCTCTCAATATTGCATGGCTCTAAAAATTCCATGCCTTCTCTAAGATCTCTTATTCTCATTTCTAATACTCTAAAGACCACAGGTACCCATATACCTCCGCCCCATACAACCGTTTCGATCTTTTCAAGTGTTGCAGGGTAGTAGTCTACTCCCACCTGAGCAATTTTTTGCGTAAATTCCGTATCTGTTTCCCCCTCCACATATATTATTATCCCTCTAAAATACTTCAGCAATTGAGGCCTTGTTAAGGCAATCCCATTGTCTAGGTTATAAATCATTGCTAATTCTGTATTCTCTACTTCTTGTTCTGGTTGTAAATCTGTGATTAGGTACATTTGGTTTCTGCTGAAATAGTTAATCCTATATTAACAGAAAATTAGACACAAGGGTTAATATTTATCTATACAATACTTAGTTTGCATACGCCATTGTAAGAGGAACATGTTCCTGAAAATTTTTGTGTATTACAGCCACTGGCTTCTGTTTCAATACATAGCCGATATGTTTCTTATCATCATAGCTTCTAAATACACAGAAAGGGTCGTATACATGTTTGCTTGGAAGATACCACTCTCCCTTGATAAGTTCATATTCACGAACATTATAGAAAAGATTTACCCAAATTGCTTTTTCCTCTCCTTGAAGATCTCTAACTACCAATTCTAGCGACTTACATACCCTCCCTGGCTCCTCTCTTCTTAGTTCCTCAGGTGAAACCTTCTCTGCTCCAACATGAAGGACATACCCATATTTCTCATACTGCTCATTAAGAAACTCTCTTTGTTCCTGCTCCAAATCTTCTGAATATAAAAACTCACTTCTCAGAAAAACAGGTGCCGTTTGCAATGAAACCCAACCGTTTTCAATATCGGTTTCTTCTACTCCAATAATTTTCCACGCAAACTCCTTTTGATTCTCCTGCTTATTGTCGTGTCTCATAGTATGTATTATACCCCAACTCTTCCCAAAATCACAATTCTCTGCTAAAATACCCAAGTCTTCTTAAAATACTTGCATTCTATACAAAGAATGAAGTATCTTTATACAACATTGGTTCTCTCCCAATAGTTAAGAAATTAGTAAATACATCGGTTTACTAATGAGTACATTCGGTAATCCATGAATTAAAAAGGGTTAAATAAATATAAAATTAAATAAATATAAAAAATGAATAATAAAAAAGAAGAATTAAAACTATGTACCCTTTCAGGTACAACAGAAGTAGGTAGAAACTGCAACTTTTTAGAATACAAAGACGAAATCCTTGTAATAGACGCAGGATACTCTTTCCCGGGACACGACATGTACGGAATAGACTACCTCATACCAAACTCAAGCTACTTAAAAAAGAATAAACACAAAGTAAAAGGTGTAGTAATTACACACGGTCACTTAGACCACACAGGAGCACTAAGATATCTACTCCCTGATCTAGACTTTCCTCCAATATATGCAGGAAACTTCGCTAAAGCGTTGATAGAAGCACGACTAGAAGAGCATGGGTTGGCTAAAAAAACAACAATCCATCGTGTAAGAAGAAGGTCGACTGTAAGAGTAGGGAAATACTTCAAAGTCACTTTCATAGGAATCAACCACAGTATTCCAGATGCCTTCGCAGTCTTTGTAGAAACACCAAACGGAACAGTATTTCACTCTGGAGATTACAAAATAGATACAAATCCTGCAAACGAACCAGAAGCAGACTATGAATATCTTAAATCTCTTAGAGGAAGGATAGATCTAGCAATGATGGAAAGTACAAATGCAAGCACACCAGGGAAAGCACCCTCTGAAACGGAAATTGCCAACAACCTATACAGAGTAATATCAAAAGCAGAAGGAAGAGTAATCGTTGCAGCCTTCTCCTCCCTCCTCACTAGGCTCTACACATTGATAGAGATAGCGAAGAAGACAAAAAAGAAAGTGGTCCTCTCTGGAAGAAGTCTAGAGCAAACAATTCTAATCGCCCAACAGCAAAAATATCTAGATATCCCGCAAGGACTTATAATAAAAGAGCACGATATGAGGAAATATAAGGACAATGAACTCCTCATACTAACTACTGGTAGTCAAGCAGAAAGATATGCAGCACTAAACAGAATCTCTTTAAATGAACACCGCTTTATCAAAGCCCACAAAGGAGACCTAATCATAATGTCTTCCTCTGAAATACCAGAGAATGTAACTAAGATAGAGAAAATGACAAACAGATTAATTGCACTAGGTATTGAACTCATCAAAGATAGTGCAGAAAACAAAGTCCACTCGACAGGACATGGATACCAGGAAGATATGAAAATGATGCATGATCTAATACAACCAAAGGTAGTCATGCCTATACACGGACCTTTAACCTTTAGATACTTCAACAAAAAGAACCTCCTCAAATGGGGTATGAGAGAAGACAACATCCTCCTTACAGACGACGGACAATCTTGGAGATTTAATGGAAACTTCTGGAAAAGAGGTAAGAAGATAGAATCTAAACCAATCCTCATAGACGGATTGGGTGTAGGAGATATAGGGGACATTGTACTTAAAGACAGACAACAATTAGCAGAATATGGAATCTTTAGTGTACTACTAAACCTAAGCTCTAAAAACAAGAAAATAATAGGAAGACCACGCTTCATCTCAAGAGGCTTCATCTATATGAAAAGATCTCAAGGATTACTCAAAGAAATCGAGAACCTAACATACGACACACACAGAGAATGGGTTAACAAATCCCTTAAGAATAAAAAATATGTCACTCTTGAACTACAGAAAATGCTTGAAACTAGATTAAGCAAATATATATACAAGAAGACAGAAAGAGAACCAATAATTCTCGTAGTCACAATTTAGCACACTCTAAATTTGTGATATACTTCTAATACAATGTTAAATCTGCCTTTTCTTAAAAAAACTGTCAAAACAGATCTGTTAGAAGACCAATCAAATTGCATTGCCCTAGACATCGGTACCGAGATGCTCAAAGGCATGCTTTTCTCTACAAACAACCTAGGTGTAGATATTAAAAAAATCTCGAGGATACAGCAACAAGAACATGCTATGAAATCAGGGATCATCCGCAACTTAGACACTGTACTAGAAAACTGCAAACTATGCATAGACGAACTCTCCAAAGACCTCCTCGAAGAAGAACTCCCTCGAAATGTTATCATCGGTATTGCAGGAGAATACATCCAAGGAGTCTCCATTGTTGTAAATTACCAAAGAGAGGAGAACTTTGATAACGAAGTAACACAAAAAGAAGAAGAAAAGATAATAGCGAAAATCAAAAACAGAATAGAACAAGGGGGAAGAGAAGACCTAAGTCAAAGAATAGGACTTAAATATGAAGACATAGACATACTACACATCACACCCACAGGTACAGAAATAGGAGGAATGCCCGTAAACAGTTTGGTAGGATACAAAGGCAAAGACGTCAAACTACACTTCTACGCATCCTTCGCTCCCAAAACATACATCTCTGCACTCAAACAAGTCGCAGACTCCCTTAAACTCAATCTCCTAGGCATAGTGTCCCAACCATTTGCAGTAGCTAGAGCATTCGCAGGATCCTCGGACTCTAGCTTCAACGCCATCTTCATAGATATAGGGGGAGGAACTACAGATATAGCAATAGTTGAAAAAGGAAATATCACAGACACTAAAATGTTCGGTTTTGGAGGAAGAGTATTTACAAAAGAAATCTCAAGAACCTTAAACCTAGAATATAGATACGCAGAACAAAGAAAAATTAAATACTCCCAAAAGGAACTAACTCCTGAACTATCCAAAAAAATCCAAAAAGCCTCTTACAGTACCTCAAAACTTTGGATGAAAACACTAAAAGCAGCGCTGGAATCCTGCGATGACGTTGACATATTCCCTTCGCAAATATATCTTTGTGGTGGAGGAGCACTACTACCAGAAATAAAAGAGGTAATGATGGAGTTCCCTTGGAAAAAACTCCTTCCCTTTCCAGTAGTACCACAAACCAAAATCTTTACACCAGAACTCCTTGCCAATATTACAGACAGTAGTGGTAAACTTAAAAACATTTACGACATCACACCAGCTTCTCTTGCAAAATTCGCATATGACCAAGAGATAGAAAAGAAAAACATTAATATAGTAGGAGGAGATTAATATGAAAGAGAAACTTAAAAAGATTGTAGTCAAAACAGAAGATGAACTAATAGATATTGTCAGGGAAATATCAAATACAGACACGAAGAGAGTCCTCCTAACCTTTGCAGAAGACTCAGATATCCTAATTAGTTCCATTAACTTAAAAGTTCTTCTTGATAGTGCAGATGAAAAAGAGTCTCTACTCATTTTACAAATACTCAAACATCCCACAGGTGTAAGAAACGCAAAACTTGCAGGAATTACTGTAATAGATACTCCTACCAACCCTACAGAAGAGCTATGGACAGAAACTACTACTAGTTTCAATACACGGTTAGACATTAGCAACAAAAGGTTAAATAAATTGCCTGAAGAGTATAAATCAAAAAATATAACCTCTTTTGAAGAAAGGGTTAATTCTGTGCTAAGTAAAAACAAGATAGAGCGAACTGAAAAGAAACCTGCTAGCTCACATCGCTCAAACGATATAGAAATAGTAGTAGATAAGGATATAAACACAAAAGTCCGGGCTAATGTTCCTCCAACTCAAGATGATTTAACAAAGGTAGACTTCAAAAACATTGCAGATCCTACCAAGAAGATTCCAAAAAAGAAATTCTCCTTAAAAAAACTGCTGAAGAGAAAGAAGAAACAAACTAAAAGAGATAAACCCTCTATACAAAAAGACCTTAAACCTAGTGATCTTAAGAATAAAACCATTAGACTTCTTCCTAAAATTGTAATCCCTCTTTTCTTTGTACTCCTACTTGTCTCTTTTCTTTACTACTCATTTGCACCATACGTAAAGGTTACTCTCCATATTCAATCAAAACCGATAGAGATAGAAGAAGTTTTTACTGGTAATGAGAATATCAATGAAATAGATTTTGAAGCACTTGAAATCCCTATCAAAACAGAAAGTGTTGAAAGAAGTGTTTCAGACACTGTTGATGCTACCGGCGTGGCATATAAAGGAGAGAAATCAAAAGGTAGTGTCACCCTCTCATACATTAATCCCGACGGTTGTACTGATGCAGACGAAGCTGTAAGTGTATACATAGGACATCAAATAGAGACTGGTGATAAAAAATACCTACTTACAGGAGATTTGACTGTCACCTGCAACGATTACGGCGTAGTTGGTGTAGAAGCTATAGAGGTAGGAGAGGAATACAATATCCCTTCTGGTAAATATTTTAGTATCGATGGCTATGACTCCACCAAAGTCTATGCTGTAAATTCAGAAGCCTTTACTGGAGGTTCTAAAGAGACCTACACTGTACTTGCTCAGAGTGATGTAAATGACAAAGTAGAAGAACTAACAGAAATAGCTACTGATGAATCTCTTAGCTCTCTTGATGAAATGGGGAATGGATGGGAGATAATAGAGAAGACAATAGAAAGTGAAGTAAAGGAAGGGAGTATAGAGACTACTGTAGCAATAGGAACAGAAACAAATTCGTCTGATATTTCTCTAGAGGTAGTTTCTTCCGCAACATATTACTACACCCATGGAGTAGATGAAGGCCTTCATAAACTCCTTACAGAAGCAGCACTAAACCAAAACCTTTTCGATAGTGAAGAGGGTCTAAACCTTACACTCACAGGAGATATTGAAAAAGAATTAACCGTAGAAGAAAGTGATAAGAAGGTAATGATTAAGTTAGTAGCTTCAAGTTCAGTAGAACCGAAGATAGATAGGGAAGGGATAATAGAAGATTTAATGGGTTTAAGTTGGAAAGAGGGCAATGAGTATGTAAAAAATCTTTCCTTCACTTCAAGAGACCCTCTTGTAGTATTTACACCGGAGAGTTTTCCTCAGAAACTACGCCACTTCCCCTCTAGACAGGGAAGGGTAAATGTAGAAATAAAACAGGATATGGTAGAAAACAGTGATTAGTATTTAAGAATTGCTCCTTTTCTGATAAAATAAGCCTGTAATGTACCTGTAGCTCAATTGGATAGAGCAATTGCCTTCTAAGCAGTAGGTTGTCGGTTCGATTCCGGCCAGGTACGCCAAGGAGAGGTGCCTGAGTGGTCGAAAGGAAACGCTTGGAAAGCGTTCGTACGGGTCAAACTGTACCGCAGGTTCGAATCCTGTCCTCTCCGCCATAGATAATTTCTTTTTCCCACAAGTATGAAAATAATAACCATAGACAAAGAAAACATTGAACAAGAGCATATTTGTTGCGCTATCGGAAACGATAAAGAAAACAAAGAAAGAGCTCAAACAAAGAAAGACTGGATGAAAGAAATGTTCAATGATGGACTAGTCTTCAAAAGATTAGATGAAAGAGGAAAAATATTCATAGAATATATGCCAATCGAAAAGGTCTGGAAGCCAATAACTGGAAAAAACTACATGGTTATTAATTGCCTATGGGTTTCTGGAAGATTTAAAGGTAAAGGAATTGCTACAAAACTACTAAGTGAGTGTATTAAAGACAGCAAGAAGCAGAAGAAAGACGGTATTGCAGTCATCACAAGCACTAAGGTCATGCCCTTCTTAACTGATAAAAAGTTTTATGAACACAACGACTTCGAGGTCGTAGATTCTACTCCTCCATACTTTGAACTTCTAGTCTTGAAGTTTAATAAAACTGCTAAGAGTCCTTCTTTTACTAAAAATGTTAAAGAAGGGGTATGTAAAAGCAAAAAAGGCTTTACCTTTATTTATTCAAACCAATGCCCCTTTATGGAAAAGTATGTTGGCCTATTATCCAATATTTGCAAAAACAAAAAGATCCCTTGCAAAGTTATTCATCTAAAGAATTACAAAGAAGCCCAAGAATTAGGCAGTCCATTCGGCACACTAGGGATTTATTATAATGGAGAGTTTAAAACACACGAATTAATGTCTGAGAAAAAGTTTGAGAAGTTTATTAAAGAGTTAATAAAATAGGGATTCTTCCCACTCCTTGCCCCTTTCCCTAAACGCATATATACTTTAAATATTAATTTGTTAGTAATTATTAATATGAAAGAAAATAAATTTTGTCAAAGCTGTGGCTATCCTATGGAAAAGGATAAGAAGGGTGGTGGAACAAACACAGATGGAACAATAAATAAGATGTACTGCTCCATGTGTTATGCAAATGGAAAGTTTTTAACTCCTGCGCATATAGATACTGCTAAGAAATTCCAGAAATATTGTGTTGAAGAGATTAAAAAGGATGGAATGAATGGAATTATGGCATGGCTATTAACACGAGGAATTCCTAAGTTAGAAAGATGGAAGAAGTAGGAGAAATCTAGGAAAGATTAATGTCTCTTTAAGTAAACCTCCGTATGCTTCAGCACCCTATAGTGTTGCTTTTGAGTTACCTCGCTGATATAATCTATTATTGGCTTTTTCAAAACTAGACAGAAAAGGAGTGTACAATGTACAAGTTCAAGATGGGAGATATTGTAATAGAAGCTGATAGCGTAAAGGGTTTATCCAAGTTGCTCGCAAAGGAGGACTTTTCGCATTGCAGCGGAACGTTAGGGGCGATCATCCTTTCGGATGATACAGATTTGGCCTGCGCGGTCTTCGAGCACCCGGATTTACCCCATGTCATTGACGAATTTGTAGAGCTCTTAAAAAGCTATGACTCCATAACAGGGGTAGAAGTTCTCCTAGAGGATTTCTCCATACAGATTCTGTTTAATTTGAATTAAGCAAAGAAAAAGGAGGTGTTTATAAACACAAACATAGACACCTCCTGAATTACCTCCCTAATCCTAAATGCTCAACAACATTAAAAATATCACCAACCCCTGTCCTAAACTAAACAAGTAGTGATCAAACATACCAATAATAAATAAACATGCTAAAACAGTAATAAACCTTACTGTGAATCTCCTCTTCTTTAAAAAGAAATACAACAAAGTTCCCCACAAACCACTACCTACTACCCCTAACTCACAAATACTCAAAAGAAAAACATTATGAACAGGCTGTAACAACAATATACCATTACCACTCCGAGGAGTACCCTCTCCCATACTAGACACAAACCTACCCAAACCAACACCACACAACAAATTGTTCTTAATAACTAGGAAAGAGCACCTCATCAACTCAACCCTCTCACTCCAACTACTATCCCCACCACCAACCAAATTAAGAACCCTCTCTGACATTAAACCAACAAAAGAGAAAGTCTTACCCCTAAAATTAATCTTAAACAAAAGATTAATAACAAAAACAACCCAAACAATACCACAAACCAAAAGACCAACCCTTGAGAAAGTAAGAACCAAAACTAATGAAGAAAGACTCATCAGAACAACAGGAAAATCCCTCCTACTCTTCATTCTCTCAAACAGATACCAACCCAAAAACATATTAAACACCAACCAACCACTAAAAACATTAGGATGAGGAAATGTTCCATAACCCCTTAAATATAACTGACCATTCAAAGTAAGAAAACTGGAACCCATCATACCACTAACTACCTGAGACTCTCCTAAGAAAGCTATTCCCAGCGAAGTTCCTCCAGTAAACTGGATTAAAGCAACAACCCCTTGAATTACTACTAAGAATATTGAAATCCCTAAAACATACCTTAAAACTTTTTGATTTAGTAATTTCTTAATATTTAAGGATAATTGGTAGAAAGTAAAAACGTACAAAAGAAGCCTTAAGGAATTCAAAACACTAACCAATTCTCCAACTACGAAGTTTTGAACTAAAAGATATAATATGAAAAGTATAAAGATTTTTAGAAAAGAAAACCCCTTCCACTCTAAACTAACTCTCTTCTCAAAGAATAATGATAGCAAAAGAAGAAAAACTCCAATATCTAGGATAGTGATTGTAGGAATAAGATAGTTAACAATCACTCCATTCACAAAAGGCTCTGATAAAGTAATACCATATATAGAGTAGGGAAGTTGGTAGGTAATGTTAAAAGGAAGTATTAAAAGGATAATTAATAGGGAAGCTAATGAAAACTTCTTTAATAAAACACCTAACAAACACCACAGGATTATGACAATACCAATTACTAAAACCTTGTATAAATTCTCAGAGTGAAGAGGCAATATAGAAGCAATGAGTACAACCGTTATAGCTAAATACCAATGCCTTTTGAATATCTCTACAAATTTCATACCCTATTGTAACAGAACTCTCTTACTCTTCGCTATCCTCTGAATTCGCTTTGTCCATAATGTCCATATCAATCTCTGCTGAAGGAACTATCCTTACATACCTATCTCTTCCCTCTCCATGACTCTCTGTTTTAATATCCTCAAACTTCTCCAACACCATATGTACAACCCTTCTGTCGTAAGGCTTCATAGGAACAAGATCTATAGAATCTCCCAACACCCTAGCATCATCTGCCTTTGCAAGAGCCATCTTTTCTATTGTCTCATTCCTCTCCTTTCTATACTCTGCAACATCCAATGTAAGCCTAAAAGAAAACTCATCATCGTTTATCACTCTCCTTATTAACAACTGTAAGATATATTGCAAAGAGTCCAAATGCCTACCATGACTCCCTATCATATACCCTAAATTATCCCCCTCAAAAGCAACATTAATATTGGTAACGCCATCTACCTCTTCAATATCACAGTCATAGGTTGCATTCACACCTGAAAGATCGATAAACTTCCCTATCTCTTTATCCACAATCTTTGTTAACTCTTTACTATTCATAAATATATATTAATAAAATTTTATTTCTTACTCAACTTCTCCCTAAACATAGTAAACACATTCTGTACCCCCTTCTTGCTTTTGTCAAAATCGATGATAAAATATTGAACTATTAACATAAACGACTGGACTATCCAATACAATCCTAAAGCTGCAGGTGCACTAACTGTGATAAATATCGTCATAATTGGAAACATCAATAACATAGAACTCTGCATACTCTCCTGCATACCAGCAACATTTGGCTCTCCACCCTTTACTAAGCTCCCTTTCTTCTTCTGAACCTTGTCTGGATTCTGTATCATAGTTGTGAATTTAGTAGCAACAAACTGCACTAAACCGACAACCAATGCAAGGCCCAAGTAAGGCAATACGTTAGGTGCAAACCTCCCAAATTCAGCAGACAATTCGTTGTAACTTAGAGTTAGATCCAAACCTAAGAAGGCAGGATTGATACCAAATTCTCCACTACCATTGCTTACCCAAGTAAGAACAAAATCATACAAACCCTCTACCTCGCCACTAGTCACAGCTCTTATCACACCTATTAATACGGAAAGAATAATTAGTTGAGGAACTAAACTCCCAACACAACCCAAAGGATTGTATCCCTCCTTCTTATACAACTTCATCTGCTCTTCGCTTAATTTCTTCGAGTTATTAGCATACTTCTTCTGTAGCTTATCCAGCTCTGGCTTAAGCGAAGCCATCTTCCTAGTCATTTCTGTCTGATTCTTTGTAAGAGGGATTAGTGCTAGACGAGAAATAGAGGCGATAACGATGATTGCTAAACCTAGATTATCCCACAACAAATGGTAAAGAACTGCCATAAGGTTGAGAACAGGATAGGTCAAAATTGTATTCCATATAGTTGCTAACATAGGATTGCTTTCAAAATAAACTCTTGGATTATACCTTAAATTAAACTTCTTGGCTAAAGATTATAAAACAGGATCGTACTGACCTGTCTCTGCCCAAGGATTACACCTAACTACCCTCCTAAGACCAAGTGCTCCTCCTTTAAATATCCCATACTTTTCAACAGCATGATAACAATATTGTGAACAGGTAGGAGTAAACTTACAATGCCTTCTGTTAGGAAATATTTTTCCCAACATCCCATGATCAAGAGAAAGTGTCTTTTGGTAAACTCTAATTATTTTAAGAAGTATTTCCCTCATCATTCATCGACTGTTTAAGTAAAGATTGAAACTCCTCTTTAAGAGTAGAGTAGTCATCACAAAATTTAAAGGCAACAAATTCATACACATACCCATTATCATTTAACTCAAGTTCCTTAATTGACTCATGAACAATAGCTCTAAGAACTCTAGTCATCCTATGCCTTTTGGGAGCATTACCAACCTTTTTACTCACCACAAACCCAAACTTAGGGGTAATATCTCCCGAATAGGGTAGTGCAACCAACATCCCACAATCACTGCGAAATTTCTTACCCTTATCATAAATCTGTTTGAAAAGCCTTGCAGGCAATCTATATCTTTTTTGTAGCATTCCCTATTATATACTATCTCTGCGTCTTTTTAGGAAGTTTTCTTAAAAGCCTAAACTCTTCACTTGCAGAAAGCTGTGTTCTTCCCTTACGTCTCCTGTTCTTCAAAACTCTTCTTCCTCCTACAGTCTTTCTCCTAGCTCTAAATCCAAACTTTCTAATTCTCTTAATTTTCTTTGGTTGATATGTTCTTTTCATAACTTTAACAATGTATTTTAACGGTCCAATTATATCCGAATATATTAAATATGGCAAATGGGGATTTTTCCTACTTAAATATGGTGTTTTAAAAATCTTACAAAAACATTACCTCGTTTTGTGCTTTTAAATAAGGATATTTAATAATATTCTATAAAACTATCCACAAGTCAGAAAATATGTATATAATAAAGAAGTAGTCCCAATCGACTATCGACTGCCCAAACTGCCTCATTTTTAGTTAAACAACTTTTGTTTATGGAGAAAGCTGATTTCGAAAAATACATAAAGACAGTCCCAAAGATTCCTGTTGATCAGATGAGAAAGTTTAAAAAACAGGGAAAATTAGATGCCGACAAAACGTGGTTAGCTGTAAAAGAGTTGTTAAGGATTAAGATAAGCGATCACAATTTCAACGCTTGGTTCTCCAACACCTATATTACAGCCATTTCCAACGGCATAGTAGAACTCTCTTGTGCAAACGATATTCAAAAAGTAACAATTACTAACGAATACCTTCAAACACTCAAAGATTGTTTACACCAATCCACAGGATGTGATCTCTCTATCAATGTGAAGACTAGAGTGGGTAATACTCACCATCTTACAAAAAAGAATTATGAATATTTCGATAGTAAAAAGATAGTCACTGAAGAAAAGAAAGGCTCTAAAACCCTGTTCTCTGATTTAGAAAATGAAAGAGAGTTAAGAGAAAAGTCTATACTTAAAGCTCAGATTAATCCTAAATATACCTTTGAGAATTTTGTAGTAGGTTCACATAATCGGTTGGCAGAAGCAGTCTCTAGAGCTGTAGTTGAAGAGTTGGGTTCTCTCTACAACCCTGTCTTCTTTTACGGTAATACTGGAGTAGGAAAGACTCATTTAATGCAAGCGATAGGTAATGAAGTTATTAAAAACGATTATAAAAAAGAGGTTGTGTATGTTTCAATAGAACAATTCCTCAATGAGCTCATTGCAAGTATCCGGTCTAAAAAAGATCAAGAGTTTAGAGATAAATATAGGCAAGTAGACTTGTTAATCATTGATGATATTCAATTTGTTGAAACATATCCTAAAACTCAAGAGGCTCTTTTCCATACATTCAATACCTTGTATCAGTCTAACAAACAGATAATATTGGCTGCCGATAGACCCCCTAGTGAGATTAAGAATCTAACTGATCGTTTAAGGTCTAGGTTTGAAGGTGGTATGGTAGCAGATATTGGAGCTCCTGATTACGAAACTCGTATGGCTATACTCCAACAAATAGTAGATGAAAAGAATTTAGAAATGCCAAATGAGTATTTAGATTTAATATCCAAAAACATTGAGAGTAATGTCAGAGAGTTAGAAGGTGCTTTGAATAAGCTTCTCTCTTTATCAAGACTAGGTGAGCTACCTTCCTACGAAGAGGCCGCAAAGATATTGCAGGTAGATCTTGACAGTAAGAGAAAGAAGATTACCCCAAAGAAAGTTATTGATGTCGTTTCTAATGTTTTTGATGTCAAACCTTCTGAGATAAAGGGGAGTAAGAGAACTGCATATATTGCTCTCTCTCGACAAATAGTTATGTATATCCTACGTGTTGAATTAGAGCTCCCTCTAGAAAAGGTCGCTAGAGAAGTGAATAGAAAAGACCATACTACAGTATTACATGCCTGCGCTAAGATTGAGAAAAAAATGGAGGAAGATAATAGATTTAGAGAAAAAATAGATACTTGTAGAAGACATCTACGTCAGTAAAAAGGTGTGTATAACTCTATGGATAAGTATCTGATAGCTTCTGATAACTAACTCCTTACCCACATTAAAGATATCCCCCTCCTACAACGTTCTTGTATTGCAAAGACCTTTCTTCTTCTCCTACTTATTCACATATACCCCTTACTTATCCGTATTTAAGCACATTTTCTGTCCACATGATTACTTCTTTTTACGATAAGCTTTCTTTCCTTTCTGCATAATTAATTACGTATAAGATACCCACAAGATAAATATGAATACTTTTGCTTCCTTCAAAGAGTTTAGTGATGAAAAAGAAAAAGATATCTACATATCCATACCCCTTATTATTATTAGGTATTGATTATATAAATAAAAGAATAATAAGAAGGAACAAAAAACACTTAAATACAAAACACTGCTCACTACTACCAACTATTTCCTAATTATCATATAATGGAGTAGATACTACTGCCTATATTTAATATCTTTATGATAATAAAATGCAATTTTCATGTAACCAAGACACCTTTTCAAAATACCTCAATATTGTAAGCAGGGTGGTTAGTAGTAAACCAGGACTACCTATACTTAATAATATCAAGTTTACTACATCTAAAGGGAAGTTGTTTATGACAGCTACAGATTTGGAGATAGGAGTGAGTACTTGGATAGGAGCTGATGTTAAATCAGAGGGTAGTGTTACTGTTCCTGCTAAGCAGTTGTCCGAATTTGTAAACTCTATACCTAATGAAAAGGTTGATATCAATCTTGAAGGACAATATTTTGTAGTTAGTACTCTAAACAATACAGCCCAATTCCATACAATACCAACGGATGACTACCCTGAGATTGCGAGTGTTAAGAAGGAGAAAGCTATCCTTAAGATTGGACAAGGAGATTTAGTTAAAGCTATTAATAGGGTAGCTTTTAGTTGTGCTACTGATGATATTAAACCAGTACTTGCTGGATTACTTATGGAAATAGAGGGATCTAAGATTAACTTTGTAGGAACTGATGGTTTAAGATTGTCTAGGCAGAGTATTGATTTAGATGTGAATAGTGATAATGATAGATCCTTGTTAGTTCCTGTGAAAGCTATGCAAGAGCTATCCTTCATAATCTCTGAGGTAGCAAAAGACGAGGAGAGTGTGGAGATCTTCATTATAGAAGATAGAAACCAACTAATATTTAGAATAGGTGAGGTAGATTTAGTATCCAGACTAATAGATGGGGATTTCCCAGAGTATAGACAGATAATTCCTACTGGATTTAAGACTCAATGTGTATTGAATAGGGTGGACTTTCTTAACTCGCTTAAGGTTACTAATATAATTGCAAGAACAGTACTGGGTAATAAGTTAATACTGGATATTAAGAGTAAAGAAAGTACTATCACAATGTCTGCATCACAATCTGATGTAGGAAGTAATAAGAGCACATTTGAAGGAGAAATTACTGGAGATGATGTAAAGATAGCATTTAGCTCTAGACTACTCTCTGATGTATTAAGTCACTTAGAACAAGATGAAGTCATTCTAGAATGTTCTGAATCAGTAAAACCAGGAGTGTTTAAAGTTAAGGATGATGAAAGCTTTATACATTTGGTTATGCCTATGATGCTCTAGCTTCTACGATTGACAACCTTATAACCCTGCCCATGTATAGTTTCTATTAAGTGACTCTTATCTAGCTTTTCTCGTATCCTCTTTATATGTACATCCACAGTATTTGAACCTAAGTACTCTCTGTAATCCCATACATGATCATGTAATTCACACCTACTTACTGTCCTATCCTTGTTCTTAATGAGATATTCTAGTAATTGAAATTCTTTTCTTCTAAGCTTTACATCTTTTTCACTACTACTCGCAAGAAGGTTGTCTTTATCCAATAGATATTCTCCAATATAGAGTTTTTCATCAATATATGATCTAGGACGTCTTTGTAATGACCAGATTCTTGCAACTAATTCTTGAATAGGGAAAGGGTAGGAGACTACATCATCACCACCATCTTTTAAAAAGCTTACCTTATCCTTCCATCCTCCAAGACTACATATTCCTAATATTTTAATATTAATATTCAAAGCCTTGACCTTTTCTATAATTCTCTTTGTACGATCCTTAGGTAAGTTGGTATTAAGTACAACAATTTCAAAAAGACCTTTTTTAACAAAAACTTCATTAGTAAACCCACTATCATCTAATGTTATATTAAACCCTTGAGCAGAGAGAGACTTACTAATCAATTGGGCTATTGTTTTACTTTCCTCTATAATTAGGATATTCATATATGTAAAAAAGTAATTAATTTAATATATAGAGAATAGGATAGTAGGGTGATAACTCATAATCCTATATCGCAGAACTTATGAAATTTCTTCTAGGACAAGGCTTTCTAGTAGCGCTCTCCGTAATTATTTTGTATTACTTGTTCCACACCACACAATTCTCACCATACCTTGCTAGTGGAGCACTTAATTGGCAAAGCATTGTAGTCCTTATATTCTTTGTAACAAACATTTTAATAAATACAACCTCTATCATATATATTTCCATAAGCAGAGCATTTCTAAAGAAGGGGGTGAGTAAAAAACTCATATACCAATCACTGAAAATAGGGGGAGTTTTATCATTAGGGTTAACAATGGTTGTGGTTCTTAATTTCTTACATATTCTAAATATTTACTACGGTTTTGGAGTACTAACCCTTGTTCTACTCATAGCTCTTGTTATATGATGAACTATGACAAGTAAAATAGACAAGGATTTAGAATATATTACAAAGCTAATCTCTGGAGAGAAGGCGCTAAAGAAAAAGGAAGAGAAACTAAAGAAGTTAAAAGAGAAAGCAGTTAAACACCAAAAGGATGAGAAAAGAAGAAAGATTGTAGAAAAAGAGGCTAAGATAGAGGGTACTGCTCCCAAAAAGGTTGTACAAAATATTAAACTTTTTGAGTGGGAAGCGCCTGATAGGTACGAGTTTGCTTTCGACAGTAAAGATTTCACCATTATCGTAGCGACATCCTTAATATTGATCCTTTTCTTAGCGATAGTAGGGAAGTTTTTCCTAATGGCAGCACTAATATCTCTCCTTTTCTTCATCTATGTTCTTGGCACTACTAAACCTCTGGTAGTTAAGCACAAGATCACAGCAAAGGGTATAGATTATAGTAATAGGTTGTATGAATGGTTTTTGTTTACAGACTTCTATTTCACAAAAAGAAAGAAACAGAACTTTTTAATAGTGACCACAGAGTTAAGGTTTCCTAGTACACTAATCTTACTTATAGACGAGAAAGATAGGTTACCAATATTCCTTCTTCTACAGGAGTTTGTATTGTACAAGGATGTGAGGAAGCAGGGGAGGTTAGAGAAGATGAATTTTGGTGAGTATATAGAGTTAGAGAAGGTTTAGATATATAATTATCCATTGGAGAGATGCCAGAGTGGTTGAATGGGAAGCACTCGAAATGCTTTGTATGATTTATTTCATACCGGGGGTTCGAATCCCTCTCTCTCCGCCAAATAGGGTAATTTATCCCAACATGTAGTTAATAGGAATGGTTTGAGAACAAGTTTTTTATACTTTGTTCTTAATTTCCCATTTTTAATCAAAAACACTCCAGTAGGAGAGATATAGAAAAGAGAAGGGAGACCTCCAGAGAAGGGGGCAATATTTAAGGGGATCTTACCCAAAACATATAAAGTCCGAATATGAGGAAATCTTTAAGAAGAGAAGTAGGGGAAGTCCTATACCGACAGATACTAGACAGAGAGAGAAGCGAGAAGAGAAGGAGTTGTATTTTAAGGCCTTTTAATATTAACCACATCTAAGGAGAGAGTGTGGATAACTAGGAGAAGGAGTCGAGAACGCTGGTATACCAACACTAAGCGGAGGGGTAATTACTATGTACTCCCTAATAGGAAACTATAGGAGATAACAACCAAGGGTGTTCAAATCTTAAAATTTCATGTAATATGTAGATATCATGAAAGTAAAGAGATACCAGAAAAAGTTTAACTATTCATACGCATTTGGAAGATATCCAGTTATAGAGCTTCTTAAACATCACAGGAGCTCTGTTATTAAAATACTGAGGAAAAGTGTAGTGGATGGTGGAGAAGAGGGCGTAAGGGAGGTTGAGGAGCTGTGTAGAGAGCTTGGTGTACGAGTAGAGGTAGCAGATAGGGCTATAGAGAGAATAGCTTTTAAGGAGAATACATATGTTGTGGGTGTTTTTGATAAGTATGAGTGTAGTTTAGACTCAGAGGAGAATCATCTTGTACTTGTAGAGCCTAGGAATATGGGGAACTTAGGTACGGTCATTAGGACAATGCTAGGGTTTGAGTATAGGAATTTGGCTTTAATAGGGGATAGTGCAGATGTTTTTGATCCAAAAGTAGTGAGGTCTGCGATGGGAGCGCTATTTAGAGTGAATTTTAGGTATTTCAAAGACATTCAGGAGTATATGTCCGAATATCCGAATCATTCGTATTATCCTTTTATGTTAGATGGGAGTAAGGATATTAGGGAGGTAGAGTTCAAAGAACCGCATAGCATTATTCAAGGGAATGAGAGTAAGGGGTTAGGAGAGGAGTACAAAGATATCGGACAGAGTGTGTTTATTCCACATAGTGAGAGTATTAATTCTCTTAATCTTTCCATAGCTACAGGTATTGGGTTGTGGGAGGTTAGTAGAGGAAAAAGATAATAAATGGTATAATACATAGCTCTTTATCAATATGGGGACGCTAGGCTTTCGACAGAAGTTTAGATTCAGTATGTTTCAAATCGAGTTCATCTCGTTAACTGAACACAGATAAGTGTAACAAATCGTTTGAACGCTTTTGTAAGTGGTGTAGCTGATACAGTAAAAACTGCTTTTGCAGCTCCTGTTTATGCTTACCAATTTGCATAAGTCTAACTTATTAGTTTAGGTTAGTGTTTTTATTACTTGCACCTATACAGGTTTTAATAAACAGTCGTTTGTAGGATATATACATATTCTTAATTTAGAAGAGGGTATGTAAGAAACTAAGTTCTAAGCATATATACTTTTTCGTTAATCTTTTAGGTATATTTTGCTAATCAAGATTAACTATTTTTGTACATAACTATTGATGACGCTTTTGGACATGGGTTCAATTCCCATCGTCTCCACCAGATTGATAAATACCTTCCTCATTATAAAGTAAACCATTTAAGAAATAACAGATGAATTATTTAAGAAAAGAAATAAGAGAGATAACCTCTTCAGATATTATTAACTTTTGTAAAGAGAAATATCCAGAGGGAGTGAACTTAGATTATAAAAAAGAGGCTTCCGCTAAAGGTTTAGCAAAGCATTTTGCCGCGTTCTCGAATACAAGAGGTGGAGATATTATTATTGGTGTAGAAGAAGACTCAGAGACTGGAGTTCCCATTAAATGGGAAGGAGTTAAGAATGAAAAGAAAATTATTGAAAGTATAAACCAGAGCGCCTCTAATGTTGATCCCTTACCAACATATTCTTGCCATGTTACAGATCCTTTAGAGAAGGGAAAGGTTTTTGTTGTTATAAGAATCTCTGAGGGAGATGCGACTCCTTATTATGTGTATGACGATAATAATATATATATTAGGTCACATAACATCACGAAGCTTATCGATTTGGCAAGTCCTGATTATACTAAGGTTTTATTTGAGAAAAGCAACAAGGCAGAGGTTTATAGGGAAAACAATCTTAATTTTGTTAAAACTAGCTTTGGAAAAGCTTTGGAGCTTGCAGAGAAGGAGAGGATAATAAAATGTCAAAATGGAAAATGTGACAACAATGATTCCTTAGGGAGCAATTCCGCAAATCTTGAAGTTTCTTTGCAGCCTTTTTTTTCTATTCAGAACACTGTATCTATGAAGGAGTTAGTTAGAATTGCAAGAGAGAATGATGTTCTAGATATTTCTAATACTTTTAAACCATATCCAAGAGGACTGCATGGGCATATGTATGATTTACATAGTGGCCATTACAGGTATCTAGTTCTGCAGGCTTCAGGTGTCTTCTACTGGATTGAGGATATTGCTAGTGTAGAAGACGAGATTATGAATGTAAGGCTATTCTCGATTCTCCATCGACTTATTGGGATTTTTGGAGACCTTGAGAAAGTATATAACGAAATTGGCTATGTTGGAGTTCTTAGTGGAAAGATTGTGCTGGATCTTCCAAATGATGTTAGGCTTTATGATGTGTCGCAGGAAAATAGCTTTCAATGGAGAGATCCAAAGATCTCTTTTCTGAATCATTATGTCTGGGATATGAGATTGGATACAAATATACTTAATGTTCTTGCTGACAGAGATTCTTATATTGTTGAACTTATGAAGCAGATAGAGTGGGACTTGGGTTTCGATTCTACGAATAAAGATGACGTTTTATACAAAACTATTGCGGAAATATCAAAAAGGGCTTAGTTTTTTTGAAAATAATCTAGAAAGGATGTTAAATCTGACGACTATAACAATAGGAAGATTCTCCTACAAATTTTCCTAGTAATCTGTCATGTCTGCTGGGAGTCCCGAAATCCAACCACAAGAACACCAGCCCGCCTCTCCATTGTATTCAATCTTGCAGTAATCATGATCTTTTCTATAACCTAACAAGGTTATATCTGAATGTCTAGGAACAGCGATTATCAAACTTCTATCATCATAGGATTCCCATAGGTTAGCTTTTTGGTACGACAAACCATCAAACTCAACACTATCAATTTTGTATGTTTTACCAAACCATTTAGGGGGAATCTCTTCTTCAACAAGAGGATCTTCAATATCTGTGTTAGTAGGCAGAGTTTCTTCTTGAACGATTGTTGTTTCCCTTTCTGTATCTGTATTTGTATCATTATCTACTTGTGAAGCAAAATACATTAAAATTGCAAAGAGGACAATGCCCATTATAATAGCTGCGGGAATATCGCTCTTAACCCTTGTAGGTTTCTGAGTTTCTTGCATTACTAAATCAAAATCAATTTATATCATATAAACAAGACAAGTTGTTTCTTTTATGACACAGCTAGAACCCCCTAATCCACAACCCCCATACTCTCCAATATCACATCTACTACCAATAAATCTATCTCTGTACTTACCTCTGTAGCGCCATAGAAGTATGCCTCATAGGTATAACCATCCTCATCTTCAAAATACAAACCCTCTAAAGTAAACAAACCATCTACACAAGGTGGTTCAAAATAGTTATTCCCCTCCTGTGTATCATAGAAATACTTCTTACCAATCCTCCTAAAAGTTGTATTAAGAAACTCAAACTCTTCATAATCTTCATCTGTATAATCTACAACATTAAGAACCTCTCCCATATCATTACTAGCACTCTCCTGCTCAGCCATATAAGCCTCTCCATTATCATCAAATAGTGCATACTCAGGACAACCAGCAAACCCAATACCAGACACTGCCTGTACAGTAAACACCTGCTCACTATCCGGATTAACAATATCAAAAGCAGTTAAACCAAAATACTCTGTCATATCTGGCAAAGACTCAGTACCATCTCCATCAAAATATTCAATAATGGTCCAACCAACAGGAAGTGTAGCAGACAACACCTCTCCCTCAAACTCTGTATCAGTATCCTCAACTACCTCTTCCTCCTCCTCCTCTTCGTCCTCAACCACTACCTCTGGTTTAGAATCATCATCCTTAACAACCGCTACTTCCTCAGGAGGTTTAACAAAGAAATCAGTATAGATGATATATCCAGCAATGCCTATACACAAAAAAGCAACAAAGGCTACTAGACCTACCAATCCTTTACTTGTACCCTTACTCTTCTGTGGAGGTGGAGGTGGAGTATAGGTAGGAGTAGGGGTGGGAGGTGGGGTTGTACTAGGGACCTTCTTCTTTACTTGAGGCTTAGGACCTTTAAGACTCTCTCTCTTTTTTACAACCTTCTTCTTTTTTAATATTTCTCTTTCCATATTAGTTACCCTCTAAACTTAAATCTTACATACTATATTCTTACAGAAAAGGGCTTTAACTTCAATATATAGAGGAATTGACCTAGACAAGGGACTTATAGTATTATATTCCACTAAGTAATTGAAGAATTAAATTCATGAGAGAATAAAATAATGGTAGAGAAAGAAAAGTATGGTGCTACAGTTGAAACAGGGGAAGTTACAGTAATGGAACTGTTAACGAGGGAACTCCTTGGTATTGATATTGAACACGAACAGGTGTCTGTAGAAGATCAAGTAGAGTTGTTTTTGGAAGATTGTGAAGACGAGGGAGTTTCACCACTAGAAGTTTTAGGGTACATTCTTCTTGAGGGGAAGGGAGAGATGGTAGAGCCTTTAGTCATAGAGAGTTGTAAGGAAGCTTGTAAATTGTCCCAGGAAACTGTGCAGGAGGATATGGAATATTCTAGGGAGCTAATGAATCAGATTGACGATCTTAAAGAAGTTGGGGATTGGGGTATAAATTCTACGACAAACAAGTTCATAGCAATCTGTCTTGAAGAGGGGAGATCCCCAATAAAGGTTTTTGGGAGAGAATTTCTTAAGGGTGGAAGGCCAGACTCTAAAGATCTTGTCATTCTTAATCGCATCTTGAATAATTATAATGATTGGACGCCGGTAGAAATTGAAAAACTTTTACAAAGGAGAGGAGCGATTGGGTACAATTTCTGGTACATCAAGGATACATCCTCTTTTAAAGCATAAGCTCGAACTTCAATCACCCGCAAACTTAGAATACATCTCGTAGTAGAAACCCTTCTGTTCTATTAGCTGCTTATGATTACCCTGTTCCAAAATTGTATTATCCTTTATCAATATGATGTGATTTGCATTAAATATGGTACTCAACCTATGTGCAATTACAAAAGTAGTCTTACCCTCGATAGCCTTCTCTATAGCTACCTGAAGCAACTTCTCTGACTTTGTATCTATCCTAGCTGTAGCCTCATCAAGAACTAATATCTTAGGATCTCTAAGAAGAATTCTTGCTAATGCGATAATCTGTCTCTGTCCAGAACTAAGACCATCCCCATCACTCCCTATCTTTGTATGAAGACCCTTTGACAGAGACTTTATAAAAGGGGAAACACCTAAGAACTTAAACATATCTAAAGCCTCCTGTTCTGTTACCCTCGGATTATCATACCTCAAGTTATTCAATATACTATCTTCAAAAAGAAAAGTGTCTTGAATTAGATAACCAATACCTTTTCTGAGAGTATCTAAATCCCAATCCTTTACATCTGTACCATCTACTAAAATCTTTCCACTCTTAACATCATAGAGTCGCGCAATGAGGTTTACGAAGGTAGTCTTACCACCGCCAGTAGGACCGACAATAGCTATTGTTTTGCCAGGATATGCTACAAAGTTGATATCCTTGAGTACAACATCATTACTGTTGTATCCAAAGTCTACATCCCTAAACTCTATCTCTCCCTTAATTTCTTTTGGAGAGTATGCCTTCTTGGGAGAAAAAATATTATTCTCTAATTCCAAGATCTCACTCAATCTAGAAGCTGAGGCTAATCCCGTTTTAATATTCTGCCAAATATAGGAGATTTTGTTTAAGCCACTAAAAAGCTGTCGAGAGTATGCATTAAAAAGGACGACCATACCCAAAGTGACAATCCCTGCGGACATGAGGTGAAGAGAATAGAGGAGGGTAGTACCAACAGAAAGGATACTCATCATTGTGATAAAGGTGTCTGCACTTGCGGATATAGCTGAAACTCTCTTTGAGGTTTTGTAGTAGCTCTTTGTGAGAGTTTCCAACTGTTTAGACCAATTACCTTGTTGATTGCTTGATTGAATAGGGAGAAATCCGTCTAAAGATTCTTGTACTTTAGCACTTACCATACCTTCTTTATCTAAAGCTTGTTTGATGGGTTTTTCTAGGAATTTCCCTTGGAAGAGGAGGAAGAGAAATACTGTTGTAGTAGAAAGTAAGGATATTAAAGCTATTCTCCAATCAAGGAGAAAGATTGTTACGAGCACAGTGATCATCATAAAAGTTATGTTCATGAGACGAACTAATCCTTCTGAGAAGAACTTGTTAAGACCATCAACATTCCCTGTAAGTCTTTGTATTATGTCCCCTGTCTGATTATCTGAAACAAACTGTGTTGGTAACTCTTGAATCTTTTTAAATATTTCTGCTCTTATATTAAAAAGGACCTTTTGAGAGAGGATTCCTGTGGTTCTTACTCTTATATAGTTAGCTATAGCTGTGAAAATTAGGACAAAGAGTGCTATAGTGACAGTATTTAAGAGTCCATCAATATCCTTGTTGGCAATATCTATATCTATTGCTCTTTGAACAAGCTTAGGGATTAAAACAACACCCAAAATGTTGGAAGCGAGGAGTGCGAAAGATATTAGGATTAGTGTGTAGAGGTATGGTTTGAAATGACGAACTATTAGAGAGAGACCTTTCTTTGTATTCACTTTTTCATCTTTGTTTAGGTTGTAATCTTTATCCATAGTTTTTTTGTGAGAGCTCTATTTCTTGATAGAGAACAGAGTGTTTAAGTAATTCTTCGTGTGTACCAAATTCTGTTATTTTCCCTTGATCGAAAATATATATACGATCACAATCTTTTACAGAAGAGATCTTTTGGGCAACGAGGATGATAGAGATGTCTTTGTGATTCTTTCTAATATTTTCAAACACCTTATCCTCAGTAGCTATGTCTAATCTGCTTGTAGCGTCATCTAGTACGAGTAGTTGAGGGTCTCCTGCTAATGCTCTAGCTATCATTATCCTTTGTTTCTCTCCACCAGAGAGATTTCCCCCTAATTCTCCTACATTACTGTTGTAGCCGTCTTGCATATCTTTTACAAACTTGTCGACCTCTGCTATTTGTGCGACTTGCATTACTTTCTCTGTTGGTATTTTTCTCCCGAACTTAATATTGTCTAGGACGGAGGAGTTAAAAAGGAAGTTCTCTTGGAAAGAAAATCCTGTAATGTTTCTAACATCTTTAATCTTGTAATCTCTCAGAGGATGTTTGTTTAGGAGTATTTCTCCAGAGGTTGGTTCTAATGCTCGGAGTAAGTGTTTTAGAAACATTGTTTTCCCAGATCCTGTTAATCCGACTATCCCAATCTTTTCTCCTCTCCTTATTTCAAAGTTTACACCTTTTAATATCTCGGTATCTTCAATTTTAAGTGAGAGATCTTTTACTTCGAAGGTTTCAAGTTTCTTTACTGCTAATTTCCCATCTTTGAAGGTTACTGGAGCACTCAGAATCTCATTTATACGTTTAAGAGAAGCTATTGCTTGTCCTATCATTGCTGTCATTAGAGCAAGCATTAGGATTGGTAGTGTGAAGAGCTGTACGTAGGTATTGAATGCAGTCACTTCTCCTATTGTCATATCACCATAGATTATTTGTTTTCCACCGAAGTATATTATTATCATTGTAGCTATTATCGCCAGAGAATTTACAATTGGTACTACAAGGGAGAAAATGCGATTGATTTCTAATCCGATATCTTTGTTTTTCTGGTTTACCTTTTTAAATTTCTTAATTTCTGTTTTTTCAGACACAAAAACTTTTACAAGCATAGTTGCTTTAATATTTTCACTAGTAATCTTGTTGAGGGCATCTCTTAATTCTTGAACAACTTTAAAGAGTTTGAATTTATCTTTGATGAGTAGTAGTAGAATGATTATCACAGTAGGAACTGCAATTACAATTATTGTCGCTAGTTGGGAGTTTAGAGAGAACATCAATACTACACTTCCTATTAGTAAGAATATCGAAGAGAGTATCAACCCAAGTGATTGTGCGAAGGTGTTTTTGATGTATATGGTGTCACTGTTGATTACAGTCAATATTTTGGAGGGCTTGTTGTGTACTAGGTAGGAGTAGTTGTGTTTGAGGACTTTTCTAAAGAGTCTGTTTTTAAGATCTTGTCCTATCTTTTCCCCTAAGAGTGCATTTAGGTATGTGCTTAGGTATGTGAATGTCGTACCTATCAGAAGTATGATGCATGTATAGAGGTAGTATTTACTATCTATTGTTTGTGTAATATTATATTGATCAAGGACTTGAGACACTAGAGTTGGGAAGAGAAGTTCTACAGAGTGGGCGAGAATTAGTGCGAAAAAACCTCCAACCATTATCAGGAGGTATTCTTTTTTGGTTATATATTTTTTAAGATGTTTTAGAGGATTCACAAGAGAAGTATATCAAATCTTTTGTGTGGGGGAAAAACTTTCGACATTATGTAACAGAAATGGGTATAATGGATAATTATATAGGTTAAAATCTTTTGACTAGAGAATTGACGAAAAAAGTGAAGAAAACAAAAGCTAAGAGTAGAAGGGTTAAAAAGAAGGTTGTAAAGAAAAAGACACTTCCCTTAGTCATTGCATTGACGGTTTCTTTTGTGGTTGTATCTATCGTTAGAGTTCTTCTTCCAGTCCTTGGAAAGGAAATGCAGTATTCAATATTGGATATGGAGAAGACAATATTAGGTGTGCAAAGTGGAACAGTGGAGTGGAATTTCTCAGAGGTTTCTGAATATACACTCTCTGACAATATTGCGACGGAAATATCGGGAGGTATTGTAAAACTTATACAAAAGGATCAAACAGATTCGGACAATACAGTAAGTGGATTTGGTGCAGGTACCAATTCTGAAACTCAGTGGAACGGTGGAAGTGAGTGGGTAGAATTAACAGCTACTGGGCAGACCAATGGTAGTGGAGATTTTGTGTCACGAATATTTGATGTGGGAGGTAGTGCAAGTTGGGAGAGTATGTCTTGGGTCCCACAGCGACCTATGTACAAAGAGCTACCAAGTAATGCCCAAACAGAGACAGTATACAGTACAGGTAATGCAAATATGAGTGGAAATATTCTTCTGACGCATATGAACGAATCAAGTGGAGCAATAGTAGACTCAAGTGGACAAGGGAACAATGGGACTTACAATGGGATTCTATACTCTCAAGCAGGGAAATTGGGAGGTGCTATTGGTTTCGATGGGACAGATGACTATGTTGATTGTGGAAATACAGCAGATGGAGATTACACATCTATGACTATTAGTTCATGGTGGAAAGCAACCTCTTTCCCAGGAGCTTGGATAACTATGCTCCATAGAAATGACGGGACTTCTGTTGGTTCTTCTGTTTTCTTTATCGGATTAGAATCAGGTTCTCACCAAATTGTAGCTACAATTGGAGCTGGTTCAGGACCAGGATATATGGCAGGAGCTACTGGGATAAATGCTCAAATTGGTACTTGGTATCATGTTGTAAACTCTTGGGATGGTACAACAGCAAGAGTATATGTAGATGGGGTTGAAGTAAATACATACCCACTATCCTCTGCGGCCTTTAACAACAAGGTGGCAAATACGAAGATAGGGTCATCTGGTTTTGGAAATGGATACCTATTCGGTGGGGTAATAGATGAAACGGGAATATGGAGCAGAAATCTTTCTCCAACTGAAGTACTTGATATTTACAAAAGAGGAGCAGTAAGGCTCAAGCTGCAGGTAAGAAGTGGAGATACAGACCCTCTTACGGGAGATTTTGTTGGACCTGATGGTACGACAGGAAACTACTACGAAGAATTATCCAATACAACTCTTGGTACACCAAGTTTTAATCTAACTAATGTCTCAGATAATAGATACTTTCAGTACAAAGCATATTTTGAAACAGACAACGCTTCTTACACACCAGAACTAAAGAATGTGACAATAGGGCCAGACCATTACACCCCCTCTAGTCCTACAGTTTCGAACAATACAGGAACAGCATATACTCAGTTAACATCCTTTGCAGAAGTTTTGGGTACGAACAATGAGGGAGTAGTAAGATATCAAATATCTAATGACAATGTAGATTGGTACTACTGGGATGGTACCCAGTGGAGTAAAGAAACAGGGCAGGGTGCTCCTTCTGAGGCAAGTACAGCTAGTAATATATCATCCAACCTTTCAACTTTTCAGAGTTCAGTTGGTATTGGAGATTTCTACTTTAGGGCATTTCTTACATCGGATAGTACACAACAAGTTGAGATAGATTCTATAGAACTAAATTACAGTACAGGTACTGCTGATCCTCCACCAGATGATGATGAGGAGGAAGAGGAGGAGTCTGATGATACAAAGATTGTCTATGTTACTCAAAAAACAACGTCGGACAAAAAGGAGGAAGTGGAAGAAACTACTCCAGAAGTAGAAGAAGATAAGTTTGAAATATATATGGCACTATTGAATTCGGATGATAACGGAGAAATTCAACTTAAAGGTCTTGCATACGAGGAAGTGTGGATTGTGGCAAAATACAAGGGTGAGACAATAATGGCGACTTTTGTAGATACAAAGGAGTGGGAGATGAACTTCTCAATTGATAATATAAAGAAGAATCTAGAACCTGGGGAGAATATAATTGAAATAAACGCATACGACGAGGAAAGGAATCTATTAGATAGTAAAGAAGTGACAATACTTGGAGAAGAGGATTATAAAATTGACCATTACCAAACGATAAAGGACAGTCTAGATATATCCCTTATATTTATAGGAAGTGTTGATATGGCATCTGGAGGGGCATTTCTTGTTAGGAATTATAAGAAAGGTTTTAAATTTCCAAAACGGCGTGTAAAAAAGAAATAGTCAAATCCAATAAAAATGGATATAATGGGAAACTATAAGAGTTACCTTTTTGTATAGAGAGATTGAAAACAAGATGATAGAAAGAATTAAGAGCTTAAAACCAAAAATACAAAACTTGAAGAGGAACATATTCCTTTTACCTATCCTGTTGACAAGTTTCCTTGTGATACTTCTACTCTTTAGATTTCTTCTACCTGTATTTGGAGAAGAAAAGAGTTATTCCATACTGGAGGTAGATGGAACAATATTGGGCGTAGAAAGTGGAATAGTGAAATGGGATTTCTCGGATTCGTCTAAATACACATTGTCAGACGATACGATTACAGAAATATCTAGTGGAGTTACAAAGTTAATACCATCTGATCAGATAGATTCTGATGACACACAGAGCGGGTTTGGAGCAGGGACACATTCTGATACTCAGTGGGCTAGTGGGAGTGAGTGGGTAGAGTTAACATCTGCTGGACAGACAAGTGGTAGTGGAAATTTTGTATCAAGAATATTTGATGTGGATAGTAGTACTGAATGGGGTAATATGTCTTGGATTCCACAGCGACCGATATACAAAGAGCTTCCTAGTAATGCTCAGACAGAGACAGCATACAGTACAGGCAATGCAAATATGAGTGGTAATGTACTCTTAATGCATATGAATGAAGCAAGTGGAACGATAGTGGATTCAAGTGGACAGGGGAATAGTGGGACTTACAATGGAGCATTGTACTCCCAATCAGGGAAATTGGGAGGAGCTATTGGTTTCGACGGTAATGATGTTATTAGTTGTGGGAGTGGTAGTAGTCTACAAATTGGAGGGGATATAACAGTGTCTTCTTGGGTTAAGTTAGATAGCTTGGGTAGCTATCAAGGAATGTATGGTGGAAGTAATTCGACTGGTAATAGAAGAGGTACTACATTGGGGAAATGGACAGATCAGAGATGGACCTTTTTTGTAGGTCAAAACAATCCTTCGTACTGGACAGTATTTTCAAATGATCCAGCAGTTACAGGAACTTGGTATCATGTAGTAGGAGTTGTAGACAATGGGACGATGTATATCTATGTCAACGGTATACAACAAACCGACACTCAAACAGGTATGACCCTATATCCTCTTGAGATAGATACAGTTCTCGGTAGATGGTATGCTAATGTAGCGAGTACCACCTTTTATGGAACATTAGACGAGGTAGCAGTTTGGAACAGAAGTCTATCCGCAACTGAGATACTGAATATTTACAAAAGGGGAGCAGTAAGACTTAAACTTCAGGTGCGAAGTGGGGACGCAGACCCTTTGGTAGGGGATTTTGTTGGACCTGATGGTACGACAGGAGACTACTACGACGAATTATCCAATCCAACTCTTGGTACACCAAGTTTTAATCTAACGAATGTCTCGGATAATAGATATTTCCAATACAAAGCATATTTTGAAACAGACAATTCTTCTTACACACCAGAACTAAAGAATGTAACAATAGGTCCAGATCATTACTCGACATCTAGCCCTGAAGTCTCAAACAATGCAGGTCCAGCATATGCGGAACTTATATCCTTTACAGAAGTATTGGGTGCGAACAATGAGGGAGAGGTAGGATATCAGATATCTAAGGATAGTATAGAGTGGTACTACTGGAATGGTTTTCAATGGAGTAAAGAGACAGGACAAGGATCCCCTTCTGAGGCAAGTACGGCTAGTGAGATATCTTCCAACCTTTCAACATTCCATAGTTCGGTAGGTACTGGAGATTTCTACTTCAGAGCGTTTCTTACATCGGATAATACGCAACAGGTTGAGATAGATTCTATAGAACTTGTTTACAGTACAGGTACTGCTGATGATCCAGATGATGATGACGATGACACTTATGTTCCTCCAAGCACACAATCAGGTGATGACGAGGATGAAGACGAAGAGGAGGTAGTGGATACCACCTTAGAAGAATATGAGGAGGTTTTTGATATATATATCGCTGAGATAGATATTGAAGATGGAGATACGATGCAGTTAAAGGGCCTTGCGTTTGAGAAGGTGTGGATAATTGCTAAGCTTGAAGACCACACAATAGCGTCTGTTTATGCAAATACGGAAGATTGGGAGATGAGTTTCTCAATTAGTAAGATAGGTAAACATCTTCAACCAGGGGAGAATATAATAGAGATTCGTGCATATGACGAGGATCGTAACCTACTGGAGAGGAAAGAGATGACATTGTTAAAAGAGGTTGAGTATAAGATTGATAATTATAAAACAATAAAGGGGGCTTTAGATTCTACTATTGTTCTAGCGGGTGTTGTAGATTTAACATCTGGGGGATCAATAATTATTAAGAAATATAGAGCAGTAGCGGGTTCTTTGAAGAGGCGGGTAGGCAAGATAAGGAAGTAATTGTTGGCGGAGAGGGCGGGATTCGAACCCGCGATAGGCTGTAACACCTATGACTCGTTAGCAGTGAGTTCCTTTCGACCACTCAGGCACCTCTCCATACGTCTGTATTATATCAAACGTTTGTTAATTATCCAATTTGTATTTTCTATGCATCAAAGCTAAAATAAAGGTATGTATCTAGGAGCACACGTATCAACAGCAGGAGGAATAGAAAATGCAATTAAAACTGCTGACAAGTACAACATCAATACAATACAAATGATGCCTACACCACCAATGAGATGGGCTATTAAACTAATACCCCAAGAAAACATTGAAAAGTTTGTAGAACAACTCAAAACATCCAATCTAAAGAAAATATTACTACATGGAATATATCTAACCAATTTAGCTAGAAAAGACAAGAAACTCTTCCACCTTAGTAAGATGGGATTAGTCATATACCTAGACTTCGCAGAAAGAGTAGGGGAACTAATTGAGAAAAACAATATTGATTGTGAAATATTGGGAGTATGCTTCCATCCAGGATCCCAAAAAGAACTCTCATACGAAGACAGCATTGAAAGAATCTCTTACGGTATGAACTGGGTGTTGGAAAAGGTAGAAGGTAAACAGAAGCTACTGATAGAGACAACAGCGGGAACGGGTAAGAATCTGGGTAGAAGCTTTACAGAATTAAAACTAATGAGAGAAGGTGTAGAAGACAAGAAAAGAGTGGGTTTTGTAATGGACACACAACACACATATGTAGCAGGATATGATTGGGTGAATGAAATGGACAGTGTAATCGAGGATATGGATAGAGAATTGGGAATGTCAAATGTTAAGGCAATACACCTTAACGACTCCTTGACCAAACTCTCATCGAACAAAGATAGGCATGCAAATCTAGGGGAGGGGGAGTTGGGGATTAAAACTGTAAAAAAGATTTTACATAGGAAAGAGTTTAAGAATATCCCATTCATACTAGAAACTCCTGCACTCAAAACTAATGATACAATGGAAGAGGAAATTAAGATGATGAAGAAGTTAGCCAAGTAAGTATCTAATATATATATTAAAAAGATGAAAGAAGAAAAGCCTCGAGCGGATAAGTTAGTAAGAATATTGGTAATGAGTGCAATTGGTTTAGCACTTCTTGCTTGTACTTTTGCACTATACATCTTTCTTAACTGAAAATGGTTTGTGATAACTCTACGGTTTAGTTAATCTTGAAGATTGTGTATAATACGAGATATGAATAGAATAATTACAAAAGTATATGCTAGTACACTGTCTGATACTCTCAATCAGGTTACTGAATTAGAAGGGCAGAGTGGTGTCGGTGATATCGTAGGAACAATTGTAAAGATAGCGATGCCTTTGGCAGGGATTGTGGCTATCCTTTTAATAGTAGGGGCTAGTCTTAAGATGATTACAAGTCAGGGTAATCCAGAGAAGCTTAATGATGCGAAGGAGATGATTACGAATGCTGTGGTTGGTTTAGTATTTATACTTCTTTCAGTAGCAATACTACTTCTAATCTCCAATGTTTTTGATCTTAATATTAGTGGGACATAGGTATGAGGAAGAAAATAACAAAGTATTTAAATAAGAGGCTTTTTGTCATCATTGGTGGTGTTAATGTAGATGTCCCTATTGATGGTAAGTGGTTGTCTATCAAAGATGTTTTTGATGATGCCACTTCTTTGATTAATGTTTTAATAGGTTTGGGTTCTGTAGTGGCAGTTGCAATGATTATTGTTGGTGGTTATACCTTTATTTTTTCTGCAGGGGATCCAGAGAAGGCAGAGCAGGGGCAGAGGACTTTAACGGGTGCTGTGGTTGGTTTAGTGGTAGTCTGGATTGCAGGAATGGTGGTCAAATGGTTATTGGAGTTTGTTGGTTATACAGGTTAGATATTGATATAATTAGTTATGTTTGATAAAATCTATACTATATAAATTATTTATAATTATCTATTTATGAAAAAGATATTAGCAACATTAGCAACATATCCAGTTCTAGCACTTAGTACAGTATCTGCACAGTTGGTTGATATTGTTGAGATTGATACAGTAAGTGGGACTCTTGGGGAATTTGTTAAGGATGGTCTTAACTTTGCAGTAGGTACTGCAGCTGTAGCATGTGTAGCAATTCTAATCGCTTCTGGTTATATGTACATTACCGCTGGTGGTGACGAAGCCAAGGTTGAGAAAGCAACAAAGTCATTAACATTTGCAATCATTGGTTTGGTAATCTGTTTTGTAGCAGCGATGTTAGTAACCTTTGTATTATCAGATATTCTTGGACAAGGGGTAGCAGAATAGGAAAGGAGTTATATGGACTTTAGTATTGTTACTAATCCAACAACGTATGAGAACCTTGAAGCCTTTATTCAATATGTTTTGAATTATGCAATAGGTTTGTCTGTATTACTTGCTGTTGTGGCTCTAATCATTTCTGGTTTCAAATATATCTTTGCAATGGGTGATGAGGACAAGATACAGAGTGCAACTAAGTCTTTAATGTTTGCATTGATTGGTTTGGTAATAGTGTTTGTTGCTCCGCTTTTGGTGAAGTTTGTAGTAGATCAATTAAATATTGGAATATAAGATGAAGTTTAACGCTATTATTGCCAGTACAACATCTCCACCGACTCCGTCAGCTCCATCGGCTCGGCCGAATGAACTATTGCAACCCTGGGAGAGAGAGGACATGAGTTCCTCTACCTACTCTCCACCGAAGTTAGCGGATCTGTTTGATAACTTTGATAGTCTTATTGACAGTCTTGTTCCTCTTGGTATACTACTTGCCGTCCTCATGGTAATCCTTGGTGGGTATAAGTGGATGTCTTCTGCAGGAGATCCTGAGAAAATAAAACAAGCACAAGCGACTCTTACTTGGGCCATCATTGGTTTGGTACTTCTTCTTCTCGTTGGTTTGTTGATTCAAGGTCTAGTTGATTACATAGTGGGAATGTAGGATAATTGTGTAATGAGAAAACTGCCAATATTACAACTATCTTTCTTTTTAATAATCCTTTCCTTCTTTTTCTTTTCGCAATATAGTTTTGTCTACTCTGGTGCTGAAGATGACTTAGAGGATGAGATAGGGGATACACAGGATGAGTTAGAGGAGAACGAGTCTCTTTTGGAAAGTATTGAGGCTAGGATTTCTGAAATTTCCAATAGCAATTACTCGGTTACTCAAAAGATTGACCTTCTTAATAGTGAGATTAGTGATATGCAAGAAGAGATAGATACTAAGGACGAAGAGATAGATGAGAAGTTGGAGGAGATAGAGGCTAAGGAAAAAATCCTGCTTGAGAAGAAGGGTTCTCTTTCTTCGATATCTAGTCAACTATACATGGAGAGTAGGGTTAGTTCTGTAGATTTCCTTTTCTCAAGTGGTCGTATAGAGGATGTAATGCAATCGTATTACATAAAAAGGACTGCAATATCTGTACTTAAGGATGAGATTGCAGGGATTACTGGAGAGTTTGAGAGTTTGAATAATCTTAAACAGGAGTTAGAGGACGAGAAGAAGGAGTTAGATGAGCAGAGGGGAGAGCTGGATGATTCTTACGATCTTTTGATGGCAGAGAAGAACAAGTTACAGAGTGAGTTGAATGAGAAGTACAATAGTAGGGATTTGGTGAGTAGGACAGTGAATGGTCTTAAGGCAGAGCTGTCTGACTTGCAGTATCAGTTGTTGATAGTAAGGCAGGGTGGTACAAATGTGAATAGTAATTCGGTACCTGCTAGTAGTTCGGATGTTAATGGTTCTTTGGCTGGGTTTAGGGCCAATGCTCCTAGCAATACTTTCGCAGTGTTCTCTGTTGGTGCATATACACACAGGAATGGTATGAGTCAGTGGGGGGCAAGAGCTAGAGCAGATGCAGGGCAGAGTTATACTCAGTTACTGAATCAATACTATCCTGGCAAGACTCTTCGAACAGGTACAGTGTTAATACACAGTAGCCCAGAGAACATTATGACCAATATTTCAACAACAACATATGGAACACTAAACTTTGAGGATGATTATCTCTTAAGGCTTGGTGAAATGCCAGAATATTTCCCTTTGGAAGCACTTAAGGCCCAAGTTATTGCTGCAAGAACCTACGCTGTTAATTACACAGGGAATGGAGATAGGTCAATATGTACGAATGAATATTGCCAAGTTGTAGGTACAACTAAGAAAACTGGAGCTTGGGCAGATGCTGTAGAGGCAACAAGGGGAGTGATACTTACTGACTCTGCTGGAAGGCCTTCGTCTACTCAATATGCAGCTGTACATGGTGGGTGGAGTAATACATCTGGTTGGGATACTACTACTGGGAATGGGAATGGTGATTGGATGGCTAATGCATATGACAGTATTTCTGGAGTATCTTGGTTTTACAAGACATGGTATAGGTATTCATATACCTATGGTAATTCTGTAAATTGGGATAGTTGTTACCGTAATCCTTGGTTAACTCAGGCAGAAATGTCAGACATTATCAATGCGTATCAGGTATGGGTTGCGCATAATAGGAGTGATAGTAGAATCGTCCCTATCACGATCAACGATCCTTGTCGTTTAAGAGGAAATCCTCCATCAGGTGCCAACCCTTACTCTCATTCTGAATTAAGAAACTTAGCTGCTAAACCTGTTACATCTGTATCTACCTCTGTTTCAACTAGCAGTAATGGATCTACAAGCAATGTAACTTTCTACACTAACGCAGGATCATTCTCTATGAGTGGTAATGATTTCAAAACAATTTACAATATGAGAGCCCCTGGTCATCTAAGAATTCCTCAGAGTGGGTTTGTGCATGTCAATGTTGAGAAGAATTAGAGAATAGGAGGCCACGAAGGCTTTTAAAGTGCATATTAGTACCCCTTAATTCCTTGTCCTGAAGCTAGTTCTGTGATATCTTAATATATACTATGGCACAGAAAACAAGCATACCAAAGAAGTTTAGGAATAAGGAATTTACCTTTATAAATAATCTTGCAAATGGAAAAGAGGAAGATAGAACCTTAAAGCTTTTTCCTAAGAATGTTGGGTTTGCAAGAAAAGCTCAAGATGAAGAAGTTATACTTGTTGTTCGAAGACACTGGATTGCATACCTTGCTCACGTACTCCTAGCCCTAATTGTTTTAATAGTACCATTAGTTCTGCTTCTTGTTACACACAAGATTTCTGATACCTACGGTGGTACTACTTTGTATTTAGGACTCTTTGTTGTGTCTGTAGTGATATCTGCAAACATCTTGGTGACAGCCTTTATGCAGTGGTACTACAATGTTTCTATAATCACGGATAAGAAAATTGTTGCTTTAACGGTTGCAAACGTATTTCAGCACGACTATATAGAAATCCTCTGGAGAAAAGTTCAAGATGTTAGCCATGACAGTGTAGGACCACTTAGCTCAATGCTTGATCTTGGAAATATGTATATAGATACTGCAGGAGAAGGAGTTGACCTGACGCTTACCTTTGTACCTTGCCCAAGAGATGTTCAGGATGTTATCGATAATTTAGTAGAACTTACCCACAAGGGGAAGTTGTAAGGAGGAAATATGGATATTGAATATACAAGTATGTACACTGACTTTAACCCAGGTTTTTCATTCGCTGATGGGGCAATGAAACTCTTTGTAGGGATTTTACTCTTTGCCATTATCTTCTACGCCTTTATGCTCATCCTTAAGGTTAGAGTACTTAGAGATACTCTCCATGTTGCTAAGAATGATATTACAAAACAAATGATAATGCTGAATATCTTTGTATCTATAGGAGGTGGGATATTAGCATTCATATTAATTCTACTCTAAAGTAGTTGTATGTCAGTTACTTCAGTAAAATATATTAGGAATAGTGAGAAAGGAAACTCCTTTGTTGGAGTATTTAGATATGTAAAGACTTCAGGGGTTAAATCTATAAAAGAGGGAGAACTATATGCTCTTTTAGAGATATCAAGTGAACAAGATTTCCCAGCAGAGAGAGTTGCCCATATGGCTTGGGACGGTGTAGTTGAAGGCTATATGTACTCTAGTACAAAATCTATTTCAGAGTCACTTAAAGCAGCAACTGTAGAATTTACACGAAGATTAAAAGAATTGATGCGTAACAGTAAGAGCTTGGAACAGAGGGGGATAGATATTAGTCTTGTCATCATAGCTCCTACCAAAGAAGGGGTATATATTGCCAACCTTGGGGAGAACGAGATATTTGTTTACAAGGGTGGAAAGATTGTAAATATTATAGATGTTTTAGAAAAGAGTAGTGCTCAGACAGCTGGCTTCTCTATAGACAGCGAAGACCTTGTTGTAGTATCTACATCGTCTCTACTTACTGAAAATATGCATGTATTGGTAGGGAAGGGTGATAAAGGGGAGATATTGAAAGGATTAAACTTGTTGGGTAAGACTCTTCTTCCAGACCAAGGAATGTTGTGTCTTCATACAGAGGGAGATATAAAGATAGAATCTGAACCAGTAGTGAAAGAGAATACCCCTAAGAGTGTAGAGAGTGTTTCTCCTGTAATTTTACCTAAGGAGATTAAGCCTGAAGTAAAGAAGATTGGGGTTAAGAAATATATTACAAAAGCTATTACCCTATTCCAAAAGGGATACAGTTTTCTTAGTAAGAAGTGTAGTGATATTGTGGGAATCTTTAAGAAGTCCTTTTCTAAGGTAAATATATTGGTAGTTAAGAAGTTTGGTAACAAGACGTGGTTTAAGAAGTATACTGCAAAGGTCTCTGAAAAGAGGCTGAGAAGCGGTAAGAGAATTAATATGAGGATAGATGGGTACAAGGTTAAGAATGTGAAGATTAAAAGGTTTAAGATAGTGATATTGGCAACCTTCGCTGTCATACTTCTAGTAGGAGGTTATCAATATACAAGGAAACAGAAAGAATTAAGAGATTTGCATGTTTTAGCAGAAGAGAAGTTTGAAGAGGCTGAGAGTAAGTTGGATATTGCTAAAGAGAAGTTGAGTACAGATAGGGATGGTGCTGAGGTAATACTGTTCTCTGTGAACACTCTTCTTTCTGAAGTCCCTGATGGTATAGATCAGGAATATATTGACAGATTACATACCCTTGAGGAAGAAGCCTTGGGAGTAGAGGACAGTTTGTATAAGAGGGTGGAAGTTACACCAGAGTCTTTGGTTGGCTTTTTTGAGGACAATTCTGAATTTATGGATATAAAATATATCCTCGATGATTCGGGTAATGAGATATTGATAGTTACTGATAAGGGGAGAGGTGAAGTATATCGTGTATCAATTTTCGAAAAGAAGAAAGAGAAGCTAGTAGATGATGAAGGGCTTTTAAAAGAGCCTATGTTTGTAGACATTGGGGAGGATTCCAGTATCTATATTTTTGATGCACAGTCTGGCGTAGTGAAGGCTTCTAAGCAGGATTCTGGCTGGAGGTCTTTTAGGAGGATAATAGGGGCTGGTATTGGGAATATTAAGATAGATATGGTTGCTGAGTTTGGTGTCTATGGTGATAACCTCTACTATCTTGATAATGTGAATGGGAAGATATCAAAGAGTGTCAACTATGGTTCTGGGTATAGTAGTAGTACTGTAAAGTCCGTAGAGGATTCTGGGCTTGTAGGTACTACTGATTTTTTTGCAGATTTCAGTATCTATGCCCTTGCGTCTGGGAATAGTGGAATATTGAGATATACTGCGGGTGATCCTAGACCAGTTGAGATACTTGGTGTAGAGGGAGAACTTGGGGATTTGTGTTGTGGTGATACTACTGTAAATCAGGAATTTGGTTTGTATGTGTTTGATAGTACGAATAGGAGGATTTTAAGGTTTGAAAAGCCGAGAGACTCATATAATGATAAATTGCATCCTGATCAGTTAGTTCTTCTTAATCAGTATGTGTATAGGGGTCCAGATGAAGATATGTGGAGTGATGTGAAGGATATTGTTATCGACAGGAGTGAGGAGTATATGTATATTCTTGATGGTAATAATGTATGGAGAATGGGTTTGTAGTATAATCGTGTATGAAAATTACTAATAAGAAAGCATATTTCAATTATGAGATTAAGGACACCTTTGAGGCTGGTATTGTGTTGACTGGCGCAGAGGTTAAGTCTATCAGGGGCGGTAGGTGCAATCTTTCTGATGCTTACGTTAAGATTATTGATAACCAATTATGGCTAGTCAATGCAGATATTGCTAGGTATAAGTATGATGGTAATCCTGACTATGATAGTGCTAGGAGTAGACGGTTGCTTGTGAAGAGAAGGGAAATAGATCAGTTGGAGGTCAAGCTTAAGCAGGGAAGGTTAGCTTTAATACCGGTTAGTGTATATACCACTAGAAATCTTATTAAGGTTCAAGTAGGATTGGGGAAGGGTAAGAGGAAACATGAGAAGAAGAATGTAGAGAAGGATAGGGATGTAAAGAGGGATATGGCTAGAGTGAAGAGAAAGTATATGGTATAATGTTATAGGTTATGAGTAATTTAAATAGGATGACTGCTCCTATGGATCCAAATACAATAGAAACAAATCAAGAGCCTATTCAAGTAGAAGTACCTTCAAGTTTAGAGGGTGTAGGAGTAGTTCCTACTAAAACTGCTGAAGTAGGTGAGAATACGCAAACTCCAAAGATTGCAAGTGGTGCTAGTGCTATTGCTCAAGCAAATATACCAGTAAGTGAGACTTTAGTTTCTCAGAAGGATCTCGACGACCCTGTAACAGAGACAACATTTTCTGGGTTAGTAAAGGAGAAATCAGAAGGAGCAGTACCATTTGGTTATTCCTTTTGTAATAATTAGTCTTGTATAAATAAAATTCTCAACTTCCATTTTCTATGCTAAACTGTACTCAATATGAGTATAGAATATTTTCTTAAAGATGAAATAATTGCACAGGTGGGACCTACGCCTTCTTCTGATGTTGTTTTACCAGGTGTACAGACTGAGTATTCCAGAGATTCTTACAATGTTAATGATATAAATATTCCATGGGGATGGATAATCTTTGTATTTCTGTTCCTTGGTATGTTAATAGCTCTCTTCTTTGTTCTTAAGAAGAAACTTGAGAAGAAAGATAGAGATGAAAAAGCTAAGAAGTGGACACTCTATGAAGTAAGAGTCCCTAGAGTGAATGAGATAGAGATAGGGGAGGCTGAGAAGATGTTTGCTAATTTAGCAAGTATAGGGGGTAGGGGGAAAGGTTTAGCCGAGAACTTTACTGTAAACAATGCTATTAGTTTTGAGATAATGGCTGTACCCGGAGAGTTACGTTTCTATGTACACTGTCCTAAGAATTTATCTGAGTTAGTAGAAAAGCAGATATTAGGATCATATCAAGATGCTGATGTTAAGCAGGTGAATGATTACAATATATTTGATGAAAATACGCATGTAGAATATACAAGGTTGGAGTTAGAGGAGGACAACTATTGCCCTATTAGAGTTGCTGAAGATTTTCAAGGTGATCCTCTTTCAAATATCCTAAGCACTATGAGTAAGATGTCAGATGGAGAGGGTGCAATGATTCAGATAGTGATGTCTCCTGCAGGTAGTAAGTGGAGAAAGAATGGTGAGAAGTTTGTGAGTAAGGTGGAGTCTAATAATGCGGATCCTGAGAAGAAGCGTATAGAGGTGTCTCAGGAGAAGATGCAGGATATTAGTAAGAAGATATCTAAGGTTGGTTTTCTTACAGATATCCGTATTGTAGCTAGTGCTCCGAGTAAAGAATTAGCTAAGATGCATTTGGATAATATTGTAGGTGCGTTTAGTCAGTTTAGTAATCCAGGGATTAATAAGCTGAAGAAGAAGAAGGTTAAGAAGAAAGATGAAAAAGATTTTATGAATGATGTTATCTACAGGAGAACTCCTCTAGATTGTAAGACTGTGTTAAATATTGAAGAGCTTGCAGCACTGTATCATTTCCCCAACAAGGAGATCACTACTCCCAATATTCATTGGCTACTTTCTAGAGCGATACCTGCTTCTAATGAGATTAGTCAAGATATCGATAGTATAGATACGATATGGATGGGGAATAATGAGTATAGGGGGAAGGTGCAGAGGGTTTGTTTTAATAGGGTTGATAGGAGGAGGCATTCATATATTCTTGGTCAGACAGGTACTGGTAAGTCTTGGCTTCTAACTAGGATGATAGTGCAGGATATTTACAATGGTGACGGTGTTTGTTTTATCGATCCTCACGGTGAGACTGCAGAGATGGTTTTAGAGAGGATTCCTCCTGAGAGGGTAGAGGATGTCATATATTTCAATGCCGGGGATTTTGATAGGCCTTTTGGTCTAAATATTATGGAGTATTACAATGAGCAGCATAAGCATCAGATTGTGAATAGTTTTATTGCATTACTTCTACGTATGTTTGATCCGAATAATCAGGGGTTTGTTGGTCCTATGATGCAACAGGCTGTACGTAATTCTATGCTTACCGTTATGTCTGAGGAGGGTTCTACCCTTATCGAAGTGGTGCGTGTCTTACAGGATGAGCAATGGGTTAAGGATAAGTGGTTGCCTATCATCAAGGATGAGTTGGTAAAGAGATATTGGGTAGATCAGGTGGCTAAGACCGATCAGAAGACTAAGGCTGAGAGTTTGGGTTACTTTATTTCCAAATTCGATAAGTTTACTACCAACTTAGCTATTAGGAATATCATTGGTCAGTCTAAATCCTCTTTTGATTTTAGAGATGTAATGGATAACCAAAAAATCCTTATCATAAATCTTTCTAAGGGAGTTCTTGGTGAGGAGAATATGTCTTTTGTGGGGCTTCTGTTAGTACAGAAGATGTTGGCAGCAGCACTTAGTAGGCAGGATGTGGAGGAGGGTCAGAGGAAGGATTTCTTTTTCTATGCTGATGAGTTTCAGAATTTTGCAACGGATGATTTTTGTTCGATATTGTCTGAAGCTAGGAAGTATCGTTTGAATTTGACTATGGCTCATCAGTATATTGGGCAGTTACCAGAAAACATTAAGGATGCTGTATTTGGTAATGTGGGTTCTCTCTTTATCTCAAGGTGTAGTGCGGAGGATGGTCAGTTCTTAGAGCCTCAGTTTGACCCTATACTTACCGCTGGGGATTTGATTAATCAGGGTTTGGGTCATTACTATGCGAAGATGCTTAGCAATGGTAACTATCCTGGTCCGTTTTCTCTTAATACTTTGTATGGTAGTGAGTTCCCTATGTCAGGGTTTGATATGACGGTTAATAAGGAGGCTTCTGCTCTTATTAAGAATCTTTCTAGGACTAAGTATGGTAGGGATGTTAATGTGGTTAATGCTGATATTAAGAGAAGAGCAGATCTAGACAAAGAGGTTAAACCTGCACCAAAGAGTGGTGGTTTCCCTCCAATGGGGTTTTAGTTTAGGGGCTTTTTTGGTAGAATCACAGGATATGGGAGTATAGCTCAGGTGGTTAGAGCACGGTTCTTATAAAGCCGAGGTCGATGGTTCAAGCCCATCTACTCCCACCATGTTCTTACAGATAAGATGATATAATACGAAAATAATCTATAATGTTATTTCTATGAATATTCAGGAAACCAATCTTAATGATTGGAAAGTCCTCCAATCTCTCAATAATGAAGTTTTTATCCACGACAAAGAGTTCGATAAAGATCTAGATCTGGAATGGCCCTTCTCTGAAGTTGGGGTTAAATATTACAAGGAATTAGCAGATGGAAGTTATGGAAAAAGTTTTATTGCAGAAGTAGATGGGGAAGCAGTCGGATATATAGCATTGGGTTTTAAAGATTTTGGTTATAGAAAGGGTAAGTTCGTGGAATTAGAGAATATGGGAGTTCTGCCCCAATATAGATCTCAGGGAATAGGGCATATCCTTGTAGAGAAAGCTAAAGAATGGTCTAAAACCGAGGGAGCTACTAAGATGTATGTGACTGCATACTGGCAAAACAGCGGTGCTATTGGGTTTTATAAAAAAGAAGGCTTTGAAGAAATAGACTTAGGTTTGGAAGTTAGGTTATAGATTAAAGTTCTACCCTCTTTAGGTTCCATGCTATTTCATATTCACAGGGTATAAAAAACTAGACAGGATATTAATCCTGTCTAATTCGTTAGATATCGTTAGAATCAGAGATTAGAACGTTTCCTCTGTAGTCTCATCTGCTACTTCATCTACTGTTTCTGCATCGTCTACTGCTTGTTCAGCCTCTGGATTTAGAAATACAGGAGCAACATTTATGACTAAGTCTTCACTCTCTCTAAAGAGAATTGCCTTATCAGAAAAGATAATTAACTTATCATCATTCTGTGCATCCTTGTAAAAGAGCTCGTTCTCTCCTCTTAATGCATCTGCATCTACAATGGTTGCAATAGTAGGACTCTCATCTGGAAGTAACATAATCTTTCCAAGCCTATCCAGAGTTATCTTTGCTTGATTCTCTTGCAATTCCGAGATGTATGCAGGATCTCCAAGTTTTACAATCTCCTTCTGAGCCTCATCATATTGAAGGTATAGGAAGGCAAGTGCTCCCAATAGTACTACAACTAAAAGGGGTAGGAGTAACTTAACAAAGCCCTTCTTCTTTGGTGATGTTTTTGCTTCTTTCATATTTATTAATAAAAAAATTAAATGAATAAATCACTAACTTAAATATATATGATGCAAGAGGAAAAAGCAAAGGGGAAATAATATAAGCCTTCCTAACGAGCATTGCGAAGTAGCTTCATTTGGTGGTATTGTATAAGGTAACTATATATATAAATAGCATGGGGAAACTGCCTATATCTAAAAAAGTAGCAATCTATATCTCTTTACCCATTGTAGTTCTCTTGTTGGGGATTACATTACAGGGTGAAGTAAGAGCAACTTCCTCTACTAACTATACAATTGAACCGGATAATGCGGGGAACAGTGGGGGAGAGGACTCTTCTTCTGCAGGTTACGAGATTGAGAATCAGCAGGTTGGAGACTTGGCTATTGGTGAGTCTGATAGTGCTAACTTCAATATTTTACACGGATATCTGTACGGAGATGCTGGGGATGTCCTTATTGACTTTACTGTAATCCCTGAAAAGCGTCTTCCTGCGGTTGGTAATAACTCTACCCTAGCAATTATTGAAATTAGAAATGTGGGAGAGACAACAGCTTTACAAACCTATGCAGCTGTAGCTACTAACAATGATGGAGAGTACTCAAACCTTTTGTTAACTGGTATCCCTCCTGGGACTTACGATGTAGTAGTAAAGGGCTATGCCCATTTGAAGAAGATGTTGTCAGCCCAATCTTTGGTAGAGGGTGCAAATGTTTTAGATTTTACCTTAGCTGGTGCAGATCCTCTCTTATGTGGTGATGTATATACTAGTGGTACAATCCCTGATGGGGACAATCAAGTGAACTCTTTGGATGCAACATATCTAGTTTCGCATTGGGGAGAAAACGATGCTGGTGTTTCTGATGAGCGAGCTGATGTTGATGAAAACCACCAGGTCAATTCTTTGGATATGACGAAATTAATTAATAACTATGGAACAGATGGAGATTAAAATTAGACAAAGTGATATGATAAATAGTATGTATAGAAGGGTAGTTCAAATATTCATATTCGTTGGGATAGCTTTTGTGTTTCTAGCAGTTCCTTCTGTTGTACAAGCTGCAACTTCTTTTACTTTTGATATTCCTCAGGGACAGGGAGGATTGAATAATGAATTCTATAGAGGTAGGTGTGTACGAGCTAATGTTGTACTTGATACAGATGGTCATAATACGGGTGGTGCTGACTTGGTTATTGATTACGACAATACTTTAGTTGAGATTGTACAGAGCAATTGTTCTACTGCTGCTACCTCTATATATACTGGTTCTCAGTACAACAACTATACCAACAATATTGTATCTGCTACTCAGATTAAGCTAGGTTCTTACAACAATCCAGGGAACTCTTACAATGGTACTGGTACTTTCGCATATTTCTACTTTACGGTTTTGTCGGATAGTGGTAACTACGATTGGGACTACGATTTCACTCCTGGGGTAACTACTGATTGTAATTTAGCTGAGTATGGTACAGGGAATGATATCTTGGAACAGGCAGATGACTACACCGTATCGTTGCTGGCAGACGCTGATACTCCCACTGTAAGTGATCGTGATCCTGATGATGGTGCAGTTGATGTGGCCGCTAATGACAATATTGAGTTTAGACTTAACGATGGAGATGCTGGTGTAGATATTAGCACTCTGGAAGTGAGTGTTTCTGGTGCTAATTGGGGGACTGTTAATTACACTGAAGTAAGTGCGGGAGTGTCGTACAATTGCCATACTACAAATGCTAACAGGGTAGACTACTGTGATGTAGTCATTAATCCAGCCAACAACTTCTACTACACTGAAGTCATGACGGTTGATATTACCATCTCCGATTTAGGAGTACCTACTGTTCATACGCTTTCAAACCATACATACACCTTTACAGTTGAAGATGATAATGATGCACCTTCCGTTTACAATCGTAATCCTAACAATGGACAGAGTGGGGTATCTACAGTTACCAATGTTAATTTCAATGTAAGAGATCTTGCTGTACCAGGAGGCTATCCGGGTACTGGTGTTGATATCTCTACCTTGAGTGTAACTATCTCTGCACCAGCTTGGGGGACTTTTGTGTACGACAGTGCAGATTTAGAAATGACAGTGACGGTACTAGGAAACAATGACTATGGAAATGTGTATGATTACAATATTAGTATCAATCCAACAACCGACTTTCCAGAGAATACCCTTGTGAGTGTGAGTATCACTGTAGACGACTACGGACTACCAACCATCAATACCCTAAATACCTCTTACTCTTTCACAACTGCAGATACTGTTGCTCCTGAGTGTAGTTTGTATACTCCAGAGAGGAATTCTGTATCTATGGCAATTTCTGATGATATTACTTTCCACTGTACAGATGATGGTACAGGGGTAGATATAGATAGTCTATCAATCATAGTAGATGGAGTGACATATACTAGAGCAGGAGTACATCCATTCTCATACTCTGGAGATTCTTCTGACTACTTTATTACAATCAACCCCGATGATGACATAGATCTTTACTACGCTCTTGAGGTCATTATCAATGTGAGTGACTTAGCTAGTAACTCTATGGACCAAGTCTCATACGGTCTAGCAGTAGGAACTACAGAGCCTGCAGACTGTCCAATTTGTGAGACCTGTCCAACCTGTGAAGAATGTGAGGAGTGTGAAGAGTGTCCAGAAATTGACGCAGAAATTATCACCTTACCAGCAGAGGAGATTCAGAGAATAGGGGAGCTGATATGTACAAGTGCGAAGATAATATTGCCGTCTGCTTCTGGTCTAGAATCCGTATCACTCTCTGAGATCAATGGTCAGATAGTAGGGGATATAACGGTGAGAATAAAGATAGAAGGTGATGAAATTATCTTCGAGGGAGAAGCAGAACCAAATATGATGGTCGCTATCATGATTAAATCTGACCCACTCATCCTGATGACTACATCAGATGATGAAGGTAAGTGGCAAATACGAGCAGCTAATATCCTTCCAGAGGGAGTACATGATGTATATGCAGTTTCTACAAAAGGTGGTAAGGAAATTGTGGATGAGAAGTGGATGGGAGAGTTTGAAATAGTGCGTAAACAACTAATACCTTGGTGGTTCTGGATAATTGTAGTTATCCTCATTATCATCAATATTTGGCAATATAGAAAGTGGGATAAACTTAGAAAACAACAATAAAGATGATACGTAAAAAGAAAAGGACATCAATACTAAGACTTCTCTGGAACAATAAGATCTTTCGTATAGTTCTCATTCTTGGTGTAATCGCCCTATCCATATTCCTTCTCTTTAAATATATCAACAGGGAAATACCTGCAGAGAGAATAACGGTGGAAGGTAGAGTATATGATTTAGAGACAGATAGCCCATTGAAAGGAGTAGAGGTAAACAGTCTAATAGATGGAGAGACAGATACAAAGACAGACGAGAGGGGGGAGTTTAGTCTAGAAGTTTGGGATGATGACACTCTAGTTCTTGTAGGGAGTGATTTCTTTGAAGAGGTGAGAATACCAGTGAAGAAGAGAAAGAGTATAGATATAGGTATTGAGAGTAGTGTACTTGAGTTCTCACGTCAGATTGAAGATGCCGAGAGGTTTAGGAAGTACAGGATTCTGTATCAGTATCTAGAGGCAGAACAAAAGGAAGAGTATACAGAAGATGAATATCTAGCAGTTAAGAATAGTTGGAGGGATAGTCATACTGATGAAGGATTGAGTGGTCCAATAGAGGTGCAGGTTAGTAGAGAGGTGGATAGGGATGGTGAGGAGTACAAAACAATAGTCACTTACTTTTGGCAAAGAGGGGATGAAATAGAGAAGGAGATTTTTGAGTTTGTGTTTATAAAACAGGAAGGGTTTACCTTCCGAGATGCGACTCTACAGCAATAAAGAACAAAGGCTATAAGCTCCCGTTTTCTTGAAGTGTTTCTTCACCTTATGCTATTCTATTAGTAATTAAAATAAGGTCTTTTAAACATGCCCAATCACAAATCATATTTCAAAGGTTTCGCAAGTGTAGTATTCCTAATAGTTATGGCAGTTGGCTTGGTCGGTGCTACCACTGTTCAAGTAATCCACAATAGTAAGCAACAGGTTGAATTGGAAGAACTCCGAGGAGGAGAGTTAGAGGAAGGATCTATTTCCTACGACAAACTGGCAGAAGATGTGTTTACTTCGGTAGAGATAGAGCTTCCAGATGGAACTACGACTACAGCAAAGATGGTGAGTGGAAACATAGCAGATGGAATGCCTTCGGGGAATCTTCAGTTAGAAACAGCAGATGGTGAGATAATAGAGGGTACAGTAACAGAATATGCACCGACTGAAATTGAGGTTGAAGATGGGAGTATTACTGAGGAGAAGTTAGCAAAGGTGTTTGTAGATAGAATTGTAAAGCTAGAAGAAGCAGAAGGGACTACAACAGATGATGGTGGTTCAACTGAGATAGAGGATGGAAGCGTGATAACAGTGAAGTTAGCAAATGGTGCAGTAACAACTGAGAAACTAGCAAATGGAAGTGTAACAACAGTAAAGATACTTGATGGTTCAATTTCCTCAGGTAAACTTCAAGATGCAGTAGTTCTCACTCAGCACTTGGGTAGTAGTAGTGTGACCTCTGTGAAGATAAAAGACGGAGCAATAACTACATCAAAACTTTTTGATGGTGTAGTAACTTCACTTAAAATAGAGGATGGGACAATAGCAAATGTGGATATTTCTGATACAGCATCAATTGCTTACTCAAAGCTTAACTTAACATCTAGTATTCTTTTGGGTGATATAGGACAGAACGGATGTGCAAGTGGAGAAATAATGAAATGGAATGGTTCGGCGTGGGCGTGTGCAATAGATACGGGAGGAGTAGGAGCTACAACTTTCCTAGGTCTTACAGATACACCTTCTGGATATACAGCAGGATCAGTTCTTTTCACAACGGGTAGTACAGTTACAGAAGCGAATACTAATTTGTTCTGGGATAATAGTAGTGATAGGTTGGGTGTTGGGACAAACTCACCAACAGCTGCGATAGAGGTTTCAGCACAGAATTTAGGGCATGCTCTTGAAGTAACTGCAAACAGTGATGATAGTGAGCTTGAGTTTTATGGTTTTACATATGATGCTTTTTTAAGTGTGACAAATGCCAATTCCGAAGCAGTGATAAAATTTGGTTCTGAAGCGGTGGTTGATCAAGGCTGGGCACTAATAGGACGAGATGCTGGAGAAAACTATCGTATGGATATAGCTAGTGGGGTAGATGTGGGACATAACAATGATATAGGATCTGCCCTTATGACATTTCTACAGAATGGTGATGTAGGAATTGGGACAACAAGTCCTAATTATCCGCTTCATCTTTCTGGTGTTGAGGGAGACGGGAGTTTAAAAATTGCTATAACAAATACTGGTGGAGGTAGGGAGTGGAGTATAAATTCACACAACAACGGAATTTTTTATATTAGTGATCAGACAGCTGTTGCTAATCGGTTAATAATTGACACGAGTGGTAATGTGGGGATTGATACTCCTGTTTTACCGATTTATAAATTGGAAGTGGCTGGTGATGTTGGTATTAATGACTATATCTACCATAATGGAGATGCTAATACTCATACATATTTTAGTCCGGATCGTTGGCAGCTATTTACTGGTGGTCGAGCGATGATAGATGCTCAATTTAGTAGTAGTGAGATAGCTATTAACGAAGGAGGAACTCAAACTGATTTTCGAGTAGAAGGTGATAATGAAACTCATCTTTTCTTCACTGACGGTTCAACGGATAGGGTGGGGATAGGGACAGCTACTCCAAATTTTAGATTGGAAATTGTTGGGAGTTCGTCAGTCATTGATAGGAAGATAGGTATTAATAGTACTCAGGTTGTTTATCTTCCTGATCAAACGAGTTTTACTGGATCTTTAGTCATAGGAGATGGTGGAACCAATCTATCTCATACAGCGGGAGCTGATGGACAATTAAATACATTCGTAGGTATCGGGGCGGGAAATGCTAATACTACAGGTTATGCTAACACAGCTAATGGGCGTGGAGCACTTTATTCAAATGTTTCCGGGTACCATAATACAGCTACTGGTCTTACTGCACTTTATAATAATAATTCAGGAAGTTTTAATACGGCCAATGGCTCTGAGTCGCTTGAAAATAATACCACGGGGAGTCGCAATACAGCCAGTGGTTACTTTTCTCTCTATTCCAACACCACAGGAGGCTACAACACAGCTAGTGGTATGTATGCTCTCAACTCCAATGTAGCCAACAGTAGAAGTACAGCAATGGGATACGGCGCAATGTACTATGCAGATAGTCGTATAGCAGGAAGAGATACATATAATACAGCTGTTGGTTATGAAGCATTAAGAGGAAGTGGTACAGCTGCTAATAATACAGGTCAACGCAACACTGCAGTTGGGGATAGTGCTCTCTACGCTAACACCACAGGAAGCTACAACACAGCTAATGGTAATGATGCTCTCCGTGTTAACACCACAGGATACTTCAACACAGCTAATGGTGTAAATTCTCTCTATCTCAACTCTACAGGAGGCTCCAACACAGCTAATGGAGTGAATGCTCTTCGTAATAATGTAGCAAATAGTGAAAGTACAGCAGTAGGATATGGTGCAATGTACTATGCAGATAATAGAACATCAGGACAGTCCACTTATAATACAGCCGTTGGGTATGAAGCATTGAGAGGAAGCACTACGGCAAGTGCTAACTCAGGACAGAGAAATACAGCTCTTGGGCACTCTACATTGCTGGTTAATTCAAGCGGAGATAGCAATGTTGCGGTAGGGTGGAGCGCTTTATTAGCTAACAATTCAGGGAGTGGTAATGTTGCAATGGGTAGATACGCAATGGATACAAACACCACCGGAAGTAACAATACAGCTCTTGGCTATGAGGCTGATGTTTCTACTAGTGGTCTTACTAACGCTACAGCCATTGGTAATGGTGCTACCGTTAACGCTAACAATAAGGTGAGAATTGGAGACACTAATGTTTCTGTTATTGAAGGGCAAGTAGCATGGTCAAATCCATCAGACAGACGTTTGAAGGAGAATATAGAGGAGAGTGTTCTAGGTCTTGAGTTTATCAACAAGCTAAACCCTGTTACCTTTAATTACAAAGAGGGTAACACAGGTACTGAATATACCGGCCTCATTGCACAAGAGGTAGAAGCAGCACTTGAGGGTGTTGAGTTTAGTGGTTTGAATAGACCTCAGAGTGGAGATGATTTCTACTCTCTAAGTTACTCAACCTTCATAGTCCCCCTTATTAACGCAGTACAAGAACTGGACGAGAAAGTTAATGGATTTACAGACCAAACTCTCTCCATTGAAGAGTTAGGTGACTCAGTAGCTAGCTTAGAGGTACGAATAGATGAGCTAGGTGATTTAAGTGAGGATGAGGACTTTGTTGCACTGGTTGAAAGGGTAAGTGGTATAGAAGATAGACTTGATGAGAAAGATTCTGAGATGAATGCAATGGAACAAGCACTCTGTGAGTTAGGAAGAGTTGAGTTTTGTGAAGAATAGATAGAGACACTATAATATTAGGGAACAAAGAATCTCTGTTCCCTAATATTCTTTCATTAACTGCCTCCCATTTCCCTTGTATTCTCCATCCATTGGATGATATTGTATAGGGTAATAATACAAACCCTTTTAGTATGTCAAAAGACAAATCAATTACAACAAAGATATCAATTTTTCAGAAGAAAGAAATTCGTAAGATTATCCATAACAACGAATGGTGGTTTTCTGTTGTGGATGTGTGCGAGGTATTAACAGAAAGTGTTGATGCAGGATCTTATTGGCGAAAGTTAAAACAGCGCTTGAATAAGGAAAGTACTGAAGTCGTGACATTTTGTCACGGATTGAAATTACAAGCACTGGATGGCAAAATGCGTGAGACAGATTGTGCCAATACCGAAGGGATATTTCGTATAATTCAATCAATTCCTTCTAAAAAAGCAGAACCCTTTAAACGATGGCTAGCCAAGGTAGGTTATGAGAGGATACAAGAGATAGAGAATCCTGAATTAGCTCAAGAAAGGATGAAAAGGATCTATGAACAGAAAGGGTACCCTAAAGACTGGATTAATAAACGGGTAAGAGGAATTGCAATTAGGCAAAATCTAACAGACGAGTGGCACAAAAGAGGAATAGAGAGTAAGAAAGACTACGCAATTCTAACAGCAGAGATATCTAAAGCAACCTTTGGAATTACACCAAGTCAATACAAGAAATTGAAGAAATTAGACAGGGAAAACTTGAGAGATCATATGACAGACTTGGAGCTCATTTTCAATATGCTTGGTGAGAAAGTAACTACTGAAATATCTAAAAAGGAAAAGCCAGAGACTTTTAGTAAAAGTAAGAAGGTGGCCAAAAGAGGAGGGGGAGTTGCAGGAAAAGCCCGCAAGGAAACAGAGAAAGAACTTGGAAAGAGTGTCATATCAAAAAGAAACCATTTCAAAGAAAAGAAGATCAAAAAACGATTGGAATAACCAATCAATTTAACTATAATATTCTTCGATAATTCCCATAAACTTTTTTATCCAACAGAGCGATGTTACGTAAATTCTTTCCTAGTATATATTCTCTTGCGTCTAGTATCTGTTTAGTGGTATTGTATACAGTATATAGTGTACTACTATTTAGTTAGCAAAACTTAAGAAAGTATAGATGGATAATCTGCCCTCATCTAAAAAAAGAATACTCCTACTCGTATGTGCTTTTCTGCTTCTTTTTACCATCCAAGTGCAAGCTGCAACCCCAGAGAATCTTAACTACCAAGGTAAGCTAAAAGACAGTGGGGGAATACCAATAACTACGGCTACTACCATACAGTTCTCCATTTACAACAATATTACTACTGGATTACCTAGTGATGTACCATCTGCTGTTGGTCCATTGCTTTGGACAGAGATATATGATCAAGGAGTAGGTAATTGTATGCAGATAGATCCAGACGCAGAGGGTATCTTTGGACAAAGATTAGGTACTTGTGTTTCCTTCCCTGCATATATGGATTTTACAGATGAGTATTACATAGGGGTAAAGGTCGGAGCAGATGGAGAAGCAACACCAAGAATTCCTCTTTCTAGTAATCCCTACGCACATACAGCAGGAGGCTTGTTTGGTGATAGTGAGGATGTGAATATACAGACAGAGAACTCAGGTAATGTAGTGTTTAACTCAGCAGGTAATGTACAGATGACTTCTAATGATGTGACACCGGCATTGATAATTAATCAGATAGGTACAGGTAGTCTTTTTGAGGTACAGGATAATGGTGTAACATCTTTTGTAATACTTGATGGAGGTAATGTAGGGATTGGGACAGATAGTCCTCGAGTGGCATTGGAGATAGGTGATGGTGCTGGAGAAGGTGATGGTGCTATTCTAGCAACTGGAGTTTTTGACGAGGGCTGGACAGAGCCAGATCTTGGCGAGGGTACAAGGATGTTGTGGTATCCAAGAAAGGCAGCGTTTAGAGCAGGATATGTAGATGGTACTCAATGGGATAATGGTAATATTGGAGAGTATTCGTTTGCTGTTGGTGAAAGCACAATGGCTGATGGAGATGCTGCAGTAGCTATGGGAAGGGAATCAACTGCTTCGGGGTCTTATTCAATCGCAATGGGTCATAATACGAGTTCTTCTGGTGTTGGTTCAATCGCAATGGGTAGTGGAGCAACTTCCACAATGGACGGTTCAATTGCAATAGGTCACAATACATCTGCTACACACGATGGTGCAACTGCAATGGGTTATGACACAACTGCTTCGGGACATTTCTCAACTGCATTGGGTCAGGGTACAACTGCTTCAGGAGATTGGGCAACTGCAATAGGGAGTGGAATTGAAGCAAGTTCAACTTATACTATTGCTATTGGATTGGATAATATGACAGGGACAAACTGTAACCAAGCTAACTCACTATGTATTATGGGTGGAGAAGTAGGAATTGGAACTATTGCTCCTACTGCTTCACTTCATTTAAATCCAGCTACTGCAACTAGGTCGCAATTTAGACTAGAGTCTTCTGCCGGTACAAATCCAACTACTCCAAACTCAGGGGATCTATGGTGGAATGGTACAGAGTTATACTTCTTTGACGGTACACTTTCTAATGATTTACTAGCAGGAGGTAGTGGATCTACAACTTTCTTGGCTCTTACAGACACCCCTATGGCATATACTGCTGGGTCAGTACTATTTACTTCAGGAAGTGGAGTAACAGAAGACAACGCTAATCTCTTTTGGGATGATACTACTGATAGATTGGGGATAGGGACAAATGCTCCAAGACAAACCCTTGATATCACAGGGAATATTATTACTGATTTTAACGACAGGTTTTTTGGCACATGGCATGGAGATGGTTCGAACTTTAGATTGGGGTTTGACACAGATGTAGGCAGTAGAGTTACAAATATTCATTCCTATTCAAGTGACGGACTTGGATCGATAGGGTTTTCTACAGGTACTGTAGGTTCTCCAAGCGAAAGGATGCGTATTACAAATGGTGGCTATGTGGGTATTGGTACAGGATTTGGGATAAACCCAAGGCAAAGACTGGAAGTTGTTGGAAATATTATTACTGATTGGAGTAATAGGTCATTTGGGACTTGGCATGGAGATGGCTCGAGTTATAGACTTGGATTTGATACAGATATAATAGCGAGAGATACAAATATCCATGCTTATACAGATGATGGGAATGGATCAATAATCTTTTCTACAGGAACTGTGGGTTCTCCAAGTGAAGGGATGCGGATTGAAAATAGTGGGAATGTAGGTATTGGTACAAGCACTCCTTCTACTACTCTTCATATTAATTCAAATGCAGTTAATGCTACAGCTCTTCTTACTCTGGCAAATACAGCTGGGGACTTCCAATTCTTCAGAGTAGATGCTACTCCTGAATCTTCGGTAGCAGGATCAATTGGTGATTTGACTGTAGATGGAACTAATGGTGATTTATATATCAAAGCCTCTGGTGATGGGACTAACACAGGTTGGGAACGACTAGCTTTAGCTACAGAAGTGACTGGTGGTTCTACAAGTATTAGTAAGACTGTAGCTTCGTATAGTGGTTCGTTTAGCAGTGGTGGGTATGTCGGTTATCAAGCAGCTAACGACATTTGTAATTCAGAGTTCCCAGGTAGTCACTTTTGTAGGACTGATGAGATAATACAGTTTATTGCAGAACACAGTATTGCTGGTTTTGCTGCTGATGCTTGGATAGCTGAAGGTCCTCCAGGGTATACCTCTAATTCAAATGACTGTAGTGGTTGGACGAATAATGGAACAGCTCAGCTTGGTGCTTACTGGGCATATGATAGTACTGGTGGTGGAAAGGGTTGGTTGGTAAGTTGTGAGACTACGTTACCTTTAAGTTGTTGTCAATAAAAGTATGAGAATTAAAAGAAACAATTTAAGAATAGTACTAATAGTATCAGTCTTTCTGGTCGGAAGTTGGACTCTTGGTGCTAAATTGGCTTATGCGGCTGTAAATTGGCAGGAGAATCCTAATTCTTGTCCTGCATCTGATAATACAAATTTCCCTGGACAGAGTTGTCCAGGATCACTTCTCATTTGTGGAGATGATAGTGGTACATCTCAGTGTTACGATATGTCTACGATGGTTGCTCCTGGTTCAGATAGTGCAGCATCCAATACTCAGTACAATAGTCTTACCAATGGTGGTTATGTAGTTGATTGCTATACCGCAGTCGATGCAGGTTCTCCATATTGTGATAATAGTGGGAACTTCTGGTGTAATCGTGATCCTCAGTGTGTAACTTGGCATAGGAATACCATTTGTAAAGCTAATACATTTGCATATCAAGCTAGTTCCTATGAGTGTTCTGGAAGTTGTCATGCAGATTACCATGATTGTGATGGTGATAATCAGAGTTGTGAAATTCATGATGGAGATAGTTGTGGTATTTCTAGTCAAGGAGATTATCTTGGTTGTTCTGGAGCCTCTGGAGCTTGTACATGTAGATATGACGCTGTGAGTGGGACAGGAACATCGGGAAGTACATCTAATCACTTCGATTGTGATTCTTCAACTGCTACTGCTGGAAATGGTTGTGAATCTCAATATCATGGTACTGCTAGTTGTGGAGGACATGCTTGGACTACTTACTGTTCTGGTGGTAGTGGGGTTTGTGGTTGTCAATCTGGTAATATCGATTTCGATGACAATGATGGGGATGCAGATATTGATACTGGTGGTAGTGGGAATGGTTGTGAGATTGTAACAGGAGAGGCGTGTACCATGACGGTTGGTGGTGTATCGGGGACTTGTGCAGGGACCAATAGTTCATCTACTGGAACTGCTGATAGTGATGGGGATCCTTGTGAATGTATTGCAGAGAAGTCTTATTTTGAGACAGGTACTCTTTCTTCGTATTCAACGGGTGATGCTTTGTTGTGGGGTAGGCAGTTTGGTAGTGGCGCTCTTATCACTTTTGGTAATAGTACGACTGCTGATTTGTTTGTGGTTAATAATGATGGATCAATTTCTTTAGGTCAGATTGCTGAGCCTACTGTTACTACTGACAAACTTTATAATGTAGGGGGCAACCTTTACTGGAATGGTACATTAGTAGGTGCAGGTAGTGGTGGTGGTTTTTGGGAGGATGGTACAAATGGTGTTTTTGAGGATGATAAAGGGGTGATAGTTGGAATAGATCAGGCAGAGACATTGGAGAATGCAGGGTTTATATTGGATATAGGGGATATGTTTGTGCAGGATCAGTTAGGGGTGGAGGGTAATATTTATACAGACGGAGCTTTTGTAGTGGGGGCTACTACTACACTCTCAGATGGGAGTTTGGTTAGATCAGATTCTGGAGATGGTAATTTGACGATCTCTACTACTGGTGGGACTGAAGGTACGCTGGAACTAAATCCTTTTGGGAATATGGTAATTATGCAAGACTTTACAGTTGGTCAGGGAGGGTGGGTTGATAATGAGAATCCAACAATAGCGACAGCTGGACTATCAATTGATCCTCATGGTCTTGATCCTGTACTAGGTGGTATGGGATATGTGATGTTAGGAAACTATACTGGTTCAACATTGGGAGCAGGCTTGCAAGAGTTCGCAGCAATAGATGCTGCCAATTCCAATCCTATGTCTACCTCTCCTACACGTAGGGCTTTTATAGGGGCTTACGAGAATAACGATTCCGATGATGTTCTAATTCATTTGCTTGCGGTAAACACTTCTGGTACAGGAACTTCTGAGATTACTTTTCAGACAGCCGGGGCAATTATGCAGATGACTAATGGAACAGTTAGGATTGCTGATGTGAATGAAAGTTTATACCTCTCCCAGACGGGGAGTGCTCTAGGAGATGATTTACTAAACAGTCTTGCAGAGATATACGCCTCTGGGGGAGCTATAGGTTCTACCATAGGTTTAGGAGAAACTTCTACTTCTCTTGTTCATGCTTTGAATGCGGTAGGTACCTATGCTGTTAATAGTGCTGGATCCTCTTTCTGGTCTAGAACTGGTACTCTTTTGTCTACTGCAACTGGTGGTGATAATGTGACTATAGATGATGGTGCTATGCTTATGTTCGATGGTGGAGCGATGGAGCGTGTTATCTACGTCAATTCTGGAGTGTTTACAATACAGAATAGCAATGGAGATATGATAATTGATCAGCAGGATGGGGTGTTGGATATTGAAGCTGATGGTGGTTTGAATTTAACAACTAAAGATAAGACAGGGGCGATAGGGACTACAGCTCTTAATATTGAAACTGGGAGTGTAGTAGATGGTACTTCTGGGAATATTAATTTAATACCTGGTGTTGCAAGTGGGGCAGGGACACAGGGTAGTATTCGATTTGCAAATGCTTACAGTTTTCCTAATGTAGATGGTACAAACAATCAGGTGTTGGCAACAGATGGTAGTGGAGCTTTGAGTTGGATATCCACTGGTAGTGGTGCAACTTCTCTTTGGGATGGAGATATAGATACGGGTATTCAAGTAGAGGAGGTTGGTGATGAGGATTTCATTCGTTTTGACACTTTTGGAGTAGAGAGAATGTTTATTAGTAACACTGGAGAGTTGCATTGGATGGATGGGGGGTATGTAAGTGCTTACTTTAATATTGATAATCCGTCTGATTTAGCGGGGAGTGATCCTAGTATGGCAGGGCTTGCTTTTGATTCTGTTAATGATCGTACATGGATAATGGGGGGGCATGTACATGTAGCTCAGAGACTTAGTGTGGGTATATCACCAGCATCATTAGACGGGAATTTTCATGTCAGGAGTCCTGGTGCTGGGAATACTTCAGCAATTATCGAAGCAAATGGAGTAGCTAATGATGCAATATTGAGTTTTTATAATGGTGATGGTGGATTGAGTGAGGGTGGTGGAATTGTGTATGATGGTGGAACTAATGAGTTTATAATAAGAACAGGGGGGTATGCAGTTGATACTGATATTGCTTTTCAAACTAATTCTACTGAAAGAATGAGGATAGGATCAGATGGTAATGTAGCTATTGGAACAAGTAATACCACAATGGGGAATTTGATTGTCAGTAGTGGAGATCAGATTATGAGTTCTGTTGGAGATCTTGTTATAGGTATAGAGGGTGATGGTTATGATACATTTTTTGAAACTCGTGGAACTGATATGGCAGAGGGTTTGATTATGCATGGTGGTGGTTCAGGGGATGCTGGTATTGTGAAGAATATGTTTGGTATTGGATATACAAGTGGATGGGTTAATAATGCATTGCATATTTTTACTGCAGACACCTCTCCAATTATTTCCAATATTAATGGTTCAGAAGTTATGAGACTTACTAGTGATGATAGGGTTGGTATTGGTACTACTACTCCAGCAGTTCCGCTTCATATAGTTAGTAATCAGGCTCTCAATCCACATCAGGTGGTGAGGATTCAAAACGGACTGGGTAGTTACTTTGATCTTGTTTCTCTTGATGAAACACCAACAGCTGGTTATCCAGCACCTCTTGGTTCATTGGCTGTAGTAGGTACTCATCTGTGGATTAAGACTGGGGTATTGGATGATGCTTGGACAGAGATTGCTAGTGGAGGAACAAGTGCTTGGAGACAGGGTGGTAATATGTTCTCACAGGGTGGGATTATAGGTACAAATGATAATCATGTTTTGGATATTAGGACTAATGGAGTTACTCGTATACATCTTGCTAATGCTACTGGTAGTGGTGCGATTACCTTTAATAGTGCTTACACCTTTCCTACTGTAGATGGTACAAGTGGGCAGGCTCTAATTACAGATGGTAGTGGAGCATTGAGTTGGACAAATGTTGGTGGGGAAACTTCTATGTGGGATGGTGATTCAGATACTGGTATTCAAGTGGAAGAGACAGGAGATGAGGACTTTATTAGATTTGATACAAATAGTAGTGAGAGAATGGTTATAACAGATACTGGTCAAATTGGAATAGGAACTGCAGCTCCAAGTGGGAGTAGAATCATGCATTTATATGGAGTAGCTAATACGAATAACTTTGGACTTGAGATTCAAAACAATTGGACTATAGATGGAAATGCTGATTTGTGGTTGTCAGCTGGTCCAACTTCTAGAGGTGGACTCTCTTTGGGTAGTGGACATATGACGCTTACTACATACAACGCTCTTCCTCTTCGGTTAGGTACCAATGCGACAGAACGAATGGAAATTGCTGCAACGGGAGCCATTCAATTTAACGATGCTTACACCTTCCCTATGGTAGATGGAACAAATGGACAAGTATTACAAACAGATGGTAGTGGAACATTAACTTGGGCAAGTGCTGGAGCAGGTGTGAACTCTATATGGGATGCGAATAGTGATACTGGTATTCAAGTAGAGGAGTTACCAAATGAGGATATTATTCGGTTTGATGCTGGTGGTACAGAGAGGATGACTATAGACAGTGATGGTTTAGTAACGATTGGAGGGTCTGGTACAACTACGGATGTTGGGATGAGTTTAGAGGGTGATTCAAATGGTGTTGATATTGATACTGAGTTTAGGATCACAACAGGTTCAACAGTTCCTATGCCTGCATCGGCTTCAGTTTATTTAGATGTTGGAGTCAATCAGGGAATACTTCGTATAAATAAGGTTGAACAAGAGTTCTTCATGGATGCTGTTGGTACTAATTCACTAGTATTCAAATTAGATGGTACTGCAGTTATGAGGATTGATGATTCTACGGGTAATATAGGTATAAATGCTGCTTCACCAGATGCAGATCTTGATATTGAGGCTGCTGAGAATACAGAGTTCCTTCGTTTTACTGATTCAACCAATTCAGACTCAGTTGGTTTCTTTACGGGTAATGCTACACCAGAGGGTGTTGTTACTGCTCAGTTGGGTTCTCTCTTTATGGATAATACTGGTGGAGCACTTTATCTTAAAGACACTGGTGATGGAACCAATACTGGTTGGGTACAGGTAGCAACTGGTTCTACCATAAGTAATATATATACAGTAAATGGAACTTTGACAGGTGATAGAACACTCAATACTGGTGGAAATAATTTGACACTGCAGGGAACACAATATGCAAATATTCAATTAACTTTTGATGATAAGGTGTCTTTTGAAAATTATTATTCCAATGTATCGATGGACGATACTAATTGGAATATGCATATAGAACAAAGTGGAGGAGGAACTTCTACAGACTTTAATATTGGTAATGAAATAACAACAATTACTTCAAGTTATGGTAGTTTTGCAGGGTTCCAATATGGTGCTGACTATTCTGCTAATTTTGTAGATCGTTCTTTAGTTGATAAAGGGTATGTAGATGGTATTGTGAATAATGTCCCTGCCAATAATGGACTTACAAATGACTCTGGAACTATTCAGTTAGGGGGGATATTGGTAGAAAATACACAAGTTTCTGGAGACTATACACTTCGATTTGATTCAACAGACACTTCTTCTGTTTCTGCTGCGGTGAATCTTAATATGGGAGATGCAAGATTAAGTGCGGCGGCACTTGGGAATACAATTAATCACTTTAGAGCTACACAATCAAGTGTTGTGATGTTGTCGGATGATAATCAAGGAGGTTCTGGTACAGGAATATCCTCTATAATATTAGATGCTTCTACTTTTGGGACAGTTAGGACGGATAGTAGTTTAGGGCTTCGATATTCTGCTGACTATTCTACTAATTTTGTAGATCGTTCTTTAGTTGATAAGGGGTATGTAGATGTTCTAGTTTCTAGTGTTGCTCCATGGGAAAGAGATAGTGTAAATGGATATATTTATCAGAAAGTTCTGACTGATAATATAGGAATTGGAACGGCAACTCCTAGAACAGCACTAGAACTTAGTGGCGATGGAGCCATTTTAGCAACAGGAACTTATAGCGCAGGTTGGACAGAACCAGATCTTGGAGCAGGAACAAGAATGATGTGGTATCCAAGAAAGGCAGCTTTTAGAGCAGGGGGTGTGTCTGGCACTCAGTGGGATGACGGCAGTGTCGGTACCTATTCAACTGCAATGGGTTATGACACAACTGCTTCGGCATACACATCCACAGCTCTAGGTTGGGTAACAACTGCTTCGGGAGCTCATTCAACGGCACTGGGAGGATATACACTGGCTTCGAATGACTATGCAACTGCAATGGGTCGTGAGACAGAGGCTTCGGGACAGGGATCAACTGCAATAGGTTGGAGTACCACAGCTTCAGGAAATGCATCAACTGCAATAGGTTATCAAACAACTGCTTCTGGGGTAGCTACAACCGCAATAGGGAGGGCAATTACTGCAGGAATAAACGGCGATATTATAGCCATTGGTTTAGATAGTACTGCAAGAACATGTAATCAAGCTAATTCCCTGTGTATTATGGGAGGAGAAGTTGGTATTGGGGCAGTAGCTCCTACAGCTTCACTTCACTTAGCTCCAACTACTACTTCTAGAGCACAATTTAGATTAGAAACATCAGCGGGTACAGATCCAACAACTCCTAACTCAGGAGATCTATGGTGGAATGGTACAGAGCTATACTTCTACGATGGCTCAACATCTAATGATTTGTTGGCAGGTGGGGGAAGTTCCTCAGATGCTATTTGGGATGCTGATTTAGACACAGGGATTCAAGTAGAGGAAGGAATTGATGATGATACAATTAGATTTGATGTTGGGAATTATCGTGATGTCCTGTTACTAACTAGAACTGCCGGATTTGCATGGAATGATGGTGGAATAAGTACTTTAGACTTCCGTATTGAAGGTGATGCATATTCCTATCTTTTCTTTGCAGATGTTGATAACAATAGGATAGGGATAGGTACTAACACACCGGGGACTCTCCTTGAGGTTGAGGGTATAGCTGACACAACACTGCGATTAAGTAGGAACCAGTCTGGAACTGGTGCTATTTCAAATATTGAGTTTTACAATAGTAATGGAGCTGGTAGGGTGAGTGCTAAAATTACTGGATCAATACATACTAGTATTACATATGGATACCTACAGTTCTTTACTAGTGATGGAACATTGAATGAGAGTATGAGAATAGAAACAGATGGAGAGGTAGGAATTGGGACTATAGATCCAGACAGTATATTGCATGCAGATAGTAATTCTGCTAATACAACAGCAATATTAACTTTAGAAAATACTGCTGGTGACTTCCAGGTGTTTAGAGCAGATGCTACACCGGAATCTGCAATAACAGGTTCAGTTGGTGATTTAGCAGTAGATGGTACTAACGGTGTGTTATATATCAAGAACACTGGTGATGCTACAAATACTGGTTGGGTTGCTTTTGGTTCAGGAGGAGGAGCATTCAGTACTACACTTAATGTGACTAGTAATTCACCGGGTACATTAGCTACAGACGATTTTGTTTTTGGATCTAGTCAACTAGCAGATGATGGGAATACAGATCATGATTATAGAATGTTCTTTGATAAGTCTAAGGGCTCTTTCAGAGCTGGTCGTGTAACGGGGACTCAATGGGATGATGCTTATATTGGGGTATACTCAGCAGCATTTGGTCGTGATACAATCGCTTCCGGAATAAATGCAGTAGCCATGGGGCGTAATACTGATGCTTCGGGGAGTTATTCAATAGCAATGAGTTATGGTACAGAAGCTTCTGGGGACTATTCAACAGCAATGGGTTATAACACTGAGGCTACAGGAGAGAATTCGATAGCAGTGGGTGAAAATACAGTCGCTTCAGGGGAGACTTCAACAGCATTGGGTTTTGAAACAGAAGCTTCAGCAAACTATTCGACAGCAATGGGTTATCAAACAGTTGCTTCAGGGCTTTATACAACTTCAATTGGACAGTCGATTACAGCAGGAACAAACTCTAATATTGTAGCCATTGGTTTAGATAGTACTTACAGAACATGTAATCAAGCTAATTCCCTGTGTATTATGGGAGGAGAAGTAGGTATTGGAACAGGTAGTCCTACAGCCTTACTTCATCTAGCTCCAACTACTGCCTCTAGTTCACAATTAAGATTAGAGACATCCGCTGGTATAGATCCAACATCACCAAATTCAGGAGATCTATGGTGGAATGGTACAGAGCTATACTTCTATGACGGCTCAACATCTAATGATTTGTTGGCAGGTGGGAGTGGAGGAGCATTTAGTACTACACTTAATGTGACTAGTAATTCACCTGGTACATTAGCTACAGACGATTTTGTGTTTGGGTCTAGTCAATTAGCAGATGATGGGAATACAGATCATGATCATAGAATGTTCTTTGATAAGTCTGAGGGCTCTTTCAGAGCTGGAATGGTAGATGGTACTCAGTGGGATAATGTTAATGTGGGGAGTATTTCAATGGCTTTTGGTTGGAACGCGACTGCACCAGGGAATTATGCAACAGCACTAGGCCGTCTTACAGACGCTTCAGGTACTTCTTCAACAGCGATAGGATATTCTTCAACTGCTTCGGCAGATTATTCTACGGCGATAGGTATGGGGACCTTAGCTTCGGCTCAACAGGCAATGGCTTTTGGATATGGTACAACTGCATCAGGAGAGTATGCATTGGCAATGGGTCGTGATACAACGGCTTCTGGAGTAAGGTCAACAGCGCTGGGTTATGACACAACAGCTTCTGGAGAAAGTTCAACGGCATTGGGTTGGGGAACGATTGCTTCTGGAACAATTTCAACAGCTATTGGACAGGATTCGTATGCAGCTGGAAGGTCTTCGTTTACTGGTGGTAGGAATATGAGGGCAAGTTCAGGTGATGGAACCTTTATTTGGGGATATGATGATGGAGGACAAACCTTCGCACCAGCGAATAGTAGGTTTTTAATATTCCCACAGGGAGATACTGGGATGGTTGGTATAGGGATAGTTTCACCAAGTTCTACTTTGCATGTTGATTCCAATGCAGCTAATACAGTTGCAATGTTAACATTAGAGAATAGTGCTGGTAATTTCCAAATATTTAGGACAGATACAACTCCAGAGAGTACAGTGACTGGTTCGGTAGGTGATTTGGTGGTGGATAGTAATAATGGGACTATGTATCTTAAAACGAGTGGTAGTGGAACTAATACCGGCTGGACACAGTTTGCTACTGGTGGTAGTGGTGGAGACTATTCAGATGGAGGAGAAGCAGGAGGAGCAGACAGGACATTGGGTAATACAGATGCTTTTGCATTGAGCTTCCTTACAAACGATGTAGAGAGACTTAAGATAGAGAGTGGTGGAGATATTGATATATCGCAGGCAATAAAGATAGATGGAGAACAAACTCTTTACAACGCTCAAGCAGAAGATGGGTTTACTGGATCTTTGGTTGTTGGAAATGGTGGAACGAACCTTTCTCATGTAAATCCTCACGAAGGATATTATAATACTTTTGTAGGTATTGAGGTAGGAAGTGCTAATACTATAGGAAATCGTAATACGGCTAATGGTTATAGCGCCTTCGTTGACAACACTGTTGGGAGTTATAATACAACTACTGGTGCCTATTCTCTTACTGATAATACCACAGGGGATTACAATACTGTTATGGGGTTCACTGCTCTTCGTTCTAATGTTGCAGGAAGTCATAATACGGCTAGTGGCTATCGTGCTCTTTACTACAATATAGCTAATAGCAGAAGTACAGCAATGGGATCTAATGCAATGTTTTATGCAGATAACAGGGCAACTGGTAGAGATACCTATAATACTGCGGTTGGTTATGAGGCATTAAGAGGAAGCCCTACCGCAGCGAATAATACTGGGCAATACAATACCTCTATTGGTGATAGTTCACTTTTATCTACTTCCTCAGGAAGTAGGAACTCAGCACTTGGTCATGATGCTCTCTACACCAATACTACAGGGAATTATAATACAGCTATTGGTGATGGCTCGCTTTATACCAATAGCACAGGACAATATAATACAGCCAGTGGATACAACGCTCTTTATTCTAATGTAGCAACTGGAAATACAGCAACTGGACATAATGCTCTTTACAGTAACACTTCAGGAATAGGAAATGTAGCTGACGGTCGTAATGCTCTTTTTGGTACTACCACGGGGAATTACAATACTGCTGTTGGTCGTAGCGCTCTCAATACAAACACCACTGGCTCTAGCAATACTGCAATTGGAAATCAAGCAAATGTAAGTACCGCTAATCTGACAAACGCTACAGCTATTGGAGATACTACTACTGTTAACGCAAGTAACAAGGTGAGGATTGGTAATGGTTCTGTTACCGCTATTGAAGGGCAAGTAGCATGGTCTTACCCATCAGACAGACGCTTGAAAGAGAATATAGAGGAGAGTGTCCTAGGTCTTGAGTTTATCAACAAGCTAAACCCTGTCACTTTTAATTACAAAGCAGAAGGACAGGAGGGCATAGAGTATACCGGCCTTATTGCACAAGAGGTAGAAGCAGCGCTTGAAGGTGTTGAGTTTAGTGGATTGAACAAACCACAGAGTGAAGACGACTTCTACTCTTTAAGTTACTCAACCTTTATAGTACCTCTTATTAACGCAGTACAAGAGCAACAGATAGAGATAGAGACTTTAGGTGATTTAAGTAAGAATGAAGACTTTATGGCACTATTCGAACAAGTAAGTGATATAGAAGATCAGCTTGGTGTGTTGGAGGATGAACTTTGTACAAAGGACGACTCATATAGTTGGTGTGAGGAGTAGTGGGGGTGTTCCTATAACCCTTTTTTTCTAACAGGGCAATGTTACGTAAATTCTTTCCTAGTATATATTCTCTTGCGTCTAGTATCTATTTAGTGGTATCGTATACAGTATATAGTGTACTACTATTTAGTTAGTAAAACTTAAGAAAAGTATAGATGGATAATCTGCCCTCATCTAAAAAAAGAATACTCCTACTCGTATGTGCTTTTCTGCTTCTTTTTACCATCCAAGTGCAAGCTGCAATCCCAGAAAATCTTAACTACCAAGGTAAACTTAAAGACAATGTAGGAACACCAATTGCAGACCCTACCACCATACAGTTCTCAATCTACAATAATATCAGTACTGGAGCACCTAGTGATATACCATCTTCTACAGGCCCCCTTCTTTGGACAGAAACATATGATCAAGTAGTAGGTAATTGTATGCAGATAGATCCAGATGCAGAGGGTATCTTTGGACAGAGATTAGGTACTTGTGTTTCCTTCCCTGCATATATGGACTTCACAGATGAGTACTACATAGGAGTAAAGGTAGGAGCAGATGGAGAGGCAACACCAAGAATTCCTCTTTCTAGTAATCCCTACGCACATACAGCAGGAGGCTTGTTTGGTGATAGTGAGGATGTGAATATACAGACAGAGAACTCAGGTAATGTAGTGTTTAACTCAGCAGGTAATGTACAGATGACTTCTAATGATGTGACTCCAGCCCTAATTATTAATCAGATAGGTACGGGTAGTCTGTTTGAGGTACAGAATAATGGAACAACATCTTTTGTGATACTTAATAATGGAAATGTAGGAGTGGGGGTGTCAGTTCCTACAGTATCACTTCACATTGCAGATGATATGAGATTAGAAGGGGCGTTTTTTGATACTAGTGATGATGCTGGAACAGCAGGGCAAGTTCTGGTCTCAACTGTAGGTGGAACTGATTGGGTAGATAGTTCGACCTTAGCAGTGGATAATATTTATACTGCTGACGGTACATTGACAGGAGTTAGAAGTATTGATGGTAATGGAAATCACTTATGGTTTAATAATTTGGGTGCATATGGCTTTTATGGAACAGATGCTGAAATAGAATATGATGGAGCAATATTAAAGCTTGCAGCATCTGGTGCTGGTCAATTTGAAATAGGGCATCAGGATTCACTATTCTGGTATGTGACTAATACTACTTCTAATTTTGATATAGATGTTAATAATGTAGATTCAATCATTACAGATAACAGAGCTATAACCAAGGGATTTGAATATGCGGCTGATTATGCTACAGGATTTACAGACAGGTCTTTGGTTGATAAAGAGTATGTGGATGATGCAATAACTGGTGGGGTGGTGAATATCTATAATGCTGATGGTACATTGACAGGTGCTAGAACTGTTAATGCTAATGGTAATAGTTTGCATATACTGAATAATTGGGTTACTTATGAAATAAATGAAGATACTTCTGCAATAATTGTTGATAGTGGTGCAAGTAGGAGTCGATTTGATATAGAGCCATCTTTCTTTCAGATGTATGCACAGAATAATGCAACATTCCAAGCGGCAATGGTTGTAGGTAATAATGCAGGAGTTTTGTCATTAAAAGGAAATACTGTTGGAGGAGGAGCAAATGAAACATCTCTTAGGTTGGAAACAGGGTTAATGGAAATATATACAGGAGATACATCATTTCAGGGTGCTACTTATGATAAAGATTATTCTGCTAATTTTGTAGACAGATCGCTTGTTGATAAAGAGTATGTTGATGATCATGTTGGTGCATTAACATGGCAGGGAGCACTTGATAATCAAGTTGGAGGTGGTAATTCTTTCTTTATGAATATGCCTTCTTATGAAATAGATGATGATGGTGGTTCTGTTAAGTATGAAGTTAAAGCTGGAAGAGACTTTTCTTTTGATGCTCCTAATTTTAGTTTCCATTTAGATGATAGTACAAATTCATTTAGATTTACTGATGATAGGGTTGGAGCAGCACAAGTCGGAGTAGTATATTCAGGTGATTACTCTGCCAATTTTGCAGATCGTTCTTTGGTGGATAAGGGGTATGTAGATGTTCAAGTTTCTAGTGCTTCACCTTGGGAAAGAGATAGTGTAAATGGATATATTTATCAAAAAGTTTTAACAGATAATATTGGGATTGGAAATGTAACTCCAAGAGTAGCTTTAGATATTGGTAATGGTGCTATGGGTGGTGACGGAGCTATTTTAGCAACTGGTGAATATGGTTCAGGTTGGATAGAACCAAACTTAGGAGCAGGAACAAGAATGATGTGGTATCCAAGGAAAGCAGCTTTTAGAGCTGGGCATGTAGAAGATGATCAATGGGATGATGCAAATATTGGTGATTTTTCCGTTGCATTCGGACTTGATTCAATTGCTTCAGGAGATTATTCATTCGCAGCAGGAGAGGAAACAGTTGCTTCAGGAACTGTTTCTGTTGCAATAGGGTCAGGAGCAAGTTCTACTTCATTTGGTGCTATTGCAATTGGGTCTCAGGCACGGGGTCTTGGAATTGAAGCAGTTGGAATAGGTTCAGGTGCACGGGGTTCTGGGGATTATGCTCTTGCGTTAGGAATGAATCCGTGGGCTGTTGGTAATTACTCAATTGCAATGGGTCGAAGCGCGTATGCTGATGGTGATTATTCTATTGCAATGGGTCATCGTATTAATACAAATGCAGATTATGTTGTAGCTATTGGTTTAGATAATATGATGGGACTTCAGTGTAACCAAGCAAATTCAATGTGTATTATGGGTGGAGAAGTAGGAATGGGAACAATTGCCCCTTCAACAATACTTCATGTAGATAGCAACGTAGTAAACACAGCAGCAATCTTAACTCTAGAAAACACAGCAGGAGATTTCCAAGTATTTAGAACAGATGCAACACCGGAGAGTTCTGTAACAGGATCGATAGGGGACTTGGCAGTAGATGGTAGTAGTGGAGAGATGTATATAAAGAATTCTGGTACTGGCACTAACATTGGTTGGGTGCAGGTTGCTACTAGTGCTACCACGAGCAATATCTACACAGACGATGGAACAATATCTGAGAATAGATTGATTTCTGGAACAGGGGGAAATCAAGTAGAATTTAACATGACTGATGGGTTAATTGATTCTGGGATAGTTTATAATCATGTTTCAAATCTCCTTTATCATGATCCAGGAGGGCCTGCAAATAGAGTTAGTCTTGAAGTAGGGGATAATATCACAATCACTGATCTTTTGAGTAGTAGAGGAGCTCTTTACGCTGCTGACTATTCTGCCCACTTCATAGATCGTTCTTTGGTGGATAAGGGATATGTAGATGTTCAAGTTTCTAGTGCTTCTCCATGGGAAAGAGATAGTGTAAATGGATATATTTACCAGAAAGTTTTAACAGATAATATTGGGATTGGAAATGTAACTCCAAGAGTAGCATTAGATATTGGTAATGGCGCTATGGGTGGTGACGGAGCTATTCTAGCAACTGGTGAACTTGGTTCAGGTTGGGTAGAACCAAACTTAGGAGCAGGAACAAGAATGATGTGGTATCCAAGGAAAGCTGCCTTTAGAGCAGGATATGTAGATGACGATCACTGGGATGACGCAAATATCGGTGAGTATTCAGTTGCATTCGGACTTGATAATATTGCTTCAGGAGATTATTCATTCGTAGCAGGAGAAGAATCAGTTGCTTCAGGAAGTACATCTGTTGCAATAGGGGGTGGTGCTTTTGCTACTGAATCTAATACTGTTGCGATAGGGGGTGGTGCATACGCTACTGACGTAGGAGCAACCGCATTAGGTTTTCATTCGGATGCCCAGGGGAGTTATTCTGTTGCGTTAGGGTGGGGAATTGCTAATGGTGATTATTCCGTTGCAATGGGTACATCAGTGACGGCTGTTGGTGAGCATGCTATTGCAATAGGTAACGTAGCGCGGGCTGCTGGTAATCATTCTATTGCAATGGGTCATCGTATTACCGCAGATGCAGATTATGTTGTGGCAATTGGTTTAGATGATATGGCTACTCTTCAATGCAATCAAGCTAATTCAATGTGTATTATGGGTGGAGAAGTAGGAATGGGAACGATTGCCCCCTCATCAATACTTCACATAGATAGCAATGCAGCAAACACAGCAGCAATCTTAACTCTAGAAAACACAGCAGGAGATTTCCAAGTATTTAGAACAGATGCAACACCGGAGAGTTCTGTAACAGGATCGATAGGGGACTTGGCAGTAGATGGTAGTAGTGGAGAGATGTATATAAAGAATTCTGGAAGTGGAACTAATACAGGGTGGTTATCTTTTGCAACAGGTAGTGGAGCTTCCACATTCTTGGCTCTTACAGATACTCCAGCAGCATATACAGCTGGTTCTCTTCTCTTTACTTCAGGTAGTGAAGTGGTAGAGGATAATGCTAATCTGTTTTGGAATGATACTACGAACAGGTTAGGAATAGGGACAACAACTCCAGGAGAGGTATTGGAAGTCAGTGGAAATATTCATATAAATACTGGACAGATGCTTATTAGCCCGATAGATGCTTGGGAGAATCCACTTCAGGTATATGAGTCTGCAGGTGGTGATGTTGCTGTATCTATTCAAGTTAATGGTAATAGTGAAAATTCGTTAAATATTAAAGATAATAATGTAAATACAGTTAAAATTAATGGAAATGGAGATACCTATTTTAATGGAGGGAATATCGGTATTGGAATACTTACCCCCTCGACAATACTCCATATAGATAGCAATGCAGTAAATACATCAGCAATACTAACTCTAGAAAACACAGCAGGAGATTTCCAAATATTTAGAACAGACGCAACACCAGAAAGTTCCGTAACTGGTTCAATTGGTGATTTAGCTATTGATGGAACTGGTGGGGATATGTATATAAAACATACGGGAAGTGGAACTAACACTGGGTGGCTTGCATTTGCAACAGGTAGTGGTAGTGGAACGTTAGATCAAGCCTACGACTCTGGTGGTGCAGGTGTTGGAAGACAAATCACAGCTGATACTGGAGCTGTTGAGATAACGGTTTCAGATACTTCTAACAATGTTGGTTTAGTAGTAAATCAAAACGATACTACAAACAATCCGAATGGTGTGCAGATAAATCATTCTGGTACAGGCTATGGACTATACATTACTGAAGATGAAGTAAATACAGATAATGTAATAGCAAGGTTTTCAAATACACAGGCAGCTACAGCGTCAGGAAATTATTTATTAGTTGATACTGATGGACATGGGATAGTGATTGGGGGAACAAATGCTTTAGCTGGTGGTCGGGGAACTATGGCTTCAGTGGATTTCAATACTTCAACATATTCTCAATTAGTACAGCAAGGGAGTGACTATGTTTTCCAAACAGGTGGTGCTTTTGGTGCTCTTCAAAACTCTTTGACAATAGCTAATGATGGTAATGCAGTATTTTCTACAGACTCTGATTCCACAACTAACGCATACCAATTTACAAACTTAGGGAGTGGTAATAGTTTAGTGGTTAATGATCAGAGTGCGGATACTACTCCATTTATAATTAATGCTCACGGTCAGGTTGGAGTAGGTACAAATGCCCCTCATAGTAATACCATGATTCATGTTCTTGCTGGAGCCTCTGGTGCTACTCCAGTTGCACACAGTTATATAACTATAGAGAATAGTAATGAATCTTACTTGTCGCTACTAACTACCAACACAGGTTCGGGTAGAATAGTGTTTGGTGATCCTGAGAACAACCTCATTGGACAGGTGGGATATGATCATGGAACAGATTCTATGTTTTTCCGAGTGAATAATGCATATCGATTAAATATCTCTTCAGCAGGAGCAGTACAATTTAATGGTGCCTATACTTTCCCAACTACTGATGGTACTAGTGGTCAGGTTTTGCAAACAGATGGTACTGGAGCTTTGAGTTGGGCAACAGCAGGTGGTTCAGATACTGATTGGACAGGTGCTGGTACTGGTACGATGTATGCTACTAATACCTCGGATGATGTTTTAATTGGATCTACAACTCAAACGGGGATTTCTGGTAGAAATTTATACATAGAAGGAGATGGATCAGCAGGAGCGGTTCATATTCGTGGAAGTTCCCCTAGGTCTGAGTGGTATGCGACAAGTAATACCTCTGGAAGTAGAGCTTTTGATATAGTGGCATATTCAGATGCAATTCACTTGCGAATATTAGATGATGGGTTTAGTACAGCCAATGATATTCTAACTGCCTCCTTGAGTGAGATTGTTTTTAATGAGAGTAGTACGGATCAGGACTTTAGAATAGAGAGTGATGATAATACCGATATGTTCTTTGTTGATGCTGGGAATGATAGGGTAGGGATTGGGACAAACAGCCCTACTAGCCAACTCCATGTATATGATGCCCTTAATATGGGATATACTGGAATAACTATTGAAAATGGTGGTACTACCAATAATGATACACGGGTGCAATTCATCTCTGGTACAAAAGAATCGGATATTATAAAATCTGCCTTTTCAGGGGACTTGTCGTTTAGGAATGGTGGAATCATAAGAATGGCAATTGGTGAGAGTGGAGTAGTTAGATTTAACAATACTTACAGTTTTCCAACTGTAGATGGAGCTAATGGTGAAGTACTGCAAACAGATGGTAGTGGAACATTAACTTGGGCAAGTGTAGGAGGTGTTGCGGTTTGGACAAAAACTGGTACAAATCTTTCACCGACCACATCTGGTGATGATCTATTGCTCAACACAGGAGAAACATTAAGTCTAGTAGATATGGCCACAGGATCTATGCCATTCTTTGGGGCAAGTGGTTTGTTGTCTCAGGATAACGCAAACCTTTTCTGGAATGACACCAATAATAGGTTGGGAATTGGGACTTCATCTCCAATTCATAAATTCCAAATCTCAGGAGATCATGATGAAGCAAGAATCCTTATTCATGATTCAGATGGGGGTAACGATGATGAAGCAGGATTGTTGTTTGCTGTATCAGGGAATTTAGGTACAAGTCCTGCAAAAGGAGGTATATTTTTCAATAGAACAGATACTTATGGCAGAGGTGATTTAATATTTGCTACGGATAATAATGCTGATTCAACTGAAGTAGCAAAAGGTGATATTAGAATGTCTATAAAAAGTAGAGGAGAGGTTATCGTTGGTGATGCAACACCAACTCATATTTTTGGAAGTGGATCTCTATATGTTGATCAGTATATTGAAATTGGTAAATCTTTATATGTTGGATCTCAGATTGTTCGTCGGACTGATCTAGATACATATATTGATTTTGAAGATGAGGATAGTCTTGAAATAAGGGCAGGTGGAGTGAGGATGTTGAGTCTTATAGAAGGGGTCAGTGATTCAGTTGTAATTAATGAATACAGCTTGGATGTTGATTTTAGAATTGAAGGTGATACAGAAGCAAACCTGCTTTTTGTAGATGCAAGTACAGATAATGTTGGTATTAATACAAATACTCCAAGGACATCATTAGAACTTAGTGGTGATGGATCTGTTTTGGCTACTGGAGCATTGGTTTCTGGTTGGACAGAACCAAATCTTGGATCAGGGGTAAGAATGATGTGGTATCCAAGGAAGGCAGCTTTTAGAGCAGGAGATGTAGATGGTACTCAATGGAATGATGCTAATATAGGATCTTGGTCAGTTGCAACAGGTCAGAGTACAAGAGCTACAGCATCTGTTTCAACAGCGTTCGGTTCTTATACACTTGCTTCAGATTTATATACAACTGCGATGGGTGCTCACACAACCGCTTCAAATGATTATGCAACTGCAATGGGTCGTGCTACTACAGCTTCAGGGCAGATATCAACTGCAATGGGTTTTGATACAACTGCTTCAGCGACTGGTGCAACTGCAACGGGTTATAGCACAACTGCTTCGGGACTTTATGGATTTACAATTGGAAATTCAATTACCGCGGGACCAAACTCCCATATTGTGGCTATTGGTTTAGATGCTACTCCAAGGACTTGTAATCAAACAAGTTCAATGTGTGTTATGGGAGGTAATGTAGGTATCGGTGCACTTGCACCTGTGAGTATCTTAGAGCTTGAATCTTCAGGTGATACCGTCTTAACTATTGATACAGGGTTAAATAATGATGCGGAAATTAACTTGTCGGAAAGTGGGACTGTGAAATGGAATATTTTCAATGATGGTAATAATTCTGATAGGTTATATATCACAGATGATGATGATGATAATGGTGTCTATATAGCCCAAGATGCAACTTCTTGGACTTCTAATTCAGATATTCGTCTTAAAGAGAATGTTGATACTATTGATAATGCTTTGGAGAGTGTTCTTGGTATGAGAGGAGTGAGGTACAACTTTATTGGAACAGACAATACAGAGATTGGTGTAATTGCTCAAGAGGTAGAGGGGTATTTCCCAGAGATTGTTGATACTAACGGAGAATATTGGGGAGTATCATATGCTAGGATAGGGGCAATCTTGATTGAGGCTATCAAGGAACAGCAGATAGAGATAGAGACTTTGGGTGATTTAAGTGAAAATGAAGAGTTTGTTGCTCTAGTTGAGCAAGTAGATAGTCATGATTCTGATATTGATATGCTTAAGTCAGAGAATGATGCAATGAAAGAAGCACTGTGTGGATTAGGGGTAGAAGTATTTTGTGAGTAGCTTTAAGCCTCTGGTGGAGTGGTTCCGTAAATGCTTTTCTCAACCTCTTCGATGTGCTGTTTTACCTCCTGGGCGAAATCCTCTGGAAAAATTGCATCAGCGATACGAGGAATCTCTGCTCTCAAAAGATTAAAAATTATCGGTGGATAATGCGAGAATCCACTTTGAATTGGTTCACCTGTGAATCCGTTTACACCCCTTTGCAAATCGTAAAGCGCGAGACTACACCCGAAGTAGAAGCCCTTTGAATTTAGTTCTGGATTGAGATAATCTACCAAAAAACGTCCGTACTCATAGAGTAATCCGTTTGATGTATCGTCTGGAATGTACTTTTCTAGCTCAGCAAGTTTCTGACATGCTTCTTCCATGGAGATTGCTATCAGTTCGGTCGTTGGTTTTTCCGTCATGTTCGTTTAATGTGTTGGAAATTTAAAGTTCCTTTAGACTCTTCTCTGCTTCTGGTTTCTTACTCTCTACAAGGTTTAGATACTTCTCTGTAGTAGAGAGTCTCTTATGACCTACTAGTTTAGAAACAGTTACTAGACTTACACCGTTAGCTAGATGATGAGATATGAATGTATTTCTAAGATCATTTACCTTAGCATTCTTAATACCTGCTCTCTCAAACGCCTTATCTATCGTAGTCCTAATATTTCTAACAAGTAATGGTCTACCATTCTTTGTGATAAAGAGGGTTTCTTCTTCTGTTTCTGGTCTAATCTCTAAGTAATCATCAATTGCTTTCTTTGCAGAAGCATTTAGAGGTACCTTTCTTGAAGGATGACTACCATATTCTGCGATAAAGAGAATATTTATTGATTTAGTTCCTGTCTGATGAGTTCTCATATCATCAATGGTAAGTGCAGCTAACTCCCCAATCCTAATACCTGTCTGAAGCAATATCTCAATGATAGAGTAGAGTCTTGTGTCAACTCTGCTCACATCTCTTAGTGCTCTATATTCCATCTCAGAGAGTACTCTAGGAGGTTTGGTCTCAAACTTAGGGTGTGCTAACTTGTCAGAAGGATTGTCTGGGAGCAAATTAGTCTCTACAAGATATTTATAGAATGTTCTTGTACTATTTATCTTTCTTGAAACACTCTTTGGTGTATAGTTACTATCCTGTAAATATTTTTTATAGAGCTCTAGTATTTCTATAGAAGTCTCCTCTAGTTTTAGAACCCCTTTGTCTGAAAAGAAGTTGAGCAATTGCTCCGTATCTTTGGCGTAAGCAATTAAGGTGGACTCTGAACGACCTTTCTCTTTGAGGTCGACAAGGAAGTTTTTATGAAACTGAGCAAAATTGGAATTTCTTACCTTTATCAATGTAGTAGTTACTTAATTAATAGTCTTAGCATAATATACTATAAGTTGGGAGCAATTGCAAAACATTTGTATATAATCTTTACTATAATAAATTTCCTTTTGGGTTGCTATTTGCTAATATGTAATATGAACAAAGTAAGATATGACTTTAAACAAAGGAGAAATAAGAAGACAAAAGAAAGGGAAAGTTTTGTTAATAGGGTTTTTAATAGTGGTATTGGTAAGATAATCTTACTGGGAGTTTCTCTCCTTATGATCCTTAGTGTAGTTAGATCCTTCAAACAGATGGGACAAAAGATCTCTTTGCTTAAACAAGCAGAGCATGAGGTTGATGAGTTAAGGATAGAGAATTTGGAACTTTCGTTGGAAATAGAGGAGGCTAGTACAACAGATCACTTAGAGAGGGAGGCTAGGGATAGACTAAACTATGGACAGGAGAATGAAGTAGTGTTTGTGATAAGTGATGAATTGGTAGAGATAGGTATGCAGAGGGTAGGCGATATTCTTAATCCAGAGAGTGATATAGAGGAGGTAAGTATGTGGGATGAGTGGGTGAGGTTTGTAGTAGAAGGGTACTAATTTGCCAAAAACATTGATATTTTGATATAATCAATCCGTATAATCGCGGGGTAGAGCAGTGGCAGCTCGTCAGGCTCATAACCTGAAGGTCGTTGGTTCGAATCCAACCCCCGCAACCATTTACAATTACTCAATAAAATGAATACGTATTTAATAGTTTTGTTAATTGCTTCTCTCTCTGATTTAATTACACCCGTCTTTCTAGGATTTAAATACCCTAATTACAATCATCTCTTTGATACAATCAGTACATTGGGAACAAGAGAAAGCCCAGTACAGAAACAAGGAGGTTGGAGTTTAATCATTAGTGGCTTTCTATTTACTATTTTCGCAATTGGACAATATGGACTATTTAACAATCTCTGTTGGAGTCACAACCTATATATTTTGGGTATTGTCGCTTTTGGAATAGGTAGTATAATCGCAGGAATTTATCCTGAAGATTCTAGAGGAAGTAAAGAGAGTACCTCGGGAAAGATACACGGTATTGCTTCTGGTCTAGGATTTCTCTTCTTAATCTTTAATCCCCTTTGGGCTATTTCGATACCTGAATTTAATACAAGTGTAACCGTAAACATCATTATCTTCATCTTAGGAATTGTCAGTTTTGGAATATTCTTAGCCTTTGGGAAGGAAGGTAAAGGGATTTTAAAATATACAGGACTTTTCCAACGAATAAATCTTATTATTCTGTATGGTGGTCTAATTTTGAATTTTGTTTCAATAGGGTAATCTCTACATGGTAAAGCAGACTGTTGTGTAGAAATCCTGTGATAACTGTGATATAGTGGTGTTTACGAATACCCTTGGTCTCTTAATGTTGCAAAACTAAATTGAAATTAATAAAACTATGCCACTCACAGACCAACCAGTAAAAGGGATGTATATTAGAGAAGAGGGTAAGATTTTCTTCTTAGTAGACAGGAAGTTAAAAACTCAAGGAAGACAAGGTGGGTTGATAATAATGAAGATGAAAGCCCTTGATAAAGGGACACAGATAGAGAAAACGATAAAGGCAGGAACTAAGATAGAATACATTCAACCTGAAACAATAGAAGTACAATATCTCTACTCTGATGATAGCTCTCTCTACTTTATGGATACCACCTCATACGAAACTCTTAGTGTAAGTAAGAAAGTTGTAGGTGATTACATTCACTTCCTCAAAGAAGGAGAAACATGCCTTGTTATGAAGTTTGAAGACAACATTATCAATCTCAAAGGTAACGCAACTGTAGAACTAGAGGTAGTAGAAGCTACTCCTGCAGTAAGAGGTAATACTGCAAATGCTGCAACCAAGAATGTAAAGGTAGAAACAGGCTTCACTCTCAATGTACCCCTCTTTATCGAAACAGGAGATGTTATTAAAATAAATACAGACACGGGGAATTACTCTGGTAAAGCTAATTAGTAAATCTTTTGGTATAATGGCTAGCAACTAGGTGAGATAGCTCAGAAGGTTAGAGCATAGGACTCATAAACCTAAGGTCGGTGGTTCGATTCCACCTCTCACCATATTATGATAAATTAAAACTCTCGTACTATGTCCCAGAAAGAAAAACTCAAGAAAACTGTCGAAAAGAAAAACAAAAAGAACATGATTATCAAAGTTGTTAAACCAAAAGGAAGTACAGCTTCTAGAATACTAGCCATACTAATCGGTTCATTAGTTCTAACATTTGCAATCAACTTCGTCATCACAGCCTTAAGTTTCAAAGGCGATGAGGTTAGTTTAAGTGAAATAGTTAAAGATATTTCAGATGAACACTACGATGAGATAGTAATAAAAGATAATATTGTAACCCTTGATTACAATATCCAAGAGGATGGTGAGGAGGAGTTGGTAAGAAAGTATGCCCTAATTGCCAATGATACAGATTTCTACGGTGTTGTATCCGACTCTGATATTGATATTAAAAACTTAGAGAATGTTTACTACAAACCCAGAGTAGATGTCACCTTTGGTGATGTTCTTACCCTTGTAATGGTAGTTGGGGCTTTGTACTTGGGGTTTGTGTTAATCAAGAACATGCAGAAATCAGGTGGACAGATAATGGACTTTGGACAGAGTAAAGCCAAGCTCCTCATGGGTAAGAAAACTAAATCATCCTTTGATGATGTTGCTGGTATCGATGAAGTTAAGGTTGAATTAACTGAAATTGTTGATTTCTTGGAGCATCCAAAGAAATTTGAAAAAGCAGGGGCTAGAATACCAAAGGGAGTACTACTAGTAGGAGCTCCTGGAACTGGTAAAACCCTACTTGCTAAAGCAATAGCGGGTGAAGCAGGTGTACCATTCTTCCATACCTCTGGTTCTGAATTTGAAGAGATGTTGGTAGGTGCTGGTGCTTCAAGAGTAAGAGATTTGTTTAAAAAAGCTCGTAAGACTGCTCCATGTATCATCTTTATCGATGAAATCGATGCTGTAGCCAAGAAGAGAGGAACAGTACTACATTCTGGTGCTGGAGAACAAACGCTAAACCAAATTCTTGTAGAGATGGACGGTTTAGAGGAGAGAACCAATGTTATCATTCTTGCTGCTACCAATAGGCCAGACGTACTAGATCCTGCCATCTTAAGACCCGGTAGGTTTGATAGGACTGTGATGGTCCCTATGCCCGATTTTAAGGGTCGAGAGGAGATATTGGTAGTACATGCTCAAAACAAGAAATTTGACGAGAATGTGGACCTTGGGACCTTAGCTAAGAAGACGATAGGGTACTCTGGAGCAGATTTAGAGAACCTTTTGAATGAATCTGCGATAACTGCAGCATTAGAGGATAGGGTAGTAATAAATAAGGAGGATCTCTCTGAAGCATATCTTAAAGTTAAACTAGGAAGAAAGAAAAAGGCTCAGGATAGGGATGAAGAAGATCTAAGGACTACAGCATATCACGAAGCAGGACACGCTGTTGTTGCGAAGTTTACACCATTCTCAGACCCTGTTGAACAAATATCCATCATATCCAGAGGAAGATCTGGTGGTGTAACGGTATATTTACCCGAAAAAGACACAAAACACCTCTTCAAAGACCAAATATTAGCCCACCTAAGAAGTGGTGTAGCTGGTAGAGCCGCTGAGGAGATCTTTGTAGGACGAATTTCTACTGGAGCAAGTGCAGACATTGAACAGGTATCCCAACTAGCAAGAGAGATGGTTACACAATATGGTATGTCTGAGAAATTGGGGATGATTAAATATGGCGATGTTGAGGAAACAAAACATCTGGGCTATGCATACGGTGGAGGTAGAGAATACAGTGAGGAATACGCGAAGATAATAGATGAAGAGATAAAGGAGTTGGTAGATAATGCGTATATAGAGGCTAAAAAGATACTTGAGGAAAAGAAGGAGTATGTAGAGAAATTAGTAGAACTTCTTTTAGAAAAAGAGGTTCTTAGTGGACAGGAATTCGAAAAGATTTTTGTTTAGGAAGAACTTTAGTATAATGAGGTATGACACTATCAAGCAAGGATAAAAAGATTTTCTTAGCTATTGATGCTAACGCTATCATTCATCGAGCTTTCCATGCATACCCTTCCAGTTTACAGACAGAAGACGGTCTTCAAGTAAATGCTGTATACGGCTTTACTACGATGCTTCTAGCAGCATTAGAAGCATTTGAACCAGATTACGTAATGTGCGCTATGGATACCCCAGAACCTACCTTTAGACATGAGATATTTGCAGATTACAAAGGCACTAGAGCACCTACAGACCAATCTTTAATTGACCAATTCCCTTTTGTTGAAGAGGTTTTAAACTCTTTCAATATCCCCGTTATCAAAAAGCCTGGTTTTGAAGCCGACGATATACTCGGAACCCTCTCAAAATTCGTAATTGATGGGAAATGGAAGGATGAAAACATCGATATGTATATCCTTAGTGGTGATAAGGACCTTTTACAGCTAGTTGCTCCCTCAGTCTTTGTGTCTCTTCCTAACGGTGGTTTTAAGAATCTTGTCATATACGATTCTAAGAAAGTTAAGGAAAAATATGGATATTCCCCAGAGCAGGTAGTTGATTACAAAGCCATTGTAGGAGACAGTTCGGATAATATCCCTGGTATAAAAGGAGTAGGGGATAAGGGAGCTATAACTTTGTTAGAGAAGTACGGTAATATAGATGAAATATATAGAAATCTTAAGGATATAGCTCCTAGACAACAGAAATTGTTTGGAGAGAGTATAGAACAGGCAGAATTCAGTAGAAAACTAGCTACCATTGAGACAAATATGAGATTGGATATAAATCTTGCTGATTGTGTATTAAAAGACTTTGATAGAACCAAGCTTACATACACATTTAAGAGATATGCCTTTAGATCGTTAATTAATAAACTAGATGACCTATTTGGAGAAGCGGAGGTTCAGACGAATACTTCTCAATTAGATATGTTTAATACAGGCAAGGTGTCCGAATTAAAATGGAGCGACATTAAGGATGTAAAGTCTAATATCTATGATTCGGACAAACTCTATATCGCATACATCTCTAAAGACGAATCTGTTGACGATACCCCCTTTCTCGTAGTGTGTGATGATAGGGATGAGATATATCTTTTCAAAGAGTATGAATGGGTGAAGAATCTTAAAAACAATATCATATTTTACAACTGGGAGGAGTTTGTGTCCGATATATCTCTTTATATGTTTGATACATCCAAAATATTTGATATTAGACTCTTTGAACACCTTATTAAATCTGAAAAGAGATCTTTTGCACTCAAAGACCTCTCTTTTGATTACAGCAATGAAGTCTTGGGGGAGAGAATTTCTCCAATGGAGTATAAGAAGGTCATAGATATACTGAAACTTACATATCAAAAACAGGTAGAGAAAGTGAATAGTATAGAGCTCTATGACTACACAAAAGACAGTATAAAAGGATATTTGGGTGTAACTAACAACTATTTAATAAATGTACTTAAACATATAGAGTTACCAATATCCTGCATATTGGCAGAAATGGAGGATAGGGGGATAGCGGTTGATGAGAAGAAGCTTCTGCTTTTGAAAAAAGAGGTAGACAAGAGACTCGAGAGTCTAAAACAGTCAATATATGATGTAGTTGGTCATGAATTTAATATTAATTCTCCAAAACAGTTAGCAGATGTTCTTTTTGTAGAACTTCAATTACCGAAAAGTCGCAAACTATCTACAAGAGAGGCTGTACTTAGAGGTATGACTGGTATGCATTCAATAATAGAGCATCTACTAGGTTACAGAGAGGTGTCTAAGATATCCTCTACCTATGTAGAACCTCTACTAGAGTTAATTAAGAGTAGTAAACAGAGTGTAGTACATACAGATTTCAAACAAATGGGTACCTCTTCTGGAAGGTTCTCATCTGTAAACCCTAATATGCAGAACATACCAGTGGATGGAGCATGGGCACCAAAAGTAAGGAAATGTTTTGTAGCACGTAAGAACTTCAATTTCATGGCTATAGATTACTCTCAAATGGAGCTAAGGATAATGGCGGATATTGCAAAAGACAGTGCTTTGACAAAGGACTTCATAGACAAATTAGATATACATAGTGCCACTGCAGCAAGGATTTTGGATAAAGATATAGAAAAGGTTACTAAAAAAGAAAGATCGTTGGGTAAAACCATTAACTTTGGAATGATTTTTGGACAAACAGCATATGGATTAGCTAGATTACTGGAGATAGATGTAGAGAAGAGTAGTGAATATATAAGGGATTACTTTGAGGCATATGTAGGAGTAGGAGAGTATATGAAAAAGATTGAAACTACTGCAAGAGATAGGGGCTATGTCCAAACAATGTTTGGCACTACACGCAATATGAGGGGACTGAAGTCTAGGAATAGGAGAATAGCATCTGCTAGTGCAAGAGAAGCTATAAATATGCCAATACAGGGTAGTGAGGCAGATATTATGAAATATGTAATGATAAAGCTACAGAGCCTGATAGACGAGAAGTACGGAGGACAGGCATTTATGCTACTTCAAATACACGATGAGATACTATTTGAAATTGAGAAATCTATACAAAAAGAATTCGAGAAAGATGCAAAGGATATTATGCTCAATAGTGTGAAGTTGGATGTCCCATTAGAAATCCATGTGAGTATAGGAGATTCTTGGGATCAACTTAAATAATGTCCGAAATTGATATATAATAAAGTGTAGGTTTAGGATAGTAAATCTCATTAAATTAATTCTATCCCCAATGTTATGAAAAATCGTAATTGTAACTCAAAAGGCATATTCTGGAATTTTCTTACTCTATTCTCATTCTGTATTGGTCTAATTATGTACATAATTATTAAACAGAGGCAAAAACCCAGGAGAGAAATAGTTGAGAAAAGAGTGGGGCAAGTAAAAGTTCAAGACAAGGAAGTAAAAGAATTGATCAAACCAGGAGAGAATGTAGAGATAGTACTTACAAAGAGGCAGAAGCTGATAGTAGAAAGTGTCGCAGAGAAAGGAAAACTCTATCCTTCTGATCTTCAATTACTTCTTCCAGATATCTCAACCAGAACCATTAGAAGAGATATGGATAAGCTAGAAGAGTTAAAATTGGTTAAACAAAACGGTTCAACTAAGTCTACCTACTATACATATATTAAGTAGGACATTATGAAGAAAACTTTTAAGGAGCTTTGTGAACTATTCGATAACGTTGAGAATACAAGCTCAAGGTTGGATATGACATCATTAATGAGTGACTTTTTAAAACAGTGTACCCTCTATGATATACAGGTGATCTCCTATCTTGTACAAGGTAGGGTTGCACCAATGTTTGTAGACAAGGAATTTAACTACTCTGAGAAGAGTTTCATAAATCTTGTGGAAGGTTTCTTTAAGAGTAAGGGGAAAAGGGTAGGTTTCTCTAAAATGCGTAAAGAGATGGGTGATATAGGGGATTGTGTAGCTCAGGTATCTACAGATTTAAGAAAAAAGGTTGTGGAAAGAAGCATCGGTGAAGTGTACGAACTTCTTTGGAGAGTTGTAAATACTACTGGGTTGGGATCTGTAGAGAGGAAGGGGAATATGGTGATGGAGTTTTTACAAAGTAGTTCCAGTATTGAAGCGAAATACTTTTCAAGAATAGTGTGTGGATCTTTAAGGTTGGGGATGCATTCTAAGACAATGATGGATGTTTTTTCGTATATGGTTGTAGGTGACAAGGGGCTGAGTGAGGAGTTTAATAGGGTATACGGAGTTTCTTCTGATATTGGGTATGTTGCTAGCCTGCTTAATTCTTTCAAAAAGGATCAGGTTGAAAAGAATATTAAGGACATATCGGTTACTCCAGGTTTTCCAGTTCTTGCTCGATTGGTGGAAAGAGTGGGTTCTTTTGAAGAAGTGTTTGAAAGATTGGGCGATGAGATTTTGGTTCAGCCAAAGTTTGATGGTTTGAGATTACAAATTCATAGGTTTAGGAAAGATGATTTATTAAAACGGGAAGTCATATGGCAGAAGTTTCTGGTAGAAGAGAGTGCTGGAATGAATCTCTTTGAGAGTAGTGACGAAGGAGAGGATGTCGTTGTTAAGCTGTTTACGAGGAATCTGGAGGATGTGACAGGTATGTTCCCAGAGGTAGTGAAAGAAGCAAGGCAGGTAAAGGGAGTTAAGAACTTCATCCTTGATTCTGAGGTTTTGGGTTGGGATTACTCCAAAGACACCTTCTTAAGCTATCAAGAGACTATGCAGAGAAAGCGTAAGTATGATATAGATGTGGTCAGAGAGAGTATTCCAGTTAAATCCTTAATTTTTGATATGTTGTATTTGAATGGAAAGGATCTCACAACTATTGATACAGATAAGCGAGTAGAGAAAATGGAGAAGATCTTTGGAGGTAAGAAAGGGAGTATAGAGGTGGCAGAGACATTAAGAGTAGGCAAAGTTGAAGAGTTGAAAAAATCTTTTGATAATTATGTTAATAATAAGGGGTTGGAAGGTGTGATAGTTAAGCAGATAAAGGGAGGGTATAGGGCAGGTACTAGAAATTATGAGTGGATTAAGTTGAAAAAGAGTATGGAGAATGGGATGGTTGATACAGTAGACTTTGTAGTAGTAGGGTACTATATGGGCTCAGGAAGAAGATCTCAGCTTGGAATAGGAGCTTTGTTGGGTGCAATATACAATGAGGAGAATAACACATATGACGCAATTTGTAAGATAGGTACGGGTATTTCAGATGAATTGTTCAAGAGAATTATCACAGATCTCAAACCTTTGGTAGTTTCGGATATCCCAAAAAAGGTTGTAGTAAGCGAATTACTTAAACCCGATGTTTGGGTAATTCCAAAGTTTGTGATAACTACTGATGCTGATGAAGTCACGAGAGATATTAGTAAGGATAAGAATGGTGTAGGAAATGGCTTGTCTTTGCGGTTTCCTCGCTTAGTAGAGTGGGATAGAGATAGTAGTTTGGAGAATGTCACAACAGTGAGAGATTTGACCGCTATTTTCGAATCAAAACGGGATTAATGCTAGTATCAGAAAGTACTTGCGTGCTAGTACTAATTGTGCTAAAATCACCCACGAGTTTGGGAGAACGATAGTCAGGTAATTATAGAAATTTTCTAGAATTGTACTTGAGTAAGCGATAGAAACTATATCGTATATTGTGTCCCGCTCACAGCTCCTTAAAAGTTGAAGAGTGGTAGGAAATCAAAAATTTTGATTTTCGTGTAGTGCTTTTTTAGTCCTACACAATTCATTTGAAATTAAATCCAATTATAACGTTGATTGGTCAGAGTTAAATCTGTAAAGTTGGATATTAAATTATCCTTTGTGTTCATAATAAGTAATACAAAAAACGTTTTTCAATGAGAGTTTGATCATAGCTCAGGATGAACGTTGGCTGTGTGCCTTAGGTATGCAAGTCGAACGATCCTTGAGAAATTTCTGAAGCTTCGGCTGATGATTTTTCTCTCTGGATAGTGGCAAACGGGTGAGTAACGCGTAGGTAACCTGCCTCGAAATTGGGAATAGCTCACCGAAAGGTGGGGTAATACTCAATAGTCTCTAATCACGTGAGTGTTTTAGAGTAAAGTTTCGGCGTTTCGAGAGGGGCCTGCGTCCTATCAGCTAGTTGGTGAGGTAAAAGCTCACCAAGGCTAAGACGGGTAACTGGTGTGAGAGCACGGACAGTCACCATGGAACTGAGACACGGTCCATACTCCTACGGGAGGCAGCAATTAGGAATCTTGCGCAATGGGGGCAACCCTGACGCAGCGACACAGCGTGGAGGAGGAAGGTCTT
>JAIORF010000102.1 GCA_021108295.1 bacterium | reverse complement strand
GATTTAGCCAGCCCATTAATATACTCTCTTGCAGACATTTTTTGTTTCCCCTCTATCTGTAGTTCATTCACTTTAATACAAACCTCTTCATCTTTTGTACTAAACAAAAGATTCCTATCTTCTACAAAAAGAGTACCAGGAGTTTTCTTAGCATTGTATTTAAATATATCAACATCAAACAGTTTAACCCTTTTGTCATTTACGATAGTCCAAACAACTGGCCATGGGAGAAATGCTCTTACCATTCTCTCAATATACTCAGGATCCATAGTAGTCCAATCGATATGTGCACTCTCCTTGGAGATATCTCTCTTCCAGCAATAAGTCGCCTTACTGTCATCTTGTTTTTCTGCCGTTATCTCTCCATGAATCCACTTCTCTAAAACATCACCCAAAATCTCAGCACTTCTTTTTACCAGCCTCTTTCTTAATGTTTGGTTCGTATCCTTTGGTAGTATATCTTCCTCATACATATCTAAGATATCACCTTTATCTAAACCTTCTGACATTAACATAATTGAAATACCTGTTTTCTTCTCCCCATCAAGTATGGCTTTTTGAATAGGTACAGCCCCTCTATACTTAGGTAAAAGAGAAAAATGTATATTAATTGCTTTAAACTTAGGCCCTTCTAAAAAGAATCTTGGTACTATTTCCCCAAAAGCCTTGCAAACTACTAACTCAGGATTAAAAAGATCTAAAGCCTCTTGATATTTTTCTGTTTGTTGTTCCGTATGGAAAATCTCTATACCATTCTCATCTGCAAATCTTTTAACATCTGAAGGAGTTAAGATATGTTTTCTTCCAACAGGTTTGTCTGTAGTGGTAATTACACCCACAATATTAAATCGCTCGTCATGATAAAGGGCCTTGAGTGTTTCGACTGATTCCCATCCACTCCCTAGAAAGATTGTTTTAATTGGATTTGTTTTTAAGTTTCTCATTCCCAATTTTACTCAATATTGAAGAAAAAAGATATGTAGATGGTATAATGCTGAGATATGATAGATATAAAACAACTTACAAAAGAAAACCTTTTTCTTCCAGATGCAACTAGGGGGGCTGTTAGATCTCTTACAACAAAACAGCTAGAAGAAACGGGGACAAAAGCTATTGTAACCAATACTTTACATTTGTTAATCAACTACGGTGCAGATCAAATTGAAAAATTAGGAGGTATAAAGAAGTTGATGAATTGGAAAGGTATGGTGTTGACAGATTCGGGTGGATTCCAAGTGTTTTCCTTAATTCACTCAGGCAAATGGAGAGGAGAGGTACACGAGAATGGTGCAATATTTCAATCACCAAGAGAGGGTAATACATACGAACTTACACCAGAAAGTGCGATAGATATTCAAATGAAGATAGGGGGTGATGTAATGGTGTGCTTAGACGATTGTAGAAAAACAAATTTGACTAGAGAAGAAGCGGAAATATCAGTCGAAAGAACAATTAAGTGGGCGGAAAGATGTAAGAAACATTTTGAAAAGGAATATGGTGGGACTAAGGAAAGTGGTAAGTTACTCACATGTGTTGTACAGGGAGCAAACTACCTTGATCTACGAGCAAATTGTGCTAAAGATTTAGTCAGTATTGGATTTGATGGATACAATTTTGGAGGATTTGTTGTAAATGATAAAGGAGAATTAGTCTTAGATGAGATGAAGACTGTCATTCAGAACACTCCTAAGGATAAAATAAGGTATGCTATGGGAGTTGGTAAACCTAACGATATTCGCAAAGCGGCCTCCATAGGATATAAATGGTTTGATACTGTATTAGTTACTAGAAATGCAAGACATGGGACTTTGTACAGTAGTAATGTTGACGGAGAGATAATACGAATTATCAATGCACAATATTCTAATGATTTAAGACCTATTGATTCGAATTGTGATTGTGAAGTATGCAAAAATCATAGTCGTGCCTATATACACCACCTTCTTAAGATTGGTGAAGCAACAGGTATGACCTTAGCTTCAATCCATAATCTCAGGTACTATCAGAGATTAATAGAGGATTTGACCCAAATAGGCTAGAAAGCTTTCCCCAAAAATGGTATCATGGTCAGTTGTTAATACATAGAAAGGCTTGTTAAGGAGAATTTTAATAAATATATATAAAAATAATAAAGAATTGTGAATATAAATACAAAATCTAATATATATAGTACCAACCTGACTAATTTGTCGGTTGGGCATTATTTCTTCTTGAACAAAGCGTATTACACGCTTTAAATTTTTTAATAAAAATTATGAATATCGGTATATTGCTAGCCGTAGCTTTGGCTTCTGTAGCACTGACCTTTGTTGTCTTTAAATTTCTCTTGCGCTGGGTAAATATTGAGAATATCCCCCAAGAGCAAATTGAGAAAATTGCAAAACAGATGCTAAAGAAAAGGTTTAATGAGGCAGAGGACGAGCTCGAAGTTCGGAGAGGGAAAGAGGATAGGAGAGTTAAGCAGCTAAGGAAAGAAGCTGTAAGGCATGAAGAGATATTAGTTGAGAGAGAAAAAAAGATTAATAGAAGATCACAGAGTTTGAATGACAAGAGTAGTGAACTTGACAGTAGGGAAAGGGCTGTAAAAGATAATTCGCAAAGGGTAGAGAAAACCAAGGTAAGATTGGAAACAGAATTAGAAAGAATCTCCGGATTAACTAGGGAAGAGGCAAAGAAGAAACTTATTGAAGAGATTGATGAGGGCATTGTTAATTATGAGGCTAAAAAGATTCGTCAAGCAGAAAAGATGGCAGAAGAAGTCTCTGAGGATAAAGCACAACATATCTTAGTAGAATCAATGCAGAGAGTTGTTACAGACTATGTAGGAGAAACTACCACATCGAGTATTAAAGTTGATGATGAAAAAGTTAAGGGTAGAGTAATCGGTAAAGAAGGTAGGAATATTAGAGCCTTTGAGAAGATTACAGGAGTAGAAGTTATAGTTGATGAGTCCCCAGGCTCAATAGTTCTTTCATCCTTTGATCCACTTAGAAGAGAAATAGCACGTGTTGCTATGAGTAATTTAATTAAAGACGGGAGAATTCACCCAGGCTTTATTGAAGAGACCATAAGAAAAGCGAAGAATGAAATATCTCAGGAAATTAAGAAAAATGGTCAGATATTAGCTGAAGAAGCAGGTTGGCCAGGTATTGATGTTAATTTACTGAAATTAATTGGTAAGTTTAAATATAGAACAAGCTATGGTCAATCTCTTATGTCTCATACAGTTGAAGTTATGAGGATAGGAGCAGTAATTGCAGCAGAAGTTGGAGCAGACGTAGAACTTGTTAAGAGAGCGTGTCTACTCCATGATGTTGGTAAGGTTTTAACCCACAAGGTTGATAGTCCACACCATCATATTTCTGGACAGATAGCTAGAAAGTATCTTTTAGATGATAAACTTGTTAACGCAATTGAGGCACATCACCTAGATATTGAGCCACAATCTATTGAAGCAGTCATTGTATACCTAGCTGATGCAATATCAGGATCAAGACCTGGTGCTAGGAAGGATAATTACGAACAATACATTCAGAGAATAGAGGGTATTGAAAAAGCTGCTAAAGAGATAGCAGGGGATAAGCTTGCTGACGTTTTTGCAATAAGAGCAGGTAGAGAATTGAGAGTCATTGTTAAGCCTGCACTTGTCTCAGATGATGAGATGACTGTGCTTGCAAAGGATATTGCAACTCAGATTGAGCAAACACAAAGCTACCCAGGAAACGTTGTCGTTACTGTTATTAGAGAAACACGTACTACAAAAGTGGCTAAATAACAGCATCTTCTAGTAGTAAATACTATAAGAATGCGGGAGAATGGGAAGAGGTACTGATTTAGTACCTCTTTCTCTTAGCTAAAGATTAGAATAAAAAAGATATACAGTATGAACGGTCAGGAACTTTGTTATACCAATATTCTTGGATATAGCCTTGATAAAAAGCTTTCTATAACAACAAATATTGTTCTATTTGCAAGGAACCCTTCTGTAAAGGCATATTGTAGAGAAGAGCCTCATTAGACTAGCCTATAATTAATCGCTCCTTGACGAGAGCTCATATTTCCCATATTTTATTAACGTAATATACAACAAACCCTTTTAAAGAAGGATTTGTATCTCAAAGAAAGGAGGTGTACCATAATGTTAAAAAAAGATCTTGTTGGAAAAATTGCAGAAGCTACAGGAATTACTAAAAAGCAATCAGCTGCAGCTCTAGAAGCTGTACTTGAAGCTATCACTAATTCTCTTAAAGCTGGTGAACCAGTATTACTAACCGGTTTCGGTAAGTTTGAGGTTAGAACCAGAGCTGCAAGAAAGGGTATCAACCCTAAGACAATGGAAGTAATTCAACTTCCTGAGACAATTGTTCCTGCCTTTAAAGCAGGTAAAGCTCTTAAGACTGCTGTTAGAGAGTCATAGAGTTGCCGGAATTTCTCTTTAGAGAAGCCAAAAGGAGCCGAAAGGTTCCTTTTGTGTTTTAAAGAAGAAAAGAATTCGACTACTTTTGCTTTTATCTTTGGCAAAAATGAGATACTATATAATATTAAAACTGTCATGAAGAATTATTTTATACCAACCAAACAAAATAAATATAAACCACTTCTTCTTAGAAAGACTTGTTTGGTCTTCTACTCAATCATCCTTGTAGTAGTAAATACCTTCGGAGGATTCATTGGGATATCGGAAGTGTCCGCAAGCAATATTACACCTTCAACAATTGTGTCATTAACCAATCAAGAAAGAGTTGCTTCGGGATTAAATGAACTAAGAACTAATAGCCAACTATCCTCTGCTGCAATGGCTAAAGCACAAAATATGTTGGATGAACAATATTGGGATCATTTTGGACCCAATGGAGAATCTCCGTGGCAATTCATAATAGCTTCTGGATACAGCTATGTATACGCTGGCGAAAATCTTGCTAAAGGGTTCCGAACATCAGAAGGTGTAATGGAAGCCTGGATGGCAAGTCCTACACATAAAGAAAATATTCTGAGTGGGAATTACAAAGATATTGGCGTGGCAGTTCTTGATGGTGTGCTGCTTGGAAAACAAACAACATTGGTAGTACAAATGTTTGGGAATATGACAACGGAAGTACAAGGAAACCCACCAGCTGGTTCGAATTCGGTCACAAAGACTGCGGTAATTGATACTGGTCAAATTAAAGCTATAAGTATCACCCACCCTAAGGCTGGAAATGTTCTTAAGGACCCTGTGATGCTTGTTAAAGGAGCTGTAGAGGGTGAAGGGGGTGGTGAGTATCTAGTAGAGATAACAAGTGATGGGGAGGTTCTTACGGAGGTTGGGGCTAAGGGTAGTAATTGGGAGTATTCCTCTACCAAAGAGTGGGCTCAGGGAGAGCACATTATACATGCACAAGTTATGGGTACTATGGCTAAAAGCGAAGAAATCGCCTTTGAAATTGATAGTGTTGCACCAAGGATTTTAAGAGAGACTTTACAGGTACAAAAGGAGGATTGGAAATATATATTAACCTTTGATACAGACCAAGAATGGCATGAAGTTAAAATAATGAATGGAGATGAAGAGATATTGTTTACCAAGTCTCAATCGGAGATTCTGGAATTAGAAGATTTCTCTCCAGAACAAAGTATAGTACTATATGTCTCTGATGAGATTGGAAATGTTTCGGAGTTAGATATTAGTGAATACTTTATCGCAGGAGTCTCAGATGAGTACAGCAATATTAGTCTCTCACTATTGATGAATAGCTTAGGTACATCAAGAGGTGTTAATATTGTTGTAGTTGGCTTTCTCCTAACTCTTATTGCAGTTGAGGTGTATGTACTATGGAGAAAAGGGAAATTAGGGAAACATGTAGGCGACCTATTTGTAATTGCTATGTGGGTTACAATTTTGTCAATAGGGATATTTAAAGGGTTTGGAGGTATTACGATATGAGAAAGAGTACTTTGTGGAAAATAATTAAAAATGAACTTGTCTATTGGATTCTACTAATCATCCTATCCGCGTTCTTTATGTATTTGGTAAATACCGGAGCACAAAGACAAATACTTTTGATGATTGGTATGTTGAATATTGTAGTCTTACAAGCATGGTTTGTAAGAATCTTCTTACTTTTCTCAGGTAGAAAGATATCTCAGTATAGTGATGTAATACAGAGGATATCTCTTAGGGAGAGAGTCTTTGAATATTTTGTACTACCCACTATATTTTTATCAACTTTTATGCTCTTCCTTTTCTTTAACAAGGGGGTACTAATGGGATATTGGGTATTTATATTGTGTATGTTGATTATGTTTGTAATGTTTGTGAATGTAAAGAGTTCTTTAAGACATATATACAGAATTAATATGGTTACCAAGGGAGTTTTTGATTTTATTTGTATTATCACCTTTTATCTCTCACTAAATATCCTTTTCAGGATAGGACTTGATGTGGGATTAGCTATGTTGTTGTCTTTTGTAATAGCGTTCCTATTATTTCTTGCAGAACTACAATTACACGATTGTATAGATATGATATCTGTCTTCGTATCATTAGCATCATCTCTATTTGTTGCACTTTGTATCGGTTGTTTTATCTTTCAAAATATATTCGTAATTACATCTATTGGAACGGTTGCTTTCTATCTTATCGTTGCTTTGTGGAATGTGAGGTTTGTGGGTAAGTACAAACTTAAGGATTATCTTACTCCGTTCTTGTATTGCATAATCTCATTAATTTTAATATTCTCATTATAATGAAGAAAAATGTACTAGTACTAAAAGTTGGTGGATCGATAATATATGATCAGTTATTAAATATTAATTTTGATCTTTTCAGGAAATTGAAGGTGTGGTATCACCAGAGTAAGAATAAGTATGACAAAATTATCCTTGTGACTGGTGGTGGAGGCTTGTCTAGAAGTATGGAGAGTAGAATATCGGGTAATATAGAGGAGGAAAAGCACTTACATGATATTGCAATGTCTCTTACTCAAACCAATGCAACTATATTAGCTTCTTTTCTAGATGATGACGATATATTTGTTCCTAAAAAGTTGGGTGATGCTTATGAGTATCTTAGAGATAGTAGTACAAAAAATATGGTGTCAGGAGGTTTAAAGATTGGTTGGAGTACTGATATGGATACTGCTGTATTTGCAGATATTCTGGAGTCGGATAGGGTTTACAAGATATCAAATATTGAATATGTTTATGATAAGGATCCAAAAGAGTTTTTTGATGCTAAGCCTATTAAAGATATGACATGGGATGGTTTCTTCAAGCAGTTTGAAATCACAATGGGTGAACAGCATACACCAAATGTGAAATCTCCTTTAGATGTGGGATGTGTGCAGTTTTGTGCACGAAAGGGGTTGTCTTTTATGATAACGGGTGGTAGGACATTGGATGAAATCGATGATATTGAGAAACTATTACAAACAGGTACGTTTGTACATCCTTAGTTAATAGCTTTTATATGACAAATTCTCTTGCCTCCTGGGGTATTAAGAGTTATTTTCTCACCTACTTTTCTTTTCATCAATGCTTGACCAATAGGGGATTTATAAGAGATTTTGTTTTCTAATGGATTAGTATTGTCTTCTCCTACAATAGTGAAGACTTTTTCTTCTGAGTCGTTGTAATCAATAGTCACCATACTCCCAATATCTACCTTGGTTTTACTTCTTCTTTTAACCACCTTTGCATTCTTGAGTAGCGCTGTTAATCTATTTATCTCTTCTTCATTCTGTTCGCTTTGTTCAACTGCCATAGTATATCCATCGTTTTCACTAAGATCTCCTTGGCTTCTCATATCATTTAGCGTGTTACTAAGAGACTCTCTTAATTTAGTCTCTCTGTATTTAATTTCTTTCTTAATTTTTTTATAACCTTGTGTAGTTAAAAGGTTTTCAGTTTCTTTTCTATTTTTCATAATACCGTTGGGATAAGAATTTAAATATTCCCAAAGAAAAATCAACTTTGTATTTAATCTGGCGGGGAGTAAAAGTCGAGAGCTACATTATACTAAATCTCAGTATTGTAAACAATAGTTGGAGATATATCATAATTATGATAAAATAGTGCTGTTAAGCCGCTATCGTCTAACGGTTAGGACACAGGATTCTCAATTCTGTAATTTGGGTTCGATTCCCAGTAGCGGTACCAAATTATAACTATGAAATTCGACATAATTACAATCTTCCCAAATATTATTGAAGAGTATATTAACTCTGGAATAGTACGTATTGCTCAAGAAAAAGGATTCGTAGAAATTAATATCCACGATCTTAGGAAATGGACTGATGATATTCATAAAACAGTAGATGATACCCCTTACGGAGGTGGTCCAGGTATGGTGATGAAGATAGAGCCAATATACAAAGCCTTAAAGGAATTAAAGACTGCAGACAGTATAGTATGTATTACTACACCTAAGGGTGAGGAATTAAAACAGTCCAAAGTAAAAGAACTCTCCAAGAATAAAGATGCTCACTACATTGTAATCTGTGGAAGGTATGAGGGAGTGGACCAACGAGTACATGACAATCTTGTAGATTATGAGTTCTCAATTGGAGAATATATCCTTTCTGGAGGTGAACTAGCAGCTTTGGTCTTAGTAGATAGTGTTACAAGACTTCTTCCAGGAGTTTTAGGTAATAAAAAGTCTTTAGAAAGTGAATCCTTTGATAATGAAGATGAGTTAGACTTTCCTCAATATACCAAACCAGAGGAATTTAACGGTTGGAAAGTACCTGAAGTATTACTCTCTGGCCATCACAAGAATATTGAGGATTGGAGAGAAGAACAGAGAGTCTAGTTAAGAGTAATGTCGTTCGCTTGTTTGCTTTATCCAATTGTTGTACCATATGTTATGACACTAAATGGAATTTTTCTCTCGAAAGAAAAGAAAAAAGAATTAGAAAAAGAGCTAGAGAAGCTAGTGACCCATGGTAGGAAGGAGATGGCTGAGAAACTTGCAAAGGCTAGAGAGTTGGCCTTAAGTGACGACGAGGAAGAGTTCATACTTACCATTGAAGAGAAGCACAAGTTAGAGGATAGGATTGTTGAGATAAGGAATGTCCTGTTTAAAGCTAGGGTGACCAAAAAAGAGTGTCGTGTTTTAGCTGATGTTGGATCTGAGGTAGTTGTTGCGCACAAGGAGACAGTCATTGTTTTTAAATTGGTATCTTCAGTAGAAGTTGATCCGAGCAAAAACAAAGTTTCTGTTAAGTCGAAAGTTGGTAAAAAGTTACAAGGTTTAAGGGTAGGTAAAAAGGTGAAATTACCAAATGCTAAAGGCAAAGAGATTGAATACAGAGTTTTGTATGTATGTTAGTTTTAGATTAAAGCCTTGTCCAAGTCCTCTATCTTAACTCTTTCCTGATCCATACTATCCCTGTCCCTTACAGTTACACTACCGTCTTCTAGTGTCTCGTAATCAATAGTGATGCAGTATGGAGTACCAATCTCGTCCTGATACCTATACCGCTTACCAATATTACCCCTACTATCCCATACAACCTTCATATTCTCTGACAGTGTATCAAACACTTCTCTAGCTTTACCTACGATTTCTTCTTTGTTTCCAACCAATGGAAATACTGCTGCTTTGTATGCTGCAATATCCTTGTGTATTTTCAACACAGTTCTTGTTTTACCATCTCCCAAATCTTCTTCTTCATATGAGTCAAAGAGAAGCATCAAAAAAGTTCTGTCTACTCCACCTGAAGTCTCTACAATACAAGGGAGGTATCTCTCCTTGCTCTTAGGATCCATATAAGTGAGATCTTTACCAGAGAAAGTACTATGCTGTGTAAGATCATAGTCGCCTCTCCAATGTACTCCCTCATTCTCTGCCCAACCCCAAGGGGCTTTGTATTCGATATCGTAGGCATCTTTTGCATAGAAGGCCAATTTGTCTTCAGGATGTTGTGTAAGTCTTAAGTTCTCATGCTTCCTGTACAAACCCTTGTAGAAATCCATTCTCTCCTCCATCCAATATTTAAACCATTTTTCCATTTCGTCTGGATGTACGAAGAATTGCATATCCCACTGTTCAAACTCTCTAGATCTAAAGGTTAGTTTACCAGGTGTTACTTCATTTCTGAAAGCTTTACCAATCTGTGCAATACCAAAAGGAATCTGTTGTCTTGTACTATCTACTACATTCTTAAAATCTAAATATATTGTCTGACAAGCCTCTCCTCTTAAATATGCTTTCTGCTTCTCTCCCTCTATCACACCAATTTCTGTCTGGAAGAGTAGGTTGTAAAGTCTAGGTTCTGTAAATTCAGAATTACCACAATGAGGGCAGTTCTTTTTTAGTTCATCTACACCTATCCTTTTATGACATGTCTTACACTCAACAACCTCGTCTCCAAAGCTTTCAACATGACCACTAGCTTCCCAAACCTTAGGGTGTGTAATTATTGTCCCATCTATACCAACTACATTCTCTCTTCTATCTACCATATTCTTCCACCAGTATCTCTTTAGGTTGTTTTTCATCTCTACTCCTACAGGACCGTAGTCGTAGAAACCTGCTATACCACCATATATCTCAGAGTTAGGGAATATTATCCCTCTTCTCTTCGCAAGTGCTGTTACTTTTTGTAGTAAGTCCATAGTGGTGTCGATAAAAATTATTGATTGATAATTATTATACCAGTGTAGCAGTTTGTCTTGCAATTGCCTAATTATCCTCCCTCTTGGGATATGTTATAATTTAATATTAACATTTCAACTTCATAGCTATGGCAATGATAGATACTATTCGTGAAGGAAGGATACAAAAAGTTCAGAAGTTTAGAGAAAAAGGTGTAAATCCATATCCTTCAAAATCTAAGCGAGATACTATGGCAAGCGAGGTTCTCAAAGATTACGATAATTATGAAGGTAAGGAAGTCACTGTTTCAGGTCGTATGATGTTTTTTAGAGATTTGGGTAAAATTGCCTTTATTAAACTCAAGGATGTGTCTGGTACCATACAGTTGTATCTGAAAGAAGATAATTTAACTGAAGAGAGTTGGAAAGATCTTAAACTTTTTGATGTAGGAGACTTTGTAGATGCTACAGGTGCTGTTTGTAAGACTAAAACAGGTGAGATTTCGGTTGAAATTAAGAATTTGGATATATTAGCAAAATCTCTTAGACCTCTTCCTGAGAAGTGGGTTGGTATTCAAGATGATGACAAGAGATTTAGACAAAGATATTTAGATTTCTTGGTAAATCCAGATGCCAAAGACAAGATTGAGAAGAGAGCAAAGCTTTTGAAATATCTTCGAAAATTTATGTGGGAGAAAGGCTTTATGGAAATTGAGAATCCTTCTTTAGAGGTTAATCCTGCTGGTGCTCAAGCGGAGCCATTTAAAACGCATATAAATGCTTACGACATGGATTTGTATCTTCGGATTTGTGCAGGTGAATTATGGCAGAAGATGTCCACAATTGGTGGTTTTGAAAAAGTCTTTGAAATTGCTAGAGTGTATAGGAATGAGGGAGTAGATGCTGAGCATAATCCTGAGTTTACAATGCTGGAATTTTACTGGGCATATGCAACTATAGAGGATAATATTCAACTGCATGAAGAACTGTTCTCAGGTATGGTCAAAGAGGTTGTTGGAGATTACAAATTTCAATATCATGGTAAAACATTGGATATGACACCTCCATACAGGGTGGTTAAGTATAATGATCTTTTCATTGAACATATTGATATAGATTTAGATAAATACGAGAAGTTGGAGGATCTTAAGAAGGTAGCAATTGGAAAGGGTGTTGAATTGGAAAATGGTTCAGGTTGGAGTACTACAATAGATCAGATATTTAAACAGAAGGTTAGACCTCATCTGTTTGATCCAGTTTTTGTAACAGAGTACCCATATATTCTTACACCTCTTGCTAAAAAGGTTGAAGGTAGTAGTGGTAAATATGTTCAGATGTTCCAATTCATAATTGATTCTATGGAGATGTGTAGGACATATGGTGAGCTTAATGATCCAATAGATCAGATGGAAAGATTTAAAGAACAACAGGAGGGAGAGGATAAAGAGAACTGGACTGCAGATTATAAGTTTGTAGAGGCTATGGAGTACGGTATGCCTCCTCAGAGTGGTTCTGGGGTGGGTATAGATAGGTGGGTTAAGGTATTAACAGATGCTCAGAATATAAGGGAGTGTATAGCTTATCCAATTATGAAGCCTGAAAGAAAGTAAGATTTCAAAGTATCTTGAAGCAACCTCAACAACAGATATCCTATCTAAGGTATAATCAACTATGGAATCAATTGGAGACATCATTAAAAACTTACAAAAGAAAGCTAGTGATGAAAATAGAAAAAATACCCAAGAAAAAGACCAAGAAGAACTCTTCGATACATCCCCTCTAACCAGTCCTAAATACATCAGTGGTAAAAAGAAAGGATATGTTACTAAAGAATATCAATCATATGGTGCTTGGTTAGCAGGAAAACTGGATGATAAGAAAAGAATCTCTATGTATATTAAATGGGCAAAAGATAAACCAAGAGGAGTTCTAGAAAGTGCATATAGATTTACATCTGATTACCCACATGCAAAAGATAAAAGTCGGATATTTATGTGGAAAGTAAAAGAATTGGAAGACGGTAGTAAAAAACCAAAGAAGAAAAAGAAAACTACTTCTCTGTAACTTCTTTTATAGTACCAAGAACATCCTCAAGAACCTTCTCTACAGAAGTACCCTTTGAATACTCTAACCTAGCTCCACTAGCAAACTTATGACCACCACCACCCAATGCCTCCGCTATACCATCTACCTCTTGATAACTCTTCGTACCTCTTAATGATAGCCACCATACCCCTTCTTCCTTAAGAGAAGGTTTTAACAAAAATCCCCAATGTACACCCTGTATAAATCTAAGATAGTTGTTTTTAATAAAATTGATTGCTTCACCAACATCAGAATCCTTCCAGTTGTGAGACTCCATATCCTCAAGAGACACATATGTATACGCCATATCCCCCTCAATTACAATTTCCTCTAGTAGATGAGCAATTACACTTGATGACCCTCGTGGTACTTTGTTGTTCTTGTAGGCAATCTCTTCTAAATCAATAGGGTTGAGCTCAAAAAGGTCTGCAAATAATCTGAACGTATTGGAAGTTGTAGTCTCATAGAGAAATCTCCCAGTATCTGCATTAATACCATACTGCCCAAGAGCTGCAATCTCGTTTGTTAATTTAAACTTCTTGCCTAAGATTTGTTTGAAAGTTTCGATAACCTGCTCTGTAGCAGAACTCATATGCTCGTTGATAACTAAATTATGATCCTTAGAGATTTGTTGATGATGATCAATAACTACAACATCCTTCTCACTATTTATTAGGCTATCCATTGAATCACACACGAATTCTAGCCCACTCATATCGGTAATGATGATAAGGTCTTCATCTCCTTCATCAATCCTCTTTACAACATTAATGTCATGCATCCGAGGTATGTTAAAAGAAGGACTTCTCTTTGCTTTAATAGTAACTTTCTTCTTGGGGTAGTAGATATTGAGGAACTCTTTAACAAGCAACATACTGCAAAAAGCATCCATGTCAGGACCCCTATGAGAAACTATCAATATACTACTAGCCTTCTCAATATATTTCTTAAATTGTTTATGCTTTTTATCCATAGCCTTGATTATACTAACTATCAAGAATATAATAAAGATAGGAATAACACTTTTCATATAAATATATTAAAACAATACAAATGATAGATATAAAAAGAATAGTAGAAGATACAGAAAATGCTAAGAGAGCACTACTCAAAAGAGTACCAGAAGAACAATTAAACCTAGAACATATTGTAGAAATAAACAATCAACGAAAAGAATTGCAGACACAATATGATAGTAAACGAAATGAACAGAATTCCTACAACCAACAAATGTCCCAATTAGAAAAAGGAAGTGAAGAATTTCTTAAACTAGTAGAAAACTTGAAAATAAAATCCAATGAGGTGAAAGAAATTGAGATTAAGCTAAAGAAGAAGGATCAAGAACTAACATCTCTCTTAGAAGTACTCCCAAACTTTCCAGATGAAGATGTAGTAGGTGGTGGGAAGGAAGGGAACAAGATAATTAAGACTATGGGTGAGAAACCAGTCTTTGATTTTGAGATTAAAGACCACTTAGAACTTGGAGAAAGCTTAGACATGTTTGATTTTGAAACTGCATCTAAAATGTCTGGTGCAAATTTCGGTATGTATAGAGGTAAAGGAGCCCAATTGGAATGGGCATTGATAAACTACTGCATAGAGGAGCACCTTAAAGATGGATATGAGATGATAATGCCTCCACACATTGTAAATAGAGACTCTGCATATACTGCAGGGCAATTACCAAAATTTAAAGACGATGTATATTGGGTAAATGAAGATCAATGTCTAATACCTACTTCAGAAACTGTACTTACAAATATGTATAGGGATGAAGTCCTTGAGGAATCAGAATTACCAAAGAAAATGTTCGCATATACCCCAAGCTATAGAAAAGAAGCAGGAAGTTACAGAGCAAATGAAAGAGGATTGATAAGGGTACACCAATTTAACAAGGTAGAGATGTATCAGTTTTGTACACCACAACAATCAGACGAAGCTTTCGAAGAACTACTTAATAAAGCAGAACGATTGGTTGAAGGATTAGGTCTTCATTACAACAGAGTACTACTTGCAGCAGGAGATTGCTCAGAAGCTGCTGCTAAGACAGTAGATATAGAGGTATGGATGCCAGCAATACAGCAGTACTATGAAGTAAGCTCAATATCCAATGTAAGAGACTATCAAGCAAGAAGAGGAAATATAAAATACAAACCAAATGAGGGTACTAAACTACAATATATGAATACTCTTAATGCATCAGGCTTAGCTACAAGTAGACTTATGGTAGCCCTAGTTGAGACTTATCAACAATCAGATGGTAGCATTGTAATTCCAGAAGTATTAAGAAAATATACAGGATTTGATAAAATAGAAGGATAAAGAAATGAAATATTCTTTAAGTTTCTTACTACAACAAAATATCTGTATGCAACTTGGAGGAATCTCTAAGGAGGTAGCTAGAATATTTCAAGGGCAAGAGATCCCAGTGAGATGGATAGACCCAAAGAATTACAACATTTCTCTACATCGTTACCAAAAGTTGTCATTTTTACATAAGGTTTTTCTAAGAATGAAACTTAAAAATCTATCTACTACGACAACAACTGCAATTTCACTACACAGAATAAAGATGGGGGACTCTAAGAGAATGAGGGGTTTAATATATTTCAGTATTGATGAGGGAGGAGAGTATTTAAGAAATCTTAAGTCCGAATTGGGAAAAGATCTTAAAATAAAAGAAACCTCTGTCTTTGTACCCAATATTGTAATAGGGAGAGTTAGTAAGGATCTTACTAAACAGGAATATTCTAACATTCTTAAAGATTTTGAAAGTTTACAAGAAAGTATCAATGGAGTACAATTTCCAATTAAGACTATAGAGTTAATAGAAATATTATGAAATTTAAGGAACACAACTTCATACCACTACTGTTCGCGGGAGATATTAATTCTTACAGTATGGCTAGATCATTCTTTGAGGCATATCAGGTTAAACCAATTGTTTACGGCAAATATCATACAGGTCCTAATTGTAATAGTAAGATACTTGAATATAGAAATAATGTGAATGTGGAAAAGGAAGAGATCTTTTTAGGAATAGTAAATGATGTTGCAAAAGAGAACCCTAACAAAAAGATTCTAGTAATCGGTTGTGCTGATAGTTATGTCGCTTTGGCAAGTAAGTTGAGAGATAGCTTCCTTGAGAATGTCGTAATCCCATATATTGATTATCAATTAATGCAGAAGCTCATACTCAAGGACAAGTTTTATCAGATGTGTGATCAGTACAATATTGATTACCCAAGTACATTCATATACTCCAAAGATATGGGAGACAATCTAGACCATGGTTTTAAATACCCCGTCATTCTTAAAGCTGCAGACAGTGTGGTGTATTGGGAGTATCCATTTGAAACACAGAGGAAAATTTATAAGATTAAGGATAGTGAGGAATTAAAGAAAGTAGTGAATGAAATATATGATGCCGGATATTATCAGAAATTAATCATACAAGACTTTATTCCAGGAGATGATACCCTCATGTATGTGCTAACTGGATATTGTGATAAAAATAGTAAGGTTAAACTCATGGCTTTGGGGAATGTCTTGATGGAAGAGCATACACCTCACGGTCTTGGAAATCACTCTGTCATCATCAACGATACGAATGAAGAGATATCTAGTAGGGTTACAAAATTTCTTGAGGATGTTGGATATGTAGGATTTTTTAATTTAGATATTAAGTTTGACTCAAGGGATAACACATATCGTTTTTTTGAAATAAATACTAGACAGGGTAGAAGTAATTTCTATGTAACAGGTGCAGGGTATAATTTAGCAGAGTATGTGGTGGATGATTATATTAATAATAAGGAATTGGAGTATACATTAGCAGATGAAAAGAGACTATGGCTTGTGATTCCTTTAGTATTAGCATTTATATTTGTTAAATCAAAGAAGTACAGGAAAGAGATGTTTTCGATGTTAATCCGTGGTAAAGTGGTAAATCCTGTATTCTTTATTAAAGACATGGGGTTTATGAGATTCTTGAGGTTTTTCAAGACACATATAAGTCATTTTAGGAAGATGAGGTTGGAATAATGGAAGATAAAAAACTAGGTGTAATTGGAGGTATGGGATCAAAGGCAACTGCATATTTTTATAATCTTGTTGTAGATCTCACGGATGCGAAGAGTGATCAAGATCATCTTGAAGCTATATATCTTAATCATGCTACTATGCCTGATAGGACTGCTGCAATACTTTCTGGTGAGGATAAAGAATTGAGAGAATTGTTAGTCAAAGATGCTCTTCTTCTTGAAAGTCTGGGGGCTTCACATATAGCGATACCGTGTAATAACTCTCACTATTTCTGGAAGGATATGCAAGATAGTGTAAATATCCCCGTTATTAATATGGTTGCAGAAGTTGTTAAACATATTAATGAGGGAAAAGAAGTAAAAAAGGTTGGGGTACTAGCAACTGATGGTACTGTACAGACAGACATCTATGGTATGGAATGTAGAAAGAACTCCATTGAAGTCATATATCCAAATGCTAAACACCAGAAGAAAGTTATGGATGTAATATATAGTGGTGTAAAGGGGGGAGAAAGAGTAACGGGTGATGAACTGAAGGAAGTTGTTGAGGATTTTAAATCACAAGGTTGTGATATTGTAATACTTGGTTGTACAGAACTCTCTGTGTTGTATGAGGATATACAAGATCCTTATGTAGTAGATGCTCTCTCTATCCTTGCTAAAAGATCAATTGAGCTTTCAGGGAAGAAACTAAAGGTTTAGCTTTCCCAAATAATAAGGTTTGTAATTAGTGGACCTATATGACAGTAGATTTTGTGACTAGCATTTGGGAAGAATTTTAACCAATCACGAGTTTTAAAGTAATTGATCTCTTCATAGACTTTCGCTTCTTCTGCGCTAGCAAGACGTAGTCCAAACTTACTGTTTAAAAACCGTTGAATCTTTTCTGGTAGTAACTGGAAGAAGGGAAAACTGTAGTGTGGTTCAATAATAGTCCAATAATTTGGTACTAGAATTAAATATTTCTTTCCTACTCGCTGAATTTCGTCACATGTTTTAACTAGTAACTCGTGTGGATGAATGTGTTCCAATACACCGATTGATATTACTACATCAAAAGACTTGTCAGGATAGGGGAGCGTTTCATCTGTCCTTTGGATATATTTGAAATTATCTTGGTTTATGCGACTCTCTGGGAAGAGGTCTGTTCCTGTAATGGGGTTTGTCTTGTTAAAAGCCTCAAATGTAAGACCTTCTCCACAACCAACGTTCAAAATGGTATCAGTTGACTTAAGATCGAGTAGCTTACATATAGTTTCATAGCGTTTCTCCTTCCTCTTTATGGGGTTAATATACTTTCGAATATTCATGGTATAGCAGTATGATAAGTTAACTGTGTTAGTATATCACAGCTGTGATATTGAATTGAGCATGGAAGAAACTGAAGGTTTAATATTTATTACTTCCTTGTTTCTCTTAAACCAAGTCTTCTGTCTCTTGGCATATTGAAGAGTATGAGTAAGAATATCTAGTTTTAATTCTGAAAGAGTTATTTCCCCTTTGAAGTATCTCTCAAACTCTCTATACCCTATACTCCTCATTGATTGTACTTCGTATGTAAGTCCCATACCCAAAAGCCCTCGGTTTTCTTTCTCTAATCCCATTACAAACATTTCATCAATCCGTTTCTCTATTCTGTTCTCTAACTCTTCCTGATTAATATCTAGTACGAAATATGTAAAATTAAGTGGAGAGCCTTTACTGTGAGTATGAGTCCCCTTTTCAATGGTACGAATTAGACGTACAGGATTCTTTCTGTCACTATCATTAAGACTTTCTAAAATATCTGATGGTATGAGTGATTGTAAAGAATTTAAACCCATGGAATCTAACTGCTTACGAGAGTACTCAGAGTTACTCCTTTTTTTACTTCCGATATCATAATTGTAAACAATACTATCAATGTAGAGCCCTGTACCACCGACAAGTATTGGTACTTGATCGGGATTACTGTCTAGTACCTTCTGTACATCTCTTTGATATTTATAGATGTTGTAATGATCTGTGGCTTTAATATGTCCGTATAGAAAGTGAGCAATATCGTCTATATACCAAATATCCCCCTCTACCTTTTCTGGTATTGGTTGTGCAGTTCCAATCTTTAATTCTTTGTATATCTGTCTACAATCTGCGTTGATGATGTACCCATTTATCTCTTTTGCAAGCTTGATTGCAAGTGAAGATTTGCCAGAAGCTGTGGGTCCAGCTATGACAACAATAGGCTTTGTGTAATTAATCATTGATGAATCTTCTAACTAATATCGTATTGAGATATATTGATAGGGTTGATATCAGTAGTGTAGAAACTAGCATAGCTAGATATTCTCCAGTAAGAAATACAGATACTGCGAGAATGGATAGTGTGATGAAGATTATTAATCTAATACTATCCCCTCTGTACTCATTGAAGAGTTGTGTAATGGAGAACTTCTTGTAGTCTCGTGTTCTAATGTAAAAACCAATGAAGGAGAACCAGTTCACAGTTATCAAACAGGTAGTGATTAGTATAGAGATGAGAGATATGTTTGAAACTTCAATATGGAAAAGAGAGGTGTAGATAAAAACAGAAAATATTATGAGTAGAAGAGAAGAGAGGAAAGTAAGGGAAATAGGGAGGGAGAACTTAATCTTTCTGGTGAGGAAATATGTTGTAAGGTTGATTAGTATGAATATGGAAAGTAAAGAGCCTCCTACCATTGTCCATTCATATAGAGTCCATCCGTTGTAAATGTTTATGAAAATGCTCATTTTTTAAAGTATATTGATATTTTAGTAATGTAATATTCTGAAAATGATACGCAAAGAAGTACAAGTAAAGAATGTGTGAGTAGATCATTACCAACCATTCTCAAGTATCCTATTCCTAAGAGCTTGAAGATAAAGGCAAGGATGAAGACGGAGGTTGTAATGAGGTATTTGGATTCTGGGTTTGTGATGATTACTCTTGTTAGGATGATGATAAAAATTACGCTGATGATAAGGATGAAAGGATTTATAGGTAAGAATGTAATCTTAAGAATGGTTAACATAGAAGCCATGCTGAGTAGTGTAGCAAAGAGGGATGTAGTAAGTAGTGGTGTTGTGTAAATTTTGGTATAAAAGAGATATGCATAGATTATGATTATTACAATGAAGATAGCAATACTTACTTCGATGTAATCAATATTAATTGTTTTGCTCTCAAGATCGGTTTGTTCAGATATTGTGTAAGAGGTTGGAATACTTCCACTATTATAAAGGATATCTACTGCCTTGATACTCTCATCTGTAACATTTAGAGGTATTGCAAATATTGAGCTGTCTGAAATATACATAGGAGTTACAAAACCGTCTATGTCTACACCAATAGAGTCTCCTATATGATTGTTGAGGAAGTTCTTAAAACTTTGTGATTTGTTTGGCCATGTCTTAGCAATACCGAAATATGAATCAGTACCATTGCTGTCTGGAAGGTTTGTTAAAAAAATGTTTCTGAAGGTGGACGCATCGAATTCTGTCTCGTCATAGTTCTCACCCATATATTGAGCGTATGGATTCTCTACATCTTCAAAATTGACGTCCTCATTTCTAGTTACAATACGATATTGATATGGGTTCCTTATTAATTCCTCCACATACATTTGTGGGAGTGTAGTACTTACTACTATTCGTAAATCCCCATCCTCTTTGTAGATAGAGGCCTCTTCTACGCCATACTCGTTCAATCTTCGAAAGAGTACATCACGAGTTTTACTTAAGTCTGTAGACTCTTCACTCTCGAGTTCTAGGATATATTCTTTACTCCAGTAGTCTTTTGAGACATTGAGGTCAAAGGCAATTATATCAGTCAATTTCTCAGTAAGAGGTAATGCTATTAATATGTTTAAGAAGAGAAGGGAGGAGAGCAGAATTAAAAGTATATAGTCAAGAAGGCCTTTCCAATTAATGGTTTTCTTCTGAAATCTAATTTTTCTCATTAGAGTAGGGAGTTAAGTTCTCCGTATAAAAGTATGATATCTTGATTCAGTAAGTTCATTACAACAGGATCTTTCTTCTTCTTAGCGAAGTCAAAGTCTTCTCTTTTCATCGCGGAGGCCTTGAGCTCTCTATCTAAATCTTTTTCAAGTTCGTTGATTGCATGTTTTATATCTCTAATTTTAGAATTACCAAGGAAGAGAATGTCTATATCGTCTTGTGAATTATGTCGCTGTGTAAGGAAGTTCTCTGTTATTAACACTACATCCAGTCCTTCGATGTCTTGAACTCTACTTAAGATGGTTTGGCCTAGTTTAGAATCCTTTAGAAACATTGTCTGTAATGCTGGAACAACAGGACAGTCTTTTATTAAACTATATACCAATTTGTTCTTATCTCGTTTGGATTTTAATATCCCAATATTTTCTAGATTGATGAGTTCTCTTCGTACCGCATTAATTTCTTCGTTGAGTTCTCTTACAAGTCCTCGTACATGGAATGTAATAGGTGGGTTGAGTAAATATTTTTCTAAGATTCGGATACGAACTTTTGAAATGAAGAGTTTTTTTAACAACATAGATATTCTGTTTGATATTATTGCTCAATTATATCAAATTTCCCAGTAGATTGTGCAATAATAGATATCCAGACTCTTCCGCGGTTAAATTCTAGCTCTTTGTTGGTAGAATCAAAGAAGGTAGTTCTGTCTGTTCTGCTGGTCTTCTTCCATGTCCCGTCTATCTTTTTCCCATCCATGAGGATGATTGCATCTCCTTGTCCTATGGTGTCTACAATGAGGCGGGCACTATCATCGTATGAGGGAGTTATATCAGTTTCTTGTATAATTACAACCTTTGCATTTACTTGAGTATTTGTTTCTTGGTCTATATCTACTCTTCCTCCTATCCATCTATTGTAGGAGTTGGTGGATGGGTCGTATTGCCATATGGAGTCATAGAGTCCTGCATTATTCATTTGAGTATGGAATGTAATATCATATCTATATCCATCTCCTCTTTGATCGATTGTTTCATCATTTTTAAATTTCCAGGACTCAAAGTTGGAAGGGAACTCATCCCATCCTCTGTCTTCTGCGTATTCCCATGCTGTGAGGAGTGAGTTGTATTCGTTGTGTGGGGCATATCTTATACCATCATTCCATCTCCATGATCCTATTGTAGATATGTCTTTTATATTGTAGAAAAAGGTGTTCCCACAAGCATTTAATCGAGGGTCTTCAGAAGCTGCGCATCCGTCGTGTATTAGAATTGGGTCGTATGGGCTTAACCATTCTAGATGGTACTGCCTTATACTCCGTATTGGTCCTACTTTGGCTGGGGTCTGACTCCAGAAGATAGCGAGATGTCTTGTAATGCCACTTTCTGCTAGGGATTCGTAAACAACATCAGCACTATTTAATCCTGATTGTGGTCTTGCTAGTGCATGGTTATTTATCATTACTGCAATTGGTCTTTTTTCTTTAAGCTCGTTCATCTCACTTTGTGTAAAGAGTAGCCCATTTATTGGACTCTCTTCTGTTCGTGGTTCTTGTGGGTTGTCGAAGAGAATATTGGGGAATATGTTAGAAAGTATCTTAGTCGGGATGTAGTTTCCTGTAATTTTCACAATGTCATTTTCAGGTGGGTTTGGGTTGTATTTGTATATACCGAAGTAGTAGAAGGAGGCAATGCCGAGTACAAAGAGTAGCCCTATGAGTGAGAGTATTAGTAGCCCTTTTCTTTTACTGATTTCTTTTGGAGTTTGATTAGTTTTTGGTTTTGTTGGTTTAGCTATACTTTTGGTTTGGTCAGGGGTAGGTGGTGATGTCTCTTTCTTTGGTTGTATATTAGCCTCGGGGGTTGGGGTGTTTTTTGTCTTCTTGATATTGTTGTCAGAAATGTTTATTTCTTTCATATATATATACTAGGATTACTGAGAGTTTTTATCAAGTCCCCAATTTGTGCTAAACTAATATTATGTAAATTAAGTTGGAGAAGGTATGAAGAAGGATACGATATGGTTGGTAATTACTGTAGCTTTGTTAATTGGAATAGTGGGGGGCTTAATATGGCTATTTAGTGGTGGTGTAGAGTTGGAGGAAAGTATTTCAGATCAGGGTAGTACTGTTGTTGAGGAGGAAGTAGAACTGGAGCAGGAGGAAGAGGTTGTTTTTGATGATATTGATGAGGGTGATATATCGTTTTCATCAGAGTCCCAAACTGTGGGTAGTGTCTCTGACGTTTTGTACTCCTTGGACGATATTTCTGTAAAGAAGGGTTCTGAGTATGTAGAGATTGTCTTTGTACTTAGTAGTGATGATGAGGAGAGTGGAGAGTTTGAGGTGAGTGTATCTAACAATGCAAGATTAGATGTGTTGGAGATGAGGGTGAAAGGTGTGGGTGAGTACAATGCGGATCTTACATATGGTGGTAAGTTGGATGTTGATTATGATGGTATTTCAAGCTTCACAAAAGTCATTGAGAGTGTAGAGTTAGAAGAGCGTTTCTATCTTGGTTGTAGTGGGGAGATTGAGTTTTTTGTGTCGGATTTAGTTAGTGATACTGATGGTAGTGTAGTGGTTAAGGTGTTTGTTGAGTATCCTGGTGGAGAGATGAGTGGGATGGAGAGTGGCTCGAAGGAGTTTGGGAGTGAGAGTTTGTCTTTTGATGGTAATGGTGTGGATGGTGGGGCAAAGATTTTTGATTATGATTATATCTATAGTAGTGGTTCTTTGAAGTTTAATCTTCAAGTTTCTTCAGAGTCGAGTACCGTCATTCCTTCTTTTGAGAGTGAGTTGAAGGATGGGGTTTTGAGTGTGGTATTTCCTTCTTTAGTTTCTGATTCGGTGTATTCGTGGGGTAGTACAATTGAGTTGCCCATGGGGGTTGTGTTGGAGATTTCAAGGGGTGGTAGTGAGAGTACATATACTTTTTCTGGAATAAAGAGTTATCGTGTTTTTGGAGAGGGTAGTCCTAACCAAGTTGTTATTGATATGACTCAATGATTAAAGTAATTGCTTTTGATCTTAATGGGGTTTTGTTTCCTACTCCTAGGAAGATTAATCATACAGTTTTAGAGTTTGTAAAGGAGTGTAAGGAGTTGGGCTTTATGACTGTTGTTGCTTCTAATGCTTCTAAGGGTAGTTTTGAGTGGAGGAGTAGGAAGTTTGGTTTGATGAACATTTTTGATGGTAGAGTTATTTCCTCAGATATTGGTATTAGAAAGCCTAGTAGGGAGTTTTTTGAGTATATGGTTGAGATATTAGGTTTTCTACCAGAGGAGATACTTTTGGTGGATGATAGTGATGAGAATATTCTTACTGCTAGTGAGTTAGGTATATTGTGTGTTAAATATGAGGGAGAGGAGAGTTTGGAGAGAGTTAGGGAGGTGTTGGGGGATATATAAATTGTGAGGGTATTAGGTATGAAAAAACAACTTCTTTTAAAGTATTCGTTTCTATTGTTGGGCAGTTTTTTGTTGTCTTTCACAGGACTTAGAATTACTTTTTTCTTAGCAGCATGGATACCAATGATATTCTTCATATATTATTTTAGGAAAGAAAATAAGTGGTACGAATATCTGATTATGATGACATTATTATTTATCCCAAAGTTTTTTGCTGTACATGGTGGATGGGATATGCCATTAGTTTTAGAAATATTTGGTGTGTTTTTTGCTATAGCACCACTTACAATAGCGCTTTTGGTTGATAAGTACTTTTATAAAAAGACAAGCAGTGTTATTTCCACTCTTGTTTTCCCTGCAACCTATATTCTTGTGAGTTTTCTCTTGGGCCTTTCTCAATTTGGGACTTTTTCTTCAATCGCTATAACTCAATTTGGTTTTAAACCTCTTCTTCAACTAGCTACTGTAGCTGGACTTGGAGGAGTTTCTTTTGTGGTATTGTGGTTTTCAAGTACAATGTCAACATTGTGGGAAAGTAACTTTGATTTAAATAAAGAAAAGAGATTAGTAAAATTTTTTGTATCAATCTTTCTGACAATCACAATCCTTGGTGGAATATATTTTGCTGTATCAATTCCTACTGGTGAAACAGTAAGAATTGCGGGAATTACAGTAGAGCATAAAAGTAACTATTGGAACATCATAGATATGGAAACTCCTGAGAGTGAAGTAGAGAAATATGTAGATGAAATTAAAGAACTTAACGACGAGTTGTTTCTGAAGAGTGAAAAGGTAGCAAGGTTTGGAGCGAAAATAATATTTTGGTCGGAGGCAAATGGTGTAATCTATGAGGGTAATAAGGAAGAGTTTGTAGAAAGGGCAAAGGCTTTAGCTGTAGAGCATGGGGTATATTTTGCTCCAACAGTATTAGTATTGAGGTATGACACATTTTCTGCTGAGAATAAAATAATTATGATAAATCCTAAAGGTGAGATTGAGTATGAGTACGAAAAAACTGTTTCTTGGTATCCTTCAGAATCAGATGGTATTATTGACACTTTAGAAACTCCTTATGGGAAGTTAGCCAGTGTAATATGTTTTGATGCAGATTTCCCAAGATTTATAAGGCAGGTGGCAAAGGAGAATATAGATATATTAATCCTTCCTAAGATTGATGCAAAAGCTATTACCCCAGGGCATACATATTCAGGATTGTTTAGAGGGGTTGAGGGTGGTTTTTCAACGGTTGCTCAGGTAAGTAATGGAATCTCTGTGGCTTCTGATTATAGAGGGAATGTTCTTGCGTCTCAAGATTTCTATACAACAGAAGAGAAGATTATGGTGGTTGATGTCCCTATAGAAGGGAGGGGAACAATTTATACCTTTCTTGGAGATTGGTTTATTTATCTTAATACATTATTTCTTATTTTGTTAGTAGGGAATGTCTTAAGAACGAACAGAGGGAACTTGGGGGAATAATATGAAGAGATATTGATGATGGGAGAGAAAGTCTTATTGTTCTTAGTGTTATATAAAATAATTGCTGCAATATATGCAAAAAGCATGGTTAATGATAATTGGTATCATAGTTGCTGTATTTGTAATAACTTTTCTCAAGAAGGAATTCTCTAATTTAAAATCTCTTCCACAAGAGAGGGAGAGGTTCCCATACAAGAGAAAAGACTTTTTACTAAATACTCCCGAAAGAGAGTTTTTTGAGAGTTTGCAACCAATTATTCCTGCGGGTTATATTGTTTTTCCACAGGTCTTGTTGAGTAAGATTATAAAAGTTAGTTCTTCAAGAAAGGAATCTTTCGCATATTGGAATAAGATTAATAGGAAAACAGTTGATTTTGTTGTTTTTGAAAAACAATATTTGAAACCAGTTATTGCTATTGAATATGATGGGAAAACACATAACAGGAAAGACAGGCAGACAAGGGATAGGTTTGTAAACAGAGCTTTGGAGGTAGTGGGAATAGAGATTCTCCATATTAAGCATCAAGAAGGCATCTACTTTCAAGAACTAGAACGTAAAATAGGAGAATTGTTATCTTCAACAAAATAAAATCTTTAATTAAGAAGTATGTTTAAAAGAATAGTAGAAAAGGACCAAAATGAAACTTTCTTCAATATTGAAGGTGCAAGAAAATATGCAAAAGAAGCAGAGAACTCTGCAAAGATGAGATTCCGTGGATTTATGAATAAGCTAACTACTCTTGATGTAGAAGGAAGATATTTAGAGATAGGGGCTGGTACCGGAACCTTAGCTACTATAATCGCGAAACAGAATGCAAATATAGATATCACAGCAATAGAGGTGTCTACCGATATGATTATAGTGGGAGAGGAATATATAAAAGAGAATGGGGTAGAATCTCAGGTACGTTTTGTTAAGGGTGATATTGGAAGTGAGGGGTTGTTAAAAAGTCTGGGTAAATTTGATTTAATCTACTCAACATTCTCGCTACACCATTGGGAAGATTCAAAAGAGATGATTGAGAACCTAATGCAATATTTGAATGATGATGGGGTATTACTTATATCTGACCTTAAAAGAGTATGGTGGTTGCATTGGGTACCCGTACAAAATGGTCTTTTTAAATCTATAAGGGCTGCGTATAGACCAAGGGAGATTAGAGAAATGCTAGATACAATAGGTGTAAGGAAGTATGAGATAGAGAATGTCTTCCCATTTTTTATGCAAAATATTACAATTTGGAGGTAAGTAGTCTACTTATGACTCTCTATAGCCTCTAGGTATGCCTCTTTAGGTCTCAAACCAATTAGGGTTTCTACAACCTTTCCGTCCTTAAAAAGCATAACAGCAGGTATACTCATAATCTGAAACTCTTGTGCAGTCTGTGGGTTCTCATCTACATTAAGCTTACCAACCTTTACACCCTCAACCTCTTTTGCTACTTCCTTGATAATAGGAGTAAGCATTCTACAAGGTCCGCACCAAGGTGCCCAGAAGTCTACTAATACTAATCCAGAAGATATTTCTTCTTTAAAATTTGAGTCTGTTAATATTGTTTCCATGTTTATTGAATAAAAAATAAAATATATTATTAACTATTTTAACCTAAATAATGACTCAAGTAATGTTTCAAACTTCTTCTTGTCATTGACACAAGTAGCTGTTTCCTCTTTAAGTATTTCAATACCGACCTTTTTAAGAGCAGAGTTGACAGCCACTATCTGTTGTACGATATCCAAAGAATTTCTACCTCTATCGATCATCTTCTGGATTCCTTTTATTTGTCCTTCAATCTTTGATATTCGATTTTGTAGTTCTTCATTTTTACTCATACTGTACTGGAGTATAGCATATATGGTGAGTTTGTCAAATATGCCATATGGGTATTGACCCATATGGGGTGGCGTGGTATATTGTATTGGGTAAATACCCAATTAAATTAATATATAAAAATATGAGAAGAAGATTTTTAAGAAAAGGATTCTTTGGAAGAGGTTGTGGTAGAGGCAGAGGCAGAGGAAGAGCAAGAGGAAAAGGAAATACCCTCAAAGTTTGTACATGTCCAGAATGTGGACACACAGAAAATTCCGAGAGAGGAATTCCTTGTACAGAAAAGAAATGCCCTAAGTGTGGTATGACAATGAAAGGTAAACTTTGTTTATAATCAATTATGAGAAAAAGACATAGAAGAAGAGTAAAATTTGGTTATAACAATATATACTATAAACCTCATGGTGTTCCACTTAGGAAGTTAAATGAGGTAGTTGTCACTACTGAAGAGTTGGAAACCATGAGGCTTAGATATGTAGAGAACCTTTCTCAGACTAATGCTGCAAAAAGAATGGGTCTTTCACAGAGTCAATATCAAAGAGATTTGGTTAGTACTCTACGAAAGATTACAAATGCAATAATCAATGGTGATGCAATACGTATACCTAACTAGAAAGAGTAATTGCAATTTATATACATATTTGTAAAGATATAGGTATGAATGAACTTTTCAAAAAACGAAGAAGTGTAAGAAAATTTACAGAGCAAGAGGTCTCAGATCAACAGATTAAGGAAATACTCAATGCTGCAATGGTAGCTCCTAGTGGTAATCATAAATGTCCTTGGGAATTTGTGGTTGTGAAAGATAAAGAAGTTTTGAAGAAGTTGAGTAAGGTTGGAATGTGGACTAGGTTTGTCTCAACATCTTCTATCTCTATTGTGATCACTGCTAAGCCATCAGATAGTGATATGTGGGTACAGGATTGTAGTTTAGCTGCAGGTCATATCTATTTAGAGTCTACTAATCAAGGTTTAGGTTGTTGTTGGGGGAATGTAAAAGGTAAAGATTCTAAGGAAGGTAGGAAGGAGAAGTCTGTAAAAAAGATTTTAAATATTCCAGAGGATTACAGAGTTCTTTGTATTATGGCAATTGGTTATCCTAAGAATGAAGTAATTCCACATAGTGAGAAAGCATATCAAGAGGAAAAGATTCATAGGGAGGTGTGGTAATTGATAAGTTTGCAAATATTTGTAAGAATATATAGATAATTTTTAACTCATGAAGGATGAAAGTTTCAATAGACCAAGCAAAATGTGTAGTATGTGCATCCTGTGTAGCAGTATGTCCAGAAGTATTTGAGATGAAGGCAAATGGTAGTGTAGATGTAAAAGAAGAATTAAAAGGTAAGGATATTCCTAAGGAATTAGAAAGTAAGGTAAAAGAATCACAAAGTATATGCCCTGTAAGTGCAATTGTCATAGAGGAGTAATATGGAAGACTGTATCTTTTGTAAAATGGCTAATGGGGAAGTACCCTCTCATAAGATATATGAAGATGAGGATATTTTCGCATTTCTAGATAATTTTCCAATTGAAAAAGGTCATATCCTAGTAATACCTAAAGAACATTACGAGAATATCTTTGATGTTCCTGAAGACTTAATAAAAGATATGTATGGTGTTGCTCAAAAGATTACGAAAACTATATCTAAAACATTCAAAGTGGAAGACTTCAATATCTTACAAAACAATGGAACTAAAGCTGGACAGAGTGTTTTTCACTACCATATTCATATTATTCCAAGATACGATGAATTTAAACTCTGTCTGGGGAATGGACCTATACTATCAGATGAGGAAGTCAGGAATAGGAAAGAAGATCTGTGTTTGTCAAATATTGCAAAACTAATCAGAGAAAAACTCTAGTATTTCATCAATATACTCTGTATCTATATCCCAATGAGTTTGACCCTCAAGAATGACTAAGTCTATATCCTTTCCAAAACTTTCTATTTTATTTACCCAATTCTGTGTATATACTAAACCAACATTAATATCACTATCCCCATGCCATATCTTAATATCTATACCCTCTATCTTCTCAACCCTATCTTTGTCCCACTCTCCAGTTCTTGTAGTAGGAGCTAGTAGTACAATTTTATCGACTAATTCAGGATAGGTAGTAGCAAAATTCATAGCAGGTAGTCCCCCCATACTAAACCCTATCTCATATATCCCCTCCTGTATCCCATACTTCTCCTTGATATATTCATACATACTATAATTATCATTAATCGAATCTAGGCTTCCCCAATTAACACCATGAGCATTAGAAACAGCAAATGTATAATTATGTACAGTGAAAGCCTCCCCATACTCCAAAAGCTTACACTTAAACTCCTCATCCATCTCCTCCTCTACAAAGGTAAGAGAACCATGATTGTAAATCACAAGTGTAGGTAAGTTCTCAATATCAATATATGCAGGAACAACAATATATGCCCACTGCCCCTCTATCTCAACTATCTCTTCTATGTATCCCTTCCCGACAAGAGGAGTGCTCTCCTCATCTAAAACCTCCCCATCTATACTCTTTTCTTCTTCAATTCTTTCTTCTTGATTAACAACAGTATCTGGCTTAAGTTTGAAATACCCGTAAATAGGTAAGCCGACAATTAACACAACAACAAAAAGTGTGAATATATGTAGAGCAGTAGAATCTTCTTTTTTGTCAATTACATCTCTCTCCACAATTTAGTATACCATTTTTTAAAAGATGGTATAATGACTGATTAAATAAATTTACAGGCTTATAACATGTCCAAGAAAAAGAAAATCAACAATGATGAAATAGTCATCAGTCTAGATCAATTTGCAATACCAGGAGCAATAATAATAGCAGGAGTAATAATTGCAATTACAATATTCTTTGCAAGTAAGGATAATAACGACAGTATAAATACTGACAATATTGGGAGTGTAGCAGGTGAAGAAATGGATTCTGATGGTCAATATCAATTCCCAAGTGCAAGTACAGATATTGGAGATGCTCCATACTCTGGGGACAAAGAAACTGCTAAGATAGCTATTGTAGAATACAGTGATTACCTTTGTGGTTACTGTCAAAGACATGTAGATGAAGAATATCCTGCCATAGTTGAAAAATATATAGAGACTGGAGAAGCAATATATGTGTATAGAGAATATTCAATCCATGGTGAATTAGCCGATGCTCAAGCTATGGGAGGTAAGTGTGTATTTGAACAAGAAGGGTTAGAAACATATCTTAAATATCACAAGGAAGCATTCATGCTAGATAGTATAGAAGCCCTATACGATGTAGCAAATGGTCTTGGTGCTAATATACAAGAGTGTGTAGAAAGCGATAAGTATAGAGATGCAATAGATACAGACTACCAAGCAGGTGCAGATGCAGGCGTAGAAGGTACTCCAGGTTTTGTAGTAGGAATATTGGATGAAGATGGTAATGTGGTAGGCAAATTAATTGCTGGAGCATATCCTTTTGATGCATTCGAAGAGGTAATAAATTCTCTCTTGGCAGAATAAAGCATTTTGTATACAATGAAGTATGAAACACTTTTTAGATATACTAATTGAAGAAGGCAGTATTGGTGTAGTGAACTCTGGCTTTGGGAGAAACATGCTTAGAGAGGCATACCTTTATGCAGAGGCTAATTCCACAGATCAAAGTACTTGGGCTGGTGCTGTAATTACCAAAGATGAAAAATTGCTCTCAAGAGGTACAAACATTTTCCCAGAAGGTGTAGAGATTACAAAAATGAGAAGTTCTTCTCCTGCTAAATACATATACCAAGATCATTCAGAAAGAAATGCAATATACAATGCAGCAAAGATTGGAAAAGCACTTCAGGACAGTACGATATATGCTACATGGGTACCATGTCCTGCCTGTACAAATGGGATTATAAACTCAGGTATAAAAAGGGTGGTGTTCCATTATGAAAAAGCTATTCGAACACAATCTGATTGGAAGAAAGATCTTAGTGAATCCATCCTTATGCTTCTTGAAGCAGGTATACAAGTAGATGTGTTTTTAGGAAAGATAGGGGATTGTAAATCCTTGTTTAATGATAAAACATGGGAGCCTTAGCTCCCACATTCTTATAACCCAAACTATTTCTTGCTACTCTTCTTGGGAGCTTTCTTTTTAGTAACCTTCTTCTTTGTAGCTACCTTTTTTGTCTTCCTATCTTTGAAACAATCATACTTCATTCTCACTACTGCTCCAACTGCAACTAAACCAAGAGTCCATTTGTAAAAAGTTCTGATTAAAGGTATGAAGTTAATAATTGTAGTTAAACTTCTACCTACTAGCAATGACAGGAATCTCTTATCATCCTTTTTACTCGCACTTCCTAGTATTTTGTAACCAATAGCACTCTCAACCCAAAGTTTACCAAAGATTAATACAAAGACTAATCCTGCACTTATTATCAAAGCTAAGGGAGCACCAATTACTGTAAAGGAGAGAATTATTAATGGGAATGGAAGAAATAATACAACAGCGAGACCTATCAAGAAGCTATAGAAGAATTCAGATAGAGAACCATTTACCTTTTTCTCAATCTTAAGAGCCTTAACAGGTGCTACGTAAATTAACACTATACCTACAATATACATGGCAATAAAACCCATGATTGCACCAACTGGATTGAAATCAAAGAAACCATTCTTTGAATCCTTCTCGACATTTAGAAGTACTTCTTCTTCTATCTCACTACCAATATTTTCATATATTTCTCCAACAGCTAAATTCTTGTCTATTGTAGATGTAGAAGCAAATATCATACTCTCACCCTTAATTGCTCCTGAAATGGTAGATATAGAAGTAAACACTCGTACATCTTCCATAACTTTTCCAGAGATATCACTTTCAGATGCAAAAACCAATAAATCCCTTCCAATAGTACCGGAAACATCTGAGAACGCAGTAGCAATAGTAGTGTTTTGTGCAATACTTCCACTAATATCTACAGCCTGTGCTGCTAAAAACACATTACCATAGACATTACCTGAAATATCTATAATACGACCAGCTGCATAGATATCTCCTGTAATTGTTCCAGAAATTGTTAAATTCTCTGCTGCTGCGAAGAGGTCTCCATCTACTACTCCATCAATTGTGATGGTTTGTGCTTCAGAAATATAGAGGTTTTCTTCTATTATCTCTGATTGTTCTAGTGTGTAGTCTCCTGCTTCAAATTGTGCAGCACTACTTTGGGTTATAAAACCACAGAGAAGAAGTATGGAAAGTATAGGTAAGATGCCTAATATCCTTAATTTATGTTTAATCATATTATTAATGTATGAACTTATATAATTAATATTAGCAGAAAAACGAAAGATAATTAAGTGCTTTATGTGCTATGAGATATAAAAAGGATTTGCAAGCTTCCTAAATTCATAATAGTATATATTAATATACAATTATGTAATAATAATGAAACAAGACAAGTTAGATTTTAAAATACTCTCTTTAGCCGTTCTTACTTTCTCATTTGTGGTATCTTTTGCCTTCTTTTCGACATACAAACACCTAGCCTATGCGGCTTATCATCAAAGTTGTTATGATGCCTGTAAGGCTGATTCTGCAATGCCTAGTGATGAAGACTGTGGGATAGCGTGTGACACTACAAACTCATTCTCCGAGTGTTCTATTTCAATGAGGAATGTAATTACTACGGAGGGTGATGCTTATGGATATTGTGATAGTCATAGTGATTATGGTAAACGAGAGTGTTCTGATATGTGTTATTCCATGCAGGGGGAGACTTTCTTCGATTGTCTTGATTACTGTATGGCAGGATGTGATCCTGACTGTGTGGATGAATATGAGATTGATTATGGGGTTGGTTTTTATGCAGTGTTTGTTATGTTTGATTTCTGTGGAGAATTACCTATGGACGGTACCTATCCTACAATTACACTTGATCAAGACTTTTATTTTAGAAGTTTTACAGGGAGTGTGAATATTACGGGTAGTGTGACTGATAATGTAGATATTGTTGCTGTTAATTTGTATTCGGTTGATAGTGATAGTACTACACCGTGTACATTATTTGGTGTATTTCCTACTCAGACCTTTTCTTGTGATACTGAGAATTTATTAATAGATAAATCTTATAAATTTGAAGTGAAAGCAACAGACTCCGTTCCCTACGAAACTATAGAGGATGTTCTTGTGGAATTGGATGTAGATAATGAGGAAGATTTAGTAGCACTATGGAGGTTTGATGATGATGTAAATTGGATGGCTGAGGATATTAACAGTATGACTCCTACCAATCATGGTGCATCACAAAACAGTGATGGTTATACTACAGACTCACTAGAATGTTCAGGGGGCTATATAACTATAGATGACTCTGCTGAGCTACTAAGTTTTGACGAGGCAGACTCTTCCTTTAAAGTTGAGGCTATGATTAAGAGTAATACCTATGCTCTTTCGCATAGTCGTATTGCAGGGAAATATAATGCTGCTGATAATGAGAATAGTTGGTTACTTGGTACTGATACGACTCGTGTATATTGTGCAATATGGATTGATGGTACACAGCGTTCTGTAAATTCTACCTCTGCTTTAAATATAGATGAATGGTATAACGTAGGCTGTGAGTGGGGTGCAGGTGATAGGCAGTTAAGGGTGTATATTGATGGTGTAGAAGATAATGTTTTAGATCTCTCTGGTGTAGCGGGGAGTTTGGCTTCTTCAACGAATGATTTTGCTATTGGGGCTCGTCCAACTGGAGGAAATAGATTTGATGGGTTAGTTGACAATGTGAAGGTATATTCCTGTGAGACAGTGGATATTACCGATCCCGTTATTACACTTGATCAAGACTTTTATTTTAGAAGTTCTACAGGGAGTGTGACTATTACAGGGAGTGTGACTGATGATACGGATATTGCTTCTGTAAATCTATATTCAGTCGATAGTAATAATACGACATCATGTACATTGTTTGGGGTATTTCCTACTCAAACCTTTTCTTGTAATACTGAAGTCTTGTCAACAGATCAATCTTACAAGTTTGAGGTGAAAGCGATGGACGCAGCTACCAACGAAGCTATAGAGGATGTTCTTGTGGAATTAGATATAGATAATGATAAAGATTTGGTAGCGCTATGGAGGTTTGATGATGATTTAAACTGGTTAGCTGAGGATATTAACAGTATGAGTCCTACTAATCATGGTGCAACACAGAACAGCGATGGTTATACAACAGACTCTTTGGATAGTTCTTTGGGATATATGACAGTGGATGACTCTGCTGAAGTATTGAGTTTTGATCAGGATGATTCCGCCTTTATGGTTGAGGCTATGATTAAGCACGATAGTTATGCAGGCGACCATGTGCGTATTGCAGGGAAGTATAATGCTACGAATAGTGAGAATACTTGGTTACTTGGTACACATAATACTTCACAAGTATATTGTGCTGTATGGATTAATGGCATACATCAGGGACTGTATTCGACAGCTACTTTAAATGTAGATCAGTGGTATAGCGTGGGTTGTAAATGGAGTGCAGGTGATGAACAACTAAGAGTGTATATTGATGGTGTAGAAGATAACACTTTAGACCTTTCTGGGGCAGAGAATCCTTTGGCTTCTTCGACAAATGATTTTGCTATTGGAGCTCGTCCTACTGGAGGAAGTAGGTTTGAAGGATTGATTGACAATGTGAAGATTTATACCTATGAGATAGGAGATGGTCATGCACCAAAGATTGAATTTGATCCAATAGATGATCCATCTGCAATTACGGATACAACCCCAACAATATCTGGGAGTATTACAGATCCAGATCTTTGTGAATATGCTGAGTATCTAGTTTTAGACACATCGTATTTATGGGCTCCGGATGATATAGATGATTATACTTGGACGGAATTCTTGCCGGCTGATGGAGTCTGGAGTACTGAAGAGGAAGACTTCTCTATTACTTTAGATGAATTTACTACAGAAGGGGGATATCATATCTATATTAGGGCAAGAGATGTGTACGAGAATGCCAGCTTTTATTATCATAATGGGTGGATTATTAATTATTCAATAGATAGTGATTATATAATGGCGAATAGATTGTTTACATTAGAATTTATTGATAATTCCCCTCCTACTATTGAACCAAATGAGGTACAGCCAAATCCGTCAATAAATAAGGATTTAGATATTCTAGGGTATGTGGAAGACTATGTATCTGATACTAGAAGTGCAATTGATACAGTAGAGTACAGTTTGGATGGTGGTGCTTGGGAGTCTGTCACTATTCTTACATCAAGCGGAGATGGTTTTGAGAAGGAGTTTATGGTAGATCTTTCCAATTTAAGTATTGCAGAGCATTCGGTTAGAATAAAAGCTTCAGATGTAGAGGGTAATGAGACAGCTGATGATTATCAAGTTTGTTATGACGATTGTATGAATACTGGTCTTCAGGATGAAGAAATGTGTGAGTGTTCGTGTGATAGTCATAAGAAGCAGAGTATTCAGACGGTTACGTTTGAGATCATAGAAGCTGATGTACCAGATCCTGAACTGGAAGAACACACAATTACCTTTGAGGATAATTCAAGTGTTGATAGTGTAAATACTTCTTCCATCGTAGGTCGTTCAAGGATTAGATTACCTCTGGATTATCAGTTTGACTTGGAGCTTGAGTTATATACAAACAAAAATGATTTCGGAGCTTTATATGGTGAGAAATTAATCGGAGTAGATGAAGCTCTTGATGGGAATTTGTGGTTAAGGTTCGATGATGGGACATTTGGATATTACAATGTTTCAACAGATGCTTTGGTTAGGTATCCAGCAGTATGGGCAGAGGCAGTAAAAATGATTGGTATTACAGAATTTGAGCATGGGGGAAATAAGTTTTTGGCAATAGAATTAGAGAATGACTATCCACTAACAATATATTCTGTTGGAAATACTCTTACTGATACATCTGATGATAGCTATGATAATTACTCGATTCTTTTGGGTGTTAATTCATCTTTGTTATATGTTCAAATTGATACTCGTGGTGCATATCCTTGTATATACGCAATCATTGCGAATGAGTCGATACATGGGCCTTCTACTGCAGAGATGATATGGATTGATACACAGGGTACTATTGATACTATTGCAGATGATGTTGCGACAACTTGGGATGCCGGGGATGGTATTGGTGGGAATCATGTATCCTTACTGCTTGATGAGGCAAGAAATAGGGTTGTGGCAGGTGATTACTCTGCAGATAATGTGTCATATTGTGATGATAATGGAACACCATCTAATAAGGCTGATGATGTTTGTGTTGTAAGTTCCGGTGATTATACGGCTGGACCAATTTTTGATATTTTAGTTGATGATAATGGTTGGTATTGGTTTGCGGGTGATGATGGAGTAAGTGCTACCTATGTTGATGATCTTGCGACTTTGAATAGTGATGCTTATTATCCATTCTTTCCTAAGGCAGAGCTTGGTAGTCAGAGGGCATTAAAGATTGCTTGGATTGATAATACTGAGAAAGGTACGGAGGAGCTATTAATCTCAACTCGTGAGGGTTCAATATTTGCGTTTGATTATAATGCTACATATGATGATGCTTTTGATGACACGGTTGTTAGTTATACATTCCCTGGAGAGCTGTATGGGTCGTATGTGGCGTTTGATATGATATTTGATACTCCTGGTGCTGATATTGCGTGGTTGATGATGCCGGGGGCTGGTTTATATCGTTTAGATATTGTTCGAAGTTTTGAACCTGAGTCAGATGTGATTATATGGCCAGAGGTTCAGGCTAGTGAGGTCAATGTAGATCACTTTACGTTGAATAGTATTACTGGAGCATTGGTTAATAATATTGATGCTTTTGTTTCAAATGATAATGGAGTGAATTGGTATCCTGTAGAGATTGGTGGTACAGTAGATTTCCCAACTTCAGATTGTCAGATGAAGATTAAGCTTGTGTTAGATAAGGTGGGTGAGGACACTCCTGTTGTCTTGGGAATTTCAATTAGTTATGCAACCTATGGTGAGGATCCGTTTCTTACATCTGAACTAAATATTGATTATCCTCCAACTGCTCCTGTGGGTGGAGATTTCGATACAGAAGTTTTAATGTTGGATGAGCTTGGACTAACTCCTAACTGGAATGGTGATATAGTGGTTAATGCATATCGTGCAGTTGGTGGGGGTGATGCTAGTTACTGTTTTGAATTTGATATTCCTACGGAGATAATTAGTGGAGAGAGTGTAATTGGAACAACAGCTTGGTGTTCTGGGACTTACAATATTAGGGCTACTATTGATGACGGTAGGTCTGTATTGGGTAGTAATATTGTAGTTTCTGGATTTACATCTCCTGAGGAAGAGGAGCTTTGTGGTAATGGAGTATTGGATGATGGTGAGGAGTGTGATCCTGAGATGGAGGGTGAGTTACCGCTTTGTTTGGAGATGGATGAGAAGTATGTGGGTGGTAGTGTGATGTGTTCCAACTTTTGTGAGTATGAGTATACGGAGTGTGAAGAAGAGTCTATTTTAGATCCGTTGATTGAATTGATAACAGAAGTTGATGAGGATGGAGAGGTTGGTTTGAATGTTGATGCAATCGTTTCCTTGGCAACTACCGTTGCAGCATTGTCATTACTACTTGTCTCACTGAATACGCTTCCATATTATATGTTGAGGGCTTTGATTGGTCTTTTGAATCTCTTTAGAAGGAAGAAGGCAGAATTGGAGTATGGTTTTGTTTACGATTCACTTACTAAGGAGCCTATTGCTCGAGCTATTATTAGGGTTATAGATATGGAGGGCAAGGTTGTGGAGACAATGGTGACAGGCAGTTTTGGGGAGTTCTATGGTGATCTAGAACCGGGTAACTATACTTTGCATGTAAGGAAGCCAGGTTTTGATTTCCCGTCTAGTGTGATTACTACTTCTACAGATCGCAATATTTCTAATGTGTATACAGGGAGTCTTCATATTAGTGGTACGGATGTAGAGTCTGTTGTGGCTATTCCAATTGATCCTATTGATGCTTCTTTTGGAAAGAAGTTTGTTGTAGGTCTTTTGTCTAGGGGTTCTGTGTGGATTATGTTGTTGAAGTTTGTTGTTTTTGTAGGACTATTTGTATACTCACTTGTCATCTATCAGCAGGATGCTAGTATTATTAATCTTTTGATATTGGTAATCTATGGTCTTTTGTCTACACTTTTAGTAATTAATTCCTTTGAGAAGAGAATTAGGTATGGGGTTGTGATGGATGGACAGGGTAATGTGTTGGAGGGTGTAAAGGTAGTTATTAAAGAGAGGGAGTTTGAAGAGACTGTTGGAGAGAGAATTACGGATGTGAAGGGGAGGTATAGGTTTGTGATTAAGCCAGGGGATTATAGTTTGAGTATTGTATCTAATGGCGAGTCTTTGTCCGGAGGGGCAATAGAGAAGACGGAAAAATCTCCAATGATTGTTAATATGGATGTTGTGTTGAAGTAGGAGGAATTTCAGAAATCCCATATCTTGAACTTTTGTATTAGAATTTGTATATTATTCTAACCTATATAAATAATAACTCTGATAGAAAATGAAAGTTCTAAATATTATCCAAAAGTATTACCCCTCAAGAGGGGGAGCTGAAAAGTTCATGCAAATTGTATCCGAGTATTTGGCTAATGACTTAGATTTTGACGTTGATGTATGGACAACTAACGCACTTAGAGCTGAAACTCTTTGGGATTTAGAAGGAGATATTGTAGACAAGGAGAGAGAAACAATCAATGGTGTAAATGTAAGGAGGTTCTCATTCAAAGGTCATGTCTTGAATAAGAAATATATAAACAAGGTTTTCAGAATATTGTTTAGTTATTTCCCTAACTGGAAAATACAAAATCTGGCTACTTGTCCAACGATATTCTCTATGTTAAAAGAAGCAAAACATGGTAATCTGGCAGAGTATGATTATGTTACAGTATCATCTTCTCCATATTACTTCCTTTTCTATATTGGGTATGTCATTTCTAAAAGACTAAATATTCCATACATCATCATGCCAGCTCTTCATATTGGTAAAGATAAGAAGGATCCATTAAGGAAAAAATATCTGAGAAAATCTGTTGTACTATTTTTCCAACATGCTGATAAGATAATCTTGAATACAAAAGCTGAGGGAGAGCAGATATATGAATTTTGTAAAAAGAATGGAGTAATAATTGACAAGGAGAAATTTGTTCTTGTGGGTCAGGGAGTATTTATGAATAAAATAGCGGTTGGTAAAGGGGAAAGATTTAGAAAGAAATATTCTTTAGAACACCCTATTGTTTTTCAGGTTGGTTCGAAAACGTTTGATAAGGGGAGTTATAATTTAATAGAAGCTATGAAATTGGTTTGGAATCAAGGTATAAAATGTCATCTTGTTTTTGGTGGACAACAGAACAGGGAATTTAGTGAGTATATAGGTAATCTGGAGGGTAAATATAAACAATATATTTTAAATATTGATAACATCCCAGATTCAGAGAAATGGGATCTCTATAGTGCTGGAGATGTTTTCTCTATGGTTTCTAAAACTGATTCTTTTGGTATTGTATATCTGGAGTCCTGGACATACAAAATACCTGTTTTGGGTTGTAATAATAAGGCTATACGTGAGGTTATTAATGATAATGTAGACGGATTTCTATTAGATTTTGATGATGTCGATGGTATAGCAAAGAAGATACAATTTTTATTAGAGAATGGTAATAAGAGAGAAGAAATGGGAACAAAAGGGTTTTTGAAGGTAAAGGAAGAATATGATTGGAAGAACAAGTTGAAAAGGGTTGGAGAAGTATACGTAAGCTGAAATTGAATTTGTCATTAAATTAGAGTAGAATATTTTTACTTGTATCTAGTTAAATTTTTTATTGCATAACATGGGCAAGATTAAAGTAGGAATTATCGGATGTGGTCACATTTTAAATAGACATTTAGAGTCTATAGAATATAATTCTAAGAAGTTCGAATTAGTAGCATTGTGTGATATTGATAAGGGGGTTCTGGATAAAGCATTAGAAGAAAATAAAGTAGTAGGCTTTGTAGATTATAAAAATATGTTAAAAGAAATGGATGGGAAAATGGACATGGTAACGATAGCAACCCCCAACCATTTACACCATGAAATGGCGATAGACTCTTTGAATGCAGGATATGACATATTGATTGAGAAACCAATTGCGTTTGAAGCATCAAAAGTTGAGGAAATTTCAGATTTAGCAAAGAAATTAGATAAGAAAGCATATGCTGTTTTACAAGTGAGGTATAACCCAGCAGTGCAGATGATGCGTGAGGTTATAAAACAGAAATTGCTAGGAGATATCCGTTCGGTCAGTTTCATTCAAAGATGGCAAAGACCTATAGGTTACTTTAAGGATTGGAGAGGAGTTATCGATCAGGGTGGGAAATCACTTTATGAATATGCTATACACTACTTAGATATTCTACAAGGAATGTTTGGTGTCCCTAAAGTAAAAGGTACATATACTTCTAATCATAAACATTTGGATATTCCTTTTGAGGACACCTTATATTCTGTCGTGGAATATAAGAATGGTGCTTCTGGAGCTATTGAGGTAAATGTGGCTGTTGAACCTTCTAATTTAGAGTGTTCTATCGCTGTTATGGGATCTCAGGGTTTTCTGAAAATATCTGGTAATGCACTTGATGTTGTTGAGAGAGCCTCTTTTGAGACTGAAGAATTACAAAAGAAATGGGAGAAAATTCAATCGGATGCCGGAGATGGTATTACACCAAACTCTTATGGTACTCATGTAGGTTCTTGTCCAAATCATCCCAAGTTGTATAAAGAAATTGCAAAGGGTAAAGGGATTAAGGTTTCTGAGGCTATTCCATCAATTCAATTTATTCAGAATGTTTATGGGCAGGAAGAAAATTAAAATCGGCGTAGTTGGTTGTGGGAATATATTTAAGAAACATCTACAAGGTATTTTAGATAATGGTGACCATTTTGAAATTGTAGGTATTGCTAATCACAGCAAAGAGGGTGGCTTGCAATTACCTAGGGAATGGAATGTCAAAACATTTTACGATCAAACAGAAATGTTTGCAGAGTTAGGAACTGAGATGGACTTGGTAATAATTCTTGTTCAAAGTATCTATCACTATGATATTGCAAAGGAAGCATTAGAAGCTGGCTATGATGTGTTGATAGAAAAGCCTATAGATTCGGTAGTTTCTAGACTAGAAGAGCTTGATATCTTAGCAAGCAAGTTAGGAAGAAATGCGTACGCTGTATTACAGTGTAGATATTTACCAGTAGTGGATTCTTTAAAAAGGATTTTAGAGGGGAGATTAATAGGAGATATACGATGTGTTGATTTTGCTCAAGTTTGGCAACGACCACTTGGTTATCTAACAGAAAAACAAGCTCGTCTTCTTTTTGAATATGGTGTTCATTATATTGATCTTCTTCAAATACTCTTTGGAGTACCGAAGGTGTTCTTTACAAAGACATTTAAACACAAACTGATAAAGGCTCCTTATGAAGATACCCTTAGAACGATAGTTGAATACGATGGAGGGATATCGGGTTCTATAACAGTTACATTGGCTGCTGAGCCACAAAATCTGGAGACTAAATTGTCAATCATAGGGTCAAAAGGTTCTTTAGAAGTTGATTTTAGAGAAAATGAGATAAAAGGTCTCTTTGAGGACGAGAAAGATGAAAAGGAGTATAATGAATTGATAAAGAATATTCTTGAGATTAATTCTTTTAAACAGCTATATGAGAATATATCTTTAGGAAGGGGTATCACAGTAAAAGATTCTATCCCAGTAATTCAATTTATCCAGGACATTTATGCAAAAGAAGGAAAATAATTTTGAAGAGGGCTTTAATATCAAAGAATTTATTCTGTTCGATGAAGACATAAAGGTCTATCCTGATGCTACTATTGGATGTGAAACGTCAATAGGGGGAAATACATGTATTTATGATTGTAAAATTGGTAATAATGTGGATATTGGTAAGAATTGTATAGTAGGAAATTATACTATGCTTGAAGATGGTGTAAAAGTAGGAGATGGCTCAAAAGTCTGGCACTACTGTCATATTAGAAATGGTGTTACCATTGGTAAAGACTGTAATCTTGGGAATTATGTGTTTATAGATTCTGGAGTTGTTATAGGAGATGAAACGAAAATACAAAACTATGTGCCGGTATACCATGGAGTCACACTTGAAGAAGGAGTTTTCTTTGGTCCTAATGCTCTTACTACCAATGATATGATACCAAGGGCTAGAGCTAGTGAGGGACAACTTAAAGATAAAGATGATTGGAATGTTAGTTCCATACATATTGGAAAAGATGCCTCTATCGGTGCAGGTTCTGTACTTAGACCTGGAATAACGATTGGAGAGAAAGCCTTGATAGGTGCTGGAACTGTCGTGACGAAAGATGTTCCTGCTGGAGCTGTTGTTGTAGGTAATCAGGGAAGGGTAATTAGATATATAAAGGGTTACGAACCAAAATAATTTATTATTTAGACAAATATGATTCCAATTTCAAAACCACTAATTGGACAAGAAGAAATAGATGCAGTTGTTGAAGTTTTAAAATCTGGGATGATTGCACAAGGTCCTAAAACAAAAGAGTTTGAAGAAATGTTTGCGAAATTCTGTGGTGTAAAACATGCTGTTGCCTTTTCAAATGGTACGACTGCAATACATAGTGGAGTTAGAGCTCTTGGTGTTAAGCAAGGTGATGAAGTAATTACTGTACCATTTACATTTGTAGCTACTGCTAACCCTATCGTTATGGAAGGTGGTAAGGTGGTTTTCGTGGATATTGCTGAAGACGATTTTTGTATTGATCCTGCGAAAATAGAGGAAAAGATTAGTAAAAAGACGAAAGCTATAATACCTGTAGATTTGTACGGTCAGATTTATAAATATGACAAGATTAAGAAAATCGCTGATACTCATGGGTTGGGTATATTAGAGGATGCCTGTCAAGCAGTTGGGGCTGAGCAAGGTGGTATAAAGGCAGGAAATTTTGGAGATGTTGCAACTTTCTCATTCTATGCAACGAAAAATATTGCAACTGGAGAAGGTGGAATGTTAGTTACAAATGATGATGAAATAGCGAGGAAAGCGAGAATATTTAGACATCATGGACAAGATGCTTCTGTACGGTATGAATACCTAGAGTTAGGTCATAATTACAGAATGACTGATATTGTAGCTGCTCTAGGTGTTGAACAAATGAAAAAGGAAGATTACATTACAAAGACAAGGATTAGAAATGCAGAGTTATTATCAGAAGCACTTTCTAATGTTAAAGGTTTGATATTACCTAAAGCTTTGAAAGGGAATAGGCACGTTTATCATCAATATACCCTTAGGGTTGTAGATGAGTTTGGTCATACACGAGACGAGTTAATGGAATTCTTGAAATCTAATGATATTGGCTGTGGTGTGTATTATCCTAAACCTCTACATCTACATGAGCATTTTAGAAAGATGGGGTACAAGGAAGGAGACTTTCCTGTTTCAGAGAGGATGTCTAAACAAGTATTATCACTTCCTGTGAATCCTTTTGTTACAGAAGACGATGTTAGCTTGATAGCAGATAAGATAGTAGAGCTTTCCAAGAAATAAGTTAAATATTTAAATATATGTCAGATAACAGTAAGAAAATTGTTGGTATTTGTGGTCTTGGATATGTTGGATATCCTGTAGCTATGCTTTTTGCTGACGCAGGTTTCGATGTAATAGGATTTGATATTTTAGAAGACAGAGTTAAGAAATTAAATGAAGGAGAGAATCCAATAAAAGGTCAAGAGCCTGGTTTAGATGAATTAGTAGAGAAGGTTTTTGAAAAGGGGAATTTCAGAGCTACTTCAGATATGAGTGAGTACAAATTAGCAGATTACATAATAGTTGCTGTACAAACACCTGTAGCAGAAGAAAATAAGAAACCTACTTACGAAAATCTTAAAAGTGCATTAAAGAGTGTTGGGGAAAATATGAAGAAAGGCGTAACCGTTATTATAGAATCTACAATTGCTCCAGGTACAATGGAACATGTTGTAAAGCCAGTATTGGAAAAAGAATCAGGTATGGAGGCAGGGAAAGACTTCTATCTTGCTAATTGCCCAGAGAGATTGATGCCGGGTCATTTACTAGAGAATATTAGATATTACAACAGAGTGATTGGTGGTTGGACTCCTGAGTCTGCTAAAGTGGTTAAGGAATTATATAAGAATGTTGTACAAGGAGAGTTACAAGAGACAGATTGTATTACCGCAGAGATAGTAAAAGCAGGAGAGAATACATATAGGGATGTACAGATTGCATTTGCTAATGAAATGGCTTTATTGTGTGAAGCGTATGGTGCGAATGTTTGGAAGGTGAGAGAGTTTATTAATAACTGTAAGAAGGTTACAGATACAAGACCAGAGGCTCTAAGACAGATGCACTACCCAGGTGCTGGTGTTGGAGGACACTGTATACCTAAAGACTCCTGGCTCTTAATACATGAGGTTAGAGATATTGTAAATCCTAAACTTATACCTATCGCAAGACATATTAACGACTTTATGCCTTTACATATGTATGAGCTTTTTGAAGATGCAGTAAAGGAAAGTGGTAAGAGTATTAAAGATGTAAATGTTTTAGTCTTGGGTTATGCATATGATGCAAATTCAGATGATGATAGAAATACTCCTAGTGAACCTTTAATGGAGAAACTTAAGGAAAATGGTGTAAAATTTGAAGTACATGATTCATTTATCAAAGAGTATAAGGGGGAGATATGGAAGATGCTTGATGGTAAAGATGCTGTCATTTTGATGACAGGGCATGATGAGTATAAGGCACTAAACTATGATGATATGTTAAAGCAAATGGGTAATAGACCAATAATTATAGATGGTAGAAACATTTTTGATAAAGAAGAAGCAAGAGAGAAGGGATTTGTGTATAAAGGTATTGGTAATGTATAGTAGTTACTAATGACTGTAGACAAAAGGCTTGTAAAAACATGCAGAGATATATCCTTAATCGATATCATTGTAGCGTATGTATCAATAGTAAGTATTATTAATGTTGTATTACTTTCATTTGAAATATTTTATCCTGTTTTGTCTTTAGTATTGGGAGTAATTGTGTGTGGTTTAATATTTTTACTGTTTAAACTAAGGATAAACATCAGAAAGGTTAAAAGTTTATCTTTATTCCTGTTACCAATTATTCTTATAGCTATATTTCTAAGACTATCTCCTAATCTATATCTTACGGGTGGGCAGGATCAGGGAACGTATGTTTCTTTATCTAAACAGTATCAGGAGAACAAGAGTTTATATATAAAGGATGAGTTAAGGGAGTCTTTGTCAGTAGATGCTAAATATTATTATGATATTGGGAATGTGTTTGCTGGAGTTAAGGAGTTTGATATCGATAATTCTGAATATTTAATGCCCTTCTACCCTGTTTTTCCATCTTGGATGGCAACTTTTGGAGAAATGTTTGGTAGTGATAATAGGGTGTATGCTTTAACTATGTTTAGTATTCTCTCTATTGTTGGTATGTATCTGTTTAGTTATGAGATATCAGGGAAGAATAAGAGGGTAGGGTTATTAGCATCTTTCTTGTTAGCTATTAATCCATTGCATGTTTATTTTTCTAGAGTACCTCTTACTGAGATTGTTTCTTTAACTTTCTTTTTATTTTCATTTTACTATCTGATGAGGTTCTATAGAAATTGGGGAAAAAGAAAAAGAGACATATTATCGCTAGTTCTATCTTTAGTAACGATTAATGCTTTGTTTTATACGAGGATGAATGCAATATTCTTTATCCCAATTATCGTATTGATTCCTATAAGCTATTATCTTTTTAAGAAGGATAAACTTCTTTTAAAACATCTAACAGGTTATTCAACAATATGGATTTTGACCATGATGTTATCCTTTTTATATTATAAGATTTTTATTCCAAACCTATTTAATCTTGTTGTTGGGAAAAGACTCCTGAGCTATTTTGATTCTTACATTATTCAGGTTAGTTTTGTTTTAGGAACTTTGCTTTTTGCTGGGTTATTATCTTTCAGAAAACCTAGGATGATAATGAAGAAGGTTATGAAATTTTTATATAATAAATTTTTTGTAATCGCGAGATCCTTATTTATAGGATTGATTCTATATAGTGTTTACTTTTATGTGAGAGAGATATTTGTTGATAATAGTAACAGTATTCTCTCATTCAATAGTTTGTCGTATTTAAAACAGCTAAGCTTTTTGACTACAGTCCTTTATCTATCTCCAATAGGATTTCTCTTATTACCAATTTCTTTTCCCCACCTTATCAAAAAGAGAAAGATAACTATTTCTTTATTAATAATGGCTATATTGATTTTGTTAACCTATTGTTGGGGAGTATTAAGATTGACACAATATCATTACTATTTTACGAGATATCAATTTAGCGAATTAATACCTTTATGTTTAGTGTCAATTTCTATCTTTTTAGTGGATATTTCAAAGAAGAGGTTAGGAAAATGGATATTGGTATTGTTTGTTGTTTCTAGTACTTTGTATATGGGTTTCTTTTCAATTCTTCAGTTAAGGGACTATGAGGGAGCAGATAAGAGAGTTTATGAGGATTTGGATAGTATTTTAGGAGAAGAGGATCTTTTGTTTGTTGCGAATCATGGCTTTGAGTCTTTTGATCAAATAGTTCTACCTATGAAATATTACTATGATATGAATGTTTTCCCAATGTATTACCTTAGTTATATTGAGAAGGAAGAATTTGTGAGTGTGAAGGAGAATTATGATGAGGTTTACATTTTAACAACGGTCTCAAATTTAGAACGGTTGAACAGGGATGACTTTGAACTTGTAAAAGTTTTTGATTTCCGACATAATTACTTTGTTCATTGTCTTAGATCTGAAGATGAATATTTTGAGATGATTGATCACACAAAAGATATTCCTTTGTGTGAATATATGGTTATTCCTAATAGATTTTATTATGGTTCATATAGTACTTTTCTATTTCGTTGGAAATAATTTTGTAAATTGATATAATAACAGGAATGTTAAAAAACAAAACAATTGCAGTAGTTGTACCTGCATATAATGAAGAAGAACAAATTGGTATGGTTATTGAAAGTATGCCAGACTATGTTGATAGGATAGTAATAGTTAATGATCTTTCTAAAGATAAGACTGCAGAGGTTGTTAAAAAGTATATAGAAAATGATAAATCAGAAGTTAGAGACTTAAATCATAGAAAGAAGATTGTTCCTAATAAGTATAACTATGCAGAGATAGTTGTTGAGAAAATGAGAGAAGACGAAAATGGCTACTATATTCCATCTGAAGTTGTAAACAAAGATCCTAAGAATTCAAGAATCATTTTGATTAATCACTTGGAGAATGGCTCTGTAGGAGCAGCCATTGCGACAGGATACAAATGGTGTTTGGATAACAACCTGGATTGTACTGCAGTTATGGCAGGGGATGGGCAAATGGATCCGGGTGAATTAGAGGAAATTTGTATGCCTGTTGTAAATGAAGAGGTTGATTATGTAAAGGGTAATAGATTAAAACATAGGTCTGCAAGCTTGGTTATTCCTAAGGTAAGGTTCTTTGGAAACTCTGTACTATCTTTGATGACAAAGATAGCTAGTGGTTATTGGCAAATTTCAGATACTCAAACTGGATATACATCAATATCATTAAATGCGTTACAAGGGATTAATATTTATAACATTTATAAATCTTACGGTTGTCCTAATGATATTCTTGTTAAGTTAAATATTGCAAATTTTGCTATTAGAGAAATACCTATTAAACCTATTTATAATGTAGGAGAGAAGTCTAAAATGAGAGTATTTAAAGTTATCCCAAGGATTAGTTGGTTACTTTTTAAGTTGTTTTGGACTAGGATGTACAAGAAGTATTTATTTAGGGATTTCCATCCTCTTTTCTTACTGTATCATTTATCAATTGTACTGTTTTTAGCTAATATACCGTATACAATAGCTGTGGTAAATGATGTTTTCGGTGGTCATAAGATTTCAACAAATTCTTTTGTTGCATTTATCTTTTTAGCCATTTCAGGTTTTCAAGCCCTTGTTTTTGCGATGTGGATGGATATGATGGATAATGAAAGGTTGCAGAAATAATATCTTCACGAACCCTTCCAATGCAAAAACTTTTGAGTCAGTTCTTCGATAAATTCAAGAACGTTGTGCAAACAGTAGATCAGAGAAAGTTGGTATTAGGTATTATTCTAATATATTCAGTTTTGATAGCGGTAATTATTCATTTTAGATTTGCAGTATTCGACGAGAAACTCTTTCTTCACGAAACTGTGATGATGAGCGAGATTCTTAAGAAAGGAGAATGGATTGCAAATTATGGAGTGGGGGTTCATGGATTTATATTCAAACTTCCAATAGCTCTAATTTTTATAGTAACGGGACCTAATATTTATATTGCTACATTATTTCATGTAGTACTGGCTGCAGTGACAGCTTGGATATTTTATCTTTTGATTAGTGAAAATCTTAAAATTGGAAGATGGTCTATTATTGCTGTTATTCTGTTATTAACCAATTATGGTTTTTTTAGTTATACAACGACATTTCATAGAGAGATTCCTGTTTTGTTCTCGCTGGTTTTATTTACCTATACTCTAATAAAAGACGATAAGAAATTATTACTTAAAGGACTTCTCCTTTTGCTTATATTGGAAGCAAAGGAATATGTGTTCTTTGCAATTTTACCACCATTAATAATATACTTCTTTACAATCAACTTCTCGGGATTTCGAAGTTTCTTTTCTTCAGCATTTAAAACAATTAGAACGTTTCTACTTTTACTAATACCTTCGGTTATGTATCTCTTTATAATGTTTTATACATCATTGATACCTATTAATATGTTCAACGCCTCTTTACTGGGTTTAACAACCTCAGGATTTAGTTATCAAACCAAGCACACATTACCTGAAAGTGCTTTATCTGATATGAGTTCATATACTAATCACAATATTGCATATAATTTAATTAAAGATTTTACGAAGGAAGCAGATGATGAGGCTATAACTGATGGAGGTAGGTCTTTTTCTGAGGAAGTAAAAATGTTAGTTCTCACTGTTGTGGGTTACTCTTTGGCGTACTTAGAGAAGCTCTTGTATATTACAAATTTCTCATTTCAAGGAATTCCACTTGTTATTATTATAATGTCCTTGGTCTCTTCAATTTTCCTTTTTAAAGAATGGTATAGAAAAGATAAGAAACTTTTATTTCTAAATATCTTTTATTGGTCTTATTTAGTTATATATATGATTAGATCATCTCATCAAAGATATATTTTAACTATTATTCCATTTTCAATTATATTTTTGATTTATTTTTTGATTCAAACGATAGAAAACAAAAAGACATTTAGACAATATTTTTTATATGTCTTGGTTGTATCGGGCTTTTTAATGGTGGCAACATTTATTTATCAGGATTTTGGTAATATAAAGGAACTGTTTAATATGGTGTCCTTTGCCATACTCTTATTCTTACTGTTCTTGTTATTTGTTACTAAGAAGTATAGGAAACTAATTGTAAGCTTAATAGCGGGTTTCATAATAGGATCCTCAATATTTCTGACATCTTTTGCAATACTTACAAAAAATCAGATATACAAAAGTCAACTTTGGGGTATTAACGGAGAGACAGAGAAGATTGCAAACTTGTTAGAACCGGAAGATATTGTTTACTTCGATTGTCAAGCAAGTGATAATTCGGAATTTACGTATTTGGTAAATATCTTTAGGGCAAATAATTATTTGCCAATCGAATGGCATTGGATGCTTGATAAACAGAAGATAGGTAGAGAGCTGGATGCGATTGAGATTAAACAAAATTTCTACTATATGTGGGATATGGAGGATATGGAAGAGTTTCAATCCTGTATTAGAGAAAATGGAATTAATAAATTAATACTGCTAAAATCTGATATTAAAGGTGAGAAATTCCCACTTGAGGATTATATAGAGGTTTTCAAGGAAGAAGAATGGTTAACACTTGATTCAGTAACACAACTGAAGAATAAGAAAGTATTAATTTTTGAAGTAATAGATAATGAAGTCTAAAGAAAAACCAGTTGTTATAATAACAGGATTACCTTTTAGGAAACAAGGAAATCAAAGCTTAATAAGATTTGTGAATATGTTCTTGAATCATGAATTTGGTGTTACAATGTATTCTGCAGGTCGTGATAGTAAGGGGAAGTATGTAATAGGCAATCCTTATTTTACATTTTTTAGAATTAAAAGTCTTGAGATTTCCTTTACTACATTTTTAAATAGTCTTGCAACTAAATTGAATGGAAGTAGTACTACAGCAGGGAATTATTTTGATCAAATAAAGTCAGAAGATATAGTCCCTCCTTATGGGAACTATAATCTGATGAATTTAGTTAATAAATGGATGAAACTTATCTTCCGTACAACTGATAATATAATCTTGTTTTTTTATCTTGTCTTATTTCAAGCAAGAACAATTAGAAAATCTTGTGTAATTGTTGGTTATGAAGCAAGTTTTACTATGTGTTCGAGATGGCTCTCAAAAGTATTTAGGAAAAAATATATTAATAAATATCAAGGGACTATTCTCAAAGCTACAAATAGAAATTTATCTCTTGCACTTAAGTATTTCCCAAACAACTTCTTTAGTATTAACAAGTCAGATCTTTGTTTAATGGTTCAGGATGGGACTGATGGTGAGTATTATGCTAGGTTAAAAGGTTGTGACAATATTTTCTTTGAGCCTCATGGGGTGTTTCAATATTCGCATGAAAGATCTTATGATAATAATATAGTTGACGAGCTTAAAAGACAAAATAAGTTTGTAATTTTTAATAATGCTAGTGGAAGTACGTGGAAGAGAACAGACAGAGTCATCCGTAGTTTGTTAGAATTAGATAAAGACATTCTTGAGAATATTTCTCTGGTTACTACTTATCATGCTCAGAACAAGAATGATCTTGTAGATTTTGTCCAATTAAAGGGATTAGAGGAGAATGTGATATTTGTAGAAAAGATTGATAGTTTTGAATCAAATTATATTATTCAAAAGGCTGATCTTGTCATCATGACAAATGACTTTAGTAATCTTGGAAATCCTATACTTGAAGCTATCTATTATAAAACACCTATCATTTCAATTGACGACGGAAGTCTTGAAGGTTTTGTTACTAACAATGTGAATTCACTATTAATTAAGCTTGACTCAGAATTTGATAAAAACATGGCCAATGCAATTCAGAAGATGTATAAGGATGAGGCATTCTATGATAAACTGAAAAAGAATATGAATAATAAACATCAAGTTAGAGAATTGTCAGAACAGCAAGATCGAGAATTTAAAGTAATTAATGAACTGTTGAAAGGATGTTAAAGATTTTTCAAAAGGTCAATAAATTATTTCCAGCGAATACTTTCCGGAAGAACGTTGTAATGATGTTTTCAGGCACTGTGGCTTCTCAAGCAGTATACCTCTTGTTTTATCCGTTTTTAACAAGAATATATAGTACTTCTAATTTTGGTCAGTATGCGATTTTTATTTCATTTCTCTCCATTCTTTCTGTTATTGCTACTGGGCAGTATGAACACCCTCTTTTACTGTCTAAGAAAGAACGCTCCTTTAAGCTATTAACGTATGGTGTGATTCTACTGACTGGAATTATGAGTATTGTAATTACAATAGCTCTTCTTTTAGCCGCACCTTTATTAGCTAAATATAACTATTTCAATTCATATGAACTAATTGCATTTCTCGGTTTTTCAATACTATTAAATACCTTATATCAAATAGGTTTCTATTTATCACTAAGAAATAAATATTTTAAATGGTTGTCAGTAATTAATATTTTTAATGTTGGTTTCAGTATACTTTTTCAGTACTTTTTATCCAGGACTGAATTTAAAGATGTCGGGTTAATAGTGGGGTACATGGGAGGGACATTTATAGCAACTATTCTTTTGTATTACAAAAATAAGAGTAGGTTAAACATTGGAGAGAAGTTTCATACACTTATTCCAGATATTAAGAAACAACTCGTTAGATATAAGAAATTCCCGATATTTAATTTACCTGCAACGTTTGTAAATCTCTCTGCAAATCAAGTACCACAACTATTACTAATTACTTTTGGCCAAGCGGTTGTTGGGAACTTTGCATTATCCCAGAAGGTTCTAGGGAGTCCTGTTACACTATTTTCAACATCTATATCCCATGTATTTCGGGAAAGGGCAAGTAGTGATTATCGGAATAAGGGTAATTGTGAAGCAATATTTGTTAAAACATTCAAAAGCTTGTTTCTGATTTCTATAATACCTTTTATTCTGATTTTTGTGTTTGCACCTATGTTAGTACCAATAGTCTTTGGAGCTGAGTGGGTAACTGCAGGAATTTACATTCGAGCTTTGTCATTAATGTATCTCTTCAAGTTTACTGTAAGTCCATTAACATATGTGATTATAGTTGCGGAAAAACAGAATCTTAATTTACTACTTATGATTCTACTATTCGCTTGTACAACTTTCGCCGTTTGGCTAGGGATAGAAAGGGGTGATGCAATGCTGGCAGTAGGTGCATATTCAATTGCTTATTCATCTATTTACTTACTTTTCTTATTAATTTCATATAAACTTTCAAAGAATAATGAAAAATTTTCTTAATTGGATAGGTTGTCTTCTGAGCAAAACATATAAATATAAAGATGGGCATTTTGTGCATCAAAGTTATATCCGCTTTTTTATTTGGCAAAGGGTTTTTAGAATTAATGCAAAAGCCCCATGGCCTGTTCATTTTACCTCCTATGTAACGGGGATAGAGAATATAAAGATAGGGAAAATGTGTTCTCCTGGTTCGAATATTGGTCAATACATACAAGCAAATAGCAGAATCATTATGGGAGATAATGTATTAATGGGACCAGGGTCTAAAATTATTAGTGCTAACCATGATATGGAGGATTTTACAAAACATATCAAAGGAGATCCAATTATCATAGGATCAAATGTGTGGATTGGTGCAGATGTTATAATTCTACCAGAAGTAACAATTGGGGAAAATGTTATAATTGGAGCAGGATCTATTGTGACAAGAGATATACCATCTAATTCAATAGCAGTAGGGAATCCATGCAAGGTAATAAAGAAGAAAACCCCTTATAAAAATATACATCAAATTAGCACATGAGCTTATGAAAAAAGTCATCAATCTTCTCTTCAATGACTTCACTAATGATAATAGAGTCTTTAAGGAGTCTAGAACATTAGTAAATAATGGATATGATGTTACACTTGTGGCAACTCATTTCGATAAGGAACTGTCTAAAGAAGAATGTATAGAGGGAATAAATGTAAAAAGATTTAATGTAGGGAGAATAAAACTGTTACCATTAAATTTGATTCTCTTTTGGTTCATAATTATCAAGAACTTTAGAAAAGAGAGGATATTTCATGCTAATGATCTATACGCACTCCCTCCAGCATACGTGATAAAGAAATTCTTTAATAGAGATGTAAAGATTGTCTATGACTGTCATGAACATGAGACTGAAGCAAAGATCTATTTGAATAAACCAATAATAAAAAGAATCGCAAAAATCTTTGAAAGGCACATGATTTCTTCTGCGGATGCAGTTATTACTGTAAGTGAATCTATTGCAATGGAGTATGAGCAAATGTATGGAATTGAGAAACCTGTATTAGTATTAAATAATCCTCTTTATATGGAAAACAGAAAGTATAATCTTTTTAGAGAAGAATTGGGTATTCCTGAAGATAAAGAGATTTTTCTTTTCCAAGGAGCTTATATTCGTGGTCGTGGAATTGAGACTCTTATAAATGTTTTTAAGAAAATGGAGAAAGACAATAAAAACATAGTTTTGGTGTTTCTAGTGTACGGGGAAGGTGTAAATAAGTTGAAGGAGGAAATAAAGGGTATAGGAAATATATTCTGGCATGAGAAAGTGTCCATATTTGAATATATGAAATATGTATCTTCTGCAGATTGGGGGATATACTTGATGGAGAATATCTGTCTTAACCACGACTTAGCTTTGCCTAATAAAATATTTGACTATATTATGGGTAGGCTCCCTATTGTTGTCTCGAATCTAAAAGAAATGTCTAAGTTTGTAGAAGAGAACAAAGTTGGCTATCTTATTAACCCTGAAGATGAAGATTCAATATTGAAAGTGCTAAGGGATATCGACAAAGATACGAAAAAGAAATATTTACCTAATTTAGAAAAAGTAGCAAAGAAATTCTGTTGGGAAGAGCAAGAAAAAGTCTTAATTAATATTTATAAAAATTTGTAATATGAAAATAGTATCCTTGATTGGTGCAAGACCACAGTTTGTTAAAGAAGCTGTCTTAAATAGAGAGTTTAAAAAACATTCACAAATTGAAGAGATAATAATCAACTCTGGTCAACACTATGATTATAATATGGCAGATAGTTTCTTTGAGAAATTAGGTATAACTGCACCTGAGTACAATTTAGAAGTAGGTTCTGGTACTCATGCAGCGATGACAGCAAAAATAATGGTTGAATTTGAAAAATTAATGTTTAAGATAAAACCGGATCAAATACTGGTGTATGGTGATACTAATACAACTCTTGCAGGAGCATTAGTTGCTGCAAAACTGAAGATTCCTGTCTCTCATGTAGAAGCGGGTATTCGTATGTTGCCTAAAAATATGCCAGAGGAAATTAACAGAGTGCTTACTGATAGAATTGCAGAGTATCTTTTCTGTCCTTCTAAAAGAGCGGTGGAGAATTTGAAGAAAGAAGGTATTACAGAAGGTGTGTATTTTACAGGAGATGTTATGTATGACCTGTTTTTGTATATGCAAGGACATTTTGATTTTGGACTTTTTAATGAGTTGAATCTTAAGGGAAATGATTATACTTTGGTTACGTTACATAGAGATTATAATGTAGATGAGCCTGAAAGGTTTGAGAAAATATTGAAAGATTTAGCGTTATTGACGTCTTCTAATAGGGTAGTATTTCCTATGCATCCAAGAACAAAAAAGAGAATCGAAGAATTTGGTTTTGAAAAGTATACTGAGAAATTTGATATACTTGAACCTATAGATTATCTCAGTTTAATGGGTCTAATGAGCAATTGTAAGAATGTAGTTACGGATAGTGGAGGACTTCAAAAAGAATCCTACTTCTCTCACAAAATAGCTTATTTGTTTATGCCAGATCCAGCATGGCATGAATTGGTTGATTTTGGTATGAATGTTTTGAGTGAGCCAGGCGAGTTGATGGAACATATAGAGAAAGAGAAGAAGTTTAAATATGTTGAGAATATTTATGGAGATGGTGATGCTGGGGAGAAAATAGCGGGGATATTGTTAAAGAAATGATATCCAAAGACAAATATCTTTTATATAGTTAACAATATAAATTATTAATTACTAATGAAATGGAGAAAAAGAAAAACATAGTCTTTTTATTGCATTCGTATCATTCGTTTCAAAAAGATTTTGTTGAATCTATGGCTGAGAACTTTGAAAACGTTTATGTGTTTGTAAGATATAAACCATTTGCAGAGATTTACAACATCATTCCAATAAAACAACTACTTAAACATAGAAAAGAATTTGTAGTACAAGAGTTTGATAAGCCTAGTAATGTACATATTTTCCTAGTTCCATTGTGGTATTTACCAATGAGTATTTTTTATAGAGTACTTGGAGATTGGCATTTCAAAGTTGTTGATAAAATTATTAGAAAAGAAAAAATCAAATTCGATATAATACATAGTCATTTTACATGGACTGCAGGATATGTTGGTGCGAAGTTGAAAGAAAAGTATAACAAACCCTTTGTTTTAACAGTTCACGAAGACAAGCATTACTTAGAAGAGGAAATGAGTAATACAAATAAAAAAATCAGTTATACATGGGAGAATGCCGATCAGATAATAAGAGTTAATAAAGAGTCAATTAAAGATCTTAAAAAATATAATGAAAATGTAATGTTCTTGTCAAACGGCTTTAATAGTGGTCTATTTATTCCTAAAAGTTTGTTTGAAGCTCGTAAGGAATTAAAGATTGGGCAGAAACAAAAGGTGTTGCTTACTGTAGGTTATTTGGAGAAATACAAAGGACATATTCATCTTGTACGGGCAATGAAAGTTCTAAGAGATAAATATTCTATGGGAAATTTAAAACTTTTTTTAATTGGAGATGGGACTCAAAGGGATGTGCTAGAAGCTGAAACGAAAAAGTTAGGATTGTCTGATAATATTGAATTTCTTGGAGCGAGATTCCACAAGGATGTTCCGATTTGGATGAACGCATGTGATTTATTTGTTCTACCCAGTTTGTCAGAGAGTTTCGGCATAGTTCAATTAGAAGCATTTGCTTGTGGAAAACCCGTTGTAGCAACTAAGAATTCTGGTAGCCTTGAAGTGATTAGGTCTGATGAGTATGGTCTATTATGTAATATTGCCGATCCTGAAGATTTGGCGGAGAAGATATTTGAGGCATTAAATAGAAAATGGGATATAAAAGAAATTTTAAGATATGTTAAAGAATTCGGTTGGGACAAGATAGCTAAAGATACTTTTGAAATATATGAACAACTTTTTTGAGATATTTAGAGTATACAATTTTAACAGTGAGGGTATATGAGAAAGTCTCAAGAAGTAAAAGTCTTTTTAAAGAAATATTTCACAAACAGTCGATATAAACGGAATGTTTTAGTATTAGGTAGTGGACGAATAATAGCTCAATTATTGCCAATATTAGTAACACCACTACTAACGAGATGTTATTCACCTAATGATTTTGGGATATTTGGTGTATACATTACAATTGTAACTATTTTCTCAATGGTATCAAATGGGAGATATTGTTTAGCTATTCTTTTGCCAAAAAAGGATACGGAAGCTCGAGAGTTGGTTATAATATCAAGTGTATGTAGTTTCCTTGTGTCTTTGATATTTACTATGGTTATTGTTTTTAAAGGAGAGTATATATTTTCTCTGTTTAATGTCCCTTTGCTAAATGAATATAAAATATTGATAGGATTAAGTGTTTTGTTTGTGGCGTTATACGAAGCAATTTACTATTATGCCTTAAGGAATAAAAAGTATAAGATAATTGCTAGGAATGTTGTTATCCAAGCGATTATCTTGATAACTATCCGTTTATTTGGTGGATATAGTGGATTTACAGAATCAGGGTTAATGGTTTCGTTTTTAATAGGTTATATAGTTGCATATTTCTTGCTTCTCTTGGCTCTTAAAATCAAATTTAAAGGTATAATGAGAAGCATAAAGTTCAAGAAAATCTTGTTGAGATATGTTAAATTCCCAAAGTTTTCTTTACTTGCGGATCTATTAAGTAGATTAGCAGAGATGTTTCCAAACATTGGTATGAATATGGTTTTTGGAAATAGTAATGCGGGTTATCTTGCAATGTCAGATAAAATCTTGGGTTCCCCATTATGGTTTGTGACGTCTTCTGTAGGGGATGTGTTTAAACAAGAGGCTTCGGAACAATATCGGGAAAAAGGTTCTTGTTCGGAAATTTTTATAAAAACATCTCAAAGCCTTTTTCTGTTAGGGATTATTCCTTTCCTTCTTATTTTTCTGTTAGTCCCTTCTACAATACCGTTTTTGTTGGGTGATGAATGGGTACTTGTAGGGCAATATATTCAAATCTTTTGTATAATGTTTTTTGCAAGATTTGTTGTTACCCCTGTTAGCTATGTTGTATATATTGTTAATAAGCAGAATATGAACATATTTTTTCAAGGGCTTAAGTTCTTTGTTGTAGTAATTTCTTTCATAGTGGGCTATTATACTCATAATTTGAAAATGACTTTAATGATTTGGTCTTTGCTTACAACATTATGTTATTTAGTTATATATTTAACTTCCTTAAGACTCTCCAAAGGCTCAAGTTGAGGATGGTCTAATAAATAAGGTTATATATCATGTCGAAATTTAAAAATATCTATAAATCATTCCTATGTAGTAAATATCTACCTATTGTATTTTTTGTCTTATGGTTTGTTTTCTTTATAATCTTATCCCTCTTTAGAGATGTTCGATTAGATGAAAACATTTATCTAGGAGAAAGTGCTGTTATTGCAGATTTATTAAAAAACGGTCAATGGATTGGGAACTATGGAGTAGGTCTACATGGGTTCTTAAGTAAACTACTAGTTGGTGTGATCTTTATATTTTCCGGGCCATCTGTATTTATAGCAACTCTTATCAATATTTTATTTGGTATTGGAAGTGGGATTGTATTCTATAGGATATTAAATGGACATTTTAAACTCTCTCAGATATATTCTCTTCTTGGTGTCACATTATTGTTTTCCAGTTATCAGTTTGTCACTTATATGCCAACCTTCTACAGAGACATCCAAGCTCTGTTCTTCGTCCTACTGATTTTTAATTCGATATTAAGTAAAAAGAGTAAATGGTGGACTGGTGTATTCCTTTTGCTATTATTAGATTCTAAAGAACATGTATTTTATACTTTTGGCCCAGCTCTTGTGATATGGGTGATAATAGAATCTTTAATGATGTACAAAGGTAACTGGAAGAAGATTCTTGAGAGTACTGTTCTAAGTTGTATCCAACTATTCTTACCTGCTCTAGTATATTTAGTCTTAATGTTTACAACGTCTATTATTCCTTTAAATATTTATAATGCAAACATATTAGGTTTGATAGAGCGTGGTACTAGAGAATTAACTCGCAATTTTGGACTTGAACTGGCTACGTACAATAGAGATATTGCCACTAATGTAGGTGTAGCAAGAGCAATGTTTTTAATTAATATCCCAGAGAATGTTAGTCCTTTTCTAGGGTATTTATATGTATCAATTAATATAGTTTTGCAATATATTGGAAAGATCTTTTATCCGAGGACGTTTTCTTTTTTCTCGATTCCTTTTCTAATGCTAGTTCCATCTTTATCATATCTAACGAAGTCATTTAAATCGTACTTTAAAGAGAAAAATATCGAAAGAATGTTTTTACCTATTCTTTTGTTTACCTATCTTTTAATTTACATATTTCATTCTTCAATTGGTAGATATCTTATTCCAATAACCCCAATTATAATTGTATATTTCTTGTTGTTTTTAAAGAATATAAAACAGAAGGAGATTTTTGTCCGGAATACGATTCTTGTTACAATCGTTTTTGTAATAGGGGGTATGTATTTTGAATATAGCTATGTTTGGATTAAGGTTGTCTTTAGTTTGTTTATAATTGTAGGTTTCTTGATGATGTATTATATCGAGAAAGGAGTTATAAAATATATTATTGAAATAAGTCTCTCGATTTTTATGGTAGGCACAGCGTTATTAGCGTCATATAAGCATGGACAAATAGAATCATATTTGCTTTATGGTTATAATCGAGAATGTGAAGAAATACTATCTTTAGTTGACGAGGATGAGGTCATCTGGATTAATAATATTGGTTGGGATAGACTCCCATTTGTTTTAAGATCTGAAAACGTACAAGACCCTGAGTGGAGGTGGAAGTTGAAAGAGTGGATTCCTAAGAAAGAATTGTTAGTTCAGGATATCGATATTGAAACATACAATTTCAGAATAGGGGGCCTCGAGAATTTTGAGAACATGTTAGCAAAAACTGGAGTTAGTGAACTGGTATATATTTCCTTACATGAAGGAAAAGAGGAAGATCTTTTGCTAAATGAAGACAGACTGCAAGAATTGTTGGATAGTACAGTTTTGGATCTAGAGGAGAGGATTGATATGAAGCATAAGACGATACATCTATTTAAGTACGCCAACTAGTAAATGTAGACTGTGGTAAAATGGTTTAATAAAATAGAGATTACTAAACAATGCACCTAATAATTGACTGTACCACAACTCAAAACGAACTTAAACACCACGGTATTGGTAAATATACAAAGAATGTTGTTAAAGAACTCCTTAATTACAAAGATATAAAGATATCAATCCTCCTTTTTGATGCTCAAAGTACATTAGACAAAACATTAGAAAAAGAAAGAGAAAACGTAGAAATTATTCGAATAGGAAAACTAAGAAAATCAGACTATAAAAACTACCTCTGGTATCTAATACAACTCTTACCAAACATACTAAAAATAAAACAAAAAAACTCCATATACTTCTGTCCATACTTCTGGGCTGGAATACCATCACTACATATCCCAACAGTACTAATGATCCACGATATGATTCTCCCTCTTTTTAATATCTATTCTGAAAAAAACAAAATCAACAACTCTATAAAAAAGATCCTCTACTGGTTAGAACTCAGAAAAGCTAAATACTGTAAATATATAGTGGTCAACAGCAATCAAACTAAAAAGGATTTCCTTAAATATTTCCCTAAATACAACAAAGAAGAAGTTAAAACAATATACTTAGACGCCGTGTTAGAAGGAACTGACGCACAATGGGATGAAAAGTTACCACCAGACTATAAAGAAAAAGGATATTACATATACATAGGAGGTACTGTATACGAAAATAAAAACTCTAAAGGAGTAGTGGATGGATATAAAGATTTCCTAAGTAGAATACCATCTAAAGAGAATGTACCATATATGATAATTGCTGGAGGGAATTTTGTTAAAGACAATCCTTCTGCAAGGGAGTTTAGAGAATATATAAAGAACAAAGGGCTTGAGGAACATATAATACTCACAGGCTTTTACGAAGACAATCAAGTAAAGCAACTCCTATCTAACTCTATCGCTATGCTACATCTTTCCTTGTATGAAGGCTTTGGTATTATTCTTGTTGGAGGTATGAAAGCAGGAACTCCAGTCATTGCTCATAATGGATCCTGTTACCCAGAAGTACTAGGAGGAGCAGGAATATTAGTAGATGGTTTAAATATGGAGGAAGTTGGTAAGGCCATGTTTGATATATACACGAATGAAGACTTAAGAAAATCTTTAATAAAAGAAGGTTTAGACAGAGTAAAACTATTCTCTTGGGAGAAAACAGTAAAAGAAACAATAAAGGTTTTAGAAAGCGTGTAGATTAAACCCAAACTCTGTAATCCAGTAACTCCCCAAATCATCTTTAGATAGTAGTTTCCTAAAGTTTGGAGAAAACATGTCCTCTTGATAATCCTCTACCTCATACAAATCATCACTAAACTCAAACAACTTCTCCTCTACAGGAGCTACTGTTCTAAGAATAATCTTTTCTTTACACTCTACTACCTCTACTGTAGGCTTTAGCTCAATATCTACAACCCTCTCACCATCACTACCCTCCTGTATTAAATGTGTAGAATACTCCTCTGGTGACTCCATCTCCCTGTTCTCCCATTCACATATCAGTACATCCATATCACAATATCCCAATATCTGATTCCCCTCTTTCTCAAACTCTTCTACCACCTCTCTCTCTACAACACTGTATAGATAACCTCTCTCCCCCTCATTCACCAATATATCCTCATTGCTAACCCAATACACAGGAGCTACAGGCCTAATATCCAACCTATACCTCTCTGTTTTTAAAACATCTACTTTAACCAAAAAGAAAAGTAAGGAAAGAATTAACTGCTCTAGATGCATAGGTATGTATAGTAAAGTTAAATATTAAAAACTAGGATGAGGATTATCACCACTCAACCTACCAGGGAATATATCCTTCTTGTTAGTATGGATGAGATTCCAATCAATATCAATATATGGAACTGGATCAATATGACTAGCCTGCCACCTACCCTCCCTTAACTCAAAATGAAGATGATATCCCAACGGTTGACAGTTAAATGTCCCAGTATTACCACTTACAGCTAACAAATCTCCCCTCTTTACAATATCTCCACTCCTAACCCTAATATTACTCAAATGCATGTAAGACATGTACTGACCAGTATCCAATTCGAGCACTATAGCCTTCCCACTATTCCCACACTCACTGTAAGGAGTACTTTGCTTAGCAGAAACAACTACACCATCTCCACTTGCATATATTTTCTCCTTCCCTGACGCAAAATCTATACCAGCATGAGGACACTGATACCTCGTACACCCATGCCATTGGTTTACAGGAATCAATCTCTTGAAAGGAAATGAATATATTCCACTTGTAGGAGCCTCAATCTCTGTAAAAGAAGTTTTCTTTTTAAACACTAACTCCTGATCCAACCACTCACCACTGTGTCTTAGTGAGAAATATCCTTTGAATACTAAAGCTGTAGGTAAATTACTTAAGACTTTAGATATCTCAAAAGTCTCACGATTAAAAACAAAATTAGTGGGAGAAACAACTCCCTTGTTAAAGAAATATACCTCATGATCTAAATCAACCATACACTCATGCCTGTTCACCACATTCTCCTCACACCCAAACCATGTAGAAGGGTGTAGTAGATCAAACTTACTACATACAATATCATTGATATGAATTGTAAGAGTGTTTTGATACTTACCCTTGGAAGACACAACATACTGGTCATTGTATTTAGAGTAGGTAGATTCAGAAATTGATGGGAGAGCAATATTACACCCATCTAGAATATATTTCTTTTTTGACATAATGTAGCTATAAGTACACTCATTTGCTCCACTCCTTTTCTCAACATCCATACTCTCCTCTTTGTCTTCTTTCTTCGGTTTGAACTCTTCTTTAGCAATATACTCTGTAGTAGCTCCAAGAATTTCGCCAACAGGAGGATTAAGATCTACAACCTTCTCCCCAATCTCCTCATCAGGAATTAAAGGAGGCTTTTCTGGTATAGATGGTGGGAAATAGAAATCAAAATATCCTGTTTCAATATTAAAACACTGATGATCATCACTACAAACCTTCCCAATCTCTTTAATATATACCCTCCATATATAAGAACCCTCTTCCTCAATCTCTACCTGTATACTACTCTCCAACATCCAATCTGATGTATAGAAAAGTATCTCCTCCTCACTCTTGTACTGATATATCTCCACCATATACTCATACTCCTCCCCATACTCACTCCATACAATATCTACTGGATTACCATTAAACACAACAATATCACTATGTGCAGATACTGGTATTAAGAAAAGCAGTAATATTTTTAATATTTGTTCCATACCTCCATTATGCACTATAGAAATGAACAAAAGATGAACGACAAGGAGATTGGGTATCAGATTCTAGATATTTAGCACCATAGATGATAATATGCTAATGAATACTTAATAATATATATTCAAACATGCTTCAACTTCTAAGTAAGTTTTTCGACTCAAACGAAAAACAATTACTAAAAATACAACCAATAGTGGAGGAGATAAAAGAGTTAGAAGACAAATACTCTAATCTCTCTGACGAACAACTTCAGAATAAGACGAAAGAATTTCGGAAGAAGATAGGTGTAGATCTAATAAAAGCCAGAGAGGATTTTACAATCCTAGACAAAGAACAATTGGATATAGTTTTGGAAGGAGAGAAAGAGAAACTCTACGAAATATTACCAGAAGCATTCGCTACAGTAAGAGAAGCGTCTAAGAGAGTAGCTAACCATAGACACTTCGATGTACAGATGACAGCAGCATATGTACTCTTTGACAACAAAATTGCAGAACTCTTCACGGGAGAAGGAAAAACTCTAGCTGCTAATATGCCACTCTATCTGTATGCTCTAACTGGAAGAGGAGCACACCTAGTTACAGTAAATGATTACCTAGCCAAAAGAGATGCAGAATGGAATGGACATATACTAGGATCACTCGGTATAAGTGTGGCCGCAATTAACTCAGGAGCTCAGTACCGATATATCACAGATAAAGAAGCTCTTAAACTCAAAGGAGATGAAGCGAAGGAATTGATAGCAGAGAGAGAAAAGAAAGAGAAAGATTTTGGAAGACTTAAATATGATCATATGAGTGGTGTAAACCTAGTAGAATGTACTAAGAAAGAAGCATATGCATGCGATGTGGTATACGGTACTAACAATGAATATGGCTTTGATTACCTAAGAGATAATATGGTAAGGAATCTGGATGACAGAGTTCAAGGACCAAGATATTTTTCCATTGTAGACGAAGCAGACTCCATCCTCATTGATGAAGCAAGAACCCCCCTCATCATCTCTACCAGTGCTCAAGACTCAAACGATATGTACAAACAATTCTCTACACTAGTTAGAAGCCTTAATCCAGAGAAACACTATGTAATAGATGAAAAAGCACACGCAGTATCACTTACTGATAGTGGGATAGATGCTGTAGAGAAAATTCTTAAAGTAGACAATGTATATGAAAACGCCCAATTAGCATACCATTTAGACAATGCACTTAAAGCAAAAGAACTCTACCACTTAGATGACAAATATATGATAAGAGATGGAGAAATAGTAATAGTAGACGAATTCACAGGAAGAGCTATGAGCGGTAGAAGATACAGCGAAGGCTTACATCAAGCAATTGAGGCTAAAGAGGGTGTAGAAGTCAAAAGAGAGTCTCGTACGATGGCTACTGTTACACTTCAGAACTACTTTAGACTCTACTCATACTTCTCAGGCATGACAGCAACCGCAATTACAGAAGCAGAAGAGTTCTCATCAATCTATGGACTAGATACAATTGTAGTACCAACCAATAGTCCGGTAATCAGAGAAGATGCAAATGATGTGGTTTACAAAACACACGAAGGGAAATTCAATGCAGTGGTAGAAGATATCAAAGAACATCACAAGAAAGGACAACCAATGCTTGTAGGTACAGCGTCAGTTGAGAAATCAGAACTACTCTCTAGCCTACTTTCTAAAGAGGGAGTACCACACGAAGTACTTAATGCTAAATACCATGAACGTGAAGCTAAGATCATCTCAAAAGCAGGGCAGAAAGGAGCTGTCACAATTGCTACAAATATGGCAGGACGAGGTACTGACATTGCACTAGGAGATGGAGTAGTAGACTTGGGAGGACTCTATGTAATAGCTTCTGAAAGACACGAATCTAGGAGAATAGACAATCAGCTAAGAGGTAGAGCAGGAAGACAGGGGGATCCAGGTAAAACAAAATTCTATGTATCCTTTGAAGACGATCTAATGAGACTGTTCGGAGGAGACAAGATGCAAATGATTATGTCTCAAGTAGGACTAGAAGAGGATATCCCAATATCTCTTGGTGTACTTGGTAAAACCATAGAGAATGCTCAAAAGAAAGTAGAAGCCCATAACTACGATATCCGTAAGCACCTAGTTGAATATGATGATGTACTCAATACACAAAGAGATATTATCTATGGACTACGAACAAACATATTAAAAACCTCTCAATGGGATAGGAAAGAACTAAAGTTTGAAGCTAAAGCGGATACTAAGCTTGCACTAGATACCAATATTGAGAAATTACAAGACCAATTAGACGCATTCAACCTTAATCAATCTCACACTTGGGATATTGAAATACTCTCTGAGTTTACTTACGGATATACACCACTTGAAATATGGTTACTTAAGAAAGAATTGGAGCAGGTAGACTTCCTCTTGGCTTCTCAGAGGTCTGATGATATGGAAATTGATGAAGAAGAAAGAAGTAGGGTTGTAATGCAAGCAGAAAATCTTCTTACAGAAGAAATCTATGAGAAGATTATGAAGTTACTAAAATACTCAGAAAAAGACTTAGCTAGTTCTACCAAATTAAAAAGATTAATCTTTGTTGCATTCATACTCCATACCCAAGTAATTGATCAGGAACCATTAAAAGAGCTTTGTAAGCTACTTGTCTTACAATCCTTCGATAGATACTGGATGGAGCATTTGGATAATATGGGAGATTTAAGAGAAGGTATCTCTCTTCGTAATCTTGCACAAAGAGATCCATTGGTAGAATACAAGAATGAAGGATTTGAAATGTTTGATAGTATGCTTGGGAGTATTGATACAAGTATAGTGAATAGGTTCTTTAAGGTCCGAATTGTAAAAAGAGATGCACCTATGCTTCCTCAAAGAATGCAACAAAGCAGACCACAGATACAGGGGAGTGATAATAGACCTGGGAAAGTTGCAAAACAAACTACTGTACAAAAAGGGATTAAGGTAGGAAGGAACGAACCTTGTCCTTGTGGTAGTGGTAAGAAGTATAAAAAGTGTTGCTATCCTAAGTATGAGTAAAATAGCTAGGACTATAAGGTTATTGACCAATACAGATTTGTATACTATGCTTTATTAACATATAGTTCAAATCTTATAGCGTTAAACATGGCAAAAGCTAGTGATAAAAAAGGTGTTGTTACCCAAAGAGTAAATGTTCATGTCATTTTCTATTCATGTCCTGACTGTGGACACGAGAAAGAACATGTAGAGTTTTGTGGTAAGTGCGGAAAAGAGATGAGAGTTATTGATGTAGTTGAGAAATTTGGTAGTGAAGCACAAGAATTAATAGAGCAGTTAAAAGAGAGTATAGTTAATTCCCAGATTGAAAAGAATGAAGAAGAAGAGCCTAATATAATCATTATCTCAGAAGATGATAATAATGTTGTAAATGGTGCAGACGATGATGCAGATACCATTACTCCCGAAGAGGTTACAGAGTTAGAAGACATTTTTGAAAATACAGAAACAGATGCACCTGCTTCATCAGAGAATATCGCTGATATCTCCGGTTTGTTGGATAAAGAAGATGACGAAGAGAATACTTTTGACGACCTAGGCCTAGACCCTGACGACCTTCCAACGCTATAATGCTTCATGAATCTAAATCTTGGTAATGTTGCTGTAATTGCAGATCAAATGACTGCCTTTGGTGGTGCAGATAGAGAAATGTTCTCTTTGCTTAAATTACTACCCAACGCCCATGTCTATACAGTCCTTTTTAATCCAAAAGGATACACAAATGTAAAAATTAAACACAAGATATATACTAGTGTTGTCCAAAAACTCCCATTTAAGTATAAATTCTCTAAACATTTTAAGGTATTAAATCCAATAGTGTATGAAGGATTTGACCTAAGAAAGTACGATACTGTAATAAGTATATCCGCAGGACCAGCTAAAGGTATAATCCCTAACATAGGGCAAACCCATATAGCTATGGTCATGACACCACCTAGAGCTCTTTGGGATTATGAATTGAATGTACGAGCAAGCAGATTTAAAAATATTTACAAACTCATTTCTGTTGTTTTGAATAACTACCTTAGACTTTGGGATATCAGTCTTGTACCAAGAGTAGACTACTGGATAGCAAACTCCCACTTCATAGCAAAAAAGATTAAGAAAAGATATGGTGTTAAATCTAAAGTAATCTATCCAGGAATTGCTAATCAATATTTCGAGGAATTCGAACAAGAAGAGATAGATGAGGTGTTGTTGAGATATCAGGTACCTAAAGACTTTGTATTGGTTGTATCCAGACTCTATGACTACAAACGAGTAGATAGGGCAATAAGGTCTTGTATAGAAACTGGAGATAATTTAGTAATTGTAGGTAACGGTCCTGATTACAAATATCTTAAGAAATTAGCAAAAGGACACGGGAATATTTACTTTAATGGCTTCTTAGATAGTGATAGAGAGGTAAGGATGCTCTACAAGCAAGCTAAAGTACTACTCTTCTGTGGTATAGAAGACTTCGGTCTAATTCCTGTCGAAGCTATGGCACAGGGTACACCAATATTAGCTTACAATGAGGGAGGGGTTACTGAAACTGTACGTGATAATATATGTGGTAAGTTTTTCTCAACAAATGATGAATTAACTTCCCTACTTAAGGATTTTGATAAAAAGAGGTATAATAGAGCCAAGATAATAGATAGGGCAAGAGAATTTAGTGAAAGTATATTCTTGGAGAACATAAATCAATATCTTAAACAAATTAATGCATAAAGAGAAATCTTTGAAACAAGAACTACCCCAATCGGATTTAAAACTTGCTGTTGTATTCGACCCACTCTATAAACGAGGTGGAGCAGAGAAGCACTTAAAATATATCTTACAAACATTTCCTAATGCAGAACTGTTTGTACCTTACTACGACAAAGAGTTTGTTAAGAAGTATTTCCCTAATGTAAAAATACATTCCTCTTTTATGCAGTACCTACCATGGAAGGATAGGTTGAAATACCTCTATCTTCTTTTACAACCGTTAGCATTCAAAAGTTTGAACTTAAGGAATTTTGATGGAGTACTTTCTCTCTCAATAGCTTTTGCGAAATTTGCTAAAGCACCAAGAGGTAAGAAGCATGTAAACTACTGTATGTCTCCTCCTAAGTTTCTTTGGCAGAAGAATGATAGGAGTCTAAAGAAAGAAGATCAGTTAGAGGGGGTTAACAAGATGTTATTTAATTTCTATTCCTTCTTTATGGACACCTTTCTTGAGGATATTTGGAAAAGTTGGGATATTAAAGCTGCTCAAAGAGTAGACCATATGATCGCTAACTCCAAGGTTGTCAAAAGACGTATTAAGAAATATTATGATGTAAATGCAGATGTCATGTATCCTCCTGTTGAGGTTGAGGATATGCGACCAGAGAGAATTATGAATAAGAAAGAACATTGGTTTTTGTATGTAGGTCGTATTGAAACATATAAAGGTGTAGAACTTGCAATTAGGGCTTGTATAGAAGCTAAGGTTCCTCTTAAGATCATAGGTAAGGGTGACGATGAACAAAGGATGAAGGATTTGGTAAAAGAGTTAAATGCTAAGGGTTTAGTAAAATTCTTGGGTTTTATCTCAGATACGAAGAAAGCAAAGATGATGCAAAGATGCAAAGCCTTAATATTTCCAGTAAGGGGCGAAGACTTTGGTATAGTCCCTGTGGAAGCTAATGCTGCAGGTAGTGCAGTGATTGCTTACAGAAGTGGTGGGGTAGTTGAAACAATATCATCAAGTAACCCCAAGACTGGTATTTTCTTTAGGAAGTATAAGGTAGAAGAGTTAGCGAAAATATTAAAGAATTTCAAAGAAGAAGAATACGATAGTAGGAATTGTATTAACCATGCTCAAGAGTTTACTGCCTCAATATTTATGTATAAACTTAAAAATTACATAGAAGATGTTATACAGAACAAGTAAACGTCTTTTAGACATCTCTATTGCAGTAATACTTTGGATAGTTTTTTCTCCTTTGATGTTTCTGATTTCCATCCTAATCATACTTTCTAGCAAAGGCCCTGTCTTTGTTTCGGATAGTAAGCGTATTTCTCACTTCAAACCTTTCTTTATGTACAAATTTAGGACGATGAAGATTAATAATGAAGAAATATTGAAAGAGAATTCTGGGTTACAGGTAATACTGGATAACAATAATAAGATTCCACTTAATATGGATATTCGTGTAACTTGGTTGGGTAAGTTGTTAAGAAAGACAGATTTAGATGAAATACCACAGGTTATAAATATAATCTTGGGTAATATGTCCCTTGTTGGTCCTCGTCCATATATGAAATGGGAAGTTGAAAAGATTCTTAGAGGAGATGATCCCATTGCAAAGGAGAATATTAGATTAATTCAGACAGTTAAGCCGGGTATTACTGGACTTTGGCAAATATCTGGTAGAAATAGTGTAAAATTTAAACAGAGGTTGGAGTTAGGAGCTATGTATACAAGGAATAGGAGTATATGGTTGGATTTCAAGATTCTTTTTAAAACTCCAAAGGTATTATTTACTGGAAAAGGTAGAATATGAGTAGAGATGTTGTAACTGTAATTAAATCCGTGAATTTTAGTGAAGCGGATAAGATACTTACTGTATTTGGAAAGTATAATGGTAAATTTGCGATAATAGCGAAGGGTATAAGAAAGATTAAGAGTAAAAATAGGGGTAATATGCAGACTCTTTCTACAAGTGATATCTCATATTACGAGGGGAAGGGGTTGCCTATTCTTACGGAGTCTCAGCTTATTCATATGCCAGAGTTCACTCCGAGGATGAATACAGATAATATAGAGAGGATTCTTTATATATTAAACAAATTTCTGGTGGAGGGTGATTCAAATCAGAGAGTTTTTCGATTACTTCAGAGTGTTATGACTAGTGATATTGATACAGAGAGAGTTAACAAGTTTAGGGTACAGTTATTAAAAGAGCTTGGTTTCCTGCAGGAATTTGATAAGTGTGAATCTTGTGGTGGTGAAGATAAATTAGAATTCTTTGATTCAAATATTTTTGGTCTAATTTGTAAGTCTTGCTACACAAAGAGTAGTAAAGGTGTTAAACTGAGTAGTAATATTTATAGGGATTCTGTTTTTACAGAGTCTTTAGATAAATATATTAAAAAAATTGTAGATGAGATATAAATGATATTGCCTAGAATTGTAAAAATATATGTTTTTCTATTATGTCTTTTGTTTTCCCCAATGTTTGTTTTTGCAGATGAGTATGTGACTTTTGAGGGTGATGTGGATATTAGTGCAACTATTTCAGAAGACACATTTTCTACTGTAGAAGTGTTTCCTAGTACTGTAGAGATAATGGAGGATACTACAGTTATTGTGACTATTCTAAATAGTAGTTATGCTCCACAACCCAACCATTATATCGAACTTTTAGCTAGTGGTTTAGATTTCACTCAACCAACCACTCCGTCTAATTCTCAGGGTAGAATTACTGTGGAAGTGTCTGCTGCTACTCCTGGTACCTACACCATATGTGCGAATGATATTACAGATAGTGGGCTTACGATTAGTATAATTGATTGTGCTACATTGTATGTTACTCCAGTGGGAGTACCGACTTTAGTGGCTGAGCCTGCGTTTACACAAGGGAATAGTAATAGTTTGTTTTGGAACTCTTTGGGTTCTAATTATCAATACAATATTGAGGTAAGTAGGTATAGTGATTTCAGTATTGTAAAGCAGTCTAGTGGTTGGTTGAGTGGTACTATGTTTGAGTTTGATAGTTTAGAGAATGAGGTGATGTATTTTTATCGAGTGAGGGCACGTAATAGCTATGGTGGACAGGGTGGTTGGTCAAATGTGGTGTATAGTGTGCAAGATAGTGAGGGGCCTGTAATAGAATTGATGTCTGTAGGTGATATTGGTGAGAACAATACTGTTGAATGGGAATCTGGGTATGAGGTAGAGATAGTGTATAGGGTGGAGGATAATCTGTCTTTGGAGAGTGTTGAATTCTTGTGTGTAAGACAAGATGGGTCTAAATATGCTTGTGGAACTACTACTGCGAATGGTTCGGTGTATACTACAGTCATTCAGCTTAGTGAATTGGAGAAGGATGGTATTGCCTATCTTTTCTCTGAGTATTCTTTCTGTGTAGATGCTTTTGATACGGTGGGTAACCAGACTTCATTGTGTGATATTGAATTATCAATACCTGAATGGAGTGATCCAGGAGATCCAACTGAGCCTGATGATCCAGACCCTCCAGCTCCCGTTCCTACGTTTATAGTTAGGGTGATAAGGGACATTATAGATACTACTAAAGGGGTTTTGTGGAATGCGTTTGGTGATTTCCAGGGTGATGAGTTAGAGGGTATTAATACTGCAGTTACAGTTGCGACATTTACTGTTGGTCTAGGTTCGCTTCTGGGGGGGTTGATATATATTCCAATATATCTGTTTGAATTGTTTCTTGGTTTGTTGTCATGGTTAGGTTTAAGAAAGAAAGGTGTTCTTTCTGGTTATGTTTATGATAGTGGTACGAAGGAGCCAATCTCTCAGGCTGTTGTTCGTGTTTACAATTTAGAGAAGAAATTAATTTGGACGGATGTTACCGGTAGTAGGGGTTTCTTTAATCTTGCTATGCCTGATGGAGAGTATAGGTTGGAGGTGTCTTCCAATATGTATAGTTTCCCATCTAAGAGTATTTTTGGTAAGGAGGATTATCCTTTACGAGATATTTATCATGGTGATACATTTAGTGTAAAGAATGATATTATCCCAGAGTTTTCTATCCCTCTTGATTCTTTGGAACTCAAATGGTTTGGTAGGTTCATGATTGTGATGCGTGGTAGGATGAAGATTTTGATAAAGATTTTAAGTCCAATTCTATTCCTCTTTGGTTTAGTGTTTAGTTTTTATGCTTATTACAATAATCCTGATATCTTGAACTTCTTAATCATTGCTTTGTATATTCCTTCATTCTTGTTAGTGACGAAAGCTTTGTTTAAGAAGGGTCTTGCATATGGTGTTGTTAGAGAGAAGGGTGGTGGTGTGTTGAGTAATGTGGCGATTGGTTTACGAGATGTTGAGTATAAGAAGATAGTGGGGAAGAGGGTGACTGATGGTAAGGGGCGTTATCGTTTTGTTGTAGATGAGGGGAATTACAGTATTGAAGTTTTGGATACAGAGTATACGATTGTAAGTGTTGAAGAAATGGATGTAAAGAGTCTCTCAGATGGTGCAATATTAGTTGCTTTAGATGTGGTTGTAAAGCGTATTGTGGTTGAAAAATAGATTTTATCTTGGTATGATTACAAGCATTCTGGGTGTATAGCTCAACTGGTAGAGCAAACGACTCTTAATCGTTAGGTTCAGGGTTCGAGTCCCTGTACACCCACCATATTCCATTTGTTCATCAGAAATTCATAGTTGGTGTGTATGATATTGTTATGGATAGACACTCTAGTGTTGTATATGCTTTTATTGATAGTCAGAATCTTAATCTTGGGGTTAGATCTCTTGGTTGGGAGTTGGATTTTGGGAGATTTAGGGTATATCTTAAGGATAAATATAATGTTAAAAAGGCTTATCTTTTTCTTGGGTATATAAAATCAAATGAGAAATTGTATAAATACCTTAGGGGTTCTGGTTATGAATTAGTTTTTAAGCCGACGGTTAGGTATAAGAGGAATGGTGTATATGTTGTGAAGGGGAATGTTGATGTAGAGTTAGTGATTAGTGTTATGCTGGAGGTAGAGAATTATGATAAGTGTATAATTGCTTCTGGTGATGGGGATTTCTATTCTTTAATAGAGTATCTTCTAAGAGTGGATAAACTTTATAAGATTATTGTTCCTAATCATAGCTATAGTACACTACTTAAGAGGTTTTTAAAATATATTGTAAATATAGAGTTTGCTCGTAGAAAAGTAGAGAAGAAAAAGGAGGGCGTTCCCTCGAGATAAAGCTCTTTGGTAGTCCCTCCATGGTAATAAGTCATTATATTCTAAATAGAGGATGTTTTCAAATAGAGATTATGCTTTGTTCATAAATAGTTCATCTTTAACATACCCTCTTTTCTCATAATACTTTGTAGTACCTATTGCTGAAATTACTGAGATTTTCTTAAAATTCTTTCTTCTTGATATACCTTCTGCTCTCTCTATTAACTTCTTACCTAGTCCTAAGTGTTGTGGTTCTCCCTTACTACTATCTCCAATGTTTACTACAGAACCATATACATGTACCTCCCTTATTATCGAAGAATTTCTTAACTCTTTTATAAAGTGTTTCTTTCTTAATCTTTTCTTTGGTATTGAAAGTCTTAAGAAACCACATATTTGATCTGTATCTTTTGTTTTGTAAGAGATGAAGTACTCTGTACTTACCGATGTTTTGTATTTAATAATTTCCTCTTCTATATCATCCCACTTCACATTTCTCTCCTTTATCTCTCTACTTCTGATGTCTTGTATAGAAAGTTTTCGTTTTGTTATCTCTTTCTCCGCTATCTGTCTAAAGTTGGTAGACTTGTTTCCTGCTACTATCTCATTTGAGGGTATGTCTCTCACTATCCTAGTTAGTCTTGCATATCTAGGAGTGATTGGGAGTGTATGTAGGAAGTATTTTAGTAGTTGTTCGTGTGTATAGGGGAGGTATTTACCATCTTTGTATAGCTGTTCTAGTTGAGTGTTTGGAATAATGGAGGTAGGGTAGATTTTAAGTTCATCAGGGGAGTAGTGTTTAGTCCAGAGTTTCTTGTAATCTCTAATATCTTTCTTAAGGTTAGAGCCATAGAGGTTAGGCATAATATGGGAGTGTATTTTGAAGCCTGCTAGTCTTAGAAGTTTGAATGCTTCCTTAGTTTCTTTTACACTATGTCCTCTTTTGTTTAGTTTGAGTATTTCATCATCTAGTGATTGTACTCCTATCTGTATTTTAGTAGCGCCTAGTTTTCTTAGTCTCACTATTTCTTCTTCATTGATGTAGTCTGGTCTTGTTTCAAGTACTAGTCCTACATTTCTACAGAGTGTGGTTTCGTTGAAGGTGTGGGTTTTGTAGAGGTCTTTCCATGTAATGTCTTTTTGAGAGATGTTTTCTATTTTGTAATCTTTATCAAAGCTGTTCATTGCATCGAAGCATTTTTTTACAAACCATATTTGGTAGTTCTCAGGGTATACGGAGCATGTCCCTCCTAGTATTATTAATTCTATCTTGTCTGTGTTGTGTCCTATGTTTTGCAAGGCTTCTATTCTGTTTCTTGTTTGGTCGTATGGGTCAAAGTCGTGTGTTAGTGCTCTCTGTGCTCCGGGCTCGGAGGATATGTAGCTTTTGGGCATGTTTTTTTCGTTGGGACAGAATATGCATTGTCCTGGGCAGGGGTATGGTTTCATTAGTACGGTTACTATTGTTACTCCTGATTGGGTTCTTGTTGGTTTCATCCTTATTCTTTGTTCTATTAACTTGTTTGGTTTAATTTTCTTTTCCTTGGTTAAGCTTTTGTATGTTTGTACTAGTTCGTCATGTCTGTAGAGTCCTTTTCCTTCTTTTGGGTATTGTTTGAGGATTTTTTGGAGGGAGTTTTCTTTCCAACTCTTTTTGTTTTTTATTTGGTTGAATATTTCAAATGAGTTTTTCATAGGTGATTATATCAGTTCTTTGAAGTGTATCGGTTTTTACTATGAATTATTTACTTAAGAAAGAAAAGTTTATACAATAAACATAACATCTAATTTCTTCAAAGGAAGTAGTATGCAAAACAGAGAAATTATTAAAAAAGAACTGGAGGTTATGTTTTCAAAAGATACACAACCTATCTGGTTTAGAATTACAAAATGGTTGGTGTTTATTGGTGTTGGCTATTTACTATACGAAACTAAATGGTTTTGGGTGTGGGTGATTGGAATAGCTACTGCAGGAACAATAATGCATATTATATACAGATGGAAAACAAAGGTTTGGACAAAGTCTTGGGGTAGATGGACAAAGAGATGATAATAATATGAGTTAATCTGTTCTCCTATAGCCCCTCCACAGCAATAAATGAACTACTCCAAGCAATCTGTAAATTAAAACCACCTGTAGGACCAAAAACATCCAAAACATCTCCAGTAAAAGACAAATTCTTAATAATCTTAGAACCCATTGTATTAGGGTCTACCTCCTTAATATCAACACCCCCTGTATTAACTACAGCCCTCTCCCAACCCTCATGACCATAAACACGAAGAGATATACCCTTTAATACATTCACTAACCTCAACCTCTCCTCCCTAGTAATATGACAACACTCCCTCTCTGGAATAAGGAGTGAAAGCTCTAAAACTACAGGTATAAGGGACTTAGGCATAAGATAACCCAACACATTCTTAATTTGTATACCCCCACTATCCCTCAACAACTCATTTACTCTCCCATCCAATTCACTAAACTCTACCCTTGGTTTAAGATCAATACTAACCTCAAAACCCTCCTCATACATATCAGAGGTATACTGAGAAAGATTTAATATTGTAGGACCACTAATACCATCATGTGTAAATAACATACTCCCAAACGCTTCCTTGTACACCTTCCCATCCCTAAATACAGAAACATTTACGAACTTTAAAGACAAACCTGCTAAATCCTTTACAAAAGACTCCTTACACTTAAAACCCAAAAGTACAGGGTAGGTAGGATGTAGTGTATGACCCAAACTCTCTGCGAAAGTATAACCATCTCCTGTAGAACCAGTAACAGGGTATGTCTTGCCACCTGTAGCTAGTATGTAGTGATCTGCAATATACTCCCTCTTATCCGTAACTACTTCCGATATTCTATTCCCTTCCTTCTTTATCTCCTTAACCGTTGTTTCAAGAAGTATGTTTTCTTTAAGCTCATTGTAAAAAGCATTTACAATATCCAACGACTTCTCACTCTTAGGAAACACCCTCTTACCCCTCTCCACCTTAAGAGGTATGTTTAATCTTTTCTCAAAGAAATCAAAAGTATTTTGTACACCAAACTCATTGAAAGCATGGTAAAGAAACTTACCATTGTGTGTATATTTATTCACTAAATCATCTAGATCGGTAATGTAGTTGGTAATATTGCACCTACCCTTACCTGTGATACCCAACTTCATTCCAACCCTATCATTCTTCTCTATGATTAGAAAGTTTAAACCTCTATCCTTAGCAAATATCCCAGCCATTAGACCAGAAGCACCACCACCAATGATTATTAAATCGTATTTCTTCATATGCAGATATTATATAGCATTGGAGAGTGTAATAGGTTAGAAATGAAATCTTCGCAAATATTAAAAGAGAGATTCTTGTACTAATTAAGCTAGTGAAAATTAAAGGTCTAGGATATCTTTAACAGCTTTCCTCTTTGCATGATTCGTAGGAGTAGGTTTCTTAGCTTGTTTTTTACCCACCTCCCCTCCTCCATCTAAAAAAGTTTTGAGTTTTTTAAAATCGTCTAGTAGGACAGCTCTAAGATTAGGGTTGTAAAGTGCAGCAGCAGGATGGTACATAGCAAAGATTGGGATATTGGAAGGGTGAGAAAAAGCTGATCCATGAGAAGCGGATATTCTAGCACCCTCTACAAATCTCTCTAGTGCGTGTCTACCTAGAGGTATGATTACTTTAGGTTTTAGAAAGAGTAGCTCCGCATTCAACCATACTCTACAATCCTTCTTTTCAATATCTGTTGGATCTCTGTTACTAGGAGGTCTGTATTTAACTACATTGCTTACATATACATCCTTTCTTGTGTATCCTATGCTCTTTAGCATCTCATCTAAGAACTTACCAGCAGCACCTACAAAAGGTTCGCCCTCTAAATCTTCATTCTTCCCAGGGGCTTCTCCAATGAATACAATACCAGAAGTAGGAGGGTGTATCTCATATACCGGTTGTGTAGCAACTTTTTTTAGACCACACCTATTGTTTTCACTGTAGTATTCATGTAACTGTTTTAATGTTTCAAACTTTTTAATATCCATCTAGCTAATTATACTCCATTTTAATATAATGGGGGGATGATAACGATAAAAAACCTTACAGTCGAAGTAGAAGGAAAGAAAATACTTGAAGATATTAACCTTAAGATAAAGAATGGAGAGAAGGCAGTACTCTTCGGTCCAAACGGTTGCGGAAAGAGTACCCTCTTTAGAGTAATCATGGGTATGAATAGCTACAATATTGTAAAAGGAGATATCTTGATTGATGGAAAAAGCATATTAAAAAAGACAATTAATCAAAGAGTTGATTTAGGTATTGGATATATTGCTCAAAAAGGAGTAAGTATTAAAGGAGTTAAACTTGAAGACCTGATGGAACAGTATGAGATTGAGTATGATGATGTGAAGAAAAAGATTGACAGCTTGGGTATAGAAGAATTCTTAGATAGAGACATTAACTACAACCTATCAGGCGGTGAGACAAAGCGTTTAGAACTCTTTACCCTCTCCCTTCTTAAAAATATTAGTACCTACCTACTAGATGAACTAGACTCTGGTGTTGATTTAGAAAATATAGATAGGATATCTAAGTACTTAAAAAACACCTCTAAAAAGAAAAGTCTCATTATCACAACCCATACAGGATCTATACTCAAAGAATTTAAGATGGATAGTGCATATGTCATGCTCAATGGAAAGATTGTATGCGAAGGTAATCCAATTGAGATATGGGAGTGTATTAAAAGTGGTGGCTATGAGAAGTGTGTAAATTGTGATAGGAGAAAGAAATGATGCAGTTGGAAGACTTCTTAGAGAACTACAGTAATGTCGGTATGAACCCATACATTGTTCTTAATGACAACGCACCGTTACTAATGGAAACGACAGAGAAGGATGTACAAATCTTAAATATTAAGAACAAATTGGTTGAGAAATATCTCAAAGGTTTTAAACTCCAGGAAAATACCTTTAAGGACTACACAGGCTATCTAATACTCCTAGCTAAGGGCTCACACTCTTCCATACAGACATGCTTTCTTACTTCCAAATCAGGATTTGAACAGAATGTAAGGAATGTCATTGTAGTTGAGGAAGATGCCAATCTAGATATATTCACGGGTTGTCTTTCTAATGATCATGTTAAGAGTAATACGCACAATGCAATTACAGACCTTTTTGTTGGTAAGAACGCTACACTTACTTTTAATATGATACATTCCTGGGGAAAAACATCTAAGGTATTTCCCAAGACAGTAGTACATGTAGAAGAGGGTGGTACTTTTACCTCTAACTATGTTGTGTGGGATAAGGTAGAGGAGATTAGGAGTAATCCAAAGATTACACTAGATAGAGGAGCTAAAGCAGTAATACAATCCCTCATATGCTCTCACAGTGGTAGTAAGCTTGATATCGGAGGGAAGATATCTCTTCTAGGTAGTGGTAGTAGTGGAGAGATTCTTTCTAACGTTGTATCCCAAGGTGGTAAGTACAAATCGATGAGTGAGATAGTGGGTAAGGGAGAGAACAGTAGAGGACATATTGAATGTGATGCAGTACTTCTTAGTAAGTCTGGTAGTGTAGAGGTAGTACCAGTACTTAAGGCAAAGAATAGTACAGTACAGATGTCTCATGAGGCTTCTATTGGTAAAATTTCTAAGGAGGAGATAGAGTATTTACAGAGTAAAGGGTTGGATGAAAAGAAAGCACAGGATTTAATAGTAAAGGGTTTTGTAAACAATTCTGTAAAGAAAATGCCAGAGAGTGTAATTGAGAAGATTGAAGAAATGCTAAGTCATGGTAGTATGTTTTAAGATATTGTAAATAACTTGTTACTTTTTAAATATGAACTCCAAGATTTCAGTATTTGTATTAGCTGCTGGTATGGGTAGTAGATATGGTGGTCTTAAACAGATGGAAGGTTTTGGTCCTAATGGTGAAACTTTGATAGATTACTCTATCTATGATGCAATTAAGGCTGGGTTTGATAGGATAGTGTTTGTAATTAGGCCTGATATGGAAGAGGCTTTTAAAGAGGTTTTTTTGAGTAAATATGAAGAGAAGATAGATATTAGTTACTGCTTCCAAACAGTAGATATGGTTCCAAGTTGGTACAAGAGGAATCCTGAAAGGACAAAACCTTGGGGAACGGGACATGCACTACTTGTTGGAAAAGAATATATCAACGAACCCTTTATCGTCATCAACGGAGATGATTTCTATGGTAGGGAGGCATTTGAACTTGCAGCTAAGTTTCTGAAAGAGGAATGTGATAAAAGTACTTATGCGATTCCTACGTATAGATTAAAGAATATGTTGAGTGATGAGGGAGGTGTTAAGAGGGGTGTTTGTACAGTCAAGGGAGGATATCTAGAAAGAATTGATGAGACATTTGAAGTTAAAAGGGATAAAGAAGGTAATATTAATGGTACTACTTGGGATGGCAAAGAGATGAAGAATTTGGATGAGGATACTTCAGTGAATGCGAATATGTTTTGTTTACACAATAATGTACTTGATAAGTTTGAAAAAGAATTTGATAGTTTTCTAAGGAGTAATGAAGATGATATGGCTGGTGAGTTTCTACTTCCTATAGTACTAAGTGATTTAGTGACAAAAGGTGAGATTAAAATGAAAGCAATTGATTCTCCTTCTCCATGGTTTGGAGTAACATTCCCAGAAGATGCTCCAGTAGTGAGAGCAAGATTGAAAGAGCTAGTAGAGAAGGGAGTGTACCCAACTAAATTAGAGGTATAAATCAATTTGTCATACTAGGAGTATATCAAGTATAATTAGACCTATGAAGAAACTTTTCCTATCACTATTCATCCTCTTCTTAACAATCTCTCCAATACTTGCGGATGAGATATCAGAAGAAACTCGTAAGGGGAAAATATTACAGGTAAATATTGTTGAATGTATTGAAGCTCTTGGAGAAGAATATGTATGCTACACCTACGATGTATATCTCAAAGAAACCCAAGAAGAAGTAGTGACGATGATATCTATGATGGAGAAAACAGACATACCCTTCTCTGAAGGTGATGCAGTATATCTCACCCGTATGCAAGATCTAGAGGGTAATAATACGTGGAATATAACGGGATATGATAGAGCTATGACAATGCTCCTCTGGGCAATGGTTTTTGTAGTGTTAGTCTTTGTAGTCTGTGGTAGGAGAAGCTCTGGCCCCATACTAAGTTTAGTACTTAGCTTTATCATACTCTACTTTTTCACTGTACCCCAATTGCTCTCATCTCCGAACACCGTTTTCATAGGATACCTTGCAGCCTTCCTCATTCTTACTTTTGGTATGTATTTGGCACACGGCTTAAAGAAGCAAACAACTGTAGCTTTAGTATCTACATATATGGGTATAGGGATAGTCTCACTATTGGCATGGATGTTGATGAGGAGCTTACACCTTAGTGGTATGGGAGAAGAAACAGCCTTCTGGCTCTCAGTTCATATGGATGGGGCTATCAATATACGACATCTCTTCTTTGTATCCATAATCATAGGAGCTGTAGGTGTACTTGACGATGTAGCTGTAGGACAGGTATCTAGTATGTATGAGATACATACTGCCAATATCAATATTGGAGCAAAAGAGCTGTATAGAAAAACAATGAATGTAGGAAGAGAGCATGTAGCCTCAATGATAAATACCCTCTTCATTGTCTACGCTGGTTCTAGTCTTTCCCTTGTCATGCTCATGTACATGAGTAACAGAGATATGGCGACATTGGTAAGTATTGACCTCATTAGCGAAGAAATTGTCCGTACCTTAGCGATTAGTATTGCCCTTCTTCTTGTAGTACCGATATCTACATACATTAGCGCATGGCTTCTTACTAAGGATAGATAATCATTCACCAACACTTCACTCTATTAAGGGTAGTATGTAATCACAATATATTAACTGTTGTGATGTATAAGTCTTAAAAACAGCACAAACATTAAAAATCTGAATTTTTAAGCATTAGACAAAAGCATATATTGTAATTTAAAATCTATAAATATAATAATGAAAAAGTTAGTAATATACACAACCCTAGGTACAATCCTAGTCATATCCGGTGTCTTTATCACATCTACAGTTAGTGCACAGGAGTTAGATCTTACAAAGAACTTCTTTGGAAGAATTGCACAAGAATTAGATATGGATGAGGCAGAACTAGTAGAGATGGTTCATGATGTAAGAGAGGATATGTTTACTCAAAGACAAGCAGAGAGAGTAGAGATAATTACACAGGCCCTTGAAGATGGTAAGTTCACTGAAAAACAGGCAGAGATATTGAGTGTAATGGAAGACCTTGATTTAAGTGGTAAGCCAGTGGATATGGGAGAGTGGAGAGAATATACTCAAGAGCAAAGAGAAGCTCTAAGAGAGGCTCGTCGTGAGGCTAGATCACAAGATATTCTAGAGGCTCTCTACGATGCAGGTCTAGAAGTAACTCAAGATGAGTTAGATGACCTACATGAAGTAATGGTAGAGTTGGGAGTAGGTATGCAAGGAGTAAGAGGTCAGGGAGGAGCTAAAGGATTGGGTAGAGGAACAGGGAAGAGATTGTACAGATAGGTGAATGTAGTTGAGGGTGAGAGATCACCCTCAATTTGTCTTTTATTTGATATATAATAGGGTATGAAAGTTTTAATAGTTGAAGATGAACCAACACTTAGAAAATTAGAGAAGAGATACTTAGAAAGAAACAAAATCCAAGTGGATGAAGCTGGTACAGGTGATGAGGCTTTGGAGATGCTATCCATATCACAATATGATTGTATTCTGCTAGATTTAAACCTACCAGAGAAAGATGGTATACAGGTAGCAAAGGAGTTAAGGGAGAAACAGAATGATGTACCAATAGTGATGGTTACTGCACGTTCTCAGATGTATGATAAGTTAAGGGGTTTTGATAGTGGTGCTGATGATTACATTACCAAGCCTTTTGATATGAAAGAATTACTAGCTAGGGTAAAAGCTGTAATTAAAAGATCTAGTATGGATAAGAATGATGTACTTAGGTTAGAAGATATGAAAATATTCCCAGATAGAAATGTTGTACAGAAAGGAGAGAAGGAAATATCTCTTAGTAATAAGGAGATGGGTATACTAGAGTACCTACTTCGAAATAGAGAGGTAATTGTATCGGCTGAAGAACTCCTTGAGCATGTATGGGATAGTAATGTGGACATGTTCTCAGATACAGTCAAAACACATATTAAGACATTAAGAAAGAAGGTAGATCCTAAGAAGAAATATATTAAAACTGTAAGAGGAAAGGGGTATATAATAAAATAATTATGAAATTTACAAAATCTCTAAAATTTAAACTAACCATTTGGTACTCAGTAATACTCTCTGTATTCTGTATTGTGTTTGTAGTGGGTATTAACATATGGCTAACTAATTATATGCAGCAGGATATTGTTAATCCTGGACATGATATGTGGATTAGTAAGATTGGTAGAAACTCACTACTTAGAAACTTGACATCAAACCAAATGGAAATAGTTATGGAGTCTAGACTTGCTGACCTTGATAATATTCGTACAATAACAGGATATGCAATTGCTCCTCTCGTACTGTTTAGTTTTGGTGCAGGCTATGTCTTAGCCGACATTATGCTTCGTCCTTTAGAGAAACTAAACGAGGAGATTAAAAAGAAAGAGGCTAAGAATCTTCATGATGAGATAGTGTTTGTGGATAATGGGGATGAGATATCTCAATTGATAAAAAGCTTTAATAGGATGAGTGCAAGACTAGGAGGTAGTTTTGATGCACAAAGGGAGTTTGTGGAGAATGCATCTCACGAACTCAAGACTCCTTTAGCTATTATCCAAGCAAACTTAGATACAGCAATAGAGGACGATAGTGTGAGTAAGAAAGAGTTGGTTAATCTTCTGAAAGATTCTAAAAAGAGTATTAAGTTTATGAATATTCTTACAGAAGATCTCCTCCTTCTTTCTATCCTAGACCATAGTGTAGAGAAGGAAGATTTAGATTTAAAGAATTTGCTAAGTGATGTGGTATTCCAACTGGAGAGTTTTGCTAAGAAGACAAATATCAGTATCAAGACTAAGTTTGGTAAGGGAGGCTTCAATATTGAGGGTAACGAAGTACTACTTCAGAGGGCATTTATGAATGTAGTAGAGAATGGTATTAAGTATAGTGGTGGAGATATGATAGAGATAGTACTCAAAAAAGAGAAGAAGAGGATAGTGGTAAGTATTAAGGATAATGGTAAGGGTATTAGTAAGGAGCATCAGAGGAAGATATTCGAAAGATTCTATAGAGTAGAAAAATCAAGATCTAGGAGTAGTGGTGGTAGTGGATTGGGTTTAGCAATTACCAAGGAGATAATAAACAAGCATGAGGGTAGTATTAAGATTGCCTCCGATGGTAAGGATGGTACGGAGTTTGTAATTAAACTGTCTGCCTAAGAAGGAGCTTTAGAACGCTTTTTCATCTAAAAGTCCAATAACCCGATCAAGTTTCTCATTTATAATCTCTAGTAGGGCATTGTGACTGCTGTTGCCAGATCCCTCATGTGTATTTCCTCTGTTCTCAAAACATCTACTACAGTATATTGGTTTACTACTACTTGGTTTAAATGGTACTTGGCAATCTTTACCACAGTCATCACATACTGCAGGAAACATCTCACTACCTCTAGAGTTTTTTCCTCCTCTTCTACTTGAGCTACCACCGTCTTGTTTCTCGAAACAAGCACTGCAGTATATTGGTTTACTTCCTGTTGGTTTGAATGGTACTTTACAGTCTTTACCACACGCATCACATACTGCATCGTGCATTCCTGGATCATCAAAACTTTTTCCTCTACCAAATCTTTTCATTTTATTGTTTCTAATATTATACTCTCCAATATATGTTATTTGGGAGAGGAAAACAAGGAGCGCTGTGATAATTATTTATCTTTGTATATATCTTAGAACATATCTATTTAGGAAGTCTCTTATTTTAGGGTTCCTTATTTTCGCTGTATATAGCTCCAATTCTCTTATGTTTTTGGATTTAGACAAAAGTTCTAATACTTTGTAATCCCGACTAAGCAACCCATTCTTCTCCCCAATCACCTTTGCTATTTCTACTGCCTCTTTCACATATTCCTTGAGGGCTTCTGATGAACTAAACTTCTCATACTTATACAAAGCTTGTAGCCCTTTCAAAGGTGCTTTCTTTGTATCCTCCTCTGGGAATTGATTGTTTAGATATACCTCTACACCAAATCTTGTCTTGGATATTTTTTCTAAATGTGGAAGTAAATCTTTTTTGTAATATACTCGTTGTCCAGTAAGCTCTGAAGCTAAGTTCTTTTTAGTAATAGAACTGTCATTATCTGCTAGGTATCCTAGTGATACTTTATAACCGTCTTCTAGTACTGGTTTGAGTAGTTGTTCAATGTATGTGTTTGATAGGTTGGTGAAGTCGGCATCTAGGAAGAGAAGTATTTCACCTTTTGCTTTCAGAATACCTTGAGTCATTGCATATCCCTTACCTTTGTTCTCTTTTAGGTTGATAAATTGTATTTGGTTACCAAACTTTTCTAATATTTGAGCTGTATTGTCTGTAGATCCATCGTTTATACAAATTACTTCATCGACAAGGGGATTATGTAAGATTGTATTAATGACTGCTTCAATAGTTTGGTGTTCATTGTAGGCAGGTATTATCGCAGATATGGTTGTATTTTTTGGTTTGTTCATAGAGTAAAGATTATGATAACTTATTCCTCAACCATTTTCCACATAGCAGTCCTATTTCTTGAGAATTCATCGGAGTATGCACTTGCTAATTCGATAGTCAGTCCATTGTACCCATGTTCTCTAGACCATTCTCCAAAGTCTCCCGTAATATCATACGTAAACGCACCACTTGCGTTGTAGGAGACATATGCATATCCTGAGAGTTGACAGTAGGTGTGTGCTAATTCAATGCTCTTAGATGTGCCAGAAGGTATTACGTAGGATGCTGCTGAATGGTATGAGAGTGTAAGGTATGGAGATTCTTTGTTAATGAGGTTTCTAATGGCAACACTCTCTGGTTCAGAGAATGGGTAAGCGCCTCCTCCGTTAGGATAGTAGGTGTTTGCAAAGTAAGTGCCTGATACCCAAGAGGTAGTATCGAAGTTTCTGTTTAGATCTACTCCATTTGTATTAAATCTAGTCCCGTGTGCAACACCATCTGGGTTTAGGGAAGGTACGACGATAATAGTTTTGTCTGTGGGGATTCTACTGTTGTATGTCTCTAGTTCTGTAATCCATCTGTTTAGTGTAGATTTAGTATTTGCTTCTGATCCATGCATTGCAGCATAGAATATTATCTTCTTACTACCACTACCAAAGTAGTAGGCGTAGATGGTTCTGCCTTGAACAGAGGTTCCAACATAGACAGTTCTCTTACAGCTTGTTTTGATGGTGTAAGAGTTGCTTTTGGTGGAAGTTAGGGTTGTAGTACCAACAATCCCCTTGTTTATACTTAGGGAGTAGTTTGTACAGCGGTTTAAATTACTACTAGGGTTAATCGTTATTTTATTCTTACTTATGTAGTAGGTGTAGTTAGTAGAGGAGTTTAGTTTAATTATATTTTTAATATCTTGTGGTTCTTTAATATTTTGGTTGAAGGTGAGTACAATGTTGTTTGATATTGAGAATGCACTGCTAATGTTTGTACCCGTTATTGTAGGTCCATCATCTATTGAGAACTCTAGGGTATATTCATTGTCCATATGACTGCTGTCTAGTCCTACTAGGTTGTTTATCTTTAGGTAGTAGGTAGTACTTTGTTTAAATTCTTCTGTTGGGGATATTACTATTTCTTTCTCTTCTAGGAGGTGTTCAAACGGTATTGGGTTCTTGTCGGTGTCTTCTAGTGTGATTAGAAAGTCTTTTTCGACTTCTTTATTCAATTCAACCCTTATCTCAGGGATTGAGGGGGTTTGTATTACAGCTTTGTTTTCAATACTGCTGTTTTCTATCTTTACAGATATTAGTATTTCTACTTCTTTGCTGTCCAATTCGTTTACAATCTCATCGTCATATTTAGCTATGAGTTGTAGTTTGTATGTGTTGCCTTGTTCTAGGTTAAGGTCAGAGATATCGCAGAGTATGTAGTCTTCTTCTTGGTTGCATGGTACTGAGTTTTCGTTGTAGAGGATGTGGTAGTTTAGGAGATTGGAGGAGTAGTTTGTTTCATATTTTAGTATATGGTCGTAGTTAATTTTTTGTTCGAAGTGTATTCCTTTTACTTGTGGGTATTCTTTGGTAGTGATTTTGATTTGTTTTTGGAATATGGGTAGGTTTAGTTGGTTTATGTATGAGAGGTTAAGGGTGTATTCTTTGTTTTCAGGTAGGAGGGTTGTTGGTTTAAGGCAGATTGTTTGTGCGAAGAGGTCGTATCGCTCAAGTATGGTTATCTTGTCCTTTACTTCTTTTTTAATTGGTAGGGTAGAGTTAATGGTGTAGTGGTTTGGTAGTAGGTAGTATCCTTGTAGACAGAATTCTTCGGAGGGGTTAATGGTGGTGGGGTATTCTAGAGTACAGTTTTTAGTGATTAGGGAGAAGTAGATTAGTAGGGTTAGGAGTGTAGCGAGGGTTGCTATTATTATATTGGAGAGGTTTTTAGGTTTGAGTTTCAAGTTGTTTTTCTACTTATTTAAACAGTTCTTAGGTAAGTTTAATATATATTGGGTATGGAGGGAAGGTTCCTATCTGCTTAGCATTGTTATTGTTGGAATAAAGATATTTGAGTTGGATGTTTTATTGTCGGATTTTTTCTTTTAAATAACTCGCAAAGTAATCGAAATACTTTTCTTGTAATTCCTTTATCTTCCAATCAAAACCAGTGATGGTTTTTCTGCAAGTGGAAGATCCACAAGTACATTCAAACTTACTGTTTTCATTGTCTAACATGGCGTAATCCATTGTTATCTCCTCTCCCTGTTTTATATCTCTCATAGCTACTCCAGTAATCTCTCCTCGTAATCCACAGTTAGGGTTACAAGAATGATTTACATATATCTTTATCTTTTTAAATTCTTTAGCATTGGTTGCTGCTAAAAAGTATTCATCAGTAATTGGCCAATATCCATCTATTTGTTTGTAGTAAAACATCTCCTCTCTTTTAAGTAGGTGTCCACCTCTTATGAAGAGGATCTCTCCCTTTGTGATATCTTCTTTTGCAAATGTTCCAAGACCATCAATATTTGCTTTTCTAATCTCTGTCTTTGGAGAAACGATGGATTTGATCACCTTTAGATACTAAGAACTTAAATGATTGAGTACATTAATTATATCAGAGAGAAAAGTGATAGTACATCCATTAGGAGTGTATATCTTTGAATGATATAATACTTTCATGACTCATAAATCTGAAACAGGACATAGAAGTTCTGGGTTTACAGTACAAAGAATAGAATCTCCTCCAATATCTCCTAAATATATTCAGAAGCGAGATAACGCGTGGAAAAGAAGAGCACAAGAAGGTGCTGAAGTAGGAAAGGAATTCTATAATGGTGTTTTATACAGATATTTGGATTTTGATGAAGGTGGTATCAAACTAGGATTAATGAGTTACTCTGACAGACTTTTCAAGAAAGATATGACCACTGATGAAATTGAAAGAGAGTTTGGAGATGAACATAACATGATTCATTGTATTGTGGAAGTTGTAATGATAACTACTGATGGTATGGTTGTAGTTGGTGAGAAGGCAATGACGACAGATTTGCAGAAAGGACAGTTGGCTCATGTTAGTGGAAATATGAATCATGATGAAGTTGAAGTAAATACATCTGAAGATGTATTTAAAATGGCTATGATGGAGATAGAAGAAGAGGCCAATGTACAACCTAAAAGAGAAAAACTGTTCTTTGTTGGTGTAGTTCAGCCAAGAACATATTTTGGTTTTAACTTTGTATACCTATTAGATATTTCATCAGAACAGGTTAATGAGCTTAATAAAGAGGGTGAGTTTCTTAGTTTTAAAACAATGTCTCTGGATGAGATGGTAAATACGGATCAAAAAGGAATAGCAGATTTTGAGGATTCAAAAGAGTGGATAGAAGAGGCTGTGAAAGGGATATTGGAACAGTGAGTTTTTTTAAATTAGCCTTTCAAAGTTCTTTTCATTTCATTAACGATTTCCAATTCATTTGAATTTCGAGTTCTCCATACATCCTCGTTTCTTATCCATGGGAAAATAAATAGTAAATCCCCCTTATTTGTCAAAAATCTTGTTTTAAGAGCAGGGGGTAATTCATCCATAAGAATGATTTTCCCGCCTAAATCTTTTACAATCTTTCCCTGCTCTCTATATTCTTTTGCTTTAATTCTTGCCATTTGGACATACACAGAATCTTCTTTATCTGCAAAGATAGTTTTATCAAACCTTCGTGAATTATTACATCTACGAGAAGTATAGAAAGCCTCCTCTTTGATGTCTTTTTGGTCAATAAAACGAGAATCTATCTCATCTGTTCCCCAATTCAAAGTGTTTAACATAAGAGAGATGACATTTATTGTTGATTTCTGTATCTTGGTTTCTCTTAATCCAAGATTGGTAATATCTTGATCTCCATAACTACAAATATCAACCCATATACCATTTTTTGAAAATGTATCTCTGAGTTTACACACCAGCGAATCCCTATATGTGGTAACTCTTTTTATGTATCTTTCAAAATCCACGTCTATATTATTACTTTCGATCATGGGGTAATAGTAAGTCAAAAAATCTGTATCCCCAATAATAACATTTAAATTAATAGGGATTTCTTGCCTCTCTGCTGTTTTTATTAGATTCAAAAGTAAGGGGAGCCTTTGAACAAATACTTGATCCTGATTAAACTTCGTAGGGATAATTCGAGGGAAATCATTTTTAACATCAGTGGCATCTCCATTTGGACAGGTAAACATTGTGAGAGTAAGTTGACCTTTATTGATTTCTTTTTCTATTTGTTCTTCAATAATTTTATTGTATTCATAGCCTTCTTTTGACAGATCGTCCTGTGGAAGTGGTTTATCTTCATAAGTTTGTGAATTTATTGATCGTTTTCCTAAGTAAATCTCACCTCGAATATTAGGATCTAGAATATTTCCTAGAGTTACCAGAATGTCAGAGTAATACATATTTATTTCTTGTTTTTCAGTTTCCATCTTATTTTTATTTAAGTTATTACTGAGAGAGAGTCTAATTTAAAATTTATTTGACCCTCTCTCGGTGTGAGTTCCTGTAGCTGATGAATGCCACCGGAACAGAAAGTGGTGATTCATCACCATCTCCTTCCCTCTCTTTTTAAGAGGTAAGTGTATATAGACGTGTTATATACATATATCTTTCAAAAATATGGGGTGACTGACGAGATTTGAACTCGCAACCTATGGCTTCACAGGCCATTGCTCTAGCCGTTGAGCTACAGTCACCATAAACAAAAAAGCCAATCTCTTGGCTTATGACATACTATTTATTTTTGTGAAATACTAAATCATAAACCAACAGATTGTGATTTGTGATGATGGGGAAGATTATTTAATACAGTTTTATATCCATTCATTCCATTTTTAAACCATTTATTAACCCTTGTAACAGTTGTAATACTCACCTTCATATTTTTTGAAATATTTCTTTGAGAATTCCCTGAATATAATCTAGATGCTATTTCGTATCTTTTTACAAATTCATCTATCTCGTCTTTAGTCATTAAATCTCTGCAAAAATTGGCAAGGTCTTCCAGGGTTTTACAACTAAGTGTTGCCTCAAAGAGTTTTCTGTTTCTTTTGTTTAAATATGTTCTCATGGGCGTATTATAAGGGTAATACACCGGGGTTGTCAAGGTATTCCTGTATATTTCACCTTCGAACCGAGAGGTAATGAGAAATAATACAATCCCAATAAGCATTCCTGAGGATAGTGCACGGGTCTTATCGCAACCTTGAAGAAATGGCGGGATGGACGGGACTCGAACCCGCAACCTTTGCAGTGACAGTGCAAAGCTCTAACCAATTGAGCTACCACCCCATAAATACGACGAAATTATATCAATTCCCCTTCTAAATTACAACGCATAGTGTATAATACCAATATGGACAACATCCAACAAATCCTCTCTACATTCATAAACATCTGTATCCTAGAAATAGACGAAGACGGAAATATACTAAATGTAGTACTTAACACTAAAGAAAACTTCAAACCAGCCAAAACAAAAACACTCTACGACCTCTTCAGCAAAGAAGACAAGATAAGAGCACAAAAACTTCTAAACCAAGGACTCTCCAAAAAGAAAACCTTCATGACACTAAAACCAAAATATGCAGTAGAAGAATATGTAGACGTAGAAATACTTACCATAGAAGAAAAAACCTTTGTAGGACTCAAATTCTTAGAATCAAGAAGAAAAAGAGAAATAGAATATGAGAAAAAGGTAGAAAACCTTGCACAAAAAGCTGAAATAGATGAACTAACAGGACTACTCAACAGACACGGATACTGGAAAAGAGTAAAAGGAATACTCTCTGGAAACGACCCCGAAAGAAAATTAGGAATACTAATGATAGATATAGACAACCTTAAGGGAATAAACGACGAACTAGGACACGAAGGAGGAGACAAAGCCATAACACAGATAAGCAAACTCATAAGAGACTCAATACGTACCAGAGACATAGCAGTACGATACGGAGGAGACGAATTCGTCATAGTAGTGGAAGAATTCACTGGTAAATATAGTACAGCATACGGTCTAGCAAAACGACTACACAAACAACTCTCTACATCGAAGAAATATCTCACTACCATATCAATAGGGGTACACATAGTAAAGGTAGGAGACTTTACTAAGTTTGTAGAAAACGAAAAGAAACTAGAAGAACAATGGAAAGAAGCAGTAAAAATAGCAGACAATATGGCATACACTGCCAAAGAAGGTGGTAAGAACAAGATAGAATGCTCAGAAAGTGTGAATAAATAGGAAGAATTAGGTATAATAACCCCATGGAAAGACTAATTGTAAACAACAACACTCAAGAAGTTGTAAAGAAAACCTGTGAAGTACTAAGTAAAGGTGGACTTGTAATATACCCTACCGAAACATGCTACGGTATAGGAGTAGACGCTACTAACGAAAAAGCTCTTAAGAAACTACTCAAATACAAGAAATTCAGAGGATCTAAACCAATATCAATAGCAGTATCCAGTAAAGAAATGGCAAGTAAATATGTAGAGATAAACGAAATGGCCCAAAACATATACACCAACTACCTCCCTGGTCCAATTACAGTGGTTTCCATTGGAAAAGGCAACCTAGTACCACCTGTACTATCCTCGCAAGGCAGTATCGGTGTAAGAATCCCAGACTATCAATTAACACTAGATATAATAGAGACATATGGTAAACCAATCACTGCTACATCTGCAAACATGTCATACAAAAGTACACCATACAATATAGACCAGTTACGAAAAGATTTGCCTAAGAAAAGTCTAGATCTAGTAGACCTAATAATAGATGTGGGAGAACTACCAAAAAACCCTCCCTCTACAGTACTAGACACTACACTCAATACACTCTCTGTACTTAGACAAGGTAAATTAGAATTCGAACAAGCCATTGTACAAAATAAAAAGATTGAACAAAGAATTACAAAGACTCCAGAACAAACTACTAAGTTTGGATATGACTTCTCCAAACAATATCTTTCTAAAGATATTCCCGTTGTACTAGCTCTTAGCGGAGAGTTAGGTGCAGGCAAAACACAATTTGCAAAAGGTGTAGGGGAACAGTTGGGGGTACAGGAGATAATAAATTCTCCTACATACACCATTATCAACGAATACAAATATAGCGATAAAACTCTAGCCCATATGGATACATGGAGACTAATGGACGATGAACTTAGTAAGAGTGGTTTAATAGAACACTTAGAGGCAAAGAATATCGTAGTCATAGAATGGGCTGATAAGTTCTACCAAGAGATTAGATCTTTGTGTGATAATATGAATATTAAGGTTTACAACATTAAGTTTAACTACCTCTCTCTTAGTGAAAGAGAGATTACAATATATGAAGGATAGAGTAGTACTAGGTATAGACACAAGTTGTGATGATACATCAATAGCGATACTAAGAGGCAGGAAGGTACTCTCCAGTATTGTTTCCTCTCAACTAGAGATACATGCACAGTATGGAGGTGTAGTACCCAATATTGCAAGACGTGAGCATGAGAAGAATATTCAGGGGGTATTTGAGGAAGCATTAAGGAAAGCTAAGGTTGGTATTGGAGATATAGATTGTATTGCAATTACATATGGTCCTGGACTAGCTATTGATCTTGAAGTAGGTATTGCCTTCGCAAAGGAGTTAAGTACTAAGTACAACATTCCTCTTCTTCCAATTAATCATATGGAAGGTCATTTACTCTCTCCTTTACTGCTTAATAGTAAGGGTAGTGGTTTGGTAGAGGGTAGTATAGACAATTTGTTTCCTACACTAGCTCTCCTCATGTCAGGTAAGCATACAGAGATACTTAGAGTAGATGGTATAGGTAAGTACGAGAAGTTGGGTCAAACATTGGATGATGCAGCAGGAGAGGCTTTTGATAAGGTGGGGAGAATACTTAACTTTGGTTACCCTGGTGGTCCTGTGGTTAGTGAGTTTGCGAAGAAGGGTAAGAGAGGAGAAGTTGTATTCCCTATCCCTATGCGTAATTCAAATGATCTTAATTTCAGTTTTTCTGGTATTAAGACAGCGGCTTTGTACAAGAGTAAGGAGTTAAGAGAAGAGGGTAGAGATGAGAAGGAGTGGGTTTATGATTTTTGTAGGGGTTTTGTAAATTCAGTGTATGAGTCTATTGCAATTAAGTTATCTAAAGCAATTGAACAGAATCCTAGTATTAGGGGTGTGTTAGTGGGTGGTGGTGTGTTTAATAGTGAGGAGATGTTAAGAAGATTTGGGAAGTTAGTAAGGGGTTACTCCTTAGAGTATTACTTTCCAGAGAAGGAGTATAGGGGGGATAATGGGGCTATGATTGCATTGGTAGGTTATCTTCACTTAGAGAATGGTAAAGAGGGTTTACTGGGTAAAGAGTTAGAGGGTTTGGATAGAGAGCCTAGGTTGTCGTTGTAAAATTGTCAAAAGTGTTGTATTATAAATAGAAAGTTCATACTTTCACCTCCTTTATGATGAAGGGAATAGAGCCCCAAGACTCTATTCCCTTCAAGGAGAGGGTGGGATATATAAAAATGGTTTTTACCACCTTTACATATATATCCCTCCCCTAAGTCTTTATAAATATCTTCAGTTTGTGTTAAAATACTCTACTTCATATGCCGAAGTGGTGGAATTGGCAGACACGCTACCTTGAGGTGGTAGTGGGAGTTAAATCTCGTGCAGGTTCAAGTCCTGTCTTCGGCACATGTAGATTAAATAGGGGTTTTTTGTTAGAATACTTCTGTTATGGGCGATTAGCTCAGCTGGCTAGAGCAATTCGTTTACACCGAATAGGTCGTAGGTTCAAGTCCTACATCGCCCACCATTATCTTTCTGTTATAATATCTTTATAAATATGGATATATATAAGGGAATTAAACTCTTTGTTTCAGATTGTCATAAGAACTCTCAGAAAGTTGTTTTTACCCATGGGGTATTTGATCTTCTTCATAAAGGTCATTTGAAAACTTTAAATGAATCTAAACTTCTTGGAGATGTCTTAATTGTTGGAATAGACTCTGACAAATTAGTTAAGAAGATAAAAGGTTCTTCTCGTCCGATAATAGGAGAGAATGATAGGTTGGAATTGATTAAAAACGTAAGAGGAGTTGCTTCTGCACTTATCCTTAATCCTAGTGACAAAGAACTTCATGATTTAAACAATTATTTTCAGAAATTATACAAATATCTTGAAGTAGACGTTGTTACGTCTGGAAATCCTTCGGAGTATTGTATAGATCAAAAAAAGATTTGTGACAAATTGGATATAGAATATCAATTAGCAGGAGAGGAGCTTGTAGAAACAACTACATCAATAGTGAAAAGAATACGGGATATTAAATCCTGCTAAGAAGTGTTACACTATTTTTAAGTTCCATGCTATTTAGTATCGCCCACCATCCTAAAGCAAATACCAATCTCCTATATTTACAAATCATGAAAATGTAGATATATTTTAATAGTTATATCTTTATAAAAAATAATGATAATAAATCTAATACTAACTCTTCTTTTTCTCCCAAGCCCAATACTGGCAGCAGGACAATATACTATAGATGATGTAGGTTTGCACAGTACAGAGAATGACTGCTGGATGATATATGACAACAATATCTATGACTTTACACAATACCTTTCGAGCCATGATAAATTCTCAGATATCAGACAGTGGTGTGGAAGTGATATGACTGAAGACTTTAAAACGAAAGCTGATCTAGATAGAGATCACCTCTCCCATTCTTACGCTATGCTTGATGTCTACTATATAGGTGAATTAGTAACAGAAGATACTACAAGTAGTATGAGGGAAAAGATGAATACCAAGAATCCATACAATCTAATAGTTCCACTCATAGGTTCTCTTCTATTTTATTGGATATCATACTTTATATGTAAAAGAAGTTCTAAAATATTAAAATTCAATGCATTTTGGAATACAGTTCTCTTCCTTACACTCCTTATCCCATCTCTCGGTTTCGGGATATTTATGATAGTTAGGTATATGTTTCCCAATCTCTACAATATTGATTTTGATTTTATGTATTGGCATGTAGAGCTATCCATTGTAATGGGTGTAGTGGCTATGAGTCATTTAATACAGCGTTTTAAGGTATATCTTGTACAGATAAAGAACTAAGGACGTTGTTTACAGATAAAAGAGTGCTCTATTTTGTAATATCACACCACAAGTAAAAGAATCGTCAGCTATATATTTACTCTCAATATTTTTGTTTCTTACTGCTAATATTATACTCCTTGCCTTATCTACCCATACCTTAAGACTTTCATCATACTCTCTCTTATCTAATTCCTTAATATATTCCTCTATCTCATTAACAAAGTAATTGGCTCTTTCGTAATTCTCATCTAAAACAAAATTACCCACCCTAGAGAGGTTCGTGGTTGTATCTAATATTAAAGACTTTGTATCTAGTTCTTTAAGTGTCACCATTTGAGTTTCTCTTTCAATATCTTATCTATTTCTTTTCTAACATCCATATTTAAGACCTCTCTACTTGGATTGTCATCTCTAGGTCTAATATTTATCATAGAATCATAATCAATCATTTTTGTACCAAGATCATATCCACCACCCCACAAATCTTTCTGTTTTGCACCATTCCCTAAAAGAAGTTGCTCGCCTTGGAAATGTCTATCACCTCCTATGGTCACATCTTCAGTAACAATATCTACTACGAATTTAATGTACTGCTCAATATCCGTACTTGCCTTCACTATCTCTTCCTTTGTAGCTGCTTCTTTCAGAAGTATTAACATAGCTAATTTTACAAGAGAATGTTTCTTAATACCAGTTTATCTTGAGAGGAACCTTGTACAGATAAAGAACTAAGTGTATCATTTAATATTACTTAACCTTTACTAATATGGACTTAGTAACAGTAGGACTCTTTGCAATTGGTTGCATATTACTCGGTATTGTAGGTGGTTTTGCTGCAAGAAGTATATTTGCAGGAGTAATACTCGCAGTATTTGTATTTGTAGGTTGGATACTCTGGAGAGTATTTAAATATCAAAATCCAGAAAAAGAAACTCCCAAAGCAATTACACCAGAACAAGACGCTTAACCCAGCTACGTCTAGATTTCTCTGAGAGTGTTTTGTGTAACTATTGCCCTTGCTATGTGACTATCACTATCTGGTATTGTAATATCCCTCATACTCTCTCTCAATGTCTTAAAAGCTTTGGGATAAATACCATGGTAGTTGTCTATGGCAAGTTTATAATGCTTACTATTCCCCATTTGTCCAAGAATATCACTCAATTGCATAAGTAAGGCATCTCTGTTCTCTGTAGCACTAAAATGGAAAGTCCATATAGAACCCTTCTTGTTGTGTAAACCAATCTCACCATTGTTTGGGTAATCAGTATGATTAATCAATTCAAGGACCTTTAGAGAATCAAAATCTTTTGGTAGTGCAGTAGTATTTAAAATGTTTATCACAACCCTATCCTCCGCATGAGTTGAAGTACTTCCTTCTTCTCTCGTGGCCATATAATCATGTAACAAAGCAGCAACTAAAAGCTCATTTTGATGTATTGATACTTGAGGATTGGCTTTAAGCATTTGACTCATCACATACATAGACTGTAACCCATGCCTATGCCCAATATCTCCCATTACGTTACCATCGTTTACTTCTGTGGTACAAAACTCTTGAATTAAATCTTTAAGAAACTCTTGATCTTGATTAAATTCAAATTGTTTAAATACCTCCTCCATATTTTGTGGAGAAAGATGTGCATCACTACCCCAAACACCCAGAGATGTATTAATCTGATTAAGATAATCTTGTGGAGTAACTTCTTGTTCTGAGAATACTTTCTCCATTACTTCAACTCGCTTGTACAATATGCACACCTAGTAGCCTTCTCCTCAACCACACTTAAACAATAGGGGCATTTCCTAGCTTCTTTCTTCTCCTCTTTTTCTTTAACTAAAGCATTCTTCAAACTCTTTACCAAAATATTTGTAAGTAGAAAGAGTACAAGAGCAACGATGAGGAAATTGATAGAAGCGTTGATGAACTCTCCGTATGTAACTACTAACTCACCTGCCTCTTTGGCCAATTCCAAACTCTCATAGCTCTGCTTACTAATTACAAAAAATAGATCAGAAAAATCAATACCCGAGCTAATATGAGCAATAGGGGGCATCAAAATATTGTCAATCAAAGAATCAATAACTTCCTTAAGAGCAATACCAAGCATAATACCAATAGCGGTACTAAAAGCAGAACCCTTAAGTGCAAACTCTTGAAATGCTTTACCCAACTCCTTAACTTTTTTGTTCTTCATCCTTCTTAAGTATAAATTTAAATAGTAAATAGAGGACACTCAACAGCAATAGTGTAGCATAAATAATTACTTGATTCCTAACTACACTAGCAAGATCTGTACTGACAAATTCAAACAGTAATACTTGCAGTACTGTTGTTATTAGAAGAATTAATACATACCAGTATGAACTTCTTGAAAAGAAGAAATTTGCTAACATGAAGACAATAGCGTACATGGTCATACATAAACCAAAGAGCATGAAATATATAGAGACATCCATATACTTACCTCCAAAAGCAAAACTGATGATAGAGTCTTTAAACAAAAATATCCCTAATGTCATACCCATTCCAATTACAAAGGTAAGTGCTACTGTAATACCTAGAGTTTTTAACTCTGCCTTTTTCTTACTCTGATTGGACAGTCTAGCGAACATAACGGACGCTATAGTAATAGATGCAAAGTAAACAAGCTTTCCAATTAAAGAAAGTGCCGCATACTGAGCTCTAAAATCTGTAGAAACAAGTATTAAATCAAGAGTATATGGAGCAGAGAGAAGTAGAAAGCTAACTGTGATTAGTAAGAGCTCTTTGAAATTAATACGAATTTTCCTCCTATCACTCCTCTTAGTCTTGAGTAGTGGGAGTACAACAATACAGCTTAAGAACGCAGGAATAGCGTTTGCAAGTATAAGTAGACTAATATTCCCTCCTGTTTTAATCGCTAAATATCCCAGTGCAAATTTAAGAAATGTTTCTGCAAGAAGTAGAAGATTTACAGTTATGATTTTTTCCTTTCCAAGTAAAATACCTTTGGATATTGGACTGATAAAAGAGAGAGTAAGAGTAATGGCTAATGCAGGTACTACATATGTAGGTATGGATGCTGTATTGGCAACGAGGGGAGTAAATATTAAAAAGATTGTTCCAAAACCAATCCCCATTAGAGTAAATATTAGGAAAGATTTAATTCTAAATGTAGAAATATCTCCACCTTTAGTCTCTCCAACCGATTTTGTGAATATACTTTGAATTGAAATGGCAGGTATCTGAAGAAGATATACTAGACCAATTGCTGCAGCATAGATACTAAAGATTGCCTCTGAGGTAAACCTTGCTAAACCAATATTAAAAAGGTAGTTGAGTACACCAATTACTCCACCTAGAACAGTTGTAAGTAGTAGGTTAGTGACATATTTCTTTATCTTACTATCCATCTGCATTAGAACTTACTCCCAAAGTTATATATAATACAATACAATAACTTAAGTACTTCTGCCAAATGATTGAAATAATAATTGCACTAGTAGCTGGAATATGTCTGGGTATTGGAATCTTTTTAGTATTGAAAGGTAACAGTAAAAAAGATAGTGAGAAAATTACTCAGAACATTGAAACCAATCTTAGGCAACTACTTCCTCTGATGCTTAGAGAGTCCAATGAATATCTTACAGAACTAGCTAAGGAGAAATTACAGTCAGAAACTAAACAGAATAGGTTGGATTTGGAGAATAAGCGTAGTGAGATTGCCAGAATTGTAAAAGAACTAGAAGGATATCTTAAAACTGCAGAAAAGGAGCGTATAGATAGTATGTCAGCACTAAAAAGTGCTGTAGAAGAGAGTAGGATGATTACTAAGGAGCTCTCAGTAAGTACAGAGGGCTTGAAGAAGGTGTTGAGTAATAACCAGCTTAGGGGCCAATTTGGAGAACAGGTAGCAGATGATCTGCTTCAGATGGCTGGTTTTGTACCTAATGTAGATTACTATTTTAATAAGGAACAAGCAGGTTCTGAAACTAGACCAGATTTTACAATATTACTTCCAGACAAAACTAAGATTAATGTTGACTCTAAATTCCCATACAACAATCTCCAGAGGATGACAGAGACAGAGGACAAGGAGTTAAAGAAGAAGTTCCAAAAGGAATTTGCTAGGGATGTGAAAGAGAAAGTAAAGCAGGTGACTACTAGAGACTATATCAATCCTGACGACAAGACAGTAGATTTTGTAATTCTCTTTATACCAAATGAAATGATTTTTTCCTATATCTACGATAAGATGCCAGAACTTTGGCAAGACGCTATGACAAAGAAGGTAATATTTGCTGGACCTTTTAGTTTCACTGCAATACTTAGGATGATAAAACAGTCATATGAGAACTTTAGAGTACAGGCTAATATATACAATATCATTGGTCATGTTAAAGCGTTTGAGAAAGAGTTTAATACATTCTCAGAGTCATTCCTAAAGATTGGAGATAGGATAGGTTCATTACAAAAACAGTATGATACTGTAAGTACTACTAGATTTAATCAACTAACAAGGAGGGTAGATAAGGTAACACAGGAGGGTATGATAGAGGACAGTAGTGAAAAGAAGAAACTTTTAGATTTGTAACTACTTTGTTATCTCATGTAGTTTTTTAATAGCTTCTTTTGTAGTCTTTACTATAAATCCTGCTTTCTTTACAAACTCAACTGACCAATCTCCTCTTCCCTTATTCCATATGATAATCAAATTCTTACACTTTTCTCCAGGAGTAGTAGTGTTAAGAGCAAGAAAATATCCCACCTCTATCCAAGTTCCCTCAGAAGGTGATAATCCAGGATTTGCAATCAAGAAATCTGCTTCAGAAACAGCCTTTAAATCTTGTGGAAAGAAGGTGTCAGGAGAAGATTGATCTGAGTCAATATCTGGATCATAGAAATCAAAACCCTTGAGATTGCTAAAATGCGTTTTCCAATTATCATACTCAGCAGGTTGTCCTGCAAGATATACTTTTTTCATCTCATTTTTTCCTATCCTTACCCCACGCTAAGATACCTAGCAAGATAAGCTTCCCAATACTAATAAGTGATACTAAACCCAACATCCTATCCAGTCCCCTCTTCTCACACAAGTTCATAAAAGCGATTGCAGAAACAATTACAATACATATAGCTGCAGAAGCATTTGTAATAAGAACAAAGAAATTGAGTACAGGTATCGCACTAAAAGGAGTTAGAATAATGGGAAGTAAAATCAATATGGAAAAAAGAGGATTCAAACCTGAAATATCTAACAAAAGATATGTATTGAGAAAAGGTACCCAAGCAAACCAACTATACTCATGCTTCATTCTCTTCGCAATTGTTTGCAGAGCCAACGCACTATACACATAGGTACCGATTAATAAAACCAAAGCAAAGAAAAATACTAAAACAAGAAACAGGACAGAAACTCCAGCAAACAAAGTAGCAATCAAGGCTGATGGCTCTACAGAGTCATACGCACCCAAAACTTTAGGTAAAACCTTGATCACTCCCTCTGTCTGTATCATAACGACTACTTATCCTTCTTCCAAGCAAGCATACCAAGTAGTATAAAGTTAGCAATAGGTACTAACATAAGTAGACCTAAAAGCTTCTCCAAACCTCTCTTCTCACAGGTATTCATAGCTGCAATTACTATTACAACAATGTTTACAATAGGTATGAGAGTAAGAAGTATAAACCAACCACTCATTCCAGCTATTTGGAACATAAGAACAACATTAAGAATAGGCACCCAAGCAAACCAGCTATTCTCAACCTTAAGCTTCTTAGCAATGGTTGAATATGCAAGTGCTGTATATATGTAAATTGCTAACCATACTGGTAACAGTATAACGAAACCAATCAGTCCTATGAAACCAGAAATCATCCCTAACATTGCTTCATCCTCAATGTCATATGTATCATAACTGTCTAAGCTATCAAACATATCATCACTATCATCCCAATCCCAGTCATCATCATAACCACCAGCATCATCTACACTCTCTGAAAGATCTTCATAAACAGTCTCTATGGTATCCATAGAAGGAACCTGTGCTAGAGCAATTGTTGGTACTAACACTAAAGCGAATACACCTAGTAGTACTCCTAGAAATTTGTGCTTGAACATATTAAAAATATAAAAAGTTATTTACACTTACATAATCTCATTTCTACAACCCCTATGTCAATATATTCTAATGACAAAACCCTTTCCATATGCTAAATTATAGTATGAAAAACCCTCATGTAATAGAAGGCTCAAACAAAATCCTCATATCCGCTCCCCATGTACATATTCACAGAAGACCAAACCTTTTTAGAAAATACAAACTAGGTGAAATAAAAACAAACGATATCGTAATAGGGGTATGTGATAAAAGTGACAGCTTTGGAATATACATTACAAAAAAGACAAACTACGACCCTAACTACCATAAGATTGCAGAGAACTCATACAAAAGAAAGGTAGAAAATATAATAAAGAATCACAAAATCGAGAAATTTATAGACATTCATGGATTAAAAGAACCCTCTGATATTGATCTCGTAATATATTACAAAACAAGATTTAGAAAATCTGTAAAATTAGCACAAGATTTAGAAAAATATATAAATAGCAATGAACTAGAAGGAATAAATATTCAGATATTAAGATTACAAGATAATGATCAAGAGACACTTACTGAATTTGTAGCATCTACACTAAGGGTACCAGCTGTCCAGATAGAAGTTGCTAAATATATTCGAGAAGACAGAGAGCTTTTGGAGAGCTTAATAAAGAATATTTCGGAGTATTTTAAGATTAAAAGTTAATTAATACTCTTACTAAACCTTTGACTTCTTTATACTCCTTCGCTATCCTGTAATATATTTTAATTATCATATTTGAACTATGGCTGGAACTATTAAAAAGAAGAGTACAACAACAAAACCACAAGCTCTGTCGGGTAAGGACAAGGCTATTGACGTTGCTTTACAACAGATTGAGAAACAGTTTGGAAAAGGCTCCATTATGAAACTAGGAAGCAAAGAAAAACTTCAGGTAGATGTAATTCCTACAGGTGCTCTCTCTTTGGACCTAGCACTCGGGATAGGAGGAGTTCCTAGGGGTAGAGTTATCGAAATCTATGGACCTGAGTCCTCTGGTAAAACAACTCTAGCAATACATATACTTGCAGAAGCACAAAAGCAGGGAGACGCAGTGGCCTTCATTGACGCCGAACACGCACTAGATCCACAATATGCTAAAAACATTGGTCTTAACATAGACGACCTATACATCTCTCAACCAGATTTTGGTGAACAAGCCCTAGAAATCCTAGAGACACTTGTAAGATCTGCAGCCTTTGGTGTAGTTGTAGTAGACTCAGTAGCAGCACTAACCCCAAGAGCAGAGATAGAGGGAGATATGGGAGACAGCCATATGGGTCTTCAAGCCAGACTTATGTCTCAAGCACTGAGAAAACTTACTGCAATAATTGGTAAGTCAGGTACAACCATAATCTTCCTTAACCAATTAAGAATGAAGATAGGAGTCATGTTCGGTAACCCTGAAACTACTACAGGTGGTAATGCACTGAAGTTCTACTCATCTGTACGTATGGATATTAGACAAAAGGACAAGATACTTAAAGATGGTGAAATAATTGGCCATATACGAAAAGTTAAGGTTGTAAAAAACAAAATGGCTCCACCATTCAAAATAGCTACCTTTGATATGATCTACCCATTAGGTATTGATAGGGAAAGTAGTATCCTAGATGCTGCAGTAGACTACGGAGTAGTTCAGAAATCTGGATCATGGTTTAAATATGGTGACAAACAACTTGCACAAGGAAGAGATGCTACAATTCAACTTTTCAAAGAGGATAGTAAATTAAAAAATAAAGTAGAGAAAGAGGTTAGAGCCAAGGCAAAATAGGTGATAATTACAGAACTAAAACCACAAAAGAAAAACCCTTCTAGATTTAACCTTTCTACCAATGGAGAGTTTGTAGCAGGAATATCTGCTACCACTCTAGCTAAGTTCGCACTATACGAAGGCAAGAATATCTCAGAGAAAGAATTAGAAGAAATCCTCTACCAAGAACTTAAACAACGTTTCCTAGAGAGATTAGTAGCATATGTCGTAAGATCCCCAAGAAGCATTTACCAAGCCAATCTCTACTTAACAAAGGTTCAATACAAGAAGAAAGATATTTGGTATAACTCTGAAATATCGATTGATTTTGAAGCTATGTTTAAAGAAATAATTGGTAAATTAGTTGAGCAAAAACTTCTTAATGATCAAGACTATGCAAGACTTTTCGTGGAAAGCAGACTGAGAACAAGACCAAGAGGTAAAAGAGTCCTAATGTCCGAATTAATCAGTAAAGGGATTAATACAGATATAGCAAAAGAGGTTTGTGATGAGTTAGTAGAAGATGAATATGCTCTACTCGAAAGGGTCTTTAGAAAACACTTCAAAAATGAGAGAATAGAGATATCTAACCGTAGACAAATGAGCTATCTTTCTAGAAAAGGTTTCTCATACGATTTAATTAAAACTTTTATACAAAATGAGTCTGAAGAGTAAAAAAAAATGGATATGGCCTAAAAGGAAAGTAGAGATAGAAAGCCTTGTTAAAAATATCCTCAAATTAAGAGAGATAGAAAATGAAGAAGACTTCTTACAACCAAAGTTAAAGAATATCCCTGACTACTCTAAATTACACGACAGTGTAAGTGGTGCTAAAGATATTGTAAAAGCAATTAAAGAGGGTAAGAAAATCCTCATACACGGGGATTACGATGCAGATGGAATATGTGCTACCAGTATACTCTGGGAATTCCTTTACAAAGAACTAGCAGAATTTTTAGACACCAAGATTGATGTATTACCATACATCCCTGACAGGACAGACCAAGGATATGGTCTTACCAAAGCTTCGGTAGAGGCTTGTATGAAGCTAGGAGCACAGATGATAATAAGTGTAGATTGTGGAGTAAGGGACAAAGAATTGATAAATAAATATACTAGAGATCTAGCCTTTGTAATTACAGACCATCACCAACCACCAGAAGATATTCTAAAAGATCTGTCATACCCATTAGTACACCAAAGATATCCTAAACACCACTACTCAAAGGAAGAAGTCTGTGGTGCACATGTAGCCTTCATCCTTACCCAAGCAATTAAAGCAGAAGTAGGTATAGATAGTAAGATTACATTAGACACAAGAGGCTTGGATTTAACAGCCCTCGCAACAGTGACTGATATTATGAAACTAAAGGGAGTAAACAGAACTCTTGTAAAGTATGGATTGGAACAAATAAAGAAGGGTAATAGAGTAGGTCTTAACTCTTTAATAGAGAAAGCACAAGTAGATATCACTCAACTAGACGCTTACCACTTTGGCTTTGTACTAGGCCCAAGAATTAATGCATCAGGACGTATAGGATCTGCTCTGGATTCTGTCAAATTACTTGTGAGTAATAATACTAGAACCTGTAATGAACTCTCCTCTAAACTTGACAATCTCAACTTCGAAAGACAAAAGATGACCAAAGAAGCACTAAGCAAATCACTGGAAATGGTAGACGATCAGAAGAAAATAATATGTATACTTGGTGAAGATTGGCATGAAGGTATTGTAGGACTAATAGCAGGTAAACTCAATGAGGAATTTAGTAAACCCACCCTTGTTGTTACCCAAATAAATGGTGAGATTAAGGGCTCTGCAAGAAGTATAAAAGGCTTTAATATAACCAACGCCCTTGAGAAGTGTCAAAAACATTTAGAAAGGTTTGGTGGTCATGAAATGGCAGGAGGTTTTACTGTAAAGAAAGATAAGTGGGAAGAATTTAAAAAATGTATAGAAGAAATTGCAGAGAAGGAAATAACTAAGGAAATGCTAATACCTACTCTCAATATAGACCTCTTCCTTTCTACCGATGATCTCTCCTTTGAACTAGTAAATATCCTAAAACAGTTGGAACCATTTGGATATGGTAATAGAAAACCAATTGTTGGGATAAAAGATATGACTGTTGTAGAAAAACAGATAATGGGTAAGATGCAAAACCATATGAAATTGATATGTAAAGGAGATGGTATAGATATGGTCACAGTCATCATGTTTGGATGTGAAGACGATATTGCAGAAATTCAAATTAATGATGTATTAGATATTGTAGGAAGTGTGAGTGTAAATAGTTGGAATGGTAACGACACTATCCAGATAATGGCTAAGGAGTGGAGAGATAGTGTATAGTTAGTTAAAGAAATATTAAATTTTAAAATAAAGCATATGGAAAGAACACATATTGCACAACTTAAAGACCATATAGGTAAAGAAGTGAGAGTAAGAGCTGTAGTAGACACAATTAGGAACCAAGGAAAGATAATCTTCATAGTACTACGAGACAGATCTGGAAAGGTCCAATCAGTTGCATGGCATGGTGATGAAGAAGTTTTCAAAATTGCTAAGACTCTTACTCATGAATCTGTTGTGGATATAATAGGGGATGTAAAAGAAGCAAAGCAGGTAAAGTGTGGATATGAGGTGGGTATTAAAGAACTTAAGATAGATTCTTTAGCAAAAGCACCCTTACCTATTACCATAGAAGAACTCCATACTGAAAACATATCTGTATTGGATAAAAGGCTAGACTACAGATGGGTAGATCTTAGGAGTCAGAAAAACAGTTTGATGATGGATATCTCCACCTTACTAGGACATACTCTTAGAGGGTATTGTTTTGAAAAAGGTCTAATTGAAATTCAGGCTCCAAGGATAATTAGTGCTGCTAGTGAATCTGGGGCTAGTGTGTTTGAAGTGAAATATTTCGAAGGGAAGGCTTACTTGGCTCAATCTCCTCAGTTTCATAAACAAATGGGTATAGCGTCAGGTCTTGAGGGTGTATTTAATATGGGACCTGTATTTAGAGCAGAAAAGTCATTTACAACACGCCATCTTACAGAGTATACAAGTTTTGATGTAGAGATAGGATATATAGATTCTTACAAAGATGTTTGTAGGTTTGAACAAGAAATGATTGTTTCTACATTAGAAACAGTTAAGAAAAAGTATGGTGAGAAGATTAAAGAGATATTTGGTGTTGAGGTGAAGATACCTAAGGATGATTTCCCAATGATTACTGTAGCAGAGGCAAAAGAGAAATTAGCAAAGGCAGGGGTTGTTAGTAAGAATGTTGGAGATTTCTCACCTGAGGAGGAAAAAGCTATTGGAGAAATAATTGAGGAAGAGACAGGTTCTGAGTTTTTCTTTATGACAGACTATCCTCACGCAAGGAGGGCCTTCTACCATATGAAGGATGAAAAGAATCCAACAGTGGCATTAGGTTTTGATTTGTTCTGGAAAGGTCTTGAGATTACAACTGGAGCTCAAAGAGAGCATAGAGTAGATTATTTAAGAGAGAATGCCAAGGAGAGAGGTAACGATGGTAGTACTATGGATGAATATTTTGAGTACTTCGAGTATGGTTGTCCTCCTCATGGTGGGTTTGCCATAGGGACAGAGAGATTTCTAATGAAGTTGTTAAATTTGAGTAGTATACTGGAAGCTACCTTTCTTCCAAATACACCCAATAGGTTAGGGAAACGTCTTGCAAGAAAAAAGTAAAAGATATTTACAATGACACATAGTAGTGTTCCACAAAAAAAGGATCTGGAGAGGTATAGGTACGATGCTAAGCTCTATAAACAAGCATATAAGGCAGGTAAAGAGGCTAAGCGTATTGAGGCTAGAGTAAAACAGTTGAAGTATATCAGGATTGGAATTAGTATATTAACTACGATAGCAGTAGTCATGACTATCACATGGATATTGTCTCATCTTCCTAAGAAGTATTCCTACATACAGGCACATACAGATGTAAACAATGAGTATTTCTTACCCAAAGATATGGAGATTAATCCTAGTGGTGTGTCTAGTACTGAATTTGAGGAGATTTTTGTTAATGCAAGATCAGCTATATATGCTGATTTAGAGACAGGGCATATCTTTTATAAGAAGAATAGTGAAAAACCCTTACCTATTGCTAGTCTTACAAAGTTAATGACAGCAATTGTAGCATTAGATAATTATCAATTGGATGATGTAGTAGAAGTAAAACAAAATTGGTATGAGCAGGAAGAAATGAGTTGGAGTTTGGAGTTGGATAAAGGGGATAGTATAACGGTTGAAAGTTTATTGAATGCAATGCTAATTAGCTCATACAACGATGCAGCCTATACACTAGCAGATCACTATGAGGGTGGTTGGGAAGAGTTTGTGGTAGAGATGAATAATCATGCAGAGATACTAGGGCTTGTGAATACCCATTTTAGTAATCCTGCAGGCCTAGATAGTGAGGAGGGAAATATCTCGACAGTGGAAGAGTTGTATATGGTGATGACTATTATTTATAAGAATGAAGTTATAATGGATATTATGAATAAATCTTATGCAGATTTAAGCTGGGATATTGGTTCTAAGAGAATATTTACTACCAGTTCTATTCTCAATCAGTATGGTAATGTTGCAGGGAAAACAGGAATTACTGATGATGCAGGACAGTGTTTCTTGGGAGTAACTCAAGATGGTAGAGTAACGATTGTACTAGATTCTATAGACAGATTTGCTGATACCAAGAAATTACTCCTACAGTCACATTAATCTGTAGTTATTTCAGGGGTTTCTACCTCAACTTTGTCAATGATAATGTCGTAGTCTATTGCAGGATAGAAAATATGGAACTCTCCTCTGCTTTCGTCTTTGAATGTAGTCTCTCCACTTACTACATATATTGGTTGTAAGAAGTTCACTTGAGTTAATGGTTCGTAATAAGTAAGAGCTATATCGTAAATAATATAGTTCTTTACAGATTTAGGTTGATAATCCTCAATTTCATCTCCACCTTTTTCATTTAGGTATACAAGGCTTCCTTCTCCAGCCTGTACTCTTTCTATTGCAATGGAAGGATCAATTAGTTCATAGGTACCACAACTCTCTGTTTCTAATTGCCAGTATGTAAAATTTATTCCGTATATGGATTCCAACTGCTTACTATTTGGATCATCTGCACCTACATATATAGAAATGTGACTAGAGTTTGGATTGTTATACGTCACTAGAGTGGAGTAGTTAAAGATTTTAACTCTTTCGTTATTAACAATAATTTCATCCTCTGTAGCTTCTCCGAGCTTCTCATTGAAATTTCTTACAATCGCATCCGAATTAGTTAGACTGTCTTTTATGGAAATCATTGAACGTGTTTTATGAAAATCTACCTTGATAAGTTCTGCTTCTGCAAGGGAGGGTGCTTGTGAGTAGCTACCGTCTGGATTGATATCGATTAGGTGTGTAGTAATATTTCCAGTATCGTTGTAGTTAAAGTCAGAGCCCAAGATATTTAGTCTTCGTATGGTGTTTACGGCTGTAGAGATAGCTTCGTTTTCAGTAGGTAAATTGGTTTCTTTAGCTACATCTCTAATGTAGGAACTGTTGGTTGTCATGACAAAGTTTAGTGTTTTTGCATTTATATCAAGACTTCTAGAATTTGTACTATTTGTCCAAATATAATCAGTTGTTCCTTTCCTATATATCTTGTCAGGGTCAAATCCTAATGTGGATGCTAAGCTCTTAGCTTTTATTTGGTTATCAAGTTGTTGGCTTTTAATTTTGTATTTATGTACATTAATTATCTTTAATTCTGATAAATCTTTTACTTTTCCGCTATCAGTTTGTAGTAGAAAGGTGTTCTCTGAATCACTATTTACTTTTAGAGAGGGTATTTCTAATTTTTCTGCTATAAATTCCTCCTTGGTTTCACTACAGTTGTAAGTAGCGGTTTGATATTCGAATGGTGGAGGGGAGGAGTCTCTGGTGAAGAGAAAGACAGCTATTGTGAAGAGAGCAGTGAGTACCAGTAGTATTATTCCAAATCTTTTTGTCCAAAAGGTTGCTTCTGTTAATGTCATGATATAATAATATTATCAATTAACCCAAGTTTTAACAATATTAAAAATGAGAACTAATGATGAGAATGTTCAATTAGCTAATTTGCTTTTTCCACAGGTAAATCAGAGTACTGAGGATATATTCAAGAAGTATCCTAAAAGGGAATTGAATGAGGGATCTTTAGTAGTTAGGTTTGCACCTAGTCCTACGGGTTTCTTGCATATGGGTAGTGTATTTACATCTCTGATTAATAGAAAGTTAGTAGATCAGGTAGGGGGTGTTTGTATACTTAGGATAGAGGATACGGATAAGGAGAGAGAGATTGAGGGTGGTATAGATGTAATAATTAATGGTTTGTCTGAATTTGGGATAGAGTTTGATGAGAGTGTACAGGGAGGTGAGTATGGCCCATATGTTCAGAGTCAGAGGTTGGATATTTATAAGGTTTTTGCTAAGGATTTAGTTAGTAAAGGGTTTGCATATCCATGTTTTGCTAGTGAGGAAGAGTTGAGTGAGATTAGGGAAAAGCAGTCAGAGTTGAGTGTGAGGACTGGCTACTATGGTGAGTTTGCTAAGTGGAGAGAGTCTTCGCTAGAGGAAGTGAGAGGGGAGCTGGAAGGTGGTAAGGAGTTTGTAATTAGGTTGTGTTCTACTGGGGATAATAGTGTGAAGTTTGAGTTTGATGATGAGATTAAGGGTAGATGTACATTTGCACAGAATGATATGGATGTAGTACTTCTTAAATCAGATGGTTATCCTACCTATCATTTCGCACATGTAATTGATGATACATTGATGGGTGTTAATTTAGTAATTAGAACTTATGAATGGTTTCCTTCTGTACCTTTGCATTTGGAATTATTTGAGAAATTGGGTTTGAGTGTAATCAAGTATGCTCATGCTTCTCCTTTGATGAAAATGGAGGATGGGAAGAGGAGGAAGTTGAGTAAGAGGAAGGATCCTGAGGCAGATGTTAGGTTTTTCCTAGAGAAGGGGTATCCTGCTATTGCAATACTTGAATATTTTCTTAATATTATGAACTCTAATTTTGCTGATTGGAGGACTCAGAATCTGCAGTTACCATATACAGAGTTTAAGTTAAAGTTAAAGAAGTTTAATAAGGCAGGGGCACTATTTGATATGGTTAAATTGGAGGATGTGTGTAAGGAGTATGTGGCAAGTCTTAGTGCTAAGGAAGTCTATGATATGTCTTTAGTGTGGGCTCAGAAGTTCGATAGTGAATTGGTAAAGAGGTTGGAGGAGAATAGGGAGTTGTGTATTAATATTTTAAATATAGAGAGAGAGGGTAGTAAGATTAGGAAGGATATTATTAAGTGGGAGGATGTGAATATGGCGTTTGAGATATTTTTTGATGATATGTCGGATGATATTGTTCTTGAGAGTGTACCAGAGAATGTAGATAGTAAGGATGTAGGTGAGATAGTGGATAGATTTTTGAATTCGTATGACGAGGGTGATGATGTTACTGCTTGGTTTGAGAAGATTAAGGTTATTGGTAATGATTTGGGTTTTACTTCTGATTACAAGGCTTACAAGGAGAGTCCAAGTGAGTTTAAGGGTAAGGTGGGAGATGTCGCTATGGTACTTAGAATTGCTCTTACTAAGAAATCACAAACGCCTGATTTGTATCAGGTTATGCAGGTTATGGGCAAGGAGATGGTAGAGGCTAGATTAAGAGGGTTTGTGATATAATTACATGATATTGCCAGATCGTCTAATGGTAGGACGGCGGTCTCTGGATCCGCTAATCATAGTTCGAGTCTATGTCTGGCAATTTCCAATCTATCTCTTTAATCCCATTCTCTTCCAAATAGATATTACATCTACTAAAAGGTTTACTTCCAAAGAATCCTGTTCTAGCTGAAAATGGTGAAGGATGAGGTGATCGAATTACTAAGTGTTTACTCTCATCAATATATTTCCCTTTCTCTTGTGCATATTTACCCCAGAGTATGAATACAATGTTTTCTTTCTTGTTGTTTATTTCCTTAATAATATCATCCGTATATTCTTCCCACCCTATCTTTCTATGTGATGCTGGGCTATCTGGTTTTACTGTAAGGATACTATTTAGTAGTAGAACTCCTTGTTTAGACCAATTACTTAAGTCTCCATGCTCAGATATTTCTATACCCAGATCATCATTTAATTCCTTTAAAATATTTCTAAGTGAGGGTGGTATCCTAATCTCTCTATTTACCGAAAAAGCCAATCCGTTAGCTTCTCCTTTACCATGATATGGGTCTTGTCCTAGTATTACGGTCTTAATATTCTCAAAAGGCGTTAGTTCTAATGCTTTAAATATCTCTTTGCTAGGAGGGTAGTGAGGCTTAGCTATTTTGATATTGTTGTTGGTTGGATACATGGTATATAATTGTAACATATGATAGAAGGAATTGAATCAGGGATTTCTCACACAAAACAAATACATATGAATGAGATAATCTCTGAGAAAAACAGAGAGAACCCTTTTCCAGAAGGGCATAAACTTAATGGGGAAAAAGATTGGACTGATAAATACTCTTTCCCTATTCATTTTGCTAATAAAGAGGCATCTCAAGCTTGGGGAGATATCCCACATGTAGGTGTCCGCAAAGCAGTTTTTGAAGGGCTTAATAGTTTTGAGGAATGGGTAAAGGAATATGGTGAGGATTCTTCTAGTAAAAAACTTCTTTTGGAATCTGTTTCCTATTACCGTACTTCCGAAGAAAGCTTATTACTCTTAGATAGTTTAGAAACAGTTAGTAGTAAGGGTAAAAGAACTCTCAGTGGGAAAAGATATCTCACCATTATGCAAAGAAAAGGTGAGGAAAAGAGCCCTAATTTGAGTGTTGAAGTAATTATAATGAATGAGGAGACAAAAGATTTAAGTAGGATAATAAGTTTTCCAAATGGAATAACCACTGATGAGAACTGTTATAACATGAGCTATATTCCGAAAGGATCAGGAACTTTTAAAGTACCAGAAAACCTTATAAAAGATCTGGATAAATTAGGATATAATATCCCTGTACTAGAAGAAGAGAAGGTACCTAGCTAATATTCTTAATCCCTTTTTCCCAAAACTCCTTTTTTGAGATATCAATACCCATATCCGTAAAGATATCCTTAGGTGATTTAGAAGAACCTGCTTTAAGAAGGTCTTTGAACTTTTCTATAAAACGAATATCCTCTCTAACCTTGCTCTGTAAGTACTTCGATATTAGTAAGCCACTAGCATAGGTGTAAACATAGAAAAAACGTCTGAAGTGAGAAACATGCAACCAACCATACCTCATACTATCATCTACATCTACACTATCCCCTAAGTAAGACACCATATGCTTTACAAAGATATCAGAGATTTCACTATGGGAAAGATATCCTTTCTCTCGAAAGGTTGTATGTAGTTCCATTTCGAAATTATAGAAAGCTACCTGTCTAAATATCGTACTAATATCCCCATTCCTTCTTTCCATTAAAACAACCTTTCTCAGTTTCTCATCTTTAATATCTTCTAAAACTTCTTTCAATACAAAGTCTTCAAAGAATGTACTAGCTACTTCTGCCAGTGCTAGAGAATAGCCGTCGTTAAAAGAATTTTGTCCTTTTACCAACTCCGAATGAATACCATGACCAGACTCATGAGCGATAGTGAGGACATCGTTTAGCTTCCCATTATGATTAAGCAGTAGATATGTAGGTAAGTTCTTATTCGTAGAAATACAATATGCACCACCACTTTTGTTAGCCTTAGGAAACACATCAAACTGACCATTCTTTTCAAAGTCTTTTACAATTTTCTCAAACTCAGAGTCTAGATTACCAAACACTTTCTTAACTAGGGCAATACTTGTATCAAAATCATACTTCGTATCTATCTTTCCTACAGGTACATTTCTCTCATGATATCCAAGAGTTTTTTGTTTTAGCATCTTGGCTTTCTTCTTGTAGTAAGCTTTTGATATATCGAAATTCTTAGTAACTACCTCCACCAAACTATCTACCACTTCACTATCCATATCGTCACTCAAATGTCTTGAAAGATCTACTCTCTCAATCCCTCTGTACTCATCACCTATCTGTTTTCTTTCCAGTATGGAATTCATCTCATACTCCGCAATTTCAATATATTTCTTGTTTACTTTGTTCAACTCCTTAGCTGCTTTGTCTCTTACACTCTTGTTTGTAGAATCAAGATACTTAGAGATCTCATTGTAAGAGACTTTCTTTCTCTTTTGCTCCTCATCAATTATCGTAACGCTCTGTTTCGAAAGTAGCTCTTCTATCATACGAGTCCAATTCCCAAAAGACGTGCTAGCAGTAAGATTAAAGACCTTTTCCTCCTTGTCTGTGAGGATATATTTAGCATTCGCAAAAAGTGTTTCTAAGTAATGTTTGTACTCTCTAAGCTCTGTAGCATTTATAAAGATTTCTTGTTGAGCCTTTGGTATTTTAGACAGATCTATAGAGAAAAACTGCAAGTCATTTCCTAATCTAATCCCTTTTTGAGAAATTTTGTTAATCCTTGCCTTGAGCTCCGTATTGTTTAAGTCAGTTTCCTTCCTAAGAAATAGGTAGTAGTGGGGCTTTGTTAATATCCCATACTTTGTGAAAAGCTGTTCTTTCTCATCTAATGCTTTTTTGAGGGTAGAGATGTCTTTAAGATATTCCTTGTTCCCTTTCCAGTTTGAGATGAAGGTGTTAACAGCCCGAGTAGATAGCTCAATATCCTTGTCTATCTGGGGATCATCAAGACCCTTGTAAAGAAGTTTTAGATTCCAATTCATGAGGACAGTATATCACAGCAGGCCTGGCATAGGCCTCCTATAGTGTGGTTTAAGCGTATATTTGCTTCTTTTCCCCCTATACAACAGAATAAATTCCTATGCCAGGCTTGGTGTGATATAATTTGTTAACACATTGACCCAGCTATCACTGGTGAGTGGTGGAAAGAAAGCCTTAGGGTAAGTAGAATCTAACGGAAGATAACCGAAATATATCCAAACCATGTAGGTGGTTTAAAAGTAGATTACAGTAATGTAATTTAGAACTAAGGGTGGTACCGCGTAAAATACGCCCCTTGTTAGAGATTAATATGTTAAAGTATATTAGTTTCTAATGAGGGGCTTTTTGTTTAAATAATATTAAAAGTAATCAAATGGGAAAAATACCAGAAGTAAATCCAAGAGCACAGTTTAGTGTGATGGAAGATAGGATAAATGAGTTTTGGAAAAAGGGAAATATCTTTAAGAAGAGTATTGAGAATAGGTCAGAGGATAAGAGATATTCATTTGTAGATGGTCCTCCATTTGTTACAGGTACTCCACACTACGGATCATTGTTGGTATCAATACCTAAGGATATAATCCCAAGATATTGGACAATGAAAGGATATAGGGTGCGAAGAGTGTGGGGATGGGATTGTCATGGATTACCAATTGAGGCAAGAGTGAATAAGAAGTTGGAAGTAAAAGATAGGGTGGATGTGGAGACAAGGATAGGGGTAGATAAGTATGTACAGGAGTGTAGAGCATATGTTGAACAAGGGATTTCGGACTGGAGATGGTATATCGAGAAATTAGGTAGATGGGTAGATTTGGATAATGCATACAGGACTATGGATCCAGAATTTAATGAGTCTGTAATATGGGCCTTCAAACAGATTTGGGATAAGGATTTGATATACAAAGGGAAAAGAGTTTCTATGTATTCAACAGATACCTGTACACCAGTATCAAACTTTGAAGTCACTATGGATGACACCTATGAAGATGTAGAAGATCTTTCAATATTTGTGAAGTTTTCGCTTAAGACAAAAGAGTTTGATAAATATACAAATAAGAAACCACTTAGACTTCTTGTTTGGACAACGACCCCATGGACTATACCTGCAAACTTTGCTTTGGTTGTGAACGAGGATCTTGATTACTCCATAGTGAAGTTTAAGGATGAGTACCTAGTAGTAGCTACAAGTAGATTGGAGTATACCTTTGGTGAAGAAGAGTATGAGGTAGTACATGAACTTAAAGGAAAAGAGTTGGAAGGTTTCGAGTATGAGCCGGCATATGACTTCTTTGTAGACAAGGTTAGTGAGAAAGACTGGAAGGTGTATCTTTCGGATGAAGTAATTGAGGATGAGGGTACTGGAATATTGCATGTAGCACCTGGATTTGGTGAAGTGGATTTCAATTTAGGGAAGGAGTGGGGGCTAAGTGATGTAGTACATATAGATGAAGCAGGGAATATGTTAGATGGAAATTGGAAGGGTGTATACATTCGGGATGCTTCCCCTATGGTTGCTAAGGATTTAGAAAAGCAAGGGAAGCTACTTCGAAGTGAGAAATATGTGCATAGGTTACCGTTCTACAGAGGTAAGAACCCATTGATATATATGTCTCAAGATTCATATTTTGTAGATATTCAGGAAATTAAACCTAAGATGCTTAAATTACAGGAGAAGATAAATTGGATACCAGAGACATTTAAGAAAAGATTTAAGAATGTATTGGAAACTGCTCCTGATTGGGCAATTTCAAGAAGTAGATACTGGGCAACTGTTATGCCAGTATGGGAAAGTAAAGATGGAGAGCAGATAGTGGTAGGAAGTATAGAAGAGATGATGGAGTATACTGATCAAATTGAAAAGATTAATACTGAGGATGGGAAGGTGGAGTATAGGATTGAGGGTAAGAAAATGACACTTCATAGGGATGTGTGTGATAAATTGGTGTTTAAGAAAGATGGTAAAGAGTATCACAGAATTCCTGAGGTATTAGATTGTTGGATGGATTCTGGTAGTGTACCTTTTGCAGAGCATCACTATCCATTTGAAAACAAAGAAGCTTTCGAACAGGCATACCCAGCTGACTTCATTGTTGAATATACTGGACAGATTAGAGCATGGTTTAATGTCCTCTTTAGAATGTCTCTAATGCTTTTTGATGATGTGCCGTATAAGAATGTAATTTGTACTGGGGTTATGTTCGGTAATGATGGTAGGAAGATGAGTAAGTCGTACGAGAATTACCCTGATCCTAGACTTGTTTTAGAAGAGAAGGGTGGTGAGGCATTGCGATTGTATATCATGTCCTCCTCAATAATGGTAGGTGGAGATATTCATTGGTCAGATGATATTTTAAATGATCAGGTCAAGGATGTGTTAATTCCGATTTGGAATACCTATAGATATCTATCTTTGTATAGCAATATGCATGATTGGGCGCCAACTACTACAGAATTTACTTCTGAAGAGAAATTAGATAAGTGGATTGAATCATATATGAAGCAGACTACTCAGAAATATGCAGAGGCTTTAGAGGAGTACAATATTCCTGCGTCTGTGAAGTTAATTCAGCCGTGTATTGATAATATATCTAAGTGGTGGATTAGACGGTCTAGGGGTAGGTTTGCAGATGGTAATACAGATGCTTTACAAACTCTTTATGCAACTATGGTTTTGTTTGCTAAAACATTTGCACCACAGATGCCGTTTCTTACTGAAGAGATGTATCAAAATCTTGTAGTAAAGACTGGGGTAGATGGAGCATTGGAGTCTGTGCATCTGGAGGATTATCCTGTATTTCAACAGAAAGATATAGATGTGGAGTTGTTAAGAGAGATGGAGGTAGTTAGAGAGATATGTTCTAATGGTCTTAAGATTAGGGAGGATAATGGTCTCAAATTAAGACAACCTTTGTCTAAGGTATATGTAGCAATTGAGAAAGAGTTTCTTAGAGATATTGTACAATCAGAGCTCAATGTAAAAGAGATAGAGTATAGTGAGAAGCCAGTTGAGGGTCTTGTTACAATTGGTGAGTACGAGAAGTATGTCTCATTGGATATTAATCTAACAGAGGAGCTTGTGAGTGAGGGGTATATAAATGATTTTGTAAGGAAGTATCAGAATGCTAGGAAGAAGGGGGAGGGTATTAATTATGAGGATAGTATAAAACTTGTTGTTAATATTGATGAGGATGAAGTTAGGGGTATTGTAGAGAAATATCTTAGTGAAAATCAAAAAGATTTGAAGTTGAGTTGTTTTGAGGTAGGGGATAGTGTAGTTGGTAATAGGTTTGAGTTGGGTAAAGCAAAGGTTTCTCTGACGGTTGAGAAGTAGGAGTTGAGTAGTGGGTTAATTAATCCTCTACTTCAATTTCTTCTATCCCTGTGACCTTCATTAACTGTTCTGCTGCTGTAGTAAGTTTAATCCCTGCAGAAATAGCCAATTCTCCAACAATATCTAGTATTGCTTTATCAAGTTCTTTCTCGATTGTAACAGGAATGAGTCTTCCATCTGCAATTCTTTCTGCTTTAACAAAATTACAATGCTGTATAACTCTAATAGCAGAATCAATATCAGCATTCTTGTTTAAATCTTCGAAAATAGAGATTAATTCGTTGAAATCTTTATTCTTAGGATTAATGGTAGGAGTTTTTTTAAGAATTTTAACTTTTGCTTTAATCTCTGTTGACTTAAGTACAGGTCTGATACCAAGCATCTCAAGATTCTCTACGGGGGTAGAAATAGCTAAAGGACTATTGATTAAATCAAACACGAAGTACTCTTTCTCTTCACCATTAAACTCTATATACTTCTTATCCTTTATAAATCCTGCACCATGTGTGGGGTAAAAAACCTTTGAGCCAACTTTTAAAGCCATATTGCGATAATTCACATATTAATATCCCATTATACCACATTACATTAATGAAATCTTTGTGTATAATTAGATATGAATATTACACTAATAGGTGGAGGAACGGGTACGTCAAATGTCTTAGAGGGACTTAAACGATATGGGGAGTTGGATCTCTCTGTCATTGTTGGAATGATGGATGATGGAGGAAGTAACGCAGTAATTAGAGATGAGTTTGGAATATTACCACTAAGTGATTTAAGGAAATCGATAATTGCACTGTCAGAGGAGAATGAGAATAATTGGATTAGGGACTTATTTACCTATCGATTCTCAGATGGTAATGGACTGAAAGGTCATACACTGGGAAATCTTTTGATGATTGCAATGGTTGATATTGCAGGTTCGGAGATAGAAGCGATTGGAGCGTTTAAATATCTATTTAGTGTGAGAGGGAGTATTTTACCGGTGACACTTGATGATACAAAGCTGGTTGCGGAATATGATGATGGGAGTAAGGTAGAAGGGGAGCATCTAATTGATGAGCCAGAGGTTGATAAAAGTATTACGAAGTTCTATCTTAGCTCGAAAGTAAAGGCGTATAAGGGTGCTATAGAGAAGATAATGGAGTCTGATTTTATAATTATAGGTCCAGGTGATATGTATACAACAACTTTAGCTAATATTATTGTTCCTGGTATTGCACAGGCATTGCAAGAAACAAAAGCTAGCCTTATCTTTATCCCCAACCTTATGTCCAAGATTGGACAGACTAGGGGGTTTACACAAAAAAGTATGCTTGAGATGATGGAGGGTTATGTAGGAAGGAAGTTTGATTTTGTTTTGATTAATAATGGTAGATTACCTGAAGATGCCTTTAGGAGATATAAAGAGGATGGAGAAGAGGTTTTTAAAGATGATCTTTCAGATGGTGGTGATAGGGTTATTGTAAGAGGTGATTTAGTAGCGAACTCTATAATTCAGGAGGTTAAGGGAGATACACTTACTAGAAGTTTGGTTAGACACGAGCCTAAGAAGTTGGGTGACGCTCTATACAAAATATTTAGAAGTAAGTGGGGAAGATTTTTTGGTAAGATACTTACTTTTTATAGGTAGCATTTACTAGTAAGAGTTTGTTGTTGGGAATATTCTTTTTAATTTCTTTGCCATTTTGATATATGCGAATGTCATAATGTGTATCTAAAAGTTCTAATATCTTCTTGATGTCTTGGCCATGTGTAGGGTGATATTCGAAAATGATATTCTTAATATTACAGAAATACCTTTTTATACTCTTCAGTACCCTTTGCTCAGCTCCTTCAATATCTAGCTTGAGTAAATCAATATCTTGGTTTACATATTTGTCTAATCTTTCTGTCTTTACACTAATCAATTTGCTTTTTACAGTACCATTCCAACAATTCTTGTTGAAAGAAGCGACAGAGTATCTATCTTGTTCTGTGTTGTCGATATACATTTTCTTAATCCCATCTTCTACCCATATGGCACTTTCGTGTATCTCTATATCATCGAGATTATTATTAAAGATATTCTCATTAAGCACTTGAACTGTAATTGGATTTGGTTCAAAAGCAACTATTCTTGAGTTGGGGTATTCTCTTTTGAAATAGAGGATAGATAAGCCAATGTGTGCTCCAACATCAATAATGAGTGGGTCTTCCTTGTCAGTTTCAAAGGAGTAACAATTGTTGGTGAAGATTTCGTTTTTGAGATAATGATACTCCTGCTCATTGAGGTAACTGATTGTATACTTTGCTAACTTAGTTTGCATAAGTTATTGATTTTCAATTAGGTTCATAATGTATGATACATTATTTCCCCACTTAACTGCATTTGGAGGACAGTATCTAGTTGCAATTTTTTCTGGGGTATCTCTACCACCAGCGTAGTATTTCCCAAGACCCTTAGATACACTCCATATTCCGTCTTCCCATGAGTCAAATCCACTTTTACCCCAACCCCAGGCGTTATAGGTTCTAAAACAGTGAATACCACCACTAGATTCGATAATGGAGATAGCGGCTACTAGTCTATAGTCAATACCGTAATGGTTTGCAGCATCTACAAACTCCTTAGCATAGTCAGCTAGTGGAGAGTTCCTCTTTGTTAGATATTTCCTAATATTCTCAATTTTTACTTGATTGCTTGCTGAAGCAATAGTTGTGTTGGTAGTGTTATGTGTTTTGTTAATATCTAAATCTTCTATATTGCTTTGTTCTATCTCTACTGTATTTGCAGCAGAAACTGTAATATCTCTAGAATAGTCGAGATTTAATATTGATGTAGGTGTAGCTTCACTAACACTTTTTAAAGTTAGTGCCACAAACAGTATCCCTGTAATAACGGGTAATATCTTCTTTTTGTTTATTTGTAAGGTATTTTTCATTATTATTAATATAATCTTATGTAACACCCCATAGTATATTATACCATACACCCCTATGCCAGGCCTTCTTCTGTGGTATATTGATAGTATGAAGAAAGAGTTAAAGAAAGGGGAAAGTAGATGGTATATATATCTACCTATACCTATTATACCATTTTTAGCTATTTTTCTCTATTTCTTCATTACTGATGGGGCTTTAGCCAAACATGCAATAGACTTTGTAGTGGGTGGTAATTCGACCCAAGTCATGTATGAGACATTTGATGTATATATTGGAGAGTTAGTAAAAGAAGAGTATAGGGAAAGGGTTAGTACGGATTTAATGAAGATTAAGTTTAATGGTGTTTCAAGGTTTAATATTGTAGAGAATAAACAGAGTGCGGATGTAAGTATTGATTATGGTATAGGGGAGTATACACTCTTCTCTGAGTATCTTTTGCCTGTAGGGCATATGTATTGGATAGATGATTCCATCTCTAGTAAAGAGCTAATAGGTGGGCGTTTTTCAACGTTAATATCCATTTTGGCATATGAAGAGTATGAAGGGTTTCTCACCTCTTTCTATCCTGAAATATCCTTAGAGGTAGTGGAGAGTATGATTGAGAGTATAGAGGGGGGAGAGGGTAATCATATCGGTTTAATTAAACCCGAAGAGTTGAGTAAAGAACTTAAGTTACTTAAGGTGGAGGGTAAGTATTATCTTGATACGTTCGATAGTGGTTTGCCTGTATCACTGACTATTGAGTCTAAGCAGTACAATCTTGCCTTTATCGCTAGTATTATACAAAAGAATGTAAATATTGATAGTAACGGTTTTGGTGTAGATGGTATAGCTAAGGTTAATATGACTGGAGTTACTGCTCTTACTAGAAGGTTGGGGCAAGTAATGGATCAGAAGAAGGATTATGACTATCCTGCAGAATTGATAGGAGAATTTCTAGCTGATGCTGATCTTACCCATGTTTCTAGTGAGACCTCGTTTGTAGAGGGTTGTACTAGCTACAGTGGTATGAAGTTTTGTTCAAGACCGGAGTATATAGAGACATTGTTTGCAAGTGGTGTGGATGTAGTAGAGCTTACGGGAAATCATAATAATGATTTTGGTAGTAAGTATAATACTGAAACTATAAATACATATATTGAAGAGGATATAGCCTATTTTGGTGGGGGATTGGATGCAGAAGATAGTGCTAAGCCATATGTTGTAGAGATTGATGGGAGTAAGATAGCATTTCTTGGTTATAATTACTTCGATAGTGTGCTTGGTACAAGCGCAATTGCAAATACTTCTCGTGCTGGTGCTAATTTTTACTCTGAGAGTAAGATGCAGGAGAATATTGAGGAGATAAGGGATGAGGTTGATGTTGTAATTGTAGATTTCCAATTTAGTGAGTGTTATAGCTATCCTCCTTCTGATGAGATTTATCCTTTGTGTTACAAGCCAGTTTATAGACAGGCTTCGACTTTTAGAAAGGCCATTGATTATGGTGCAGATATTGTAGTTGGTACACAGGCACATCAGCCACAGACGTATGAGTTGTATGGAGATGGAGTAATCTTTTATGGTCTTGGTAATCTTTACTTTGATCAGACTCCATGGATAGGTACAAGGCAGGGGATGGTTCTTACACACTATTTCAAAGAGGGGGAATTGATTCAGACAAAGATTACACCGACTATTTTTGATAGTGCGTTGCAAGTTAATATTGCAGACGAGGAGGATGCTACATTGCTTCTAGAATTGTTAGAGACAGCTAGAGAGTCACTTTAACTTCTCCAAAGCCCATGTACGTTGCAGTATGCTCTAGCCCTTATCTCAAGGGATGGTCGAGTAATTAAAAACTTGACCTCTGCCTTATCCGTAGGAGTAAAATGTTTTCTTAGTATTTCTCCATCTACTATTAACTCAACCCATTCGATATAGTGTGAGTCCTCCATAGGGTGTGTAGTACTGCCTACTGTAACAATTACAGTTTGTCCATTTTGCTTAACTATTGGTACATGTTTTTCTAATCCATGTTCGTCATTTTGTTCTTGTAGTAGTCTCATTGGCTTCTTGCAGCATACAAGAGTATCTGATCCTTCGTGTAGTATTTCTACAACATTTCCACATATTCCACATTTGTATATTTGTTTGTTCTTTGTCATTGGTGTGTATATTAATTTTAATTTCTAATACATGTTACATTATTCTCAAGTAGTTTAAAATGTAGGGATGTTGTATAATAACGTATGGAAAACAATAAGATTAATACAATAATGTTTTGGTGGAGCTACCTTTTGGGGTAGTAATTTTGTTTTTTCATATGAATTATATACCCCACATATGTGGGGTTTTTGTTTTTCACAAGAATCTGTACAATATATTAATTAATTAATTAAATAAAAATAAAATGAAAAATTACAAAACAGATATATTTACTGGAATGAGAGCTACTTCTGGTATGAGTATTGCTAATCTAATAGGTGTTGTTGATCCAATACTTCGCATTATGCAAGATGGTTCATTGGGCAAGCCAATGATTTTTGTTGCAGATTTACACAGTCTTACAACTGAAGAGCCTAGTGAAACTCAGGGTAATGTTCTTTCCGTTATCAAAGATTACATTGCAGCTGGTCTAGATCCAAAGAAGGTGGATCTTTTTGTGCAGAGTCAGATAATGGATGAGGTTAGTAAGTTGACCATATATCTTTCTAGATTAATTACAGTAGCAGAACTACTTAGAGTACCTACTCTTAAAGAGAAAATTAAAAAAGGGAATGGTGAAGCTACAGCTAATACTCTTCTTGCTTTTTACCCTGTAATGATGGCTGCTGATATATTACTTCAGGGTTCTAGGTATGTTCCTGTGGGCAAGGATCAGTATGTTCATTTAGAGGTTACAAATGATTTGGTAAAGCGTTTTAACAAAAAGTATGGGGATGTATTTCTAGCTTCAAAGCCACTTGATAGTGGTGAAGGAATCAATATCCTTTCACTTACTGGTAGTGGTAAGAAGATGAGTAAGAGTGAGCCTAATGGTGCAATATTACTGGATGATGATATTGATGTTTCTCTCAAGAAGATTAAGCGAGCAAAGAGTGCTTTTGCAGGGGATATGAGTGAGGATTTAAAGAGTTTGAAGCTAATTGCTGATTATGTATCTACTGATGAACAGAAAAATGAATTTGAGAGTATCTTACAGAAGCATTTGGATGGGGAGCAGGTAATGGGTGAGTTTAAGAGCCTTTTGATGGAGGTGATGGAAGGGTTTCTAAAGGCTTTTCAGAAGAAGAAGGCTTCAGTATCTGATGATTATGTATTAGGGGTATTAGAGAAGGGTAAGAGGTTGGCTAAGGCTAATGCAAGGGAGGTAATCAGTGAAGTGGAGAAAGCTATGGGTATGAAGTTTGTTTAATTAAGGAAATCTGTCTCTACTTCTCCCCCTATGTATTCAGGGTGGATTATATATATGTCTATTAGGGCTTTGTGTATAGCTAGTATTTCTCTTAGTTTGTAGTATGTCTCTCCTATGTATATATCTTTGGTAGCAGAGAATCCTGTACTTTCTACTCCTAGCGTATTGCATGTGAATATTGCTCTTGAGAGGTGGTAGCCTTGTGATATGAGTATTGCTTCATCTATATTCCAAATGTTTTTAGCTCTTGCACATGTGTCATATGTTCTTAGTCCTGCAAAGTCGCGTACTACATCTTCTGGTGGTAGTTCTTTGATGAGTGTGAGGTATTCGTACATTGCTTGTGGTTCGTTGTATTCTTCTAGGGAGTTGTCTCCAGAGAGGAGGAGTTTTTCTATTTTCCCTTCGTTGTAGAGTTCAACTGCTGTGTCTAGTCTGTCTTCTAGCATATCGTTTGGTGTTCCGTCTGGTTTTAGTCCAGCTCCAAAGACTATGGCTATGTTGTAGGTTGGTATTTTACTGATGTCTGTATATATTTTGCTTTTACCGTATTGGAGGATTAGTGAGGGTACTAGAACGAAGTAGGTGAGTAGGATTAGGAGTATTGTTGTTATTCTAATGTGTAAGTTTTTCATATATCTACTCCAAATCCGAAAAATCACGTAGTTCTTCCCATTTCTCTCTCATTTCCTTCTCGTCATCACCATCTACAAACTTTGTATACTGTGAATGTACATTATCAACCCTTCGGTAGTACTTTATTGGACACCAATATCTCTCTGTACGACCTCCTATCTCTGCACTATATCGAATAAGGTTGTTAATATAGCTACAATATTTACAATTTATCTTCTCCCAGGTATTTAACATATCGAAAAGTTGTCGATCGTATATAAAGTATTCCTTAGAGTCTACAAGAGGAATACCGTAGAGTCTGAAACATATTTGATGATATATCTCTATTGCAATATGAAAGACTACTGAGGGAGTGAACATACCGTATATAAAGGGTGCACTTAGAAGATATTTCCAGTTTATAGGTATCTTGATTCTTTTATCTTTGTGTTTCCAGAGCTTGATATGTATCTTAGGTACCTTTATTTTCCTTACAAGATCTTTCTTTGAAAGAAGTTGTTCTATTCGCTTGTCAAAAGCCTTGTTTGCTTCTGCTTGTAGTTCAGTTAGTTTAGGAATAGCTTTGTAGTTCTTGATAACTTCTGAGTGTATTTGTTTTAGGTTGTCTAATAGATTTTGTTCCATAGGGTGTTAAGAGTTATTTAATCCGAAATCTTTCTTTCTTTGATCTATATTTTGTTTCTCAAAGTCTTTGTTGTATAGAGAAATGACATCGAAGAGAGTCGCGAAAGTTTGTCCTACCATCTCTTCTTTAGATTTTCCTTTGAAATCATACCCTATTACAGTTAGGTTCTTCATGGTGAATGGTTTGTAGGGCTCCTTTTTGTATACAAATTGCATCATTGCATTAAAGATGTTCTCAAGGCTTTCTTTAAGAAGGAAGTGTGCAGATATCCAAGATATTTTTGCTATCCTTATCCAATCGCCGTATACAAACAAGTCGTCTTTGCTAGATATGTGTTTTGAGGCAAATTCTAAGTTTTGATTAGTGTTTATAGACTTATCCTCGAGGATGTAGTCATCATACTGAGATTTTGATTGTAGATATCTTTTTGCAGATTCTGCTTCAGAGATATTTTCTATATGAGGGAATGTATAGCCTCCACAGAGTATTACTTTGTCGAATTTCTGTTTTTTAATTTCTGTAATTAGAAAGTCGAAATATGCTTGGTAGTTAGTATTTTTGGGGTCGTATAGACCATAGAGGAGGATTATAGCTATTTTCATGGTTACTTAGGTGTAATATAAATACTTCACATTCTACAATGTGTAAGGTTATATTATACAAAATCTTTCATAGAAAAAGAAGTCTGTGAGGGTGTTTGTAGATTGACAATCTGCGTATTATAGGCTATATTATAGCGATTGTACAATTTTGTATTGTCAATCAAATTTGGGTTTGTGAGTAGTTTGAGAACTTTTTCTTAATGAAAGCAAACTAAAGAGATCTTTAAAAAGTAAATATTAAATATGTTATGTAAGAACCTTTAAGGAGGTGATATTGTCAAGAAAGTTGGATGTGTCCTATTAGACTAGAGAAAAAGGAAAGAACGATGAAGAAGAAAAATGTTCTATTAACAGCAGTATTACTACTGGTAGTGGGAGTGCTTGGGTTTTCAAGTTTCTCCGTTAAGTCGGTAGCAGCAATGCCCGTAGACAGGCCTTTGGCATGTCATTTTCAAGGGATGTCAACTAATACTGACGTGTGTGAGGAAGCCACCATAAAATCAACATGGGTGGGTTCACACAACAGGTTCTATAAGTCAGAAACCCTTGTAGACGGTGAAGTCGTAGATGACGATACCGGCTGGGGCACTATCCACATGGAGACATTAGTGGAAGATATTGTTCCTGGTGTCCACACTACCCATTCGGTGGTGTATGAGTGGAAGAGGATAGGGTTTCTAAATTGGGGATGGGTGTTGAGGGCAACTTCAACACAGTATACGTTCACGGTGGAGAAGTGTTATGTACTTTGTTCGGAAACCGTCACCTTAGATAAGGTGTACGGAGAGTGGTACGACGTTGGAGATCCTGTATGGAATAATGACTGGATCGACAACGGTGATGGGACTTTTACCCAAACCGGCACCCAAGCCACTGCTGTGGACTGGACGCAGGAAGTCGTAGATAAATATGACGAGACTCATATTTGCGACACTGATGAGGGGAGCGATCCTGGTAGCCGGGAAGTAACCGAAACTAGGACGCCCACCTGTGAGACGACAATTGATCAGGGGAAAGAGTACGGCGATTGGTATGATATTGGTGATCCGGTCTGGGAAGAAAACTGGGTTGACAATGGCGATGGAACTTTTACTCTCTATGGAACGCAGGTAACTGCCAGAGACTGGACTCAAGAGTTTGTAGACTCCGAGTTTACGGCACACGTCTGCGACACTGATGAGGGGAGTGATCCTGGAAGCCGGGAAGTTACCAAAACCGGAACGGCCACCTGTGAGACAACAATTGATCAGGGGAAAGAGTACGGCGATTGGTATGATATTGGTGATCCGGTTTGGGAAGATGACTGGATTGACAATGGCGATGGTACCTTTACTCTCTATGGAACGCAGGTAACTGCCAGAGACTGGACTCAAGAGTTTGTAGACTCCGAGTTTACGGCACACGTCTGCGACACTGATGAGGGGAGTGATCCTGGTAGTAGGGAAGTAACCAAGACTCAAGAGGGATCTGAGGGTCGAATAGATCTTTCAGATTGTTTTAAGGCTTATGTCTGTGACGTGAAATACATTGACACCCAAGAAGTGTCAAGAGAATGCGATACTTTCGTTTGGGAAAAGGAAAACTTCCTTGAGGTAGCGGAATTGTTTCTCAGTGGAGAAATAGTCCTTTGGCCCGAACGTGCGGAATGCGAACCATGTATTCCGGTAAGAACGGATCGGTGGATGCATTTGTTTCGCCGGCTAGGTTCGGATCATGATAACTGGACCACAATCTGCCAACTGGAAGCTCCCAAAGACCACTTCTACACAGAGAAAGAACTGGCTGAGAAGTGTGCTTATGGCTGTGAACCACAAACCTGGGAGCTAGGTAAACGCCTAGGAGCCAAAATGATCTTCTCCAACCCATGTTCAGGGGTTGAAACAGCGGGGAATTGGTATGACAGCTCCTGTGAAGTCTTCGGACTTTGCGAATGGCTAGATAGCCTACAGGAGTAAAGTAGATCTTTTAAAAAGATCTAGCTTAAACCAAGAGTGCCTTGCTTCCATTAGGAGGCACTCAAAGGAGGTTTTCTTGAAAAAGAAAAACATATTTAAAAAATGCTTTAGGGCCTGATATCTTTTTCTCCGTTTTATTGGAGAACACAAGATATTGGGCCCGTTTTCTTTGATACTCTAAAAGGGGGTATATATACTCTAAATAATACTCCGCGAGTAGGACTCGAACCTACAACCCACTGATTAACAGTCAGTTGCTCTACCATTGAGCTATCGCGGATTACTACTGTGATTATATATTCCCTATTCTATTTTATCAACTATTATGTATAATGTAATATATATAAATTGTAACGTACGCTTACAATGACCTCCAAAGATATACAAATAACCTTTATCGGTATGGAACCAACCGAACCCCTAAAGGAGTACTGTAGAGAGAAGATTTCTAAGTACAAAGACCTCTGGAAAAGAGCTACGAGTATAGAGGTGTTTCTCAAAGAAAATATTAATAGGAGAGGTGTAAAGGATAACTTTCGTGTTGATATAAATATATTTCTTCCTAAAGCTAAAGTAAGAGTAGAACACATAGGGGCAGATATGTATAAAAATATTGATAAAGCTACGGATGTATTAGCAAGACGACTTAAAAGATACCAAGACAAGAAAACCTTCTGGGAAGGAAAAGAATCATGGAAAATATTAGAAGCTCAGCGATCAATTAAGGAGATAGAAGATGAAGAAGAAATAGAAGATTACTACGCATACATACCTCAAATTGCAACTAGAAAACAGATTACAGACACATCTCCAATAGAAGAAGGAGAAGCAATAGAGAGAATGGAGCTATCAGGATACAACCAACTACTCTTTACGAGTAGGGTTACTGGTAAACTATCAATGGTTTACAAGAGAGAGCAGGGTGGATATGGGTTGGTAGAACCTAAGTAAAAAACAAAAGGGGGCATATGCCCCCTCTTTACATTCTAAAACATCTACCTATTCCTCTATTATGACTTCCTTAATCTCGTTGTTGGTATTAGCCTCATCTATAATATTGGTTACAATATTTCTAGTAGCACCCAGTATCTCGTACTCAGGACGATCTACTGCATTGTTTTGTATCTTTGCACTACCCTCTAATTCCATTAACCATGTAGATTTTGCACTCTCAACCTCTTGCTGAAGATATATCTCTAAAGTCTTCTCTCTGAAGGTGTCGTAATCAAGAAGTTCTCCCTCTTCTAAAGCGGAAGCTTCTTCTGCGAAAATTACATTGCTGTACTGCTCGAAGAAAGCTTTAACATCCTCCTCGCTGTACTCAATACCGGGTTCTAGTATCTTGTTTGCCAATAAATCAATCTTAATTTGCTCTTTAAGATCTTCAATGGTTAAATTGTAAGCCTCTAGGGAAATATCAAGCTGGTCACTACCACCAAGTTGCTCTGCAATCTTATCTATCTCTTCCTGTACTTCCTCTTCAGATACAACTACATTCTCTGTGAGTGCTTCTTGCCTTACTAACTCTTCTTGAATAAGCTGTGCAGAAATTGAACTACCATATGCTTGGTCTAGCCTGTAGTAATATTCCTTTCTTGATATTCTTACTCCATTAACAACTACAGCACTGTAATCATTATTAAGATATTGAACACCGAAGTCGACAATTACAAAACATACAAGTATTGCGAGAACTAGAAGTGAATACCTTGTAATTTTACTTTCTTTAATTCCAGCCCAAGTTGGTTTCTCAAACTTTATCTTGAAGGATTTAAGACTTTTCTTTGGGGAAGATTTTGCTTTTGTAACCTTTTTCTTACTCTTAGCTTTTGACATATAGATAATTATTAGAAGTTATAATGAGATAGTCTAGCAGAAAGAAGAATACTTATCAAAGGTAATACTACTGAAGATGGAAATATGCAGTCCTTAAGCCTGTACTAGAGTTCTCGATAACGGCGTAAGTATCTCCACACCTATCTGTACCTTTGAATAGATTCCCAGACATGGCAGCATAGACAGGGGAACCATAACCGTTCAAACTATAAATATCGATAGACTTCCTAGGAAGAATGTGATGGTCTTGTGTAAGAACAACCATCCCAGAGAGAGGTACTCTAAGAGAATTACTTCTGATATAGTAATATTTCCAGCCACCCCATATGGTCCACCAATCGGGTCCCTTTGTGAGATATCCACCCCATGGGTCTATCTGACCATAGCCATGATAGTATCCTGAATTCATGTAATCAATTGAGAAGTGGATGTGTGGTCCTGTACTACACCCATTTGCCAAACCTCCCAAGTTACCAATCCAGTCCCCAGTACTTACCCATCCGTAATCAGCCATCTCATCACCATGTTCCGCGATATATTGCATAACTGCTTCGTCAAGTAGTCCCTGTTTTATTCTGTTGGCATCCCACGATGCTAGTAGTGCCTCCTCTTTCTTAATGGATTCTGATAGGAGATATGCTTTTTCGTCCTTTTGTTCATTGAGTTCCATTCTTTGTACCAAGATTTCTTTTTGTTCAGACTCTAAATCATTTCGTACTTGTTGTAATGCAGCGCTCTGTAGAGAAAGCTCTTCCTCTTCAGAAAGAAGAATTGCTTCTTTATCACTTAATATTGTTAATTGTTCAACATCTTGGTCTTTTGTAATAAGTAGGTACTTTGTCTTTCTTAGAATATGATCTAAGTTTGAACTATTAAGGAAGATCTCAAGAGGGCCTATGAAGGTGTATTTGTAAGACTCTGTAAGACGAAGATTAACAGACTTTTCCATTTGATTAATTTCTTGCATACTCAATGCGATATCATCTTCTATCTCTCCTATGCTATCTTCCATTATCTTAATCTCAATATTGAATGCCGCTATTTCAAGCTCTGCACTTTGAATTGCCAACTCTGTCTGTGCAATTTGTTCGTCAATATATTCAATCTTTCCTTGAAGAGAGAGTTGTTTGTATGCTTCGTCTTCAAGTTGGCCTTGAATATTGCTATTGGAACTATTAATGTCACTCAACTGATCTCTTAGGTAATCTAAACATTCTATGGAATCAGGATCAATATATGATGGACAAAGAGTCTCCTCTGCGAGAATGTCATTCCTTTGTGAGAAGAGGAGTATGAGGATGAGGGCCGGAATTAGTAAAAAGAGAAGGTATGTTTTATTTTTCTTTATTCTAAGTCTCATTTGTTAATTATTAAGATATTTATGTACTGCACTGTAGCTACTAATTACACCGAGAAGTACACCAGTGCTAATGTGTATAATATAGTATACCAGAATAAAGAGTGGGTTGAATTCATTTAAGAATTGTAAGTCGAAATCCACTAGAAGTTGTGATATCCAGTACCAAAAGTCTGCGCCTTGTGAGTAGAAGACGATTAGATACCATGGGATTAGTATTAAAGATGAAGCTAGGAGACCACCAAGGAGACCGTAGAGTGCTCCTTCCACTAGGAATGGGGTTTTGATAAAGGAGTCAGTACCACCTACTAGATGCATTATCTTAATTTCCTCTTGGTGAAGTTTAATATTTAAGCCAGTAGTTACTCTGATTAGAAAGAATGTAATTAGTGTCAAGGCACTGATTACGACGATTGCACCGACATTGATAATGCCAGAGAGTGTTTTCATATTATCAACGACATCTTTGAAATACATGACATCATCAATATATACATTGGTATCTTTTTCCAGATTTATCATCTCAATTACTTCAAGAAGAGAGTCAATAGAGACTGCTCTGACCTCTAAACTAGGAGGTAGTGCATCAGCTGTAATTGTAGAGATTAGGTCAGGACTGTCTGCAAAGTCTTCTTGATAAATTACTAGAGCATCCTCTTGTGAGAGATAGTCTATAGATTCTATTAGCTCTGGATCATCTATCTTGTCTCTTACAGCAAAGATTTCCTCCTGAGGAGTTTCTTTATCAAAAAAGATAATGACTTGAGCTTTTTGTTCGTAGTAGTTAACAGCCCTCTTCCCAATTATGGCAAGACTGATAAAGAAAGATGAGATTGTAAATACAATGGCAGTTACAAATATTGTAGATAGTGTGAACCATTTGTTTCTTCTTGGTTTAGTTACCTTTTGTTTCATTTTGTTTCTTACTTAAGTAATTTTTAATATATTTTTCTAACTCCTTACCTTCTTTTCTTGAAAGCTTGAGAGTTTTAAGGTCTTTCTGAGTTAGACTGAGTAGTATCTCATTTGAATAAATAGCACTTTTTTCTAATTTCGCAACTAGTCCTTTACTGAGTGAAGAAAGTTGTGAGTCCATCTTGGTCTTTGTATTCTTCTTTACTTTCTTGACAGTTGGTTTTGGAGATTTCTTCTTTTGTGGTTGACTGTCTGAAGCAACCTTTCCCTTTTCTAAATGAATTTTTCGTGAGGAGCCATTAGATGTGTCAACTAATCCCATGTCGTGAGTAATTACTATGACTGTAGTTCCTGATTGGTTTATTTTCTTCAGTATATCTAGAATCATAAGGGAATTGTCTTTATCTAAATTCCCCGTAGGTTCATCTGCAATAAATAGGGAAGGGTTACTTGCGAGTGCTCTAGCTATTGCTCCTCTTTGTTGTTCTCCTCCTGATAGCTGGGTAGGTAGTAGGTTGCGTCTATCCTCAAGATTTACTAATTCTAGAAGGTAGTCCGTAGTGTCCTTAATCTTTAGTGGTTGTGTATTTAGTATTTCTAAGGCAAATGCAATATTCTCTTCAAGTGTGCGTGTGTCGAGTAATTTCATATCTTGAAATACTACACCTAACTTTTGTCTGTAAGAAGGAAGCATTGTATGGGGAATTTTAGGAACTTCAATATCTTCGTAGAAGATATTGCCTGAGGTAGGAGTTTCCTCTTTGATGAGAAGTTTAAGTATTGTAGACTTCCCAGCACCTGAAGGGCCTGTAATGTAGCAGAAGTCTCCTTGATCAAGCTCAAAGCATACGTTTTCCAGAGCGATAATGTGCTGGTTGTATCTTTTGGTAACGGAATCAAATTTGATCATGAGCAATTGAGCAGTATTAATTTACTTTATATATACTACTGTATTCTTAGTTGCGCTTCAACAAATTCATCAAGATTGCCATCTAGTATAAATTGGGGATTACTACTTTCAATGTTTGTTCTTAAATCTTTCACCAATTTATATGGGTGTAGTACATAGTTTCGTATCTGATTACCCCAACTTGCTTGTTTGTAATTGCCTTTAATTTGATCTATTTCTTCTATTCTTTCTTCTTCTAGAATCTTTGCAAGTTTTGATTTGAGTAGGTTCATTGCATTCTCTCTGTTTTGTAGTTGGTTTCTTTGTGTAGAGGAGTGAACTGTAATTCCTGTAGGTGTATGTGTAATTTGTACAGCAGAGGAGGTTTTGTTTACTTTCTGTCCTCCTGGTCCACTAGCTCTTACAGCTTTAAACTCTATATCGTTTTCAGGTATTTCTATGTCGGTGTCTATCTTTTCAAGTATTGGTATTATCTCAACTCCAGCGAATGTGGTTTGTCTCAAGCCCTGTGCATTAAAGGGAGAAATTCTTACAAGTCTGTGTGTACCGTGTTCTTCCTTGAGTAGTCCATATACATATTCTCCAGTAATTCTCATTGTAATACTAGATATTCCAGTTTCAGTTCCACTTACTGCATTTTCTATCTCATATTTCCAACCTTTTTTATCACAATACATTTGGTACATTCGAAGAAGCATAGAAGCCCAGTCATTGGATTCAGTTCCTCCTTGTCCTGCATGAATACTTAGTAGAATATTGTTGTTGTCATATTTGCCTGAGAGGAATTTAAGTTTCTCAAAGTCTTTTATTCTACTATGGATATTGTTGTATTCTTCTGTTAGTTGTTCTTTATTCTCTTCTATCTCATACAATTCAATTAGTGAATCAATGTCGTTGGTGAGTGTAGTTGATGTGTCTTTTTCTTTGCGTATGCTTTCTATTTGCTTCATGGTGTTTTGTGCTTGTACATTGTCTGACCAGAAGTCGGTCTTCAAGGAGTCCTTTTCTAATTCTTTAAGTTTTTGTTCTTTCTCAGTGAGTTTCAGTGAGTTAATGATTGATTCAAGAAGTCTTTTTGTGTTTTCTAAATCTTTTTTTGTGAGGGTATTCATTGCAATCTATTATATACTATGTAAATATGTATATCATAGTATGTTTGGACTTTTTAATAAACAAAAGATAAAAGAGAGTGGAGGTAATGTGGGGGCTGAGAAGCTGGTTACATTAATCATCCTTGATGGTTTTGGAGTTCATCCAGATAAAATGGGAAATGCTGTGCTTACAGCTAAGACTCCGTTTTTGGATACAGCTTGGACCAATGGGAAATCTACTCTAATTCATGCATCCGGTACACATGTAGGTCTACCTAGTGAGGTTGTAGGCAATAGTGAGGTTGGGCACTTGAATATGGGTGCGGGTCAGGTTGTGTATCAGTCATTGCCTAGAATTAATGAGGCTCTTGCTCATCATGAGTTGGATAATAATGACGCTGTAAAAGATATGTTTAAGCATATGAAGGAGAATAATTCTCGATTGCATCTAGTGGGGATATTGAGTGCTGCTGGTGTACATGGCCATATTAAGCATTTGTTCTCACTTCTTGAACTTTGTAAGACTCGTGGTGTAGATCCATATGTTCACGTGATCCTTGATGGGCGGGATACTCCTGCAACTGACGGGTATTGGTATTTGACTAAGCTTAAAAAGAAGATGGAAGATCTTGGTGTTGGTCATATTGCTTCTTTGCAGGGGAGGTTTTATGGGATGGATAGGGATAGTCGTTGGGAGAGGACAAAGCTAGCATATGACGCTATGGTAGGTCTTTCAGGTAGTACTTTTGTTGATCCGATAAAGGCTGTGCAAGATTCTTACAAGAAGGGTGTCACTGATCAGTTTCTTTTACCTACAGTAGCTGTAGATGGAAGGGGAAAACCAGTAGGTAAGGTAGAGACTGGGGATGCTATACTTTTTTGGAATTTCAGAGAGGATAGGGCTAGGCAGATAACTAAGTCATTTGTTTTGAAAGATTGGACGCATTTTCCTAGAAGGTCTTTTCCTGAGAATATCTGTTTTGTAACTATGACAGGATATGAAGAGGGACTTCCTGCTAAGGTAATATTCCCACCAAACAAAGTTAAACTCTCTTTGGCTCAATATCTTGCAGATAATGGAATTAATCAATTACATGTGTCTGAGACAGAAAAGCATATGCATGTGACATATTTCTTTAATGGTGGTGTAGAGAAGGAACATGTGGGTGAAGATTTTTTCAATATTCCTTCTCCTCGTGTAAATACCTATGCCGAGACTCCCGAAATGAGTGCTTTGATAATTAGGGATGAGACTGTTAATAGGATTAAGAATAATGCGAAGTATAACTATGGTTTTGTGTTGGTGAATTTCGCAAATCCTGATATGTTGGGTCATACGGGGGATTTTAGAGCAACGATTAAAGCCAATGAGATAACAGATAGTTGTACAGCAGATATAGCTAGGGCAACATTAAGTGTGGGAGGTTCTGTGATGATTACTGCTGATCACGGGAATTGTGAGACGATGATAGATCGTACTACCAAAGAGATTCATAGGGCCCATACGAATAATCCAGTACCATTTACAATAATTGAAAGTATGGATCAGGTAGAGGGCAAGGATGGTAGGGATGTTGTGAAGATAGGTACTGGGGATAGTGCTAAACCTACAGGTATTCTTGCGGATATAGCTCCTACAGCATTAAGTAGTATGGGTGCTACTCTTCCAGATATTATGACAGGGATGGATCTTAATAGGGTTATATAGTAAATATTAATATTAATAATCCAACTGTTAATCTATAAATTCCAAAGATTGTTAACCATTTTTTCTTTTGAAATCTCTCTATAACATATAGTGCAAAATATCCGACTAGAAAGGTCATCGCTATTGCAGGAAGCATTTTCACAATAGAGAGGGAGGTTGTGGTTATAGAGTTGTCTGGTGTCTCTATGTATGATTTGATAATCTCGTAGAGACTACTTCCAAGTAGTATGGGTATCCCTAGAATAAATCCGAATTTTAGGGCACTATATTTACTTAATCCGCACATCATGCCACTAAGAGTTGTAATTCCAGATCTAGAAGTTCCAGGTATTAGTGCCAGTGTTTGGCCAATACCAATCAGTATCATTTTTCTAAGTGGTACTTCTTTTGGTTTAAGATTAACTGTTTTAAAGTTAATGTTTTCTGCGATTATAAAAAGCGTACCAACAACAATGAGTAATATCGCGATGGTGAGGTTCCCATAATAGAACTGGGCAATGTAGTCTTCGAAGAGAAAGCCAATCATTGCTACAGGTAGAGAGGCTAAGAGTAGTTTAAGAAAGAACGTGAGTTTAGATTTAGTAAAGAAGTTCTCGAAGAGTTCTTCTCTAAAGAAAACTATAATAGCGAGTGTTGTACCTAGGTGCAAGGTTGAAAGGAATGCTGTGTGATTAGATATATCAAGATTGAGGAGTCTACCTATTACAAGTACGTGTCCACTGCTTGATACTGGTAACAATTCTGTTATACCCTGTATAATCGAAAGTGTTAATATTTTTATTGTATCCATGGTAGTATTCCTAATCTTATTTCTTTTATGGTAATATTTTCTAATATGATAGTCAAAAAAGATTTTATAAAACTTTTTATTGTTTTCAGTATAGTAGTTTGTCCTATGCTCTTTTCTCCAGTAGTAAAGGCATCTTCACCAAGTTTTGAGCTTTATCCAAGTAGTGGTGTTGTAAAGAATAGAGAAGAGGGTTTCATAGTAGATGTACTAATAGATAGTGGTGAATATGATTTAAGCAAAGCAAGGATGGTTATTAGTTTTGATCCAGAAGTTCTCCAAATATCTAAGGCTAGTAGAAATAATTCTCTCTTCGATCAGTGGCCTGATGATGAAAGTACGCTGGATAATACCGATGGTGTAGTGATGCTTACAGGGTTTACACAATCGGGTAGTGGTGTCCTTTATAAGACCTCTGGGGACTCTGACCTTTTTGCTAGACTAGAGTTTGAGATAGTTACAAAGGGTGATGCGGATATTTCTTTGGTGTGGGAATTTACTGGTAGTGATGACCTATTCCAATCTGTACTTATAACTGATGGTAGTCCTCCTTACAATGTGTTGACTACTAAACCTATGGATGGAGCATATAGGTTTGGAGAGCTTACTCAGACTGCTCTTGAGCGTAAGCATATTCCATTTTTAGCGGGTGGTTTCCTAATTCTTGTTGCCGGGGTTATAATTACTAGTAAGCCAGAGATTACTAGGAGGAAATTTGGTACTGTTGTAGTTTATGAAAAGTAAGGGTTTTAAAATTGCATTGGTAGTCGAGAATCTATTTTCAATGGGTGGTGCAAATGTGGTTAATTTAGAATTGGCTAATCTTTTTCCTGAGGCTGATATATTTTCTTTGTATGGGAGTAAGAAGTTTGTAGAGAGGTATTTAAGAGATAGGGAGGTTAGGTTTTCGTTTTTAAATAGATTTCCCTTTATTCAAAAGTTATATACTTTTTATCTACCTCTTTGGCCAGTAGCTGTAGAGACCTTCGATTTGTCTAATTACGATCTTGTAATATCGTCTAGTCATGGTATAGCCAAGGGGTGTATTACTTCTCAGGAGAGTTTACATATTTCATATATTCATACTCCTTTGAGGTACTTATGGGATTTAAAAGATATTTACAGTAAGTATGGGCTTTTGAAGGCTCCATTTCTTAATTACCTTCGTATTTGGGACGTTATGTCTTCTTCTAGACCAGATATTCTTGTTTCTAATTCTAAGTTTGTTGCACAGAGGTGTAAAAGATATTGGGGCAGAGATGTAGAGAGGGTAATATATCCTCCTGTTAATTTGTATAGTGGTAAATTGATTGAATATCAGGATAGGGGGAATTACTTTGTAGCGGGTGCTCCTTTTGCAGAGAACAAGGGGGGAGAGTTCCTCATAGAGTGTGCTAAAGAATTAAAGTTTAATTTAAAGGTAATTGGTGAGGGTAGAGGTAGTAAGCGTTTAAAGAGGTTGGCTAGGGGTAGTAGCAATATTGAATTTGTGGGTAGGATTAGTGATAGTGAGAAGTATAAAATAATGTCTCAGGCTAGTGGTTTTCTTGTCTCTGGAATTGAGGATTTTGGGATATTTCCTGTAGAGAGTATTAGTTGTGGTACTCCTGTATTGGCTCTCAAGAAGGGTGGGTATATGGAGAGTGTAGTAGAGGGAGTTAATGGGGGCTTTTACACTGAGAATACAGTAGAGAGTTTTAGAGAGGGTTTAGAGAGGTTGGTGAGTATGAGCTGGGATATTGGGAGTATGGTAAAGAGTGTAGAGAGATTTAGTAAAGAGAGATTTAGAAAAGAGGTTGAAGATTTGGTTAGAAACAGTATATAATACATCTGTTGCCTAGATAGCTCAGTTGGTAGAGCACATGTCTGAAAAACATGGGGTCCCCAGTTCAAGCCTGGGTCTAGGCACCAGTAGGCGAGAGTAGTTCAGTTGGCTAGAACGACACATTGCCAATGTGTAGGTCGCGGGTTCGAATCCCGTCTCTCGCTCCAATTTATTTACTCCCCACTAGACTAATTAGAACATGCTAAACAATGCAGGGAGTGAGGTTGAAGGATCTACAATAACAATGGAAAGAACTGAGGATTATCTTGATAACTCAAGGAGTAGGATTTTTATCGAGACAAAAAGATGGATAGCTGAGTACCCAGTATTTGCACCAGAGGTTGAGCGAGCTCAATTAGAACGATATGCAAAATTGAGAAAAGAGTTAAAGGATAGTAATAATGGGAATGTGTCTAAAATTGAGGATCAAATTAATGAGATTGAAAACGAGTTTGTTTGTAGAAATGGAGGATTAATTCTAAAACAATATAGTAAAATAAAGGACCCTGCTAAATTTGCAGATGCAGATGACCTTATCCAAGAAGGTCGCTGGGCAATAGTTTGGGCTTTAAGAAAGTTTGATTTAGCCAAGATAGGAGGAAATAAAAAATTCTCTACTTATGCATGTTGGTGGCTTAAATCGTTCATGGAGCGATATCAGAGAGAAAATAGAAGTGTAATGCGAGTTTCTGCAAGTACTCATTGGGCTTTGTCAAAACTTAATTGTCCATTACCATTAACGGAAAAGGCTGTTCGAGCCCGTTGTGAAGAGCTTGGGTATAAAGAACAAAAAACGAAAGCGTTAATTGCAGCAGTTAGAGCAGCATCGCAGGAGTCATTAGATGAAGAACCTGAGAATTGTAAGAATGGATATCAGAAGCTTTCAAATAATGACTGGGAGGCAACTCGTAGACGAGTAGAAAATAGACTGTTGGTTACAGAAGTCTCCAAGAAAATTCTTAAGTATTACAAAGAGAAAAACATACGGGATTTCGGAATGTTTATGCTTAAAGCTGGAGTTCTTGGATGTGGTATGACACTAGAAGAGGTTGGAAAGATATTTAACATATCACGAGAGAGAGTAAGGCAAATAACTGATGGAGTACGAAGAAATGTAGTATATGGAAGGATTGGTAAATTGGATATAAGTGAGATATCTGACAAGGAATTAGCAACAAGTCTAACAGACTTATGTGAATTACCATATCTTTTATGTGAGAACCTGTCCGAGAGAGAATACAGATTAGTTTGTTTACGTTTTGGAATTGCTCTTATTGATAATAAACCTTGTCCATTGTCTGAAATTGCAGAAACATTAAAAACAAATACAGAACAAGTAGAGCAAGAATTGGACACCATTATGGAGAAATTGGAAGTTCTTCTCATAGATGATCCCAATACTAATACGGAGATTACAGTATCTGAGTATTTGTCTAATTTAAGAAATTTTACGAAGTAAGGAACTGTAATATAATTATATTTTACTCCCCACTAGATCTATTTAAGTCATGACACATAAGATAAAGAGTGTAGATAAAGAAATTGTAAGAGCAGAAGGAATTCCAGAGAAGGAGGTATATCTTGATACCTCAGATAGTTGGCTTTTTGCCGAAATGAAAAGATTGACGGCTGAGTATCCTCTGTTTACACCAGAGGAAGAGAGAGCTCAATTAGAACGATATGCAATATTAAGAAAAGAGTTTGAAGTTCATAAGGAAGATAATTCGTTACAAGAGGAGATTTATGAGATTGAAAAGGAGTTTGTTTGTAGAAATGGAGGATTGGTTCTAAGTTTGTATAAAAAACAAAGAGGTTATAGCAAACATGCAGAAAGAGAAGAACTTCTTCAGGAAGGTCGATGGGGAATAGTCATTGCTTTAAGGAAATTTGATTTAGAGAAGGCTAGTAGGAATAAAAGGTTTTCTACCTATGCTATATGGTGGATAAAAGAAGCAATATCGAGCCACTTACAAGAACACGGGAATTTGATTCAAGTTCCTGTGAATATGTCCGAAGATGTGTTTAAACTTGATGAATTACTTACAGAAGAGGGAGTACGAAGTCGTTGCATAGAACTTGGATATAGCAAAGTAAAGATAGAAAATAGGGTTGCAGCAGTGAGGGCAATGAACGAACCCTTTTCGTTAAATGATGAATCTGTCGATTTTAGAGATAGAGATAAGGCGCATAATTATCTTTCCAAAGAAAATGATGGTTTAAGTATGCTTGACGAGAGGATGGAAGTTTCAGAAACTCTTAAAAAGATTTTAAGGTATTGCAAAGTAAGAAATCTGCGTACTTTTGGAATCTATATGCTTAGATCTGGAATTCTTGGAGATGTTATGACTTTTCGGGGAATCTCGAGGATATTTGATATGTCAAAACAGCAAGCGCAACAGATAAGTAGCTCCGTTTTGTGGTCGATAGAATCTGGGAGTATCCTTAAGTTGAATATAAGTGAGATATCTGACAAGGAATTAGCAACAAGTCTAACAGACTTATGTGAATTACCATATCTTTTATGTGAGAACCTGTCCGAGAGAGAATACAGATTAGTTTGTTTACGTTTTGGAATTGCTTTTGTTAATAATCCCCATCATCCGTCTGAAATTGCAGAGACATTCGAGATGAATAGAGAACAAGTGGAACGAGAATTAGGTGCTGTTTTAGAAAAACTAGAGACTTTTTCTATTGATGATCCCAATACTAATATGGAGATTCCGATATCTGAATATTTGTTAAACAGAATGGAGAATCTTACTGGGTAAAGAAGTGGTAGTAAAATATGTTAATATACATATATGGACATTGCTCAATTCAAAAACCGTCATAAGGATAAAGAAGAAACTACCCTAAAGATATCCTTTTATAAAAAACTCTCTCGTAAGAAATGGTTTAAAATACTCAAACCTTTTATTATAATCCTTATAATAATACTTACGATTACTTTACTAACATGGTTAGGAGTATTCCAAATCAAAAAGATTGAACACAGCAAAGAGCTACAATATGTAACAAATCTATCAGAAGCTACAGATAAATATTTAGGGGAAGGATACTTCTCGTTGGATCTAAAAGAACTTAAACAGGAAATATTTGAGGTTAATGGGTATGTGAAAGATGTTGATGCACAAAAGATTTTTCCCAATTCTATTACTCTTACTATAGAAGAATATAATCCTATGTACTACCTTGAATATGGAGAAAATTGTTACATTTTCTCCCAAGAGGGTCTAATACTTGAAAAAGAGTCTGAATATGAAGTCTGCAATCTTGAAAATGGTATACAGTTGTCTACAAGTCAAAACATTGTAGCAGACAAGAGATTAATATTTGATAGTGAGATATCTCAGGTAGTACAAGTTCTGGAAGAATTCGTCTGGGAAATATCTACAATAGAGGTGGATGAAGATGTTTTAAGAATCTCGGATGGACCGAGAGAAATAGTGATAGAGTCTGCTAATAGTTTTGATGAGCAGCTTGCAAAATTGTATTTGATATTAGAAAAGGTTAATATCGAGAGTATAGAATATAAATATTTAGACATGAGATTTGAAAGACCTGTTATGGAACTTCTCTAAGGTACTTGCATCTATTCCTGTTTTTTATTATATTAGTACTACGAAAACAGAGTTCTTTTTGATGTAATTTCTATCAAGTAAAACAAATGGCACGAAAAATTATAACAGCAATTGATGTAGGTACATCGAAGATCACTACAGTAATATCAGCAGTGGAAGAGGATAGTAAACCAACCGTAATTGGAGTATGTTCACATCCAAGTAAGGGAATTAAGAAAGGTGTTGTTGTAAATATTGATGAAGCTACAAATGCAATTTCTGAGAGTGTAAATGCTGCAGAAAGAATGGCAGGGGTTACTGTTTCAGATGTTTATGTATCCATTAATGGAGATTTAGTTACCAGTCTTAATAATAAGGGGGTTGTCGCAGTGGCAGGTTCAGAGATTACCATTGATGACACATACAGAGCTATTGAAAATGCTCGTACACTCTCTTTGCCTGAAAACCTTAATCCAATACACATCATCCCTAGAGAATTTATGGTAGATAATCAAGGTGGAATTAAATATCCAATTGGAATGAGTGGTGGAAGATTAGAAGTAGAGACACATATAATTACTGCACCAAATTCATATTGGCAAAATCTTAAGAAGTGTGTAGAGCAACTAGGTCTTAATGTATATGATGTGGTATTTACCGGATGGGCATCAGCTGCTGCAGTACTTACTGATACTGAGAAGGAGTTGGGTGTTACATTACTCGATATTGGTACTGGTACAACAAGTATAGCTATTTTTCAAGAGGGAGCAATAATATACAGTGGTTGTATTCCACTTGGTGGGGTCAATATTACAAGTGATATTGCAATTGGTCTCCAAGTGTCATTAGAAGACGCAGAAAAGATTAAAGTAAATATGGATGAATTACTTTCTGATAAGCGTATGGAAGTCGACAAGAAAACGGATAAGACACCTGCTCTTCTAAGAAAGATTGTTGAAGAGAAGAAAGAGGACAAACCTAAGGGTGATTTACTCGATCTTTCGTTAATAAATATTGAAACAGAAAAAACAGTGACAAAAGAAATGCTAAAAGATATTGTAGAAGCAAGAAGTGAAGAAATATTTGATATGGCAAAAGAGAATGTAGAAAGAGCTGGATACGAGATTGCTATGCCTGCTGGTATTGTACTTACTGGAGGTACAAGTTTGTTAAGTGGTATTACAAAGTTTACACAAGGTGTATTTGGTGTCCCTGCTAGAATTGGATATGCTTCTGGTCTAAGTGGTATGACAGAGGAAATCTCTGATCCTTCATACTCTTGTGTACAGGGCCTTATCAAACATGCGTTAGATGATGAAGTGGATGTTAATAATACTGAAAGTAAAAAAGTTGATATGGGAGGAATATTTGGTAAAATTACAGATTGGTTCAAGTCATTACTGCCTTAAGATAAATTTTTAATTAATAGAAATGCTAGTTACAACAAGTGCAGATAGTGTAGTGGACATCAAGGTCGTAGGAGTGGGTGGTGGTGGCTGTAATGCCGTTAACACAATGATAGGTGATTATGATATCCCAGGTGTAGATTTCGTTTCCTTGAATACAGATGCTCAATCTCTTAAACAGTCCCTTGCGCCTACAACATTACAGTTAGGAGAAGAACTAACTAAAGGTTTGGGTGTTGGAGGTAATCATGAACTAGGAGCTCAATCTGCAGAAGAGAGTTTAGATCAGATACAAGAGTTGGTAGATGGTGCGAATATGGTATTTATCACAGCAGGTATGGGAGGTGGAACTGGTACTGGAGCTGCTCCAATTATAGCTGGTGTAGCAAAGAATATGGGAGCTTTAACTGTAGCCGTTGTTACAAAACCATTTGATTTTGAAGGTGAAAGAAGAAAGGTAGTAGCAGAAGAAGGACTCGCAGCACTTAAGGATAAAGTGGATACACTCATAGTGGTCCCTAATCAGAGATTACTTGAGATAGTTGATGACTCTGTATCCTTTATTGAGGCTATGAAGATGGTGGATTCTGTACTTGCAGAAGGTGTAAGTAGTATCTCAAACCTAATTAGTCAAACAGGATATATCAATGCAGACTTCAATGATGCAAAATCTGTAATGCAAAACGCAGGTACCGCTCTTATGGGTATTGGTCGTGCTAGTGGAGAGGATAGGGCTGAAAAAGCTGCAAGGCTTGCAACCACAAGTCCTCTTTTAGATATGTCTATTGAGGGAGCTACTGGGATTCTCTACAATATTGTAGGATCGAATTTGTCATTAACAGAGATTAGTTTAGTCTCAGAACTTATCAAAGAGGCTGTAGATCCATCTGCCAATATAAAGTTTGGCGCACAGATAAATGAAGAACTTGGTGATGAAATTATAATAACGATTGTAGCTACAGGTATTGGTAAAACAGATCAGCCATATGCCTCCGAATTGAAATCTGATGATAGCAGTACTTTCTCTCAGCCTATTGAAGAAGAGGAGAGCACACCTAACGTATTTACTGGATTTACGACACCTAACATGGAAAAGAAACTTCAAGAAGACGAAGTCCCTTCTAGTGAGAAGAAATCTAGTGGTCTAGAATTTGATATGTCAGATGAAAAAGAGTCTTCAGAAAAGGAAAAATCATCTCTAGATTTTGAAGTTGACAGTAAAGACCCATTGGATGTACCTGCATTCATGAGGAAAAAGAAGTAATATAGAGTTGTGCAGCCATTCTTAGGTAAACAAAAAAAGAATTTCAACATTGAACTCAAAATATTGATTCCAAGTATAGTCATTTCTATAATAGGGCTAATAGCTCTATTGTCGACAACTATACTACCTGATGGAACTTTTACAGACACCTCTATAGTAAGTAAACAGTTAGTTTTTATTATAGTAGGGTACCTTTTATACTTTGTACTATCAAAAACAGACCTCTCATACTCAAAATGTTGGCAAGTTATCCTATCTCTATACCTAATAACGCTACTCTCTCTTCTTGCAGTACTACTTTTTGGACCGATAATCAACAATGTAAAAAGATGGGTAGTTATCGGAGACATACAGCTTCAACCATCAGAGTTTGCGAAGATAACCATTATCTTTCTTACAGCATATGTTCTTTCATTGAAAGTAAGATTTAACCAATGGATTCTCTTTGTAGTTAGTTTGCTTCTCGTTTTACCAATATTCTTTCTAACCTACTTCCAACCGGATGGTAGCATGTCTATACTTCTCCTCTCTATATGGTTCTTCGTAGCCTTTACAGGGCTAGATAATCAATTCAGAAACAGTATAGCCATATGTATCGTCATGTTGGGTGCATTCGGCTTTTTACTTGCATCAATTCTTAGTAGTACAATATGGCTAGTACTTGTCATTATCTCCTTCATCATCGCAATCTTCGCATACTTCTACAGAGATTCTTGGAGAGTCTTTGTGGTGATAGGTTTCCTCCTTTCCATTGTATTGGGACTAGGATCAAGTGCAATATGGGATAGTGTATTAAGAGATTACCAAAAAGATCGTATTGAGGTATATCTCAATCCTGCAGAAGATACAGGGGATGCAGGATTTAATGTAAACCAAGCAAGAATTGCGATAGGGTCAGGAAAGATCTGGGGTAAGGGTTTTGGAAATGGTACTCAAAGTAAAAGAAGCTTTTTGCCTGAGCATCAGACAGACTTCATATTTGCATCCTTTGCAGAAGAATTTGGATTAGTAGGCGCTATTTTCTTACTTCTTCTCTTCGCTGTAATCATACTCTTTGGATTTAGTAAAACAATACTCTTAACTAATGATCCATACTTTGCTATGATAGTGCTCGGTTTTACTGTGAAATTACTACTAGAGGTATTTATAAACATTGCTACAAACACTGGAGCAATCCCAGCTACAGGTATTCCTCTACCACTTGTAAGTGCTGGAGGAAGTGTAACATTGGTTACCCTATTCTCTTTAGGAGTAATTCAGAGTATAATAGCGCGTCACGCAAAGGTAGATGATACCACTGATATTATTCAGAGCTACGAAGTTTAAATTAGAAATGTAGGAATATGGCAGACAAAAAAGATAAGAAGAATGAGAAATTCGCAGTAATTAAGCTTGCAGGAACCCAGATTAAGCTCCAAGAAGGTAACCAGTATGAGGTTAGAAAGTTGAAAGGAGATAAGGGGGATAAGATTGTTGTTACGGATGTACTTCTAGTAGTAGATGGAAAAGATGTGAAAATTGGAACTCCAAACGTAGAGGGTGCAAAAGTGACACTAGAGATTACCTCCCAAAAGAAAGGGGAGAAGATTAAGGTTTTCAAGTACAAAGCGAAATCTAGATATAGGAGAACCTATGGCCATAGACCTCAGATTACAAGAGTTTTGGTTAAAAAGATTAGCTAGATGCAATATTTTTTTCAATTAGGAAATTTCAAGGGCTTGTCTCAAGCTGAACTTAGTATTGTGTTTGAAGGCTTTGGTCTTAATAAAGATTCTATAAAAAACTTCTCAGAGAAGATATTGCTAGTAGACAGTAAAGAGTTAAATGATAATTTAGCTATAAGAATCTTTAATAGGCTAGGAGGCTTCATTAGGGTAGGAAAGATGGTACAGAACTTAGAGGATTTCTTAGAAGACGAATATTCTGGAAAAGTAATATTTGGACTGTCTTATATTGGGGAAAAGAGATTTGATACTGACAAGTTCAGTAGTTTGGCTAGCCAGATAAAGAAACACTTTAAAGCAAAAGATATTGGTTCAAGATTTATACTCCCTAAGAAGACAGAATTAAATGCAGCACAGGTTACAAAGAACTCTATCATAGAGAAAGGGTTTGAATTATGTGTAATAGAAAACAGTAATGAACAACTATACGGCCGAACACTAGCTATACAAGATATCGACGGCTTCTCTTACAGGGATTACAACAAACCAAGTGCAAATACTAAGATGGGAATGTTGCCTCCTAAGTTAGCCAGAATTATGTGTAATCTAACAGGTATAAAAGAGGGTACGATTTGGGATCCGTTTTGTGGGTCAGGCACTATACCTATGGAAGCCTGTATGCTTGGATACAATGTGCTAGCTTCAGATTCAGATATAGAGGCAGTAAAAGCAACGGATGAAAATATTGTATGGCTTTCAGAAAGTGGATTTATTTCAGATATCTTGTATGAGACCTTTGAGTTTAATGTTAAAAGGCCAAGAGGAGATGTCTTGAGGAAACTTAAACATACCGAACTAGACGCAGTAGTGTTTGAACCATATATGGGACCACCACAGACAAAGCTTGTGTCAGAATCTCAAGCTAAAGTTTTGCTAGATGATGTTAAATCTTTGTATAAATCCTTAATATTTGTCTTAGAAGAAACTGGTAAGAGACACATTAAAATGATTGCTATAATTCCTTCATACAAGACAGCTACTGGGTGGAAAACCTTTGGAATTAACGAGGTATTTAGTAAAAGATGGAAGGTGTTAAATAAGAGTTATAGTCGGGAGGACTTGAAATGGGAGCGAAATAATAGTATTATTTGCAGAAATATTTTCATATTAGATAGAAACTAGTTTAATTGTAAATTAAGAAATATGTCAAAAGTTGCAGGAGGAGGTTCAGTCAGTGTATCAGGCAATATTGCTGGTAAGAGACTTGGAGTAAAAAAGTATGCGGACGAGGTTGTAAAGGCAGGGAATATCCTTGTTAAACAAAGAGGTACAGTCTTTCACCCTGGTAGAAATACATACCTTTCAAAAGATTTCTCTATTCATGCTAAAACTGATGGAAGAGTACAGTTTAGAAAGATGAGTGGATTCAAAAGAGGTAAATTCTATATAGATGTAGTAGAATCTAAGTAGTATGAGTAGTCCTAATACTGTTCAGATAGAGAGTAAGAATGCTTTGCTTGAGCTTTTACGCTCAGGTAAGGATTTTGAGCGTATATATATTGCTTCCAATGCTTACAAAGATCAAAAGACTAGAGAGATTGCTAAACTCGCAGGAAATTTGCGTATTCCTGTAATCAAGGTTCCAAGAAAGATGTTAGATAGAAAGACTAGGACTGCACATTCAGAGAGTGTAGTAGGTATTATGATTTCTCAGAATAGTTGGGACTTAAGTGATTTACTAGATCAGATATATGAGAATGAGAAGATTCCTTTTTTTCTAATTATGGATGGTATTAAATATACTCAGAATGTTGCTGCTATTATGCGTACGGCTTTTGCTGTTGGTGTAAATGGTATGATTATTCCTCCATCTCAGAAGGCGTTTGTGACTGATGAAACCATTAAGATTTCTATGGGAGCCGCAGAGCGTATACCTCTTGTTGAAATGAATCTGTTTGAGGCAGTTAAGAAGTTAAAGGAAGAGGATATAAAGATATGTTCAATTGATATGGATGGTCAACCCTATTTTCGTGAGAAGTTGAAAGGGCCAATAGCTTTGATCTTGGGTGCTGAGGATGTTGGTATATCTACTGGCTTATTGGAAAGATCTGATATGAGGGTGTCTATACCTATGAATGAGGGTATAGGTTCTTTGAATGTGAGTGTAAGTGCTGCTATTTTAATGTATGAGAAGCTTAGACAAGAAGTTACTTTAAAGGAATAGCTTTAAATTTGTCTACAATCTTATTAAGTTCATCCATAGATTTGTATCTGATTGTTATCTTTCCACCTTTACTCATTTTTGCAACGTGAACATTAAATCCTAATCGTTTTGCAATACTTTCTTCACATGTCTTGGTGTGATCATCTACACTCTTCCATATTCTTCTTGCATCTGATTTACCAAACATCATTTTTCGTACAAGAGCTTCTGTCTGTCGAACACTGAGTCCTCTCTTGATGATGATGTCTGCTGCAGCTACTATTGAAGTCTCATCTCTGATACTAAGAAGAGCTCTAGCGTGTCCCTCTGAGAGAGATTCGTTTAGAATCAACTCTTTTATCTTGTCAGGTAATTTGTCCAATCTCATCTTGTTTGCAACGGTTACTCTATTTAGTCCGACTTTCTTTGCAATTTGGACCTGTGTTAATCCAAATTCTTGGTTAAGCTGTTTGAATGAGTATGATTCTTCAAGTGGATTTAGGTCTTCTCTTTGAATATTTTCAATAAGGGCTAACTCAATCATCTCAAGTGGAGTTGTCTCCTTTATTACAACTGGTAGTGTATTAAATCCTGCGAGTTTTACGGCTCTAAATCTTCTTTCTCCTGCTACGATAATGTAGTTGTCTGAATTCTTGTCTTTTGTAATGATTAGGGGTTGTATTACACCATGTTCCCTTATTGAGTCTGCAAGACCAATAAGTTTTTTGGGATCTACGAACATTCTTGGTTGGTATGGGTTAGGAACGATTCTATCTACACTAAAGTCTTCCACATATTGTCTTGCCATCTTCCCAGTTGGAGTACTGGTATCAATTAGTGCAGAGAGTCCCTTTCCTAGTCTTCTTGTTTTTTCTGCCATTAGTTTTATATTAAAAAATTATTCAAAAACGTTTTATAAACTCTTTAGCTAAATCTTTGTATGCTTGTGCTCCTGTAGAAGTGTCGTCATATTCAAATATTGTTTGTCCAAAGGATGGGGCTTCTGAGAGTCTTACATTACGAGGTACTACAGTTTTAAAAGCTTTCTCATTAAAATATTTCCTTACATCTTCCACAACGTTTGTAGAGAGTCTTGTTCTGCTATCAAACATGGTTAGAATGACTCCACCTATGGTGAGTGTAGGGTTGATACCTTTAATAAGTTTTGTAGTCTCTATTAGCTGTCCTAGCCCTTCTAATGCGAAGTATTCGCACTGTATAGGGATGATGAGATCGTCTGCAGCAGTAAGGGCGTTAATTGTGAGTAAGCCAAGTGATGGAGGGCAATCAATTAGGACATAGTCGATATCTTCTTTGAATTCTGAGAGAGCATTTTTGAGAAGTGTTTCTCTAGCCAATATATTGACCATTTCTATTTCAGCACCTGCCAAAGAGAGGTGTGAGGGTACTAAAAAGAGGTTGGGATTGTTTGTGGTTACAAAGACTTTTGATATGGGTGTTTGGTTGATGAGGACATCATAGATGCTCTTGTATGGGACCTCTTCAGTATTGTTCCAGCTTTTCTTGTCAAATTGTCTTGTAAAGCCGAGTCCAGAGGAGAGATTTGCCTGTGGATCAAGGTCTATGACGAGTACTTTCTTCCCCTTGTCTGCAAGACTTGCACCAAGATTAAGTACTGTTGTAGTCTTTCCAACTCCACCTTTTTGATTAGCTATTACGAATATTCTCATTGTTCAAATCTATCATGTTTCACAGACAGTGTCTAGAGGTTTTTGTACTCTTGGTGCGTGACTATCCTAAACTCTGAGAGTGGTAAGTAAACTATCCATGCTTTCCCTTTGATCCTATCTTGGGTTATTGGTCCAAATGTTCTTGAGTCAGAACTGTGTGGTCTATTATCTCCGCATACGAAGTATTCTCCTTCTCCAACTGCAATGGTTTGTCCTTCTGTAATGTATTCTCCACCACTGGTGTAGACAGTGTCGGCTAAGTAGGGGCTTTCGTTTAATTGGTCTCCGTTTATATATATTTTGCCATCTTTGATGGAAACGCTGTCTCCAGGTATTCCGATGATTCGTTTTATGAAGTCTTGTGTGTCAGAGTATTTAAATATTATGACATCTCCTCTTTGTGGGTCGGAGAATCGATATTGTACTTTATTTGCCATTAGATATTCTCCGTTTTGGTATGTAGGATGCATGGAGTTTCCTAATACTTCGTGTGGGGTCATGATGAAGAGGTAGAGGACTACTGCGATGACGAGTGCAATTACGACTGTTTCTACAAAGGAGTAAATGAAGCTTCCGATTGATCCTAGTATACTTATTGTTTCTTCTGTTCCGGTTTTAGGATCCTTTTTCGATACTTCGTACATGTTTGGGCAATTAATGTTAATGATGATATTGTAGCATGAATGGGATAGTATGAAAAACTTTTTAACTTTGGTACCGCTACGGGGAATCGAACCCCGGTTTACAGGATGAAAACCTGTTGTCCTGAACCACTAGACGATAGCGGCATACCTCTGCATTTTACTATATTTACTACTACTTTTTCAACCTTTTTAGATACTGCTGTTCCTCTTGTAGAGAAGCTCTTCTATATTGACCGAGCTTTCTATCAAAGACATACCTACGTTTACACTTACATTCTACCAAATCACTATTCTCTGTTAATATTCCAACTCTATTTGCCTTGTCTAGGGGGTATGTACAACCAACACAAAGTTTCCTTTGTAGAAGGACCTCTTGGAAGGGCTTTGCTATTATTTTAAGCATTATTTTTTTATTAAATATATATTGGTGCCGAAGACAGGAGTTGAACCTGCACAGGGTATTCCCCTACATGCTCCTAAGGCATGCGTGTCTGCCAATTCCACCACTTCGGCATGGAATGTGATATTCTACTAGAGATTAAGGAAATATTAAAGGGTTATGATTTTTCTATGCCATCAAAGATTTTCCCATATACTTTCACTAGACCCATTTCAGTATGGTTGGCATTTGTTAGAACTTTTTCTTGAGTAAGAGATTCTTTTGCAATATCTTCTCTCAATTGTGAGAAAGGTAGTCGTTTTTTCATAGGTTTTATACCTGTAGTGTCTACTTCTTGGAGTACATCTACTGATTCTAGAATAGTTTTCATCTGTGGAGTAAATTTCTCTAGTTCTTTTTTACTAAGTTTGATTCTTGAGAGTTTTGCTATATGTTTTAGAAAGGTGGTGTTTATTTTCATTCTAATTCCTTCATCAAAATTGATCTAGCTTCATTTGGGTCTGCACTACCCTGAGTTTTTTGCATAACCTGTCCTATTAAGAATCCTACAGAGGCATTGTTTCCATCTTTAAAGTCTTTTACAGCCTTTTCATTCTGAGATATTACATCCTTGACGATGTCTGTAAGGTTTCCTGCACTCTTCTCGGATTGTTTTCTAAAGTTGTCGAGTAAATCACTTAGGTTTTTGTTATTGTTTAAAGATTCTTTCAGTAATTCTTCCGCTTTATTCTTAGTAATCTCTTTACTATGTAATGCTAGATTCCATTGTACTAGGTCAGCAATATCAAGGTTCGCTTTGGATATTGATATGTCTTTTTCGTTTAACCAAGCGAAGAGGGTACCTGTAATACAGTTCGAGGCTAGTTTTGCGCTAGTTGGAGTATCCTTAAGGTGTTTGTCGAGTCCAATGAAGAGGTTGTCGTAGAATATTGCAACATCTCTGTCTGTACTGAGTACATTTGCATCATATTCAGAGAGCATATGTTTATTCATGTATCTGTTAATTCTTTCGTGTGGTAATTCTACTATCTCAGAAGAGATTTCCTCTATATTTTCTTTTGAGGTTTCGATAATGGGGATATCTGGTTCTGCCATATATCTGTAGTCGTCTGAAGTTTCTTTGCTTCTCTGGAATTCTGTCATGTTTTTGTTTGCGTTCCAACCTCTAGTTTGTTGTATGATTTCTTTATTAGTTTCTAACGCTTCAATTAGTCGGTTTACTTCATAGTTTATAGATTTTTCTACGGCTGTAATGGATCCTATATTTTTAATTTCTATCTTTGCATTGAGTTTGTACTTGCCTATTGGAACTATTTCTTCCCCCTTTTGTTCCCACATACCTTTTTTCTGTACGGAGATGTTTGGTTCGCATCTCATTTGACCTTTTTCCATATCGGCATCAGAGATGTTTAGGTATCTAGCTATTTGTCTAATTCTTGTAGCGTATTCTTTTGCTTGTTCTCCAGATCGGATACATGGTTTGGTTACAATCTCAATTAGTGGTACTCCTGATTTGTTGTAGTCAATTAGGGAGTATTCTTTATTTGTATCAGTTTCAATGTGGTGTGTTGATTTAGCAACGTCTTCTTCTTGGTGTATCCTTTCTATCTCTACAGTAGAATTAGAGAGTTCTACATGTCCATTTGAGCATATTGGTTTCTTGTACTGACTTATTTGATATCCTTTGGGTAGGTCAGGGTAGAAGTAGTGTTTCCTGTCGAAGTGTATTTCTGGTGCAATGTCGCAGTTTGTAGCAAGTCCCATGAGTATACAGAGTTCAAGGGCTCGTTTGTTTGGTACTGGTAGTGCTCCTGGTAGTCCTAGGCATACTGGGCATACGTGTGTGTTAGGTTCTTTCTGGAAGTATCCTGTAGGGCAAGTACAGAACATTTTTGAGTTTGTTTTTGTCTGAATGTGTATTTCTAGACCAACTATTACATCGTATTTACTGTTTTCCATGTTTGAATATTAGCAAGAAATATATATTTCTACAAGATTTTTAATATACTTTAATATCTTTCTGTGTCTCTCCGAATACTGGTAATTGTGCTTCTGGAATCTCTATTCCCATATTTTCGTCTTCTTTGAGTTGGTAGTGTGTTCCTCTTCCTCTTCCTTTTTGTACTACATAATCTTTTTCCATTAGGTCTTGTAAGTCTCTAAAGACTGTCATGAAGGATACTCCCATCATGTCTGTTAGTTCTTTTCTTGAAGCTTTCTTGTTTGTAGTAAGGTAGTCAACTATTTTCATTTGTCTGGAGTTTAATTCTTCTGTCATTTTAGGGTATTTAAGTATCTTGGTTTTGTATATTTCGCTAAATTCTCTTGTAGTTTCAATTGTAGTAAGGGATGTGGTGTAGAGGAAGGCTTCTATGAATGTAGTTAGGTCAGTTTTACCTTTGGATATTTTGAATGCAGATTTAAGGTCTTCGCTTATGAAGTTAATGGCTTTTGAGAAGGGTAGTATAATGTTGGGGTTGTATCCATATTCTTTGGTAAGTAGTTCTAGTACGAGAATAGACGTCATTTGGTTGCCTGCAAAGAAGGGTGCTTTTTCTATGAATTCGTACATTAGTATGGCCAGTTGTATTAGTTTGTGAGTATTGTCTTCACTGTTGGTTATCCATCTAAAGAGTTCATTGAAGTGGTTCTCCATATTGGTACTTGGGTAGTAGTCTCTTAGTGTGTACCAGGTGTCGTAGAGATCGTTTGGTTTTTCAGAGAAGTCTTTTAGTCTTCCTTGATCCCAGTCGTCGTTCCATCCTTTAGTGAGTATTTTGTTTAGGTGTATGGCGAGTTCCATGCTTGGTTTTAGTGCTGTAGTACCACTGTATTTCCTTATGTAATCTCTTGCGTTTTTGAAGCTGTTAAATACTTTTTTCTTACTTCTTCCTGTTGTGTGTTCTTGTCCTCTTAATATCTTTAGTGCACTGTTGTATCCAATTGGGTATGCTACTAGTTGTGCTACGTTGTCTATTTCTTCTGCGTAGAGTTTTTCTATGAGGGGCTTTTTTAGAGTTTTTGGTAGTTCTGTGTGGTTTAGTTCTGATATTGCTAGTTCATATTTGAGTATGTACTTGAGCATTAGGTTTGTTAGTGTGTATTTTGGTGTTTTCATATTTTCTATATTCAAAGCTGATGGATGGAGTTGAACCATCGACCTCTCCCTTACGAAGGGAATGCTCTAGCCAACTGAGCTACATCAGCCAAGTAACAGTATTGTAACATATGAGGGGTTAGGATTCTAGAGTGTTTTGACACTTTTAGTGGAATTGTTAATTTGTTGTTAATTGGAGCGAGAGACGGGATTCGAACCCGCGACCTTCTGCTTGGGAAGCAGACATTCTAGCCAACTGAACTACTCTCGCATAGGATATTTTAACTGTTTTCTATTAAGAAATCTATCAGTTGTGTAAAGTTAATACCAATAGCGTCAGCTTCCTGTGGAAGTAAAGAGGTAGAAGTCATTCCAGGTAGAGTATTGGTTTCTAAATAGTAAATCGTATCTCCCTTCACCAAGAAATCAGATCTTGAATATAGGTTACAACCAAGTAACTTATGAATATCTATTGCTAGTTGAGAGATTTGATCTGCTATTTCTTTTGAAATGTGTTCAGGGGGTGTAATTTCAACAGAGCCACCTTTTGTATACTTGGCTTTGTAGTCAAAGAAGGTCGAACTCTGAGGAATTATCTCTATAGCTGGTAATTTTATAAATTCCCCATCTTTTTCCTCTAAACAACCACAACTTAATTCAATATCGTAATCTATAAGAGGTTGTACAACAAAGTCGGCGTCTTTATCAAAAGAATCAGAAAGTTGTTTCTTGATGTTTTCGAGATTTTTCTTACTTTTTACTAAACATACTCCAACACTAGAACCTTTTGCGTTTGGTTTAATACATACTCTCTCTGTATATTTGTAATTAGATATTAAATCCCTTAGTTTATAAATCTTGATATTGGGAATTATGAAGTTCTTTCCTCCAAGGACATTATCTACAACTAAACTTGATCTATATTTATCCATGCAAAGTCCGGAAGATATGGAATCACAGCCAGTAAAAGGAATCTTTAAAAATTGTAATATACTTTGTAATGTACCATCTTCTCCAAATTCACCATGTAATCCAATGATATTGGTATGCATCTCTTTGAGCTTGAGTATTTCATCGAAAAGAGAATAGAGCTTACCGTTATCTGGTATATCTATACTTCCAAAACTCTTTGGTTTGAAAAGCAGAGCTTTGCCGTCTTTGGAAATATAGAAGATGTATGGTGTATATTTCCCCTTATCAATATGTTTTAGGAAAGATTTCGCAGTATTGAGAGACACTTCATACTCAGAAGAAGGTCCACCACAGAATATTGAGATCTTCTTTTTCATAAATATCTATTTAGACCAAAGAAGTCTTTACCATATCCCAATCCCCACTTAGTTGTGTACCAAGTCTCTTAGCAACATCTGCTGTAACAGAACCATCGCTCTTAAACTCATCGATTACCTCATTTACTAACTTCTTGTAGATATCTAAATCTATCTTCTCTCCTGCAGCTTTAAGTACTACAAGTCTCTTCTGTACCTCTGCCTTAATATTGTTGTACTCTGCAGTTGCTTTCTCACCCATCTCTACTGCAAACTTCTTTATATCCTCTCTTGTCTCTACTCCAGACTTAGGAGCAAGTAGTACACCAGCAATTGCGCCAGCAGCTACACCAAATACTAAACCAGAGAAAAATGATCTTATACTATTATCCATATTAAAAATATTCTTAATTTATCTATATGATATATAGTAGCATAGGTAAGAGATATGTGAAAGACTAGTCTCTGCTCATTTTGATGACAAGGTATGTGACTACGATGAGTAATGTAGGAGTAAGTGTTGCAAAAAGGATGGTAAGGAAGCCAATGTCCGAATTGTTTTCCTCAATATCTAACTCTTCAGAGAGCTTAGTAGTCTCTTCTAGCTCTACTTCTTCTTGGACGGTAGGTTGTGGGGTTGTATCTTCTTGTGCATGGAGTGGGGTAATGAATACTCCTAGCATTAGGGCACAAAGTAATATGAGTTGCTTCATATCAATATGTTAGCATAGTAGAGATTAGTTTTAAACATTCATACCATTAGCTGCCATGATACCCGTAACTGCAGCCCCCGTTATAGAACCTGATACTCCTGCTCCATCTCCTGCTACATGCAGATTCTTAATACATGTTTCTAGTCCACTATTGGTTTCTACTTTTGAGGATCGGAACTTAACTTCTGGGGCGTAAAGTAGAGTAGAGCCAGAGTTTATACCAGGCATTACACGATCTAGTATTTCTAAACCTTCTACAATGTTAGTGACAATCCTATGAGGTAGTGCCATTGATATGTCTCCTGGTGTGACATCAGTGAGAGATGGATTGATAAATGATTTTGATATTCTCTTCCACGTACTTCTTCTTCCAGACGTCAGATCTGCTAGAGTTTGAATCAATGGTTTGTTTCCTCCAATGGTAGATGCTACTTCTGCTATGGATTTGGCATAGGCAATTGAGTTCTCAACAGGCTCTGTTAGGTTAACTTCGCAGAGAAATGCAAAGTTGGAATTAATGGAATCATGGTTTGAATTGGAGTATCCATTGACACATTGATATCCATCATATTCTTCGATAGAGACCTTACCCTTTGGACAGCTACAGAAGGTTCTTACAATATCATGGTATGTTTTAGTCCTTATACGGTACACTACTTCATAGAGTGCTTCTGCTTGTCGTCTCATTATCTCTTCTGGGAATTCTACTCGTACACCTACTTCTACCTTGTCGTAGATGTATGGTATTTTGTATTTACTACAAAGTTCTTGTAACCAGGCAGCTCTTACTCGTCCTGGAGCAAGTAGTACGCTTTTTGCTTCGATTTTCTTACCATCTTTTGTTAAGACTCCCTTGATAGAATTTCTTGATTTCAATATGTCAACAATTTCAGTTTTATCTAATATGTCTACACCGTTATCAAGGAGGTGTTTTTCAATATTAGCTATCACAGCTCTTAGTTTGTTACTACCTACATGTCTGGTTTTTCTTACTACAAGTTCTACATCGTTAATGTGTGCTTCTTTTTGTAGGTTTTCTAATTCTTTGTTGTGATTTGGGAAATATTTAGAATTAACACCAAACTTAGTAAAGATTTCATCTATACTATCTAATATCTCCTGATATCTTTGTTTAGTGATTAAGTGTAGGGCTTTTTCGTGAGAAAGATATGCTGTGAAGTGTAGTTTACCGTCTGAGAATGTTCCTGCTCCTCCTATGCCGCTCATGACATTGTTTGGTTTCCTGTTCTTAATTCTGTCTCCCATATCAATTAGGGCGATTTTAGTATTTTTGTTTTTCTTGATTAGTTGGTATGCACAGAACATTCCTGCAGGACCGGCACCGACAATGGCTACATCGTATGTGGACATAAGTATTGGTGTTAATGTTAAGATATAATGTTATCATAAAATCAATATTTTTAATATGATATATCCAGATACAAAACTAGAGGAAAAACTTTGGGGTGAGGGTTACAGGGTTGTCGTAGGTATTGATGAGGCAGGGAGGGGACCTTTTGCTGGTCCTGTTAGTGCAGGGGCTGTAGCTATTAATTCTAGTTCTGAGATTGTTGATATTGTGAGGGATAGTAAGAAGATGACGAGGAAGAGAAGGGAGGAGGCTTTTGATTTAATTAAGGAGAGTGTATGGGGTTGGGGTATTGGTTTGGTTAGTGCTAAGGAGATAGATAGGGTGGGCATACAGGAAGCTGTGCTTATGGCCATGGGTATTGCTCTAAGGGGTGTGGAGGATATGGTTGGTAGTAAAGCTAGCTATCTTATCGTAGATGGTCTTAATGTAGAGCTTATTAACGAGTACCCTATGTTAAAGATTAAGGAGGGTGATCTTAATCATTATTCCATTGCTTGTGGTTCTGTATTAGCGAAGGTAGAGAGGGATAGGGTGATGGGGAAGTATCATTTAAAATATCCAGAGTATGGTTTTGATTCTCATGTGGGTTATGGTACTAAGAAGCACATAGAGGCTATGGAGAGGTATGGTATTTGTGATATACATAGGAGGAGTTACAAACCGGTTGCAAAATATGTAGAAGAAGGGATATAATCATCAAGTTTCGGGCCGCTAGCTCATCCGGTTAGAGCAACTGCCTTTTAAGCAGTAGGTGCTGAGTTCGAGTCTCAGGCGGCTCACCAACATCGCATTTTCTCTGTGCTATAATCTATTTATGAATATTGCCTTCAAATCGAACTACGATACAATCCTTTTTCATCATATTGACGCGGTTTCGAAGTGGAATGAATATATTTCTCCTCATCACAGGACCTATTTTGAAAAGGAGTTTGAGGTAAATGCAAAAGTTGAAGAATTACTTATTAAGTATGCAGATATAAGAAAGGAATTTGGATTTAGTGCCGAGACAGAACTCTTTGAATGGGCATATAATGGTTTCTCTTCTGGATCTAAGTATTCCAATTTATTACCTTATATTAGAAAGTTTGAGCTTTTAAAGAGTAGAGATGGAATTGTTATGAAAGACTTGTTAACGAAAGTTACCTCTAGTGTTAAGCCACTAATAAGTGATATCGCTAGGAAGAGTGAAGCAATTTCAGATAAGTTTTCGTTTGTAATTAATACATATAAGACAGTTTTTACAGAAGGATTAGATGAAGACATTATTTGTTATCTTCCTCATTCACCAGACCCAAAGATGGTGCAGGGCGGTAGTAACGGAGATGGAGCTTTCACAGAGGTTCATCCCGAAGTAGTTATAGATTTGAATAGAATAATTACTATCTATCATGAAGCTTTACATATTGCATTAAGACCTAGAAGAACCTTCCAGCCAATATTTAGAAAGATTAATCCTGAATTGTTGAAACCTCTTAAGGGTTTTAGCAGAGATAATGCTGATCAATTTCTAGATGAAGTTGTTATTTGTACGCTTTCAAACACATATTTAGTAAATGATGATATTGATAAAAAAATAGATTATTGGACAAAAAATGATAATTCAGGATTTAATCATTTCGCAAATTTGTGGATGGGAGTTAAGCATTTTAAAGATAGAATATTAAGCTATATTGATAAACCAGTTAAATCAGACGTGTTTCTGGAGAGTCTTACCAGTGAGTTTATTAGATATCTAGAGAAAGAGGGATGTGATTTTTAAATTCCATTCTATTTAACACGTCCACCATTTTGTTACTTCATCAATATTTTCCTTTTCCTCAGTTTCATCCTCTAACCCTCCAACCCTTTCTCCAACCCATACCCTAAATCCAATATCTTCTGTTCTTCTAAGTGATTACTAATGAACTGTATACCAGTAGGCATACCATCCTCCAAACCATTAGGAATACTAATACCCGGTAGACCAGCCTCTGAACTACCCTCTGCTAATATATCTGCTATCTCTCCAAACAACGGATTGTCCGCATCTTTATCACTAAGTGCTGTAGAAGGAGTAGAAGGAGCTACAATTGCATCAAACTTCTTAAACACCTTACTGAAATCCTCCCTAATTAATTCCCTAACCTGCTCTGACTTCTTGAAATAGTCATCAGCATAACCAGCAGAGAGGGAGAAAGTACCAGTCATAACCCTACGCTTAGGCTCTTCACCAAATCCCTCACCCCTTGTTGACTCGAAATATTCTCTTACGCTCTCATTCTTACTCCCCTCTAGACCAAATCTAGTACCATCGTACCTAGCAAGATTGGAGGATACTTCACTCCTACAAGTAATTGTGTAAACTGCCATAGAGAACTTAGGATCCATAATACTAATCTCCTCTATCTCTGCTCCAAGAGACTTTAAAATCTTTACTGACTTATCAAAGTTCTCTCTTACTCCATCTGTAAGTTCTAATTCTAAATACTCCTTGGGTATAGCTAACCTCATACCCTTGACACTATCCATACTCAGATTCTCAAAGTAGTTGGGGATAGGATCCTTGTACGAAGTAAAATCATGAGGATCATACCCAGCCATAATGGATAATAAATACGCACTATCCTCTACGCTCTTAGTAAGAGAACCAGGACTGTCCAGTGAAGAACCCATTGCCAGTACACCGTATCTAGGAACTCTCCCATATGTAGGCTTAAGACCAACTACACCACACCAAGAAGCAGGGAGTCTAATAGAGCCTGCAGTCTCAGTACCCAATGCTCCTGCACACATATCTGCTGCAGTAGCAGCACTACTACCACCACTACTACCACCAGGTAGTTTAGTTAAATCATGTGGGTTTCTAGTAGGACCGTAGTAAGAGGTAACTGTAGAAGAACCATGGCAGAACTGGTCTAGGTTTGTCTTACCAAGTAGTATCATACCCTCATCCTTCAATCTCTTTATTACAGTAGAATCATATACTGGCTTGTAGCCGTCTAAGATATGAGATGCAGCAGTAGTAAGTACACCCTTTGTACTAAATATATCTTTAACTGCAATTGGTATACCACTCATCTTCTTCTTACTCTCTACTTCAAAGTTGTCATCGAACTCCTTTGCTTGTTTAAGAGAATCTCCCTCGCATACCGTTATATATGCATTTAAGTCCTTATCCTTCTTCCCTATCTGACTAAGGTAATACTTTACAACTTCTGTTGCACTTAAATCTTTACTAAGTAATTTCTTTCTAATTTGTACAATGCTAAAGTTTTCCATATGAGTATTCTATCAAATCTTTAGAGAATTGTGAAAACAATGAAAGCTAGAAGGGAGGTAACCAACGTTCCAGCTATTACTTGGTAGATATTGTGATGCTTGTCATATACTCTAGACCAACCCACCCATGGGATGAAGAGTAGGTATCCGATTAGTAAGATGTATATGCTTTGATTAGGGAAGAGGTATGCTAGAGTGGTAATGGTAAGTACTGTTTGTGTCATATGTCCACTTATCTTCCAGAAGGTAGAGATTAGAGAATATGCTAAGAAGGATATTAGTATGAGTAAGGCTATTTCTGTAACTACTGGGATATGGTACATATTTATTAGTATGTAGTTTGTAAGAAATCCAAGTAGTAGGATTATATTGTAAGGAGTTCTTTCTTCTCTTTTTCTAATATTGAAATCAAACTTTTTATCAGTGATGAGTCCTATCCCTCTAAGGTAGGAGTATGTTAGTACTGGAGTAAATACATAGAAGAAGAAAAAGGAGAGAATGAGACTGGGGTATGTAATTTTGGTAATTATCAATATTGTGAGTGTTGTAGTTATTACAGGTGAGCTAAAGAGTGTAGATCCAGTGATAGATAGCGTGTCAAAGAAGTTTTTCTTAATGGATTTCATACTGTGTACAGTGTATCAGAAATATTAGGTATCTAGAAGTGGAGAGTCTTTGATGTTTTTATTCTTTACAATTATTAATCTATGTAGTGTTCTAGTTATCGCTACGTAGAGGAGTCTGGTGTTGTATTCTGTATCTGGGTATTTCTCTTCGTTTAAATCTAGTATTACTACAGTATCAAATTCTAACCCTTTAGCTCGAGATATTGGGAGTACAAGTAAGCCACTGTGGTAATCATTTTCAGAGAAGTCTGTAACCTCTCTCCCTATTACATCCTCAAAAGGTTTGATTTTTTCATATACTGCCCTTGCATGTTGTTTATCTTTGCATACTAGAGCGCATGTAGTCGCTCCATTCTCAAATTCTTGTTGGATAGTAGAGAGGAAGGTTTTAAGTTCGTCTTTCCCAACATCTTTAAGCTCTTTGGTAAGTGAGATATCTCTAATTGGGTCTCCGTGTCGTAGTACTGCTTCAGGTAGTTTGTAGCTTTTTGGGAATCTGTCTCTAAATATTTTGTTTGCGAATTCTATAATCTCTATTGTAGTACGGTAGCACCTATTAAGTTCATGGTAACTGATGTCGGTATGTCCCATGTCTTTAATGAGGTTTTTGACGGTGTCCCAATCTCTAATGTAGAAGGGTGGTATTATGGATTGTGCTAGATCTCCTGCTAGGGTGATGTTCCCATTTTTTGCAATACTTGCTAATGTTGCTATTTCAATGTGTGAGAGGTCCTGGCATTCATCTATTACAATGTATTCTTGCTCGAAGTCTCTAGTCCCTTGAATTTTGAGTTGTAGGTATACGATTGGAGCAAGGTCTTCTGTCCTGAAGTATCTGTGAGCATTTTTGTATCTAAGTCCAGTGAGTGTGTATTTGCATATGTCTTTTGGTATGAGTTTCTTGGTGAAGATTTCTTTGTATAGTCGGTAAGGGTTAAGATTTCTCTTCATGTATGCAAGGATCTTCTTCTTCTTTTCGTTTTGTATATTTAAACTGTTGTCGTAGGAGCCTGTTTGTTTGGTTTTAAATTGGTTTTGTGCAAATGCGTAGTCAATTGCAAGGTTGAGGCGCTCTTTCATAGAGATGTGTGGGAAGCTTTCTTTGAGTTCGAAGTATCGTCTTGAGATTATGTCAGATCTAGAGTAGGGGATGTTTTCTAGTAGACTTTCTTCAAAGTCATTAAAGTATGTATCAAGGAATTTGAGGAATTTGGTAGAGCCTTTGTATTCTTTGTGTTCGATGTTTATTTTTTCGGTGGACACGCTAAATCTATTATCCCAATTAAGTACTTTCTTCCCCCAGAAGAGGTATGTGAGGGTGTTGACACCGTGTACTCCTAGATTTGGTAGTACATCTGAGATGTAGTCTAGAAACATTCGGTTGGGGGCTACGATTAGGGATTTTTCAGGTAGAATCTTATCTTTGTAGTTAAAGAAGAGGTATGCGAGTCTATGGAGGAGTATTGTGGTTTTACCACTTCCTGCTACTCCTTGTATTATCACAGGTTTGTTTATTTCTTCCCTTATTATCTCATTTTGTTGTGCTTGTATGGTAGATACAATGTCTGCTAGTTTTTTACCGATTCTACTGTCGAGTTGACTGAGTAGGAATGCGTCCGCTGCAGTGTTACCTGTTTTTGCGTTGTAAATGTTTTGTATTCTTGTTCTTGATATTTCAAATTGTCTTTTTTCTTTTAGTTCTCCCTCCCTTTTCCCTACGGGGGCTTGGAAGTGCACCTTTTTGGTTGGTCCACTGTTTTGGTAGTAGAGGTTTGCGATGGGGGCTCTCCAGTCTACAACTAGGGGTACACGAGAGTTTTCATCTGTAATTGCGAATTTCCCTATGTAAATGTCCATATCTTTCTTAGTTCGAGTGTCTTCTGGAGTGAATATGATTTTACCGAAGTATGGGGAGTCTACTTTTATCAAATCCCTATTAATCCGGTCTACTGTTGTTTGTATTTCTTGGAGTATTTGGTTGTATATACTTTTTGCGGCTGCTGCGTCGTCTCCTGTCTCTTGTTCTACAATTTGGATTTGGTCTTCTAGTTCTTGTGTTAGTTGATCTAGTCTTGGGAGTAGCCATTCAATGCTTTTTACATTGATTTTTGTAATGTTTTCTAGATATGGGTATTCCTTTTTCTCAAGGTCGTCTTTGAATACTACATCTGAGAAGTCCTGTACTTGTTTTATGTCCTTGTAGAAAGGGTTGAGATATTTTTTAAAATCTTGCATGAATATCTTTTAAAAGTTTAGGGCAAAGCATTATATCATCAACGAGAGAGAGGGTCTAGGTGGGGTTTTTGAAAATTTTTGAGCTAGTAAATCAAATGAATATATTTTCTTTTAGAAATTGAGTTAACTTAGTCAAGTCTTTTTTATCACTATCGTAAAACATAGTTTTAATACCGATACTTTCAGCACTTTTGCATGCATCAGAATTATGCTCGAAATAGATAACGTCTTCAACCTGTAGCTCAAATTTCTCTAGCATCTTTATATAATATTGTGGGTCTGTCTTTTCTGGAACATGCATTAAAGTAAAAACTTCATATGGCATATCATTAAGTCCAAATTCTTCTATTTGTTCTTGGTTCGCTCCGGTTAGAATAATTTTGTTATTAGGATACTTTTCTAGTAATTCATACATCTCTTGGAATATCCCAGTATCTTCATCTACCAAAGTATTGATTGCATCTACTAAAATAACTTTATCATGTGTATTGTTAATCATTATATTTACTAATCAATTTATTATTATTATACATGAATTATTTAATCTTTCTAATCACCCCACCTCCAATACACTCCTGTCTCTTGTAAAGTACTAAACTTTGTCCAATAGAGGGTGTCCAAACCTTTTCTTTAAAAACAATTGTTTTACTACTCCAATCTACACTACACTTACTACCCCTTGCCCTATACCTCACTACTCCTGTTAAGCCCTTTGTAATATTAATATTCTCTTTGTTTATAAAACTAAAATCTTTTAGAATAAAAGTGTCCTTCCAAAGATATGGATTGTACTTACCCTTTGCTACAAATATAATATTGGTAGAGATATCCTTCCTAGCTACAAAGTAAGGCAAATCACTACCACCTACTAAGATACCCCTCCTCTGTCCTAAAGTAAGTGAATGAATACCCTTGTGTTTACCTACAACCTTTTGTGTATCAATATCTACAATGTCTCCCTCCTTGCTTACAATATGCTCATCAAGATACTCACTAAGAGAGCTATCTATGAAACATACCTCTTGACTGTCCTTTCTACTCATATTTGGCAGAGATATTCTTCTGGCCTTCTTTCGTACCATCTCCTTAGTCATATTACCAATGGGAAAGAGGGTTTTTCTTAAGATATCCTCTGATATGCCACTGAGGAAATAGGATTGATCCTTTTCACGATCTCTTCCTTTGTACAATTTCCCATTGCGAGTTTTACAGTAGTGGCCAGTAGCGATTAGGTCTGCACCATTATCAAAGCACCAGTTAGCAAAGATACCAAATTTGAATTTAATGTTACAATTAACACATGGATTTGGAGTTTTTCCTTCTTTGTATGATTTTGTAAAAGGGGAGATTACACTCATTTTAAAATCTTCTTGCAAATCAACAATCTTAAGTGGAATACCAATATGCTTTGTAATGGCTTTAGCCTCTTGCTCTGCTACTTTGTTACACTGCTCATTGTGTGTGTTTTTAAACATTACTGCAGTTACATCATATTTCTTTGTTAAGAGGAATGCAGAAATTGAACTATCTACTCCCCCTGAGAATCCTATATATACTTTCTTTTTCATATATTAGAGTATATCATGGATAAATGAGTAATCATCTTAAACTTTTGATATATATTGGGGTAATAGTAGGGATTTTTATTCTTGTTCAAGAGAAATTTGATTTGTTTGATGTGAAGTTGATAAATCTGGGTAGTGAAAGTGAAGAGAGTGAGGAGGTAAAAGAGGATACTGGGGAGTATTTGGAAATATATGTTCCTAATGGGCTTAGGATAAGAGTTAATGTTGAAGTTGTAGATACAGAGAGTAGTAGGGCAGAGGGGTTGTCTTTTAGAAGATATTTGGGTGACTATGATGGTATGTTGTTTGTGTTTGAAGAGGATGTGAAGAATCCTTTTTGGATGAAGGATATGTTAATACCAATTGATATTATCTTTGTTGATTCTCAAAGCTATATTGTAGATATTAAGGCTGATGAGCAACCGTGTGATTCTACATATTGTTCTCAAATATATTCCAAGAGTTTTTATCGATATGTTTTGGAAGTCAATGCTGGTTTTTGTCAGGAGAATGAGATAGAGGTGGGGTATAGTATGGTACAATATCTCTAGTAATTTTAAGTATATGATTATGATTGAGAATATTGTTGTTTGGCTTACCAGTCTTATCGAATCAACAGGGTATTTAGGAGTTGGTCTTGCGATGTTCATTGAGAGTTTCTTTGCCCCTATCCCTAGTGAATTGATACTTCCCTTTGCAGGTTTTGTAGCCTCTAGGACGGATCAGGTACTTATCATTTCGATTCTTGTCGCTTCTGTTTGTGCATATCTTGGTTCATTACCTTTCTACTTTCTAGGAGTTTGGGGAGAGGACTTTGTAAACAGATCTCTTAAGAAGTACGGTAAGTACCTCTTTATTCAAGAGAGAGATGTGAAGAAGGGTTTTGAAGTATTTGAGAGGTATGGAAGTGGTATTATATTTTTCGGGAGATTGATGCCTATTATTAGAACGGTTATATCTTTTCCGGCGGGTGTAGCGAAGACTCCGTTTCTTAAATTCTCCATATATACACTTCTTGGGAGTACTATTTGGTCAGCACTTCTAGCAGGTGCTGGATATTTGTTGGGAGAGAGATGGGAGTTGGTGGGTGTATGGTTATCAAAGTATGAGAACGTTGTGATTGTTACGGGTATTGTTGTGGTAGTTGCATATATCCTTTTTCAGATTATGCGTAGTACGAAGGAGAAGAGTGTGGATTAGAATGTGCTAAAGTTTCGTATTAGACTGCTTCCTGTCATTTCTATTGGTTGTGCTATTCCCATGAGTTGTAAGATTGTTGGAGAAATATCTCTAAGTGATCCATATGGTAGTACATGAGGATTGATTGTGGTACCGATTAGAATGAATGGTACAGGGTTAAGGGAGTGTTCAGTATCCATTGCTCCAGTATCAAGGTTTAGGAGTTCTTCTGCATTCCCATGGTCTGCAGTGATGATTACACACCCTCCTTTGCTAGTGAATGTTTTTATCAAGCTGGTAGCGTAATGGTCTACGGCTTGTACAGCTTTTATAGAGGCTTCTATATTCCCTGTATGGGCTACCATGTCAGGATTAGGGAAGTTGACTAGTATGAAATCGTAGAGGTTTGAGTTTATTCTACTTATTAATATGTCAGTCATTTCATCTGCAGACATCTCTGGTACTTCGTCGTAGAGAGCTACATCGGGAGATGGGACTTCAATCCTATCTTCACCCTCATATCGTACAGAGACTCCTCCGTTAAAGAAGTATGTCACATGAGGGAATTTTTCGGATTCAGATATACGTAATTGTTTTAAACCATACCCACTGAGAATTCTCCCCAGTGGTAAAGTTATATATTGTCTTGGTACTAAGATGTTCTTTGGGAAGTTCTTTCTGTACTCCACCATTGCTGCAAAGAAAAGGCCTGGAATATGTTCTTTTTGAAATGTGTCTAACTTTGGATCAGTAAACGCTTTTGAAAGTTGAAGTGCTCTATCTGATCTAAAATTCATATGGAGGATGGAGTCTCCTGGTTTAATCTTCGTTTGTACAATTACACTTGGTTTTATAAATTCGTCAGAGAAGCCCTGTATGTAGGAAGCTTCTACAGCCTCTTTGTAGTTATCGAATTTTGCACCAATACTATTAGTTATTAAATCGTAAGCTAGTTTAGTTCTATCCCAAGCCCTATTCCTATCCATACCATATCTTCTCCCACATATTGTCGCTATCTCACCCACTCCGTTCTTGTTGATATGGAACTGTAGTTTATCTAAAAACTCTATGGCTTTTTCAGTAGGCGTATCTCTACCATCTGTGAATACATGGAAGTAAACTTTGTTTTTGAAATTGATTTGTGCGAAAAACTTTAGTGTAGAGATGAAGTGGTTAATATGGCTGTGTACAGCTCCATCACTTAATAGTCCTAGAATATGGATGTCTCCTTTGTTTTGTAGTGCGTGTTTAACACCTTTGTTTAAGGCACGGCATTGGAAAAAGGATCCTGTTTTAATTGCTTTATTAATTCTTGGTAAGTGTTGGTTAACAATTTGTCCTGATCCAATGTTCTGGTGTCCTACCTCACTGTTTCCTTTTACATTTTTTGGTAGTCCTACGGCTTCTCCAGAGGCGAGGAGGTATGTGTGTGGGTTGGTATTCCAAAGGGAGGAGAGGTTGGAAGGATTGGCCAGTACAACAGCATTTCCTTTACTTTTTGGTGCAACTCCAAGTCCGTCTAGGACGATGAGGAGTACTTTTTGTTTTGCAATCATATGTATATTGTGGCATATTTCCCAATTTTATTCTATAATTACACCGCTAAGTGACAAATTTCACTTGATTTATATTAAATAAGTAGAGAAGAAAAATGGATAGTACAATGTTAAAAAGTGTTGAGGAAAGCCAATACAAGAAGAGACCTGATGTTAGAGTTGGGGATACTGTTAAGTTACATATGAAGATTAGAGAGGGAAGCAAGGAGAGAGTACAAATCTTTGAAGGGGTTGTAATCGCTATTAAAGGGAGTGGTATAAACAAGAATATGACAGTAAGGAAGATTTCTTACAGTGTAGGTGTAGAAAAGATTGTTCCTTTTCACACACCAAACTTAGAGAAGGTAGAAGTGGTTAAGAGGGGTAGTGTAAGAAGGTCTAAGCTTTATTATCTTAGAAATAGGGTAGGTAAGAAGGCTCTAAAGGTTGGTACAACTACAGACATTTATCTTACCGATGAGAAGAAAGAGGTTAAAAAAGAGGCGAAGAAGGAGATTAAGAAAGAGGTGAAGAAAGAGGTGAAGAAGGAGATTAAGAAAAAGGTTAAAAAAGAGGTAAAGAAGGAAAAGGTTGTGTCTAAGTAGCTCATATTATATATTTGAGTAACTGCGAGAGTAGTTCAATTGGTTAGAATATCTGTTTTCCAAACAGAGGGTTGCGGGTTCGAGTCCCGTCTCTCGCTCCAAAGCTCAGGACAAACTTACTATAGGTGTTTCTCTTGTTCTCATGATATAATCACCTATGAAATTATCAGACTTCAAAATGGATAGTGTTAGTAAAGATCAACCTTCCCCTAAGGAGCGTATAGCTATGATTAAGGAAGTTTTTAAATTGGTTATGAATAGAGAACCAAGTTCTAGAGAACTTTCCCTTTATAAATACGGTATGCAAACTAGAGAAGAGATAATGGAGAAACTTCTTAATGGTGAAGAACATAAAGAAGCAATGAAAAGTGTTAAGGAATTTCCCAAGTTAGAAGCAAGAACAAAAGATGCTGAACACAAAATGTTTAAACTTAAGCAAGATATGGAAGATAGTGGGCAAGAAGAACTCTATCTTAAAAATCTTTTGGATGAGAAGAATAGGGAAATCGCCATATTAAGACAGGAGAAAGGAGATCCTTACAATTTTACACACTCTAATGCATTAAGCTATATAAAAGGGTTGACAGAAAACAGTAGGGATAATGTTAATCATCTTTCCCATGACAGTACTCCACAACAGATAGAGAACAATCACTACACAACAATATCATCTCCTAAGAGTGAATCTAAAGAGACATTGATTGATAAAGTATATAGAATACTCAAACCTAACTAGGAGGTGTTAACCATTTAGTTAGAGCCTTGAGACCCTTCTTAAGCAGTATGACTATACCCCAAGTACCTAGCCCTGCGAGTAGTGTGAAAATTAAGATTTTTGCAATATTTCCAAAAGTATAGCCAGGATCTACTGGTTGAGCAATTAGGCTGTCATCAAAAGTGATAAGATCACTCACACTATTGGTGTAGTTTGTATCGTGCTGCCAAGCTATTAAGTTTACACTAATGGAATAACTACCCTCTCGTTTTGGTATGAGTGTTGCCTCGAAGGAGTATGTTTGTCCCATATAGAGATCTACAAACTCGTCATGCTTTGGAGTTATCTCAATCAGTGTTGGAGCATTCCAAAGGATCTGTGTCTTGGGAGAATCTGTCTTAGGAGTAACAGTAATTACATATGTTACAGCTTTGTTCCAAGCAGATTGTCCTGTTCTTTCCATTGTAATATCGAAGTATTTTGTATCTGTTGTTAGGTTGTCCTCCTCTGCATATGTACCACTTAAGAAAGTAGTAAGTAGTAGAACTGAGAGTAATATTGTAGAGAGTTTTTTCATTTAAGTATTTTTCTTATGCAGAGTTTATATATATGGTATGCCTTCTTAGACTCATTTAGTGTAACTAGTTGATCCTTATGTACTATATTATTCCTTAATTTATGTACATCCCAAAGCTTTTGGTAGGTATCTTTTCTGAATAGCTTATTTGCTTTTTTAAGATTGTAGCCACAGCTATTGGAATTTCTATATTTATAATTGAAAGCTTTCGCGAGCATATTATCAAGTCTAATTATCGCATCCTTTCTCTCGTAGTCATTCTCGCTTTCAATATGTGGTTGAAGTTCTGCTAGATTCTTTAAGATAGTGGACTTTCTTCTAGTTAGACTCTTAGAACTGTTCAATCTAGAAAGAAGTATGAGTAGGGCAATCATACTGAGGACAATAATTGTGGAGATTAATGGGTCATTCATCTCTTATATACTACTTTATTTAGAAAAAGATATACAGCACCGAGGAATGTAAGGAAGGAGAGTGCAGAGATTACCTGAATTAGGATTTCATAACCAGTATGCTGAGTAATTGAATAGTTTGTAGATAGGAGTTCGGATTGAATTGTTTCTTCTCCATTCTTGACGTTTGCAGTTGTGAAGATGAAAGATTGTTCTAAATCTTCGAATGGAATATGAAAGTTAATATATTTTTGCATATGTGGAAGTAGTATGGAACTTGTAGAGTTACTTACATAGTCAATATATTGATTTATATCAGGAGTAGAGTCTGTGAAGTCTATACCTGTTAGTATAGTGTTCCCTACATTTTCTATAAAGATACTCCCATGTATATATTTGTTTAATATTGAGTAGGGTTCTAGATTAATCGATAGATTGCTTTGTGGGGAGTAGACTACATCGCTATCATTTACATACTCAAAACGAATGTCATTGTCAGAGTAGTAGGGAAGTGTAGGGGAGATAGGTTCATATATTCGATTAAGAATTGAAATGTGATCGGAGTGTTCTCTACCAAAGAGAGAAACTTTGGAGTAGTCCTCGAGGTATGGGTCTAGAGTTAACCATTGATTTCCATCAAATGATTGTACCCAGTAGTGAAACATTCCATCTTCTTGATAGCTTGATATGTCAGAGACGTATCCTATGGTGTATATACTTGGTATTTGGTAGTAATCAAAAAGGGACTTCAGTATATCTGTGTAGTCTTCTGGAGTGCAGTTAATGGGGTTCTTTAATATCTCAACACTTCCCTTCCTTATCCCTCCTGAGAGTGATGTGGAGTGTGTAGATGGAGTGAGTGTTTCAATTGTATAGCGGTAAAGATATTTGATGAGGGTATCTTTCTTTACCGAATCTGTTGCAATACCGTTCTCTTTAAGATATTGTTCTACCTTCTCAATCTGTTTGTTTTCTAAACTCCAATATATACTGGTACTGTCGTAGTACACACTATCAGGTGTAGGGTAGTAATTATGATGCTCCATTATCACATAGCCTGAGATTTTTACATCCATCTGAGTCTGAGCATCTACTGTGAATACAAGGAGGTAATTAAAATTGTTGTCTTGTATAACTTGGGTGGGTTGTACACTCATTTCTTCAATTATAATTTTCTGAAATTGAGAGTCTTGGGGTATGAGAAGCTCATATTGTGTCGCAGAGTCTCCTTGGTTGTTAAAGGATTTAGATATATCAAACCTATACACAATCCCTTGGTTGAAAATGAGTTTGATAGTTGAGGAATCTGGGGATTGGATATTGAGTATGTAATGTGTATTATCCTGTTTGATACTTTCAGCTTGATCAGATATCCACTCTATTTCTCCAAGACTCTTTGGGTATGTAATGGAGACTTCTGAAGTGTTGGTGTCTGCAACTTTAGATTTTAAACTTAGAATATTTGTGTCGTCGTATGGATAGGAGTATGTGATACGAATCTTTTGTGGAGAATCTGGAGATACAATTGCATTGTCTAAATCGATCAGTATATCTGTTGCACTATTCCTGTCATATACAGTTGCTTCCAAAGATTTGTTTTCTGTAATTGAAAACACCTTTGGTTCAATATTGTCTTGTAAGAGGGTGATAGTGTAGTAGGTTAAAACTACTCTCTCATCAGATGTGATAGTGAGTGTGGTAGTTGTATCTACATATCCATTGGTTTTAACAGTGTGAGAGAATGTGGAACTTGTTGAAATACCTGTTTGTGCTAATACGGAGTTGGAATTGAGTGAAACAAAGAGAAAGAGGAAGCTAGAAATCCATATCGCTTTTCTTAAATATCCAATCAAACTTTTCATGGTTTCTTAATATTTGTTTAAGTATCGGTGTCTTTGCAGTAATATTCCAACTTTTAAGAACCTTGTTAATATTAATTTCCTCAATATCGTTAATAATTTTGTAGGCAGGATTTCTAACTATTTCTACTTTAGCGTTCTTCCTAATAATATAATAGGACATGCCACGCTTATCTTCAAGCGCTACGCGAGTTCTAGCTTTTCTACAGGATATCTCTATAGCGATTAATGTAGAAGCTTGTCTAGTATTAATCAAACAAATGGAATATCCTGGGGGTACAATGAACTTACTACCTTTTTTCACCTGAAGCCTATACACTTTGTTCTGAATTGGACCTGTATATTTTTGAAGTAACACATTCCCACCACCATAGACAATTTCAAAGAGTCTTGGAAAACTACTACATTTTGTAGCTTTGGATTTAGTAAACTCAATACCTGCTAAATTAGGTTTCATTAAGTACATATTTACACGGAGATCGGCATTTTTAAGATCTTGAGCCTGATTATCAAAATCCTTGTATTTGGTGTAAAAGGTTTCTGGACAATCTAAATCAAGATTAAGAAGCTGAGGCTTAATATCTTCAATATGTATAGTGGAGGTTTCTTTTGGATGAAATTCTTCAGAGAGAATAGTTTCACCATTAAAAAAAAAGGGCAGACCACTACTTTGTTTTAAGTTCGTTTTGGCCATATGGCGTATTATACCACATTTTCGTTAAAAAAGCCCGTTTTAGTCGTGTCTAAAAGCTTTTAGTAACTCTGAGAGAACAAAACCTACAATTGCAAAGAAAACAAGTGCAACTACTGGAGTAATAGAGATTTGGAAGTTGTCAATAACTAGGGTATCCGCTGTAATGCCAGTAAATGGAGAGATGCATATGTCGGAGGCAGAGAAAACCCATGCTACATACATATTAGAGAGATTTGCAGAGAATATGGATAGTAAAACCCTGACTATAATAAGCGCTTCAATAAGAGTATCGACAATAAACGCTATCTGCAGTACTAATTTAATCATAACTAAATATTCTCTAAATTATTTAAATAGTAGTTTAATTCACTCATATAACGAACTACACCATTTGCCCACAAGTGACTTGGGTTGTTAGCACATGGGGGACAGTATGTGGGCTCAATATCAAAAGGAGTAAGCGTTATACCATATCCAAGAGCTAGACGTTCTGTGACATGCTCGATACCTTTACCAAAGTCCTCAAATACACTGTAAGCACCACCAGGGCCTCCTCTCCATCCCCAACCATTATTATATCCTGTATGAGGTATAAGATTGCCAAAAGCAGACTCTACTCCAGAAATACTTGCAACCAGTCTCCAGTCTAATCCATATCTATCAGCCTCTACAATGAATACCTGTGCATAGGGTTGCATAGGAGAGTTGTAGTCTCCCAGAAACTCTGACATAGCCAATACCCTAGGATCTTTTACATAATATCTAGTTTTAGAACTTACCATATCCAGTGGGTTTTCATCACCAATAACGGAGAGAGCATAGGTTTGTCCAATATTGGAAGTGGCATATACTGGTGTCAAGAAGTTAAACCTTTCGGTCTTACTACTTCGAATAGCAGCGAACAGAAAATCCTTAACAGTAGGTTCCACCATCGGAGAAAGAAAGAACATATATCCTACCAATAATAGTGGTACGAGAAAAAACTTCCAATTTCTCTGAGGCTTACTACTCACACTTTTAACATATGGCTGTAATTTTTGGACAGTGTTTGGCATAATTTAGTATAACAGAAATAATCTATGTAACAAAATCATGTTTACACATCTACATCTTCATACAGAATTCTCACTACTAGATGCTACTACAAAAATTGATGACCTGATAGAAAAACTCAAAAAAAGTAATATGTCTTCCTGTGCGATTACAGACCATGGGAATATGTATGGTGCATACAAATTCAAAAGCTATATGGAAAAAGCAGGTCTCAAACCAATACTCGGTTGTGAAATATATGTCGCACCACGAAGTATGGAAGAGAAGGAGTATGGGATAGATAATAAATATTTCCATTTAGTACTCCTAGCCAAGAACTTAAAGGGATACAAAAACTTGGTAAAAATTGTATCTGTTGCACATATGGAAGGGTTCTACTACAAACCACGTATTGATCTCAAGACACTTTCTAAATACTCAGAGGGGATAATAGCACTCTCAGCATGTCTAGCAGGTCCAATATCAAGACCCCTGCTTAATAATCAACCAAAAGAAGCACTTAGTACTGCAAAGAAATATGCCAAAGTCTTTAAGGACAACTTCTACATTGAAGTTCAACGCAATGGAATGGAGGAACAAAAGGCTGTAAACAAAGGGTTACTTAAGATAGCAGATGAGTTGAAATTACCAATAGTAGCTACATGTGATAGCCACTACATCAATAGAGAAGATGCAGAGATACAAGAAATCCTTTGGTGTATTAACGATGGTAAAACATGGGACGATCCCAATAGACGTGTAATGCCTACTAATGAATTTTATGTCAAGACTCCAGAAGAAATGGAAGAGCTGTTCAAAGACCTTCCAGAGGCAATTGAGAATACTCAAAAGATTGTAGATAGTATAGAGAACTACGATATTACATGGGATAGAGTAGAGCCACACACCCTAGATCTCCCTAAAGGGCAGACGGCTAAGTCACATCTTAAAAAGTTAACACTTGAGGGGGCAAAGAAAAAATATGGGAAGTTAACAAAAGATTTGAAGGAGCGTATAGAGTATGAATTAGAAATTATTAACAGTAAGAAATACAACGACTACTTCTTAGTAGTTAGAGATTTTGTAATGTTTTGTCGTGACCATGATATTGTCGTAGGTATGAGAGGCTCTGGTTGTGGTTCTGTGGTTGCATATTGTGTTGAAATAACTGATATTGAACCGATTGGTTGGGAACTCTACTTTGAAAGATTCCTTAATCCGGAGAGAAACTCTCCACCCGATTTTGATATTGATATTGCAGATAAAGGGAGAGACCAACTTATAAAATACACCATAGACAGATATGGTGAAGAGAATGTAAAGCAGATAATAACGTTTGGTAAGTTACAAACCAGACAAGCTATTCGTGATGTAGCTCGTGTAATTGGAATTGACCTAAGTGTGGCCGACCAACTGTCCAAGATGGTAGAGATAGTCTTTGGCAAAGCAAAGGGCATAGATTACATGATTGAGAACAACTCCGAATTTGCAGAAATCATTCACACATCTCCTGATACAGAGAGACTTGCAGAGATTGTAAGAAAAGTTACAGGAATACACAGGAATGTAGGTACACACGCTTGTGGCATTATCATAACCCCATCCCCCGTAATCGAGTACTGTCCAATTCAAAGGGATGCCCATGGTGGAGGTATTGGTATGACTCAATTTGAGATGAAGGATATTGAATCAATAGGATTAATGAAGTTTGACTTCCTCGGATTACGTAATCTTAATGTAATTGGAGCTGCTATCAAAAAGGTAGAAGCTAATCGTAAGGAAAAAATTGTCTTGGGAGAACTAGATCCACACGACAAGAAAACGTTTCAGATAATTAGAAAAGGCCATACGGTAGGAGTTTTTCAAATGGAAAGCTCTGGTATGAGGCGTACAATAAAAGCGCTTAAACCTACAACTCAAGAAGATCTGTGCTACATCCTAGCAGCATATCGTCCCGGACCCATGAAATATATCTCAGAATATGTAGCAGTTAAAGAAGGGAAACAGAATCCAGACTATGTGTTTAAAGAGTTAGAAGATGTACTAAAAATTACCAATGGAGTTATCACATACCAAGAACAGGTTATGAAGATTGCTCAAATCGTTGGGGGCTACACCTTAGGAGGTGCTGACATTCTACGAAGAGCTATGGGTAAAAAATTAATCGATGTCATGGAAGCAGAGAAGCCTGTCTTTATGAAAGGTGCAAAAAAACAAGGCTATGATATGGCAGAAGTAGAACGGTTGTGGGTAAAACTCTTGCAGTTTGCCAATTACGGTTTTAACAAAGCACATAGTGCATCTTACGCCACTATTTCCTACTGGACAGCATATCTTAAAGCACACTATCCATTAGAATTCATGGCAGCACTTCTAGAGGGGGACTTGGATAACTTCGAGAGAATAATTATAGATCTTAAAGAGTGTGAAAGACTAGGTATTGATGTCCTTTCCCCAACCATTAACAAAAGTAACTTCTACTTCAGTATAGAAGATGATAAAGATATTAGATTTGGTCTAGGTGCAGTGAAGAATGTAGGGGAAGATGTGATAAAAGATATTGTAAAGGAGAGAGAAGAAGGTGGAGAGTATACCAGTTTAAATGATTTAATATATCGTCTAATCGACAAGAAGTTATCTAAAAAAGCAGTAGAGTATCTAATTAAAGCAGGAGCACTTGATGAATTTGGTGATAGAGGAGCCCTTATACTCCTTCTGGAAAGTGTCTACGAGAATGCAAAGAAAGAGAGCAAAATCTTTAGTGCAGGACAAATGGATATCTTTAGTGTGGGAGATAATCACAAGGAAGCAAAGAGGAGGATAATACAAGCTACTCCTCTACCTCAAGTTGAAAAGACCTCAGTTATTCAAATATTACAATGGGAGAAAGAATTACTTGGCCTATACTTCTCCAGCCACCCATTGGATAATTTACAAGAATTTTTTGAGAGTAAGGGAGTAATAAGTATAGACTTGGCATTAGAGAAGAAAGATAGCACAATGGTTGTACTAGGAGTTTTGATAAACAAGGTGAGAAGGATATCTACCAAGAAGGGTGCTATGATGGCTTTTCTTAGTGCGGAGGACAAGAGTGGTAGTACAGATATTGTTGTGTTTCCAAGAACATATATGGAAATGAAAGAGATACTAGAAGAGGGTAGGCCTATGCTACTCGCAGGTAGAGTAAATGATAGGGATGGAGAGAAGGGTATTATCTTAGAAAAAGCGAAATATATAGATGAAGAGAAATTCGGTTCTAACTTCGAGGGTGTAATATTCAGGATTAGACCTTCTCATAGTGCAGGAGAGATAAAGAAGCTTAAGGAATATATTAAGAAATCGGAAGGAGATGTTGCTGTGAAGATAATTCTTAACACAGGTAATAAGACTACAACGAAAGTTTTAGAGAAGACAATATCTATGGATAGTGAGACTAAGAGGTGGTTGAGGAAATTCTAATAATAATGTATTATAGGCTACTAAATTGATAGAGATATCTCTATGATACAAGATCGTGTAATAGACCAATACCCTGAGTTTCGAGCTAACGCTGTTTTCGCAAAGGGATTCATATTAGAATGTTTCGAAAAAGGCAATGGTATATCTAGAGAAAAAGCAATGGACTTGTTTGCTCCCAAATCTGTTGATTATTGGAGGGTTAGGAATTTCTTAGGAGACATTTTTTTAGATACATTGGGGAAAGAAAGAGAAAAATGGCAATTTACAAAAATGGAGTACTATTTTTGGGATAAGGAATCATATTGTGAGAAATGTAAGGAAATAGCACAGGAGTATGTAGAGAATATTATTATTAGGGAAAGAGAATCTCGGGGTTATTTTGATATATGGATTATTCCCGAAACATCCGAGCATGAGGAGAGGTTAGTTAATCGACTTGGAGAACTTGGTTTGTCTGATGTAATAATGGTAGATAAGCCAAAGGTTTAGATAATAAAGGAGTCTTATGACTGAGAAACAAAACATAGAACAATATCCTTTCCTACCACCTGACGCTGCTTGGGTACGCGACTTCTTGGCTTATGAAATGATCCCGAAATGGACACCTGTAAATATGGCACTCTTTGTCAAAGTAGGGGAATGCCATCGCTTTTTACTAGATGTCTTTTGTGGTACATTAGCAGACGTAGGCATTAAAGATGTGGAGTGGATACTCTCGCAAGGAGAAATGCCTTGCCCTGATCCAATGACCTTCTACAAAAACTGGACGGAGATAGCGTCTAAGTTCGAGGAGAATATTAAGTTTGAACCATCTGGAAATTGTTTTAAATTCTCTTTAATCTCAGAAACCTCTGAACACAAAGAAAGACTAGACAACGCACTTGAAGGACTTGGTTTGTCTCATGCTATAGATGTGGTATATACTGAATAATAATAAATTATTAAAGCAACACTTAATGTCTGAAACCATTAAAGAAAGAACACTACCTCATGACATAGAAGAATATGCTCAAGCACTTCTAAGAGAATGTTCAGAATACCAACAGCGTAAAGACATCTTCGATTGTACTGGGAAAAGTTTCCCATCTAAACCAAATTTTGCTACATACAATTATCTATCCACACTATTGGATGTAGCTTCCATAGGGATATCCAAAAACCCCAAAGAAAATACCCCCTTATCCATCAACCTCTCTCCTACAGATATACGACAGGATACCAAAATGCCAATGATGTTTGTTGAGCCAACTCGCTCTGATATGAAATTCCTAAAACTATCTGACGAACTTGAGGATTCCGAATATGGAAGACTAATGAGAAATATAGAAAAGATAGGGCTTGATTCACTCTTCTATACAAGAGAAGAATCTACTGCAACGGATGAAACTTACTCACAGTCTCTTTAGCAAACTTCTCACTAGCATGAACATACCTAGTGGTAGTATCTAAACTCTCATGACCCAATAAAACTTGAAGAGCAGCTGCACTAGCTCCATTCTCTGCTAAATATGTAGCAAATCCATGCCTCAAACTATGTGCAGAGGTAGGAACCTGTATACCCAACCTTCTCCTGTAATCCGCTATCCTCTCCTGAAAATAGTTAGTAGAGAGCCTACAACCCACCTTACGAGTACTCTGACCATGGAAAGGTATAAAGAGTGCCTGAGAATGAAACTTCTCTAAGAATCTACTCCTTCTGTATTCCTCAATCAACCAAATATACCTTCTACTACCATTACCACCCTTTAAATCTGCAAACAACCTATCCACCTCCCCAGGCTCTTCCCCCTTCTCCCTATCCGTAAAGGCATACTCCAACCGCACCTTAAGATATTTGTTTAACCAATCCATACTCCTAGAAGTTAGAAATACAGCCCTTTCTTTACCACCCTTCCCCAATATATACATCTTCCCATTTACATTAACCTTCTCCAAATCTAAACTAATCAACTCTGAAATACGCATACCAGAAGCAAACAACATCTCAAGCATAGTCCTGTTACGCAATGCAACCTTTTCGTCTCTCTCAAACTCCATAGGAGACTCAATCAAAGAAATTAACTCCTCCTTGGTAGCAACCTTCTTAACTCTCTTCTTAGTCCTAATCAAACTAACAGCATCAGGAGGAAAAGGAATCTCCCTATCCACCCCTATCTGATACTTAAGATAGGATCTAAATGCAGACAACATCCTATTAATACTCTTCTCATCCAAACCACCCTCACTTCTGCTCCTACTGTTCTGTGGCCTCTCCAATATCCCCAAACTACCATATACCTTCTTGTAAACATCCTCCAAAAAATCCTCCCTGTATTTCTCAACATCTTCACCCTCCTTGGTAAGAAATTCTTTTCTCACTACATCCAACGCATCTAAATGCCTACCCTCTAAAAGATATCCTTTGTAATTGCTAATGTCTTCTTTGCTCATCTTTTCAAAAGAAATCTTATTTGTATAGAGGTATACGGCTAAGATACACAAATCCCTACAGTAGCTATAAATAGTTTGTTTACTGTAAGCATTGTTCTGTAAATACAATAAAAAATCATCCTGATTAGGAAGCTTAGGAACATTTTTAAGTAAGGTGCTCATATATAGATATATTACTACAATATCTAGATGGAGTATAATGTGGGATGAATGAAATATTACAAAACAAATTGGATTCACTACCACTAGTACCGGGAATATATAAATTCCTAAGTAAAGATGAAGAAATACTCTACATAGGGAAGGCAGTAAATATAAGATCTAGAGTCAATTCATACTTCAGAGAAGAGATGTTTGACAGACCTCGAATTAGACAGATGATGCCATTAGTTGTAGACCTAGAGATTACAGAAACTAACAATGAGATAGAAGCGCTAGTCTTGGAATCTGCATTAGTAAGAAAATATAAACCTAAATACAATTCAGATCTTAAAGATGATAAATCATACGCATGGATATATGTCTCAACCAAAGAAGACTTCCCTACGGTAAAGATAGTGAGAAGTATAGACAGCAAAGAATACAAAAAAGGAAAACTCTTTGGACCATACCCAAGTGGTCTAGCAGTAAAAAGAGTATTTACCTATCTTCGTAAACTCTACCCATTCTGTACATGCTCTAAGAGTCAAAAAGAACCATGTCTTAATTTTCACTTAGGACTTTGTCCAGGACCATATCAAGGAAAGATATCTAAAGAAGATTACAGAAGGAATATAAATGAGATTGTGAAATTTCTTAATGGTCGTAAAAAAGGACAGCTTAAAGAAATGAAAAAACAGATGAAGCAATATTCTAAAGAGAAGAAGTACGAGAAAGCTGCGGAGGTAAGGGATAGGGTGAAGGATTTAGAATATTTGGGTCAAAATATTGAGTTTAACTACTATCAAGATGCAACCTCTTACAAAGCTAAGAGGGAAATTAGTAGAAACGAGAGCTTTGAGGAATTGGCTATGGAATTGGATATAGATAAACTTAAACGAATAGAGTGTTACGATATATCCAATATGCAAGGGAAGCATGCATATGGATCAATGGTGGTATCCATAGAAGGGAATCTCTCTAGATCTCAATACAGGATATTTAAGATAAGGGGAAAGGATACTCCTGACGACCCTGCAATGCTCAAAGAGGTTCTTAAGAGGAGATTGAGCCATATTGGTAAGGATGAGGATGAAAGCTTACGAACTAAACCAGATATCGTTTTACTTGACGGTGCTAAATCACAACTAGGGGTAGTAAAGAGATATATTCCAGAAAATATCATCCTTATGGGCATCTCCAAAGGTCAACATCTTAAAAGAGCAGGTCTTAAATCAAGAGATGAGTTTTGGATTGTAAGAGATGGAGAGATATATACCATAGATTTAGTAAACCCAGCACTACTAGTAGATCTAAGGGATGAGGCACATAGGTTTGCAATTACTCACTATCGTAAGAGAGCAATTAAGGAGGGTAAAAGGTCTGTTTTAGAAAAAATACCAGGAGTAGGGGAGAAGAGGAGAGTGGGGTTGTTGAAGAAATTTAAGAGTATTGAGAATATAAGGAAGGCAACAGTTGAAGAGATAGATGAGGTAGTAAGGAATAAAAAGGTTTCAGAGAGTATTAAGAGTCTTCTCCAAGATAATTAATATTTTCAATAATATATTGATATAGTGGATCTGTCTTATCCTCTGTGCTAAGAATATATGTTACGAAATTCTTACCGTTTTTGAGTATTAGAATCTCTCTCTGTCTTGTATCAGAAGATATAACTCCGCTAAGAGAAGAGTTTCCTCTGAAGGTAGTTACAAAGGTGTTCACTACACCCCATTGTTCACTGCCTGTACTTAGGATATCTATATAATCGTTGAGTTGGTAGTCTAGGGCTTTGCCTCCCCAATATCCTACGGGATATATTGTAATGTAGTTACCGGTAGTAATCTTTTGGAAATTAACAGCCCTTAGGTCTTCAAATTCAGATACTTCATACCGTACTAGGTACTCCTTCGGTATTTTAATTTGCCATGGGTAGTCTGGTAGTAGTTCTTGGTTGTCACTTCCTGCTAGTAGCATGTCTATTTCTATTTCATTGCTTATCCTATTACTCAATCCGTTCTTAGCTTCTTCAATGGTGATATATTCATACCATATATCATTGATTTTAGAGTATATTCTTAGTCCTTTTTCATTGTTTACCCAATATTGTCCATATTTCTTTCCTTCACTTCCTATCTTAATGTCTAGTACTAGTTCCCACCCTTTATCTACTAATTCACTTGCGTAGTATTCTTTTACATCCTCAAAGTTGCTTCTATCCATTATCTCATACGCACTTTGTCCACTTGCTAGCATATCTTTTACTGTTTGGTTGTCCATATTGTTAGTGTAGAGGAAGATACTGTTAGGATATATTGGTATGTTTTCTAGTCCTAGTATTGTTTCAACTTTAGTTTCTTCGTCTATGGTTGTTTTAGTGAGTATCTTTATTAGTCCAAATACAGTACTTATACAGATGAGTAGTATTGTAGTGTAGAAGAGTATTTTTCTAGTGTTAATCTTTTGTAGGAGTCCTTTTCTTCTTCTTTTGTTTCTTGTTTTCTTTAGGTTACTGTCTTTAGTTTTAAAGAGGACTTCTTTATCTTTTGGTTTCTTTTTCATTACTTAAGATTACTTTGTAAGTGATATTTTTTCAATATGGGTGTTTTGTAGTATAATTACAAATTAATGCGGGATCGTCTAATGGTAGGACGCCGGCCTTTGAAGCCGAGAATCATAGTTCGAGTCTATGTCCCGCAACCAAATTAGAATTAGGCAGTTTATTTTGAGAAAAGTTCTCTTTCGTAAGTATTGTCGAGAAACTCTTTGAACTCAATAAAATTCTCTCCAGAGGTGTTTTTGTTATCATAATCATCTAGAAGTCTTCCGAGATAATAACCAAGTTTAACAGGCACAGCGTTTCCGATTTGACGATATTGTGAGCTATTACTACCTTGGAATATAAAATCATCTGGGAATGTTTGGATTCTTGCACACTCTCTTATACTTAATCTTCTATGTAGATCTGGATGTGGGATTATAACTGGTCCACCTGTTCCACCACCTCGCCCAACAATAGTAGGAGAAGGTTCATCCCATTTTGTGGCTCTGTTACCAATATATCCATTGATTTTAACCTTGTGTTTAGTGCCTGTATGATTGGGGATTGTATCAGAGAAATCTTTTGGTAAGTCAGAGATAGCATCACGAATGGTTTTTACCTGAGCTTCTGTATCAGAGTAAAAGAGTTTGGGAACTCTTTTGTCAAATAAATCTTTTCTTATACCAAAAATTATTATTCTTTTTCTTTTTTGAGGGACACCTAATTTGCTAACGTCAATTATTTCCCAAAACACTTTATATCCAGAGTTAGAAAATTCTCTTAATACAAGTTTAAACATTCGACCAGTTTTATTCTTCTTGTCTGCCGATGTCTCGTATCCACCGGTATTTGTTAACCCTTGAACGTTCTCTCCAATGAAATATTTAGGTCTCTTGGATTTGATTATCTCTGCCATTGGTACAAACAATAAATTCCTTTTATCTTCTACGGTTCGATAGGGATTTGCTATTGAAAATCCTTGACAGGGGAAACCTCCAACAACAACATCACCTTTTGGAATGGAATCAATATCCAAATCGTAAATGTCTTTTAAGATAATTCTCTGACTAATGTTCTTTTCATATGTTTCAACACAATTCTTGTCATTGTCGTTTGCCCATATGAGATTATGCCCATAGTCCTTTAAGCCTAAGTCTAACCCTCCACAACCTGCAAAAAGAGAAATTATTTTCATAGTTAAATTAATTCGGACAATTTATTATCGATACCAGACAACGTTTCTTCGCACAATTCAAAAATCTCTTGTTTGTAAATTTCCTTATTATGATTATCTTCAATATATAAAACAAAGTTTTTTGTAATAGTAGAGAGGTTTGTATTTATTTGAGAAATAATATGTTTGTTCAGATAACTAAAATTAAGTTGAAGAGGAATTACTTTATGCAGTATAGAGTCTCTATTCATTCGAATGTTATTTCCTTCCCAACGATTAACAATGTTGATAAAGCTTTGAGGGCTTTGAACAGCTTCAGCCATCTTTTTATTAAAAATGTCTGAACTGATTAAATAAATAAGTGGGTGTTTTTCACTTTTTATAAATACGATAATATCGTCAGAGTAGATGTGTTTTGCCATATTTATAAAACGATTAGCAAAATTGTCCCAAGATCCATTACTCTGAAGGATAGATAAAAGTTTAAATAATTGAGGTTTTGAACCAAGGCCAGTGCCTTTAGTAGAACTTCTTCTTTCTTCTAAATATTGAACTACTCCAAATTCGGCGAATAAAGCTGTTTTTTCAAAAGCACCCATATTAATTTCTTTATTACTTTCAACAAGTGTTTTTATAGTAATGCTATAGTTGTTAGGATAATTGATATCAGCCTTCTCTCTTTTATTGTTTATAACCCATTCTGTGATTGCTTTATTTTCAACAAGAATGTCGTGATTGTTACTGTTGTGTCTCGTTGAGCTATCTGCAATTTCTCCATTTGAAATTGCTGCAACAAAGTCTTCAAAATCTCTTGCAGAAGTCTTTCGTGTTTGAACGTCTCTTGTTTTGCAAAACTTCTCGTACATATAAAGTGTCAAATAAGCATGGTTAAATTTCTTTTTGTCAAGAATTATACCCTCAAATATTTGGGTTAATGTTTCTAAAGAAATCTCTGTAGTTGGATGTAAGGTCTCGGCGACAATATGTAAAATGTCTTTATTAAGCATAAAATCTTTTTTGAACTTATTTCACAATAATACCATATAATTATGACATCATAATCTCTCGTGCCTTTTTTTGTAATAAATCTTGTATAACGGTTAGATTATCCTTTTTTATTCCTATTAACATATTTTTAATGTCAACATCAGTAAGTGGGAGTATAAGGTCGTGTTTGTCATTCCATGTATCCTTGCAGCGTTCTGTAAACAGTTTGGTATCACCTAGATGTCTACATAGTAGAAAGCCAAACTTACTACGATTCACGCCAAATCGCCCAATCAACTGATCCAACTCTGGGTTGGTAAGATCTGAAGAAAAGTTTTTGCATTCAATTAATATAAAGCTAGAGACGATTTTATGAATATCATGTAATCTGTGGAAGAATCCCGCGTCAGCGCCATTATCGAATACAATATCAATACGTTTTCTTCCTTTATGTATGTTAGTTTCCTTTATCGGATTCATCAAATCAGGATAGAAAACCAATTCTAAGATTCCAATCATTAAATTATGATACTTATTTGCATCCTTTTGTCCTGGAGTAATTTTATTAAGTTCTGATAGTAAAAAATCTACAACTTGAGACAAATTCTCTTTTGTAAGTTCGGAATTAGTCAAAGAGGATATAGTAGCCATTTTCCTTTCCTGAAAGTACTGGAAGATCTCAGGATGTTTTTTAGTAAAATCTCTGAGATATTCTTTTGTTAAGGGTGCTTCGGAATCTTTTAGATCTTTTTTATGGACTCGTCTTGTAATTCCCCCACTTTTCAGTTTTTTTGTGTGAACTAAACTAGTATTGTTTTCTAGATGCTCTGCCTGTAAATAATTCAAAATGAAATGTTGGTGATATTGTTGATCAATAAAATCTTTATAATAAGAGACCAAATATTTTGGAATTAATAAAAAAGCTTTATTATCTGCAACTAAACGAGTTGTGAATGTCTGTTTCCATGATTTACTTGTAATATCCCAAAAAAATCCACTTGGAACGTTGTTTGTGAGTGGAATATCCCAAAGGTTACATTGATCTCTAGTATATTGTAAAAGATCTTTTCGGATGATTTGTGTTGTCATATCTGAGACTTTATCTTTCCCAATTCCTTCAATAAATATCGCCGTATCTTCAAGATCCTCAACGAGTCCAGATTCTATAGCTTTACTATTAATTATGCTTTGAAGTATGTCATCTTGATTGATTGGACCAATCCCATTCCCACAAGGTGTATCATGCGAGAAACCAAAACAAGTATCATTAGGTTCATCGAGGTGTTTAAAGATTCCTTTAGCATCATTAAGGTTTCCTGTTTTGATTAAACTAATTAAGTGTTGGAAGTAGTTCTTAATTGTTGCATTTACCATCTGAGAATGAGAATCAGAACGTCTTGAAATTAGAAAAGGATCAAGAAAAAGGGGAGTATCATGTTCGATATCAATATCAACAAAATCCAATTCGAATTGACTTTTATTAAGATTGAATAATGAACTTATTTTCATAACTTTATTATATCAAAATTGTTTAAGCAAAGTAATAGGTAGAAACGTTAATGTTATAAGAAAAAGAAGGCATGAGAGATAGTTCAGATTTGAGAGATTGTCTTCACCAACCCCTCCCATATCCTAACCATAGCCAAAGTATCTAACTCACAATACTTTAACAAATCTTTCTTTACCTTCTCCCTATCCTTCCCCTCTCCATAAACCATCTCATTCCAACTAGCCATAGCTACAGAACCCTCTCCAATATCTAAACCATCATAAGAAAGATTTGGAACTAATACAGGCAAAACCTTCTTAATAGAATAACTCCCCTTAAACTTAGGATCTGCATACAAAGGATCCCTAAAGATAACCATAAGATCATACATCCTACTATTCATACTCTCTCCAAACTCTTTAAAACGAGTATGAATCTCACCCACACGAGTATTAACAGTAGCCTCAAACGACTTGTTCCAGACAATAATAGAACCCTCTCTACCAATCACACTCTCTAAAGAATCAAACATCTTAGGAATAGGGTCAATAGCCTCTGTCTCTACAAACTCATAATGCTCTAACTCTGAACCAGGAGATTTAAGTACATGCACAGAATATTGAAAAGGCATCTGATCATAAGGCTTGTACCCATCATACATAGGAATTGCAGGATTGAAAGTCTCATAATCTAAGAAATACAAAGGATAAACAAGCTCATCCAAAGACTCCCTGATCTCTACATCCATAATAGTTGTCTCTCCCGATTGAGCAACATCTACCTGAAGTCTCTGCTTCTCAGACAAAGGTAGATCCTTTGGAACATCCATAATATCCAGTACACCATCCTCCAGAAGCTCTCTTACCTTCCTCTCACTGCGAGTAAGATTATTAATATCAAATATTGAGTACTCAGGTAGGTTAGGATGACACAATTCAATACAGGGACACTTCTTAGGACGTATACACTTCTCTACATCTTCAATATTTTCAGTCTCTACCATTAGATATGCTTCATACCTCTTTTGTTTTACCTCATCTTTTAACTCTTCTACAACCTCTGTAACATTCTCTGCAACAAACAACTCCTCAAGAGAAATCTCACCATCTCTAAAATATTCTTTGTTGAGATGAAGGATATAGATATCACCAAGATCGTAATGCTTTTCAAATACCAATGACTGAAAGGTTACATCATACTTATGTTTTTTATCTACCTTAGTAGAAGACTTAACCTCATACATATCCCATTTATTTGTAGTAGGGTTTTTAATGAGTAAGTCTGTACGTGCTTCATAGCGACCATCTGCATCATTTGTAGGCTCTTCAGTCTGTGATAGCTGGAGTAATATATCCTCGTTTGCTACTTTGTACTGAGGAATTAGATGTTCCTTAATATATTGTACTGCAAGTTCTTCAACCATATATCCCTGTTCATAGAGATGGCCAAGGTAAGCTCCTATTTCTTTCTTACTCATTTTCCCATGCTTTATTGCCCACAAATGACGTGGAGCATCTAGATATGACATGAAGTCTGTTTTAGTGATCACTCTTTGTCCCATAAGAGTATTTTACAATATATAGGGGGATTAATAAATCAGAAGTGTTAAATCCTAATGAACTACCCTCTTATTCAATGTATAACTCAATACAGCTATGTTAAAATATACCAATGAAAAACAAAACAACCAACAGACTTTAAACAAAGTAAGGATATAGCGAAAGATGGTGGTGAGATTGCTGGTAATGCTAGAAAAGAAATTGAGAAGAAGACAGGAACAAAGGTAATTACAAAGAAGAATGCAAAAGAGATAAAGAGACTTAAATAACTTTTCACAAATTAACAAATTGAGTATAGAAAAATTTCGTGATGTAACTATTGTCTTCCTTATAAAGAAAAACAAAGGAAAGATATCTGAAGTATGCCTCGCTATGAAGAAAAGAGGCTTCGGCATTAACAAATGGAATGGAGTAGGTGGAAAGGTAGGAGACAAGATAGAAGAAACAATTGAACAAGGAGCAAGAAGAGAAGCACAAGAAGAAATTGGAGTATATGTACTAGACCTTCAGAAAGTAGCTGAACTAACATTCACATGCCCTGATAATACAGACTGGAATCAACTGACACATGTCTATCTAACTGAGAATTGGGATAATGAACCCTCAGAAAGCGAAGAGATGAAGCCTCAATGGTTTAATGTAGATGAAATACCATACGATTTGATGTGGGATGGTGATGAGCTCTGGCTCCCAACAGTTCTAAACGGCGAGTTTGTAAAAGGGACTCTAGAATTTGGAGGAAACAACACTCTCCAAGGACACGAAATTGAGATTGTAACCGACTTCACGAAATCAATACAATGAAACACCTAAAAACAACCCTAATAATCCTCCTAACCCTCTCCATACTAGGCAGTATTCTTCTCTACACTAAGGAGAAAGAAACTAACTACTGGTCCCCACAGATAGGAAACACACTACAATGGCAACTCTCTGCCTATCCAATAGATATGAGTATAGAAGCGGATATCTACGATATAGACCTCTTTGAAACACCAAAAGAAACAATAACTCAACTACACAAAGAAGGTAAGAAAGTAATCTGCTACATCAACGTAGGAGCATGGGAAGACTACCGTGATGATGCAGAACTCTTCCCTAAAGAAGTCCTAGGACAAGAATACGAAGGATGGGAAGGAGAAAGATGGCTAGATATATCTAACTACAAACTCTTTAGCCATACCCTTGAGAAAAGATTTGATCTTGCTAAAGAAAAAGGATGTGATGCTATAGAACCAGACAATATAGAAGGATATATGGAAGACACAGGATTTAATATAACCTATGAAGAACAACTTGAATTTAACATATGGATATCCAAACAAGTACACCTAAGAAACATGTGCATTGGTTTGAAAAACAACCCTGATCAAGTAGAAGACCTAATAGAACACTACGACTGGGCTCTACTAGAAGACTGCCATATATGGAACTTCTGTGATGACTTCAAACCATTCATTGATGCAAACAAGCCAGTATTCCAGGTAGAATATACAGATAACGATATAAACTTAGACGATTTTTGCTCAGAAGCGATTAATAATAAATACTCTGGTATACTAAAGAATAGAAATTTGGATAGTTGGATTAAATTTTGTAATTAGATAAATGAAAAAAAAGGAATCATTAATTAAAAAAGCTGGGAAGAATTTCCTAGTGATTGTAATAGGGGCTGTTGGTGGAGCAATCCTTTCGGTAATGTATGGTCTCCAATTCTGGTTCCCAACACAAATGGCAGAACTCTCTGGATTTGACGCAATATTCGGTTCAATAGGACTCATTATAGTTACAGTAATCATCTTCGGAGCACTAGGTTTAATCCTAGGAGGAATATTTGGATTACTCCTCTATCAGATCATTCTACTAATAAAAAGAAAAGGTAAGAAGTAGTCTGTGGAGTGATATAATACCCTATGTACAAACCTCTCCAATCAAAAACAGCCCTACACAAACTCAAATCTAACTACCTACCATACAAATATGATCTAAACATATACAGAGGATGTAAACACAACTGTATATACTGCTTTGCTCAATACTCACATAAATACTTAGACTCAAAAGACTTTTTCAATGATATCTACTACAAAGAAAATATAGTAGAGGTTTTAGAAAAACAACTAACCTCTAGAAACTGGAAAGGAGAAGTGATAAATATTGGGGGAGTAACAGACACATACCAACCAATAGAAAAGAAATTAGAACTAATGCCTAAGATCCTTAAACTAATGATTAAGTATGAAAACCCAATATGTATATGTACTAAATCAGACCTTATACTAAGAGATATAGAGTTGATAAAAGAACTGTCTGAAAAAACCGTAGTAAATATTGCATCCAGTATTGCCTTTAAAGAAGAAAAAAAACGTAAAAAGTTCGAACCATACTCTCCACCAACAATTAAAAGATTTAATATGCTAGAGAGAATTAAAAAAGAGACTAAAGCAGGTACAGGTATACTAATGATGCCAATATTCCCATATATCACAGATGATGTGGAGAGTTTAGAATATATATTTAAGAATGCTAAGGAGACAGGTATAGACTTTGTACTACCCGCTATCCTTAATCTAAAGGGAGACACAAAAGAAAAAGTATTTAAATTTCTAAAAAAAGAATACCCTTTACTTCTACCTAAGTATGAGAGGATGTATAAAGGTGCTTTTGTAGAAAAGGTTTATAGAGATGCTTTCTATATTAAGATTAGAAATATCAAGAAGAAATACAATTTTCAAAACAAAAGAGTTAAGTATGAACCAGAGAGACAATTATCAATATTTACTTGAATAACCGAAGAGTTTCTTTATACCCCATATCAATGTATTCAACCCTCTTCTCTACCATCTTCTTCAGAGAATTGTTCTTGATATTGATAAACAGTTTCTTGTTTGCAGATTCTAAATCCTTCTGTGCAATATGATATAAATTTGTTAAATATATCCTATTTGATAACTCTGCAATATTAAGTTTCTTACCATCATCCTCAAATAACCCCTGAACATTTACTCCAAGAACCTTCCTCCCTCCAATACTCTTAACGGCATGTACAGGGACACTCTCAGCAAGAGCCCCATCTACTAGATATCTACCATTGTTTTCGAAAGGTTTGAAAACAAGAGGGATAGAAGAACTAGCCCTCATTGCATCTTTAAGTAGCCCTGAAGTATGATAAACTTTCTCTCCTGTTAGAATATTTACACTAACTGCTATAAAAGGGATCGCACAATCGGAAATACTGGCATTACCAACATACTTTTCTAACTCTTCCATAAAAGCGTCCCCTTTAAGTACGCCGTTTAGTAACCCAACATCACTGCCAAAAATTTGAAGTAATCGTTTTGTATCATATCCAACAAAGATAGTCTCAACTTGAGAGATATTTCCCCACAGTGCATACATTCCTCCAATTAGAGCACCAATACTGGTACCACCAATATGGGTGATTTCAATATCTAGCTCTTCAAGGGCTTTGATTACACCAATATGTACAAAACCCTTAGCTCCACCTGAGCCAAGTGCTAGAGCATAGCGTGTTTTACCTTTAAGAAATTCAAACATATATTTATATACTTAATTTAATATCTTTAATTCGGTCTCTTAAATCTGCTGCCTTCTCAAACTGTAAGTTAGAAGCAGCAAACAACATCTTAGAGTCTAAATCCTTAATTAGTAACCTCTTCTGCTTCTCTGAAAGAGCTTTGATATCAAACTCTACAGACCTATCCTCTAATTTCTCTTTCTCTACTAACGAATCCCTAATCTCTTTCTCTATACTCTTTGGAGTAATCCCGTGCTCCTTGTTGTACTCCATCTGATACTCTCGTCTACGATTGGTCTCTTCTATAGCATACCTCATACTGTCCGTCTCCTTGTCTGCGTACAAGATGACTCTACCCTCTACATGTCTAGCGGCTCTCCCGATGGTTTGAACTAAACTGGTCTTGGATCTAAGGAAACCCTCCTTGTCTGCATCCAAGATGAGTACTAGTGAAACCTCTGGAAGATCAATACCCTCTCTAAGAAGATTAATACCTACAACCACATCATACTTACCAAGTCTTAAATTCCTAAGAATCTCTACACGCTCTACAGTATCAATATCGGAGTGAAGATACTGTACCTTGATATTTAATTCCTTGAGATAGTCGGTGAGATCTTCTGACATCTTCTTGGTCAAAGTTGTTACAATTACCCTCTGTCCCTTCTCTACATTCTTACCAATCTCACTAATTACATCATCTATTTGGTTCTCTGTAGGTCTTACATCGATAACAGGGTCGAGTAAACCAGTAGGTCGAGTTAGTAATTCACTTATACGCTTATTACTATCCCTTAACTCCCACTCATTAGGAGTAGCAGAGAAATATATGGTATTACTCTGTCTATCTCTAAACTCTTCGAAATTAAGAGGCCTATTATCATATGCACTTGGCAATCTAAAACCGTACTCAATCAAATTGGTTTTCCTTGCCCTATCCCCATTGTACATACCACCAACCTGAGGAATAGTGATATGGCTCTCATCAATTAAGAGAAGATAATCTTTGGGAAAGTAATCAAGAAGTGAAAAAGGAGGTTCTCCTGTACTCCTACCATCAAAGTAGATGGAGTAGTTCTCCATACTCTTACAATATCCAACCTCCCTAAGCATTTCTAAATCATACATAGTCTTTTCTTCTAACCTTTGAGCCTCTACCAACTTCCCAATATTCTTAAGAAAATCTACTCGCTTCTCTAAATCCCCCTTTATCCTCTCTACCGCATCCAATATCTTCTCTCTTTCAAACACCAAAGGTGTAGCTGGAAAAACATCCAACTCTTTTAACTCCTCAACCTTCTGTCTTGTAATTGGATGTATTTTAGAAATAGCATCAATCTCGTTACCCCAGAACTCAATTCTTACGGGGTACTCATCATATGGCATATATATTTCCACATTATCCCCCGATATCCTAAACCCTTTTCTCTCTAAATCATATGTACTTCGTTCATATCTCATGAATATAAGCTGTCTTGCAAGAGTATCAAGATTAATACTCTGACCAATATTGAGATAGATAGCCTTGTTCTTGTAGTTCTCTGGACTACCAATATTGTAAATACAAGACACAGAAGCAACCACTACAGTATCCGTCCTATTAAGCAACGCATTCATTGCACTAGACCTCATCGCCTCTATCTCGTCATTCACCTGAGATTCTTTTTCAATGTAGAGATCTTTAGAAGGAACATATGCCTCTGGTTGGTAGTAATCGTAGTAGGATACAAAATATTTAACAGCATTGTTTGGAAAGAACTCCTTAAACTCCTCATACAGCTGTGCCGCCAGAGTCTTGTTGTGAGAAAGTACCAAAGTAGGTTTGTTGTACTGCTCAATGAGATTAGCCATCACAAAGGTTTTTCCTGAACCAGTTACACCAAGCAATGTTTGTTTTGTGTTTTCTTTCTCAAGACCATCCCCTAATTGAGAAATTACCTTAGATTGATCCTCAGAAGGTTTGTATTTTGATTGTAGCTTGAAATTGTTCTTAATCATCTCTAATTTTAACATATCTACACTTCAGTTGTGTTACAATATGTTGTATGAAAAAGAAATTACAGCTTAATAAACTTACAAAGGAAGTGATAAATCAGATAGCAGCGGGAGAGGTTATCGAAAGACCCTCATCCATTGTAAAGGAGCTACTAGACAACAGTATTGATGCAGGAGCTACCAAGATTACAATCAAAGTGAGGGATGGAGGTATGTCACTCATTGAAGTAAGTGATAATGGAGTAGGTATTCCCAAGGAGAATCTCTCTGACATATTCTTAGCACATACTACTACTAAGTTGTCCGATATGGATGATCTTAATACTTTGCTAAGTATGGGGTTTAGAGGGGAAGCACTCTCTACCATTGTAGCAGTCTCTAAGGTTAGTATGACATCAAAGTATGAGGGGGAGAAGGTCGGTAACAAGATATCGTTTAGTACTGACTCACAGCAAAGAATTAGTAGTGCTCCTAGAGAGAGTGGTACTGTAGTAAAGGTAGAGAACATTTTTGAGAATATACCAGTAAGGAAGAAATATCTTAAAACAACACAGACAGAGTACAGGCACATCCTAGATATGCTAACTTCTTACTTCCTGATATATCCCAATATTCACTTCGAATTTTTTAAAGATGACAAACAGGTCATTAATCTTCTATCTAAAGAAGCAAATGCTGGAATATTGGAGAAAGGTAGAGTAAAAGAGGTACTTAAACAAGATTTTGTAGATAGGATGAAAGAAGTGTTTTTTGAAGGTAATGGTATTAAGGTCTCTGGTCTAACTGCACATCCATCAGATCACAAGAAAAGAACTAAGTTTCAACATATCTTTGTGAATGGAAGAAGCGTATGGGACAATGGGATTGCTAGAGCTGTAATACAGGGCTATGAGCGATATATTCCCCATGGAGAGAAAGTCCCTTTCCTAATTGCAGTTAATATTAATCCAGAACTGGTAGATGTAAATATTCATCCAAGGAAAGAAGAGGTGAAATTCTTAAACCCATATAGAGTATTCTCTGCTGTAGAACAGGCAGTGTCCAAAGCTATAGAAAATCTTGTAAGCTACAAAGATGTTGGGAAGGATGATAGTAAAGCTCAATACACTCCCGACTTCTCTAGAAAGCCAAAGGATTACACTACATCTAAGAACATTTCCTTTTCTAAGGGTGGTACAGTAAAAGATAGCTTGAAGTTCAGTGAAGCTATATTAAAAGACTCCAAACCATTAGGCGCATCTGATATCGGTATACAAACATCTTTCCTAGAGTCTAAAGAAGAAGGCAAGGATTACAAAAAAGAGGAGGTTTTCTCTTTTTATCAAATATTTAAGAAATATATCATTGTAGAATTTGAAGATGAGATATGGATGATAGATCAACACGCTGCAGCAGAGAGAATTACCTTTGAGAAACTTTCTAAGAGTGTAGAAATTAAGAATACCGATATTCAAAACCTCTTAGTCCCAACTGAGATGGGTATTACACACTCCGACATTGAATTTTTAGAGGAGAACAAGGGTATGATAAACAATCTCGGTTTTGATATTGAAATTAAGAAGGATAAATTGATTGTTAAATCTATTCCTGTGGAATTTGTGCATGCAGATATCACTAAACTCTTTGAAGATATCACACATATGGATATTGAGGACAGTAAGAAAGACTTAGATAGGCTTAAAATGGATGTGGTAGCTACTATGGCTTGTCATGCCAGTATTAGGGCTGGACAAAGATTAGAGGTTCCACTTATGAAGGATATATACTACAACCTACTAGATTGTGAGAATCCCTACTCATGCCCTCATGGAAGACCAATTGTATGGAAAATGAGAATAGGGGAGATAGATAGTAAATTTGATAGAACATATTAATGAATAAAGGGAAACTTTACTTAATACCAACACCAATATCAGGAGATGATTTCAATAGTGCGATATTGCCAATGGATATAAAGATTGTGGGTAATCTCAAACACTTCATTGTAGAAACACCAAAGGTTGCTAGAGCATATCTTTCTAGTATTAAACTCAATATCCCGATACAAGAGATAGAGATGGGAATATATGATGAGCACTCCAAAGAGGAAGAAATACAGGACCTAATTCAGCCTCTAATGGTAGGTAATGATATGGGCCTAATGACTGATGCAGGAACTCCATGTATTGCTGATCCTGGAGAGGATGTAGTAATGCTTTGTCAGAAACTGGATATAGAAGTGGTACCAATGATTGGCCCATCTTCCATATTGCTTACATTGATGGCAAGCGGATTATACGCAGAGAAGTTTACCTTCAATGGGTACTTAGCACGGAAATCAAACAAAAGAAAAAGGGATTTAAACAAATTACTCCATCGAGTATACAAAGGTGAAGGAACCCAGATATTTATAGAAGCCCCATATAGAAATGAGGGTATGTTTAAGGCCCTACTTGAACTACCAGAGGACACAATCCTTTGTTTGGGAATTGAAGTTAATGGAGAAAATGAAAAAATTATCACACAACCAATTAGTGTTTGGAAACAACAGAGACCTACCTTAGGGAAAGTTCCAATAATATTCTTGTTAGGAAAGTGAGGGCTCTAATTAATAAAAACGCCTTTAGACTTCGTAGATTTTTAATATTTGCATCCTTAGTGAGTTTGTTGATAGGAATCTATTTGATGGTGTTAATTATGTCTCCATCAATTATGATGCCTCTTCCAAAGGAGGTATCGAATATCTCCGTGATTGATAATGGGGTTGAGGTAGGTAGTATGGAAGAAGAATTTATTGAAAAGAATTGGATTATTATTCCCAAGATAGATTTGTTTGAGGAGATCTTTGAAGGTGGCGAGGAAGTCTTGTCTCTAGGGGTATATCACAAATTCCCTGAAATGGGGGATCCAGAGAAGGTGGGGAACTTTCTTTTGACAGCACATAGGCAAGAACTTGGGCTGACAGTAGATAGTACAAGAAGAAAGTCTCCTTTTTATAATATTGATAAGTTGGAAGTGGATGATGAAATCAAAATTGTTTGGAATCATGTGATGTATATATATGTTGTTAAGAATATCTATGTTGTAGAGCCAGACCAAATGGAAATAGAGAAGCAAACAGAAAAGAGCAGGCTAACCTTGTATACATGTACTCTCGCAGGATCGGATGATGGACGTATTGTGATTGAAGCTTTCCCTAAGTAAAAGAGGAGGGTATTTCTACTTTCCACCTCAGAGATATAGCAAGACTTAGTGTAGAAAACAGTATTAGTAATCTTGCAAAGTTTATATGTCCAATTTGGTTAATCCCTGTACTACTAAGTGTCTCTGTTGAGCCACTATCCCCATCGTCTGCTACTCCCAATACAGTAGCATCATCTTGGTCGGGAGTATCGGGATCATCTGAGAGAGAAGTTGTGTTTTGGGTATTATTACCTTGTCCATCAAAGCTGGCAATACCTTGGCTACTAACGACACCGCTGTGGGAGTCATCTGATGCAATGTCGACGTACATATAGAGGGTAACTGGATTAGTGCGTGGTACTAATCCTGTCCAGTTGAGTGTGTCGCCATTCATAGTGAGAACTCCTGAAGTTGCAGAAGATGAAACATAGGTTGTGCGTGAGGGTGTATCGATTTCAAAGCTAATCCCATCTTCTTTGTCCCCAGAATTCTCCAATGTAATCGTATATTGAATTCTATCACCAATTTCATGAACATTTACATCCCCTGTTTGGTCAATAGCAGTATTTGCAACCGTAATGATTGAAATTGGCTGATCGTTTCTTGCCCCAATGCTTATACCATCTCCGTAAAATGTAAAGATGTCCCCACTTACAGGTCTTGTGGCTGATTGTTGTGTAGTTGATAAATAGGTAGAAAGTGTTTCTACTGACCAAAAAGAATCACTGTCAGAATCCTCCCCGTTGTGATGTAAAGCAATAGATTCTTCATCTCCTGTTAGCGAGGTGCCGGTGTGGGTTGCGGCAGTGTGATTGTTAAGAAATCCTCCAGCAGCATGCTCACCAGGGTCGTCGCCATCATTGTCTCCGTTAGAATCAATTATAATATCATTCCCATCATTAGAGCCTATGGAATTGTAGATAACTACATCAAGGATATTCCCCCTCAACACATTCGTAGTATCGTTGTAGACGGGGGTTGTGTAATCAATGGGACTCAATAGGACAACTTCATCACCATCGTCATTGAGAATACATCTGTCACGTCCCCAATATATAGTCACCATATTATCACCTTCGAAACTCCAATCGCTTTGTGGTCTCTCCAGGCCTAAATTAAGAACAACGAAACCTTGGGGTGGAACAAGTAACCCAGGGAAAATAAAAACATGATCATGATAGTTGTAGTCGTATGTGTCATGGTTACCACCACTTGTAGCTGTCTTTAAGTCGGTAATTGCCCAATTCCCAATATAAATTGGCTCCGTTGTTGGATTGTATAGCTCAATCTGTTCGTCATCTTCATTCAGCCAAGCATCTCCACCTGCCTGATTATATACGATTTCGTTGATAATTAGGCCCGACTGTTCTTCATACAAGGTGTTTGAGCTTGGTCCGGTACTTCCGTCATTAGAAGTTCCAGGTGTGGCAAATCCAGCAGTGATATCTTGCCAGTCTGAACTACCATCTTGATCATCACCGTTTGGATCAAGTGCTATGGAAGAATCGTCAGAATTTGTTCCTGGTTCATGTGCTCTTTCAGATTGAATATTGGTAAAATCAGTACCTCCAGGGTATTCATCTCCATCAATTACACCATTAGCGTTTGCATCGATTGCAATATTGTTATTACCACTGGATGCCATGCCTCCGTAAGTAACAAAATCAACTAAAGTACCTCTTATGTAGTTGTTTGTATCGTCATAAATAGGGAGTATGCCATCAATTGGTTCAAGTAAAACAATTTGTTCACCAGCGTTGTTTAGGCCACCGGAGGTTCGTCCCCAGTATAAGGTGGAAGTGTAATCTCCCGAAGCGAAATCAAAGTGATAATCATTATTATAGTAGCCCTGTCCATTTGCATGTGCCCCAACAGAAACGAGGACATAGCCACCCGGTGGAACGATAAGAGGTGGGAATATAAAAACTCCATCATGGTACAAGGAGGTACCTCTTCCAGAGGCAGAGGTATCAAGGTCTGTTAATATCCAGTCGGCCATATTCACTTCGTTACTTGATGAATTGTATAATTCAATCCATTCATTAAGTGGCTCAGAACCTGAGGGGTTCCCCACAATCTCATTAATAACTATTGATGTGCTGGCAGCTTGTAGAGGTATTGGTCTTAGAACACAAAGCAGTGTTAGTGGAATAAAAAACAGTACGAGAAAGATTTTAGGAGGGCAGCATATTTTCATTAATCTCTTTCAATTGTATATAGTATATTTATAGTATATATATAAGGGGCACCAAGTCAAGCATTGCGATGATCTATATATTGCTTACGTTGTACAGAAGAGTATGCTATACTTTTCATGGTTTTTGTTAAAGAGGGTTTTTATAGTTTAAGAACTATGAAAAAAAAACTCTCTTTTTTATTTTTACCATACAACACCATTATGGATACTCAAAAACAGGGGTTTGATACAAATAAATATTTAGAAGCCCAGAAGAAAAAACTTACGGAGCGTTTAGATCAGTATGATAAACTTTATCTAGAGTTTGGTGGGAAATTAATTAATGACAGGCATGCGGTAAGGGTTTTGCCTGGATATAGGCCTGATACAAAATTACAACTTCTAAAAGAGTTGGGTGATTTAGAGATAATCTATTGTATAAGTGCACAAGATATTGAAAAGGGGAAGATACGAGGTGATACAGGATTGGCATATGATGATCAAGCCATTAAGGAGATAGATAGCTTAAGGAATTATGGAATGGGGATTAAGAATGTTGTTATAACACGTTACACGGATGAGCAGAGGGTTGAGATATTTAAGAGCAGGTTGGAAAAGATGGGGATTGTTACATTTCTTCATAATGTAATTCCAGAATATTCTACAAATATGGAGAGTGTACTTTTAAATCTCCCTAAGCAGTCTAAGATTGAAACTAAGAAGAAGTTAGTTGTTGTAACAGGACCTGGTGGAGGCTCTGGGAAAATGGGTGTGTGCTTAAGTCAGATTTATCATGAGTATAGGGGGGGAGTTGAGGTTGGTTATACTAAGTTTGAGACATTTCCTATCTGGAACTTGTCTTTAAATCACCCAATAAATCTTGCTTATGAAGCGGCTACTGCAGATATTGGTGATATAAATATGATAGACCCATTTCATAAAGAGGCATACAACATATTGGCAGTTAATTATGATAGGGATATAGTGAACTTTAGAATACTTAGGAGTATTCTAAAGAGGATATCTGGAGGGAATGTGATAAATTATAAATCTCCAACCGATATGGGGGTAAATATGGCAGCTACAGGGATTGTAGATGATAGTGTGTGTAGAGAAGCTGCAAAGCAAGAGATTATACGGCGTTACTTCCGCTACTTATCAGAGTATGCGAATGGTACTGAAGCAGTAGAGACAGTAAAGAGAATGAACCAGATATTATTGAAGGGTGGGATAGAGATAGAGAATGTTGAGAAGTAATTGTGTTGGTGGGGCAAATAAGACTTGAACCTGACCTCTGTCCCCCAAACGTAGCGTCCTTACTATCTGAACTGTACTTAGCAAAAGAACATATGGTTTTAAACTAGTCCAGAAGTTGTCGGATTTCTACTGTCCAGGATGAGTTGTCATCAGTCCCAATTCTCAAATAGTATGAACCTGTCGTGGTTTCGTCGAAAGTAAATGTTCCACCTTCGTATACATATTCAACTACGGTTGTACCGTAAGTCAACTCTGGAACAACGTATTCAATGTACAAGGTTGAGGTGTCAGAACTTCCTTGGAATGTGTAGACGATTTCCCACCCTTTACTATTATCTTTGCTGATTTGGAAAACCTCTGTGTTTTGACTTCCGATTCCTTCGTCTGACAATATATCGGCCCATTCTCCTGTGCTATCGTCTAGGACGTTTGTTAGTATTTGATCGTTCATAAGTTGTTTTATCTGTATTGTCCAAGAAGAATCGTCGTCTGTTGCAATCGTAAGATAGTAAGGACCATCTTCATCTAGGCTGACCTCGCCATTCTCATATACATGGTCGACTACAGTAGTTCCATAAGTTAAAGGTGGGGAAGTCGAATCAATAGATAATGTCGAAGTATCCGAGCTTCCTGCGAATGTATAGATAATCTGCCATCCATTGCTGTTGTCCCGGTCTATCTGAAATATTTTTGTATTTTTACTTCCTTGTCCAGATTCAGAATATACATCTACCCACTTCCCTGCCAGATCAGAGCTTTCACTGAGGTTTGTAGTATCTGTCGACTCATCAATTTCGTCTACTTGTTCGTTGGTATCGGAGAGATCTGAAATTGTATCCGTGGACATATTTCTAACAAAGAATACTATTGCACTAATACCAAGGCATAGTAAGATGAGGACGATGATAAGTACAATGAGCCATACCTTTGATTTTTTCCCCTTAGGCTCTGAAACTGAGTCGACTGCTGGGGCGTCTGTTACTGGGCTGTTTGCCACGGGCTCACTCGTTACCGGGACATTTTGTTTGTCTGTCATGATTATATAAAGAATTAAATAAAATATGGTAATTATGCTGGGGTTTTGGAGATTTATAGTAACTAAAAGTCACTCCAGTTAGCCACCCCCTTTAAGTTTTCTTCATTGTAAAAACTTACGCATAACTTTCCCGTTTTTTCTTTTGATAAAACTTCTTTTGCTTCAAATTGTTTGCCGTCTTTTTTGTATTGAACAACGAATCCTTTATCTGAATGAGCAACTTGTATAAAATCTTCACCTTTGGATAAAGTCATAAAGGAATTATCAGAGCTAGTTGAATTCTGCCCAGCTATCACCTGATCCTTTGTTGCATTGTGTAGGGTTTCGTCCCTTTCTGTTTCTATTTGGAAAGTATTATTTGTCTCACCTCCTGATTTGTTTGGAGTTTGGTCTTGATTTAGGGCATTTCTCACTGGCCCTATCGTTTTTATTAAATCGTCCAGCATTTCTTTTGGAAATGAAATAACAACTTAGTATATTTTTAATATACTCTAAATGTAATTATGGAGTCAAGTTCTAAAGAAGGTTTTTCATCTGGAGTTATATTGGTCGGGGAAACAGGACTCGAACCTGCGACCTCTGCTTCCCAAAAGCAGCGTTCTAGCCATCTGAACTATTCCCCGATACCACTTGATGAGATTTTACCATAGATTATGAAAACAAAAAAGGGAGAAATCCTCCCTTTTTTAGGTATGTCTATGATAACAAACGATTAAATCTTAGCCATAAGTTTAAGAGCATACTCAGAAATTACAGGTAGGTCGTATCTTTCTCCATTTGAAACTTTAACCATTGCCATAATCATCATTACAAATATTACAATTCCATAGAAGAATGATGCAATAGCTATAAGTATTCCTAATATAGGAATAACAACAAGTATTGATAATGCTACTGAGACTAATGCTGCAATAACAAACTGTGCACTCATATATCTTACAAATTTATCATCCTTTTCTGTGAAAAGAAGAATTAAACCAACAATAGGAATACATCCTAGTATTGCCATTGTCTTATTCTCTTCATTAAACTTAATGTCTTCCAAGGTATAAACCTTTTCCGCACTCTTTGCAGTTGTTGTTTCTGCCATAACTTTTGAAATATAATTTATATCTCCAAGTATATAACATCTCTACCTATGTGTACAATAGCATACAGATTGTTGGAGAGTGAGATTCTATAAATCAGAGAGAGGTGGGTGGTATGAAGGCTATCTTATAGCTACACGATCTACATAGGGAGTGACAATCTTTTTAATAGCTTCTAACTCTCCTTCTGTAAAGGAATTGCTTCTATCTAGTGTAGGATCTATGGTTTTTCCCTTTCTAAAGTTCTGTATGTAGTAGTTCTTACACCCTGTAATCATCTCTCCAATGCCGTTGGCGTCTTCTATGGTATGTAGGCCTTTGACATAGGTGGTTCTAAATTCATAATCCTTTCCACTATCCATAATCATATCAATACTACGCCTAATTGATTTAGTATCTATATCATACTCTTCGTAATATTCTTGAGGGTATTTGATATCCATTGCCCAGTAGTCTACTATGTCTAACCCTATTATCTCCTTAACAATACTGTCTAATACTCCATTGGTATCAAGCTTAACTAACAGATTTAGACTTTTAACTTTTTTGATAAAGGGGATTAAGTCAGATTGTAGTGTAGGTTCGCCCCCTGTAATCACTAAAGCATCAATTAAACCCTTGCGCTTTTTGAGGTAAGTAAGAACCATATCCTCGGCTATAATCGCATCTTTTTTACAAGGCTCTGTAACCAACTCGGGGTTGTGACAGTAACCACATCTGAGATTGCATCCATAGGTAAATACAATAGATGCAATCTTACTAGGGTAGTCTAGTAATGAGTTCTTTTCAAAACCAGCTATTAACATATTTAGTCAAACATCTTTCTGTCATGGAACTCTGAGACTTTCCCTTTATTCCACTGCTTGACAGGTCTGATATATCCCACAACTCGTGAGTATACCTCGCATCTTTGTCTCTGAACTTTCTTCATAACTTGAGCAGTTATAATTTAAATATTCTAATATTCGGCAGTAATATAATCCATTCCCTCCTTAAATCCTAATGCAGCATCACATTTTGGACAGAATTCATGTTCTCCTGAAATATATCCATGCTTTGGACATACACTAAAGGTGGGGGTGATAGAGAAGTATGGTAATGTGTAATTCTCAGCAATTTTTTTTACGAAACTTCTCGTACTTTCGATACTTGGCATCTTTTCGCCCAAGAATATATGGAGAACTGTACCTCCTGTATATTTAACTTGGAAGTCGTCTTGTAAATCTAAAGCTTCCCATACATCATTTGTATATCCTACTGGAAGTTGAGAAGAGTTGGTGTAGTAAGGATCCATAGCTTTTGTTGAGCCAATATCTGCAGCACAAATTATATCCTCATACTTCTTCTTGTCAGCTTTAGCAAATCTGTATGTTGTACTCTCTCCAGGAGTGGCCTCCAGATTAAAGAGTTGATTGGTTTCGTTTTGATAATCCATTAGGCGCTCTCTCATATGGTCCATAACTTCAACACCGAATTTGTGGCCTTTCTTAGTGGTAATATCTTCATCTTTCATAAAGTTGACTATTGATTCGTTAAGACCAAGTAAGCCAATTGTACTAAAATGGTTTTTGAAATATTCCCCTTTAAATCTCTTAGCAACATCTGCTAGGTAGAACTTAGAGTATGGATAAAGTCCCTTTTTCATGTATTTTTCTACAAATTCTCTTTTAATCATTAAGCTCTTTTTTGAGACATCCATCCAATGGTCAAGCATCTCAAAATATTCTTTCCTATTCTTCGCAAGATATCCAATTCTTGCCATGTTGATAGTTACAACACCAATGCTTCCAGTAAGAGGATTTGCTCCAAACATACCACCACCCCTTTTTCTTAATACCCTGTTGTCCAAGCGCAATCTGCAGCACATAGATCTAGCATCGTCGGGGCTCATATCGGAATTAATAAAATTGCTAAAGTAGGGGATACCGTACTTTGCCGTCATTTCCCATAACTGGTCATATTTAGGATTCTCCCATTCGAAATCTTTTGTCAAATTGTATGTAGGAATTGGATAAGAGAAAAGTCTGCCTTGTGAATCTCCCTCTAGCATAACTTCGCAAAATGCTTTGTTAATCATATCCATCTCTTTCTGGAATTCTCCATATGTCTCCTTTTGTGGCTTACCACCAATAATTACAGCCTGATCAGCAAGCATCCCATGTGGTCTAAGATCCATAGTGATATTGGTAAAAGGAGTTTGGCATCCAACTCTAGTTGGGATATTCATATTGAAGAGAAACTCTTGCATAGCTTGTTTAACCTCTTTGTATGATAAGTCATCGTATCTAATAAATGGGGCTAGGTAGGTGTCAAAGCTTGAAAATGCCTGTGCGCCAGCAGCTTCGTGCTGAAGAGTATAAAGGTAATTAACTACCTGCCCTAGAGCAGTTCTAAGATGCTTTGCAGGAGAACTAGCAATCTTACCAGGGACACCAGTAAATCCTTTAACTAACAAGTCCTCTAGGCTCCAGCCACAGCAATATGTAGCAAGCATACCAAGATCGTGAATGTGAATATCAGCATTGATATGGGCACTTCCAATTTTCTTTGGGTATATACTGTGTAGCCAATAGTTGGCCTGAACTGTGGAAGAAATATGGAAATTCAGACCTTGCCAAGAATATGCCATATTACTATTCTCCTTAATCCTCCAGTCCTCCATGTTGATATATTTATGGATTAAGGTGTTTGCATCTACCAAAGAGTTGATGTTTTTTATTTCGTTTCGAAGAGCTAGGAACAATTCAAAAGCAACAGAAGTTTTCCCATGCCCCATATCTAACAGAGTCTCTTGTACGACATCTGCAATATCTATAGTGGTAACAATATCTTTGTTTTTATATTTTTCTGAAAGCCTTTTGGTTACTTCGTTGGCAACATCTTTAGCTCTAGCCCTATCTTTCCCTCCCACACTTTCTGCGGCTTTAAATACTCCGGACTCTATACGCTCTTTATTGAAATCAACAATACGGCCATCTCTTTTCTTAACCTTGGATTTTACTGTAGCACTTTTTGGTGTTGTACTGGATTTTGGGTTAGGCATGTGGGCAGATAAATAATTTAATTAATTTTTTCTAATTCTTTTTTGAAATCGCTAATAGATTCGAAATTGCGATAGACAGAAGCAAATCTCATATAGGCTAAAGGGTCTTTTGTTTTTAACCAAGTCAATACGATGTTGCCTATCTGTGTAGATGTAAGTGGCTGGGGACTTACTATTACTTGACGTTCTACATCCTCACAGAATTTGTCGATATCGGCTATCGGTATCCTTTCGGTATCAACTGCTTTAAGAATTCCTTTCTTAAGTTTCTCTATATCAAAATTTTCTAAAGAGCTATCTCGTTTTTCAATACTTATATCAATCTTCTCTATCCGCTCATATGTTGTATACCTTCTACCACACCTAAGACATTGTCGCCTTCTTCGAGTGGTGCCTTCTTCGTTGTTGTCTCTCTTGTCTACTACCTTAGAGGTAGTGCATGCGCAATATGGACATTTCATAGTTTATACAATTGGTTGTGTATTGTGTCCCCATTATATACAACGGGTTGTATAATACAAATGTCTTGTAGTTCTCGTAACATGAAGTGTCGTTGTGCCAATCTTTTGAAAATATAGGGTTGAACTACAGGCTAACTTATGATTATAGATAAAAATATAGGGTATATGTATTGCAATCAGAGAGCTTCTTTGCTTAAATATTAAATAAGTTGTAAATATATTAATATGGTTATTCCACTAAAAGATTTCCCCAAATTAAGGAAAGAGAAACTGCAAGGAAAAACAATTGTAGCTACTTCTGGCTTTTTTGATCCTCTTCATCCTGGTCATACTTCAATAATTGTAGAATCTAAGAAGTTTGGAGATGTACTTGTTGTTGTTTTAGATGGAGATACAAGAGCTATTACAAAAAATGGGAAGCCTTTCATGCCTGCTATGGATAGAGCAAAAATTATTGATACAATAAAAGGTGTGGATTATGTTGTGATTCATGAACATCTAACAGCAACTCACTGTGTTGAAGCTATTGAAATAATAAAACCCGATGTGTTTACTAAGGGTGGAGATAGAGATGGGTCAAAGGTTGTCCCAGAGTTTGAAGTGGTTGAAAGAAGCGGTGGTAGAGTAGAGTTTAATGTTGGAGATCCAAAAATGTGGTCTAGTTCCAATTATCTTCAAGAATGGGTAGATTTTGTTAATTCAAGAGAGGATTAACTTCTACCTTTTAAGTATTGATATATATCATTAGCGGCTATAGCTCCTTCTGAGGCTGCAGTTACGACCTGTCTAAATCCATTAGAATTGGTTGTACAATCACCAGCTGCCCATATTCCGTCAATATTGGCTCTTTGTGCTTGATTTACTTCCAAATATCCTTTCTCATCACTCTCAATACCCATCAATATTGGTAAATCCTTGTTGGGTTCGCTCCCAATCTCTACAAAAACTCCATCTACATCCAATATATTACTCTCTTTATACTTCTTACTCAGCTTAAGAGACTCCAGCCTTTCTTCTCCTTGCAAGTCTGTAACTACGGTTGATAGTAATACATGTATATTTTCTGTCTTGAGGACTTGCTCTTTCCATGAAGGATCTCCTCTAAGCTCGTTACCTCGATAAAGGATGTAGACCTGCTTTGCTATATTACTAAGCATTATAGCAGCCATTGTAGCAGCACTACTTCCACCAATTACACCAACAGTCTTATCTTTATAGAAATTCCCATCACAGGTTGCACAGTAAGAGAGACCCTTTCCAAGATATTTCTTCTCATTAGGGATTGTAAGTTTAGTCCTCTCGGTTCCTGTAGTGAGCAGTACAGTTTTGCTTTCATAAGTATTTCCACTATCACTGAGTAATAGAAAGGTGTCTCCTTTCTTTTCTACACTAGTAATACTTTCAAATTTCATCTCGCACCCATTGGCTTGTGCATGTTCATGCATTTTTGTACTTAAATCCATTCCTGCAATATCTTGCATTCCTGGATAGTTACATACTTTGTGAGCTTGCGACAATGTCCCTCCCATCATTTTCCCAAATATTATGGTTTTTAATTGGTATCTACTTGAGTATATTCCAGCACTATATCCTGCTGGTCCACTTCCTATTATTGCAACATCATACATATATTTTATACTTAATATTTTAAAAACTCTCTGTTAGCTTATCAAAACCTTTCTCTCTAATTATACCCATATACTCATACATACTACCATTAGAACCATCAGAGGACATAATGTCCCAGCCATTGTCACTAATGTGGGTGTCCGGACAGCTCACTACCTGACATTCAATACACACAACCATACCATTTTTTAATCTTTCTCCTGTACCCGGTTCACCAAATGAAAGAATTTGTGGTCTTTCATGGAGTGTTTTACCAATACCATGAGCCACGTAGTCTTTTAGAGTAGTATAGCCATACTTTGTAGCAGTAGAGTAGAGTGCATTAGAAATATCGCCAGTTGTGTTCCCTGCGATAGCCATTTTACAACCATTTTCTGTGGCTTCTCTCCCAGCTTCCATTAATCTTTTATCCTCTTTTGTCATCTTACCTACACCCCATGTCCAACAATGGTCTGTACAGAATCTTTTGTACACAATTCCAAAATCAATCTTAACTAAGTCGCTTTCCTTGAAGGGGGTGTCGTTTGGTATACCGTGTAAAATACAGTCGTTGACTGATATGCATGTAGCATAGTTATATCCAGGTACTGTCATAAAGGAGGGTTTTACACCATATTCCTTACACATTCTTTGTGCTAATTCTTCTAGTTGTAGGGGTGTAATACCAATATCAATATTACTACCTAAGGTACGTAATATATCAGAGGATATTTTTCCAGCCTCCCTCAACAACCTTTCTTGTTTAGCGTTCTTGACTATCATAATTCTCTCTAATTATATCACTAATTATTAAAAGTTGAACTATTTTTAATCCCCTATTATATACAACTCTTCACTAGCTCTAGTCACTGCAGTATATAGCCAACGTCTCCACATATCATCATCCATATGGCGGAATCTTTCTTCAAATACTACAACTCTTTTTGCTTGAGAACCCTGTGCCTTGTGTACAGTCAAAGCATAGCCAAAATCAAAGAGATTTACGCCTTCAGGGACTTCAAACAATGTCTTTGCCCTATTAAATTGCTCCCTAACCACTTTCCCCAAGAAAGGGTAATCTTCTTCATCCAAATCAATTTCAACATCAAAGTATTTTTTCCCATCTTCAGATATATCTACCAATGTACCTGTCATTCCATTAAAAATTTCCTCCCAGTGATTATTTTTTAGGCAGATAACCCTGTCACCCATACTAGGTTCTGGAGATTCAAACCCAAGAAGTTGTCTAATACCCTGATTAAGTCTAACTCTAGAGTTATTGTAACCAACTAAGACCATAGAATCACTATCATAGCTTTCAAACAAATCTTGTACAAATTCTCCAGTATCAATTTCTCTTTTATCTAATTTCTTCACACAACTTGAGAAATCTTGAATAGGAATTACTCCATATCTTCTAGCGATTTGAGATACCATAATAATTGGATTGTTGGCCTCCTGCCTATATATCTCTTCTAACCTAAACTCAGGCTGTTCCATTAAATTAAACTTACCTTCAATAGGGGGAAGTTGACCATGATCTCCAACCGCAAGTATTGGTTTACTAAATGAAAGGAGATCGTTCCAAATGTTTTGTGTGACCATACTAGCCTCATCGATAACTATCATATCGTAAGCAAAATCCTTGGGAGATAGTTTTTCCCAACCTACAATTGCACCATCATCATCTAGTATAGGGCGATAGATGAGGCGATGGATAGTACCAATATAATCATTCCCGTAAATAGACTTGGTATCTTTAAGTTTCCTCTGGAGAACCCTAGCAGCCTTACCCGTGTAGCTACAGAAAGCAATTTTCAACTTCTTGTCTTTCTCCCTTAAAGTGTTAGAAAGATGACCCATGAGTGTAGTTTTTCCAGTACCCGCATAGCCACCAAGTGTGACAGATTGAGTAGGAAGATCCTTTTTCCATTTAAGAATTTCATTCAAAATCGACGTTTGTTTTTCTGAGAGTTCAAGATTCATGAGATATATGATAGTATATATTTCTAAATATGAGAAATCTATTCCAAAAAACAATACTTACAGCATTTTTTTTCAGCATACTTCTTCTTACAGCTACCAACATCTTCGCACAAGAAGAAACATCTCAATTTAATATAGCGACATATTTTACAGGAATAGGGTGTCCTCACTGTTCATTAGCTTCACCATATATTAAAGAAATACTTGAGGAAAACTCAAATTTCATACTTATTGAATATGAGGTATACGAAGAGTCAATGAATGCAACCCTTATTACAGATTACAACGATGAATATGGTGTTGGAATGGGTATACCAGTACTCTTCCTTGGCGAAGAAACTATCTTAGTTGGAGATTCAGAGATTAAAAACAATCTTAAACTAAGCTTATCTACCAACACAACCACGAATACTTTTCACCTTCCAAATGACAGAGTTCCATTAGAAGACTTCGAGCTTAATACCTTAAAAGGTTATCCAAAAATCTATAGAAAGGATAGGGCGGTGATAAGGAAGAGTATAACAACTCTCTCAGAAGCTCAGAATAAAGAAATAGTCTCATTTTTAACAAATCAACTAGCAGATTGGACACTTCAGATTCAAGAAGGAGAGCTTGTAACCCCACAAATTGTAAAATATCCAGGAGGAAGTGAAACATATCAACATGCATTAAGTATTAATGGATGGGTACTTCAATGGAATGGGGATGTAGTTCAAACTAAAGCAGAAATAAATGATGATACAGAGTTTTGTGATAATGAAGAAGAAGTAGTATGTGAAGAACCAATATCCCTTACGAAAATATTAGGATTAGCGTTAGCAGATTCTATAAATCCATGTGCGATCTCAGTACTTCTTCTCATGCTTCTCGCTATCTCTACATATAATCCTAAAGATAGAAGACAGATTCTGTTCTCTGGCTTAGCATTCATTCTCGCCGTAATTGTAATGTATATGTTCTATGGTTTTCTCATTATCAAAGCTTTCCAATTCCTCCAGTCTCTTACGCTCTTTAAAGAGCTCTTTTATAAAGGGTTGGCAATAGTTGCACTCATACTTGGAACACTTGAATTAAAAGACTACTTTAAATATAGGCCAGGAACTGCAGGCACGGAGATGCCAATGTTTCTAAGACCTAAGATGAAGAAATTCGTAAGCAGAATTACATCACCACTTGGAGCATTTAGTATGGGGCTCTTCGTGACGCTCTTCTTGCTCCCATGCACTATTGGCCCATATGTAATCTTAGGAGGTATGCTATCCACCCTAGACTTCCTTAAGTCAGTTCCATATCTACTAACCTACAACTTCATATTTGTATTACCAATGATTCTCATCACACTATTAATATTTCTTGGGACGAAGAATATTGGGGATGTTACTGACTGGAGAAATACCAACGTAAGAATGATGCATCTGATATCAGGAATACTGATGATAGCATTAGGAATAGTTATGTTTTTTGGATTGCTCTAGTTAATCTCTAAGAGCTCTACCTCAAAGACTAAACCAGCATTTCCAGGGATACTGCCTACACCATACTCACCGTAAGCCATTGAAGAAGGAATTTCCAAAACTCTCTTCTCTCCAACCTTCATTCCTACAACCCCATTATCCCAACCCTGTATCACCTGTCCAATTCCAAGTACGAATGAGAATGGCTCACCTCTGTCGTAAGAGCTATCAAACTTAGAGCCATCTCTTAATGTACCAGAGTAGTGTACTGAAATTTCATCTCCTGATACACACTCAACACCACTCCCTTCTGTAGTGGTTTCTATCTTTAACTTATCAAAATCAATATTTTCCATAACATTTTCTCCTTCTATATCCTCTAAATTTAAATCTTGGGTATCGATATCCTCTAAAATCTCTTCCCCTTGTATACTTACTGAATTTAAGTTTGGGATCTGTGAACCCTTAGAAAATATCAGAAATACCACTATAATGACAATAGCGAACACCGGTACAATGAAAAACAGGAACTTACCACCCTCTGGGACTTCCATAATAATGAAATAACAATTTTAAATATCCTATATCAAACTTACTACAACATTTCTATTATGCCACTACAGACAAGAAGATTTCAAGTATATTCAGAGTATGTGAGGCTTGTGGTACAATACTATACATATGAAAAAGAAATTTCTTTACTATGATACTGAAACAACGGATATCCAGTCTAAGGACTTAATGCAACTAGCATTTTTGACAGATGATCCAAAGATTCAAATGAATATATTCATTAAACCAAAGCAGAAGATATCTTTTGGTGCTATGTCTATACATCACATTACTCCCGAGATGGTTGTAGACAAACAATATTTTGAAAACACACCGCTGCCTACAGAAAATATTGATCCAGAGTACAAGGGGGATGATTTAATAGATTACCTTAAGTTTCTTGCAAAGAAGTATATTTGGATTGCCCATAACTCAGCTTTTGATAATGAAGTGATGATTAAACAAGGGATAGAGATACCTAACAGTATTTGTACACTTAAGGTAGCAAGGAATGCTCTTACAGAAGGTAATGCTGATTTAGAAAGCTATAGATTACAATTCTTACGATACTACCTTGGACTTTACAAGACAGAGGATAAGGATCATACCACAGAGCATGATGCATTAAGTGATGTATATTTCCTAAAAGATCTGTTCAATTATCTCTTGGAGAATACAAAGCTTTCTGCAGAACAAATGATCCTTGTCTCTAAACAGCCACAAGTTATGAGAACGATACGATTTGGTAAATATGCTGGGAAGTCACTGGAGGAAATAGTGCAGATAGATAGAGAATATCTCATATGGGTCTCAGAGAAAATGATGGATAATGATGATTTGCGATGGAATGCTAAACGGGTATTAGATATGGGCACGCACTCTACTTCTTCTGGGAATCTAACCTGGATTTAATTTCCTTCTTGAGAATATCCAACGAGTCTTCTAAATAGGTAGACAGAAGAATGGCAGACTTGCCTGTCGTCTTGTTGAATTCTTTCTGCCTGCTTACAGCCTCTTCTGGAGTAGCGATATCAGATTTAGTCAAAACGATTATCTCCTCCATGTCATGGAGTGTAGTGGAAATCTTCTTAAACTCCTTTCGCATACTCTCATACTTCTCAACCAAATCCTCATTCTCTAAACTAATACAATGGATAAGTAATTGGGAATATTTCGTATGTTTAAGAAACTTAGTACCAACCCCTTTACCCTCGGAAGTACCTTCAATTAGTCCTGGCAAGTCCATCAACTTAATATACCCATCCATAACCCCCATCTGTGGTTCAAGAGTAGTAAACTCATAGGAAGCAACTTTGTACCTAGCTCTAGTGAGTGCGTTAATAATACTAGACTTTCCAGCGTTAGGATAACCAAGTAAGATAGCCTCTGTTTTTAGATTTAGTTCCAACCTAATGTCTAATTCCTCACCTCGAGTAGCTCTCTTTCTAGATAATTTACCATCCCAGCCCTCTCCTCTCAATGTGAAATTCCCCAATCCTCCCTCTCCTCCAACTAACATTGTAAATTCTTGTCCATCTTCCTCTATACTTACCAATTCCTCTCCCTCCATATTGTAAACCTTTGTGACTAATGGGACTTCCAATCTAAGAGGCTCACCATCTTTACCATGTCTGCAATGTGTATGCCCCCTATCCCCAGTATCTGCTTTGTAAGTATGATTAGAGTCGAACTTTGAAAGATCGTAGACATTTACATTCCCAACGATAATGACATTAGCTCCATTCCCACCATCTCCACCATATGCCTTACCTCGATTATCAAAAGAGATTAATCCCTCCCCACCATCCCCTGACTTAATTTTTAGTTTCTTTTCATCTATTAACATGTCGATATTCTAACATATATCCTTTTGACTTAAAATATTTGAAATGATAATCTGAACATATATAAGGTTAAACTAATTATCCATGTCTAATCAAAGGTTAATTGTAAAATTTGGAGGAGAATCCGGACAGGGTATTAATACACTAGGACAGATACTAAGTAAATCAATAAAAGAGAGTGGACTTTGCAACTTTGCATACAGAGAATACCCATCACTAATAAAGGGTGGAGTGGCCTCATACCAAATAGACATAGCACAAGAAGAAATAGCCTCGTCCTCAAGGACTTGTGACATCCTATCAGTCCTAGACATAGACGCAATACACGAATATTTTCCTTCTGTATCACCAAATGGTGTAATAATATATAACAAAGAAGAGCTAAACCTCTCTCAAGAAGAAAAGGACTACATCGAAAAGAACAATATCTCCTTAATATCCCTAGACACGGTTAAAATGGCACTAGAGGTTGAAGGAATAGAGATAATGGCAAATATGGTAATACTAGGCTTCATTTGGAAACTTCTCGAACTAGATACTAAACCACTAGAAGAAATTGTAAGAGAGACCTTTAAAGACAAAAACATCGATTTAGGAGCAGAGATAAGGTGTGTGAGAGCTGGTTACAACTCTGAACAAATTAAAAAGGAAATACTCAAACCACTTACATTTAAATCAAGCAAGAAATGGAAAGACTCTCTTAATATCACAGGCAATGAGGCAATATCCCTTGGCGCAATATCAGCAGGATGTAGAGCACTCTATGCATATCCAATGACACCTGCAACATCAATCTTGAAATATCTTGGAGACACCTACAAAGAAACGGGCATACTCATTAAACAAGCAGAAAACGAAATTACTGCAGCACAACTCTCTATGGGAAGTATGAATATGGGAACTAGGGCAATGACTGTAACCTCTGGAGGAGGCTTTGATCTAATGTGCGAAACAATATCATGTGCAGGAATCTCAGAAACCCCACTAATCATTGTACTAGCACAAAGAGCAGGAGCAGGTACTGGACTACCAACATGGACTGGAGCAGGAGACATATCTCTTGCAGTGCATGGAGGACATGGAGCGTTTAGTAGATGTGTCCTCTCAGTAAGCGACCCACAAGATGCCTACACTCTTACCCAGGAAGCCTTTAATATTGCAGAAACATATCAGATACCAGTAATACTTCTTACAGACAAACAAATTGCAGAATCAATTTTTAACATTAAAGAACTACCTAAACCAACTATGATTGAAAGAGGAATTACAACAGGCGAAAATAGGTATGAAATAACAGACAGTGGAATATCACCCAGATGGATACCATCTGCTGATAGCCCTACCTACTTACAAAATAGTGATGAGCATAAGATTACTGGAGAGAGCACAGAACAATCTAATGAGGTAGTAGAAATGTCTGACAAACGATTAAGAAAAACAGAAACATTAAGAGAGCAAATCCCAGACCCACTATATTTTGGAAATAAAAACCCCGAAATTGTTTTTGTGGGATATGGGAGTGTAGGCAATACCATAAGAGATATACTAAAAGACAACTCACACATTGGATATTTACACTACCAATATATTTACCCTCTGAAATATGAAAGACTAATCGAATTCCATGAGGAAGGAGCTAGGGTTGTAATTGTAGAAAACAATCAAACAGGAGACTTCGCGAAACTAATTAAACAAGAAAGTGGGTTTGAGATTCCTGAAAGAATACTCAAATATGATGGAAGACCACTCTTTATAGAAGATATTTTAGATTTCTTGCACAACTAATATGCCAATACCAATTACACAATACAACAAAGAAGTAAAACCAACATGGTGTATGGGCTGTGGTAACTATGCAATCCATATCGCAATTAAAAAAGCTTTAGGAGAACTAGAGATAACCCCAAATCAGGCATTTGTCACCTTTGACATAGGATGTAGTGGAAACGGAGCCGATAAAATCAATGTAAACGCATTCAAAGGACTACATGGTCGATCAATACCACTAGCCATAGGTTCACACCTAGCAAACAGAAAGATGACAGTACTTGCCACCATAGGAGATGGAGGCTGTTTACACGAAGGGTTAGATCATCTAATACACGCCATCCGAAGCAATTACAACATTACAATCCTAATCCACAACAACCAAAACTTCGCCCTTACAACAGGACAGGCCACTGCTACTACACCAGAAGGTAAGAAAATGTACGGCCTTCCAGACGGAAGACCTGAAAGAGAAATGAGTATAGGAGAGATTGTATTTAGTAGTAAGCCAAGCTTCTTTGCAAGAGGATACTCCGGGGATCCTCTTCAACTTACAGAGATTCTCAAAGAGGCAATATTACACAAAGGATGTAGTGTAATTGAAATAATGCAAATATGTCCTACCTACAACAAAGAATCATCCCTTGAGTGGTTTGCACAAAGAATTGAGAAACTAGATAAACCACTTTCAACTATAAACAAAGCAAAAGAGATAATTTCTATGCACGAAAAGATTAAAACAGGTATAATATACACAGACAAATCGATACCGACCTTCTACGACAGATTAGAAAATAGAAAGGGTTTAGGTACAGAGTTAGTAGACGAAGTTAAACAATATGACATATCTAAACTTCTAGAAGATTTTAAATAATGAATGCCGATATCTTAAATCCCCGATCGATTGCAATAGTTGGAGCATCAACCAATCCAAAGAAAATATCAACCATCATACTTCAAAATCTTGTTAGTGGAGGATACAATGGTAAAGTATACCCAGTAAATCCTAAATATGAAGAAATCGTAGGTAGAAAATCTTACCCTTCCATACTCTCCATTGAAGAAGACCTCGATCAAGTCTGTATTGTCATCCCATCCCATCTAGTAGAAGAGGTAATTGATCAATGTATTGAGAAAAAGGTTAAATCTGTAGTCATCATATCTGCAGGCTTTAAAGAAACAGGAAAAGAAGGTAGGCTACTAGAAGAAGGGATTGCTAAGAAACTCAAAAACGCAAATATACGACTAATTGGTCCAAACTCATTGGGATATATCAACAACAACGAGAATATCAACTTATCTTTTGCTAGGAAGAATCCAGGTAGTGGGGATATAGCCTTTATTTCTCAATCCGGAGCACTTTGTACAGCCATACTTGATATGGCATGTGAGGACAACTTTGGATTCTCCCATATCATATCAATTGGTAATAAAGCAGATATTTTTGAAAATGAATTGATAGAAATGTTTCAGAATGATGAGAATACTAAAGCAATAGCACTCTATATGGAAGAGTTCTCAGATGGTAAAGAATTTGTGAAATTAGCACAAGCCTCTAAGAAACCTCTTGTGGTAATAGCACCTGGAAGCTCTGAGAAAGCCGTAGAAGCGATATCATCCCATACAGGATCCTTAGTCAGCTCATATGACACAATCACTACAGCAATAAATAAAGGAAATGCTATACAAGCCCAAAGTTCTGTAGAACTTTACAATATTATGAAATTAATTAGCAATGAAAGAATCCCTAGAGGTAAAAAAATCGCAGTTGTATCCAATGCAGGAGGCCCAGGTATCATAGCGACTGACAATATAGAAAAACATGGCCTTATCCTATCCGAACTCGGAGAAAAAACAACGAAGAAGTTACTCAAGGAGCTACCAAGCGCATCTAGTGTAAAAAACCCTATTGATCTCCTAGGAGATGCATTAGCCGACAGATTTGAACAAGCAATTTCTATATGTGAAGATGATAAGGAAGTAGATAGTATATTGGTAATTCTTACCCCACAACTCATTACAGACATTGTAGGTACAGCCAGAGCCATTATTAAAATACAAAACAAAACATCTAAACCAATCTTTGCATGTTTTTTGGGTAACCACGACATTAAAAGCGGAGTGAATCTTCTTAAGGAGTACAACATATATACCTCAAGTAACATAGAGGCGACGATAGAGATAATTGGTAAATTGGTAAAATACAACAACAATATCGCCAAAAAGGATGTAGTAGAGGTAAAAGATATTAAAATCTCTGCAAAACACATAGACAAGGTAAAGGAATGCTTATCTTCAGAAGCAGTCATACTCCCTGATGATATTACAGAAAGTATTCTAAAAGAACACAATATTGTGATACCAGAACAAATCATTACCCCCCATATTGAAAATGCAATAGAGTTTTCAATAAACAGGTTTCCTGTAGTAATGAAAGCAACCTCGAAGGATTTAGCACACAAGACAGACTTTAAGGCAGTACACTTAGACATTAGAACCATTTCAGAGTTTGAGTCTAAGTTCTATGAACTAAGAGAAGCAATCTCTAAGGTTACAGGTACTACCTCTCCAGACATATTGATACAAGAAATGGTCAAGAGTAATACAGAGGTTTTCATAGGAGCTACTAGACAAGGGGATAGTAAAATATATCAAGACAAGGGTAAAGGTTTTGGTCATCTTCTAGCAATAGGTCAGGGTGGCATTTATACAGAGGTTTACAAAGATATCAAACATGTACTAATCCCTACTAATAGAGAAGATATGTTGGAGGCTATCAGTGAAACAAGACTTTCTATGATAGTAGATGGATATAGGGGGAGACCAACATTAGCAAAAGAAAAACTTTTAGATATGTTAGAGAATATCCAAAGATTGTTAGTATCATACCCCCATATAATTAGTATGGATATTAACCCTGTAATGTTAACAGAGGATAAAGTAGTAGCAGTAGATGCTAAATTGTATATTAAGGATTAATGCACAATCTCTCTGCATATATATTTTGTTCTGGTCATGGGTCAAGACTTAAACCTCTTACAGATAAAACACCAAAACCATTAATCCCTTGGACTCAGGACAATGAATCAATGTTGGAATTAAATATAAGAAAATTAATTAAACAAAATGTCGAGAAAATCTTTATATCTTACAGCTATAGGAAAGATGAATTTTTAAAACAAATTAATAGCTTTAAAAAACTCGTCGAAATAGAGTTGGTGTATGAAAAAACTCCAATAGGTCATGGCAAATCCATTCAAAACTGTTTTCTACAACACCCAGAAATAGAGGTGTTACTAGGTCAGAATGGTGATTCATACACAAAGTTTATGTTCAAAGATACTTTTTTCAATAAATTTTCTAAAGATACTAATCTTTTGGTTCTCTCAAATAAATGCTCTGCAACGCAGGCATTTCCAATTGTTTGTGATCAAGATGATAACATTGTTGGAGTTAATATTAATCAAAGCATTAGATTCTATTCGGAGGATATTCCTAAAGTTTCAAAGTTCTATAATAATATTGGGACCTTCCTATTTAGTAAAACCCTTCTGGAAACACTTAATAACGATGAATTTATTGGTTTCTTTGGAGAGAACGACTTAATCGAACAAGCAAGAAAAGGGAATTTACTTAGTAAATGTATCTATATGCCCGAAGCAAAACACTACACTTTCAATACGCTTGAGGAATATAATAAATTAAAAGGTTCGGAATATGTCTGAATATCCACAAGATCTCTTTTTGAGAGAAACAGAGACAGGAACAAATCTACTCATACTTCATGCTCCCAATTCGTTGTTAGATCTTCAAGAAACATCTAACTATTCGAAATCCCTCCCTCTGGAACAGAATCCTTCCCTTTGTTTACCTTCATCTACTGAAAGAGGCAAGATTGAACTTCAAGACGACTTATCAGCACTTCTTTTAAGAACAAACCATTTGCAACGATCTGCCTTACTAACTTTTCTTAATAAAACGACTAACCAGCAACTGTATGGAGATTATCAACCTAATTCTGGGGGAAAACACTATAAAGAAGGTGATAGCACAGATCCATCAAAATTTATTGCAAAGTACATCCTTGAACAAAGACTAGACAATCCGAATAAAGAAATCACTTTTGTATTTCACCCAGACATTATCTTTTTCCTTACACAGGGACAAGCAAGTAGAGAGCAGAAGGTTCTTACAGAATTAGATTCTTTCTCTAAAGTGCTAAATATTAAAATTTTTATTGAGAATGTAGTTCTTTCAAGTCCAAGATACTCTACCAACCTATCTTGGATGACAGATCCTATGCAAGTTCTTTCTAAAATAAGAAATTTCAATAATCTAGGACTAGCAGTAGACCTAAAACATTTAGAAAGAATGAATTGGAGCCATGAGAAGATACAAAATACTTTAGAAAGCTTAATGAAAGATTACGGCAGGCGATTAATAATACATGCTAGAGAAGACTCTAACCAGAAGTATAGAGAACTCCAGGAGTTAGGATATATCAGAGCTATCCCTTGGATAATTGAACAGTAATTTACTCTATTGTTAACAACCTCTTACTCTCCTCAATATCATTCCAATCATGCTCTACATTCCCAAAACAAAGAGACATCTCATGTGCCTTTCCAGTAATAACTACAAGATCACCACTCTTAGCTAACTCAAAAGCCCTAGCAATAGCATCCCTCCTAACTTCTACATTATGAGTATTATCATCAAACCTAATTAACTCACCTTCCTTGTTACTCCCATCTCTCCATCCCACCTCTATCTCATCATTAATATCTTTCAAAACCTCACTCCGTGGATCCTCTGCAGTCAATACTGTAATATCAGCCAACTCATTAGAAAACTTACCCATAGGGAATCGCTTAGAAGGATCCCTCATTCCTGCACAACCAAATACATGTATAACTCTACCCTTAGTCAACTTTCTTACACTCTCTAAAACTTCCCTAGTAGAATTAGCAGTATGTGCAAAATCTACAAACACCTTAAAAGGACTCTCTTGTATAAGCTCCATCCTTCCCTTTACTGTTTTAAAACTTCCTATCCCATTTACAATATCCTTCAAATCCAAATCCTCATTCAAACAACTACCACAAGCTGCTAAGAAGTTACTTATATTGTAAGCACCATAGATTGAAATCACTACATCAATCTTTTCTTTACCAACCAACAATTTAAACTCTAAACCATTACCACTCTTAATACCCCTAACAAAAAGAGTCGCAGACTTCTCGCTAATACTGTAATCCATATCCCTACCCATTGAAATACTACTTAAGTAATCATATGACCTGTCATCCCTATTAAGTACAATGACTGTATCTGGACTAGTATGCTCCTTAATCAAAAGACTCTTGGAATGAAGATACCTATCCCAAGTCTTGTGGTAATCTAAATGCTCATCAGTAACATTGGTATAGGCAACTGTATCAAACTTAAGACCAGCAAGCCTTCCCTGTTCTAAACCTTGAGAGGTAGTCTCCAAAACTAAGTGTGTACAACCAGCTTCCAATACTAAATTAATCAATTTAAAAAGTTCCTGAGAAGTAGGGGTTGTAGTATGGAAACCGGTATCAATCTCCTCATCCCCAATAATTGCTGATACCGTACTAATCAATGCAGGCTTAAAGCCATTCCTCTTAAGAATATGGTGAATCATTGAACAAGTTGTAGTCTTACCATCAGTACCTGTAACCCCAATCAATCTTAAATTATCTAAATTAAGAGAGTAGAGTGGAGCAATATCTGACTCTAAAAAAGCCTCTACCTGATTCCCACTCAACAGATCATCTTCAAAATCATCCATAATATGCTTATACATCTCGCCAACCTCATACCCATCAATATCACAATTAAGTACCTGTATCTCCTTCCTAATCTTCTCAGGAAGACTGTGTGTATATATGAAGTAAGAAGTATCGAAAACCTCCGTAGGATTACTGTAAGTAATCGAAGCACCCATCTTTTCTAATTCCTCTGTCCTCTTACTTTGCTCAAGATCAAAACCAACTACATTTACACCACAAAGGAGTAAGAACTTAGCGATATAGTAGGCACCACTACCACCTATACCCACGATTGTTACACTCTCAACCTCATATCTATTCATTTCTCGATATCCATTAATCTAAACTATCTCCTTCAAAGACTCTCGAGCTATTTTATACTCCTCAGCAGTCATAGTAGCTGATTTCCCTCCTATATATACCTCTTTACCATAAAACACTCCATTCTCTGCCCCTATGTTTTCAACACCATATTTCCCCTTACAATAAGCAAGAAATGCTCTCAACACCTTTTCATTCTCAGCCTCTAAAGGGTGAAGAAATTCAACAAATGTGGGTTCTCCAAGAGAAGCACCTAGGTATCCCAATGACAAAAACCCGACTTCACAACCTGCTTCTTGGCCAAAAACAACCCCTCCTAAAGTAATTTTTGATATATCAGGGATATTTTCGTGATTTCCCCCTTCAGTATTATTAGTAGTCGACATGTTAGTAACAATAATTTTAATGTAACATGTTAATAAAAGCTGAATATTTTGTCAATTGGAAGCCTCTTAGAAATCTCTTGTGAAATCAATACCCTTTACATGCATCTTCTTACCAGCCCTGCCCAAATCTTTTTCATAACGTCTTGCATAGTCTCTATACTTATATATTCTCTTCTTTCTTTGACTTACTGGAAAGTGTCCAGCCATGCCTATACCACCAAGACAGCCACCATCACATGTAAGTAAATCTAGGAATTTGTACTTTTTGTACCACCCATCCTTAAAATCATCAAATATTTTCGTTATATTCCCTAAACCTTCCTCTACTAGAATATCTTTCTTCTTTAGAATCTCATTGTGATGTAATGTGGAGGATAGGCCTCCTGATACTGGGTATATCTTGGTGTAATCGTTGTAGAACTTATCAAATGTCTTTAGATACTTCCTGTCAGTCACTTTCTCCGGAATTTTGTACTTGGTAAACAGTTGCTCTAACTCCTTGTATGTCAACGCACTCTCTATGGTGCCAAGCTCTTGAGCTTCAATCTTCTTTGTAAGACATGGTCCAATGAATACCTGTTTGTGTTTAGGGTAAACTTTTTGACAAACAAAGGACATACAACCCATAGGAGAGTGGGCAGGCATTAAGTTTTTAATAAGGTGAGGGTATTTATTTCGAACTAGGTTTACAAGGGTAGGGCATGGAGAGGCTATCCAAGTGCGATCAATATCTTCTTTGAGGATAGCGTAGTAGGTTAGGTTGGTCATCTTAGCACCAAAAGTAAGTTCCACTACCTTATCAAATCCCAAGGCTCTTAATCTGTATATGAGGTCCGGATACTCGTAGTCTGCTACAAAGGAGGGTGCTAGCATACATACTGTATCTTTCTTACTCTTAAGTATCTTCTCACAGACTTTTAGGTGATCCATAGATAAATATATCATTAAAGATAGAGGTATGACTAGCTATGATATTCATGATACACTTTAGTATGTTAAAACGTGTTGAGATATATGGTAGTAGGTTGATAAGTGTATTGAAGAAGGAGTGGGTTCAGGTTACATTACTAACCTGTTTATCTGTTTGTGCACCTCTACTGCTTAAATCTCCACAGTTTTTAGTGGGGAGTGTTGTTAATCTGATTCTTACATTCTCTGTGCTTAAGCTAGGGTTTAAGAAGTCTCTTCCTTCTGTAGTTCTTCCTTCTGTAGTAGCTTTTGGTAGTAGTGTTCTTTTTGGAGGAGCTACTTTCTTTTTGATATATTTCTTACCTGTGATATTTATAGGTAATGCAATATACATATTGCTAATCAAGTATCTTAGGGCTGGTTTTTTAAGTGTTGTGGTTGGTAGTGTTTGTAAAGCTTTGTTACTTTTTCTCTTTGCATATATTTTCGTAAATCATTTTAATTTACCTAGAATATTTCTTTCAAGTATGGGATATATGCAGTTAATTACTGGGATCATTGGGGGGTATTTAGGTTGTTCTTTGTATAAAGTAGTAGTGTAAATTAGATAATTGACTCCAACTTCAGCAATTAATTAACAAAGTATAAATTAAGGCCCTTAAAAGGCTACATTGACTTCATTTTCATTTATTTGTAAAATCTTACTAGAATGTTACAAATAATTTAATTCATATACACTATGAAAATTAAGAAAGCCATCATTAAATTATCTGCCTCGGTTCCCAATGTTCTGCTCCTATTATCCATATTAACTTCCAGTGTATTCTTCCCTGCGATTGTAATTGCAGAGGAAATAGATCAATTACCTCACACAGAGGTTGTTGAAAATCTTCTTGTTGAAGAGGAAGTTGAAACTCTACCTTCAGATGAAGTAGAAGAGATATTGGATGTTGTTGGAACAATCCCATTAGAAGAATCAGTAGACATATTAGATGCTCTCATACCTCCTCTTGACGAATCAGAGGATATATTAGACGAGGGGATATCTACAGGACCCATTTGGATAGAGAATGGAAGTAGCTCCACTACAAGCGATGTAGTGGTTTTAGGAGAAGTATACATGGCACCACAAAATGGTGCTGTTTCTTTATCCTTTACCCAATTACCAGAAGAAAGTGGTTATCTAACAATTAATGAAATTATTCTTACACAGGAAGAAGTAGAAGTACTTGGTGCTATCTCAAACACTGCTTATGATATTACTACGGATATGGTAGATGGTACTTATGAGTATGATCTCACACTTCCTACTACATCAAATGATGTAGATGTTGTGTACGCAGAGAGTAGGAGTGACCTATTAGATGGTGGTACAGAGATAGAAGAAGGGGTGAGCATAGAAGGAGATATTGTAGAGATAGAAGGGTTAAATCATTTTACAATCTATATAGTGGTACCAAGTATACCTGCAGGAATAACTGAGGGAACTACAGAAGTAAACGCTACCTGTACGGTAGAATTAGTTGGAAGTGATACATACTGCTATGACACAATACAAGAGGCTGTTGATGCTGCTGGTACTGAAGATACAATACGTATCCTTGCACCTACAAACCTTGGTTGGAATATAAGGTCTAAATCAGCTACACCAGGAGAAAGACCAGTAGATCTAGCTTGCGGTTCAACTACAAATGGAGACTATCCAACTTATGGAAATGGAGGGAGAATCTCACAAAACTGGGAGCTACTAAATGCTCCAGCAAATGTCTTGTATCAAAGAGAATGGATGGTGCCAGAAAGTGGTACTTGGACAACAGATGGAGGTACATACACAAATAATTACACTCCGTTTTCATCTTTCGGTAGTTCAGAAGGAACAGAGGGAGAATGGAATACTAGAGTAAGAGCTTGGGTAGATATAGATAGCAATAGCATTTTAGACGAGAGTGTTGATGCTGTTTCTGATTGGAGTAATGACTGTAAAGTTACATATGATAGAACAAGACCAACAATTACACTAGACTCACCAGTAATTGATTCATTACACGCTGGCATTGTAGATTTACAAGCTACTGGAACTGAAGATTTAGACTACATTAACTTCTGGTGGAGAGCAGAAGGACAAACTTACTCCAATGTCTCACCAGATAGACGATATCATTATGTTTATGACAATGGAACTGTCTTTAATTGGAGCTTAAACACTCTAGATGCAGAAAGATGGGGAGGCGATCCTAGCTATGTAATGGATGATGGAGATTACTACTTCTATGCAGCGGGTAAAGATATTGCAGGGAACTGGGCCAGAACAGACGAAGTAAAGATTACAGTTGATAATACAGCACCAGCTAGACCAATAGGTCTAGAATGGAGAGATCATGATGGAGATATTTACGCTTGTGGAGACTACTCTCCTAGACAAGCATTAATCCCTGATTGGGACAATAATCCAGAAGGTGATTTAAGTCACTATGAATATTCCTCTTTCCACCCTGGTGGAGCCCAAGGACTAGACGAAGAGGTCTTTTACACTTCAGAATTTGTTAATAGTTGGGTAGCCCCTACAGATGGGATGTATGGATATGCAGTAAGAGCAGTTGATGAAGCAGGAAATGCATCAGCATGGGCTTTAACAGAAGAATCATTAGCAGGTAGCTGTCAGATAATACTTGACAGTATTCCTCCAAAAGTTGAAGTAGCATCACACGACGATGGAAATATAGTTGCAGGTTTACAAACAATAGAAGGGGAAGTTTCAGACCTAAATCTTTCACATTACTGGTTCGTAGTAGTTGATGCTTTAGGTACAACAATTGCTGGTCCACAAACCGTATATAATGATGGACCTGTTGTATTACCAACATTTGATTGGGATACCACTGGAGTGGATGATGGAGTATATACAATAAAGCTAGAAGCTAGAGACAAAGCCGGGAATAAAGACCCTAATGAAGCACCTGTAATAAGTGATCCAGAGGTAATAAACGATTCTGTAGATTGGGTAGAGCTAACTGTTGATAACAGTGCTCCTGTATCTACATTTAGACCAGATATCTCAAATGGAGTATTTAACTCTCCAATTAAAATATCTGGATACTCAGTTGACAAGTTTAGTCATGTTAAAGGTGTAAATCTTTACTACAAACCATCTCATGAAACAGAATGGAAACCAATAACAACGATACTAAATCCAGCTGTATCTATTAGTCCAACACCTTTTAACTGGTCATACGTTTGGACACCCGTACAAGATGGAACTTTTGATATAAAGGCATCGGCATTTGATGCTCTAGGGAATGAAGAACAGAGTCCAGTCATGACAAATATCACATTTGATACTACAGAACCTAAAGTAGGAACAATACATCTTACTATGGACTATGTAGATAAATATGTAAATGGATTTACAGGCTTCTCTGGAAGTGCAAGAGTTAAAGACTCCCTTTCAGGGATAAATGGAAGATCATGTGAATATACTTTAGATGGTATCAATTGGTACGCAGGAGACTATCACCGGAGATTCTGTACATTTCGTATTGGACGATTGCAAGATGCAGAAACCTTATCTATCAATGTCAGGGTAACTGATAATGCAGGGAATACTGGAGAGGGTACACAATTAGGAAGAACCGTAGATGCAAAACTCCCAAGTGTTAAAGTCCTTGTTCAAGAAGATTTCTATGGTCCACAAACATGGGTACCCTTTGGAGAGATTATTGGAAAGGCACATGATACTGTAAGTGATATTTCATCTGTAAAACTCACTATACAAAGAGGTACAGATAATTACTACTGGAACAATATGCCAGGATTTTGGAACTGGACAAGATATATCAATCCAAGAAGTTTCCATAGAGTACTAGGGACTAATATGTGGACCTATCCAGGGCCATATCCATATTCAACATTTAGAAATGGAGTAGAATATACCGTAACTCCATATGCATGGGATCAAGTACACATAAGACCTGGGGTTGGACGCTCAGACTCATTCACATGGGATATGCAAGCCCCACAGGACCCTACAACATTTAGCTCAAGTCATGAAGTAGATGAATATTCAAAAGACAATACCATTGAAGTAGCCTTCTCTGGAGCAGATGATTACGGATTAAGTGGAATTGCAGGTTATTACTACTCTTTCTCTAACACAGAAGAAACCCCTGCTATTGATCCATCAAACTGGCTAGACGCAAGTGAGAACACTGTAACAAGTTCAGCACTAACAGACGGACAATGGTGGTTTAATATTAGAACCATGGACAATGTAGGAAACATCACTTCTACAGCACACTACGGACCATTTAATATAGATACAACACCTGCTGTTATAACTTGGGACACACCAGATGATGACAGTCTTCACAATACTCCAGTCCTACTAAGTGCTCATACAAATGAAACCATGAACAATTTTAGGTTTAAATGGAAATTAGAAGGAGAAACATGGAACTCAGGATATAACAATAACTCTCAAGACACCAGTTACAGCTACACCTTTGATCCAGCAGTAGATGGAGTATATCGTCTGAGAGCTCAAGGTAGAGATCTAGCTAAAAATTGGAGTAGAGCTACTGATATAACTATTACAATTGACACAACTCCTCCAATAGTAGAATTAACATCTCCAATTGATAACTACTTTACAAACGACACAATTGTTAGACAAACTTGGGATACTGATGCTACAGATGTTGAACACTATGACTACAGAAGCTGTTGGAACAATCCTACAGCAGAAGGATTTTGTGATCTGATATATGAAACAACTAGAACTGTAAAATATAGAGATGTACACAATGATAATATTACATTCTACTGGCAAGTAAGAGGCGTTGACCTTGCAGGAAATGTAGGAGTCTGGGCCGATGCAAGAAAAATAACTATGGACTCAATAGATCCTGCCGGAAGTATTGATTCAATAAGGATGGTTAACTCAAACAATGGAACTGTGTATCACATCACTGAATGGATTATTAACGAAGATCTTCCTACAATAGAAGGACTTGCAGACGACGAACGTAGTGGAGTAGCATCAGTCTTAGTAACTATTGATGGAATACCAAGTACAACTACAATATTAGGAAATGCTTGGGAATCAGTATTTTCTATAGACATTCCAGATGGTCAACACACTATTACAGCAGTTATAACAGACAATGCAGAAAATACTACAACCATAACACAAGATCTCTTTGTTGATACTGTAGCTCCAAGAGCAACATATATACAATATAAAGATGGTGCAGAAATTGATGTTGTCACAGATCCGATTACATTTGTAAACAATATTGGTCAACTTACATTCACCGGATCATACACTGACGATCTACCTTCATCTGAATTACTCAAAGATTCATTCGTAATCTTTCAGGCACAAGATGATGGAAGCTTTGGATTTAGTAATGATGGAAAACTAGCATACTGCAGTTGGAGAAGTGAACCAAACTTAGTACATCTAAATGGTGTTACATACAATGAAACATCAGAAAGGATAGAATTTACTAACTGTATAGCATCACTCCAAGATGGAGAATACTACATGGCACACCATGTATATGACAACGCTATCAGAAAAGATATTCCTTCTATACATCAATTTAGAGATGTCTTAGGATTACACTTCGTAGTAGACACAATTGCTCCAGTAGTAGGTATAACAGATCCTGCTGATAATGACTTTGTAAAAGGAGTGGTAGATATTTCCGGATTTGTCACAGACACAAACCTAAGTCACTACAACATATCAATATACCCAGGAGGAGTAGATGTACACGATTTCTCTCTACGATTAGAGCAAGAAACAGTATATGGCCCTGAATTCGGTGAAACAGTCATCTATACTTGGGATACAACAGGATATCCTGATGGAGAATATCAAATCAGATTAGCAGCTAGAGATCTAGCAGGAAATAGGGAACTCGATGGAGATTCAGAGCATGTAATAACTATAACTGTAGACAATACTGTACCTGACACACCATCTGGCTTACGCAGACTACTACGCTCAGATCACAGTATAGTCTTCGAATGTGGAGCCTACTCACCAATACAAGGGATGCATCCAGATTGGGATGATAGTACAGATACAAACTTTGATTACTACGAATACTCATCCTTCAACGCACCAAATGGGAGTCAAGGAATTGACGAGAGAAGATTCGATGAATCAATCTTTGAATACAATGGCAGTTGGACACCAAATGAAGGAACATACGGATTTGCAGTTAGAACAATTGATAAAGCAGGAAACATATCAGAATGGGCTTTATCAGCAGAAACTTTAGAAGGTAGTTGTCAAATAACATACGATGACACACCACCTGAGATAGAAGATATTATTGATACCCTAGACCTTGAAGAAGGAGACAATATTCCAGATGTACTAGCTGAAGTTACAGATGAAACCGGACTTCAAAATGTACACTATGAACTTTCGAATGTTGATCTAGGTACATTCTTTGATACAAAAGCTCTCTCTGGTTTATCAGAAACTATAAATATCTCTGACTTAGTCAAAGAATATGCCCTAGCATACTTTGGCGAAGATATTCTAACTATAGACACCTTCTACATACCAGAAGGAGTATACACCATCACATACCATGCAGAAGACCTAGCAGGAAATCCAAGTCCAGAAGAAACACTAACCATCACTATCACTAACGTAGCTCCAATTATTGACTCCTTCACATCAGATGCAATAGCTATCACAGAAGGAGAAACAATAAATTTCGAAGCTGTATTCTCAGACCCAAGCTACATGACATATGCTAGTGGAGAAGAACATGCAGATGATGCACCTTGGACATACTCCTTCCTTCCAGAAGGAACAGCAAGCTTTGATGATACAACAGACATACCAGGAGAAACACTCACATTCGCACACACCTACATCAATGAAGGAACATACTTTGCACAATTTGAAGTATGTGAATCTGATGTTGATCAAGGAGAAGGAGAATGTGATGATTACACAATAGAGATCACTGTATCAAACAACGCACCAACAATTACAATACAAGGTACAAACACTGCAGTAGAAGGAGACGACCCAATAACACTCACAACTACTCTAACTGACGGTAACGCACCATTCACATACCTCTGGAGCGATGACTGCACAGGAACTACAGATACAACAACATTTGATCCTACAACAGAAGGGACATACACATGTACAGTAACTGTAATCGATACAGACGGAGACATTGGAACTGACAGCTTCGATATAACGGTAGATGCCCCTCCAGAAGGAGATGTAGCAGGTACAGGAGACTACAGATACTATGCAGACGGTACAGGAAGTGGAGATGCCCTCCTAGCAGACTCCTACGTACCAGACGACGAGGTACTAGGTAGTGACGACGACATACAAGGACTCTTAGACAGAATAAACAGCTGCGAGACAACTAAGAAACTCTTTGGATATCTGTACATAGACAAAAACAAAAATGGTGAAAAAGAAGACAATGAGAAAGCACTAGCTAATATATCCCTCAAAATCTTCATACCATACAACGACAATGAAATTACGGTAAAAGAAATAACTACAGACGAAAACGGCTACTGGGAAACATACCTATGCCCAGGAGACTACAACATCTCTGTAGACTCAGAAAACCTACCTAAAAACATTGACATAGGAGACGTACTCGCTGTAACAGTATCAGAAGACCAAGACGAAACACAATTCGATATAGCAGGAATTGACACGAGAAACTTCTGGCAAAAATACTGGTACATCCTACTAATAATCCTTGCACTAGGTGTTACCACAACATACGTAATACTAAGTAACAAGCAAGAAGAGTAACAAAAAACTCTTAAATTAGGTACAATAGGGGGAGGAACAACCTCCCTCTATACCTTTTAAAACAACAACTATGAAAAAAATACACCAATTCACAGACAGCCTAACAAAAATTCAACACACCACCTACCAATTTAACAACGGCATTAAACTAATGCACGCCCTGCACCCCTCTAGCACAGACTACGTACTAACTGTAATAATAAGAGCAGGAAGCACCTTTGAAACAACCCTTAATCTCCCACACGGCACTGCACACTTTCTAGAACACATGATAGCAGGGAACCCCAACAAACTACTCAAAACAAAATTTGAAATAGACGAATTCGAATCAGGAAACAAAGACGAACCAGCAATCTTCGCTAACGCATCCACCTCACAAAAATATATGTACCTATACGCCTACGGAAACCAAGACGGATCAAGCAGGATAAACTTAAGAATAAAATCTATGCTAGATTACCCAATAGAAAACATCACAAAATACATTGAAAAAGAAAGACAAATAATACTAGCTGAACAATCACACACAAACAAAAACAAACACGACAGACACTACCAATTCAGTAAGTTTCTTTACGACAACAAAAACAACGGCTTCACACACACTATACTAGGGGAGAAAAAAGACATCGAAACTATCCAACCACAACACCTACAAACATTCTTTCAAACACAATTTGTACCAGAAAATATCCTAATCACCCTACAAACAGGACAAGAACTATTACCAAGTCATAAAGAAGAAATAGAAAATATTGTGAATATCTACAACCAAACCCCCAAAGAGATTCAAACTCCACACACACCTATAACTACCGACAAAAGAATAAACCACTTCCAAGATGAACAAATAGAGGGAATATATCTAGCAATACTAATGACAATAAAGAGAAAAGACAAACTAGACTACAAAGCACAAGGATTAGAATACCTCTTCAGGTCTCTTATGCGAAAAATATCTCACGATACCCTAAGAGAGGAACTAGGACTAATCTACTCTGCTCACATGTCTAGTAAGTTCGGTTCAAGCTTCAGTCAAAGAGTAGTAGGGTATGAAGTATCCACTCAACCTAAGAACTTTGAAAAAGTCCTCTCTGCAGTCAACAACCTTCTTGAGAAAGATCTTAAGAAATTCTTAGACAGTAAAGAAGGGAAAATATGGTTTCAATCAAGGGTTAGTACCTACATATTCCCTAGAACAATACCATACAAAAGTTCCTATGCAGAACAAAAGGGAGTCGCATTAATTGAAAATAGAGACATCTTTGAATTTAATAAAGCAAGAAAAGAAGCATTAAAGATTACCCTTGACGACGTATACAACTTTTCAAAGGAATTCTTCAGTAACACCCCTCTCTTCTGGATAGAGTCTGATACAGACGGTAAGAAACTAATAGAAAAGCTCAAAGAAAGTAAACTATACAAAAGGTTCTAAGAAATACTACCAACTACCACCACCAGAACCACCACCACCTCCTCCTGAAGAACCACCACTAAATCCTGAGCCTCCAGAAGACCATCCACTAGATCTATACCCAGAACTACTACCATAAGCTTTCGTGTTAGCTGCTTTTACCCCTCTACTAAGACTACTTATAGACCTAGTCATTAGATATGGAGTAAAGGTATTGTAATCCCCCTTGTACCAACTTGGTTGTGTGTCTTTGTACAACTCCTTAAACTCCTCTGCCCACTTCTTCTCTAAACCAAAGATAATAGCGTAGGGGAGCAATGTCTCAAATACACCCCTAAACTTCTCAGGATCATTATGAAACTCTATCCTATGCTTCTCTGCAGTATTAATATACATCTTAAGACCAAGTAACTTGTAATACAACTTATTACCCTCTACACCACGAACATCTATCTTAGTACCAGTAATGACCATAGCTAAACCACTTACGATGATACCCCAAGCAGTACCAACAGCAGCATAGACCATGAGAAGAGGCATAATAGTAAAAAATGAAAACCCTGCAATAATACCACCCAATATTGTTAACATATTCTTCCTATCTACCCTCTCTTTCTCAATATAACCTTTCGTGGTAACTAATGAACTTACTGAACTAACAATTGTAGGTATTTTACTAGAAAAGCTAATAGGCATCTTAGTAACTTCAACCCTGTCCTTTTTACTAAACATAGCATCAAACAACTTCACAATGTAATTACTCTCACCCTCAACACTCTCAACCTCTTTGTTTAGGAAGTTCTTCTTACCCTCTCTCTCTACTGAAAGATATCCCTTAACAGCCATCCATATAATTAATGCTGTTAAATGCTTCTGATCATACTTCTTCAGAAAAACATGACCTGTAAGCATAGGATCTAGACCTTCTGGAGCATCGTAGTGAGGTATAATTGTAATTTTTTTGTTTTTCCAATCCTTCGATTTCTTAAACAATATAAAGATCACAGGAACAGGTATTAATATACCCAAATTAGCAATAAGAAGCTGTAACCACATACCAGCTGTATGATCCTCGATAGTACCTACTGGAAAAGCTAAAACAAGTGTAAAAGCACTTAACGAATCCAACATAGTATCAGTAGAAATCACCATACCATTGTCTGTATTTACAATAGTACAATCACTTGCAGAAGAACCCTCAGGACCTGTGTAACACACACGGTTGGTATCCTCTACAGGAGTAGTAATAGTAGCAGTAGATGTTAGAATAGGGACTTCCCAACCAGGGCCAATGATATTTAGATATATCTCATCATGATCATCGAAATAGGAAACACCTACATCCTTGATAGTATAATCAACTACATAAACATACTCACCCAAAAGATACACATCCTCCTCACCTATTTTGTATTCTGCCCACCCCCCAGTATTACTAATTCTCTCATATTCCGACTCCTTGAGACTTGGATCATTAACAGGGTAGTAGTAGATATCATTCATCTTAAAACTAGTAGCTCTCTTAAAACCCTGTACACTGTAATCCACAGGATATGTCCAAAATATTCCACGCCTACTCTCAGAGAATACATAATGTATCTCCTCTACAATATCTATACTAGCATCCTCATTAATCACAATCTCACTATTAAACTCAGAGATATGCTCGACTGTAATATCCTGTGCAAAAGTAGGAACTACAAATACACTACACAGAAACAATAGTGCAATTAAAAAATGCTTCTTCATATAAATAGCTTAGAACTTAATCTTGACGTTCTTCTTCTCCTCTTCATCAGCTTCAAAGAAAGGCATAGCCTTGTAACCCATAATTCCAGCAATTAAACTGTTTGGGAATACTGCAATGACTGTATTGAAATCTCTAACAGTACCATTGTAAAACCTTCTAGACTTCTGAATATTCTCTTCTAAACCCTTAAGACTTGCTTGTAACTCTTTAAAGTTCTCATTTGCTTTAAGCTCTGGATAACTCTCTGCTACAGCAAAGATTTTCATAACACCTGCAGTCAACTGCTTCTCCATAGCCATCTTCTCATCCAAAGTACCTGCTGCCATAGCCTTACTCCTCATAGCAATAACACTCTCAAAAGTCTCCTTCTCATGCTTAGCATACCCCTTAACAATCTCAACAAGATTTGGAATCATATCGTATCTTTGCTTAAGGAATGTCTCAATATCTGCCTCAGCCTCATGAACAACAAGTCTCTGTGTAGCTAGTCTGTTGTAAAGAGATATTAAAAATCCCCCTAAAACTACTAGTACCACTACTACAATTACTAGTGCAATACTCATATATGTATAAATAATTAAATTAATAGTCCATGATAGCGTGTTTTTAGAATAGTTTCAATATTTGACACCAATTTACACATCCTGTAACGTTACTTAGGGAACATTAATACAGTTAAGCGGCTGGGTAATGAGAAATACATTACTACGAGGAAGGAGCTATCGAAATATCAGCGGATACTCCTAGGATATATTACTATCCTAAAGATTACCTACAAATATACAAAAAGGTAGTCAGTAATTTCCCCATATACAATAACTTGATTAAACACATACATATGTGCGGAATAGTAGGCTACAGCGGTAAACAAAACTCATCTAAGATTGTACTAGAAGGGCTTAAAACACTCGAATACAGAGGCTATGACTCATGGGGTATAGCAGTACAAGACAAAAACCAAATTAAAATATTCAAAGAAATAGGAGAAATAAAAACAAAACTCTCTATGCTACCACTACCCAAAACCTCATGCGCCATAGGACACACCAGATGGGCAACACACGGAGGAGTCACCATGACCAATGCTCACCCCCATATCTCTACAACCAAAGACTTCATACTAGCCCAAAACGGTATTGTAGAAAACTACTCTACCTTAAAGAAAATGTTAGAAAAGAAAAAATACACCTTCAAAACACAAACAGATACAGAGGTAATAGTCAGATTGATAGAACAACAAACGAAAAAAGATGAAACTTTTAGAGACAGTGTAAGAAAAGCGTTCAATATGCTTGAGGGAAGAAATACCATCATTGTACTAGACAGTAAGGAAGACAATCATATAATAGCCGTTAAGAACGGCTCTCCATTAGCCCTAGGTATTGGAAAAGATGAACTCTTCCTAGCTTCTGATGCACTAGCTTTTACTAAATATACAAAAGATGTGGTATTTTTCGACAATCTTGATTTAATAGAAATAAAGGGGAACAAATTTAAAATATACGACTCTAAAACTGGCAAGGAGAAGAAATACAAAATTACAAAACTAAATAGTAAGGTAGAAGATATCTCTAAGGGTAAATATGACCATTTTATGCTCAAAGAGATTCTAGAACAACAAGATACCATACTTAAAGCAGTTAATTATAAACTAGATGATCTAAAACCACTGATAGATATAATTAAGAAAGCTAAACGTATATACATAACAGGAGCAGGTACTGCTGGTTTTGCTTCAGGACAGATTGCTTACTACCTTAGAACTATCTCAAATATAGATGTATTAGATGTAAGACCGTATGATTTTGCTTCTTACTTTCCAATTCTTAAGAAAGATGATTTAATAATAGCTGTTTCCCAGAGTGGGGAGACTGCAGATACCATAGAAGTTTTAGAGTATGCTAAAGAGTTGGGTTGTACTATAGCCAGCATTATCAACGTAGAGGGTTCTACCATACATCGTATGTCAGATTTACCCTATTTAATCCATGCTGGTCCTGAGATCTGTGTAGCCTCTACAAAGGTTTTCACCTCTCAGTGTGTATTTGGGTATCTACTAGCTAAAAGCATGGTAGGAGAGTACACAGGAGCTAGGGAAGAGGTAGAGTCCCTTAGTAGTGGTTTAAGAGAGTATTTTACAGAAAAGGTATTTAATCATATTAAGAAGTTAGTAAGAAGTATAAAGAATAGAAATCACTTCTTCATACTTGGTAAGGAACAGAACTCATACATTGCATTAGAGGGTGCTCTTAAGATTAAGGAGATCTCTTACAAACATTTTGAGGGTTTTAGTGCAGGAGAGCTTAAGCATGGGGTAATTGCTTTGATAGAGAAGGGTACTCCTGTATTTACCATTATTTCAGATGATATGTGTAGTAAGGATTTGCTTTCTGCTACAGAGGAGGTAAGGGCAAGGGGTGCTTATACAGTAGGGGTAGGAGATAGTAAGTTTAGGAAAGAGGAGTGTTTTAACTTCTTTTTACCAGTAGTTAAGAGTAAGGAATTGTCTGCACTTTCTAATGTGGTTGTTTTTCAACTTCTTTCTTACTTTTTAGCATTTAGTTTAGGGAATAGTGTGGATAAGCCTAGGAATTTGGCTAAGTCTGTAACTGTGAAGTAGAATAGAAGCAACAGATTCAATGGAGATTGACCAAAAGGTCTAGAGAAAGTGTTGAGTCTAATCTACTTCGCTTAAGTTATGTTTTCTTGAACCATATCCAAGCTATGATGATGCTCAGCACTGCCTTATATATTAGTAGTCCGACGAGGACGTACAGTATCCGACTACCGGAAGATATAATAGCTTCCATCATAAGACATACAAAGAGAAACAAGAGACTGATTAGACCTATTCTGAACATAGATTTTCCTAGTTTCCCTCCTCTTTTGCTTCCAACAAGTGCAATGGTGGTATAGAAAAACGCTTCCAGACAAATCCCTAGCTTTATCAATCCTAATTCAGTAATCATTTTGTTCCTCCTGTTTCTATTGAATATATGCTTTTATTATTTCAAGAGCCTCCCTTAATCCTTGCATTTCTTCCCCTATTCTGGCTGTAGGAACTTCACTAATAAAGAAGATCCCAATGATTATTAGCCAGCTAAAGATATACAAATAATAAAATCCTATTTCTCGAAATATTGTTATTATAAAAACTACACATGCGATAAAGATAAAAATCCGTAAAGCGATTGGTATGGATTCTCCACTCGATAAGTGAAGCGGTGTATTGCAGACTAGTAATAAAGATACCAATCCTACAGCTACTACTCCTATCACTCCAATACCATTCCATACACCTTTCTCCATCTTCTCCTCCTCTGTTGCTTCTATTTTGAATGAGCACCTTCTTTCGAAGGCCAATAAACCAAGTTATACAACATTGATATATTGTGTAATTATAGCACAAGTAGGGCCTATAGTGCATTGTGGTTCGTGTATTGGCTGTATCTTTCTAATCAACACATCTTCTGATATCATATTTAGTATGAATAAAGCTATTGAATCTAGACCAAGAGTTCTTCTCGTAGTAAGAGCTATTGTTCTTTTTAAATCAAAGATACTCCTAATACAAAGAAGTAAGGATGATGTTCATGAGGCTAATCTTTGGGAAATCCCAGGTGGTAAGCTTGATATTGGTCAGGATCTAGGAGATGCAATAGAGAGGGAGGTAATGGAAGAGGCTGGTATATTTGTTTATCCTTTAAGACCTCTTGTGTCCTATATGAGTGATATGGCTACTTCTTCTAGATATAAGGGGATTCCATATATTAGGTTAGTTGGTTTGTATAAATCAGATACAGAGAAGGTAAGACTTTCTTTTGAGCATCAAGATTTTAAGTGGGTGTCTTTTGAGGAGGCTTTGGGTATGAAGTTGTCTGATGTTAGTAAGAGGAGTTTACTTAGTTGGGAGAAGGAATTAGAAGATTATCTTAAGGAGTAGGGTATATTTTTGTGATATAATGACAGGTTATGGTGGATGTAGCTCAACTGGTTAGAGCATCGGTTTGTGGAACCGAGGGTTGTGGGTTCAAGCCCCATCATCCACCCCATGTGTTAAATCGCTGTCCGAAATATCCTTCTGTGATTCTTTCATTGTTAATTAATTTCATATTTAGGAGTTTTCCATCTAGAAACTCCAAAAGAACTTCTTATTTTAGCCTTATCGGTTATGATAAAATGATTCAAAGTAGTGATTGGTCTTTTCCCATAAATTGCACTTTCAATTTCCTTCATATTTTCTAACATATTAATTAGGTATTGGCTTTTTAAGTAAATTCTTTCATAGTTAAATGCAACACTCATTTCATAAATAGTCTGCTTCTCCTTAGAAAGATACACAATTGATGCCGTGAATTCACTAAGTATAAAAGACTTGGTTGAGCCTGTTGGAGTGATACTGATACTATTCTCACCAGATCCTTGTACCCTATATCCATGTTTAAAAGCATTTAGCAAATCGTAGTCTGCTAAATAATCTGTAATGACTTCTTGTAGAAACATAGAATATGAAGATAGTTTTCCCTTTCGATCTTTTAACCTAACAGTACCCTTCTTTCCAAGAACTAGATTGTTAATTAAATTGGATATAAGTTCTCTATCAAAACGTTTTTTTGAATAATCTTTATAAAACGTTTTTTTTACTAAGTCTCTTAACTCGTGATTTTTAATAAACACAATTACCCAGCTCAACTTCAATAAGGACAATGTGTTTAGCAAGAATATCTCAATCAACTGTAAATATGAAGTATAGAGATCTATGATGAAGGGAGATTTGTTTGCAAGCTTTTTATAGGTGTTGATTTTATCAAAAGCAAAAGACACTCGTCGATCCCAATACTTAGTATCTAAGTTTTGAATTTGTGTATGTAGTTCTTTTGTAATCATATACCAATGTTTATAAACATTCCTCCATATACACCGTTAAAGCTTATACCCCTCCCTAGTTCATAAATTAACTCATAACTTCGAGAAGCAAACTTTAGTTAGAAAGAAGCTGTAATATATTACTCTTCATCTACTGTGCCTTCAAACCAATGAATTCTAAGAACCGAACTCCCTTAACAGAAATTGTAAAATCTTCGTTTTTAATCTTCTGAATAAGACCCGCATCTACTAAAGTATCAAAAATAACCTCTTTTTCCAATCCTTCATTTCGAACTTTCACGGGTAAAATATAGTTGTTTAAAAAGTCTTTTTTCTTAAAACGATTTTCTTTTTTGCACCAACGAATAGCTAATCGAGAATTAGTAACCAGATATTGGCTTAAAAATGCAAACTCGAATTTTTGAGCCCGAATTTGGAGAATACTTGCAAGCTCCACAAACTCTTTTATTTTATTATCCTTGCTATCAAAATCTTTTGCGATATTCTCTAAGGCTTCCTTGGAAACCTGGATCTGCCCATCATTTACTACTAAGCCTTCGTGCTTTGTCTCTTTTTCTATTTGATCTTGAGCTTCGCTTACTTCCTTCCCCTGCTTCCCAAATTCGGCTTCCATATTGCCTACTTTGGTAAATTTTATATTCAAGATTCGGTCTCGGATTTCTTCTTTAAATAAGAGTATTGCAATAAGTAAAGCAGTAGGAAAAGATATTAAAACTTTGAGAGAATCAATTATCAAAGAACTTTGGGATAACGTAAGTTTCTCTACCAGTAGGTCAAATATATAGGAAAAAAAGAAATAAAGACAGATACTCCACACTAAAGCGATACCAATTTTCAGAAGGATATTGTCATATTTCTTTTGCATAGCTGATTATACTACAAAAAAGTTGTCCATGGGGAGAAGAGTTCCCCCCACCAGAGAGTCCGTAGAACTTATATAATATTACACTCTTCAACCTCTATGTTGAATAAATCAAATCCTTCTACTTGTCCTTGGACAGTTATCTTGTCTCCACTTTTAATATCATTGACATCGTCTTCATCTTCAACAAAACAATATTGGGTTCCATATACCAATCGTCATCAGTAGGTTAAATCATTACATATACACAACCCATTATATCTTCACTTGTATCATAGACATACTAGACCAACTTAAACTGCATGATAAGAAGGTAGTGGTTACTTACCTTAACTTCTTGAATATTTTACATCCTTTCAATGACATTATGAAGAAAGAAAGCAGGATTACATACAAACTCTGTTAAATTTTCAAAATTCTTGATATAGTTACTCTATGAAGGGACTAAATATGGATGATGAAAAAATAAAAGATGCCGTTCGAAGAGCTTGTGAAGAGCTTAAAAACGAATCCAATCTTTTTACTCTTGACGTTAATGAAAGAACAATATCTCACCGATTAGCTACAATACTTAGTAAAGACACCTCCTTTTCTTACTTCCATATTGATTGTGAATACAATAGATTTGGAAGTGAACCAACACCTAAAAGACTCCCCTTTATTAAAACCGAAAATAAAGTCCCTTTCAATGACGTGAAAGGTTCAACAGTTTTCCCAGATATTATAATTCACAAAAGAGGAACAAAAGAAAACTTGTTAGTAATCGAAGTGAAGAAGGATAATAACAAATCAAATGGAACGTTAAAGATTACTATCGATGATAAAGATAAAGAAGTTAATCCCGAAGAATTTGATATAGAAAAGTTGAAATTGTTCACAAAAAGGGATGGAGATTTTGCTTATCAATTAGGAATATACATACTTTTTGACGAGAAGGGCGATTCAACATATAAATACTTCAAAGATGGAGAGGAATCTGATGACTAAATTACAAATCCAAAGATATAAAGAGCAACTTGAGAATATAGATAATTATCTGATAAATTATCTTAAAACTGAACCATTTCCTGATAGAAAAGAGATTATGATGTGGTCTGCAAATCTAGGAATGTTATTCAAAGACATCGGATTACCAGATTTCATTATTAAAGATTTTCTAGCTGTATTCGATGTTCGTAATGATCAGAAGAATATTGTGCATTACAAAGAAAGAATGACACAAGCAATAAGAAACGGGAAAACAGAGGGGCTATTAAGTAATCATATCTTTGTACCTATAGAAATCGCGAAGTGTACAGCGTTAGTACGACTTGAACAATTAGAAGGGGATCATAAATTAGTACCCAAATGGCTTATTGAAGAAGTAGGGAGAATACCTTCACTGAACCATATTTATTCGTTACTCAAGGCACTTCAAACCTCCTTTGATGATAAATCTCCAGAAGGGTTATGCTCAAATGCCAATTCTCTTCTTAGTGCTATATTAAATTTACATCCAGACTTAGCTTCTAAGGAGATTGGAACTCAGTTACAAATACTTATTGACGAAAAAAATGACGGGAAGCTTAAATTAAGCTTCGGAGGATTAAGTAAAGATTTTTTCAGAGGTCTTAATAATTCAAGATTAATCCGGAATGTTCGTACAACACATTCTACTAAAAGCATGAAGCATAATATTCCGTTACTCGTAGGTATGGCATCGGCCTATCTAGTTATAACCTTACTAGAAACGACCTTGGCAAATGGTAATTTAATAGAGTAAGAACAAATCACTTCAGAACAGACTTCCTCCCCCTAACTTTGCAACACTACTCCACCCCCAACTCCCCTTGATAAGACATCTCTACTAAAGAAGAACCCTCAATATCCCCTTTAAAATGCTTACTAACCTGTGTACCATCACTAAGCTTAACAACAACATCAAACTCAATAGTACAATCAAGATCAGAAAGACTAATACCACTATACTCCAACATCTTAGAACTATCGAAAGTACCATCCCTCTCCATTATCACACCATGATCATAACTACCTACATCAAGAAGATAAATAGAAAAATCAATAGACCCCAAATACTCAGGAACCTCACCATAGGTAGTAGGAGACTCAGACACTACAAAAGTTCCACTATCACCCATATCTACCAACTCCTCCATTGTAAGAGGACTATCACAACCCTCGTAATAATTACCCAAACAAGTCTCCTCTCTAGACAAAGTAGTAGGGTACAACCTCAAAGAACTACCAACCTTAGGTGCTTTACTAAACCCAGCATTAACAATCTCTACTGAAGTAGGAATAATTGAATAATCCTCACTAACTAAAGATAAATTAATATTTGGTAAGAACCTAATATGAACACTACCATCATCCGAACTATATACCCAAGTAGAAATATACCCCTCTTGAGCTAACTCAATACCTACACTCTTAGAAGTAGTCTTGGGAGACGAAGACAAACTAAACCCATCACTAGAACGAACAATTAGAAATATTCCTAACAACAACACAATCACTACCACACTTCCAATTACTACTCTCTTGTTCATAAGATAAACTCCTAAAATTAAATCTACCTACTCATACCTCAACGCCTCTATTGGACTTAACCTACTAGCTTTGTTAGCAGGTAATATACCAAACAATATACCAATACCCACTGAAATACCCACTGCTAGAATTACTGAATCTAATGTAATAACAGCACTAAGACCTAAAAACCTCTCTGCTAAATCCCCAATCAATATACCAAACCCCATACCAACCACACCCCCAATCAATGTAAGAAATACTGCCTCTGACAAAAACTGAACTAAAATATCACTCCTCCTACCACCCACAGCCTTACGAATACCAATCTCCCTAGTCCTCTGAGACACAGTAATTAACATAACATTGGAAATACCAATACCCCCAACTAAAAGTGAAATAGCAGCAATACCAGTAAGAAGTAAAGTAAAAGTCTCTGTAATACTCCTAACCCTATCAACCAACGTCTGAATACTAAAAATAGAGAAATCCATCTCCTCTACATCCCTAAACTCCATCAAACGCTCCTCAATATCCAAGATGGTTTGATCCAACACCCCATCATCCTCAACCCTTAGAATAATCCTTGTAAGAATCTCTGAATCTGAATCACCACCAATCTCATCAACTACGGAGAATGGAATATAAATCTCTACACTAGGAGAACTACCCAACAAAGAATCCTCCTGCTCAACCAAAACACCCACAACCTCAAACTCTACACCACCAATATTAAGAACATCACCTACACCCACCACATATTCCTCTAAAACCTCAGAACCAACTACAGCAACAAGATTACCCTCATCAATATCGGCCTGTACAAACCCACTACCAGACTCACACTCAAAGTTATAAATATCAAACAAATCAGTATTGGTACCAACTACAGAGTAAGACTCTGCACTCTCCTCATCCTCTAAATATATATCCTGCAACGAAATGATTGTAAAAGAAACATCCCTTACATTCTCTATACCTTCTTCACCCAAGAAATTGTAATCATCTATTGTTAATTTGATACTCTCATCAACCACACTATACTTCTCTTGCAAACCCTGATTGAAATCCTTCTCATCAGCGTTCTCAGACATAACGGGACTATCATACATATTCGCTCCAGCACTAATTGTAACAATATCCGTACCCAAATCCTCCAGATCACTAACAATACTCTCCTGTGTACCCTGACCAAGACTCATAAGACCAATTACAGACCCAATACCTATGACAATACCCAATAAGGTAAGAAAACTAGTCATCTTGTTACTACCAAGACCCTGAAGTGAAAACCGAATGTTTTGTAAAAATCTTTTTACCTCTTTCATAATTCTTTACTCCTTTCGTAATCCTTAACAATAACACCATCCTTTATCTCAAGAATACGATCTGCATAATTAGCAACATACCTATCATGAGTAACTAAGATAATGGTATGCCCCTTCCTATGCAATCCTGCTATTAACTCCATAATCTCTACACCAGTCTTACTATCCAAATTACCCGTAGGCTCATCAGCCATAATTATGCTTGGAGACATAATGAGAGCCCTAGCCATAGCAACCCTCTGCATCTCACCACCAGACAACTCATTAGCCATATTCTTCTGCTTATCCTCTATCCCAACTGTCCCTAAACTCTCAGCAACCTTACTCTTAATATCCCTAAGCCCTGCATATCTAGCAGGTAATGCGACATTCTCAAATACAGACATATTGTTTAAGAGATTAAATCGCTGAAACACAAAACCAACCGTCATATTCCTAAAATCAGCCAATTTACTATCCCTAAACCCTTCAACACTCTCACTATTAAAGAAATACTGTCCTGAAGTAGGGGTATCTAGTACACCAAGGATATTCATAAGGGTAGACTTACCACTACCAGAAGCCCCCATAATGGCAACAAACTCCCCTTTACCAATCTCTAAGTCAATATCCCTTAGTGCTTGAAAAGCATTAGAACCCTTACCATATACCTTTGTGATGTCTGTGAGCTTAATCATACTGTAGAAGTATATCTCTAATTATAATTCATAGTCAATGTGAAATAGTTGTCACTTCACTTATTATTCACCTAAAGAAATTCACAATTCTCCATTGTATTTATCATGTCAGTAATATGTTGAATCTACTCGATCCTTCTCGTTTTGAAAGGGGATATACCGAGAAACTGCACATACACAACCATTTGATAAAGAAACTACTTCATCAATGGGATTCACCCTAATTGTAAACTCATTCCCTCCAATCTCTAATCTCCCTTTTGAAAGGATTCTTCCCATATCAAGCGTTAACCTTTGATATCCTTCAATCCTCTCTTTTGTAGCAGTATGATAAAGTTTTATCACAGTATCAGGATTTTCCTTCGGATGAAATATAAAACTGTCTGGTCCACAATTAATGTCTGAATCAGCCAGTAATTGATAGAACCTACATTGCAACCACTTTCCTTTACCCCATTGCTCAATACTAGTCAAAAGTGGATCATCTTTATAAAATGAAGTGTTGAATCTTTTACTCTCATGCTCACATCCTTTACAAAAAGCTTTTAGTTCACTGTCTGTTTCCCCCATAATGTTTAATTATAATTAAAAAGCCTTTGTTAATCAACCTACTCAAAATGATATATACTTAAACATGAAAAACTTCTACAAACCATTCCTCACCTTTCTCTTCCTTCTAACCTTCCTCATATTCCCACAATCCTTTCTACCTAGCTACAAACCATTCGACCCAACCTCTATCCCCCTTAAACCAATAGAAGAGGTAATACTAAACAAAATGACCATTGAACAAAAAGTAGGGCAACTATTCATCTTCGGCTTCGACGGAACTACCATCAATACCCAAACTAAACAATTCTTCCAAGACACTCACCTAGGAGGGGTACTACTCTTAGGTAAAAATATTACTACTGAAAAACAACTTAAACAACTCACAAACCAAATACAAAATACAAATCCAATACCACTCCTCATCTCCATAGACCAAGAAGGAGGAAGTGTAGCAAGAATCAAATGGAGTAAGACACTAACCAAATCCCAAACCTCTATCTCTACCCCCCAAGAAGCATACAACATTGCTCTCCTGAGAGGAGAAATACTCAAAAACTTAGGAATAAATATGAACCTAGCACCAGTCGTAGAATACATCACCAATACAAACTCCTTCCTCTCTGACAGAGTATACAAAGGAAGTAGGGAAGAAGTACTACAAAAAAGTATTTCAAGTATAGAAGGGTATACACAAGCAGAAATAATACCAGTACCCAAACACTACCCAGGACACGCTAATAGCTCACCAGACTCTCACTACAACCTCCCTGTGGTAAATATTAAGGGAAACCAATGGAACGAATATATAGAACCCTTCAGTAAATTGCTAGAACAAACCAAAGTAAATGCTCTAATGGTTGGACACATACAATATCCTAATATTGACTCTAAACCCTCTACCATATCCAATGAGATACTCAATGAAAGACTAATAGACAATCTTAACTACGAAGGTATTGTAATCTCTGACGATATGGAAATGGATGCATTGGATAATATAGAAAAACATACGGTAATCGCTAAACAAGCCCTACTTGCAGGAAACGATATATTAATCTACAGTAAATTTAGTAACAAGTACCCAACTATTCAAAAAGATGTATACAAATATATTGTAGAAGAAGTAAAGAACGAAAATATAGATCTAGAAATACTAAACCGAAAGGTAGTGAAAATACTTAAGGTTAAAATTGAATACAATCTACTCAATCCAGACAAACTACTTTCTGACCTTTAATTCCTTCTTGTCAACTACAAATATCTGATATACTTAATCATATATAATAATTCTACAAAACAATGTTACAATTAATAATGAAGCACAAGAAAATTCTAATTGTTCTTGCCATAATACTGATTGCACTCTTTGTCATTATAATCCCATCCTCAGACAAAAAAAATAAAAAAAACGAAATAACCTATACAATAACAACGGATGATACTGAAATATTCGGTGAAGCTACAGTCGAAGAGAGTGGTCAAGTATATGTTCAATACTCCTTTATCTTAAATGACTCAAATATTAATAGGAATGGAGTATGTGTAGACCTAGAAGGGGATTGGTGTGAAGAACTAGCACATCATGGACCAGAAGAGATCAAATATCATTACACTGCAAACTTTGTAAGTTCAGAAGATCCTTCCCAAGTACATGCTACAGACCTACAAGAGGTATATTGTAATGAGGAAGCACTTAAAAAGAATCCTTTTGATACTTCAATCGATCTATATTGTGGTCAAGAAATGCTCGACTGGAACCTATGGGAACCAACCTCTACTTTTTTACTAAGAAATGGAACTTCATTTGCGTCTATGGAAGAATTTTTAGCAGTTGATACACTACATATCTATGATACTTCGAAGATGCATAGAATTATTAATACCTATGACGAAGAAACTTATACTGGGACTCTCTCTACTGAGAGTAGAACCTACGAAGAACACATTGCAGAATGTTCGATTGTACAGACTTATAGCGTATCATTTGAGAGAGAAGAATAGCCTTCCTGCTATTTTTCAATAATAAACTCTCTTAGTAATGATTCAACTTCTGTATTTTTAAATGAATATGAAATATATATATCTTCTACCGAGCCTTTATTAACTACAGCATAAGCAATCGGATCATTTTCCAGCATCGCAACAATCACATTACCTGCCTTAATCATTTTATTAAACTCTTTATCCGTGTATTTTGAATCATTTTCATCTCCAACACCTACTAACAAATCAAGCATAGCAACATCATCAGACAAATGATGAGGAGCAACACCTATTGTTATTGATAAATTAAGATTGTAACTCTTGGTTGTGCTTTTCATTCAGACTATTTTAATAAGATTAAATATGATTAATATAATATACCAGATAAAAATAGCTTTTTTAAACATATGATGCTATAATACGTCTGTTATTGTCCAAATTAGAGTCAAGTGAGTAGTCTTTCCGTAAGTAAGAATATAATCCGATGATGTCTATTTTGTACGCTGATTAAATAGAATCAGGATTAAATTTTTAAATACATTCCCATGGGAAGAAGATATAACACGCATAAAAGATATAATAGAAAACGCTCATACAGACCAAGCTATCCAAGAAAATATGGTGGTAAAAAGATACCTACTGATAAGTACATTGCGAAAGCAGAAGCAGGATACATAGCACCATCAATATATGTAGAGGATAAAAGCTATGAAGATTTCAATATCAGTAATACAACCTTAAAGCAAAATATTGCAAGAAAAGGATATAAATATCCTACAAAGATACAAGACCAAGCAATTCCACTAATACTACAAGGCAAAGACATATTAGGTCTTGCAAGTACAGGTTCTGGAAAAACAGGAGCATTTCTAATTCCACTAATAGACAAAATTCTAAAAGACCGTTCTCAGAAATGTCTCATCATTGTACCTACAAGAGAACTAGCAGCTCAAATTCAAGACGAGTTTAGAGAACTAGCTCAAGGTACAAACATATACTCTACACTTGTAATAGGGGGTACTAGAATAAACAAACAAATTAATCAATTAAGAAGAAACCCTGAATTTGTAATGGGTACACCTGGAAGATTGAAAGACCTTTTCGAAAGAGGCGTACTTGATTTAGGCAAATTCAATAATATTGTTCTAGACGAAGTAGACAGAATGTTGGATATGGGATTCATACCTGACATTACATTCCTTATCTCTAAATTAAGAGATAAGAAACAAACACTCTTCTTCTCAGCCACTATGACTAGAGAGGCAGAACGAATTGGAAACACACTTCTCAACAACCCTATCAGAATCCAGGTAGAGAAAGAATCCCCACTTAAGAATATTGATCAAGATATTGTAAGGGTAAAAAATCCAGCAGATAAAGTTAAGACACTCGAAGGATTACTAGACAAAGACGAATTTACAAAAGTATTAGTATTCTCTAGAACCAAGAGAGGTGCAGACAAACTTTCTAAGCAACTATTCGAAAGAGGATTTAGAGCTGATGCCATACACGGAGATAAATCACAAAACAAAAGATTAGCAGTTATGAAAAAGTTTAAAACAGACCAACTAGACATATTAGTAGCTACAGATGTAGCAGCTAGAGGTATAGATATACCAAATGTATCTCATGTTATTAACTACGACGAACCAGAGAACTACAAAGACTACATCCATAGAATAGGTAGAACAGGTAGAGCAGGGAAGACAGGGTGTGCATTAACCTTTGTAAGATAATTACAAATAGGTTAGAATAAGGTATGAAGAATAAATCTATCATTAAAAAGGTCCTTATCTCTTTGATAATAATATTCATACTCATACTAGCATTTTTCCTCTTACAATCTTTCGATATTAATCTCTTTCCAGTAGCTGCAGTATTAGGTGTATTATTCCTAATACTAGGTATCTATCTTACAATACTATCTAGAAAAGAAACTGAAAAACTGAAAACATACCTCATGATAACTGGAATATCAGCTATCACACCACTTATCTCTGTAATACTACACAACTTCTTTTATGGCTTAGGTATAGCATTCCCAAATCTTTCAGGGATATTTGAAATACTACATGTTGGATTCTTCCTACTTGCCCTTATCGTTGCACCTCTACTATTCCTCATGGGAATAACAGCAAGTATGATAAAGATATACAAAAGGAAATAAAAAGTCTTCTATAAACAGAAGTGCAGAGCACTGGACATTCTCCAGAACACCAAACCACAAAAACTGTAAACAGAATGAGTAGCTCTAAATCCCGAAGGAAATAGAAAGATGGAAAGTTCTAATAACTTACAATACTCTGCATAACGCTTATAAAGACTTTTAAATGAACTACTAAAATATATACTGACAATCTGTAGTTGTCAAGAGCCTTATGATATCATAGATAAATAGCTAATTTCATATTTCGATAAAATGAAACTAAATAAATACTGGTTCATACCAAAATCCTACGGTTATGGATACTATCCAATAACATGGGAGGGATGGATATGTGTACTAATTATCATCGCTGTACTAGCTCTATCCTTATACATAAACAACTTTTTTGATCTAGATCCTGGACCAACTACTAAAGAAGGTTTTAGATTTGTCCTTGATCTTATAATCTTTATGCTTGCAATAAATCCAATTCTGCAAAACAGAACAGAGGAAGAAGTGACATGGAAATGGGGTAGATAATAATTATCCCCTCCAGTCTTCTTAGTCTTTTAAGATAGTCTTAAGACTACCACTATAAATATCAAATACATACGTATTTAAAAGAAGTCCTGTACCAAACTCATCCTGTTCTGTCCTACTCCTCTCATCTACTTTCCAGACATAGCCATGATCAACCTCATCACCCAAATACATATTGACAAAATTCTTCTCTATATCCAAACCATTCTCTACTGCACTAGCATATATCACTGTAGAATCCACAACATTTCCGAAATTGGTTGGATATGACACAGAATCATATATAGAACTACCAAACCCTCCAATATCCATTGGCTCCACATTACTATCCACTACACCTTCTTCATACAAATATGCTGAAGTTTGTCCTTTACTCTTAGAGTAGTATGTACAAATCCATTTAGAATAGCTACCACTATCACTACCTAGAAAGTAGTATGTGACATCTGGATATTGTACCGAGGAAATAGTTAAACCAGAACATTCATACAACTTAACATCACTAGACCATGTCTTTGCTTCTGTATAGGTAGCAAGCATTGCATCTTTACTAGATTTCAGAACATAACTAGGTTCTGGAGTTAATTCCTCTGGAGTAGCATCTTCCACAACGACAGAGTCTTTCTCAACGTTACTATCTAGCTCTACATCATTAAAGAAAATGAAATATATTCCTACTCCCGTACCAATTACCAAAAAGACAATAAGGAGGATAACTAAAAGCTTTTTATGCTTCTTAAGAAACTCTTTCATAAATAATATGTATAAAGTTAATACTTAAGTATACACAAATAATAAATAAATGCGCAGTACTATCTCCCCATTGCTTCTGTTTGCAACTTCCAAGAATCTGAATCTATACCACTACCATTCATTAGATTTTTATGACTCCCTCTCTTTACTATCTCTCTAGGTAACCCATATGTATTAATTCTTTACTATCGAATACCCAAATAAAAACTCATACAAATTACATGTACCAAACCCAACAAAGAAACCAAAAAGATATTCTTCCAAAGGTATATTTAATAAAAATATCTGACTTAAATTTTCCAACATCCAATATTCAGAAAAAAGGTTAGAATTAATTAATAACAAAACTTGAAACATAATAAATGTAAGTGTCATTATAAACAAGCCATTCCATAACTGAGGGATAAAGAGATCTTTTCTAATCACTGCGACAATTACACCATTTATAAGAGGAGCTACAAGACACGCAATTACTGAGTTTAACCCAAGAATATTAACTGTTACTACAAATGATAATACAGTAATAATAGCAAAAATCAACAACCATATTATTCTTGTTGAATACATCCTCTTTTTCGAGTTTCTTTTTCCGAATACTAATTCATAAAATTCTGTTCCAATACCACCAAATATAAAACCATAATAAAAAGATTCAAATGGGAACTTAGAGAATATGGACACAGGGTTCCAATAATCCTTACTTGAGTACAACTCATCCGCGATTATTGCCATTATCCCTGCAAGGATTCCTACAAGTAACATATCTTTTCTGTTTTCTTTTTTAACAAAAAGTAAAATCCATATGGGTAAAAATATGGTAGTACCGATGAAATAAAAGTAGGGTTTAATATCCATAGATATATGATAACATACTAGGCGACGATATCTTAATATATAAAAGATGAAATTATACAGAACCTATAGTATAATGTGATGGAGTTCTTTGTTGATCATTGGTCATTAAAAAATAGATATAGGAGAAAAAATGAAGGAGTCAAGAAAAGCACGGAAATTAAGAAAGGAAAGACTGGAGAACCTTCTAGCACAGTTAACTGCTCTTGAAAAACCTGCTCTCAGCTTTTATTGGAGCGAGGATCTTAATGAGATACACACAATATTAAGTCACATACTCCTCCTCTTGCCAAGCCGAGTAACTCAGGTGATACACCCTGCAGGAAAGATTACTCGAGGTTGTCGCTGGGAAGAACAAGATATTAAAGACTACATAGAAACTCTATAACAACAAAGACCCCACCCTCTATACCCTTGTATGTAACTAATTGTTACAAACATCACTACAAGGGTATAGAAGAAACACTCATACAATAAATTAACCGACAAACACTTACAACATGCCAACGCCAGAACTATTCTCAACAAAAGAATATACTACACCAAAAGCACCCCCTCCCTCTCGAAGACCACCACGAAACCCAGATAACCCATACCCATGTGAAGACCCAAACAAAGAAGTAGAAAACAACGGAGACCATCTTAAACCCAAACAAATGCTATCCCTACTTATGAACGACCTAATATCCCAAATAGGCTCCCTTCGCGAATTCAATCAAGATTTTGAACAACAATGGCAAAACCCTAGATTTAATCCTACTCATTTCCTAGAAGACATCCTTACTCAAAATTACTACACATCACCATACGCTCAAAGTTTCCTCAATAATCCTACCGAACAAGAAGGATGGAATATCCTTGGACACCCAAACTTTAATCCTACAAAATTTCCAAAACCAGACAAAGCCGAACTACAACCACCCCTTTTCCCCATCTTAAGATTTCTACAAATTGAAAATCTAAAACCATATATTGACAACAATATAGAAGAATACCTTACTAGCTTCTTACTCTGGTATTTTGAACAAAATGATGAAATGCAAAACAATGTGTTCCTAAAAGGCAAACTCATTGATAATGAAGAAATCAAACTAACAAGCGGATTCTGTGATGCTCTTGAATACTCTAAGAAAACCGCAACCCTATATGAATTCAAACTAGGCGACCCTAACGACTACCCCAGACACCAACAATCACTTCACTACAAACAAGTAATAAAATATCTTGAACTCTTCAAAACTAACTATCCATACATAGAAAATATCTCTGGACAACTAATATATTTTACAAGTAACCCCTATCAAAGACTTATAATTACAACCCTAGACGACACGAGCTATTAATCCCCCTCTAACCTATACCACAAAAACAACACAACCCCCATTGACAATATTAACTCTACCAACTCGTAATCCTGTGGAGCAAACCATACTGGATTTAACAAATTAATAGTTAAAAATACAAAGTAGGGGATAAGAATAGGAGGAACAATAAGAAATTTTAACAAATCCCTTTTAATCCTAACAAAAGACAACAACCAACTAAAACAACCATAAAAACAAACCCCCAAATATCCATACCCAATTAAACCATGAACACCTTCAATATTATGCAAATTACTCTCACCCTGAACATTACTCTCAAAAACACTAAGTGAATTATCCTCAAATAACCTCTGACCCCAACTAATCTCTTCAAAAGCAATAAATATTAGAACCAAAGCAAGTAATAAATACAAAACAAACACAAACCTACTCTCCATCCTACTCCTTAAAGCAACCTGAAACGCTAAAATACCAGACACAAGATAAAAGAAAAACTGTAACCACTCAACCAAACCATCCTCTAAACCAATAACCTCATAAAGAGGATAATACACAATCCTTAACACACACATACCTACAACAAATACAAAAGGAAATACAAACACTAACTTCTTCTCAACCTTCTTTCTATCAATCATAACGATATTGTACAAAATCCACTTACTCTTTACAATAAACCTAACTAAATCTATCTTAATATGATAGAATTACAACTTGTATGAACAACACAGAACTAAAACAAGAAAATATAAGAAATGTAGCAATAATTGCACACGTTGACCATGGTAAAACTACCCTTGTTGACGCCTTTATGAAACAAACACACCTCTTCAGAGACAACGAAGAAGAAATGACACAAGAAAGAATCCTAGACACAGGAGAACTAGAAAGAGAAAAAGGGATTACAATAAGTGCAAAAAATATCTCAATCACATACAGAGATACCAAAATAAACATCATAGACACACCAGGACACGCAGACTTTGGTGGAGAAGTAGAAAGAACCCTAAACATGGCAGACAGCTGTCTACTACTCGTAGACGCACAGGAAGGAGTAATGCCACAAACAAAGTTTGTACTCAAGAGAGCATTAGAGATAGGGCTTAAACCAGTACTGATAATAAACAAGATAGACAAAAAACTAGCAAACTGCGAAAGAACACTAGACAAAGTGCAAGACCTTTTCTTAGAACTAGCTACAGATACAGAACAACTAGAATTTCCTGTCTACTACGGGATTGCAAGAGAAGGTAAAATATTTAAAGCACTACCAGAAGGAGATCTAACAATTGCAAATAATACACACGGAGATATCTCTCCAATACTAGATGAAATAGTAGACCATATGCCCCCTCCAGAGGGAGACAGCAATGGAACATTTCAAATGCAAGTAACCTCACTAGAATATGACAGTCATCTTGGAAGATATTTAATAGGAAAAATTAATAGAGGAAGTGTAAAGAAAGACGACCCAGTAATAGTACTCCATAAAGATAGTGATGGGAATATAGAAAAAACCCAAGGACGTGTAAGAGGTCTCTTTACCAAAAACGGTCTAGTATGGGGAAGTACTCCTAACTCAGTCGTAGGAGACATTGTAGCAATCGCAGGAGTAGAATCTACAGATATAGGAGCAACCATATGTAGCTTAGGTAATGAAGAAATACTACCTAAGATAAAGATAACTCCACCAAGTGTAAGAGTAAAGTTTCAAGCAAACAGTTCACCCTTCTCAGGAAAAGAAGGTACATATGTAACTGCCAAACAATTAGCCCAACGACTAGACCAAGAAAGAAACTTAAATATTGGACTCAAGATTGAAAACAGTACAGAAAACACATACTACGTATCAGGAAGAGGGGAGCTACAACTCTCAATACTAGTAGAACAACTAAGAAGGGAAGGATATGAGCTACAACTTAGTAAGCCAGAAGTCATATTACAAGAAGTAGACGGTGTACTATGCGAACCACTAGAGGAATTAATAATTCTTGCTCCAGAAGAGTACCTAAGTGCAATTACACAAGAGGTCAGTGAGAGGAAGGGATTACTTAAAAACATTGAAACTACAGATGGACAAAGTACATTTACATACGAGATACTAACTAGAAACTTAATAGGACTACACAGATTACTAATGAACTCCACAAAAGGAACTGCTTTAGTCAGTAGCTATATTAAAGACTACGTACCTTTCAAAAAACACAAAGAGCTATTTAGAAAAGGTGTAATACTTTCTACTGAAACAGGTACAGCACTAGCATACGCCCTAACCTCAATACAAGAGAGAGGTAGACTATTTATAAAGGGCTCTACTGAGGTATATGAAGGTATGATAATAGGGATTAATAATCATGAACAAGATTTAGATGTAAACCCATGTAAGAGCAGAAAGAAAACTAATGTACGTATGGCACAGGCAGAGGTTACAGAGATAAGCCTTAAGGCTACAATGCCCCTAACTGTAGAGTTTGCACTATCCTTTATCAATGATGATGAACTAATAGAGGTCACACCAAAGAGTATTAGATTAAGAAAGAAACTTCTTACTGCAACTCAGAGGACTTGGGCAAATAGAAAAAACCTTACAGCTTTTGCTAAACAAGAAATGGGTATAGATTAATAGTTAATTATCATTATCATTCGTTCATAATCTCCAAGATAAAAGGATATAGAATAGGGGATGAATTTTAACTACGATGAATGGAATGAGATTAAAAAGAAGATTTCTTCTAGTCTTCACACAATCCCACACTACAAAGAATCCGATATTTGGTGGATATCAATTGGATATAATCTCGGTTACGAAGTTTTTGGGAAAGGAAAAGACTATGCTAGACCAGTACTAGTAATAAAAAAGTTTAATCAACACTCCTTTATTGGAGTACTACTTAGTACAAAACTGAAAAACAATCAGTATCACATCCCCATTACTGTAAAAAACAAGACAATCTCTGCACTCACATCTCAAATAAGAGTTTTTAGTACTAAAAGAATGCTATATAAACATACTGAATTAGACGAAAGAGACTACACAAAAGTCATAGAGAGTATCAGAGATATCATAAAATTACCTCCCTCTAGATAGAGGGAGTCGTGGCTAATGCCAATTACTTAAGTATATCACTATACACAATCATGTCAATAATATATTCCTATAATTATTAAAACTCTCCCTTTAAAAACCTTTTCCTCTTACCTTCCTCCATTCTCTCAATCGCATACCTTAAGGTAGTTCTAGGTATATCCTTGTAATTATCAACAAGAAAATTCTCTACAACAACACTATCTCTTTTCCATACCTCTCTTAGCATCCAACCTACAGCCTTATGCATTAAATCATGCTCATGACTAAGTAAAATCTTTGATATCTTTAAAGTATCCTTAAACTCATTGTTTCTAATAAAGGCAAATGTAGAGATAATAGATACTCTTTGAGGCCACAAATGATTACTCTTTGCTAAATCATAAAGAAGAGACCTATCCTTATCCAATAAATAATCACCAACAATATAATGTGCACTGCAATCCACTAAATCCCAATTATTTATATACTCCATATTATCTAAATATATACCCACTATCTCTTTCTTAACAACCATATCTCCCTTCTCATACATATACCTCAATATATTTAATGCAAAAGCCCTATACTCATGTATAGGGTCATGAAGAAAGAGTAGGGTCTCCTTAATTGAGATATCCTTCCTAAATTTCTTCACTATTAATTTCATTTCAGGAGCAGTAATACCAAGAAAAACATCCCCTTCACCATATTCACCTTCACCTGTTTTGAAGAATCTTCTATAAACCTTTTCCTTCTCTTTCGAAGAATATTTCTTAAACTCTTTTTTTATTTGACTAATCATATTCACAACTATATCAAATATTAGTATGTATAAAAAGAAAAGGACAGGTAAAACCTGTCCTTTAAACTTAGAAAAAATCAGCTTAGAAGCTTCTTCTCTCCTCGGTTCTCTCTCTGGCTTCAGAAACGTTGATAGCTCTGCCATCAAGTTCTGACTCATTGAGTCCTTCGACTGCCTTCTGTGCTTCTTCCTCAGTAGACATTGTGACAAATCCAAAACCTTTGGATCTACCGGACTGTCTGTCAGTAATAACAACAGCCTCTTCTACAGTACCGAATGCACTGAATGCTTCTCTTAACTGCTCATCACTGATTCCCCAGCTAAGATTACCTACAAATAGCTTTTTTGCCATATTGTGTAAATAATAATAATTAAAATTGGCTATACCACACGGGGAGATCTTAACACTCTAAGCAGTTACGCAGAACGCACTCACTCAAATAGCGTGAAGATTATAACACATACCATTCAAATAAGATATAGGGTAGAATAATGGACATGAATAACGAAATTAAATCCTTTTTTGAAGAGAATAGTATAGAAGGAATGGACATGAATACCGAGATTGAATCCTTTTTTGAAAAGAATAGTATAGAAGGTATAGTGTTTGATTTGGACAACACATTAATAGACACAGGCACTTGGTTGATATTTATGTACAAAAGATTTGCCACTGAAATAGTCCCCTATATAAATAGGACATACAACCTCACTATTGAAACAGATGATTTCGCCCAAGCATATCACCAAGCTGAAGTTGCCCAATACTACAATAATGGTAGTGTGAACTTTATTACCAGATTCCCCAGCACCCTATCATGGATAACGACTTCTCTAAATCTTAATATTGACCAAGAAGACATTCTAAAAAGATTTACACCAAATATTGCCGAAATCTACACACTCTCACCAGACCCATTCGATGGGACATTAGAACTACTACATACTCTGCTATCATTTACAAAAGTAGCAATATGTACACACTCTGGAAAGGATTGGACTAAAATTAAAACAGATTCTTTAAAATCAAGATACAGAAAACTCTATAAAAATATCCCTGATATATACTCCTACTATGTTGATATAAATAAACCCAAAAACACATCAGAATGGATTAAAGCAGCCAATACAACAAATTCAACTCCAGAAAAACTAATAGCCGTGGGCGACAACTTTGATGCTGACATCCTCCCTGCAGTAGAAGCAGGATATAAATATATCATATGGCTATCACTATACGACAACGACAAAGAACAAGATATAAAGGAATTAAAGAAACAAGGAGTAAAGATTGCTATCATAAAAGATATTCGTGAACTAGAAAAAACTCTTACATCAAACCAACCCTTTGGAGATATTTAATATCGTAATACACAAACTTCTCCTCTGGCATAAGCAAAACCATATCTACACCCAAACCCTCTACAAACTTAGGCTCATGACTCACCATAATGACTGTACCCATATACTCCCTCAGTGCCTGTAGAAGTATCTCCTGTGAAGAAGGATCCAGATATGTAGTAGGTTCATCTAAAAGCAAAACATTTAGGTTCTGTGAGAAAAGTTTAGCCAACGCCAATCTAGTTTTCTCTCCACCTGAAAGAGTACCAACCTTTTGATAAACCATCTCTCCACTAATTAGAAAACGTCCCAAGAACTTTCTCCAATACTCATTAGTCCAACCGTCTAATGTTGATAAATTACTGACATTTTCTAAAACAGTCTTACTGTAATCCAAATTCTCATACTCCTGCGCATAATAACCAACTAATGTACCCTTACCCCATAAATAATGACCATTAGTTTGCTCTAATTTCCCAGCAAGTATTTTAAGTAGGGTAGTTTTACCAACACCATTCTTACCAATTACCACAACCTTCTGACCTCTTTCTACCTCCATGTCAACATTTCTAAGTACTGAGTTCTCACCATACTCCTTAGATATCCCTTCTATCTCTAAAACATTCCTAGAACACCTTTGTGGAGTAGGCAACGTTATCTTCATCCTCTTACTCTTGGCCAACATTGCCTCCTTCTTTCTAATCTCTACCTTTAATTCTGCAACCTTCTCAAACCTTCTAGATGCTCGTTTAGCCTCTTTGTAGGTCTGTCTACCTGCTAATTGTTGAGCTGACTTCTCTAATCTTTTAGCAGACTTAGTAATATTGGTAATTGCACGAACCAAAGAAGCATCTTGCATAGCCTTTAACTTAAGGAACTTGTCATAGTTACCCTTGTAGACCTCCACATTATGATTTAACTCATTTAAAAACCATATTTTACTCAAACCACGATTCATAAGACGAAGATCATGTGATACAACCAATACTGCATTAGGATAGTTGATAAGATATTTCATCAACCACTGTGAAGATGGGATATCAAGAAAGTTTGTAGGCTCATCTAATATTAAAATATCTGGTCTCTCTAAAAGTATCCTTATTAACTCTACCTTAATCTTCTGTCCACCGGAGAGTTCTCCAAGCACACTCTCACAATCCTTATCCTGCATATTAAGATTATTAAGAAACTTATTAATCTCCCATTCTTCAATATCAAGACCTTGATCTAGAATTAAATACTCTGCAATAGTTAGGGAGGAACTCTCATACTTAAACCCTATCTCCTTATGTATTTCCTGCGAAAGATATGAGTAAGATCCTTTCATAGTAATCTCCCCACTATCCTTCTCTACCTTCCCTACAATCGTTTTAAGAAGGGTAGACTTTCCAGCACCATTCACTCCTACTACTCCAACCTTTTCTCCTCTTCCTAGAAAAAGAGAAATATCCTTCAATATTGTTTTACCTCCTACTTCGTAAGAAAGGTTTTTAATTTGTAACATAGTCAGCTATTATATCTCTTGATACCCTTAAGAGAAAGCTCTATATTATATCAATAACTTTTTAGTTCTTCTTCATGACTCATTACCACGGAGCTCTCTGTCTAATATCCTGCTCTTCTGGATTACACTTTGCAGAGAAGATTCTAAAGGAGGTTAACAAGAAAAGACAAATAGATATAGAAATACTCAATACAGAAGAGGTCGTTTTTGCAAATACAGAACTAAAAGCTGTAATAAACGAAAGTATAAGAGGTAAAGATGTCTTCATCATTCAAGACGTAGAGAATCATCACAACGGGAAGAGCGTAGATGAGAACCTTAGAGCTTTGTATACAATGATCGGAGCATGCAAACGATGTGATGCTAACTACATTACAGCAGTAATACCATCATTCCCTTACGCAAGACAGGACAAACAAAGCGGAAGAGAAGACATCACAGCTGCTAGAATAGCGTGGGAGTTGGAAGGAGATTTGGGAGCAGATCATATAATCACAATGGATCTTCATAACACCGCAATACAAGGCTTCTTCAGGTCAGCACAAATAGAGAATCTCAGAGGCAGCCATGTATTACTCCCATTTATACAAAAAGAAATATCTAACCCTAAAGAAACAGTAATCATCCCCACAGATCTTGGAGGAGCTACTGCTGCCAACTACTATGCACAGAAACTACATACGGAGGTAGCATTTACATACAAAACTAGAAATTACTCTAAGGCAAATAGTATAGAAGATATTGAAATAATGGGAGATATCAAAGACAAAACTGTCTATATTATCGATGATATAATTGATTCTGGAGGGACTTTCTGCAAAGCATTAGAAGTTGCTAAAGAAAATGGCGCAAAGAAAGTAATTGGTATAACAACCTTTGCACTATTTAACAACAATGCAGTGACTAAACTTCAGAAATGCTACAACAACAAGATCTTAGACAAAATAATTTGTACAGATGCTGCACTTATACCAAAGGAATTACTCAAGAAACACAGATGGATAGAGGTAGTATCTATAGCTGAATATTTTGCAGAGATAATACATAGACTCAATGTTAGACAATCAATTGGAGAACTACTAGGATAACGGCTTCATAAGCTTCTAGTACCAACCATGGTAGAATACCCTATGCTAAAAACCTTCTACATCAAAACATATGGCTGTGCTATGAACATTGCAGATAGCAATACCATCCATAACCTACTCAAAACACACTCACTAAGAGAAGTCTCTAGTTGGAAAGACGCAGACCTAATCATACTCCTCACCTGCAGTATTAGACAACAAGCAGAAGACAAAGTAGCAGGATGGGGTATAAAAGTAAAAGAAGAAATATTTAAAGACAAGATTGTCGTGCTTACTGGATGCATGGCTCAAAGATACAACAGAGACTCCGACCTAGTAGTAAGAGAATATGAAAAAACTTTACAAAAGAGATTTCCTTGGATTACACACCTCCTCAACATCCAGAACATCGAACAACTACCAAACATATTAGGAATTGAGAATAATGATTTAGTTCAAAACGAGAGCATAAACTACGATAGGAATAATAAATACCAAGGACTTTTTTCCATATCCCACGGTTGTAGTAACTTCTGCTCATACTGCATAGTCCCATACACAAGGGGGAAACTACGCAATATCCCAAAAAAAGAAATTCTTAAGGATGTAACAAACTTCATAAATAATGAAGGTAAACTAATTACCCTACTAGGTCAAAATGTAAATAGTTGGGAAGACAACGGAGAGAACATTGTAGACCTACTAAAAGAAATAGAGCAGATAGAGGGAGAATTTTGGATTAACTTCATCTCCTCACACCCCAAAGATTTCTCTGATGAGTTAATCGATTTAATCACAACACATGACAAATTTCTAAAGCATTGTCATATTGCAGCACAGTCAGGATCAAACAGGATACTTAAGTTGATGAACAGGAAATATAGTAGAGACAAATTCATAGATATTTGTAAAAAGATTAAAACCTCTTGTCCTAACTTTAGAATTACAACTGATGTCATTGTGGGATTCCCTTCAGAAACAGAAGCTGATTTTAATGATTCCATATCCTTGATTAAAGAGTGTAAAGTTGAGATGGTCTATATTGGAAAGTTTTCACCAAGGGGGGGTAGCGTGGCATACGATATGAATGACGATGTGGAGTTTAATATCAAGAAAAACAGAGAAGAAGTTATTAGGAAATTAGTAAACAAGGTTAGAGAAAAGGAGCATAGAGAATTAATAGGGAAGAGTCTACCTGTATTGGTAATCACTAAGAATAAAGGAATTACATATTACAACCATGAAGTTTTGTTAGAGAAAGAATATGAAGAAGGGAGTATACAAAACATCAAAATAAATGGCTGTAGTAAAAGTGGATTAGTAGGAATCTAAGTGTATATCCTAGATTCAAGAACACCTACCAGACTAATCTTTCTGTTATACACCACATTATACCCATAAGCCTCTACTAAATGTGAAGACTCCAACAACTCTCCATTCCTGTCAAAGACAAAACGTTTAACAAAATGTCTCTCTTCATCTACAGTCTCAAACATCGTATACACTACACCACCACACACAAGAGTACACTCATCGATATCGAAATGACCATATTTATCATTTATCATCTCCTCATCCAAAACTTCTTCGTACCAAGACTGGGAAGCACAGAAGGGATACTCATCTTCTGTACGCTCTACCATTTGTTGAATAAACTGCGAGTTTTGAACCTTCTCATCTAGCAATTGTTTTTCTTGTAAGGCTAACATCGTCCGACATTTTATCATTTCTCCAACATTTTTGATATAATTTACATATGAAGCAATTAAAAATCCTTACAATAGAAGACCCAAAAGAGGAGAAAGTTCTAAGAGCTCTTTCCACAGATGTTACACTCGAAGAATTAAAAACAGAAAAGTTCCAACAATTCCTAGACAACCTTTTACATACAGCTCTCACAAGTGAAGAACAGGTAGGAGCACAAGCAGGAGGTCTATCAGCACCACAGGTAGGAGTAAACAAAAAAGTTGCATACGTCCTTAACTACGACACTGGAGAATTCGAACTCCTTATGAATATACAAATCCAAAATATCGGAATCAAAACCAATATAGATATAGAAGGATGCCTAAGTATACCCAATATTGAAAAAAATGTAGAAAGATATAATAAGATAAAGGTGAAATACATGGATAAGAATGGACTTATGGTAAAAAGACGGTTTAACAACATTAATGCAAGAGTAGTTCAACACGAAAACGACCATCTAGAAGGCATTCTCTTTATCGATAAAACAGTAGACTAGAAATCTCTTCAAACAATCTATACAATATCATTAGTAATATTAATATCTTTACAAATGAAAAAATATCTCTTTACAATTCTACTACTCCTCTTAATCCCCTCTACAATTTTTGCTGAAGACGAAATCTCTGTTGACGATATACTTGGCAATACAGATAACGTGGATGTAGAACAGGTAGAACAAGACGAAGAAGAAAGACTCGAAGAAATAGAAAATGAACTAAATATATTAATACCTGACTACACAGACAATCCAAGCCACATAATTACATTTGTAGACCCTTCAGAAGAAAAAGCAGGTGTTGAACTTGACATTGATGAGAAAGGCTTCGAAGACATTACTAGCCCATACTCACTCCCATCTCTTGGTATTGGAGAACACCATCTTAAATTTAGATTTGTAGACTCACTTGGATCTACAAAACTCCTAGAATATGACACAATCATCATTCCAAGGCCACCAATTGTAAAAGCCCCTACATTCGAAAACAACACCCTCCATATCTCAGGTACAGGCTTTGCTAACAGTGAAGTGATAGTAACACTCTCTGTAAACGCATCAAATTTCGTAGAAATTACAGCGATAGACTCTGAGGGCAATTGGAATACTTCTATAAACTTAGACACAGTCGTAGACGGCATATACACAGTATTCGCATATACCAGAAAAGATGGATATGCAAGCAACCCAAGTGAAAGTGCAGTACTCGCATACGGCGATGTAGAAACCTCTACAATATCAGAAAACCACAATGGAATTTCCTTCGCCTTTAATAACATCTCTCTCGAAGACATTCCGACTATTCTTGGTCAAAACACAGATTTAATAGTAACTTTTGTTGGATTCTTACTTCTTGGATCTAGTATATCCGCTATCCTAATCACACTACTTAAGAAAAAAGAAGAGGGGAAGGTTAGTAAAGCATTCTCCAAGAAAATGAACAACACAACTAACAAAACAAAGGAGAAAACCCTTCTAGAAATTTTCTCTGATGATGGGACAAAATCAACAAAAACTTCAAAGAAACCTAAGAAGAGAAGCCTGTTTATAAAAAAGAAAGAGAAGCAGACAAAAAGAAAAACAAAGAGAAAGACGACAAAGAAAGGAAATACAATATCCAAGGAAGATTTTCTTAAAGATTTCAAAAAGTTTGATCCAGATACAGACAAAGGGAAGGAAAGTAGGGGACCTAGCAAGAAGGACAAAAAAGAAATACTAATATCACTTACATCGAAGAAACCCAATAAGTAATAGAATACAACCTCAGCCAAGATGGTGAAACTGGCAGACACGCTACGTTCAGAGCGTAGTCCAGCAATGGGTGGGGTTCAACTCCCCCTCTTGGCACACATTACTTTGCAAACTCCCAAAGATGTACACTCCTATAGACGTCCTCTAATCTAACCACATTTCCAAAATCAATCCCTTCCAATGCATCACTCACTAGATATAGGTACGAAGGCCTAAATAGGAAAACTGCAGGAGCATCCTCCACTAAATACTTCTGAAATAGGACATAATCCTCTTTACGATCCTTCTGATCTAACTGCCCTCTAGCCTCTTCTAGAAGAATATCTACACGATCATACTCATACCCTGAAAGATTTAAATTAGGATACTCTTTTTGCAAAGAATGCCATAAATTGTACTGATCCGGATCTATACTCATCTCTATCTCATACATCAAAACCTCAAAATTTCTAGTAGCAAGAATCTCCTTAGTCAATTGAGAATAGGTAAAAGGTTCAAGATTGAGGATAATACCCTCACCATCCAACAATTCCTTCAAAGTATTCATCAATCTTATATTGGTCTCATTATTCAAAAAACTAATTGTTAAAGTCAATAATTTACCATCCTCCGTCTGCAAATACCCATTTTGGCTATTTGGTGTATACCCGGCGTTCTTCAAACTAGCTAACGCCTTTTCAGAATCATACACAAGATAATCAGCATCAGAAGAGTAGGCCCAATTCTCTGAATATATTGGTCCAGAAATCACATTCCCTGATATTCCCGAATTATTCAACAGAGACTCTTTGTCAATAAGACAACTAATTCCCCTCCTTAATTCTTCATTTTGAAACTTATCCTTCCTCAAATTAAAAAATAATATTCTCTCCCTATATGGCAAATCTATGACATGGGAGACATATGAGGGATACTCCTTTGTGAACTCTGAACTACTATCGAAAGACAAAACGATGCCATCCAGCACCCCATTTCTAAATGCAGACTCTAATTTTGAGACATCAGAGTACAATCTAATCACTATCTCTGGGATAGTAAGCTGGGGAGTAAAATAATCTGAGGAATGCAAATACACAAGATTTGGTTCACTCCTATACACCCTATACGGACCAGAACCTATCGGACTTCTTGAAAAGATATTAAAAGGCATGTCAGAAAGCCCTACATCCTTTAATATATGTTTGGGGACAATATACATAGAAACTATCTCTGGGAAAGTTGCATTTGTCTGGGGTAAAACAAACTTAATTGTATCTTCATCTACAACCTCTATCTCCACATCTACCAACGCAGAACCAATAGTGTCATATCCTTGATCTGAGAAAAGCTTCTTTGCTGTCTCAAATGTAAAAAGGACATCCTCTACAACCAATGATTCTCCATCACTCCACATATGATCAAGAGAAATGTCAAACTGATAGACCTTTCCATCTTTACTAATCTCCCAAGAAGTAGCAATACCAGGAGTCATCTGCCCATCTATATCAATATATACAAGCTTCTCAAACACTAATTCCTGAATAGCTTTGTCTACATCATTTTGATTACTAAAAAGAGGATTAAACGTAGATATTGCACCAACACGTCCTTCAACATACTGTGTATATTTCTTTGAAGTAATACTCTCTAGAAACATATCACTTCTTAGAAGAACAAAAAGACCAAAACCAAGAAATGCAAAAACAACAATTATACTTAATGGTGAAGTAATCTTAAAAAAAGTTACAAGGTTATCCGGATAATTCCAAAGAAAATCCCTAATTGAAAACCTACGTGACTTCTTATCACTCTTAACATCAACCCTAGGAGAAACTTTTGTAAAAGCCTCTCTCATACTCACAACTTCCTGATCTCTCTTCTTTAATTTTGGCATATTTACTCTCCTAATTTAAGTAGAGTAAGAGATAGTACCATTAATATTACAACCAGTGTAACAGTAAAATAGTGAAGGAACTTCTCCAACCCTCTCTTAGTTCTAAAAACCTCTCCTCCTCCTCCAAACATCTTTCCCAAACCTTCTGCTCTGTTTTGGAGTAGTACACAGACAACAAGCAACGAAGAGGTAACTATCTGAACAATTAGTAGAGTATTGTAAATATTATTCATATGCTCATTATACTACACCTTAATTACTTTTTCCTAAAGTAAAAAAGATTGTACTAAGAAATGAACTTAATACAGAAATTAGAAGTATCGTAATTACTGGTATAACTTCAAATCCATTAATTTGCAAGAAATCTAAATTAATACCCTCAAATATTACAGTTTCGATAAAGAATCCTGTCATGAAGATTTCAAGCAAGAAAAAGATACCAACTAGCAATATAGAGGACATTAAAAAATAGGTGAGGAAATTCACTTTGATAGTTAAGAATTTTAAAAGAGGTTTTGTAATCATTACACCCATACTTAATACTAACAACGTAGCAACATAATACAACTCTATCTCAGGCATAATGATTCCACAAAAGAGTATAGTGGTAAAGAAGAAAATAAGTAAAAGAAGTAATAGATTGTATACATATTCCTTCATATAGGCAGTATAAAAGGTTAAATAGTTCTACTACATCTTAATACATCTAAATACGGTTGTAAAACTCATACCTATCCAATATACTGTAATAATATGACTGCCCAAAAGTTTTGTAAAACAAAGATAGTAGCTACCATTGGTCCATCAAGCTGGGAGAAAGACACTCTCAAACAAATGATTGAAGCTGGAGTTGATATAGCGAGAGTTAATGCCTCATTCGCTGACTTCAATGAATTAGAGAGAGTGCTAAAAACAATACGCAGTATTTCATCAAGAATATCTCTCATACTCGACACCAAGGGAAACAAGATTAGAGTTACTGGCTTTGAAGCACAAAAGACACTAAAGGAAGGTCAAACTCTTGCCCTAATTCCCTCTACAAAAGATTTAACAAATGATAATCAAATACAAATTACCTATGACAAACTCTACAAAGACATTACTCGAAACACCATCATTTTACTCGATGACGGGAATATAGAGCTAAAGGTAAAGGACATTGTCGATACCGATGTCATATGTATTGTTCAAAACAATGCAGTACTAAATGCCAATAAAACAGTTAACATTCCAAATTGCTTTCTTAATTTCCCATTACTTACAGAAAAGGATAAAGACGACATCCAATCCGCAGTAACACTTGGCTACGATTTTGTTGCACTTTCCTTTGTACAAAATAGTGAAGTATTAAAACTTACAAGAGAGTTACTCGGAGATAGTGGTATTAATATAATCTCCAAGATTGAAAATCAAGCGGGTATTGATAATTTTGACGACATATTAGAACACTCGGATGCAATAATGATTGCTAGAGGAGATCTGGGCGTAGAGATACCTTTTGAGCAAATTCCAATAATTCAGAAGCAATTAATATATAGATGCAGAGCTGTAGGGAAACCAGTAATCGTTGCTACACAAATGCTCGAAAGTATGAGACACAACATTAGAGCAACCAGGGCAGAAGTAAGCGATGTAGCCAACAGCGTAATAGACGGAGCTGATGCCGTGATGCTTTCTGCAGAGACTTCTACTGGGAAACATCCCATAAAGAGTGTAGCAACTATGAATACCATAGCCCTTTCTGTAGAGGATATCCTTTCTCCACAACTTGTATATGGTCGAACCCAAGCCTCAGAAAATACAGATGAATTGTGCAAGAGTGTATTTAATCTCTCTAAATCGCTTAATCTTAAAGGAGTACTAGTCATATCAAGAAGCGGGAAGAGTGTTAACTCTCTCTCAAGACATAGATTATCAATTCCAATATATGAGGTTACAGATGACATTAAGAGAATTAGAGAGGATAATATGCTTCGTGGAGTTAAGTGTTACTATTCACCACTCTTGTCAGAAGACAGAGATGAGAGTATAGAAAAAGCAACTGAAGTCGTATTTTCATACGGAGAGTTGGATTTTGACGATAAAATTGCTATTATTAGCGGTAGTTCTATAAAAAACAAGTATACAAACTCAATACTTGAGATTGCTACCGTAGGAGATCTCCTAGGTAATAAATAGTATTGGTGACGTAGCCAAGTTGGTTAAGGCCGTGGTCTGCAAAACCACTATCATGGGTTCGAGTCCCATCGTCACCTCCAAAGAAATTTACTTGTTATATTATTGAAAACCTTTCAATAATACCTTAAAATACATAACTCCAAGCCGGGGTGGTGGAACTGGCAGACACGCGGGACTTAAAATCCCGTTCTAGCAATAGAGTGGGGGTTCAAGTCCCCCCCTCGGCATTTTCTAGGCTACATCACCAAACATGTCTAAATCATTATTACCACACTTAGGACAAACGTTAAGAGGCTTTCTACCTTCATAAACAAAACCACACTTCAAACATTTCCACCTTAGCCATCTATCTTGTAAATCTTCAGGAATAGGCTCATTATTCTCATACTCCTTACCCTTAACAAAATCGTCTTTTACTGGCACAGACCCTGTAGTATCACTACTTGAAGGAATAATTACCTTAGCTTTATTAACTTCTTCCATTTTAGAAATCCTTACAAATTAAACACTTACCTATCACACACGATACCTTTCTTCTCTAGAAAACCCACTATTAAATCAAAAGTCTCATCCTCATTTTGCTCCGAGCTATCCACGACAAGATCATTGTACCTATCCTGAGCAGTGTAATCTACTCCATACAACTCTTTGTATCTTCTCCTATCCAATTCCCATCTCTTTTCCAAATCTTTTCTAATCTGTTTCTTTCTTAAGAAACTTTGCACTGGATTAGAAATATTCTCCTTGCCTAAAACCCTATTCACCCTGACCTCTAACGAAGCTGTAATCCACACCTTTGCATTACACGGGATATTCTCTTTGGTAGCAATTGCTGCAAAGATCTTACTCTCTATCAATACCCCACCTTTCTTTGCCAACGCTCTGAAATTCTCATCAACCTTAACATCAATCTCCTTTAACACACTCTCCTTAACTTCTCTATAAAAAGCCTCCAAACTATCATACCCCCTTGACTGAGCCTCCTTTCTGAAAAACCCACCACCATACACTCTCTCAATATTGAAATACTTTGCAAGACGCTTAGCAATTGTAGAAGAACCGCTACTACCAGGACCACCAACGACTAAAACTTTTTGGTCATTCATATCGTAATATTGTATATTAGAGGGAGTATGATGTCGAGAAAACGCAAAAAGAAAAACAACCACCACAGAAGGAAACTTCGTCATGGTGACAAACTTATCCTGTCCATCGCCATACTGATGGCAGTTTTTGGTGCAATGATGATTTTTGATGCAAGTATGTATGTCGCAAACCAGATATTCTTTGACAAATATTACTTTCTTGTAAGACACCTACAATGGTTAGTGATAGGGGTTGGGATTGCAACACTTATCTATTTCTGGGATTACCACAAATTACTTAAACTCTCTGCTCCAGCACTAGTGATAACGATAGTATTACTTCTACTCGTACTACTTTTTGGAGAAGAGATAAACGGATCAAAGAGATGGTTCGATCTCGGAGGGCTAGGCACTATACAACCCGCAGAATTTGCCAAGATAGCAGTGATTCTCTACCTTTCATCCTGGCTTTCTAAACAAAAGTACAATTATAAAAGCATCACATCTGCATACAGAGACGGTTTTGGTAAACATCTAATGAGCTTTGCTGCAATTGTAGGATCAATAGCACTACTAATCCTCCTTGAGCCAGACTTAGGCACTACCATGATTATATGTATCACCTCATTTCTAATGTTTCTCGTCTCTGGAGAAGACCGTATACACACAGTTGGGACTGTCTTCTCTGCGTTTTTTTTAGGAATACCGTTAAGTGCAGTAGCAGCCGTTATCGAACCATACAGACTAGAAAGAATCAAAACATACTTCACCTTACTCTTGAAAGGGGAAGTAGCTGACCCTCGTGGAAGTGGCTATCAAATACAACAAATCCTAATTGGAATTGGCAGTGGAGGCTTTTTTGGGAAAGGTTTTGGACAATCAAGACAAAGGTTTGGATATCTAGTAGAAAACACCGCATTTACAGACTCTACATTCGCAATCCTACTGGAAGAACTAGGTTTTCTAGGTGGAAGCATATTAGTCTTTGCATGGATTCTATTTTTTCTAAAAGGTTTTAAAATAGCACAAAACGCTCCCGACAAAGAAGGTCGACTTCTTGCAATGGGAATCGTAATTTGGCTTACTATACAAGCATTTCTAAACATGGGCGCAAATGTAGGACTAATCCCACTCACAGGCATACCACTGCCATTTTTTACATATGGAGGATCAAGCACACTTGTAACTTTAGTCGGAATTGCTATACTTCTTAATATATCAAGATTTACAAAAAACAATGGAAACAAAGGTTAAAAAAATATTAGTAACAGGTGGTGGAAGTGGAGGACATCTTTCAGTAGCTTCTGCGCTAATTGAAGGAATAAAAGAAAAGTATCCTGAAAGTTACAAATATCTCACATACATAGGTGGAGACCTTGCAATGGTAGGAGAACAGTATGGCAGATCTATTGAACAAAAGATTTTCAAAGATGCAGATTTCAAATGTCACTACATTAGAGCAGGGAAACTACAAAGAAGTTTTTCATTCTCCTCTCTTAAACTATCCCTACGAACAATCCTTGGGCTCAAGGACTCTCTTAAACTTGTAAAAGATATAAACCCAGACCTCATCTTTTCCTCAGGAGGGTTTGTAAGCGTACCCGTGTGTATAGCAGGATGGTTAAGAGGAGTACCAATATATCTACACGAACAAACAGCAGCAGTAGGATTAGCAAACCAAATTGTTAGCAAATTCGCTAAAAAGATATTCATTACCTTTAAATCTTCTAAACAATATTTCAAAAAGAAAAATGTAATTCAAACTGGCAATGTAGTTAGAACTTCTATACTCAACAAAAACGGAGAGGGAGAAAATATAGAAAAGATTAGCAATATGAAAGACAACAAACTCCCAATCCTCTATATTTCTGGTGGAGGACTTGGTTCACATCTTCTCAATACATACATTTTTGAAAATCTTGACCTTTTACTAAGAGAATACAATGTGATTTTGCAAATAGGAAACAACCAAGTTTTCAAAGACTATGATTTTGCAAAAAAGATTCGGAATCAACTAAATCCTAACATCCAAGAGAGATTCCTTCCTGTGAAATACTTCTATGAGAAAGAAATGGGATTTGTCTTCCACAACATAGACCTCTACATCGGTAGAGCAGGAGCAAATACCGTCTATGAGATTGGAGTCTTACAAATACCTTCTATCTTTATCCCAATCCCATGGGTGACACACGACGAACAAACAAAGAACGCACAGACACTTGCAAGCCTAGGCCTATCCGAAATTCTACCTGAAAAAGATCTTAATTCTATAAATATCTCAGTATATATAAAAGATTTCCTAAGTAGAGAACTGGGTGTCAACAAAAAAAAGATTAAAACCCTTTTCCCAACAACAGCTTTAGAGCAAATACTTTCACACATCTTTACATCATGAAGATTACTAAAAACAAATCTCTCCAAGAGCTCAACACTTTCGGAGTAGATCTTTATACAGACCAATACATTGAAATTGACACTATCGAAGAACTTACAGAAATATATAATCAAAAAGTCTTCAACAAGAAGTTTCTAATTCTTGGAGGAGGATCCAACACCCTTTTTGTTAACAACTTCCAAGGTACTGTAATACATCCAAACATACTTGGAAGAGAAATCCTAAACGAAGATACAAAAACAGTTACAATAAAGGTAGGAGCAGGAGAAAATTGGGAAGAGATTGTACTCTGGACAGTAGAGCAAAATTACCTCGGACTTCAAAACTTAACCAATATCCCCGGAGATTGTGGTGCAAGTCCAATACAAAACATTGGAGCATATGGCGTAGAGATTAAAGACTTTCTTCTCTCAGTTGAATACTTTGATATTCAAACAGGTATTATCAAAAATATTTCAAATAAAAATTGTAATTTTGCATACAGAGACAGCATTTTCAAACACGAGCTTAAGAATCGTGCCCTAATTACATCCATAACATTCAAACTCAAGAAATGGGAAGATGATTTGGCAATACCAAAAGAGTTTCTAAAATACAAAGGTATAACAGACATATTAGAAAAGAAATATGAAAAACCATATACAATAAAAATGGTGTTTGATGCAGTGAACGATATCCGAAATGACAAACTACCAAGAGTGGGGGAGTATGGCTCTTGTGGAAGTACTTTTGCTAATCCATTAATATCAAAAGACAAGTATCAAGAGCTACTTAAAGAGTATCCAGACCTTCCAAGCTACGATACAAATATGAAAAATATTGTAAAGATTCCAGCAGCCTATATTTTAGACAAACTGGGTTGGAAAAATAGAAAAGTTGGTAAATGTGGTACTTGGGTAAGGCATCCACTCATTGTTACTAATTACGAGAATGCTAGTGGAAAAGAAATATATGATTTAATATGTACAATACAAAAAGATTTCTTAGATAATACTGGAATTACTTTAAACACTGAGATTAATATAATTTTTTAATATAATAATATGGCAAACCTAATAGTTAGAGGTGGAAAGAAACTTAGTGGTGAAATAACACCTGCAGGAAATAAGAATGCAGTACTACCAATCCTTTGTGCAACACTTCTCACCAATGAAACTGTCACCATTAGAAATATTCCAGAGCTACTTGATGTCATACAACTTATCGACCTGATGAAATCTCTTGGTTCTAAAATTGACTGGGACAAAGATAAAAAGGTAGTAACAATAAACAATGAGGCTTTTAGAGAGGATTTAGGAGACAAAGGATTCCCTCTAGGTATGAGAGGTGCAGTTCTCCTACTTGGTCCTTTAGCTGTAAGAATGAACCATATTGAAGTTAACACCAACATTGGAGGTTGTGCACTTGGTATCCGAGAACTAGACCCACATATTGATATCCTTAAAGCACTTGGTGCAAAGATTACAACTGACCAGCACATTACCATAGACACCTCAGACGGTCTCACAGGAGGCAACATTTGGACTGACTACATGTCTGTTACAACCACAGAGAACTTCATAATGGCCGCTTCTAGAGCTAATGGAACTAGCACATTAACTAATGCCGCATCTGAACCACATGTACAAGATCTTTGTAATTTCTTAGTACAAATGGGAGCTAACATTGAAAATATTGGCTCCTGTAAAGTGATTGTGCATGGAGTAGAGCAGTTGCATGGTACAGACTTTACTATATCATCCGACCATCATGAGATAACCACACTACTAGCATTAGGTGCAATGACAGGTGGAGAAGTGAAAGTAACTAATGCAATTCCACAATATTTCCCATTAATAAACAAAGTATTTAAGAAATTAGGAGTCACTATTGAGTACGAGGGAGATACTGCAATTGTAAGAAAGAATCAAACACTAGAGATACTTTCTCCTTATACAAAGAATATGTTACCTAAAATTGAGGCTGCCCCATGGCCATATTTCCCTGCAGATTTACTACCATTAATGGTAGCGTTAGCGGTTAAGGCAGATGGATCCATAATGTTCTGGAATAAGCTTTATGAAGGAGGTTTTCTTTGGATACCTGAACTTGTCAAATTCGGTGCACAAGCGATTATGTGTGATCCACACAGAATAATTGTATATGGAAACAAAACTCTCAAACCTGCCACTGTAAATGCTCCAGACATTATTAGAGCTACCGTAGCACTTCTTATGTTAGCACTCACGATAGAAGGAGAGAGTAAAATTCATAATGCAGACTCAATTAAAAGAGCACATCCAAACTTTATTGAAAATCTCAATAAACTGGGTGCTGATATTGAATGGGTAGAGTAAAGTAGTCTACTCAACTATATTGTAAAGGCCAATCCCGTGACTAGCCTTTATTAATACGACAGATTCTTCATTATCACCAGAGAGTTCCTCTATCACCTTCTTAGCCTCCTGCCAATTATCCAATCTCTCACCTACACCAAACTCTGTAAAGAAATCTCCAACATAAAGTATTCTATCAAAACCCTTTGTATTGACTAACTCCCCAATTAATCTGTGCTGCTCACTAGACACCTCTCCCAACTCCTTCATATCCCCCAATATCACAACCCTCTCATACTCCCCCTTATCAAACACCTCATCAAATGTATTAATTGCCATCCTCATAGAAGTAGGATTTGCATTGTACGCATCATTGACAACTGTAACATTCTCACTAAAATCCACTATCTCAAATCTTCCAGCAAAACCTTTGTATGAAGCAAGCGCTAATACAGACTTCTCTACGCTAACACCCAACAAATCAGCTAAAGCGATAGCAGCGAGAGCATTGTAAGCCATCTCCTTACCATACACACCCACTATACACTCATACTCCCTCTCTTTATGTATAAATACAAACGTAGTACCCTCCTTAGAAACCTTAGAATCTATCAACCTAAAATCTTGCCCACTGTATCCATATGTCAAAAGTTGATGTGTGTAGCTACTCTCAATTTCTTTCAACCACTGATCATCATTATTCAATACCAAAGGCTTACCAGTACGATGTAAGTAATCTGCCAAATCCTTCTTAACCTTATAAACATTCTCTATACCACCCACATTCTCAGCATGTACATACCCAATATTTAATATCGCACCAAGATCAGGCTCCAAAGCTCTACATGCCCAGCCAATCTCTCCTGGACTATCCATACCTAATTCCAATACAATATACTTATGATCATCATACTCTGAAAGAACCTTAGCATTGCCCCACAAAGTATTAAGATTTGTATCTGTACTTAGTACACTACCTTCTCCCTTTAATATGGAAACCAACATATCTCTAGTCGTTGTCTTCCCTGTACTACCTGTAATAGCAACAATTGGGGCTGGTATATCAGAGAAGAGGGTATTCACAACTTTTTCCAACCCTTCCTTTATTGAATCTACAACAATTATTGGTTTCCCTAAGTCACATACACTCCCAACATGCTCACTCTCACACAGAGAAACTACAGCTCCACCATCAAACGCTTGAGAAATGTAATCATGCCCATCGAAATTCTCCCCTTTTAAAGGAAAGAAAATCTCTCCACCCTTTATTTCCCTTGTATCATAGTTAACTCCTGTAATCTCTACATCCTCAAAATTGATAATTTCAAACTCTGGTAACCTATCCCTAATTATTGATAGTTTAATATTCATACAAACAAGTTGTTCTGTAATTTAGATAGTTAATATTACCACAAAATCAATAACAGAAACTACAAGCCCCTGACTATCTTTTGTAACAACCCCAGTGCAACAACATTCCTGCAATAACATCCGTCTTGTAGTATTTCTCACTTGACCATACAGAGCATTTAGCTGTATATTAGTGGCAGGAAGTGGCGAGAAGTGGGGAAAGATGATATAGTAAGGAATGTTAATCGGAGAATACACAAGTAAAGTAGGGGAGAAAAAAAGAGTATCACTTCCAAGTAAGTTCAAAGAAGAACTAGGTAACAACCTAATTCTTACAAGAGGCTACGAAGATGCGTTAATTATTGTTAACAAGAAATTGTGGGAGACAATAGCATCAGAAGTAATAAACGGCTCTTTTATAGATAAAAATATCCGAGATACAAGCAGATTCTTAGTCGGTGGAGCAAAAGAAATAGACTTAGACTCACAAGGACGTTTTGTAATACCACAATCTCTATTCACTCATGCAAACTTACAAGATGAAATTATCTTTGTGGGATTGGTCAATTGGGTAGAGGTATGGGATAAGGGGAAATGGGAGAAAAGAATAGAGTATTTAAAGAAAAACAGTGATCAGATTGCTCAAGAAATAAGTAAGATGAACAAAAACAGTAATGACTAAAATACATGTTCCTGTACTACTAGAGGAGTGTCTTGAATCTTTGAGTATAAAACCTGAAGGTTTTTATATTGATTGTACCCTTGGAGATGGAGGCCATAGCTATAAGATGCTGTCCCGACTTTCATCCCAAGGGCTACTTCTCAGTATTGATCAAGACCAACATGCCATTGATTTTGTAAAAGATTTCTATGAAGTACCTACCAATTGGATACTTGTAAACAGTAACTTCTCAAAGATTTCACAAATACTCACTGACAAAGGCATTACCAAAGAACCTGATGGAATACTTATGGATCTAGGCCTCTCATCCAGACAGCTGGAAGACTCACACAACAGAGGATTTAGCTACCAAGCAGACAACGAACCTCTTGATATGAGAATGGATCAAAAGCTAGGAGTAAGCGCTCTTGATATGCTCAAAGCCTTAAGTGAGAAAGAGCTCATAAAACTCTTCAGGGTATATGGAGAAGAACGCTTCGCAAGATCCATATCAAAAAAGATTAAGAACAACATCTCGGAAATAGAAACCGTTGGAGATCTTACAAGACTTATCTATGGGGCGGTTCCGGCAGCACCAAACCAAAAGAACCCATCACGCAGGGTTTTCCAAGCTCTGCGTATTGCGGTTAATGATGAACTCAATAGCCTTAAACAAGGCTTAGATAAGTCTTTTGAGCTCTTAGCAGCAAATGGAAGACTCTCTGTAATTGCCTTCCATTCCTTGGAAGACCGTATTGTCAAAGAATTTTTTGACAAACAAGTTGATGAAGGAAAAGGCACATTACTTTTTAAGAAAATAGCTATATCTTCAAAAGAAGAATTGGAAAAGAATCCAAGAGCATCGTCAGCGAAGTTGAGAACGATAATAAAAATTTAATATATTTACTACTTAACTAGTGCACAATATAAATACAACACAAAAAATCTTTCTAATAACTACCATTGTTTTCTTTGTCGCCCAACTTTTTGTTAATTCCAACCTTAGCCCACTAGGGACACAACTACAAAACCTAAACAGTGAAAAAGAGTACCTTGTGGAGGTCAACAACAACATCAATGAACAATTAGCAAAACTCAACTCTATTGTTGTAGTAAAAGAACTTGCACAAAAACAGCTTAATTTCGACAAAGGCTCTGCTCAATCTACTCTCTATATTCAGGCAGACAACGTTCTGGCAGAAAGGTAAATATGAGTAATCTCAACCATTTACATTCCAAAAAAAGAGGTCGTAAGAAACAAATTTCCAAATCAGGCTACAATGTAGTTGTAGTTACAGTTCTCTCCTTTGGAGTACTCGTACTACTTCAAGCTTTCAGATGGCAAATAATAAAGGGAGATGATTTTGTCGCAATGGCAGCTCAACAATATACAAATACACAAGAAGAACTACCACAGAGAGGTATGATACTCGCAATTGATAACACCATTCTTGCAGTAGACGAACCCATATGGAACGTATATGCAAGTTTGAGCGCTGATAAAGCTGAAAGAGAAGAATTCTTTTCTAAAAAGGCTGAATTTGTCGCAGAGATAGCTACAATCCTCAGTTTAACCATCGAAGAGATTGACTCTAAGCTTACAGACGATTTTAGATATGTAAAACTGTCAGAAGGGGTCTCCAACGAAAAGAAAAGCGCATTACAATCAACAAATGTTTTTAATATCCCCACACTTGGATTATATTTTGAGAAGGATATAAAAAGGACATATCCAAACAACTCACTAGCAAGCCACATACTCGGATTCATAGGGAAAACCTCTGAGGGAGAATATTTAGGGCAATATGGAATTGAAGGCTACTACTTCTCAGACATCGAAGGCCAGGCTGGATATTTCACAGGAGAAAAGGATTCAAGTGGTAATGTAATTCTTAATGCAGAATATGACCCACTACAGGCACGCTCTGGTAAAACCTTTAGATTAACAATACGTCCTAATATCCAACTCAAAGTCGAGGAAGCACTTGAACAAGGAGTAAAAGACACCCAATCTAAGAGTGGGACTGCTATTGTGATGGATCCAAAAACTGGAGAGATAATCGCTATGGCCAATTTCCCTGATTACAATCCCAATGAATACTGGCTAACACAGGAGCCTTGGATATACAAAAATCTGGCAGTCTCTGATGTATATGAGTACGGTTCAGTACACAAACCGATTACAGTATCAATCGCTATAGAATCTGGAATCCCAGAAGATTACACTTGCACTGACAGTACTGGTTGGTTAGATTTGTATGAAGCTACTGGATATGCAGACCTGAAGGGTAGAAAAATCTATACATGGAATAGACTCCCAGGTGGTACTCAAGACTTTTCCCAAATGTTCGCAAACTCCAACAATCCTTGTATAGCTAAAACTGCATTAGAAATAGATTTTGAATATTACTACACCAAGATGAAAGAATTTGGTATTGGTACTTCCATAAATATTGGGTTACAAGAAGAATCAACAAGCTATCTTAAACCCTTTGACACATGGACAAAGCTAGACCTTATTACTGCCTCATACGGACAAGGTATCTCAGCTACACCTCTTCAAATAATTTCTGCAATCGCTACTGTAGCTAATGACGGGGAAAGAATGCAACCATATATAGTGGATGCAATGATTGAGGGAGATGATATGGAAATTACAATACCACAAATTCTCTCACAACCAATTTCCAAAGAAACGGCAAATACAACAGCCATGATGATGCAAACAGTTGTAAAGGGTGGTGGTATACCAGACTATGAAGCCAAGCGTGTAAAGGATTATGAGATATCAGCAAAAACTGGTACAGCCCAAGTCATCAAAGAGGGTGTAGTAGGCTACCAAGAAGACAAAACCAATACCACTTACATTGGCTTCTCACCAAGTATTAATCCTAAGATGATTATGCTTGTGAGACTCTCCGAGCCTCAAACTTCAGAGTATGCTGCACTCACAGTAGTCCCTCTATGGAACGATATTTTCTTAGATATTGTAAATGACCTAGAAATCCAGAAAGAAAATTGAGATAATGGAGAACTAACTTATATAGAATGAAGTAATGACAGAAGTATTAAAATTTAGTCTACAAGGTCTCTTTCTAAGCACTCTTGCCTCAATTATATTTGTCCCAATTGTGATATCCTTGCTTTACAAATTCAATCAGGTTAGTGGGATTAAGAAAACAAATCTTACCGAAGGTAAAGGTACAAACGCCCTCTTTATGCGTATTATGAATACACAAAAGACCAATGGTACTCCAAACATGGGTGGTATAATAGTTTGGATTTTGGTACCTCTTCTAACATATCTTTTGGTAGATTTAACTCCTATAATTGAAGTCCTAATGATCGGTTTTGCTCTTTTTGGCTTATGGGGGTTTATAGATGTTGCTATTTTCACAAACGGCTTTAGGAACAATCCAAAGATGAGAAATTTTCAAGAAACTTTTTCGTGGAGATTAGGGAAGCTCTTAGTTGCTACACTTCTTAATATCTTTGTCCTAACGCTTTTGTATAATACTGGAGAACTTAACTCTCTTTCATTTTTTAATATAATCTCCCTATCAATCTCTCCACTTCTTATAATTATTCTTGGCTTAATAGGTCAATTTGCAGTATATTCTGCAGAGCTATCTGATGGTCTAGACGGTCTAATGATTGGTATTTTTGCAATTGTTGATATTGCTTTTATAGTTCTCCTTCTTATACAAGGCTTTTATACATTTATCCCTATACTAGCAATTACCCTTGGAGTCATTATCGTTGATCTGTATTTTAATATTCCCCCTGCAAGATTTTGGAATGGAGGCCCTAGTGCAATACCTTTGGGTTTTATCTTTTTCTTTATTGCTCTAATTACAGACAACTTAATCCCTTACTTTCTAATTACTGGTATGACTTGGGTCATTATGCTCTCAAGTATGATTCAATTAGTCAGCTTGAAGTTCTTTAAGAGAAGAGTTTTTAAGATAGCTCCTCTCCATCATCACTTTCAAGCCCTAGGTTGGCCACAGTACAAAATTGTCATGAGGTTTTGGTTGTTTACGGCTTTTGCAAGTATAGTAGGAATATACTTAGGTTTGCTCTAAACAGCTATTCACACACTACAACTTCGCCATTCTCTCCTACAAATGCATCTCCTGTGTTGTAAACCTTACCATCAAATATACAAATATCAGCCCTGTATACCTCCATATCTTCAGCTTTGTAGTATATCTTTGATATATCAACATCCGTATCAATCAAATAGATGTTGGAAACCATACACTCTTTACCATAGCTCCCTGCCAAGAGATTAGTAGAAGTAGTTAAATACAATTCTGAATTGGAAAACATATAGTAACCCATTTGAGGAGGAAGTCCTTCGTCCTCATTACACATACTCAATCTTTCTACTACAATTCTTAAACCGTCAGTAGTACTACTGACTTCACTAAATCTTACACTGACAAAAGCAGTTTGCACATCTAAGTAATTTAAAAACTTTGAAGAGAAACTCAAACCTTCGTTGGTGTACTCAGAAGATTCTAATGTATTTTCGTCCCCATCTCCTGTATCACAAACAACCACCCCCTTTTCGTTACAATAACAATTAGGTTCACCTGATATGGATTGGCCTACACCATACTCCCCATCACTATATACACATTTTTTAAAGCCCAACTGATCTTTTACAGTCACTGCAAACATTGTTAATGCAGTAATTAGTAAACACATGGTAAACAGTACTAACCAGTTAGGACTCCATTTACGATTCATAACGAGTTATTCTACCATATTACAAGTCCAAAGTTGTATACTCCACACTATAGCGTAATTAACTCCTGAAATATGATACAATCTCTTTATGCATGATTCTCACATACACCTAGCACGAAATCCTCTTAGAGACAACTGGAAAAGAGACACTCAAGACTTCATCAATATGAATGGAAAGAAAATTCTCACTCAAGGCTCTGACGTAGAAGACTTCAACGACACATTTCAAGTCGCCCACAAGATCAACCAAAAATTCGGTGATATCGTTGATATAGCGCTTGGTATACATCCTACAATATTCCAGGAGAACTTCTGTAAGGATAACTGCGACAACATCTTCAATGGTAGTAAGAAACTCTTAACTCGTTTTGTGGAAATATTTGAACAAGAAAAAGACAAATTAAGTGCAGTAGGAGAAACAGGGCTAGACTACTTTGAGATGTACAATACTAAAGTCGATGGAGAACTCATCGAAACCCTTAAACAAGTGCAAAAGGAAAGCTTCAGAGTACACATCAAACTTGCAAAAGAAAACAACCTTCCACTCAGCATTCATGCTAGAGAACTCCCTGATAAGACAGATTGTATAAATGACGTATTAGAACTTGTTGCTAAGAACGGGAAGGGATTAGTAAACGGAAGTTTTCATAGTTACACAGGAGAACTCTCTCTAGTATCCGACATCTTAGACTTAGGATTTTGTATAGGGTTCAATGCAATAATTACCTATCCTAATGGAGAAAATGTAAGAGAGATCTTAAAGAAAGTCCCTAATGATAGAATCCTTTTCGAAACAGACGGCCCATTTCTTGCAGTACAAAGTATTAGAAAAGACAAGAAGGCTCTAATTAGATATGGAAGATCAGCACAGATTAAGGAGATAATAGAAATCGCTGCAGAGATAAAGAATATGCCAGCTCAAAAGCTCGAAGATATTTCAGATGAGAATTACGAGAGAGTTTTTGGTTAATTCTTCCTCGAAACAACTACTACCCATTCCCCGTGTGGAGTTTCTTCTAAACCATCTTCTCTCAAAGAAGACATTACTTCTGACACACTCCCAAAGTATGCCCTTTCCCTTTTTTTACTAATATCCCGGATAGCAGTTACTAAACTTGTACTATCTATCACCTGCAAAAGTCTTAATAGCTTAAACAATCTATTCGGAGACTCATATATTACCAATGTATTCTCTAAAGCAAAATACTTCGTAAGAAGTTTCTTTCTCTTCCCCTCTGATTTTGGTAGAAACCCTAAGAATGTAAAAATATCAGTAGGCAATCCACTCACCGACATTGCACTCGTTAGTGCACTTGGGCCAGGTATAGAGACTACTTCATACCCCTTCAATCTTAAATCTCTCACCAATTTATACCCTGGATCAGATATCAATGGAGTACCACAATCCGATACTAAGGCTAAATCTAAACCCATATCCAATTTCTCCACAACTTTTTCTATCATACATATATGATTTTGATCTCTGTAAGACACAAGTTGAGTATGAATACTGTACTCATTAAGTAGCTTCTTTGTTTCTCTAGTATCTTCAGCAAGTATAAAGGCTACCTCCTTAAGAATCTCGATAGCCCTAAATGTCATATCTTTCAAATTGCCAATAGGTGTAGCTACAACGTACAATCTTCCTTTATCCATTATTTATCATCTCTATTACTTTATCTACCCCCATTATACTACTTCCTACATCTTCTACGGAAAACTTCCCAATATTTAACCTTCTTAACTCCACAGCCGTGGCATATGTACCTAATCTCTCACCAATATCATTTACTAAAGTACGAATATATGTACCAGTAGAGCAGAGTACCTCTAACTCTAATTTCGGATATTCATACTCTAGTATCTTACACTCAAATATTTCAATCTCTTTAGGTAAAAGTTTAAACTCCTTCCCCTCTCTAGCTAATTCATAAGATTTTCTACCTTTAATCTTTTTTGCAGAGTAGTGAGGAGGCGTTTGTGATATTTTGCCCACAAATTCCTTGGCAATAAGTTCCTCAATAACTTCTTTTGTTGGAGTATCCTTCACAACACTCTCCTTTACTACTTCCCCAGTAATATCCTGAGTATCTGTCTTAAACCCTAACTCTGCTTCAACCACATACCTCTTTTTTAAAGTATGAAACCTCTCCATCAGCTTAGTCGCCTGCCTTCCCACCATTACAATGAGCAGTCCTGTAGCAAATGGATCTAGTGTTCCAGCATGCCCAACTTTAGTCCCTTTTTCAAAATCTCTCTTCAACTTTCTAATTACATCATAAGATGTAATTCCTTTCTCCTTGTCTATTAGTATAATACCGTCTATCATATATCAGTCACTAAATTATACACAATTATCGCACATGCCAAATGGTTTAGCATTAGCAATATCAATTTTAATACTAGCTTTACTCTTCTCATACATCGTAAGCATGCTCCTTAGCTTCTTCCTCTCTACTACACCTACACCTAAAAAGAAACTAAAAGATACTGCAAGAAGAATGAAACTAAAGAAAGAAGATATTTTTGCAGACCTAGGTTGTGGAGATGGTAGAGTAGTGTTTGAAGTAGCTAGAAAATACAAAGATGTAAAATGTGTAGGGTATGAGATATCACCCATACACCTCATGATTGCAAACTTGTCAAAATCACTACTTTTCCCATTTACCAAAAGAGTTCAAATATATGCAGAAGATTTCACGAAAGCAAATCTGGAAGATATTACTGTTGTATATATTAATTGGGGAACAAACATTAGTAAAAAACAAGCAGACTTCCTAAAGAAGCTAAAAAGAAGAAAAAAGGTAAGAATAGTTACTCCTCTTTAGTTATATATTTCAAATCCATACCAGACTGTAATATAATGATGTATGAATGAACCATTAGCATCAAAATATAGGCCAAAGGACTTCGACAACTTTGTAGGACAACAACACCTCATAGGAACAAAAGGCCCTATTCGCAAATTTTTAGAACTTGAGCGCATACCATCCATGATATTCTGGGGACCACCTGGTACAGGGAAAACTACACTAGCCTACATCATCTCTCAAAACCTCTACTACGACTTCTACAAACTACAAGCAGTAAACAGTGGTAAAGACAAATTAAGAAAGATCGTAGCCAAAGCACTTGCTAATCAACAATACAACAAAAAGACAATCCTTTTTCTTGACGAAATCCATAGATGGAACAAAGCACAACAAGACGCACTACTTCCATACGTAGAAAAGGGCGTGATAATACTGATAGGAGCCACAACCGAGAACCCTTCCTTTACCGTAATCTCAGCATTACTCTCAAGAACAAAAGTTTTTGTCTTCAACCAACACACAGAGGAAGACATATTCAACTTACTCAAAAGAATAGCGAAGGAAGAATATCCTGAAATCACCATTACAAAGAAAATATTAGAAACAATGGCAGGTCTCTCCAATGGAGATATACGGTCGGCATTAAACATTCTTGAAATGACTACAACACTAGCCCTTTCTGAACAAAAAGAGGGGAAGAAAACCAAAGTTACAAATGAGATATTAGAAAATGCTGTTCAAAAACCAATCTATTACGACAAAAACGGGGACGAACACTACAACATCATCTCTGCAATACACAAATCTATGAGATCCTCCAATCCAGATGCAGCAGCATACTGGGTAGAACGAATGCTACAAGCAGGAGAAGACCCCCTCTACGTTGCCCGCAGATTACTCAGATTTGCAAGTGAAGACATTGGAAACGCAGACCCTCAAGCAGTAATCCTTGCGAATACGGTGTACGAGACATGTCAGAAATTAGGTATGCCAGAATGTAGTGTAGCACTACTACAACTAGCAATATACTTAGCAAAAGCTCCAAAGGACAATAGTGCATATATGGCAGAGGGTAAAATAAAGAAAGACATTGAACAATATGGCAACCTTCCAGTACCATTACACATACGCAATGCACCTACAAAACTAATGAAAGATATTGGATATGGAAAAGGATACCAATATGATCACAACCTAACAAACAAGAAATCAGATCAACAGTGTTTACCTGACAAACTAAAAAGTCGCAAGTACATATCATAACTGGATATGATATAATTTTCTTGTATGAGTAATATCACAATAAAAACAGATAAAGAAATAATTGACAGGATCCTAAATAAGGCCGTCGAGCAAATTCTTCCCAGCAAAGAAGCTCTTGAAAAGAAGCTCTACTCTGGAGAACGCCTTAATATCTACCAAGGCTTTGATCCTACAGCACCTACACTCCATGTAGGACATACTGTCACAATGAGAAAACTCGAAGACTTTAGGAAACTCGGACACAATGTAATCTTCCTCATCGGAGATTTCACAGCTAGAATAGGGGATCCCTCAGACAAAACAGATGCTAGAGATTCTGCAAGAAAAATTCTAACAAAGGAAGAGATTGACAACAACCTGAAAGAATATACCAACCAAGCCTCCTCCATTATCGACATCAAAAATAAGGGGAATCCTGTACAAGTCATGTACAACAGTACATGGTTAGAACCTCTAAACTTTGCAGATATCATAAAACTAGCTTCAGAGTTTACAGTCCAACAATTACTAAAGCGAAGTATGTTTCAAAAGAGAATAGAAGAGAACAAACCAATATTCCTAAACGAATTCCTTTACCCAATGATGCAAGGATATGACTCTGTCATGATGGACATAGACGTTGAACTAGGCGGGAACGACCAACTCTTTAATATGCTCAGTGGCAGAGATATGGTAAAAACTCACTTAAACAAAGAAAAAATTGTAGTAACCGGGAAACTTCTAACTACAGCTCAAGGAGACAAGATGGGTAAAAGTGAAGGAAATATGATAGAGCTGAGTAATAATGCACAAGAGATGTATGGCAGAGTTATGGCATTTACTGACAATCAAATTGTAGACGGATTTGAACTACTCACTAGCGCAACAATGGACGAGGTGTCCGAAATTAAAAAGCGCCTAACTTCGGACGAGAACCCCATGACCCTCAAAAAAGAGTTGGCATTCAGACTAACCTCTGAGCTCAAAAGCCAAGAAGAAGCAAACTCCGCACAGGAATATTTTGAAACTGTTTTCCAAAAAAAATCCACAGATACGGAGCTTACAAAGGTTTCTCTTAGTAATGAGCAATACCCTATCACAGACCTAATGGTAGAACTTAAATTGGCTCCAAGTAAATCTCAGGCAAGAAGACTGGTAGAACAAGGTGCAGTAAAGATAGACGACACAAAAATTGGAGATTGGAACATGGGAATTTCCCTCACTCATCCAATCAATCTCAAGGTTGGCAAGAAACTTTTAAGAGTTAACTATCAACCGAGAACCTAGGGGAAAAGATTTTTAAATTCAATCCCCTAAGGGGATTCTTTCATTATGGGAAACACAAAAACAATAAACAAATTAAAAAGCAGCTGTCCAAAAGAATTCCAAGACATCTTGAATGTATCTCTCGAATTTGCACAAAAACTCTACACAACCTCTCTAAGACCTACTGGAGACAAATATCTAGATCACTGCCTAGATACTGCACTACGATTACAAGAACAAGGCTTTGACTATGCCACTGTGATTACAGGCTTACTCCACCATATTGAAATGACAAATACTAATCTCGAATATATTAACAAAAACATTTCAGAAGAGGTTTCTCACCTTTTACAAACCTACAACGAAATCGAAAGTGTAGTTAGAAGCTCAAACACATCATACCTTTTTGTCACTAGATACATCCTCAATAAAGTGAAAGACCTTAGACCCGTACTCGTTCAAATAGCAAGTGCACAATCCAACAGCCATATTCTCTTCTCAATCGAAGATAACGAACAAGACAAAAATGATATTCTTCGTAATTTTAATATTTACAGTAAACTGGCACAATATTTAGGGTTTGGAGATATAGAAAGAGATATTAGAGAAGAATGCTTTAGAATTACACAAAAAGAAGAGTACGATTACATAACACGACTTTACGAAAAAGAAAACATCTCACAAGAACTTCTTAATTCCTACAACACCTACCTTAAGAAATTGCTAAAAGAATACCTTGGTGAAATAGAAATACAATCAAGAATAAAGAGCAAATACAGTACATACCTTAAATCAAAAAAATACATAGATGAAGGACACCTGAATCCAATAGCCCACATTAGAGACCTAATCGGTTTCCGTATTCTCACCAATGACAGTGACACATGTTATAAAATACTCGATACCCTATGGGAGGAAGGAGATATTCTCTTAGACGAATTTGACGATTACATCGCCCACCCAAAGCCCAATGGTTACAAAGCAATGCAAGGCCCCATCTCTTTCCCTGAAGTAGGGGATTTACCCATTGAGATACAAATCCTTTCCAAAGAAATGTATATATACAACACATTCGGTCCCGCATCCCATATTGCATACAAAGAAAGTAGAAAACGAAATGCAGAAGCATCTAGCACATACGATTGGATACAAGAAATACATACAAACATCGAAAACAACAAGAAAAACTCTCCTACAGACTTCTCCATACCCATCGTTGTAAACATTTTCCCAGATGAAGTCTACCCATTAACCCCAAAAGGAGAAATTAAGCTTTTAGACAAAGGAAATACTGTAACCGATTTCGCATACTACTTACATACGGAAGTAGGCAACAGCATGATTGGAGCAAAAGTGAACTCTAAAGCCTCAAGCCTTGATTACATACTACAAACAGGAGATGTAGTAGAAATAATTACACAGAAAGGTAAACTCTACCCAAATGCTAAATTACTCCGATGTGCTAATTCTGAAAACGCAAAAATAAAAATTAACCGTGCTATCAAATAGCCCTCAGATGTTGTACAATAAAGTAATCATGAAGAAAAAGACAAAGGAAGTTCTTAAAAAAATCTTAAACATTTTCATTGCAATAGCACTAATTGGAGGAATGGCAATTCCCATAATTCTTAACCTAAGCAATCTCTAATGCGACTATCAGCAAGATCAAATATAACCACACTTAATGGTGTAGGTGGGAAAATGCAATCCAACTTCAAATCCCTACACATTTCAAACGTAGGAGACCTAATCAGGTTTGTACCCTTCAAATATCGCGACACTACAGACATTCTGGATATCAAAACTTTCAAAGAACTCGAAACTGGGACCTTTCTTGCACAAATTGTAGAAGTAAAGAACGTCTTTACAAGGTATGGGAAAAGCTTCACCACAGTTAAAGTCGCAGACAATGACAGTAAAACAAATCTAACATACTTCAGCCAACCATACCTAACAAACACCTTTCAACCTGGAGATTGGTACATCTTCGACGGTAAAATCACAATTAAAGGAAACCGCAAAAACATCTACAACCCTAAATATGAGAAATATGTAGGAGACCCTAACATGCAAGTTACTTTAGGAAAAATATTTGGCACATACCACGAGACAAAAGGAATAACCTCAAGACAAATTAGAAAACTACTCCTACAAATAAAGAATGACATACCCACACTCATCAAAGAATATATACCAAAAAAGATTCTTGAAGAAGAAGAACTCATACCAATAGAAGAAGCCCTGACCCAAGTACACTTCCCAGACAGTACAAAATCCTTAGAATTAGCAAGAGAAAGACTTGCCTTTGAAGAAATGCTAAGAATTGCAATCAAAATTGAGACACAAATAGAAGAGCAATCCAAAAAAACATCCCTCCCCATTACCATTGACACTACTCTTCAAAACAAATTTCTAAAAAGTCTCCCATACAAACTAACAAACGACCAACAACTATGCATCACTGAAATATTCAACGATATTGAGCAAAACAACCCCATGAACCGTCTACTCAACGGAGATGTCGGAAGTGGAAAAACAGTTGTAGCTGCCTCCACTATACTCCAAGTTACTCAATCTGGTTTCTCCAGTATTCTACTAGCACCTACAACCGTACTTGCAAAACAACACTTCGAAACACTTACACAACTTCTCACTCCCTTCAAAGTAGACGTTGAACTCTGTATCTCAGCAGAAAAAACAATCTCAGATGCTGACAACAAATTAATTGTAGGAACACATGCAATACTCTTTCAAAAAGATCTACCAAAAGATCTTAATCTCATAATTATCGACGAACAACATCGATTTGGTGTAACACAAAGAGAACAACTCCTTAATATCGGAGAAAATACACCACACTACCTTACAATGACTGCAACCCCAATCCCACGAAGTCTCACTGAAGTAGTTTTCGGAAGTACAAAAGTCTCTACAATTAAAGAAATGCCTACCAACAGATTGGATATAGAAACAAAGTATGTACCAACAAAAAAACGTATTGACTGCTTCAAATGGATCGATAAAAAGATACACGAAAGCGACTTCCTAGAACAAGCCTTCATAATCTACCCCTTAATCGAAGACAACGATACAAATATCAAATCCGTAAAGACACAATATGAAAATCTGACCAACTCTTACTTTAGTAACCTCAAAGTAGGATTACTCCACGGCAAGATGAAGGACAAAGACAAGAACAAAATACTTGAAGACTTCAGAAAGAAGAAATCTAATATACTAATCTCCACTTCAGTAATTGAAGTTGGAATAGACATTCCAGACGCCACCATCATCGTAATCGAAAATGCAGAAAGATTTGGGCTAGCACAACTACACCAACTTCGGGGTAGAGTAGGTAGAGGAGATCTACAATCGTACTGCTTCATCATCCCAAGTGAGAATATAGAAGAAAGAGAAAAAACCTTAGAACGTCTCAACTACTTTACAACTCACGAATCCGGCTTTGACGTCGCTCAATACGACCTTGAACAAAGAGGCCCTGGGGAAGTATACGGAGTATTACAATCAGGGATCCCAAGATTTCAAATCGCAAACCTTGGGAATATTGAACTCCTCACAAAAGCAAGACAAGTTGCAAGAAAACTTCTTTTAGAAGATAATGCAAAACTCAATAAGATCTCTAAGAAACTTTTTAAATGAAAATCCATGTAGTTTTAGATAACCTAAGATCTGCATTTAATGTAGGAAGCATATTCAGAAGCTCTGACGGTGCTGGAAGTGTAGAAAAAATATATCTCTGTGGAATGACTACAGATACAGACAACCCTAAACTTGAAAAAACGGCTCTAGGAGCAATCGAGATGATCGACTCCCAACACTACGACACAACTTTAGAAGCAATAGAAGAAATTGAAGACCAAAATATTCCTATTTATGCAATAGAGTTAACAGAAGACGCAAAGAACTTTCAGAAATTTGAGTACCCAGAAAAATTCGCTATTATCTTCGGACATGAGAAAAGTGGAATAAGCAAGGAAATCTTAGACAACTGTAACGACACCCTCTACATTCCAATGCGTGGTATGAAGAAATCCCTCAATGTTGCTAACACGGCCAGCATCATTCTCTACCAAGCCACTCGAGATATTGATTAGACTGGAAGAAACCACTACAAACTAGTATAATTACCCTATGAGTTTAAAACAAACATCCTTTAGAAAATTAAGAAAAAACAAAAGCAAATGGAGAGTGGACTCCTGGGAAGAGTACGAAGAAATGGAAGACACATTTCTCAAAGAACGCTTACAAAGCAAAGAACCAACTATCCCAGGGAAAGTAAGGATTACTGGTGGTAGTGCTAAAAACATCATGATTCAAATACCCAAAACCACTAGACCACTTACAGACAGAATGAAAGTACGAATCTTTGACATACTCAATAAAGACATTGCTGGTAAAACAATCCTTGACCTATACGCCGGAACAGGCTCTTTTGCATTAGAAGCACTCTCAAGAGGCGCCAAGAGTGCAGTCTTAGTAGACGCTGCCAAAAACGCTTACCATATTCTACAATCCAACGTATCTGTCTGTGGATTTCTTGCTGAAGCCGAAGTTGTAAAATCTAAAACAGACGAATTCCTTTTCAAAGCAATTAAATCCGGACAAAAATACGACATCATCTTCATGGACCCACCATACAAGCTCTTCAACACCAAACGTGTTTACAAAATGCAAAACACAATTAATCTAGCCTCACAACTCCTTCCTGTTGAAAACAAACGTTTCAAGGGAGTGGTAATAATCAAACATCCTAGACGATACCCCTTAGAAAGATTAAAACTTAAATCCATTGAAAAATTCGAAACCTACGAACTTGGGCTTAACTCAATTACGATATTCATTGTAAAAACAATTAAAAAAGTTTAAAATACAAAGTAATGTATAAAAGATTAGGCATATTAAAAGAGAAAATCACTAAAATAGTATTTACAACACACAGATAATGCTACTTTTCGTTTCCCCATTCACCATATAAGTTTTAATATATTTTTGCTATGAAAAAAGATGAAGTTTCTAATTTAGAAAAAATGAGACACAGTGCATCCCATGTACTTGCACAAGCAGTACTGACCCTTTACCCAGACACCAAACTAGGTATAGGACCTGCAATAGCTGACGGGTTTTACTATGATTTTGAATTTAGTACACCAATTGAAGAAGAAGACCTTAAAAAGATTGAGAAAGAAATGAAAAATATAAGAAAAAGGAATTTGCCATTCGAACAAATCTTCATGTCTAGAGAAGAAGCCACTGAGTACCTTAAAGCAATAGACCAAAGTTACAAACTAGAACTACTTAAAGACATTGATGACAAGGAACTAAGTTTCTACACAACTGGAGACAAAGACTTCATAGATCTCTGTAGAGGCCCACATTTAGAAAGTACAAAAGGAGTAGGATTCCTGAAATTACTTAAAACCGCAGGTGCATACTGGAGAGGAGACGAGAAGAATAAGATGTTAACCAGAATATACGGTACAACCTTTGAAACTAAAGACGAACTCACAAAACACCTTCACAATTTAGAAGAAGCAAAAAAAAGAAACCATAGAGTACTTGGCAAACAACTTAAACTCTTCGCACTAATCCCAGAAATTGGACAAGGCTTACCAGTATGGTTACCTAGAGGATACAAGATAAGGAACATTCTAGAACAATATATGATAAAACTTGAAGAAGATGCAGGATACATCCATGTTCTTACCCCACATATTCATAAAAAAGTCCTCTTTGAAAAATCAGGACACCTCAAATTCTACAAAGATTCAATGTATCCACCAATAAAAGTTGATGACGAACTATTCTACCTCAAACCGATGAATTGCCCTGCAGCCATGATGATCTACAAACTCGAACCAAAAAGTTACAGAGAACTCCCACTCAAAATGGGAGAATTAGGTACAGTATACCGATATGAGAAATCTGGAGAGCTACAGGGCCTTCAAAGAGTACGAGGATTCACTCAAAATGATGCCCACATATTCTGTACTCCAGAACAATTAGACGACGTTCTAAACGAAACCATGAACCTACTTGACCAATTCTACAAAGATGTAGGCTTTGACAAGTACAAATTCAGACTCTCTCTCTCTGACCCAGAAGGTAAATCGAAAAAGTACTCTGGAAGTCCCGAGAAATGGAAAATCGCAGAAGAAGCACTCCGAAATGTTCTAGTAAAAAGAAAGGAAGAATTTGAAGAAGTCCCTAACGACGCCGCCTTCTACGGCCCAAAGATTGACATACAAGCTATAAACGTCTTCGGCAAAGAAGATACTGTCTCTACAATCCAATTAGACTTCAATCTCCCTGAGAAATTTGATATCACATACATAGATAAAGAAGGCAAAGAACAAGAGCCATTCGTTATACACAGAGCTTTAATTGGATCATTTGAAAGATTCTTTGCATTCTTAATAGAGCATCACGGTGGAGACTTCCCTCTCTGGCTTGCACCAGATCAAACACTAATCATCCCTATCTCCCAAAACCATACAGAATATGCACAAGAGGTATACGAATTACTCAAAGCTTCAAATATTCGAGTAAAGATTGATGACAGGAATAAGAGTATGCAATCAAGAATTCGAGATGCAGAGAAGATGAAAATACCTTACATCGCAATAGTAGGAGACAAGGAAATAGAAACCAATACTGTATCAATAAGATCTCGTTCAAACAAGGAGTTAGGACTAATGAAAAACCAAGAATTCATAGACTATCTCAGAGAAGAGATTAGAAACAAGGGTAATAAATAAATTAATACAATACTTTAATTAATGGCGTATTACAAAACATACACGAAGAAGAAAGACTTTGGACCTAGAAAAAACGAATGGATCAAAGTTCCAAGAGTCCAAGTAATCACAGACGATGGAGACAACCTCGGAGAAATGGATACTAAAGATGCATTGTTAAAGGCTCAAGAATTAGGATTAGATTTAGTAGAGGTAGGTGCCAAAGCAAAACCTCCAGTATGTAAGATAATGGATTACTCTAAGTATCTTTACCAACAGAAGAAAAAACAGAGGTCCAATAAGAACAGAAGTAAACAAAAAGATATGAAAGAGTTCAAATTTAGTCCTGTAATTGACGTCGGAGATGTAAACACCAGAGTTAGACGAGCGCTCGACTACTTGGAAAAGGGACACCCTGTTCGTATTACAATGTTTCGAAAAGGGCGTCAATCAAGTGAACAAGCCAAAGAAGTCTTCACAAAAATATTGACTAATTTTAGTGAATATAGTAGCATTGAAGCTGATCCTAAACGAGAAGGACGCAATATGTTTATCACATTTCATAAAAAGAATGGCACGACAAAAAACAAATAAAACAGCAGCAAAGAGATTTAAGCTCACTAACCCTAAAGGAAAGAAAAAGGGTAAGCTTATGTATAAACAAAGTCACCAAAACCACTTAAAAACCAAGAAATCTCGAAGGGCTAAAAGAAGACAATCTAACAAACGTATTGTTTCTAGTGCAAACGAAAAGAACATGTATAGAAAAATTGTAAATTTGTAAAAATAAAAAAATGAGAGTAAAAACAGGAAAAGTAACAAAAAGAAGACATAAAAAGGTCCTAAAGGCTACCAAAGGATATAGAATGACCAAAAGTAAGCTATACAAAGTAGCACACGAAGCATACATGCATGCCGGTCAATATTCATACAACGATAGAAAGAAAAGAGCAGGAGATATGAGAAGGCTTTGGATTACAAAAATCAATGCAGCTTGTAAGAACAATGATATGAAATACAGTCACTTTATCAACAAACTCTCTTTAAAAAAGATAGAATTAAACCGAAAAGTATTAGCAGATATCGCTATGAACAACCCTGAAATCTTCACCTTTATCGTAAAAAGTCTGTAGAGATCCTACTATGATTTTTGAAAGGACTCTACAAGGAGTCTTTTTTTGTCTATAATAAATATATAATTCAAAAAGAAATTAACATGCCAAACCTTTCTAAATTAGAAACACAGGTACACAAAGACTTAAAGTCCTTAAATGCACAGGAGCTTAAAAAGAGATATCTCTCAAAAGAAGGCCTCCTTACAAAAGAATTTGCAAACATTAAAAATGTTCCCACTAATCAGAAATCTAAATTTGGAAAAAGGATTAACAAACTCAAATCTCTAGTTGATGAAAAATTAAATAATTCCAAAACAGAAACTAAGATAAAGAAATCTTCTAGAATAGATCCAACAGCACCATTTGATTGCAATACACAAACTGACAAAAGACCACACATACTTGATCTACAAGGTTCTTCACACATACTAATGCAAGAAGTAAACCGATTTAATGAGATTTTTACATCCATGGGCTTTGACATTGTAGAATGTAGACAGGTAGACGACGACTACCATATGTTTGAAAGTCTAAACTTCCCCAAAGGACACCCTGCAAGAGATATGTTTGATACATTCTGGACAGAAGATGGTTTTGTCTTACCAGCACATACATCCACTATGCAAAATAGAATACTCAAAAGTAAAAACCCACCAATACGCACAGTAATACCCGGGAGAGTATACAGAAACGAAGCCACAGACGCAGGCCATGAACACACCCTCTATCAATGTGAAGGTGTCTATGTCGATAAAAATGTCTCAGTTGCAAATATGATAGCTACTATCAAAGAATTTCTTGAAGCATACCTAGAAAGTAAATTCGATATTAAAATACAACCAGCATACTTCCCCTTCACAGAACCAGACTGCGAATTTGCAATTAGTTGCCCCTTCTGCAATAAAAAAGGCTGTTCAACCTGTGGATACACTGGTTGGATTGAATTAATGGGCTGTGGCATGATACACCCCAATGTCTTGAAATCTGCCAATATAGACCCTGATAAATACTCAGGCTTCGCATGGGGATTTGGAGTTGATAGACTTACAATGATTAAAAACAATATTCCAGAAATTAGACACCTCAGAGCTGGAAGTATTAAATTCTTAAGAGATTACTAACATGAAATTACCACTAAATATTGCTAAACAATACACAAAGCTACCAAAAGAAGTAAAAACAACCGTAGAAATACTCGCAAGTAGAGTAGGTGAGGTAGAATCATACTCCAACATTTCAGAAAAATATAAAAATGTTGTAATAGCTACTATTAAGCAAAAGTCCGACCACCCAGATGCAGACAAACTGGCAATATACCAAATCTCAGTAGACAACGATAAAAACATTCAAGTTGTAGCAGGAGACAAAACTCTGGAAGTAGGAGACAAGGTCGCATACATTAAACCAAAAGGAATTGTACCAAGCACATACAATACAGAAAAACCATTCACAATCGACAGTGTCGAAATGAAAGGTGTCACATCAAACGGTATGATGTGTTCTGAAAAAGAACTAAACATTGGACCAAACCACGAGAAAGTTCTCAAACTACCTCAAGATGCTCCAATTGGAGAAAACTTCTCTGACTACTACGAACTTAACGATACTGTAGTTGAAATAGAGAACAAAGCCCTTACAAACAGGGGAGACCTTTTTGGAATAATTGGACTTGCAAGAGAACTCGCTGGTTCCCAAGGCTTACAATTCACTAGCCCTAACTGGTACAAAGAAACACAAATAGAACTACAACCCTCAGAAACATGTCTCAACTTCGACATAGATAACCAAGCCAAAGCTCTCTGCCCAAGATACTGTGCCATTGCGATGAGCAATATCCAAGTAGAGGATTCACCAACATGGCTTAAATCAGCATTACTTAGATCTGATATTAAACCAATTAACAATATCGTAGACATTACTAACTACCTCATGATTCTAACTGGACAGCCAGTACACGCCTTTGATTTCGACAAAGTAATGAAACACGATACCAAACAGGCCGATATGGGACATATTGTAATAAGAACAGCCAAAACAGGAGAGAAAATCCACGCCCTAGACGGCAATATCTATGAACTTAACGATAGAAACTTGGTAATAGCCAACTCCCAACACCCAATAGCCATAGCAGGTATTACAGGTGGGATAGATACACAGATAGATAAGAATACTACAAACATAATACTAGAATCTGCAAACTTTGATAGATACAACCTAAGACACTCCTCAATGGAATTAGGCATAATCACAGAAGCCTCTACACGCTACACTAAATCACAAAGCCCCTCAATGTGCCTACCTATACTCTCACATGCTGTAGAGCTCATAACAGAGCTCTGTAATGGTCAAATCTCAAGCACCCTAATGGATTCCTACCCTGTAAAGGAAGAAGTTGATCAAATAAGTATCAATATTGACAAACTTAACACCAAATTAGGCCTAAATCTTAATTCAGAAGAACTAATTAAACTACTAGAAAATATTGAATACAAAAATACAGACTCAAAAGACAAATATATTACATTTCAAATCCCAGTATTCCGACAAGATATCGAGATAGAGGAAGATATATATGAAGATGTAGCCAGAATATATGGATATGAAAAGATCATCCCTGTATTACCCGAAAAGGCAATAACAGCAACATCCCTTCCCAAAATGATGACCCTTAAAAACAATATCCGAAACATACTCTCAAATTCAGGATGTAACGAACTACTAACTTACAACTTTGTAAGTATGGATTTACTCAAGAAAACAAACCAAGATCCAAACATCTGTCTTAAACTTAAAAACCCCCTCTCCAAAGAGCTAGAACTCATGAGACCATCCATACTTATATCCTTACTTGAGAAAACACTTCTTAATACCCAAGAAGGTATAAATTCCTTCGGTATCTTTGAACTTGGCCTCTCTCATCAAAAAGACAATCTGGATAAAGAGGAACTACCACTTGAAGAATGGAAGCTAAGCTTCATATTCTCAGACAACACCGACAAACTAAGTGGCAGTCCCTTCTTTCAATCAAAAAGATATTTAGAACAAGTTTTACACAAAATAGATATTAAGAATCTTAGCTATGAATTAGCTACGGACATTGACTACAACTCAACTCCAGTATGGGTTAAAACACTACTAAACTCCTTTGAGAGCAATAGCAGTGCAGTAGTATCAACTGTAGTTGGCAAAACAAAAGTAGTACTCGGTATAGTAGGGGAGATAAATAACGAAGTTAAACACAACCTCTCACTAAACGATTACTCCTGTGCTTTTGAAATCAATCTTGAATCTGTACTACAAGTAAAGTCACACTCGAAAAAATATGTGGAAAGTTCTAAGTTCCCTTACATTACACAGGACATTTGCTTTGTTACACCAACAAAAGTAACATATGCAGAACTCCTCTTGACTGTAAAGAAGGCAATAGAGAAAGAAAACATCCAAAGCAATATTGAATGTATCGATATATATATGAAAGAGGGAAATGATACTAGAAATATCACACTTAGAATATCTATTACCAATACTACAAAAACTCTCAAAGATAAGGACTACCAGAAGATAAGGGAAAGAATTAGTAAGAAAATAGCAAAGATAGATATCAGTATGTAACTGTAGAAATAGCACTATCATAAGCAGTACCACTAATAATAGCCCTTGCTTGAATAGTATAATCCCCATTACCACCACCACTGTCTCCCCACGTAGCTACCCAACTACCTCCACTTTCTACTGCACCAAGCGTAGTAGAGTAACCCCCACCTACCTTGTTAATAAAGAACTGAACAGAAGAAGGAGTACCAACTACACTCGCTTCCAACGCAACTGGAAATACAATATTAACACCGTCTGCAGGTGATACTAATGTAATAGGGGATGCACTTGCAACAACATTAAACACTACAGGATTACTAGCCTCCTTCTCTAAATTATCCTTTACCCATACAGTTACTGTATGATTACCCAACACCATATCAGATGGTATCTCATAAGTAACAGAATATGTATCATCCTCATTTATAGAAGCTCCTACAATAGGATTACCATCTATACTCACTGTAAACTCTGAAACACTATCCAGAACTCTAACACTCCCTGAGATAATGAGATTACTACCTTGAGCAGCCTCCTGCCCTGTTGTAGGAGTCACAATCTCAATCACAGGAGCATTATCTGGCCCAAGTGGTAATGGACACTCTGCACTATCAGGCATAGAAATAAGGTAATTACCATCTTCTATACCCAAAAGGAATTTATCATACGTACTCTGTTGATAAGTATTAGCTAACTTATTATTAATAACCACATAATCCTTCCCAAGCTCATACTTTTTGGCAGCTTCCACATTCTCGGCCACCAAACCATTAGACTCACATATATATACAATTTCCCTCTTATCCCCAGACGGTCCATGACCTTGAATAAAGATATTCGACTCACTTGGACAATCAACACCCTTTTGAACAACCCTCCCCGTATCAGTACAAATACTGGTAGAGAGAATCCCAGACGGTCTACTATACAACGAAACTGGATACTGATCAGAAACTCTCTGCATAAAAGAGTGTGCAATTGGAAGTGGAACATTAGAACTCCAACCACCAGGCATCTCCTCATTATTGTTGTTTCCTGCCCAAATTCCTACTACAAGATTCTTATGATATATCATCGTTAACAAATCCTTAGGACCATTGGTTGTACCAGTCTTAAAACACACCTTCCTACCCTGTACCCTGTAAGAAGCCCCAGCCCTATCACCATGCCCTCCTAAATCACAAAGGATATAGTTTAGAGCATAGATCTCTTTTTCATCAAAAACCCTTTGAGTAACTGGAGACTCCTTCTCATACAGCACCTCTCCACTAGATGTCTCAACCTTAAGAAATGGATCTGTCTCTACCTTCACTCCTTCATTAGCAAACACTCCAAATGCCGCAGTATGCTCAATTAATTTCATTTCTCCAGAACCAAGAGCAAGACTTAAACCATAGTCAGCCTTATCACTCAAAGTTGTAATACCAAGTTTTTCAACAGTGTTAATAAAATTGGTAATACCAGCCACCTGCAAAGTATATACCGTTGGGAGATTTCTAGACTTACCCAAAGCTTCCCTCACTGTCATAAGACCCATATACTTCTTGTCCCAGTTTACAGGCTTGTAACCACCAAAAGACATCTTAATATCTGGAGCCAATGCCCAAGGACCAGAACCTTGGGTAAATGCAGTTAGGTATGTATAAGGCTTTGCCGAAGAACCCACCTGCCTAAGACTAGTCGCAATATTAACATTACCATCCACACGCGGATCCTCCTGATTCCAATAATCGACAGATCCTACCATCGCCAAAACATCTCCATTATTTGGATCAAGCACAACCATCGAACCATTATGTACATTGTATCTAGCACCCTTCGCAATACCCTCAGAGATTTCCTCCTCAGCTATTTCTTGAATACCATAATCAAGTGTCGTAATAACTCTCAATCCACCCTTTGCTACACGCTCAGCACCATACTCTTCCTCCAACAAACTCTTTACATAAAAAACAAAATGAGGAGCCTTTATATCAATTTTCTTCGAGGTAAACACCAACTCTTCTTCCTTAGCAGCCTCTATCTCTTCCTCTGTTACTCCAGTTAGATGAGAATTCTTCAACATTTGATCTAATACAAAATCTTGTCTCGACTCCGCTAACTCTGGATTAGTACCAAAAAGAGGAGAATATATACTAGAATTTGTAATTATCCCGGCAAGTAAAGCACTCTCAGCTAAAGTAAGCTCACTAACATCCTTACCAAAATATATATTAGCTGCAGTCTGATATCCATAATTTACACCACCAAGAGGAACCTCATTCATATACATCTGCAAAATCTCATCCTTAGAAAGAGTTTGCTCGACTTGCATAGTAATCAATACCTCCTTAATCTTCCTTGAATAGGTTTTCTCATAGGCTTCTTCACCCAAAACATCAAACAGAATTGTATTCTTTACCAACTGTTGAGTCAAAGTACTAGCCCCACGAACTAACTCTCCAGATGTAAAATTTTGAAACACAGCCATAGCAATACCTGCATAATCAACTCCTTTGTGTTGATAAAACTCCATATCCTCGGCAGCAAGCAACGCCCACTTAGTATGACTCGGGATCTCATCAACAGGGACAAACTCCCTATTCTGATCCCCATACACTGTGTAAAGCAATTTTTCGTTTCTATCATATATCAAAGTACTTTGATCCGAATTCCTTGCAACTAATTGATCTGGAGCAGGAAGAGAATCTCTCAGATTCTTAAGATATATACCCAAAACCAACACAGCGATACAACCAACAAAGAAACCAACACCAGCTAATATATAGAAAAATTTCCTTAACTTCGTGACATCTATTCCTAAGACTGTTTTCTTTCTAGCCTTTGTCCTACTAGACTTCTTACCACTCATTCTTTTAAACCTATCCACCTTACTCACCCTCACATACTTCTTCCTCCTTGTACTCGATGTTTTTCTTTTTCTCCGTTTCGATTTTGATAACACAGCTACACTATACTTCATAGTTTGTATCCCTAAAATATTACACCAATATAATATAATGGATTTAAGAGGAAATCTCAACAAAAGAGAATTACGAGTGTGATATAATTGGACACTATGAAAAACAACAAACTAACAACAGCTCCATACAAAGGAACTACTGATACATATCCCAAGGACATGATGATTAGAAATTACATCTTCGATGTCTGGAGTAGGGTAGCAAAAAGATTTGGATATGAGGAGTATGACACCCCTCTAATTGAGTCTGCTCAACTTTACAAAGCAAAATCTGGAGAAGAAATAAGTAATCAACTCTACAACTTTACAGATAAAGGGGGAAGAGAGATTGCACTCAGACCAGAGATGACTCCTTCACTTGCTAGAATGATAGCTGCAAAGAAGAAGGAACTTACATTTCCACTTAGATGGTTTAATATTGGCAAATTCTATAGATATGAGAAACCTCAAAGAGGTAGGCGAAGAGAATTCTTCCAACTCAATATCGATCTACTTGGCATGAGTACAATTGATGCTGAATTAGAGATAATACAATATGTCATGGATGTAATGAAGGAATTTGATGCCCCTAAAGACACTTTTGAATTAAGAATTAATAACAGATACTTACTAGACTACCTGTTTACCGATATATTAAAACTCTCTGATGAATTAATCCCACAGCTTGCTAGAGCAATTGATAATTTTTCTAAGATGAAGGCAGAGGATTTTAAAGAATATCTAACTGATATAGGATTGGACAACAAACAACTCGAAGAAGTCTTAGACTTCCTTAGTTGGGATCTCTCTAAGTTAGAACTACTTAAAGGTAAGTGTAGTGGTGCCGACCAATTACTTGAACTGTTTGATAAAGCAAAAGGGTTAGATATTACAAACATTGCGTTTAACCCCTCTATCATGAGAGGTCTAGATTACTACACAGGTACAGTTATTGAGATGTTTGATATTGGAGGTAGCAAAAACCCAAGAGCTATGTTTGGTGGTGGAAGATATGATGATTTACTTACCATATTCGGAGAGGAAAAGATTCCAGCATTTGGACTAGGGTGGGGGGATATAATAATGACTGACTACCTAAGTACCTACAACTTACTCCCTAATACAAAAAGTAATACAGATGTGTATGTAACACTAATGGATAAATCTCTTCTTATTAAAACTACTCAACTTACACAAGAATTGAGAAAGAATGGAATCAACACACTCATGTGTCTTGAACCAACTAAGCTCAACAAACAACTTAAAGAGGCCAACAGAAAGGGTATAAGATGGGTCATTTTCTTAGGAGAAGATGAAATAAAACAGAATAAAGTACAACTAAAAGATATGGATAGTGGAGACAGTTCCGTAATTACGATATCCCAGTCTATACAAAAGATTAAAGAAATCTAATACAATACTCCTTAGAGTTATTTATTAACCCGCTAAACATAAACAAAAAGCGAGTATTAGTTGTAAACATTGAAACAACAAATACTGCTCAATGTTTTCTCAAGAAGGAAAACCTTTGGCGAATTACCTCTACAAATCTCTCAAATGCAACAAATATTGTAAATAGCAGATATGTAGATCTTCTCTGTATAGATACCGATAATGTCAACAAACAGCTTCTAAGTTTCTTAAAACACTTAAAGAATAAACGTCTTAGAACAAAGATTTTAGCCATTATCCCAAACAATACTAATCTTAAACACATCCTTCTTAGTTATGGTTGTGATGACTATCTACAAAAGCCATTCAACCCAGAAGACCTAGTACTTAGGTGTAAGAATTTAGTCCATTGCATTCCCACTCAGTATGAGATTATTTATGAGTACAACTTCTTAAGATATGAAAAGAAGATGGATAGGGTGATGTATAACAATATATTTATCCCACTTACTCCTACAGAGATTAGTGTAGTAAAACTCCTAATCAAAAGGAAGTTTCTCTCTAAAGAGGAAATAATTCATTACATTGAATCAAAATTTGGTAAAACATACACAAAACAATATATTGTAGTAATAGTACATAGAATAAGAGAGAAGATTAGACTATGTACAGGGAGGGAATTAATAGATAGTAAGTATGGGGGAGGGTATAAGCTTAAGTATTAGAAGATTACAACCCTTTCTTCCACTCAATTATCTGCCCCAAAGCTTCCATAGGAGTCATATTATCCAAATCTAACTGTTGTATATCCCTCTCAACCTCACTCTCCTTAGCAGTAAAAAGAGGATACTGAAATACTGTCTTATCAACCATTTTCTTCTTACTCATCAATATATCAGAATCCCTTAACTCACTCTCACTACCAAACATCTTTTCTTGTTCAAAACTCTCTAATATCTCATTTGCCCTATTCACAACCTTCTCTGGTAAACCTGCCATCTTAGCAACATAAATACCATAACTACGATCAGTACCACCCTCAACAATCTTTCTAAGAAATATAACAGTACCCGCATCAAGATCCTCTTCTACCAACACATTGAAATTCTTAATCCTATCCGGAACCCTATCTGAAAGCTTAAGAAGCTCATGATAGTGAGTAGCAAACAAAGTCCTTGCCTTAATATCCGTGACTAAATACTCAGCCAATGCCCAAGCAATACTCACACCATCATAAGTACTCGTACCCCTTCCAACCTCATCAAGCACAACCAAACTATACTTAGTCGCATTATTAACAATATTAGCAGCCTCATCCATCTCTACCATGAAAGTACTCCTACCACGACTAAGATCATCACTAGCACCAACCCTAGTAAATATCCTATCCACTATTGATATAGAAGCACTAGAAGCAGGCACAAAACAACCAATTTGAGCAAGCAAAATTATAGTGGCAACCTGCCTGATATATGTAGACTTACCAGACATATTAGGACCAGTAAGTATACACATATTATTCCCCTCAAAATCCAAAACTGTATCATTAGAAACAAAATCTTCATCCAGTAAACCCTCCACGATTGGATGCCTACCATTCTTAATATCAATAATCCCCTCATCTTCACCCAAATCAAAAATCTTAGGCCGAGTATAGTTGGAAGTGATAGAGAGATTAGCAAAACCAGAAAGCACATCCAACCTAGCAACCTTCTTTCCCACCTCTTGTAAATTACTAAGCTTAGAAACAAAACCATCCCTAAATTTACAGAACAGCTTATACTCTAACTCTGAAAGCTTCTCCTGAGCATTGAGAATGATATCCTCTCTCTCTTTAAGCTCCTCCGTAATATACCGTTCACTATTAACCAACGTCTGTTTTCTAATATATCGATCTGGAACTTTTTCCTGATGAGTTTTCGTTACCTCAATGTAATACCCAAACACCCTATTGAAACCAATCTTGAGAGAAGTAATACCTGTTTTCTTCTTCTCTTCCTCCTCAAACTTCTTTAACCACCCCTTACTACTACCTGAAAGCTCCCTCAATTCATCCACCTCAGCGTTATACCCATCCTTAACGACACCACCCTCAGTTATTAAAGTAGGTGGATTGTCAGATATCGCAGTATCTATACTCTTTACTACTTCTTTAAGAAACTTAATATGAGGGATATACTTATCCTTCAATAACTCACTCACTCTCAATGTAGCATCCAACGATGTCTGAAGTGCATTAAAATCTCTAGCATTAACCCTACCCAAACCAATCTTACCAACAATCCTCTCTATATCACTCACAGAGGAAAGTTCTTCCCTTACACTACTGAGTAGCTCCCTATCTTTTACAAACCTATCAACAACATCCAACCTTTCATTGATAGCACCCTTTTCAATCAAAGGATTGAGTAACCAATGGTACAACAACCTACTACCCATTCTTGTTTGTGTTTTATCAATAATTGAAAGTAATGAACCCTGTACACCTCCACCGTAAGCATTGGAAACCAACTCAAGATTTCTAATAGTTGGCTTATCCAAAATCATCTTACCATTGATATTTACACCCCTTGGCTTCTCTATATGCTTAGGATTACACAACTGGGTATCCTCTATATATTTAAGTATCATCCCTACAGATACTAACTGTGCCCCCTCTTCAAGCCCCAAGGACTCAAGACTTTTAACTCCATAAAAGCTCTTTACAATTTCCTTAGTAAAACTCACATTCCTCAACCCCTTATCAACAAACTGTACAGGAATATTCCCAAACTCCAACCCCTTACTTCCATCAATCAAAAGAACCTCAACTGGATCGTATGAAGACAGAACAGAGTTAATACTCTCCTTATCAAAAGGTAATTGCATTACCAAGAACTCTCCAGTGGACATATCACACAGTGATACTCCCAAAAGGCTCTTCTCTCTAAAAAAGGCCGCTAAGTAAGAATTTTTCAAATCATTAGCCTGTTCTCCATCTAGCGTACCAGGAGTTACAACTCTAGTTACCCCCCTCTTTACAATACCTTTTGCTAGTTTAGGATCTTCAAGCTGATCAACTACCACTACACAATATCCAGCCTTAATTAATTTTGGTAAATACTGATTAATCGCTTTTTGGGGGAATCCTGCAAGTGGGGTAGGGTTAGTCTTCTTATCTCTTGCAGTAAGTGTGATATTTAAAACCTTAGATGCAATCTTTGCATCATCACCAAAAGTCTCAAAGAAATCTCCCATTCTAAACAGCACAACCTTACCTGGATATTGCTTCTTAAACTTCATATATTGCTCCATCATTGGAGTCTGTTTGATAGTAGACATGGTTCTGGATTATATCATAGAAAAAAGCTACTTACCCATAATCAACTTTGCTTCTTCCTTTGCTACAAGCTTACGAACATCTTTAACAATTTCAGGCTTTACACTAATCCCATATACACCATTTTTGACACACTCACTAACAAGTTGCTTGTCCTCTTCACAGATTACCGTAACTACTGCCTTGAATGGTTTCAAAATATCTATCACATTACTTACCATCTTAAGCATACTATTGGTAGAAAGGGAATACTTAGCCTTCACATCATCTCTACCCAAGCCCTGCATCTGCCTTGCCAATCTTGGCATATTTAGGATTACCCCATCTATCTTAGCCTCTATGATATCGTCTACTAATATTACCTCTGCAGGATTATCAATAATAGCGTACACTTTAAAAGTAGAACTTCTTCTAAGACCAACACTTGAGAGATTCTTTTTAAATACTCTCATAAGATCCCCACTCATAGGGGCGTGTACTGCAAGACTTACATTACGCTTTTTGTAAACATCTCTCACCCTTTTCACAATCTTAAGGGTACGTTTCAACAAGTCCCCATTAGAAACATAGTGTTGTAATCCAAACTGGTCATCAGGGATATCAGATTTCTCCATAGACTTACCCTTAGTAATCTCTCTAAACTCTCCAACTGTGCTAGAACCAATACTTACTACAACCTCATTACCCTGAGAAAGATCTACATACTCACAAATCTTTTCTGAGATTAATTTTGCATACTCCACAAATTTCTTATCTTCAACATAGGCAAGAAGATGTCTTCCCTGTTCAATCATTATCCTATCCATATCAACAAACACCATACCATGAGAATTACCCACATACTTTCTAATTTCTTCTAACTTGAGTACAGGCTGTACAAAAACCTTTGTGGCACTAGGGGAAAGAGTAGAGTCAACTGGAATACTCTCATCTAATTCTTTCTCTTCACTCTTTGGCTCTTTTTTCTTCTTCTCATTCAAGAGATCAATACCTGAAAGATTTTCCTCACTGTAAGCAGCAACTACTGGATGTACTTTTTCTTCCTTAAAACCATTGCTAATACTTGGGTCTGTTTCTTTGTATACACTACCGACATTACCATCAACTCGTACTAAGTCTCCCTGTTTGAGAGTACTAGAAGCGTTGACTGCACCAACCACAGCAGGGATTCTAAATTCTCGACAAATGATAGCAATATCACTAGTTAGACCCCCAGTATCTGTAACAACTGCACCAGCACTAAGTATCATCGATTCCATTTCATAGGCGTAGGATTTAATAACAAGAACATCATTTTTAGTCACCTTAATCTCTTTTCTTCCATCGTCTACAATCAAGACTTTACCTGTCACAGTACCAAAGCTAGCACCTATTCCAGAGAGTAAAAAATCTTCTCTTGTTTGTACCCTTGTCTCTGTTTCACTACTATTCTTGTCTACAGTCTTTGCAATATTAATTAGCTTTTCTACATGACCATCAAACTCGTGTTTCTGCTTTTGTACTAACTTCTTAGCACCATCAAAAGCCTTCTCCTCTATACTGTCCACATCCCTATACCTACCTACAAAGGAATTCACAACCTCACCTATAGTATCCCTATCCTCCCTAACTACTACTACTTCTGGCTGTATAAACATCTCACTTAAAGACTTGCTTTGCAATACCCAAATTCTACCTCCAGCCTGTACCCACTCTATACTCTGATGCTCTCTTGACTTGTTCTCAATCACCAATGCAATCTTTGACACTTCCTGTAAATACTTCTCCTCAACCTTCTGCCTATGACTCCAGGCTTGGGATATGGAAATCTTCTCTACAGCGCTCTTCTTCTTACCTACACCAACTGTTCTAACTCTCATCCACTCTTGTGGAGATATATGTTTTTCAATCGTAGTTAGATCCTTTTTGTTAAGAACATATGTATCTGGAGTAATCTCTCCTGTAGCAATTACATCTCCCAATCCATATACAGCCTCTATACTTACCCTTGTTTTGTCTTGAGTAATTGGATCTACTGTAAATACCACGCCTGAGACCTCTGCCTGTACCATTCTTTGTACAACAACTGCTAGCTTAACCTCTGAAAGATCAATTCCTTTTCTTGCACAATACATGACAACATCATCTGTGAATACCGATGCATAGGTATGCTTAACAGCATCTATCAATTGATCCATATGTCTAACATTAAGTTCTGTAGAGAAAACTCCACTAAAGGAAACTTCTGGTTTAGAAGGGAACACTACTGAAGATCTTACGGATACCCATGCGTCTGTAAAGCCAGATATTCGAGTGTATGCAGTTCGTATTTGATCAATGAGGTCTTCTTTAAGATTAGTTTTAAGTATACTCTTTTCAATCTCATCTTCTTCAGGATTTCTACCCTTGTGCGTTAGCTTGTCTATATCCCTATCCAAACTCTCAAACAGCATATCCTTAAACACAGTAGGGGAGATGACGAAGAATTCAGGTACCGGTATATCCATATCTTTAAGCTTGAAGAGACTTAACCCCTTTCTACCTACGGAAGTTTCTCTCAAATTCTTTGCACTAAAATCTTCCCAGAAGTATACACGGTTTTTTGTTTGTGATTTACTCATCCAACGCTAGGCAGTTAAATTAACTAGGACAAAGTGTTAATAGATATTAGCGTTTAATATTTAAAGATGCAAGTAAAAGGGGAGTAAAAACTCCCCAGTTACAACTAACCTTTAGCATCTAAAGATTACTCTCTCTTCGAAAAAGCATACACAGAACTACCACTAAATACAAAGATAGCTGCTAATCCGAAAACTAACATCAAAGTTCTTGCTAATCGAATATCTAACTCTCCTGCAGCCTGTGGAATTGTGTCCCCAGTACCTGCTACAGCCCTACCACTGTCCTCTGTGTATTGATCTGCTACTGCATTCCCATTTACACTACCATCAACTGAATATTCAACCCTTACTTTCTCATCCAATGTAGTCATATTACCAGCACTATCAGTAACTGATATGCTGAAAACATTCTTACCAGCATCGAGTACAATATCTAATATTTCAAAATATCCCTCTCCATCTGCAAGTGAAGTATATACCTCTACACCCCTCTTAATTTCAACTGTAGAATTAGGTTCTACATTACCAGTCATCCTAAAAGAATCTCTGTTAGTCTCACCACCATACACAAGCTCTACCTCTTCACTACTAGGAGCACTCTTGTCTACAATTGCAACAAACTCTACACTTCTAACACTAATCTTCCTAATTGGAAAACCTTTAAGTCCTGCTACTGATATTGCAAACTCTCCCTCATCCTCAACCTCATATGTATATTCAAATATACCATCAACAACCTTAACCTCATCTATCTTCTCATCATTAACAAATATTGCAATACTATCGTAATCTAGAGCCTCACCCTTAACCATTACCTCACTACCATTAGTCAATTCCGTTACATATTCCAATGATGGAGTGACAAAAGTTTCTTCAAATACTGGATCTGATCTAAATTGAATGAATGAGTACACACCGAAAGCAACAAGAAGTACACCCAGACCGATAAATATGGTACCTACAATCCTTGAAGCTTTGTCATTACCACTTGCAGCTATAAGCTGCACCTTCTGCTTCATACTTTTACCTGTTTCTTTATTCACACTATTATTACCTTTTTTGGTAGATTTCTTTTTAGCCATCTAACCTATAATTTAATTTATATACTTCTCTAGAATAATCCATTTTGCAAAACAGTTCAAGTCTTTTCAAATAATTGATAGAATACCTTACTATGATAAAACAAATTTACCGATATCTCATAACAATAATTCTTTTGCTACTACTTTTCGTACCAATTTCATACCTTCTAATCCTCCCAAACTACAACACACTCATTGGTACTTTTAAGAGAATAGATATAAAAAGATATACATACGACATGTACTTTTCACTACTTACAACAGTAGCTCCTACAAAGGAACAAATCTTGGGTAATTCTCAAATCTTAGTAGAAGACACAAGCATTGAAGAATATCTCGATGAAGTAGGGGATATAGATTTGATCTTGGAAGAATTAAACACAACACTTAAAATAGAGTCTATAGATGTAGAGGGAGACATCTTCCAAGGTAGCGATTCAAACATATTAGACAAAGGCTTCTGGCACTTTCCAACCTCTAAATATCCTGGACAGAAAGGGAATGTAGTAATAATCTCCCATAGATACCTCTTTATTCCTCCTGCAAAGGACACCTTCTTTAACTTAGACAAGGTAAGGAAAGGGGATACTCTTTTCTTCAATCAAGATGGTAATGAGTACAACTACATTGTATCTGAAGTTAAGATTGTAGAGAAAAATGACATTTCTGTAATCCAAGACAGTTCTGATTACAGAGTAACCCTAATTACATGTACTCCTCTTTGGACATCCCACCAAAGACTTGTTGTAATTGGGAAACTGGACAAATTGTACCAAAAAACGTAGAATTCATAGTCTAAATTGAATACAAGTTAATATGTCAGATATGTACACCAGAGAAGATAAGGGGGAGGATACAATAGTTCTTACAATATCAGTCCCAAGAGAGAGTTTTGATAAGTCATACAACGCAGTACTAAAAGATCAGACTAAGGATAGTAATGTAAAGGGTTTTAGAAAAGGGAAAGTTCCTACAGACCTACTTGAACCTTCTATGAAGTCTATGCTTCAGTTTGATACTTTTGAGAAACTTGCTCCTATGTATATCAATACCGCAATTCAAAAAGAGAAGATAGAGCTAATTGCTCCTCCAAAATATTCAGAATTGCCTAAGTTTGATGGTAAGGATGATTTAGAATTCAAGGTTGAAACCACAATTATGCCTAAGTTTAAGTTAGGTAATATGAAGAAGGTTAAGGTTGAGAAAGAAACAGTAGAGATAGAGCAAAAGGATGTTGATCAAGCTATTAAAGAGCTTAAGACCAACAATGAGACAAAGGCTAAGAGTATTTGTGATAGTTGGGCAAAGGAGATTGCTAAGAAATTAGAGTTAAAGGATATAAAGAGTTTAGAGGATCTTAAAAAAGAAATAGAGAGAATTCTTACTACACAAAAAGAGCAGATGTTGATGCAGAGCTATCAGGAGAATGCACTTAAGCAAGCTATTAATCTTTCTGATATCAAAGTCCCACAAGCTGCTATAGAGTTTGAAGCAAAAGAAAGGGAGAAAGCTTTTGAACAGGATATGCAACAGAGGGGTGTCAAGGTAGAGGATTTTATCAAACAGAGTGGTATCGATATGGAGCAGATGAGGGAAGCATGGCTTAAGGATGCAAAAGAGGCTCTAGAAAGTGATGTATTTCTAACTTTGTATGCAGATACTAAAGATATTAAGGTAGAGAAGGAGGATATTGATAAGAAAATAGAGGTAATTAAGAAGACTCAACCTGATGTTGATCAATCTATATTTGATAATGAGCAGTGGTTGGAGTATGTACAGAGGGTAGAGAGGAAGGAGAAGGCTTTCAAGAAGTTTATACTTCATACTCTTGGTAAGGAGTTTTTAAATAAGGAGGAGAAATAGGAATGTTAATACCTACAGTAATTGAAAAGGAGAGAGATGGAGATAGAGCTTACGATCTTTATTCTAGATTACTAAAAGACAGAATTATATTCGTAACTGGTACTATCAGTGATGAGTTAGCTAATATTGTAGTAGCTCAGTTACTGTTTTTAGAGAAGGAGAATGAGAAGGAGGATATCCAAATGTTTATTAATTCTCCTGGGGGTAAGATTTCTGCTGGTTTAGCAATTTTGGATACCATGAGTTACATTAAGTGTGATATTTCCACTATCGCAGTTGGTATGGCTGCTTCTATGGCCTCCATACTTCTTACATCTGGTACAAAGGGTAAGCGTTTTTCACTTCCGAATAGTAAGATCCTCATTCATCAGCCTTTGGGTGGCGTAGAGGGGCAGGCTTCTGATATAGCGATAGAGGCAGAGGAGATTCTTAAGCTTAAGGGTGCATTAAACAAGATTTTAGCGAAGGGTACAGGGCAGAGTGTTGCTCAGATAGAGAGGGATGCTGATAGGGATAAGTATTTTACTGCAAAAGAGGCTAAGGCTTATGGTTTAATAGACAAGGTTATTAGAAAGAGATAGAATATTTTGTTTAGGGGCGATTAGCTCAGCTGGTTAGAGCGTCACATTGACATTGTGGAGGTCACAGGTTCGAGTCCCGTATCGCCCACCATTTTGAAAACTTAAGCGGAAATTAGGCTAACACTGACTACGTCCTCCTCCACAGATAGCGCTACAAAGGATTATCAAAGACTGAAATACTTGAAGATAGAACTTATCTTTGTAATCCAGGCTTAACTGGAACATTCAGTTTCGGGGTAATACCAAACATATGTAGAAGCGCAGGTTGTCTCCCCAGGGATGCAGCCCTATAGTCCACCCACTCTTCAAAATAGTCTTTAAGAAGGACTCTTTGGGCTATTCTACAACGTGGCTCCACTATTATGGCCGTACCGTCTTCTTTAATATCCGTGCCAAGCATAATATGGCCAGCACGATATTTCATACCACCAATTATTACAAATCCACCATCTTCACAAAGAGCTTGTGCTCTTGAAAGCATATCAGGCCATTCCGACTGGGGAACAATTCTTGGATATCTGGCACCATAGTCGGGCGTCAAAAACTCAGTTTTCGAAATGAGCTCTGGGGCTAAGGTCTTCAGAGCATCGGGAAGTCCAACAAAATACATTGCATCATTCCAGACAATATATTTGGCAGTGTAACCCCTTATATCTGTGAAGGTCTTCCCTTCAAGTGCGATATGAATATCAGCAATGGTAATATCTGGAACTTTAGACGTATTTAAATACTCGCACATCTTTATAATAGTAGCTAAAGTTGCCTCTCCACAGCAGTTGTCATGATCAAGTATTCTAGTAGGGTGTCCTAGGTACTCCTCCTTATCCAATTGAAACGTAAGAATTTTCCTAGTATTTCCATCGTGTAAATCTGAATAAAACTCGAGGTCTTTCATTAATTCAATCCGCTGAGAAAGTGACAATTCCCATACATCAGGCGTTTCAGATGGAGCTAATGTTTCAGTTGGTGTGGGGGTTGGAGTCACTGGTGGCGGTGTCTCGGTTGGAGGAAAAGGTGATGGAGTTGTAGAAGTAGAAGGTAAGTCCATATCGGCTACGCAGCCACCTACGAGTGCAGCAGTAGCTGTTACACCTAGTACTTTGAGAAATTCTCCCCTTGATAATCCTTCTTCAGATTTAGTCTCAGATTCAGCCATGGAGGGATAATAACCTATAACAATGAGATCTGTCAAGCAAAACTAGTAGTGTATTCCCAACTACAAATTCAACAAATCTAAAAGACATTTAGAAATCTAAGAGAAATGTCATTCTCTTCTTAAGTTCCATGCTATTTAATATCGCCCACCATTCTCTCCATATATTGCCATTCACACAATATAGTCATATACTACAAGATGTCGAATCCTAGTGTAATGTCTGAAAAAGAACCTATCAACAACGAACTTAATTGTATCGTGAACGAAGAGAGAGCAATAGAAGTTATTCAACTTGCACTCGCCGAATATAACAATCCCGAAAGTAAATTCTTCAAAGACAAAAATCAGCCAGAAGAAAGTTACATAAACTTTCTAATAGAAAAAGACGTAAATGACAAATATTTACTGAACAGTCTACTACTACTCTCTACAACAATATACAGCACAAGAACCTCTGTCTTCTTTGATAGACTTCTTAAGAATTCTTATCTCTTCGAAAGCCATTCTTGGATATTCTCTCCTGAAGAAGTTCTAAGAAATGGAGAAGACGACACCCTCGAAGCTTGTCTAGAATATTTAAGACCCTTAGGATACCAGAAAAACAGCTTAAACAGCTGGTATCACAACTGTTCAATACTCACACGAAATTATGATGGCGATATAAGAAACTTCTTTATAAAACATAATAATAATGCAGAAGAGGTATGGAAAGCATTGTATGTAGCACCAAGAGCAAAAAGAGCTCAGAAAGAATTCCATAGATTAGGACCAAAACTTGCAGCATTATATCTCCAATGGGTTGGTAGATATAATCTCTATGATTTAGAAGGGTTAAATGATTTTGGCCTTCCAATAGATTTCCAATTATCAAGAATTGCCATTCAGACAGGAATTGTAGAGATAGGAGATGAAATCCACTCCCACAATTTATCATATAAGATTCTCCTTCCTTTATTTCAGGAATTAAGCAGGGAATTTGGTTGGAATATGAAAGAAATCTCTGAATCTTTATGGCTAATTGGTAGCCAAGGTTGTAGTAAGGGTAATGGAGAGAAGAACACAAATTGTCCAATAGAATCGGTATGCAAGGGGATATTGAAGAAGCCTACTGATAATAAAGGGAAGTTTTATAGTATGAAAAGGATAGGGAGAGAATTTAAATCTTGGAAGGGCTAATCTTCAACAAACTTTTTGCTCCATATCTTAATAAGATCATCCACCATTCCGTCAATTTCATATATACTTAGATTATGAAGAACATCTTAATCTATACCTTCAGGACTTTTCCTTGGCAAGAAGAATTAAAGTCATTATCTAAAGAGATCTTTGTATTTAAGAATTTTAAGAAGGACATACATATTTTTAAAAAGAAGATAGAAACAGGCAATTATGACTTGATCTTAGGTATTGCTAAAGCAAACAAGAAATCAGTATTTGAAACAAAGGGGGTTAATAGATTTAACAAAGGACATATTGAGAAAGATGGTATAGAAAACTTCCCCTTATATTTTCCTATAAACGGTTATGAAAGTATTGATATAAATCATAAATATACGACATCTTTTTGTAATTGGAGCATATACAAAGTGGGGGACTTAATATATAAGAAAAACTGTAACATAAAGCATATGTTTATTCATATCCTAGAGGACGACATCTCTGTTCTTAAGGGATATTTAACATCAGAACAATATAAATAGAAGACTATTTACACACAACTAAATCTTATCTACTCCTTGCTCTACTGCATACTTAAACAACTCTCTAAAAACATCTGGATCTATAGAATATATTATTCCAAAAGAAGTAATAAAAATTGTTACTGCCAACCACTTAGTATATTTACCATGAGTCTTTAAGAAAAGAATTACTGAAAGAATTGCCATAAGAGATGATCCCACTATCTTTATATCTCCCAATGGAACAACATACCCACCTATATCTTTCGAATCTACACCAAAATAATCAGCAAGATTAATATCTATCTTAAACAAAAGAAGTAAGATCTCAGCTATTAACACCCCTAACAAAAGATATGAAGATGCCTTAGTAGACTTTCCCTCTGTCCTATACACCTCATAGATTGCCGCAGGTAAAAGAAGAATAACTATGACAAGAGTCTCATGAGTTAAAAGACCTATCACAATCCCTATAACAGCTAATATAGTGACTACTGTACAAATATGGGGAGCATACTTAGTTGGTTTTGCCATTCTACCTTTAATAACAATTAAACTACTACTATTTTATACCCTAAACTAACATATACTTCAATCTCCTAAACTCTACTAACCCCATCTCACACATGTCTTGTATAGACGTACCCAACTCATACTCAAAACCAAATACAGGCTTATTATCCCTTACCTCAAAACTATCTAACCTAACACCATTAGGTATTGTAGATACAGAAGATTGAGATATATACATCTTCCCATCATTCTCAATTAATATCGCTATATGACTATTCTCCCCAGTATACCTAGACTTAATTATCATCAAATCTAAACTCTTTAGATCATTAATATTTACAACCTCTGAAGCCCTACCACAAAAAATATCAACACTAGCTCTAGAAACAATCATCTTCTCATCTAACCAGTTCAAAGATTTTAAAAACACATCCTTCTCCTCAACACTTTCTAACAAAACATTAAAAACATACCCACTACAATCAATACCTAAATCTACTAATCTCATAAATTCAACAATACCTTCTGGTGATGAAGACTCTAAATTAAAGTTTCTCTTCTTTGCTATCTCCTTTGTAGCAGAAGATATCTCCTTAGCGGTTCCCTTACCCCTATACCAACCATATATAGCCTCATTGCTTTTGTATAACTCATGAACTTCCTTGATCTTTTCCTCCTCTATTCCTACCATTCTCATTAATCCTAGAAATTCATTTTCAACAAAATTGATAGAGTAGGGACATACAACTTTTTTACCATAGATATCTAGATTGAGATAAGCTTGAATATTTTTAAAAACTTCTTTGTTATTAATTTTCATCTTTAATGTGATTTAATAGAAAGATTTTAATATAAGCAAGAATCCTTTGCATTTCCTGTGTCTTGCTTTTTGCTATATAAACAGCCAATTCGTACAATTCCGTATTTGTACATTCTAACCATTTATTATTATTAATCAAAAAGATCAACAGAACAAGAACAGCAACTCTTTTATTACCATTCTCAAACGGATGGTTCTTTATACACAGATAAAAGAGGCTCGATGATTTTTGCACGAATGATGGATATAAATCCTTTCCTGCTATTTGCTGAAATGGTTGGGTAATTGAACTTTCTAAAACCCCTTCAAATCTTGTCTCAAATACTGGTATTGGTTCTGAATCTGGAAAAACTTCATCAACTAATTGAAAACAAAGATATTCGACTTCTTCAAGAGTAATTCGTCTTACTAAATCTTTAGGCATTACCGAGTTTAATAAGAGCAGGTTTATACTGCTTCATAGCCCTTTTGAAGGCTTTATCTACATTTCTTTTTTGTTTTCTTGTGATTTTTATTTTCTTTCTACTATTCATCATGTTTTATTATACCTTGCTTCTGCAAATTCTTCCAGATTCTTCAAATATTGAACTCTTAACTACAAATACCATATAATCATCTATGACATACCTCTTCCTTCCTGGAAACGCAATATCAAATAAAGATTGGATAAATAATCTCTCTAATGAATTTGATCTCCCTAAAGAAGTAATACACTACAACCATTGGGATACAGAAGAAGAAATATCCTTTGATGTAGAACTACAGAAATTATGAGACTTACCAAAAGAAGAATACATTGTTATTGCTAAAAGCATAGGAACTTATAGTAGCACTTAAAGCGATAGAGGAGGAGATATTAGATATAGATATAACCTTTATACAAAAACCCCATGATCCACAAATTGGATATGAAGAATTAAAAGTTTTAATACAAGATATAAGACCACAAGCAGAAGTCATATTGTATAAGAAAGAAGGGGAGGAGAACGACAATCATCACTACGGTGATACAAAACTCCTCAAAAGATTAGCCTTATAGTACTTGCCAATAGGCTTCTATTCGTTTATCATTGCTCTTATGAAGAATCAGAACAAGAGCGAAAGAATACAAAGGGTTGTAACAGTTCATCACCCTGACCTCACTACAGACATCAATATAAGAAATCTGAGAGAAATTACACAAACAGGAGACTTATTAGTACTGAAACAATTAACAATAGAGAATTTTAGAATTCTTACAGAAACCCCTCCAAATACCGTATTAACATACGAAGAACTCCTTCAAGAAGAGCAAATAGAAATAATTGGTACCATGGAAGATCAAGATTGGGTAATCATATCCCTACCCGTAAACCAAACCCTCCCAACAAACAATATTAGACCACTTAATATGGACCACGCCATTGAACTAGGAGAGAATATAATTACTAACGAACAACTCAACCCATGTATTGCTGACCTTGGACCAAATGGAAAAATAAGAGTACAAGCTGGAGATCATAGAAGAAGAGGTATCGCACATATTTCAAATTGGCAAGCACCCATCCTTATTAAACTCTTTCTTTACGAAATGACTCCTGAACAACAACTAAGAATAAAAATGGATGAAAATCTCCATATCCCAATGACTTCGACAGAAAAAGCGACTGTCTTCTATAATCTATGGCAAATGTTCATTGAAAACAATCCTGATGCAACCCAAGCTGACTTTGCCGAACGTATGCAAGTAAGCCCCTCCTCATTATCTAATGCTGTTCGCTTCCACGAAGGGCTCAACCCACTAGTTCAACAAATGGTAGACGACAAGATATTCTTTTACTCACAAGCCCTCTTACTACTTAACCTCTCCCAAAACGAACAAGTTCGAGAAGCTGCACATTCCATATTAACTAATGCTACAACAGATATAATGAAGAAAAGGGTTCAAAACCTTTTGGCTGAGCAACAACACATAGGATTCTTCGGCGAAGACTTTATGAGTCAGCAACTAGAACTCGGTACACAAAAACTCTTTCAACTAACCTTTGACAGAATGACTAATATTGCAATTACTTACTTAGCAAAGATATCTTACATGACTAACAAAGCAGAACTAACCTCAGAGATTCCTATGACAAAAGCTGTAGAAAGAGACATCGTCACACTAATAACTACTACATACCAATTCCTCGTATATCTACAAAACAACTTCCCAGAAACTTATAATTCTTTAACAACTTCTGCTAGGGACAAAATTGACCTAACCTAACTCCCTCTCTATCCTCATCAACCTATTATACTTCCCAACCCTCTCACTCCTACTCATAGAACCTGTTTTAATAAAACCTGTACCAGCACCAACTACAAAATCAGCAAGAAAAGTATCCTCTGTTTCCCCAGACCTATGAGAAACCATACACTTCATACCAACCTCACTAGCCCTCTTCATCACCTCTATTGTCTCAGTAACACTCCCTATCTGATTAAGCTTAATAAGAATGGAATTAGTAGCCTCTTCCTTAATACCCCTCTCTAATCTCTCAATACTAGTCACATACAAATCATCACCCACATTCATAATCCTCTCTCCCAACCTCTTCTCTAAAAGTACAAAACCATCCCAGTCATCCTCTCCAAAACCATCCTCTATCAAAATTAAAGGATACCTCTCTACCCACTCCATATACATACTACACAACTCCTCACTACTCAAACTCATACTATCTGCCTTAAGCTCATACTTACCCTCCTCAAAAAACTCATTAGCCGCAGCATCAATACCAATACACATATCCTCACCAGCTTTAAGATTAGCCTTCTTAATAGCCTGAACCATTAACTCCAAAGGCTTCTCATTACTACCCAAAGAAGGAGCATAACCACCCTCATCACCAACTGTAGTACTAAAATCCATCTCCTTTAAAATATTACCCAAGTGATGGAAACACTCAGAACCCCACCTTACAGCCTCCTCAATATTAGATGCACCAACTGGCATAAACATATACTCCTGAATATCAGAAGCACCATTAGCATGCCTACCACCATTTAAAACATTAATCATTGGTACTGGCATCTCATACTCATCTGTACTATTACCAAACAAAGTAGCTACATACTCATACATTGGTATACCTTGAGATAGGGAAGCAGCCCTCACACAAGCCATAGATACAGAAAGAATTGCATTAGCACCAAGATTAGACTTATCACTACTCCCATCCAAAGCTATCATAGCTTGATCTATCTCCCTCTGATCCTCTACATCCATACCAACTACAACCTCTGCTATCTTTGTATTTACATTCTCAATAGCTTTAAGAACACCCTTACCTAAGTATCTATCCATATCCCCATCCCTTAACTCCACAGCCTCATATGTACCCGTAGAAGCACCACTAGGCACTATGGCAGATGCTTTAATATCATTCTCCAATACAACACTACACTCAACAGTAGGATTACCTCTTGAGTCTAAAACCTCCTGAGCAAATATCTTGGCAATTTTCATAAGGATGTAACTAAAAAGTTATTCCTACATTATGCTACAGATTCTAAAAAAATGAAAATGATATACCAAACATTTGCAATTCCTATACCAGCTGATAAAATATAAACACACCTATTCTGTTCACAGACACCTTTGTATATAATAGAGAATAAGTTTATTAATAAAAGTATGACCAAACAACAAATCTCTACACAAATTTACAAACTTGAACAACAACTTAACAAACTCGAAAAAGAAAGGCAGAAAGAAAGAGATATGATAGATATCATGGGACATGAACTAAGAACCCCAATGTCTATAATAAAACTAAACCTAGACCTTCTCTGCAACTCCTCTACAAAAAACAATAAGAACTCCGCTAAATATCTCGCACGTATTAAAGACGCAGTCGAAACAGAAATAAAACTCATTAATACACTACTCAGTAGCGCTAAACTAGAAGGAGACAAAATCGAACTGAACTATGAGAAAGTAAATCTCTTACAACAAATAGAGATGGCCTTACATACACACGAAGCAAAAGCAAAACACAAAAAACTACAACTAATAACAAAACTCTCTCCAAACTCCACATACATATACGCTGATCACGCCAGAGTTGTAGAAATACTTAATAACCTAATAGACAACGCAATTAAATATACACACCAAGGAAATGTAACAATAAAAACAGAAGAAAAGAATGATTTCATTCAAATATCCATAACAGACACAGGAAGAGGTATGAGCAAAGAAAACGTATCAGCTCTAGGAACCAAGTTCTTTAGAGTAGGTAACTATACAGAATCAAAAAACTGTGAGGACTTTAACATTGTAAAACCAGAAGGAACAGGACTGGGCCTCTATGTCACATTCAATCTAATAGAGAAAATGGGAGGGAAGATACATGTAGATAGCAAACTAGGGGAGGGTACTACCTTTACATTCACACTACCAAAATACACAGGACAGACCATAGAGAAGAGAACAGACACCAAAGATAAGTTCACCAAACTGAAACTCAAGGAGAAATAGCAGATTCTTCTATATATCCCTCTACAATCTCCAAAGCCCTATCCACCTCCTCACACTCCATCAACCTCTGTCTTAACTCACTAACCCCTTCAAAACCACTAATATACATCTTTACATACTTCTTCTGACTATTATAACTCTTAACCCCCTCCCAAGTACCCTTAAAAAGCTCTAAGTGCTTCTTTAACACCTCTAAACGCTCCTTCTCGTCTATATCCCCCCTCCTACTAAATAACCACGGATTGTTGACTATACCCCTTCCAACCATTACGCCATCTACACCATACTTAGAAACATACTCATCTGCCATATCTAAACTAGAAATATCTCCATTCCCCAATATAACGGTAGTAGGGGAAACCACATCTCTTAACTTAACCACCTTACCAATCTCATCCCAATTAGCAGGAATATTGTAACCATCCTTCGATATCCTCCCATGCACTGTAATAAGATCAAGATTCTGTTCAAGTAAAAAATTAAACCAAGAATCTGTGATAATGGAATCGTAACCTAACCTAGTCTTAACACTAACAGGAATATCACCAGCCTTACTCTTCACAGCCTCAATAATGTCCTTAACTAACTCTGGCTCTTTAATTAATGCAGAACAATGACCACTCCTCAAAACATTCTTAACACTACAGCCAATATTAATATCAATACCATCAGGCTTAAGATTCACAATATTCTTCACTGTATTAGCATAATTCTCAGGAGTATTACCCCACAATTGCACTATAATAGGCCTCTCTATATCTCTAAACTCCAATCTATGCATTACATTCTCTCTACCCTTAGACATATACCCATCTGTACTCATAAACTCGGTAAAGAACATATCCGGCTTACCAATATCACACAACATTTGCCTAAATACAGAATCCGTAATATCCTCCATAGGAGCTAAAGCATAAATACAACTCTTCTCTTTTATTATCCTCTCATAAACATTCATTCCACATTATATCAAAAATATATAGGACACACCCTCTCCTTACCATTAACCCCAATTTCATATATAATATATCCACTGTCAACTATGGAATCTAAAAACTTACTACTCGATAACTCGGGTCAACAATTACTCAACGAGACCAAAGTAAATTCATACTTTGAGATTTTGCTAACTTTCCTAAACAACTTCCTCAAATGGTGGTACATACAAATGCCAATATGGCACCTAAGAACGCTTAAAAGACTCATCATTGTACTAGATGACAACCTCTCACTAAGCCTACTAACAAGGAACTTCTTCCTACCGTGGCACAGAGACAAAAACCTCATAGGATATATTGTAGGAATACTCTCTAAAACACTCTACCTACCAATTGCAATAACGATTCTCATAATAATCACACTCACATACACCCTCTTTCTCTTCTTCTGGCTACTACTCCCACCAACCACCATAATATTTACCCTTAGATCATTTTTTGTATAAATGAAATGGCAATAGACTACGGATGGCAAAACAGAACAATACTAGGATATCACTCAAGAGACAATAACTCCTACGGTGTCATAGAAAAAGAGCTACCAATACTCACAAAAGAGTTAGACGCAATGTTTCTGGTAACTAGAAACCACTACTTCACAATATCCACACCACAAATAAGCAATGTAATCACCAACTCTCTTAGAACCGCTAAATTCGAAAATACCAGAAGAACAATATCAAATGCCCTCCTCATACCAGGCCTAATAGTAGCACTAGGTTACATGCTCCAATTCCTAGGTGTACTAGACGACATCTTAATACTCAAAAACTTCTTTAACAGTTCAATAGCAAATCTTCTCTTTGGAATATCAATCCTCAGCGTCCTTGCACTCTGGCACGACTACTACAAAGATAGAAGCCATCCAATTAGATTACCCAAAACTGAAATAATTCCACAAAAAGAATATGAAGAAGTAAAAACAGTAGGATTCAAATTTAACCACTACAGCAACCTAGACGCAATTAAGTACATTAATGATGATACACTCAATCTGGTATGTGACAATACACAAAAGAATCAATTCTCTATTCACTCCACATTCATCACACTATTAAATGTACCCAATATAAAAGAGATACTTAAAAGAGCAGATATACAAATAGATGCAGGAGAACTAAACGAAAACAAAATCAACCCAGAAACACTACCAACATACCCAGCAACCTCTCTTAGAAGTATACTCCTCTACGCTGTAGAAGAAGCACTACTCACAGAGTCTCAAATAGTGAGACCCGAGCACCTCTTTCTAGCACTAACTAAAGTATTTCCAACACTACAAAAATTTCTACAGGCAAACAACAGTAGCCTAGATATACTAAGAGAAATTGTAAGATACAATGCAAGACTAAGAAAGAGAAACCTTGCTACAAACATTTTCAACCCTAATGTCGCTTACTACAAAAAAGGAGGGATTGCAGAACAATGGATATATGGATACACATTCATACTTAACCACTTCAGTACAAATATTACAGAACAAATTGCCAAGACAAGAGATGTCTTTGGAATAGGACACGACCTAGAAATAGAAGCACTAGTATCTATACTAGGTAAAGTAAATAACAAACACGCACTCCTAATAGGAGAGCCGGGTACAGGAAAATCCAGCCTCATACTCGGGGTAGCACAAAGAATAAATAGAGGAGATGTACCACTACAGATTAAGGACAAGAGAATAATCAAACTAGATATAAACGCCCTCATTGCACACGCATCTAAACCAGGACAAAACATGGAAGAACTCATAGCAAAAGCCATGAACGAATTAGCACAAGCAGGAGATGTAATCCTCTTCATCGATGAGATGCAAGAACTAATGCCAACCAAAGCACAAGAATCAGGACACTCAATTGCAGGCATACTCCTACCATACATACTAGATAGCAAATTCCCAATAGTGGGAACTGTCAATCACTCGGATTACAAGAAATATTTCTACAACAACGAATCCCTAAGACAAACCTTCACCAATATAGAAGTAGCAGAAATATCACTAGACGATGCACTCTACATCCTTGAGACTAAGATTGAAATACTAGAAAAGAACTTCGGATGTTACATCACCTTCCCAGCCCTAATATCTGCTGTAGAATTAGCTCAAAGATATATTAAAGAAAAGAAACTACCTAGTAGTGCAGTAGCGACAATAGAGTCAGCATGCTCTTGGGCTCAAGCTAACCAAATAAAATTACTAACCTCAGAGCATGTAGCAAAAGCTATCTCTCTACAAAAGAATATAAATATTACACCAATATCTGCAGAAGAAAGTACAAACCTTATGAAACTCGAAGAAAACATCAAGAGTAAAGTAGTAGGGCAAGACGAAGCAATTCTCACCATTGTAGACGCTCTTAGACGAGCTAGAACAGATATAAGGGATCCAAACAAACCCATAGGGACATTCCTCTTCATGGGACCAACTGGTGTTGGTAAAACACATATCAGCAAGGTTGTATGCGAAGAATTCTTTGGAGAAGACAAGAAAATGATTAGAATCGACATGTCTGAATACCAAGATATAAAAAGCATTGAGAAATTCTTAGGAAGTACTACCCCAGAATTTGGTAAAAGCTCTATCTCACTAATAGACCAGATAAAAAGCAACCCATACACTGTAGTCCTCTTTGACGAAATCGAGAAAGCTCACCCTCAAATATTGGATCTCTTCTTACAAATCTTTGACGAAGGAAGACTAACTAGTAATAGTGGAGAAACTGTAGATTTCACAAATACCATAATCATATGTACAAGCAACATTGGTAGTCTCACACTCCTAGAAACATTACAGCAGAGTAATTCCCTCTGGGAAGAAGCAAAGAGTAAAGCACTAATAGAATTACAACACAGTATTAGACCAGAGCTACTCAATAGATTTGATAAGGTAATCGTATTCCAACCACACAGTCTAGAAAACCTAAGTAAAATCACCATCCTACTACTAACTCAACTATCCAAAAGATTAGGGAAGAAAGGATATATACTCCAATGGTCAGATCAGATACCAATGCTCATCTCTGACAAATCCAATATACCTGGTATGGGTGCAAGACCACTCAAAAGATATATACAAGATCAAATAGAAGGGAAAATCGCACAAGAAATACTAGAAGGAAACCTAAAAAGTGGTGATGAAATTAGTATAAAGGACAGTTGGATAATATAAATATTGAATAAACCCCATTAATTATATATAATCACAAAGATTAACATAACAAATAAACGAAATGGCAGCATTACCAAAAAGAAGGATTTCTAAAGGAAGAAAAAATAGAAGAAGAGCCCAAGACGGACTTAAAAGTATAGCTACAAACAAATGCCCTAAGTGTGGACATGCCAAAAAACCACATTTCGAATGTGCATACTGTGGTTACTACGCAAGAACTTCAAAGAAAAGTAAATAGTTTTTAAAAAGAATACATGAAAAGAGCAACTGACCCTAGACATCTCTCAAGACAGATAGCCTTACAGCGGCTTTTTGCACACGACTTTAATAAAACAAATATTAATCCAAACATCTCAGAATTTAACTCTGAACAATTAGCTGACATAGATGAAATAGATAAATATCTCTTGAAAATGGTTGACTCAATTGTAAAAGGCGTTAATGAGAATAGGAAGCCAATAGACGAACTCATCACTCAATATGCACCACAATGGCCAATAGAACAGATGAAACTCGTAGATATACAAGTACTAAGAATTGCAATATTTGAAGGCTTCGTAGGGAAAACAACACCACCTAAAGTCGCCATTGACGAAGCAATAGAATTAGCGAAAGAATTTGGAGAAGAGGTAAATGGAAGATTTGTAAATGGAGTACTAGGAGCAATATATGAAAACCACAAGGAGAACAAAAATGATAAATAGTCTTGCAAAGAAAATAGGTATAAAATTCAACGATATCTCACTACTTAAAACTGCACTTACTCACAGATCTTACCTAAACGAACATAGACAGGAAAAAACTCACAACGAGAGACTGGAATTCTTGGGAGACGCTGTACTAGAACTAATTGTCTCAGACCACCTTTACAAAGAATATTCTGACAGACCTGAAGGAGAACTAACAAGTTTCCGATCAGCCATAGTCCGTACAGAGAGTCTAGCAATAGCCTCTAGAGAGTTAGGCTACGGTAAATACCTAAGAATGGCAAAAGGGGAAAAGGAATCTGGAGGTGAAAACAAAGACTACTTACTTGCAAATACCTTCGAAGCTGTACTTGGTGCAATATACATAGATCAAGGATACGAGAAATGTAAAGAGTTGGTTAATCGCATTCTAATTACAAAGATCCCAGAAATCGTGAAGAGCAGATCAGATATTGACAGTAAAACAAAAATACAAGAGGTTGCACAATCTCAATACAAAATCACTCCTATATACAAAGTAATCAAAGAAATAGGCCCTGATCATGACCGAGAATTCATAGTAGCTGTCAAACTAGGAAATAAAGTCATAGGCGAGGGGAGAGGTAGTAGTAAACAAAAAGCGGAAGAAGAAGCAGCATCAAAAGGGCTAGAATATATGGAAAAGGACTTGAATAAATAACTTTCATCTGTTAAAATCTCATCGTTATGCTAAAAATAAGACTTAAAAGAACAGGAAGAAAAGGACAACCACATTACAGAATAGTAGTGATGGAATCAGCTAAGCCAAGAGATGGCAGAACCGTTGAAGAAATTGGTTACTACAACCCTAGAACAAGTCCCTCAACATTTGATATAGATGAAGCTAAAGCAAAAAAGTGGTTATCTAAAGGAGCTCAACCAACAGATACTGTTAAACACTACCTTGTTAAACTTGGATTAATAAAATCTCTTAAAAGAGGTTCTACCAAACCAAATACCACAAAAGGCGCTAAGAAGGACAAAAAAGAGTAATTTACTCAAGTAAATTTCTGTATTGATTTTATTTCCCCTCCGATATAAGATAATGTAAGTGTATCTGATACACTATTTAAAATTATTTACTTAAGGATAATGAAAGAACTACTAGAACACATAATCAAATCGATAGTGAACAACCCTGACGATGTTACTGTTGAAGAAAAAGAAAGTGTAGACTTCCCTGGCTTAACAATACTCTCAATCGAAGTTGCAGAAACAGACAAAGGTGTAGTAATTGGTAGGAAAGGTAGAACTATTAACTCCATTAGAGATATCATAACAATTAGCGCTATTAGAAATGACAGACGAGTGAAAGTTATGCTAAAAGATGATCGTAGACCAAGTGATGATGAAAGTAAAATGGAAGAGATTTCTACAGACGATTTATAAAACCTATTAATATAGGAATCCATATTAGTAATGTATAAAGCAACCACAATGTGGTTGCTTTTTTATCTTTGCTCTTTCTATTCATCCAGCTTACTTACTCTAAGTGAAAAACTATCTATAATATCCGAAAAAGAAGTATATGGCGTAAATGGCACATAAAGATCCAACTTCTTACTCTCCTCTGGAATATAGTAACCAACTAAATCAAAACTCACAGACCAATTCTCTTCTCCTCCTGTCAACGAAATGTTTCTTAATGTAACTAAATATGGAGAATACCCCTGCATCTCTTCCAAGAAATCTAGAACATCCTCGTACCTACCAGAGTAGGAAAGCGGACCACTTACACCCTGACTTGTCTTGGACTCAGTAGGATCACCTCCAATATTAACATCCCCCGCACTTATCTCTCTCGTCACCAAATCTTTACTCATCGCAAGAGTATCAATGTAATAAACAAAACTTGAAACTTGTAAAACCTTTGGTATAATCGTTTTGACCATTACCAAATCTTCCAACAATGAAGTCTCATTCATCTCTCCTAACTTACTCTCCAATGTATTTAATGCTGTCAACTTTTCTTGTACTTCTTTTAACTCAGCTCTACTCTCATTTGCCGTTTCAACCATGGGTATAAACACAAAGAATGTAAGAAGTACTAATATTACAAAAGAAGATAACGGAATAACCAAATCAGATAACTCTAATTGACTCTTCTTAGACCTCTTACTAATAGTAGCTAGCTTCTTACCAACCTTTCTATTATCCAAATTGTTCTTAGAAATACCAATGGACATTTAATCCCCTATAAAGTTAGATGTATTTAGTTGACCCTTAAACGAAAACGAAGCCCCTTTATCACTCTTCCCTACAGATTCTAGATTAATATTATCAATATTTTCATCAATACCTAACAAATACCACAATTTGGCAACTACAGCCAAATCAGAAGTACTACCACTCATTTCAAAGCCCAAATCATTTCCAATATCAAAAGTTCTGATAACAATACTGCCACTTCTATCAACTATTGTCATAACATATACCACTATTTCCTTTGGAGAAAACACTCCTTGTTCTAAATGCTTATAAAGATCTATCCTCTCAAGTATCTCATTATTTGACAATATCATATCACCATATACCTCCAACTCACTCTCTTTCTGGAACAAATCTTCTGTTGCACTATTCAGCTGTTGCTTAGATACAATATTAAACAGTACAACACTCAAAGAAAGGACTACCAACAAAAGTAAACTTACCATAGAAGAAACATTGAAAGAAAACTTCTTCTTAGCTTTTACAACCTCAGCCTTTGATTTCTTTGGTATTAGATTTACACCAGCACCAGTATGAAGCAGTAGTTTCTCTTGGTCAGAGAGTTGTGATTCATCATCAATCTCAGCTTTTATCTTAATCTTTTTAACTTCTTTCTCCTGACGAGCTATATTCTTGGTTTCAATAACAACCTTCTCTTTAGACTCTATCTCAACAAAATTAGACAGAAAAGATTTCTTCTGCTTTTTCTCTACCTCAATATTTTGTTTCTCCTCATTATTATTCATCTTTAAGTGCTAATCCAATTGCTACAGAGTAAGAAGGCCCACTCTTGGAAATAATGTCTTTAAATTTTTGATCCACTACAATGTTCATCCAAGGGTTAGCTATAGAAGCATTTACATTTAAGGCAAAAGATATGTACTCCGACAAACCTGGAAGCAATGCACCGTCTCCAGTAAGAAGAAAGTTTGTAGGTGCAGGTGCAAGTGTTTTGTTTTTATAAAACTCTATACCTCTTCTTACTTCAAGCATTATAGATTCCAGAATAGGGGAGAGTACTTGATATATTTTCCCTTCAAGGACATTCTTTACAACTCCATAGTTACGTTTGTATTCCTCAGCCTGCTTATACTCAAAATTAAACTTATTAATTATTGACTGTGTCAAAGAATCGGACCCAATAGAGATACTCTGAGAGAACACTAGATATCCATCGAGCATTATGCTCATATCTGTACTATTCGCACCAAAATCCAACATAACAACATGCTTTTGTTTAGTAGCTCTATACATGGCTCTTCCTAATGCTACAGACTCTGTTTCTATTGCAATTACATCTAATGCTGCCATCTCACATATATCTCTGTATATATCTATAATCTTGAGAGGAGCAGCTACAAGAAGTACACGAGGAGCATTCTTAGCTTCATTAAAACCAATGGTTACATAACTCATTCTCACCTCATCTATTGGTACTGGAATATATTGTTTAGCTTCATAGAAAACTGCATCTTCTAGCTCTTCTTTTTTTACTCCAGGGAATTCTAGAAATCGAGTAAATACAGAAAACTCAGGCAATGCAACTACTACAGATTTGTTCTTAATCTTACTATCTCCATAGAGCTTCTTGAGCACCTCAGATAATTTCTTCTGATCATTTTTATCCTCACTGTTGATAACACCCTGTGGAGTTGTTTGGCTTCCAAAATTAACCAGTTGTGGAGTAGGGGTAGTGATATCTTTAAGCTCGACAGCTTTCACTGAGTGTGTACCGAAATCAACACCTACATGGTCAGGCAGTTTAGCCATTGCTAAGACAGTTTAAATTATTATCTACATATTAGCAGAAACTCGTAAGATTGGGAACCTAACCCAAGAATTTATTAACCTCTTTTATTAACCCCTCATAATCCAAGTCCGTTTTCACTAAATATGATGTCGCACCCAAATCAAAAGCATCCTTAATAACCTTCTCTGATGTCATGTTGGTAAGAGCAATAATGGGAACACTACCATACTTATCTTTATCATCCTTGATAGTTCTAAGAACTTCTAAACCATCTACACCTGGCATCATAAGGTCGAGAAGGATCAAACTAATCTTACCAATATTCTCCGCTATTATATCCAACCCCTTGTAACCATCCAAGGCCTTTAATACAGAATACCCTTTAGACTCCAAAGCCTCTGAGTACGACCCTAACAAAACCTTTTCGTCTTCGATAATTAATATTGTTTTTTTATTATCCATATTACTAAAGAATAAATACCTTAAGGTTGAAATAAACCATTATCATAAATAGCATAATCAAAAAGAGGAGAATAACCAAGATTACCAGAACCTGGTAAAAGCATCTCCTTCCCCCTATAAGAACCATTGCAATTAACCTCCGAACGAACTTTAATAGACCTAAACTCCCTATCAATACAGGTCACATCATTCAACGAATCAGCCACAGCCAATGTACCAGCAATAGGAATAACACGAATCTCTATCACATCAGCTGCAAACCTAGCAACAAGATCAATAGTCCTAGGATAAGCACCATCAGCATCCATAACTCCAACTGATGCCATATCTCCGGTATTTAGAAAACTACTAAGATATTCTACATTCTCAATTGTAGTACAAGCAGAACCATCTGAAGTGACACAATAGTGTTCTTCAGATTGTGTGACAACACTCCCATCATTCATAATATACGCAACAAGGAAAGCAACTGATTCATCTACAGGTCTAAATCTCCAAGTTAGAAGACATGGAGCTACTACCGTAGCACCATCTAAACTATAAACTCTCACACTACCATGCTGTACTTCTACAAAATCATCATCATCACTCTGCCCAACAGTAACCAATATGCTTGAACTCTCCTCCTGACATCCTACATCCTCATCAGGTAATGCATCGGGATCTCCACCAATATCAGTAATAAAAGAGGCGAACTCTGAACTAGAGATACTCTCAAACGGTCCCACACCTTCCCTTATTTTAGTTTCCAAAGCTATAACATCGGCACCCACAAAAATATCCAATATACCATCAGACTGCTCCTCTGCCAAAGCAGAGTCCTGCTGATTAATCGCCGACTCCTTATCCTTACTTATCCTAGAGAAAAGTGATACACCAATAATAGATGCAACCACTAAAACCACCATAACTATCGCTAACGCCTGTCCCTTGTAATATTTTTTCATCATACAATAATTTAACAATAAATTAATACCACGTCAAACCCTGAGTTGTAATTACAGCCTGTCTAAAAACAGTCTTCCCTATAGCAGCATGACTACCACCCACCCAATATATAGGCTCCATCTCAAGATCTACATAAAAGATGTTGTTGTTAGAAGAACTCTGAGTATATGACACCTTAAACTCATTAACCATTACCTCATCAGACACCAAAACGAGTAGGGGATCTGAAAGAGAAACACCTGTATCAAAACAAGACTTATGACCATCAGCAAAACTTCCCATTGTTCTTTTCACAAGATATCCCTTACTATTGTCTACATCCATAAAAAGAGCTATGCAAGCCCAGATATCATACCCATACGGTCTAACATGTATTTCGTTACCAGTAATCCCAGGGGCTAATTCTATACTATATATCTCATCTAAATTATAAGTCCCTGGATCAACCTCTACTATAGCTTCAGCCTCTGGATCATACTGTCTTGCATTAATAGTATCATACACATAAACATCAGCGACACTAGAATTCGACAACAACCTATCTATTAACTCCATGGAAAACCCTATTTCATTCTTAGTAACCGTTTTGTATTTGGAAATAGAAGAAACTCTAACAATAGTGACAAGAGTTTGTGTAGCTATAAGCATAACTATAGAAAGAATACCTAACGTAATTATCATCTCTACCAAACTAAAAGCTTTAAAAAAGTTCTTCATAAATCAATAATGGCATAATATTTAAAATCTTTAAGATCACTATCCGTAGTTCGTACACCAGCCAACTTTACATCACCCACCCTAAACTCGACATTAGCCCATCTAGTACCTGTAGCATCCATAGACTGAATACACATCACAAGAAAATAGTCTTCATGTGTATCTGCACCATTTTCTATAAAAAGGTCTCGTGTCTCCGTATCATCACCATTAAGAATTGAAATGAACTGCCCCTCCATACCTCCCTCCTCACGTAAGAAGTAGTAAAACACATTTTCTCCACTCTCTTCTCTAAACGGAATAAAACAGCGTCCTACATCAATAGCCTCTGAGGGGAAGTAAGGACCCTCGCCAGTTAATGCTGCCTTTTGTTGATTAGCTACCTCTTGTGCAATATTGGCACCATCCGTAGCAATCCTAGACATATATTCCAATCTTTCTGTTTGTACAAGAGCCTTCATTGCTCTAGCAGAAATGGTAAGAAAAACAGCAGACACAATACCAACTACCACTATAGCAATCATAACTTCTACAAAACCCAAAGCTTTTATTCTTTTATTCATCATCCCCTATATTAATTAATTCAATTCTACCTGTTAAATTTTTAATAACTAACACATGTATATCACCAACCCTCTTATCCAAAGTAATCTCAATATTTGCATCATTTACCAAAACACCACTAGAATCATAGATAAAAGCTCTACCAGACACAGCTTCAAAAAGAAGAAACCTACCATTTGCAATAGATACATCCTCATCCAGATTTAAATTCCCTACACCATATCCAGACAACTTAACCAACTTCATTGCGCCATTACAAGTCCCTTCAGATATACCTGTTGGAATATTCCCGTTAGTCTCACTAAACGAATAGGCTGGATCGTAATTAGGATACTCACTCTTAGTCCTCACACCACCGAAATCAGGATACTCCGAACACCACTTAAAAAAAGAATATTTCCCGTCACCACTACTAAGATCCTCAAAATCAATTCCAATACCGTACAACCAATATTCATCAGGATCTTTCTCAAAGAGCATAGCAGCTCTTTGCATAATTAATACATCATTTTGGATATCTGCCACATCTTGATTAAACTGAGTAGTCTTTGCAAAAGAGGCATATGAATAAATACCAACGGAGAGAAGAATCACCATAATGGTCATAACAATTAACATTTCCATTAATGTATACGCTCTTATCTTTTCCATTAGGCAGTAAATCAATTTACTTCACTCTCTATAATAGCCGAAATACCTTTTGTCATCAATACCTCCTAGTAAACCCTCTACATCATCAACACACCCTCTACATATTCAAATATACTCTCACCATACACTACCACTACGATATATCCCAAAGTAAAGAAAGGTAGAAGTGGAAGAGAGGATTTCAAATTCATCTTTCCTAATATGGAACTCGGTATAAAGAAGAGTAGTGCAAGTAGAATTGATATCCAGAACATCACCCAAAACTGTTCTATAGACAAAAGCATACTTAAACCAAAAAGAATGAGGAAATCACCACTACCTAATCCTTCTAGACCATCTTTAATAGTAAAACCCTTAATTCCGTACATTACAATTAGCAATATGCACATACCAGACAAGAGCAATATCCCTGAGAGAAGAGCATTTAGTACCAACTCTTTCGCAACAACAGATAATACTATCACATACATTATACCCAACACATTAAATAGTAGAGTAGGGACTTGGGGTATAGCTTTATAAATATAATCAAAATAGCAGAGACAGAAGAGAAAGATTAAAACAAAATACATAAACCATGACACACCATTCAAAAAGAATAATGCAAAAGAAATACCCAGTATCAACTCGGATATCGGATAGTAGACTGTAATCTTAGACCCACACTTACTACATTTACCTCTAGAAAAGATGTATGACAAGATAGGAACAAGATCATAACTCTTTAATTGTTTATTACACTTCTCACAATGAGAAGGTTTAACAAATATGTTTGGATACTTATATTCTTTATCCAACCTATACATCAAAGCATTAAGAAAACTAGCAGATACAATACCTACTAAAAAGGCGAATATGATTAAGATAATCTGCATATGTCCATTATATATCAAACCACTGCAAACTAGTAAGGCTTAAACCCAATCTCAAGCTTAAACACATCTATTTGAGAACCAAAGAGAACTTTACTTAGTAATCCATACTTAGCATTGTTGTTCACTGCTAATATTGGATAAATATTAGAGGTAGCTACATCCATTTCTCTGTTGTTTACTATAGCCCCACTAGCAGTATTTGGCGTAAAAGCTACCAAACCCCCTTCTACCAGTAAACCATCATTGTGAGCGTCAGCGTCTATAATTATCTCTCCGTTAGCAATGAGGAACGCGTGGAGTAAATCATACCCAAACGCACCAGAATCAGTCTTATTACTACCATCCTCGATTATTATATCTCCCGAAGCAAGCACTATACATGCATCCAAAGCCGTACTATTTACAACATCGGGTGTGATAGTTATATCACCATCTACCATTATCAATCCTTGTCCATCACATACAAAGCTAGAGCTTATGGTTGTATCCCCACTATTATTCACTATATAGTAGTCATGAACTGCACCAAAAAGACTGGTAAGATTACCACTAATACTTGTATCACTAATTTCATCGTAATCTAGCAAGAGATTCTCTGTTTTAGCATTGTAAGCTGCTAAAAGTTCTGTATAAGGAGAATTAATATAGACTCCAGGGAAGTGAGCAACTTTAAAAGAATTGTTCTCATTGTATTTCACTAACATACCCAAGAAGCTTGCCGTATTATTATGACCTCCCAAAAGGACCAAATCTGTTAAATCTGCGGTTGGTTCATCAAAGTTATAATTAAACAATTCAGAAGGAGCATTCCATACACCATCTGCTATATTCCTCGTATTTGCACTTACTCCGTCGGTTCCGTACACAAAACCATCCGTAGCTATCATCCATTTTCCTAGTTCGTAAATTATTGTGGATTGTTGGTAGTTACCTGCCATATCCATTGCTGTTATCCAGAAGGTTATAGCTCCGTTTTCGTTAGAATTTAGCGCTACTCTTAAGGTCATTGGGGAGTATGTATGAGTAGTAGAACTAAGGATTGTTCCATCGCCTCCTAAGAGATCTAGATCACTCGTTATATCTATACCAGAGAAAGAGGAACATGCATCACAGGTTGGCATGGTGTAAGAACTACCAGGAACACCGTTAAGTGTAGGTGTAAGGACATCAGTAGTACTTCCTCCCGTCCTACACGCATCTATGCGTACATAGGAGAGTCCGAAGTTATCTATATCAGACACATTAAAATCAAGAGCTAGAACTCCGTCACTTACTTCGGATATAGTTTCTGCCCAAATACTTGGTTCTTCTAAATCAAGATTCCAATCCATTGTACTATCTTCCCAAAGGTCGTTATCCACTATCACATCTTCTATATCTGGATCACTTTCAAACGGTAAGAACCCGTCTACATCATTAGCAAAGTTCCATATCTTGTATTCTCCTTCAGCTATTGCTGGACTAGTCCCCGAGTTTACGAATTCTAGTAAGAGTTCTATTTCTACTCTACCTCCAGAGATATCAGTAACCTCAACATTATGGAGAACAGCCATTTCTTCGCCAGAAGGAGAGAGAATAGAGGAAGGAGACGAACCTCCTCCTACATACCCTATTTCAACCCAAGCTGCATCAGTACTACTGATATATGGTGAGTATACTGTAGTCCAACTTCCTCCCACACGTCTTAGCATAAAGCCCCAAGAGTCTTCACTTTCCGATTGAGAAGAGAGGCCTTCAGAGGCAGCCGCTATTCTATCTGGGGTAATGAAATCTACTGTCTCACTTTCAGACCACCATACATAGATGGCTACAATATCGTTAGAACCGTCGGCATCTTGGTATTCTGCTCGTATTTTGATTGGGTTGTTAAGGCTACTTCCGGAGTATTCTGTAGATGTGAATCCTAGTATTCGGTCTACTCCACCTTCTAGTTCTTGTGCAGAGAGGCTTTTCACAATCTTATTAAACCATGGTGATTGGCTAGTATGGGTTCCTTGGACTGTACCAAAGTCTCCGTAGTAAATAGTGAGGTCTGTACTAACTGGACGACTATTTCTTACGAATACACATTGTTTGCTATGCGTAGCTCCTCCACAGGCTACTGAGTCGGTGTAGGTGATAGTGACAGGACCTCCACAGGTTTGTCCTCCAGGACATACATCATACAGTTCTGAGTTAAGTTCTTGGCAGGTAGGGTCTGTACAGTCATACCAACAATTACGATAGTGTCTATCTCCACAATCGTCTCTACAACTAGGACGAGGGGTATACAAGTCTCCTGTGCCTGAAGCAGAGGTCCCTGAGGGACAGGCAGGAGGGGTACAGCCGGGGGTACAAGAAATCTCCTCACAACAACCAGCGAATCTGATACGACGTTTCGCCCAGCAATCTGCCGAAGTTCGATAATAGTAATGACCTCCTGTACAATTTCTATCGTTACCATAACATCGATAATAAACCCTCCACGTCTGCTTGTAGCAGTAGAATGTTCTATACCACTGCCAAACATTTCTTGTAAAACTTCCATGAGGTGCCTGACATTGCATCCCCATAGCCCTACAGTCATATGCAGAAACATCACTCTTAAAGATGAAACTTCCTAAGACTAAACTTGACAAAACGATAAATATAGCTAAGACAGTTTTCTTTTTCATTTGTTACTAAATTATTAGAATATAGTTTCTACTTAATAATAAACTAATTCTTTCTTATCATCAAGGGTTTGGAGTTAATAATAAAGTTTCTATTCAATAATTCTAATTTCATTATCCCCCTGGTGGTGAAGAAGGGAAAATGTTAGGTCCACTATATCCATCCTTTATAACCCACTGCTTATTTGCAATCAACTCATCCTTATTATCTTGGCTTGTATATACTATCATTTTTCCTTCTTCGTCAAGCTCGACAATAAGATAGGAGATACTCCCATCACTTGCCACACTTTTAGCAAGAACTACTTGTAATTTATCCATTTCTGGATTCTCCTTAATCTCTATATTTTTACGAAAAATAATACTTCCACTATCCAATTTAGGATATAAATCTTCTGGAGGCCCCAAGGCTATTGATCCACCATAAAGAGTTGGGATAATTGCTAACTGTGGAAAGTCATACCCTAAATTCATCACATCTATCATAATTGGAATACCCTCACTAAGCCGAGGATCACTATTATCTCTAAAAACTTCTACAACAGTCCCTTGTGGCTTATCACCAAGCTTGGGGACTCCTAAATCTGGAAATGCTATTCTTAAAGCGTATGCTAAAGCTATTGAGTTCCACTCACCACCTTGCTCAACAAAATTTGCTAGAAACTCCATTGCATTATTCATATTCTCATTATCTGTATTTATCTTTCCTAATCCCTCTACACTCCCATTAGAACCATTCAGAGCATCTCTAAACTTTACAAACTCCAACACTTGTTCTTTCTGCTTTGGGTCATTAAGAAAAACTCCCATTCCTGACAAATTTACTAAACTCTCTACCATTTCCTCTTCTTCTAAAGTCATTCCCTTACTTGACGGGGACTCTTGGGGAGGAAACCCTCCTACAGAAAGATCTGATAAGTCACTTTGGAGCAATGTATCCTCTTGAAGAAAAGTAACTATCAGAGCACCATCTTCTGTCAAAGTAAGCCGAGAGTTTACATATTCATCAAATTTTGCAATAAAGTCCGGTTCTGTAGAATCGCTTTCATTCAACCTTTTCATCATCTCTCCAAGAAAAGATATCACCTCATTCTCTCCCTCTCCAAATACAAGACTGTAAGGATATTTAGCTCCATTCCTAAATGCTCCCATTTGTTCCTGATATTCCCTAAACTTCTCTAAAGATTGGGATAAAGTTTCAACCTGCTCAGGAGTATATTCTCTAAAGTTAGGAATTACTCCAGTAACTAAGGCTCCACTATCCTCTTGCTCTGTAGTGAAGAGCTCTCCTTCCTTATCCTTTACAACTAGAACTAAGATTGATTTGTTATCACCAGATGTTAAAATATCTTCCACAATGACCATTTTAATTTCTACACCTTGTCCATCTACCATTGTTACTACCTCAGACCCTGGAAGAAGTATTCCTGCTCCCATCTCATACATAGATACTGCTCTTGAGCTATCTACAAAGCTTCTCTTTCCTTCTGTAACTGGGATCTCAAAAACCGTTGTCCCTTGAATTGTTTCATAAACACTGCTTACTTCCTCTCTAGATACTACCTCAAGACCTTCCATCATTCCCAAAAAGTCGACTTCTTTTTCTATTACTTCAGTAGGCTCTAGAGTAGGTGGTGGGACTGGGGTAAAAGTTGCTCCAACATCTGTAGGATCAGGAAGAGTTTCCATTACTAAAGTTGGATTATACTGTTCCGTAGGAGTTGGTTCTACTGGAGCAGCAGAGCTTTCTTTAGATGTACAAGCAACTATTCCAGATGACGTCATTATTGCAGCTAAAACTGCTGCTGATATTGCTGGTTTAACTCCTTTAGGAAGAGTCCTAATCTCGTGACTATCCCGAGCTTTTGGCTTAAATCCAAAATGGTTAGGATCTAAACCTCCTTGTAAAGTACTACTCTCTCCTATCTCAGGGTTGGACATATATGATGTCTATGAATTTATCTATAAACAAGCAGGATCCTAAAAGTTTGCCATCATCAGAATAAGTTCCAAACCCTCCATAACAAAGGGTCCCTCTTGATCAATGGACAACATTGATTCTATAAACTCCTCCAATTCAAAAATATTAGGATTGATAACAAATACTACATCGTAGGTCTCTTCAACATCTAAGACAGAAGTATTTAATACTGTAATATCTGTTACTACTTGCTCATAATCTACTGCTTGCATATACTCAAAAACCTCTGTATTTACCTCAAACATAACCCTCTTGCCATCAATAGAACTAACTAGATGAAAAGTCATCTCGGAACCATCTATCAAAATCTCTCTTATTGCAACTTGAATAAACACAAGATTATCAGAGACACCAGAACCGCTTTTCCCCGTCATATAATATCCTTTATCCATAATGGCCTCATTCTCTTGAATACGGATGTTAGCAAATAAGGAAGAATTCTCCTCGACTATATTATCACTATCAAGAAAGGCAAACGTCTCTTCGTCATCCAAAAGAGATATCTTTACTCTCTCACTAAAGAGGATATCTAAGGACAAGAATTGTTTATAACTTACATCTATATTCACTGGTATAAGACTAGTGTAATCATCATAAGGATTGGTCCACTCCACTATAGAGTCCTCCACACACATTGTATGTTCCTCATACTCTCCTTCTCCTGTAATAAGAAGTAAGTCAAAGCATGGATTTGCAGAATCTTCTTCCGATACCGACTTTACAAACCCTTTACACGAGGTAGTTGTGACACCAGCATCTTGACTGGATAAACAGAGCTTCATAAGGGAAGCATATTTATCTGCACTAGATGTGTACCTAGTAATAAATAGGACAGAGGCTATAAGTAGTATTACAAAAACAATCGAAAGCACTATTAGAACAATTTTCTTTTTCATTTACTTTGTATAATAAAATATATTTTGTATTTAATGATAACCTAATTCGTTTTTCGCATCAATAGCTCGTAGTAATAACCAAACTCCCCTCAAAAGAGGGGAGTGATATCTCTAACAAAATAACGGGTTACTCTACAGCTGCAATATCAGTCCTTGTAGTTCCCCAATCTCCCTCAGAGTCCCAATCTATAGCATTTGCATCTACAAATAAAACCCTGACATCATCATAATCCGTTGGAGATGCTACATACTCAGAGAATTTTGTAGTAGGTGTTCCAGTAATTAAATCACTAGAAAGACCATTTCCTGTACAGTAAATACCAAGATGTGCTACATCACCAGCACCACCAATGGTCGTACATACCAAGAACTCTTGCTGTGTTGAATCTACTAGATATGCATATGTAGCTGCACTACCACCATCAAATTCATCTACATATTCATCAAGATCTCCATCTGCTGCTAGTAAAACTGCAGGTGTAGCCTCAGCTGGATACTCTCTATTATCGGCATAGTAACCCTGCATAGCTTGATAAATCTGCTCTGCAGCATTCTGATGCTCAATCTTATTTGCATTTCTCAATGCTGCTCTACCACTTGCAATACCGACAGCCATAAGGATTATGATAATTCCCATGACGATAAGCATCTCAACAAGTGTAAAAGCTTTAAAACTCTTTCTCATTGTCTTAAATAAAAATAATTTATATATTCCCTAATACAAAATTACATTAAACCAACCATACTGTCAACTGAGTCATCACCTCTGTTAATTGAAACATAGGCATATATACAGCCATAGCAATAAAACCAATAGTAACTCCCATTAGAACAAGGAAAACAGGCTCAAGTATGGAAGAAAGATTCCCCGTAGCCTCATCAACTTCCTCCTTGTAATACTGTGCTATCTTTTCCAATACGACATCCAAATTACCTGTCTCTTCACCTACAGCAATCATACTACTCACAAGAAGAGGGTAGTACTGACTCCGAGACATAGGAAGGGTTAAGGACCCTCCTTTCTCCACATCATCTTTGGCATCTAGTAAGACATCCCTGAACAGAGAATTCGATAAAGAATTTGCAGTAAGTTCTAATGCACGAACAATAGATAGACCACTAGAAAGTAAGAGAGACAAAATCCTTGTACACTGAGCAACCTGCATCTTGGTCACAACATCCTTTACAATAGGGATATTGATAACTATCTTATCCATTACCCTCTTTCCCTTAGGAGTATCAAAATATGCTTTACCACCAATGACAGCAACACCAAGAACCATAAAGATAATCCACCAATAATCGGTAACAAAAGCACTTACATTAATAAGTACCGTCGTAGTCCATGGGAGAGTAGCATTAAACTCCTCGTAAATGTCTGACATCGCAGGAACAAGTACAAACATAAGAAGTATCACAACAGCAACAATAACAAGAAGCATAATCATCGGATAAATCAATGCTGACTTCAACTTAGCATTCAAAGACTTTTTCTCTTCTAACTCTATCGCTAATTTCACAAGAACCACATCCAACTTACCACTAGACTCACCAGCCTCTACAAGATTTAGTGTCACATCATCAAAGATATCTTGCTGAGCTCTAAACGCATCTGACAAACTCTTACCGGATTCTATATCAACCTTAACATTGGATATTACCCTTCGAAAAAGGGGGTTCTCAATCTGCTGCTCCATTATTTCCAATGCCCTTGTGATGGCTAATCCTGCAGACACCATAGTAGCCATCTGCCTCATAAATACAACTTTTTCTTTGAGAGGTACACCCCCTATATTAACCTCCGTTAACCTCTTCATATCAAGACTAAAAGAGTCCTTAACTTTCACAATTACAAGCCCCCTCTCATGCAATATCTCAGAGACAGCATTCAAGTCTCTAGCATTTAAACTACCCTTAACCTCTTTGCCATCTGGTGTTCTTGCCCAATATTTAAATTTCTTCATATATTTATGACTTTAATAATCTAGCTACTTCTTCTGGATATACAGCAAACTCCTGAGCAGTTTTAATGTTAATAACACCCTCCCTCACTAAGTGCACTAGTGATCTCTCTAAAGAAATCATACCTACATCTGAACTTGTTCTAATCACATTGTCAACCTGATGAGTCTTTGCCTCGCGGATAAGATTCTTGACTGCAGGGTTCACTATCAATATTTCTGCTACAGCCATTCTTCCACCATGATCAAGAGGTATCAACCTCTGAGCAACAACAGCTTCTAAAATGTTTGATAATTGTGCCCTTATCTGTGCTTGCTGTACCTCTGGAAAGACATCTATCATCCTATCTATACTCTGTGCCGCATTGTTTGTATGCAATGTAGCAAATACTAAGTGTCCTGTTTCAGCCAAGGTAATCGCAGCAGATATTGTTTCGTAATCTCTCATCTCTCCTACAAGTATCACATCCGGATCTTGCCTCATTGCACTCTTAAGAGCAATAGGCCATGAATGAGTATCCTGTCCCATTTCTCTTTGGTCTATTAGAGATTTCTTACCCTCAAAAAGATACTCTATTGGATCCTCTATGGTAACAATATGAGCAAAACGAGTTCTATTTATATCCTCTATCATTGCAGCTAATGTTGTACTTTTACCATGTCCTGTGGGACCTGTGACAAGTATCATCCCTTGTTTAAGTTGTGTGAATTGATGGTAAAGCTGTGGTAATTTCAACTCCTCTATAGTTCTAACCCTAGTTGGAATAAGACGGAAGGCAGCAGAAAGGCTCTTCATAGAATAGAAGGCGTTAACCCTGAATCTACCAGCATACTTAGCCTGATGGCTATACGCAAAATCAATCTCTCTATTCACTTCCAACAACTCTTTTTTGTTATCAGTAATAAGAGAGAGAATTAATTCCTCAGCCTCAACAGGATCTATTATCTGATCACTTATCTCTTGCAATTTCCCATCAACACGTATAATTGGAGGATACCCAACAGAGATATGTAAATCAGAAGCTCCTTTTTCAATTGTATGCTCAAGTAGTTGAGTCATCTTGCTCTTACCCACAACATTCGTACCAATATTTTCCTCTGGGAGATCGTCAGTCTCTGGTACAGACAGATTCACTTCCTCCTTCTTGTCATTAACAACATCCCCCTTACTCTCCTGTGGAATTAAAAAGTTATCATCTCGATTATCCTGCTCCACAGTAGGTTCTGCTAAATTGCTCTCCTCTGGTGAGAGCTCCACAGCCTTAGGCTTCTTCACATCAGGAATAATATCCTTCAAAGAATCTCCATTAGCACTACCAGGTCCCCCTAGTGGAGTAGTAGGGGTAGTATTAGCCCCATTATTAAAACTTGGATATGAAATATTCACACCAACATTTTGAGCAGTATTGTCCATTTCCTTTATACTTAAGTAATTAATATTTTATTCCCTAGACACTCTCATTACTTCCTCTATTGTAGTAATTCCTTCCAAAGATTTCAAATACCCATCCTGCATCATAGTCATCATCCCCATACTCTTCGCTTCTTTCTCTATCTCTCCTGCAGTAGACTGATCCATTATCATTCTACCTATTTTCTCAGTAACATCCAACACCTCAAATATACCAATCCTTCCAGAATACCCATTCCCCCCACACCTATCACAACCTTTACCCTTGTAAAGATATATCTCTGGCTTACCATCTGGTCCTATTTTCGCCTCCTGCATTACAGAAGCCCCATCTTCACCCTTTTGTTTCTTAGAAGCTATTACCTTGTTAATATATCCAACCAAATCAAACCTAGGAATATTCTTGAATTGGCTCACCATATCCTCCACAAGTTGTGGACTGGCAATATATGCTTCAATACAGTGCTTACATACCCTTCGTGGCAATCTCTGAGCTACAACAAGACGCATAGTAGAAGCCAAAAGATATGGCTCAATGCCCATATCTAGAAGTCTAGGTATAGCGGCAGCAGCACTATTGGTATGCAAAGTAGAAAGTACTAAATGACCAGTCAATGAAGCTTGCACAGCAAGTTCAGCAGTCTCCCTATCCCTTATCTCCCCGACCATAACGATATCAGGATCCTGTCTAAGTACAGATCTAAGAGCATTCGCAAAAGTCAATCCAATATCTGGTTTAATCTGAATCTGAGTTACACCCGGGATACGTATTTCTACAGGATTCTCCAAGGACATGATATTCACCTTAGGATCATTGACCTTGATTAAAGCACACGCCAAAGTTCTTGTCTTTCCACTACCCGTAGGACCAGTAACAAGTACAATACCATTCGTTATCCTTATCCTATCCAAGAAAACCTTGTACGCATTTCCTCTTAATCCCGTCGTTTCAATAGTGATTCCAGAAGTATCAGACTCTAAAAGACGCATAACTACTTTCTCACCAAAGATTGTAGGCATCACAGAAACACGAATATCCACCTTACTTCCACCTACTTTGACCTGAAACCTACCATCCTGAGGCAATCTTTTCTCATCAATCTTTAAATTAGACAATATTTTAATACGAGAAGCAATAGCTGCTGTAAGATTTTTGGGCAACACCAAGCGTTCTGTCATCACACCATTAATTCTAAATCTCACCCTCAACTTTAACTCCATAGGCTCAATATGGATATCTGAAGAAGATGAAGTCACCCCATACTGCAATATGGCATTCACAATCCTAGCAACCGGAGCATTCCTCAACTCCTCACTCGAAAGAATCTGACTAGGATCATCACTAATCTCTTGAATTGGTAACTCCACATCTTCTAGCGCATCTGTAACCTCTGAGCTCATCAATTCACCAACCCTCTGATCTAATACAAAATTAATACTCTCCTTGGTTGTAATATGCACCTGTATTTTAGTCCCAAAAGGATATTTCTGTTGTAATGCCTGTGTCGCCTGTACATCAAAAGGATCTAACATTGCAATCTTCACATAGTCACTACCTCTTTCAAACGGTACAGCATTAAACTTCTGCAAACTATCTACATTCACCTCTGCCATGACACTCTCGGGAACTGGGACCTTACGCAAATCTATATATGGTATACCAAATATCTCAGCCTTTGCTCTAGCTATTGCCTCATTATCCAAAACCCCAAGCTCTCGAATAATGGCCTCTTCACTCTTTGGAGAGCGAGACCTCTCAACACGCACCTTATTAGCGTCAGCTGAATTAATAATCTTCTTGTTTTCTAAATACTGTAGAAGTGTAATTTTACTCATGGGGCAGTTTTAATTTTAGTTCTTAACTACATAATATTGGAAAGATAGTAGATAGTCAAACAACTATCCAACCCTGTAATATCATAAATTTAAACAACAAATTAAAAAACTTGGGATATGGTATATAATGATAAACATATGACATACCTACTCATAACACAAAACCACAATCTAGAGAATATCGACATGCTCACACTCATATCAACCCTATGGAATAGGAAAGTCACATCCACAAATCTAGAAATCAATCCCGACATACATATAGTAGATGGTCGAGAACAAAACTCCATAGGTATAGAAGCAATAAAAGACCTACAAGAAGAAATGAGATACAAACCCTTCAAAGAGACTGTACAAATAGCCGTCATACTAGATGCAAAGAAACTCACACATCAAGCACAAAATGCATTTCTAAAAACGCTAGAAGAAAGCCCCGAGCAAACAGCATATATACTTCTCGTTGGTAGTGAGAAAGACCTACTCCCAACCATTATCTCTCGAGGCAAAAAACTCTACACGAAAACCACACACAACATTCAAGACACAGACAACCTAGAAAGTTTCTATTTTGAAAATAGCGACTTAGTGAAATCTTTTGCATTGATTGAAAGCTTGGCAAAAGACAAGCTTAAATGTATAGAATATATAAACTCATACCTTCAGGCTTTGCATAATTCTTTCAGAAAGAGTATAAAGGAATGTGTCAATATCAGAACGATTACAGAAAAAATTGATTTAGTAATCACTACTAAAAAACGGATAAACGCGAATGGAAATAGAAGATTGTTACTTGAGAATTTGTACTTACAGATACAAGAATTAGGTTAACTTACCTCTTAACATTTGACCCAAAAAGAAGTAAAATATAGATATATATTGCAACTAGATAAATTACAACAACTTACGAGGAAATGGCAAAGAAAAGCGAATATGGAGCATCCAATATTCAAGTATTAGAAGGTTTAGAAGCTGTTAGAAAAAGGCCAGCCATGTATATCGGTTCTACTGATACCATGGGTCTACACCACATCTTTACAGAAATACTAGACAACTCTGTTGACGAAGCTATTGCAGGGTTTTGTGACAATATATGGGTAACTCTCAACAAAGATGGCTCTTGTACTGTACAAGACAATGGAAGAGGTATCCCAATTGAGATTCACCCTCAGACAAAGGTGTCTACATTAGAAACCGTCATGACAAACCTCCATGCTGGAGGTAAATTTGATGGAGGTGCATACAAAGTCTCAGGAGGTCTACACGGTGTAGGGATGAAGTGTACAAACGCGCTTTCAGAATGGGTCAAAACTGTCGTATATATAAATGGTGGAGAATATAAACAAGATTACAAAAAAGGAGCTCCACAGGCACCTGTGGAAAAGGTCGGGAATACGAGAAAAACTGGAACCAAACACACTTTCTTGCCAGATTCTGAAATCTTTACAGAAACGGTTTGGAGTTTCAATAAAATTCTTAAAAAATGTAGACAACACGCATACCTTACAGCTGGACTTACATTTACACTTACGGATAACAGAGAGGAAGCCACTAAGATTTTCCAACTCTACTTTGAAGATGGTATTAAATCATACGTACAATTTCTAAACCTTGATGAGAAATCTGTAAGTGACACACCATTCTACATGAACAAATCAGAAGACAATATGTGGGTCGAGGTAGCAATGCAATACACAGACAGTATGGACGAGAATGTCATGTGCTACACAAACAACATTATCAATCCCGAAGGTGGTACACATCTTGCAGGTTTTAGAACAGCACTAACAAGCACACTGAATGTATATGCTCAAAACAACGAACTACTACGAGGTGTAAAAGGCACACTCACAGGAGATGATGTAAGGGAAGGACTAACCGCAGTTGTATCCATCAAGGTAACTGACCCTCAATTTGAGGGACAAACTAAAATTAAGCTTAACAATCCAGAAGTTAAGGGTATTGTATCCAAACTCGTGAGAGAAGAATTCCTAACCTACCTAAAAGAGAACCCTAGTATTGCCAAAAACGTCATTGGAAAAGCCGTACTTGCCAACAAAGCAAAAGCTGCTGCAAAAGCTGCTAGAGATGCTGTAATTAGAAAGAGTGCCCTAGAAAGCTCAGCACTACCCGGAAAGTTAGCAGATTGTATTAGCAATGACCCAGCAGAGTGTGAACTCTACGTCGTAGAGGGAGATTCTGCAGGCGGTAGTGCAAAACAGGGTAGAGATAGACACACACAAGCCGTACTTCCACTACGAGGTAAAATTATCAACACACACAAATACAGAGTAGACAGAGTATTAGGAAACAATGAGTTTAACAATATTACTACAGCACTAGGGGTTGGTATTGGAGACACCCTAGATATTAGCAAACTTAGATATCACAAGGTGATCATAATGAGTGACGCTGATGTTGACGGTCTACATATTACTACACTAGTCTTGACACTCCTCTTTAGATTCTTTCGACCCCTCATTGAACAAGGATATATCTATGTTGCACAGCCACCACTTTTCAAGGTCGAAATCGGTAAGAAAAGATACTACTTTATCAACGAGCGAGAAAAAGATGCTTTTCTCCTAAAATCTAAAAACTCTGGGAAAAAGCCAGTAGTAAACAGATTTAAAGGACTAGGAGAAATGGATCCTGAACAACTTTGGGATACCACAATGAGTCCAGAAGAGAGAGTTCTAAAGCAAGTAATCATAGAAGACGGACAAGAAGCAGAACACACATTCGAAATGCTCATGGGTAACGAAGTTCCACCTAGAAAGAGATTCATACAAAAGTATGCAAACAAAGCTATATTAGATGTTTAATAAATATTTATGCCAGAAGAAATAAAAAACACAACGACGGTAGAAGATAATGGGGATACAGACTTCAATGCTACATTCAAACCAGGAGATATTGCTCCAAGAAGCATTGTAGATGAAATGAAGTCCAACTTCATAGATTACTCTATGTCTGTCATCGTCTCTCGTGCACTCCCAGAAGTCAGAGATGGCCTCAAACCTTCACAAAGAAGAATCTTAGTAGCAATGAACGACCTAGGCTTAATGCCAAGTGCCCACTTTAGGAAATCTGCAAAGATCGCAGGAGACACCTCTGGGAACTACCATCCTCACGGTGAGGGAGTAGTTTACCCAACAATGGTAAAACTGGCACAACCATTCTCCATGAGATACACACTAGTACATGGACAAGGGAACTTCGGCTCTATTGATGGCGATCCTCCAGCTGCAATGAGATACACAGAAGCAAAACTCTCCAAAATAGCTCCCGAACTTCTCAAAGACTTAAATAAAGGTACTGTCACATACAATGTTAACTACGATGGTACAAGACTTGAACCAACCGTATTACCAGCACTCTTTCCAAACCTGCTATCCAACGGTTCGCAAGGTATTGCCGTAGGTATGGCTACACAAATCCCTCCTCACAATCTCACAGAACTCATCGACGCATTGCAGGAAATGATAAAGAGAAAAAACAGATGGAAAGGTAAAGCTATTTACAATGAACTGAGGAAATCCAAAGAGGCAGAAGAAACTACTCCACAAACGCTTAATTCAAAACCAGAGCACTACTTTGAAAACTATGTAGACACAAAACAGATAGACTTTAGTGAAGATATACAAGCTATAGAAAAAAGGTTGAAAGATACAGATGAAGTGGTATACCCAGATTTCAAATCAGAAATTAATCCTACTGAACTAATTGAGATAATTCCCGGACCCGATTTCCCAACCGGTGGAACAATATACGACCAAAAAGAGATACTCAATGCTTACGCTACAGGAAGAGGTAGAATTTTACAAAGAGCAAAAGCTAGTATCATCGAAGGCGATAAGAATAGATTCCATATAATCATTACAGAAATCCCTTACCAAGTTAACAAAGCCCATATGATTGAAAAAATCGCTGACTTGGTTAAGGATAAAAGGATCGAAGGTATCGCTGATATAAGGGATGAATCCAATAAAGATGGTATTCGAGTTGTCGTCATACTCAAAAGAGATGCACAACCGAAGGCTGTACTCAACAAACTGTATAAATATACCGAGATGCAGAAAGCGTTCAATGCAAATATGATTGCACTCGTTAAGAACGAACCAAAGACTCTCTCTTTAAAGAGAATGCTAGAACTATTCCTCTCTTTCAGAATTACGATAACCATTAGAAGATATGAGTATAATCTTGCAGAGTCAAGATATCGAGGACATATTCTAGAAGGCTTACTCAAAGCTCTAGATGTACTCGACGAGATTATAGCCACTATCCGTCAATCCAAGACACAAGATAGTGCAAAAACTAACCTTATCGACAAGTTCAAATTTACAGAAGTACAGGCACAAGCCATACTTGATATGCAACTTAGACGATTAGCTGCACTTGAGAAACTTAAATTGCAAAATGAATACAAAGATCTTGAGAAGAAAATTAAAGAATATAATGCAATACTTGAAAGTGAAGATAAAATACTTGAAGTCGTAGATACAGACCTACAACTTATCAAAGAAAAATTCGGTGACGAAAGAAAATCCAAAGTTGTCAAAGGGAAGATAGGAGAAATCAACGAAGAGGACATGGTAGCTTCTGAAGACACCCTCGTGACAATCACAAACTCTGGATATATCAAAAGGGTTGATCCCGATTCATACAGATCTCAGAAGAGAGGTGGGAAGGGAGTCAGAGGAGGAAACAACAAGGAAGGCGATTTCGTAAAACATGCAATACTTTGTAACACACTTGATGAGTTAATGCTCTTTAGCAATAAAGGGAAGGTATACACACTTAGGGTATTTGAAATTCCAGAATATGGCAGGACTGCCAAGGGATTACCTTTGGTAAATCTCATTTCACTGGACCAAAACGATCTAATCACTTCATTTGTAACAAGAGATCCTAAAGGTGGAGTAGGGGAAGGTAAAGATGGGGACGATAAGAAGAAGAACAAATTCTTTACAATGGTAACAAAGAACGGCGTTATCAAAAAAACTAAGATCTCAGAATTTAGCAATATTAGAACAAACGGTCTCATTGCACTTACACTTGCAGACGGTGATAAACTAACATGGGTAAAACCTACTACAGGAGACAATGATGTAATCTTAATCACTTCAGAGGGTAAATCTATCAGATTTAAAGAATCTGACGTCCGAGCCATGGGTAGAACAGCTAAAGGTGTAACTGCTATGAAGTTTAAATCTAAAACTGACCATATAGTAGGTATGGGCATAATCAAAAGCGAAGAGTTTAGATTACTCACTATCTCACAGAAAGGATTTGCTAAGATGACAGAGCTTAAGGAATACGGTAGTCAAAAGAGAGCAGGTAGTGGTATATTCACATTCAAGGTTACTCCTAAAACTGGCGATGTAGTAGCTGCAAGAATATTGGATAATCCAAGAGAGTCAGAATTAGTGATTATCTCTGAGAAATCAAAAGTGATAAGATCTTTCCTTAAAGCAGTACCTACACAGGGGAGACAAACTAGTGGAGTAAAAATTATGAATGTTGATAAAAACGACAAGGTAGCTACAGTAGCTATGATGTAATCTTAATAGACCGATCCTTATTCATATCATCATAATATTTATAAAGATATTTAATCGTAGCTAATACTTTTTGATAATCAAATTCCTTCTCTTCATCAATTTGAGTTACCTTAAATTCCATCTTAATCATCTTACTTGACAATTCTTCTATCTGATCTTCTATTGTTCTCATATCTCTCTTGTTTAAATTCATCTTCCTTTCCTTCTTAATTTATATACTCCATTCTAAAACATCTAAAAATATATTTCCTGACTTAGTAGGAGGTAAGTGTGACTTCTATAATGAATACTATGAAGTATGCACTATGTATTGGATTACCAATCTAAAATCCACATCAAGACACTATGCCAGGCTTACTTAAAAACTATTGAACAAGAGCTTTGGTATAATTAGAACATGTTCAAAATATTAAACCTAATTACATCCTTCCTCATCTCCATCTTAACTCTCTTTAATACCATAGAGTTGCCACAAGATGAGGAGATAGATGACAACAATAAGATTGTGATAAATGAAGTGATAGATGTTGAAGAAAAAGGTACTGAGGAAATAAACCCTGAAGAGGTTGTTGTTCCCTCTACCAGTGGTAACTGGTGGGAATATCCAAGCGATATTGTAGCGTGTAGTAGAGATGGTAACGATCTGTTAGTTTTAGTAAACAAAAAGTATCAATTACCTAGTACATACAAACCCAATGATTTAGTTAAGGCTAGTAACAGTGGTATTAGAAGAGGGGAGAATTACTACCTAAGAAGTATCATCATTGATGATCTGAGAGACCTAGTTGATGCTTCTAAGAGTGATGATATTGATTTAAGCGTAGTTAGTGCATACAGATCATATGCTACCCAAGAGAGTACATACAACTACTGGATTTCTTACTACAACAACTGCATATCTTGTACAGACAAGGTGTCTGCTAGAGCAGGTCATAGTCAACATCAGTTAGGTACTACACTAGATTTTAGTTCAAACGAAATAGGTGATTCACTAGGTAGTCAGTTTGGTAATACCGAAGCTAGTAGATGGTTGGTAGAGAATGCATATCTCTATGGCTTTGTAATTGGATACCCTCAAGGATACGAGAGTACAACAGGGTATAGTTACGAGAGTTGGCATTACAGATATATTGGTAAGAGTAATGCATTAGAGCAAAAGAGTAGTGGAATGATACTAGAGACATATTTAAGAAGTAAGAATTAATATGATAGGATAGAAGTATGAAGAAGAACATATTTATCAAGAAGTTATCTAACATATATGTAATATTGGGATTCTCATTCCTAGCCTTAGCTTTTATATTAATAGCGATCCCCGTATCCCCATACATTCTCTACAGACTCAACCCTGATCTTACAGACACAGAGATAGATAATATCAAAGAGGAAATCTATGAGGAACCAATAGTGCCTGTGGAGGTAAATGAAAAAGACAATGTATTACCAGATTTCAATGCATCACTACCACAAGAGCCTCATCTCGTCATCTCTCGCATAGAAGTATTTTCCCCTATAGGGGAAAGCAATGATCCTGAGACAAGTTTAAGAAATGGTACTTGGATGGCTTCGGATTATGGCAATCCTGAGGACAGAAGCTTACCAACAATATTAGCTGCACATAGATTTGGATATGTATATTGGGATATTACAACTAGAAATACTCTTTCCTTCTTTAATCTACCAAAAACTAGAATAGGGGATAGTGTAATAATTATCTGGGAACAAAGAGAGTATGAATACGAAATATTTGCAGAGGATGAATCTACTTTCATCAAAACTTATGATGCAGATCTCATTCTTTACACCTGTAAATACTTCAATTCTACTCAAAGAATATTTAGATACGCAAATAGAGTAGAGTAGCTTACCAACCCCATAGTGTATACAAAAGAGGTCTTAAGTGATATAATCTCACTGTTCATCTAATTTTATTATCAATAAGATGAAAAAACTAATTAAATCCGCTCTTTTAGTTGCTACAATCTTCACTTTAAATGCAGATATGGTACTTGCTGATGCATATAGTGTTTATACACCATATACACCTCACAAACCTATTCAAACAGGTCTTGAGAATACAAGCATCTTCTACATTAGTGCAATGGTACTCTTTGTACTAGGATTAGCAACATTAAGCACAGCAAAAACCTTAAAAGAAAAGCTCTCTAAGTAGGGCTTTTTAAGGTTCTAAATTTTCCTATACACCAATGAAAATATCTTTAGTAATACCAACATACAAAAAAGAAAGAGAGGTATTAGATCAGTTAGAAAGACTGTATGGATATCTTACAAGAAAGAACTCAGACTTTGAGTTAATCTTTGTCATAGATGGATATATTGATAGTACTAAGGAGATATTGGAGAAATATATTAAGAAGAACAGACTAAAGAAAGTAACTGTTCTTGGATATAAAGAGAATAAAGGTAAGGGATATGCTGTTAGATATGGTATGAAGAGGGCTACTGGAGATATAATTGGCTTTATAGACGCAGATACAGATATTGCCATAAGAACACTTGGTTACGCTATCAAAGCTATCAAGAAAGATAATATTTCAGCAGTAATACCTTCTAAGGTTCACAATAATTCTAATGTAGAGCTATCTTTAGAAAGATTAATTCTTTCTAATGCTTTAGTAGAATTAAACAGATTATTCCTAAAACTTCCTAAAGAGGTTACTGATATTGGTTGTGGTCTTAAGCTTTTCAAAAAAGATTTAATAAAAAGTATCTTACCTGTTCTTTCAGTAAATGATTTTGCAATAGATAGCGATATCTTAAATGAGATTGGGAAGCTTAATGCTAAGGTAGAGGTTACACCTTTCTTTTTGAATAAGAATAGGAGTGATAGTACTTCTACAAACATTAGAGCCGAGGTTGGTATGTTAAAAGATATATTACGATTATCTCTTCGAGATAAGGTTTTCTTTACTAAGAGGGTATATAGGTTAGTTCTTTCAAAGTAGGGGAGATTGACACCAGGCACAAACCTATAGTATAATATAATAGATAGTTAATACTGCACTTTAACATATTTTCCCAATAAACATCCATAAGTATTCATTCGTAGAGATAGTAAGTCTTTATACATGAGTTCTTATGAACTCAGAACTTTAATAATTTCTAAATATATATACATAGATTTATATCTTTATATATTTAGATAAAATAGCGTGTGGTGAAATATCTCCTTAAAAGACATATTAGATATTTGTTACCCATTTAGATAATTAACTATGTGTTAGTTGTTTGAATGGGTAGCAATATATCAACAATAAAAATATATTCTTATATGAGGAGAGATAAAAATGAAAAACTTTTGGGTTATTACAAAAAATGTTACACTGATAGTACTAACTGTCTTGATGATTTGGATGCTCCTGGGGAAACCCTGGCCATCAATTGACTTCAAGACTGATCGCGACCGTTTTGCGGAAGCGATTGCTACACAGCCGGTTCCTGAAGTAGCCCCTGTGGCAACGACTCCTAATCCCAGACAGCCTGAAAACACATCCGTTGCCGTTCTTAATAAAATCACAAACTCTGTTGATTTTGATGAGTACGGCGAATACACGATTGTGTTTGATAGCAACAGGGAGATGGACACCCTCGGCTGGTGGAATGGAAACCTCGTTCGCGCAGGTAGCAAGAATCTTGCAGACCTGAAACGCGACGGTGGAACGATTTCCTTTACCATGCCCCTAGACGGATGGATCAACAACTCGGCAGGTGAACTTTTCGTCGACAACGTTGAATGGGACTTAGGAAACTATGGAGAGGATCCGCAACAAGAAACTATGATCTATGCGGATCAAGTTATAACAGTTTCCTATCAAGCAGACAACGACTCCGCGGGCTTCCAGCTTTGGTTTTTAAATCAATAATGCTACCCAGCAACTAACCAAAGCTACCCCACTTTTTCACAGACCCTAGTGTGTAAAAACACAAAAAATCACCACACGCTAGAGTCTCTAAGACTATATTTGTCTTACTGATGAGTCCTTAAGGACGAAAGACTAAAAAAAGAAAATAATGTACAAAGAGATATCGAAAGATATCTCTTTTTTACTTAATAACCCACCTACCAAACTCATACACCCTCATAAACAATTTTGGAGGAAGAAAACTAATAAAAAAAACAATCCCTCTTTGTAAAAACCATATAACCCTCTCCCTAAAAGTAGGCCTAATATCTAAATTCTCTACAACCCATTTCCTCATCTCATGAGTCTTTCTAAAATGATCTACCATCTTACCCTGACTCTCTGTATTAAAAGTCATACGATATTTCAAAACAGTATCTGAGAGATTATGAAACTCTCCCTCCTGACTAAGTAAGAAAAAGAACTTAACATCCTCTACCTTCCACATATCCTCTGGATACAAACCAACACTCTCTACAGCATCTCTTCTTAACATAACTGCAGGATGTGCAAAAGGTTGAAAAAGAAACATATTCTTCTTTATATCCCTATCCTCTATCGCATACTCTCTCTTACCCGTAATCTTACCCTCCCCATCTATGATATCTATCTGACCACCCACTGCTACACATCTAGGATTGTTTTCTAGATACTCTACCTGCTTAGATATACGAGAAGGATACATAATATCATCTGCATCCATACGAGCTATATACTTACCCTTAGAAGCTCTAATACCTATATTTATTACATTACCCAAACCATTCTGCTTCTCTACAGAAAGAACTCTAATTCTTTCATCCTTACTCTCATACTCCCTTAATATTTCTAATGTACTATCCGTAGACTTATCATCTACTACCACTATCTCTAGAGTAGGGTGGTCCTGATTAAGACAACTCTCTATTGCCTCCCTTAAAAACTTCTCTCCATTATGTACAGGTATAACTATTGATACCAAAGGTTTACTCTTTTCCATTTCTTCTCTTTACTAAGTTAAAAAGTATTACAAAAAACTCTGTAACCAATATTGTATACCCAAGATATGCAAGAAGGTTAGGATAGTATATTACCCATATATTGTTGTAATCAGTATTAGATATATCCCAACCCTGCTTCCAACCATTTACAACAACCCTATCTTTCAAGATATGAGGGATATTGTTACCAAAGGAAATTGCTAACCAACCACTACTAGATGATTGTGGAATTGTGATTAAAGAATTAGTAGGCAACTGCTCTGGAAGAGAATATATTGTACTCTGCGAACCTCCACTATCCATTTCATACTCTACAAATCTTGTACTTGATTCAGGGACAAACTTAATATCTTCCCATTCACTTGGATATTTCATAACTACAAAGTTCTCTAATTTGTTTTGTGAAAGTTGCTCGTAGCTCACACTTCTGTATGAAAGATCTAATCTCTTATTACCAATACTCCTAAAGAAGTTTAAGTTAGAACCCTTTTCATTATCAAAAAACATATCCTCTACCCAACACTTGTCATCACTCGCATAAGTTAAACAGAGTGTAGATGGAATATTACTAATATTTTGTCCAGACCAATACCAAAGATATCTATCCAAACCCTTAGTATTGAAAAGGGTAGTATATTGATTTAAATACTGTCCCTGTACAGTCTGACTTATTCCATTATTCCATTCTACCTTAAGTTCCCCACCGTCTTGAGCATCATTCATCTTCCATATCATATTCTCTTTCGTAGAGGAAAAGTATATGTAACTACTATCTCCATATATCACAGGAATACTCAATGTGTACTCCTTGGTATTCTCCAAGAGAATACCTGCTTTGTATAAGGTCTCCTTATATGAAGAGACTGAAATCCTTTCGAGATTTGAGAGAATACTAATCTGTATATTTCTAAATATTGTTTCTACATCATCTAGCGTAGGAGAGTAAACATATATTGTAAGTGTCAAATCATCACTTTTATTTAACCTGTATGGAAGTAGGATCTCTTCTTGTCCTAGTTGATCCTCTGAATATATATATTTCTCTTCGTTTACACATTTCTCATATTGCTGAGAGTACAAACAGTATCCAACATATGTGTTTTCTGTAATATTTTCCCAATTAAGTTCTATCTTGGCTACACCACTTTCAAACAAATCTATACTAGAATATATACACGGAAGTTCAGAATCACCTGAAACAGAGAACCCTGAAGCCTGTCCTTGTAACTGTATAGAGATATCTTCTTCAAACTCTGTCCCAGAACAATTTCCTGCTTTACCATTTGAAGCAATATGTGAGGTCATATTATCTGTATTCCAATCGCCTTCTCTAACACCATATATTTGTATTAATTCCGTATATTGTATGTCCACCGAAACTCCTATTTCTAGTTGACTCTTTGTAAAAACTTTTTCTCCAACCATATAGTAATCATAGTCGACATTATCAAAGGTTTTACTAATACCTGTTGAGATATCGTTTATAGTAGGTATAGCTGGTTTAACAATTATGTGATTATCTTCCAATACAAGACTACTCGGTAAAGAGTAAATATCAATATCGCCATTTGTTAGTAATTGATAGACATTTTGACCTTCGTGTATAAAGGTTCCAACTATTTCATTCTCTTCTATCTTCCAATTCTTAATCTGCATATTAAGAGGTGTAAGGGTAGGGGACACAGTAACCTCTCTAGTAAATGTATTAAGTTCAGGAGACATAGATTCTGTTAATCTTTCCTCCACTTTTGCTGTTTTATAAAGATATATATCTGAGTCATTCCAAACAAGATCTAACCTTTCTGCAAGAATATTCGATATTGTCCAATCTAATTCATGCCCGTATCTACCCTTTACAAGGTTTCTATCTATCAGTACATATTTCGTATCATATTGTTCAAGAAATCTTTCAAGACTTTCTACATCGTGCGATAGTTCGAAGTCTTTTAATTGTCGCATCGCTTCTTCTCCAGCATTAGATCCAATTGCCAAAGACATATCTATCAAAGGGTTAGGAACTATATAGTGGAGAAAGCCAGACCCAATAAAACCCCAATCATACTCCCTAAAGTAACTACTATTTGCAGTCGGAAGATACAAGATCCTCCCTTTATTATCATTTTCATTTAGATATTGCTCTAAGTGATAATATTCTTCAGGAATGACTACAATTGATCTTTCTACAAAAAGGTCTCCTACAAACATATATGATGAGAAGTAAAGAAGCATTGTTATTAACATCAGTGTTGAAACTACCCAAAGAGAAACTTTTAATACCTTCCTTTTCAAAACAGAAGTTAAGAATTCCAGTAGATACACAAAACCAAACGGAGCAATTAGTGATAAGGAGAAGACATATATCTGCCCAATCTTCGAAGAAGGCCATCTAAATACCTGTTTGAATAACGGGACATACTCTTGCAAAAGACTATATGTCTCCCCTAGAGGTTGATTAAGATTCTTTATGATAAACCATGAACCAACTGTAAGAATACTAAGTAGTAAGAGTTTCCACCTTTTCTTTACAATCGAGAATACTATCCCTATGACCCCCAATATCGCAGGGATTAATGCCACAAACTTATAGAAGTCATACACCATATACTCCTCAGCATCAGGGAAAAGATACTTCTCTCCCACCATATCATCTGTAGTTTCCAATATCCTCGTATACATTCGAGCAGAGTCGATTGAATCTAAAGCTTCATGTTCCAAATCAATAACACTAGTAGTAATACTCCTGTTAACATAAGAATCCACAATATCTCCACTTACATTCACTGTATAGTGTACAAAAGGCAATATCCAAAACAATTGTGTACATACAAACAATAACATTGTAAGAAATACTTTCTTAAATATTTCTTTAAGACCTTTTGTATGAAATATAGCAAAAGTTAATGTAAGAAAAAATATAACCACAACATCTACTACAAACAAAGTTGCAATTACACATGTAGAAGTAAATACAATACTGCAAAAGAACGTAATTAATGCATTCTTCCAATTAAAATCTTTAACCAACCTATAAATACTCCATACTAGCAACGGTAGAAACCCAAACTGTGAAATATATGGAAACATATTTAAATAGTACACCCATACAGTCCAGAGAGTTGTAATGTAAAAGATCCCACTAAGTAAAAATGCTAACTCTGAATATTTCTCTTTACTAAAATCCCTAACAAGATTAGATGCAAGTAAACCAGTAAACCAACTCCCTACACCAAAACAGAGTAGGGCAAATATCTGACTAAGAGACCATGTAGGTAGAAATATGTCTGTGACATAGTAAAAGACAGATCTAAATACATCTGTTTGTTCACTTTCAGATGCAAAACCAAGTCCTCTATAACTTCTCCATGCAGGAGAGATTATACTTCTCTCAATAGTTAACAATGGATTGAGATCGGGAGAATAGTTATCATTAGATATATATGAATATCCTACTTTGAAGGATAGGCTTAAAATTACAACTAATATTGTAGCTAATAATATCTTACCCCAGTTCTTTTTAAGAAATTGCTTCATATGTATGAACATTTTAACAAAAATACACACATTTTCATATTGACATTAATCTTTAAACATTAGATTATATATTAGTATCTATTCTAATCTGTCTAACATCAATATGAACACTGATAATTTACAAAGCGGTATGCCACAGGAAGCCCCCTTAAGTACCCCTCCATCTGTTACTGATAACCCACCTGCTGAAGGAAATATAACAGGAGACTACAGTGCTATACCTCAACATATTAAAAAAGGCTGGGGAGACCATACTCCACATACTCCACAACCAAAGCCAGAAGATGAAGTCAAACCATTTCGAGAAGTCATTCCTACAACTACTACTCAACCAACAGATATTCCAATCACAGAAACTACAGATAAGCAATTACTAACACCAAAACAAAAACAAGCTCTATCAGAAGAACTTCAAGCTCGCAAAGCAATAGCTCTGGAAAGGATTGCAGCTCGTGACAACACAACTCCAACAGCTCCTCCTACACCAACCATTCCATCAAGTGATGGAAACCCTCCAAAGATAATGGGGCCAGGCCCAACACCAGAAAGCCAAAGTGCTTGGGTACCTGCAAATACGAGACCACCAATTGATCGCTTTAAAAGCATCACAGACAATGACACAGAAGCAAAAGCAAAACCTCCTGTGCAAACAGAAACACCAAAAGAAATAGAATTAAAAGCTGAGTTAAGAGCAATTGAGAATAGAAGAGGAAAGATTCGGGAAGAACTCAAAACTCTTAAAGACGAAAACAATGTAACTCCTACACCAACCACACCAGAACCTCAAAAGATAGTAACTCCTACAACTCAACCTGAAGAAAAACCAATACCAACAGACACTCAGAGATTAGTTGAACTAAACCAATCTATTGAAGCACTAGAAGCTAAAACAGCCCTCCGTGAATATAACGATGAAAGAACCATACCTGACAGTGAGAAACTCCATTACTTAAACCTCCTCCTAGAAAGAGAAAATCTCCAAACAACACTCAATCAAAAAGAACAAGAATCTCAACAAAAGAGAACACGAAAAGAAAAGATTATCAAAATAGTTGCAGGAGTCACTGCAGGTGGAGTCGCCATTGCCACACCACCCCTATCAATAGCTGCAGTCATAGGAATTACAATCGGTGGACGCTTTGCAGGGAAAAACCTAAAACACATGGAAGAAAGAATTAGAACCAAAACAAAGGATATAAACCTCACAGACAGAAGAAATATGACCACAGAACAGCTAGAACAACTCAACAAACAAATTGAAAGAAGAAAATGGTGGTCCGATAGACTAGGGGAGACCTCTGCAGTATTAATTGGTGGAGCAACTGGATACGGTATCGGCTCTGCCATAAAAAACATTTTTAATATGCTCGAAACTACATCTAATATAGATCCAACACCACCAGAAAGACCAAATTTAACTCCTGAAACACCTCTAACTGAAGTCTCACAACCACCAATTATAGAATCACCTACTACCCCTACAAATCTCTTTGAAGGACAATGGTTAAAAGCCTCTGACTATGGATGGGAACCAAGTAGCCTTGGATGGCAAGGCAAAGATCTTGCAATGGGAAATATTGGAGGAAGTCATGGAGCTTTACAGAAAACCTTTGTAGAAGCTCTACAAAACCTCGGTGTTGACCAAGCTATGCTACAAGGTCAACAAGCAGGTAATGTATTTACTCAAAACCTGTGGAATGTTGTATCTAATGGAGTATCACCAGAAGTTGCTGCTCGGACAGTTTTTGATACCTTAAGTTTAAATTAACTCATCTCCCATGTACAAAGAAATTATTACAAAAATCAAAGAATTAGGTTTAGATGAAAAAACCTCAAACGAACTCTTCAACACAATCTCTGAAGAAATTGTAGATATAATGCTTCAGGAACTTGCACAGACAACCTCTGACCATGAACTACAAGCCCTACACCAAAGATTACAAAATGCAAAATCAACTGAACACTACGAAACCATTCTCAAAGAAATTTCCGTTACTGTTTATGGAGACAACGCATTAGAAGAACTCAAAAAAATGTTTCTACAATATATTGAAGAAATAAAAAATACAATTACCGAATCCAAAGACCTACTTGAAAAATACAAACAAGGAGATCCAGAAGCAATTGCACTCGTAGAAAAAGCACAACAATCTGACACTTACAAATCCATAACACAAACTCCAGAATAAAACTTAGGTCTATTCATACTGCCCCTAGACCTAAGTACCTTTAGAATCGCCCTCAGAGCCTTGGTGCTGTTTATCCTTTAGTAAAGCGCTTTCTTCCATACTCCCTATAAATAACCCTCTCTTTCATAAAATCTATACCCAGAGTAGGGGGTCTTAGAAGAAAAAGACGAGAGAGATAAATAACATACACAAATGAATAGAAGAAGTATCGAAGTTGGAAGACAGATTATAAAAAACAAATTAAAATATCTACAATACAAAATATATAAGAAACCCCAAGTTTAAAACATTATATACACCCAGTCGCATATAACCGTGATTATACTCGGTATATACAACGAAGAAATACATACATATCTGATACAGAGTAGTACCACCTCTCCTCAGATGTATACAGATCTACACACACTCACAGATGATGATGTTCACTACAACTCAAACCAATATACTTCGATACCATACTGATAGAGTATTGGCACTCACTTATCCACACCGTGAAACTATAGGACATCCCACACTATAGGACAGAATCGTAACATTACCCCTACCCCTACTCTCGAATATATACTACAAAAATTAGAACCAACAAAAATAAACTGCAAGAACAATGGCAATTAGCAATATCACATTGTAACCAAACACCTGCCACTTAACATCCTTTTGCCCACTAAGATTTAGCAGCCCACCACCAACAAAACCCCCTACTGTCGGTACTATAGCGACAATCTCATGAGTTGAACCTATAAATATAAACGGGATAATTGTAAACATATTAATCAACGAAAGCAAAATCACCCTACGCCATATAATACCCTTCTCCATATCCAATTCGTTAAACTGCATAAACAATATAAACAAATATAATATGAATAATAATGGAAACATCACATACAAAGGGAAACCACTAGTAAGAATAGAAAATGTAAAGAAATAAATCATCAACAAAGAAAGGATGTACGAAGCAGTCTGAGCAACCTGCAACAAAGGCAAACTCTTATACAAAGCAACATTAAAAACATTTACCATCAAGAAACAAACATAGGTAATCACCCAAATAAAACAGAGTAGAATGAAAAGCAAAACACCTTCATATATACGATCAAACTGCTGGAAGAAAAACACCAACACAAAAAGAACCTCACTAAACACAAACAAACCTCCCTGCAAGATATAAATTAAAGATCTAATCTTCACCTTATAATTAAAAGCCCACAATAAGCCAATCACAGAGACAAAGAAATATATACCCCCTACTACATAGATCATGAGTAACGAAGATTCCTGAGCAAATATCTTAGTAAAAAATAGGGAAAATGACAAAACAAAAGAAAGAAGTATAATTTTTAACCTCTTTACACTATCCTCTCCTGTGTTCTGAGTAACAATATTATCCATATAGCTGACTAATATACCTAATTCCCTTCTCCGTTAATACCCTACCACGATTAGTACGTTTAATAAAGCCACACTTCATAAGATACGGCTCGTGAACCTCTGCCAAAGTACCCTCATCTTCAGACAAAGAGGCAGCCAATGTAGACAAACCTACAGGACCACCACCAAAACTGTTTAGTATTAATTCCAATATCTGCCTATCAATACCCTCTAACCCCATCTCATCAATACCGAGTAACTCAAAAGTCCTCTGTACTATCTCTAATGTAACAACATCCCTATCCTTGTCCTGCGCATAATCCCGTACTCTTCGAAGTAACCTAAGACCAATCCTAGCAGTACCTCTTGAACACATAGAAAGCAACTCCAAAGCACTCTCCTCTATCTGAATACCCCACAACTTACAAGCTCTTTTGATAATCCTATTCATATCCTCATGCTCAAAGAAATCTAACCTTTGTACTAAACCAAACCTATCCCTCATAGGAGGACTAATCTTACCAATTTGAGTAGTAGCACCAATCAATGTAAAAGGCTCTAAGTTTAACCTAATGGTTTTAGCAGATGGACCTTTACCCATAATGATATCCAATGCTCTATCTTCCATAGCAGGATACAATATCTCCTCTACAGTAGGAGACAATCTATGTATCTCATCAATGAAAAGAACATCATTAGGTTTAAGACCAGTGAGTATAGCAGCCAAGTCTCCCTGACGCTCTATAGCAGGACCAGAGGTAATTCTAATAGAAGAACCTATCTCATTGGCAATAGCCATTGCAAACGTAGTCTTACCCAATCCTGGAGGACCATAGAACAATATATGATCTACTACTTCCCTCCTCTTCTTAGCAGAACCAACCATCATCTTAATAGTCTCTTTCTCCTGTCCCCTACCTACAATATCATCAAACCTAGATGGCCTAATCTTTTGTTCTGAATCTGTCAATCCAGCACTAGCAACCACCTTACTATTCTTCCCCCTATTCTTCTCTTCAGTTTTTTTACTAGATTTAATCATTACTACTGTGACAAAACTTTTTTAAGCAACTCCTCTATCTCCAACATCTCATTATCAAGAATCTTCTCTGCTTTCTTAACGTATAACTTAAGAGACTCTCCACTAAAACCTAAGGCTCTCATAGCATCCTTAAACTCCCTAATACGCTTACTCTCTATACTCTGCTTATCCTCATCCTTGAAATCTATCTTACCCCTAAGTTCTAATATAATCTTTTGAGAGCCTTTAAGACCAAGACCAGACACTTTACTTAACTTACGAGAATCACCTTCTAAGATGATACCCTCCAACTCTTCCTGAGGGTATGTAGAGAGTATGGCTAATCCTATTCTAGGACCTATACCAGATACCCCTATCAACTGTTCAAAGAAGTCCCTATCGCTCTCTTTCTCAAAGCCATAGAGGGTCTGATTGTCTTGTCTAACCTGGAAACTTGTATATATTTTAATATCGCTCTTAACTGGCAAAACTTTAGTGTTAGTAGGAACAAAAACCCTATACCCTACCCCACTGGATATGAGGATATCGATATAGGATTGCTTACCTATGTATGTTTTGAGTACTTTACCCTGTATGTATGAGATCATATGTATACCTATAATATATCATATATGGTAAAAGATTTCTAAGAGCTAAAACACTCCACTGAAATCATAATCATATATTTGAGTATCTGTATCTGGAGCTAATTCAAACATTTTTTCAACTTGTTCTTCGCTTACGGGATCACCAATAACAGGTAACATCACAACATCCTGCCCAGCAGGATACCAATATATATATGGATATTTACTAATCTTCTCAAAAATCTTCGCGTCCTTATTCTTCACTCTATTTAAAAAAACACAATAAACACTGCTTACATAGAGATTGAAGAAAGGAGTCTGCTTCATCTCATTAACATCGGGAAGATCTCCCTCAAATCTAGGTCCCAAAGCCAAAGCAACTGGACGAATTTCTCCATCATTATCCCTAAGGAAATCAAGAGATATAAAGTTTCTGGATTGTAAGTCTTCGGAAGTGAGATAATCCATAGCACATATCTCGTTAAGAGACTTCTCTAAACATTGTTCACCTGTAAGCTTTTCTCTAAATTCACTATAATGTGGTGCCATAATATCTCTATAACAAACTTATTTCTATCTATTCCCCTCCAACTCTCCAATTAATAATCTCTCCCTCTGAACTTGAAATCACACTAAGGATTTCCTCAGCTCGCTCTCGAGGTATAGATTCCCCAATAATTGGAACTATTCTAAAAGCATCTCCTTTCCACCTACAATCCTTAGACTCGAAAAGAACACTTCGTTCATTTTCATGTATTCGTCCCAGAAAGCCTTTATACATCGACTTTGTGGATGGAAGTTGCATTATCTTTTCCAGAAGTTCCAATTCATCAACAGAGGGATTGTTATTAACTAACTCCTTCTCACTGCCATCTAGTAACATTACTGCTAATGAAACTGGATAAACTCGACTACCAGAAGATACAAAATCAAGGGATAATAAATCGTTTTCTTCCAAAGCTTCGGCAATTTGCTCAGAAACAAGACTCTCCATTGCACATATTTCTCCAAGAGATTCTACTGCTTTCCCATGACGTTGCAAAAGAAGATCTTTTGGGGAGCTTTGATCAAATTCACTATAATGTGGTGCCATAATGTGTATTTATTAAACTTATTCCTCCAGTATACCAAACCTTATAATACTTTTCTATACCAACCTACTAGTAGCTATAGCCACTGCCATTGCATCTGCAACATCATCAGGCTTAGGAATACTCTCTAACTTACAAAACCTCTTTACATTCTCCTGCACCTGCCTCTTATCCGCCCTCCCATACCCTGTAACTGCATCCTTAACCTGCAAAGGAGTAAAATCATACATAGGAATACCAAACTCCTCTAACGCAAGTAAAACAACCCCCCTAGCCTCCCCCACAACTATAGCTGACTTCGCATTATTGTAAAAAAGCAAAGTCTCTACACCACAAACCTCAGGCTTAAACTCCTTCAATATAGAATGCAAATCATCATAAATGATCTTTAACCTAGCAGAAACACTCAACCCCTTATCAGTAACGATAGCACCATAATCTACAGGAGTAGGATTAAGATCCCTATCGAAATCTATAACAGCCCACCCCACTATTGCTAAACCCGGATCTATACCTAATATACGCATATCTTTTATTTAAACTACTAAATCACTCCAAACATCCTGAACATCCCCATTATCCTCCAACCTCTCCAAAGCACCGTTAGCCTTCTCTAAATCCTTACCCGACAAAGGTTTAGGCAACTTAGCTACTTTGATAATGGAAGCACTATCAACAACATATGGAAATTGAGAAGAAAGAATATCCCTAACCTTAGCCATATCTGCAAACTCTGTGAACACCTCCAACACCTCAACACCCTCTAATGCTATCCTTTTGATATCCACAACACCATCTACATCCATCAACTCCATCATAATGGTATCCCTATCATCCTTTACAAACCTATCCTCATCACCATACTTCTCACCCTTCTCCATATGACCACACTTAACAATGATATAACCCTTCACATCAAAATTCCATGATACAGAACCACTCTCCCCCATACTACCACCCACCTCCTCAAACAACTTCCTCAACTCTGACACTGTCCTATTTGTATTATCTGTCAAACAATCAACTATAATGGCTATACCACAAGGACCAAAACCCTCATAAGTAGCCTCTGTGAAATCTATACCCTCACCTCCCTCTCCAGTACCCTTAGCAATAGCCTTCTCTATCTTATCTATTGAAAAACCCACACTCTTAGCCTTCTCTATATGCATCCTCAAACTAGGATTCATTTCAGGATCCCCGCCACCCTGCTTAGCAGCATGTGTAATTAATGTAGAAACCTTAGAAAAAATCTTACCCTTCTTAGCATCATTAGCCTCCTTCTTATGCTTAATAGTTGACCATTTGGAATGTCCTGACATATATAAAGTAATAAACTTATATAGGCTATTGTACCACTAAACCTTTATCTTGTATGCCGAACTCTTAACCCTCTCCTTCTTCTCCTCTAAAACAACCTTCTCCTTTCTCTTCACCCTCTTTTTCGGCACATTCTTCTTACTAACCACCTTCTTATTTATCGACCTATTACCCTGCTCACTATACTTCTGTTTACTCCATCTCATAATCTTCTCTTCGATAACTTCCCTCTCCATACTATACTTCTCTCTAGAAGCAGCTATAACCTCATCCTTAAGACCAAAAGGCTCATACCTAGGAGGAAGAGACTTAGCACTAAAAGGTACAGAAGTCATACCATCTATACACACCTTCATATACATAGCATGAGAATCTAGAGATACTAAATCATCAGAAGTAACACTAGGAGCAAACTCCTGCTCCAAAATACTCGCATCTGACTGACTCACTACATATGAACCCAAAGTACCAACATTACCAAAAATAGCCTGCCTAACTGTTAACGGTAATTGATCAATATATTGATTAGTCATAGTCAAGTTCAACTTATACTTCCTCGCCTCAGACAGTATCTTGGCAAAAGAGTCTGTAGCAAAGTTCTGGAACTCGTCTACATAAAGGTAAAAATCAACCCTCTCTTCAAAAGGGATATCTCCTCTTTCCATAGCGGTAGACTGTAAACGAGTGATAATCATACCTCCCAACAAAGAAGCAGTCTCTTCACCCAACTTACCCTGCGCTAAATTAACCAGTAAAATCTTCTTGTTATCCATAATCTCCCTTAAATCTATAGTAGATTTAACCTGACCAATGATATTTCTAATGACAGAAGATGATATAAATCTACCAACCTTATTTTGAATAGGAGCAACAGACTCAGTAATCAATCTCTGATTAGTAGACATCTGAGTATATTCTTCCTCCCAAAACTTAAGAAGAATTGGATCACTTACCTGCTTCAATATGAACTTCCTAAAATTCTTATCTATAAGGATTCTAATAACGGCGAGAAGTGTAGTATTCTGTGCCTCTAGAAGAGTGGCTACAGCATTAGTAAGAAGATATTGTAATCTAGGACCCCAAGAGTCACCAAAGTGCTTCTTAAACACCTCTACTACACCATCCGCTATTAAATCCCTCTGCGACTTATCCTTAAGTTCTAGTAAATTAAAACCAACAGGATGATCAATATCTGTAGGATCGAAATATACAACATCATCTATTCTCTCTGGGGGGATATGATCTAAAAGCTCCTCTACTACCTCACCGTGAGGATCTACAAAACAGGCACCGTCCCCACGCAAAACATCTGCGATAAACATATTCTTAAAAAGCGTAGATTTACCTACACCAGTCTTACCAAGAAGATAGAAATGACGCTGCCTATCCTGTGGCTTAATACCAAACTCTATTTTCTGCTCCCTGTAATCAGTCTCCCCGAATATTGAGACACCATAATCAGTAGCTACCGGCAAATCCATAGGAGGTTCCAACTTCTTCGATCTACTCCATGCAATATTGGGAGTCTCTACAGAGATATTTGGCATATGGAAAAGAGAGGCCAATTCCTCAATATTGATAATATCTACAATATCAGTAGACAACTTTCTACTAAGGAAATCCTGATATATTACCTTAGCCTCCCTTTCTTCCAAAGAATAGGACAAACTGTTTAAATGAGCTGTTGTAAACTGTTTAAAACTAGCAACAGCATCTCTCAGTATCTGCTCTGAACGAATCTGTGTATCTGCCTTAGTTACAATCCTAATTACAAACTCGAAACCCACCTTAAGCATCTTAGTCTCAATCTGGGACAACTCTTCCTCCTGACCCGGAGCTAACCGTACAACTTCCTTCTTACCAGAAGATTCTCCCTCACCACTAGCTAGCGCCTTTCCGAGACTCTCAAACAGTTTAGCTAGCTTCTTAAAGAAATTACTCTCCAAATCCTTCCCTTCTCTAATTGCAGAGATATATTTCTTAGAATCCTCCTGCCAGAAATTCCCCACAGGCCTTACTAGAAACTGTATCCAAGCACTCTCCCCTACCTTAAGATCCGATATTGCACCAGTAATTGCAGCCAAGGGATCTACTTCGAAATCCCTAAATGTCTTAATTGGGAATATGTAATCTTTAATATATTCCACTTCACCAGTCGTGATAAATGAGCCCTCTTTACCATTCTCAGAGGTATAATCCTGTACATCCCTAATATCAGCATTGGGATACTGCGCATATACCTGCCCCTCCACAAACTTGGCCAAAGACTTCGGAGAAATGATAAAGAATCTAATGCCCTTCTCCCCAGTAGAGATGACTTCAAAACTAACTACATCCTGGCATTTCCTTAAGTCTCCTAATAGTCCGTGCAAAGAAGCAAACATTTGTTCAGCAGCTAATGGAGTTTTGTCATTTTCTCTTGGGACAAGTACTTGCATAACAACAGGATTCCTAAGCTCTTCATACACATCCACCATATCATCTGACATGAACTTCTGTTTGTAAACAAAGATAAAGGCTATAAAGCAGAACGAGAACAGTAATAACGTAAGTATTGCTCCTATCATAAATACATTTTACATTTAATTAGTATAAATTGAAACTACTCTGAAAGATCCTTACCCAATACTACTACAATATCACCTGTTGTAATAAATTGGGGCCTCTCATACCTAAGTTTTACTCCCTCTCCCATAACATCTCGTACCAATCCTAAAGAGTTCTCATAGCCCTCTAACTCTGGTACAAATATTACTGTACTTTCATAAAGTTTAGGTGCATTATCATACCTAAGAATCCTACATCCCGTATGTCTAATCTTTCTGGCATACTTACTCGCCAAACCTGATATATCACTTGCATTGTAAACTTCTACATTCACTCTCTCTCGTTCTGCATCTCTACTGACCAAATCGTCTATATATTTACTAAATTCACTATCAAAAGATCTTTTATCGAAATGTAATTGCTTATCACTCTCTGAAATAACTACCTCTTTAAGACAACAGACTGACATATCCAACTGTTCATAATCATACTCTCCCACTACACTATTTATGTAATTAACTTGGGTAATTAGATTGATGATAGGTAAGTTGGAATATATATGTCCTTTTAGTTCCTCATTATATTTAAAATCAAAAAGGATACTCCATACCGAAAGATCCTTCTGGAACTCCTCTACATTCTCACTACTATCTACTAACCACACATAGCTATCAAACTTAATACCAAGTAGATCACTTAGATACTTAACCGTATACTCTTTTCCAAGACCATAACTTAGAAATTCCCCTACTGACTCCAAGGAAGATATGGGAAATTCATCAACTCCTTTTTCGGACACATATATCCAAGTTGGTATGGTTAATTCCAACATATTCTTCTTGTCACTACTGTAAACAAGTATTTCGATATTACTTATTCTCCCATCATGCTCAAAGACAAAGAGATTCGATATCATCCCTCTATCCTTAGAGAGCATATCTGTTGGAATATTAGAACAATCTACCTTGAAACTAACTAGGATGATTGTACGATATATTAAGAAAAGGATAGCAAACGCAAGAAATATATATGGCCAGACTTTTAACAACCTTTTTGTAATATCACCCTTCGTCTGTTTCTTCGTTTTTCTTTTTTTGGCAGTAGACATATTTTAAAACTTGCTAAAGTGTAACCTCTCTTTGGTAATTGGATGTGTAAAGGCTAGATAGATAGATTGTAACATAATCTCTGGAGAAGAAACCTCCCTACTTCCAGGATTGTACAGAACATCCCCTAGAATGTGGTAACCGTAGTAGAAAAGAGTGGCCCTAATTTGGTGCATACGACCAGTTACTATCTTAATCAATATCTTATCTTTGCTAATTGGTAATATATAGCTTTGTGCTTTCTTAGAACCGGCAAATTCGTATAGTTTAAACTCCATTCTCTTCCTATTTGTCCTGCCTCTTCCGATATACCCTTGAGCATCAAACCATGCCGAGTATTTTACATCCCCACACTTCATACATTCTACTATTTCTTCAAGACTCATATCCTCTATTGATTCAAGTGATGTTTCTTTAAACTTCTTTACTGTAGCTAGATAGAGCTTGTCTACCTCCCTATGTGCAAATTGCTCCTTTAGTATATCTTGTGCTTCTTTGGTCTTAGCTACAACCATTATCCCAGACACCCCTCTATCCAACCTATGTACAATACCTGCCCTATCCATATTGATATCAAACTCTTCCTTACTCTGAAAGTAGTATTTAAGATGGTTAGCTAATGTCCCATCTTTGTTACCCACACCGGGATGTACTACTAGACCTTTTGGTTTGAATAATACAACAAGGTATTCATCTTCATACAGAATGTCTAAATCTCCCTTTTGTGCCACAATTCCTTCACTTAGGTCTTTGTCAAGAAAAAAATCCTTCCAAAATTCTTCATCTATACTTAAGATATCCCCAACCTTAAGTCTGTAGGAGGGTTTTGTCTTCCCCATATTGACTGTAGCACCCGAAGAGATATCATCCTTAATCATATTCCTACTGACCTGTCTAAACCCTAATCCTTCTAGACTCTCCATTACTAACTTATCTACTCTTTCTCCTTTGTTTTGTGAATCGATATTAATCTCCATTTTAAAACTTGATAGGTTGGTTAATCTCAATATCTACAGCTCTTACACTTGATACTCTTTCGATAGTTACATTAGGACGATTAATATCCACTATCAACAAGATGTCCATAATGGCTACCCAAAAGATAAGGGCAATCACCGCTATAAACTCAAACTGGGAGACATCGTCTAAAAGATAGCTATACGATATATACATAGAGGTAAGTGTAACAACCAATACTCCTATATATACCAACACTCTTCTTCTCTTAATCCCATTCTTAATACTTACCAAGAGGAATTTAGACACCAACCAAAACAGTATTGGTATTACAAAAAGAATTCCACCCTGAATCATCCATAGGGTATTTTCATTTAGAATACCCATATATACGAAGGATATACCTAGCATAGCTATCATAGAGAAGAATATTGGGAAATACACCTGATACCATCTCCATTTTTTAACAAGGACTACTAATATTGTGATAAAGAGTAAGAATGCTACCATAGCAACAAAGATAGTAAGTCCACCGTCCCAAACCCTGATTAATCTCCATGGTAGTAGTCTGAAAAAGTACATAGCGTCACCATATTTCTCATATGGTAGAAAATACCATGAGTACCTAGAGTATTGCGACCAATTAATGACAAGGTAAGATACTCTACCTATTATCAATCCAACTATTATGGAAATAGAAAAAGTGTCAAATATTGAGGATCTATCCTTCCTTGTTTCAGTACACCCTCTCCAATATACGAATAGTCCAACTATTGAGATTACAAAGTACACCCAAAGAGGATTTGTATTCACTAGAGACTCTCGGATTGTAATAATTACATCCTGCATTCTTTTTTATTATATACTTATTTCTTCTTCTTTTTCTTTAACTTTTTCTTTCTCCTCTTTTTCTTCTTAGCTTTACTCTGATCTGCTGGACTTACCTGCTTCTGCTCTACCTTTTTCTCTTCTTGCTTAACTTCAGGTTTCTTAATTTCTTTTTTCTTCACAAAGAGCCTTTTAGTTTTCTTACCGAGTAACTTATACCCCTTTATCACAGATCCCCCTATTCTACTTACAAAGTTCATTTCTATCTTGTATCGGCTTCTCTTAGCTTTCACGCGCTGATGAGCCTCTTGTTTGGTAGCATCTATCTGCCTTTGCATAGTCTCTACATCCGGAATCTCTTCTTTTACTACTTTCTCCTTCATCTGATAGCCACAAATTGTACAATATTTATGATTTTCATTAACATACACCTCACATTGAGGACATTTAACCTTAAGTTCATACTTACAATTAGGACAATATATGAAGCCTGGATAGAGCTGTGTTGCACACTTTGGACAATCACTTAATTCAGATGTCTCATATTTAAGATATCTTCTCTCAAGATCTCCCCAATATATCTCATCTATAGTTTCGGCTGGCCTTACTATTAGATAAATAATCCACCCTAGTATAGGGATTATACCCATAAAAGCATAGAAGGCTCTCATCCATTTGCTAGTAGTTCGTTCTCCTGAGTCTACCCATATCCAGCTAATCACTACTATCCAAAAGATTAAAGACACTATACCTAAGCCAGTACCAAGCAGATTGTAGTCAGCATTTGCAATACCTTCTACAGCTCCTAAGACAAACTCTTCAAAATTCATATTTCTTTGTACTAAATTATTATAAATATATGGTCGAGGAGGGAGTTGAACCCTCATGCTATTGCTAGCACGGGATTTTGAGTCCCGCGTGTCTGCCAGTTCCACCACTCGACCTGCAAGTCATTATACAAAAAAGTTGATACAAAGAGAATACTGTTTTACTTTCTCTTCTCTCTATACAAATTCCTAAAACTTGCAATTTCTTTTACAAAGGCAAGTTCTATTACTCCAGTAGGACCATTCCTATGCTTGGATACTACCAATTCACCAAGGCCCTTCTTTTCTGTGTCTGGGTTCCAAGTTTCTTCTCGATCGATAAACATCACTACATCTGCATCTTGTTCAATAGAGCCTGATTCTCGAAGATCAGAGAGCTGTGGTCTCCTACTCTGTCTTTGCTCAATAGCACGAGATAGCTGAGACAGTGCCACTATTGGTATCTCCAACTCCTTGGATAGATTTTTAAGACCTTGAGATATCTCAGCAACTTCTAGTGTTCTACTCTCTTTACTATTACCACGCATAAGTTGAAGGTAGTCTAAGAAGATAATATCTACTCCCCTTTCCATTGCAAGCCTTCTTGCTTTTGTTCGTACTTGATTAATATGTTGCCCTGCTTGATCATCTATAAAGATGTTTGCGTCAGCCATAATCCCCATTGTATTAGAGAGTTTAAGTACCTCATCATCACCCACTTGATTGGTTCTAATCTTCCAAAATGGTACTCCAGATTGCATACCTAACAGCCTATCCATAATCTGTACTTGGGACATTTCAAGAGAAAAGAATGCTACATTCTTCTTCTCATGTATTGCCGCATGTCTTATCATATCAAGAGCCATAGCAGTTTTACCAACTGATGGTCTAGCAGCTACAATAATCAAATCTGACTTCTGAAATCCTCCAAGTAATGAATCTAATTCTTTAAATCCAGTTGATACTCCTCTTAGTTCATCAGAATCCTGAGCACTTGCAGCTCTTTCGTAGGCATCTTTAAGCAATTCTTTAATATGTACAAAATTTGCCTTCACTCCTTCTTGAGCAATATCATAGAGTAATTTTTCTGATCGATCTACTACTTCATGCATTACTTGCTTCTCGTCATAAGCCATCTGTATCATCTTTGTAGCAGAGGATATGAGTCCTCTTCTAGTAGCTCCTTCTTTTACAATATTGGCATACTCTTCAGCGTGTGCTGCGGTTGGTACACTGCTTGAGAGTTCCGCTAGGTATGCTCTACCTCCTATCTTTTTAAGAACTTTCTTCTTCTTTAATTGATCCGATATTGTAACTACATCAATGGGTAAACCATTCTCAAACAAATAGAGGATATTTTCATATATCAGTCTATGTCTGTCGTCGTAGAAGTGTAGCGGGCTTAACCAACCAGAAATATTTATTACTGCATCCTTATCCAAAAGCATGGATCCTAGTACTGATCTTTCGGCATCTACATTTTGTGGTGGTATTTTCTCCATATTACATTTAAGATTTAAAGAAAGATTACTTCCATAGGGACTCCTTCTCTTTCGCTTTTCTTTGATTTGATATTTAAATAGTTTTCATCGGATATATTGGTAAAACCGAAGTGTTTGATAAAGTCTTCTTTAGTCTTTATTTCTTTGTCTAATTTAACACCTTTTTCCTTATATCCACATGGTAGTAGTATTTGAGGATCTATATTAGAGAATACTTTTTCTAGCTTATCGTAGCATATAAATTGGTTCCCATCTCCTATTGGTACAATTAGTACGTCTACATCTCCCAAATCTTTTGTAGAGTCTACATTAAATTCCTGATCTAGGACTCCTAGGTAGACTATACGAAGGTTTTGTTCATCAATGATATATATATTACTCCCTATCTCTCTCCTTATCATTAATCCCCCTATTTCAAATTCTCCTGGACTGCATATTTCCATAATCTTTTCCCTTTTATCAGCCACCACCTTTTTCTCTATCCCTTCACTTTTAAGAATATTGTCTTTGAATATTAGCCTAGTTTCAGAGAAGAGTACAACGTCTGTTTTCACTTTAGAGAGGCTTAATCCCGATTTATTCACTTCTTGTGGATCAGTGAGTAGGGAGGTGTTGTCTCCTGTGATTAGAAAGGTTGTCCAACTGTGTTTTTTGATTTTCATATGTCTTGGATAGTAAGATTATTAGTCTTCAATTTTATAGTTTTTTACCTAAGAGAGCAAATTCCTATAGAAAGCCCACCTCTTTACAAGGATTTCCTCCCATCGTGGATTAGTTTCCATCAAAAACACTAAATATCTCTTCGCACTCTCTTCCCCTTCTAATTCATAGTATTTATCACATTGATAATGTATAGTCCCTTCAACCAGTGTCCAAAGGTTGACTCCCGTACACTTTAAAAGTCCCTCCTCTATTACTCCTATCATTTCACTTAAGTTTTGCATATCCCTATTTCTAACATAGTAATCTGACAGTTCCTCTGCATGTATCGTCATCTTCTTCACTGCATCACGCATACAAATCTTTGCTAGAAGCACAGGTCTAGGTTGATGCTTCTCCCACTCAACAACATTTTGTATTTGAGAAAGAAACCTTTCTTCCAACAGAAGCCGCGGAGATTCAAGATCTGTACCACCATATCTTAATTCCCTTTCAAGACAATCCCCATATTCTTCCATACCACCAACCACTAAAGTTATTACTATGAGTCTACACTTTCCCCACCTCTACTGCAACTCCTTTAGCACTATCCCCCATATTCTAGACACCTCCCCTACCTTCTGATATAATCCTAACCGTTATGAAAAAAGACATCCATCCAAAATACAACACAATAAAAGTAACATGCTCATGCGGAAACACATTCCAAGTAGGATCTACCCTTGACTCAGAAGAAATAAATGTTGAGCTATGCTCTAAATGCCACCCCTTCTACACAGGTGAACAAAAAATCGTAGACGCAGACAACCTTGTTCAGAAATATGAAGAAAAGATGAAAAAAGCTAAAACAATGTCCTTTAGATCCAAGAAAGCTAAGATGGAAGCCAGAAAATCTAAGAAAGAAGGCATTACACAACCATCCTCAACACTAACACTCAAAGATATGCTAGCAAACGCAGACATCTCTAAGTAACGATTCACAAAACATTTCTAAAATGATATCATCCAAACATGGATCTTCAAACATACGAAGAAAAATACAAGACAAATACAGCCCTAGATAAACAGAAGTCTCTTGAAAAAAGCATGGCTAATGCCCATACTACAGGAGAAAACATGTCTAAATTAAGCACAGAACTCTCCTACTACTCCACTCTAGCAACAAAGATTACACAAGTACAAAAAGCCCTCTCTGATTGGAAACAAGCCAACGAATTAATGCAAGACACCGACATGGTAGAGCTCGCTAAAATTGAAATTGCGAAGAATGAGGAAATAGTTAAGAAATTAACCGAAGAGATAGTGAAAATACAAACAGATAGGGAATTTGCAGACGAAGACGATGATAAATCTGTAATAGTTGAAATAAGGGCAGGAGCAGGAGGAGATGAAGCTGCACTCTTTGGTGCAAAACTCTTTAGAATGTATAAAGCATATGCCACTAGTAAAAACTGGACTATCTCCATTGTAAACGAAAATCTAACGGAAGGTGGTGGATACAAAGAAGTAATTGCACAAATCAATGGGAAAGGAGCTTACAAAGCCCTAAAGTACGAAAGTGGTGTACACAGAGTACAAAGAGTACCAGTAACTGAATCCGCCGGCAGAATACACACCTCTACAGCATCTGTTGCCATACTACCCGAAGCCAAGAATATAGATATAGAGATAAGGCAAGAAGACATCAACCTAGAAGTTATGAGAGCCTCTGGTGCTGGTGGACAGTGTGTTAACAAGACAGACTCTGCAGTACGTATCACCCATATTCCAACCGGTATTGTAGTAAGTTGCCAAGAAACAAAATATCAAGCGCAAAACAAAGAAAAAGCCATGAACCTACTCAGAACTAGACTCTACGAAAAGAACAAATCTGATCAAGCAGCTCAAAGATCTGATATGAGAGTCTCTCAGATTGGAACCGCTATGAGAGCAGAAAAGATTAGAACTTACAATTTCCCACAAAACCGAGTTACAGACCATAGGATAAAAAAATCTTGGCACAACCTTGAAAATATTTTGAGTGGAGACATACAAGAAGTCTTGGACGAAGTAAGAGATGGTATTCAACTTAAAATACTGGAAGAAACACAAAATGTATAACCTCAAACAACTCTTTAGAATACAAAGAACCCTTAAGAAACTTAACTACCCTGATTACCAAAGGATCTCGAAAGAGATAGCTGCTCACGTTAAAGGAGGAAAGAAGCTTGATAAGATACTAAACGAAATAGAAAATGGTAAACCATGGGAATATGTTCACGGTCAAACAGACTTCTACACTCTCACCTTTAAAATTAACCGAGGAGTATTGATACCTCGTATTGAGACAGAAAAGCTCGTCAGTCTTGCGATAAAGGAATACAAAAAGAACAAATTTGATACCGTTATAGATGTTGGTACGGGAAGTAGCTGTATAATAGTCAGTTTAGTGAATAGTTTACAACTCCCCTCTATCTTCTCTGGAGATATTTCTAATACACGGTTTCTTGCAACTGAGAGTAGCCAGAAAGCAATTAATATTGCAACTACTAATATAAAAAATCATAAATTAAAAAAAGTTGTTACCCTCACCAAGGGCAATCTAATTAAAGGGATTAATGTAAAGAAAGAGTCTGTACTCATACTAGCCAACCTCCCATATATACCTACTGAACAATATAAGGTGTTAGAGCCCAGCGTTAAAAACTTTGAACCTAAGTCCGCACTAGATGGTGGTAAGGATGGTAATAAGTATTACAGGGAACTGTTTAAGCAGATTAAAGAGCGAAAGTGTAAGAACTTCACCCTTATCCTAGAGACAGAAACAGGGATTATAAAAGATACTCAAGAGATATTTAAAGAATACACAACTGCAATTGTTAAAGATATTAACGATAAGAAGAGATTTATAATTGTAAAAGGATAATTACTCTAACTCCTCCAGTATTACACTAACCTCTCTTTCTACTTCATCATTCCAAAGTTTTATTTCTACCTCCTCACCCACTTTATGCTCTGAGATCATTGTACTCAGTGATCCCTCGACTTTCTCTCCACCAAACTCTATCACGATATCCCCTCTCACTATACCAACAGAGTACGCAGGACCATACGGATCTGTCCTTACAACCAAAGCCCCTGCCACCACATCTTCGTAGTATAGTGCTTGGTAAGTAGATATCATTTGATAAGAAATTCCTAAGTATGGCTTTATAAACTTACCATATGTCCGATACTCATCTACCCTACTCTCTACAATATTGATTGGTAATGCAAAAGCTATATTATCAGCTCCAGCTGTAGTAGCAAAATTAATACCAATTACTTCACCTGCAGTATTTAGTAATGGACCACCAGAGTTCCCTGGATTCACAGCTGCATCTGTTTGTATTACATCTTCATATATCTTCATACTACCAAACCAACTACTAGAAGCAGTTACATCCCTATCTAAACCACTCACAATACCTGTGGTCACACTACCCATATATTCACCAAGTGGTGTACCTATTGCTATTACTGTCTGACCCACAACTATAGTGCTAGAATCCCCAAACTTAAGTGGTACTAGGTCCGTTGCATCTATTTTGAGTACAGCAATATCATTACTATCATCTCTTTCTATCTCTACAACATCATATTCATCACCATTTGGTGTGATTACCTTATAATCAGAGTCAAGGTTAGATACTACATGCTGATTGGTGACAATTATCCCATTACTATCTACTACAAAACCTGTACCAATATTATTACTCTCATCTGTCAGTCCTTGCTCATGCGAAAAAGAGAGCTTACTAACCGCAATACTCACTACTGAGTTTTGAGACTCTTTCACTACATTAATTATGACATTCTCCTCTTGGGTAACAGTAATATTTACATCATCACTATCCGAATTTGCATTATCTCCTAAGAAGTCCTTCCAGGGATTAGAGAAGAACAACATTGCCAGTATTACCCCAAATAGTATTGCACTAACTAAAAACATCACTAAGAATGCAATTATCCCAGCTTTTTTAGGATCTTTACATTTAAAGACACCCTTCTTTTGCTTAGCTACACTTTTCTTTTTCTTCTCCATACTATATTAAATCTAAATTTATTTTAATAACTCCAAAGCTTTCTCCAATTGAGGATCCTCTCCATTAGTAAAATCCTCTGTAGTAAACTCCACCTCAAAGTCTGGAACAATTGGGTTCTCCCTATTTATCCATGACTCATCTGGAAGTAACCATTTAAAAACAGTAATATGCAAAGACGAACCATCTGTGAAATTCTCAATCGCTTGTGCAGTACCCTTACCATATGTACTCTCTCCAACTACTATGGCTCTATCATTCTGACTCAAAGCACCTGAGAGAATCTCTGATGCTGAAGCACTACCTGCATCTACTAAGATTACCAATTCAACCTCTGTAAGATCCCCTCCTTTTGTTGAACTAAAGGTATGCTTCTTACCATTACCATCCTCTTGAAAAGATATCGTCTGCGTACCTGAAAGGAAATCGTCAGCTACATATACCGCTGCATCAAAGTACCCACCTGGGTTACCTCTTAGGTCTATTATTACCTTCTTAGTACCATTCTCCGTTATTTCATCCACTATCTTGTCCCAAGCCTTTAACCAAGACACGTAGGAATTGTCTGTAAATCTTGCGATGTCGATATATGCGATATCATCCTTGTACTCGAAACTCATACTAGGCACAGTAATCTCCCCTCTTGTAATTTCAATATCTACACTTTGCATATCACCTTTGTGAAGGACTGTCAGAGTAACAACTGTACCAGCTTCTCCTCTAATGAGGTTTACAACCCCATAGATATTATCTCCCCTATAAATTTCTTCTCCATCGACAGCAAGAATATAGTCACCTGGTCTAATACCTGCTGCTTTTGCGGGAGATCCATCAATTGGGGATACTACGATTATATTCTTATCCTCATACCCAAGTTCAGCCCCTATTCCTTCGAAATATTTCCCTTCGTTGGAACTATTAAACAGCTCCGTCTCTTCTGGTGTGAGAAATATAGTAGCTGGGTCATCATATGCGTCTACAAGTCCTTTGATAGCACCATATTGCATATCTTCTACAGTGATACCCTCTGGGTTTACAAACTCTGATTGCATTGTATCCCATACACTCCAAAACAGAGATAGGTCTGGCTGATCTGAGACCAATGTTTTGAGAGACTGCATAGGATCCCCTTTGGTTAATTTCCCAGCAGTGTATCCAATTGCCAACATACATACGGCAAGTATTACTACACCAAAGCTTCTTATATTCATATTGTTCTCTTTCTTATTCATATTCTAGACAGTTAAAAGTAAAGTAAATAGAGTATAGCATTTTGATTATATTCTTACATTGTTATGAAATCCAACAATCCAATATCCACTATTACTCTTCCAGTAGAACCAAAATTCACAGTCACATAGTCTAAATCATGCATTGCAACTATAGTACCAATATGTCCATAATGAGAACTATGCCTAGAGATAACCTTTGATCCTAGCAACTCTCTCACAAAGTATTGTGTATCTGATTTCTCAAGTTGGGAATCTTTTGCAACAAACATTTGTCTTTCCTCTCCATCTATTACTACAAATTTATTATTAAATTTATAAAATTGTTTAAAGAACTGCTCATCACAATGTATCTTTCCAAACCCCTCTATTACACCTACAGGTAGTCCTAGATTCTTGAAGTCCTCATACTCCATACAGTATGTAAGTACTGCCTTAACACCCCTTTCAAAGAGCTTGAGGGCTAGATTAAGAGGTAGGTATGAACCTGCCCATACAATCTTACCCTTTACATCAATATCGGGTATTTTGGTAAGCACTTCTACTCCATCTGTAAGGAATATGAGATTTCCAAGCAGTTTTTGTTGAAAAATAGTAGTAGCTACCAAGTCTAGTGCTGAAGCAGGAGAATTTATTGTAATAGCACTACCAGGAAGTACTTGTGATACTACTCCAATAAAGTTACTCTTTACATCTATCTCCTCTTCTTCCCCCAATATATCTATAAACCCTTTAGTGATCCTATCTAGTTCTACAATACCTGAAGTCCCTGCAACAATTTGTTTAATAGTTAATTTGTTCCTCCCAACCTTTTGTGCAAGTATTTCACCCTTCTCTACATATACACCATCTATACATGTGATGTACTTAAGACACTCAGAAGTTTTACAACCCAGTTCATCTACTAAATAGTAGGACTCTTTAATATTATTATCTGTTTTTGCAAATAGTTTATCCCCTACTTTTATCTTCTGCTTATTTTTAACACATATTCTTTCCCCACCTATTAGTGGAATATTAAACTGGTAATTGTCGTAGTGTTCAAACACTTTGGCTTTAATTATCATTTATCCATTTATTAATCTTTAATTTATTACTATAGCTATCCATTCCATATACAATTGGTCTTAGTCTAGAATCAATTAGAATATTCTCATACCTCACTCCTAGTGGTGAGGATATGAAGTTTACTGCCCTATCCTCAAGAGCTGGTAGATATACATTGTCTTCCAGCTTACCTTCGAAGACAACTTTGTTTACTTTATTCTTTATCTTAATCATCTCAAAGGTATCTCCTAGTACAATGACAGTTTCTGGCTCAAAGTCTTGTGATTTGTATGTTGCAGAGAATATCACTTTATCGATTGCTTTCTTGGATTTAAGTTCTGGTATCAATACTTTCGTTATTGCAGATATCACATCGTTTCTGCCTATTATAATATCGCTTGATTGACTCCCCATTGCAGTACTCATCCCATAGGCTTGTATTTTACATTCGTTGTCCCAGATGACATCAAAGGTGCCGTAGAGTTCAAGTCCATCAATGATAGAGAGGAGGGTTGCCTTCTTACCCAGAAGTCTTGGTATTTTACCACCAATGGCTATGAGGGTTTTAGTTTCTCCACTCCCTATTCCTTCCAACTTTCTTCTATTGTCTGAAAGTAGTGAGAAGAGTTGTACAGTAGTAAAGCTTCTTAAGATATCTTTTAAGTTTTGATCAAGTAATACATCTACTGGATGCATAATGAGATTAGCCCAGCTGTTCTCTAATTGTGCATTGTTGATATCTGAGGCCATGAATGCGTGTAGTCTCCTATCTTTGATTGCGTCTATAATCCCTATTCTATTACTCCAATATTGTTGTGCCTCACTATATTTGTATTTGTTTGGTAGTTTGGTATCATCCGTTTGCTTTCCCTCTCTTTGTACTCTGTATATTTGGAATGAGTTGATATCTAGATCTATGTATATCATGTCTTCATACCCCAATTTTTCAGAGAGCTTTCCTATTAGTTTTCTCATATTGGGTGTATCAATTACTCTCACCGCTATATCATGGGAGTAATGGGATATGGAATGGAAGATGTTTGTAAGGAATTGTTGGTTGTCATCAACTAATATCTTAATACCGTTTACTCCATGGTTTTCATCTTTAAAATCCACCATCCTACTTAACCCTCCTTCTGTATTTTGTATTAATTCCCAACCAAAGAGTTTTTCTAAGAGTCTAAAATATTCACTCCAGAAAGTTCCCATGAATAGGTGATCGTCTAAGCGTTTGTGGAAATGGGATATGTCTGTGTAATCAGAGAGTATGTATTGTACATCGTTGTTGTAATCCACATAGGCTAAATGCGACCATATAGCATCATCTTTCACTACAATCGTAAGGTAGGCATTCTTTTTAAGTAAGGACAGTTTACTCATATATATTAGTTTACTTAAATCTATGTTTTTTTACAACAAAAAAGGGAGTATTAAAACTCCCTTTTACATTCTAATCCAAGAGGACTACTCTTTTGCTACATATGGAAGTAATGCCATGACTCTAGCTCTTTTGATAGCTTTTGTAAGCTGTCTCTGATGTTTGTGACATACTCCAGATTTCTCTGTAGATATGATCTTACCTCTTACAGATGTAAACTTTTTTAATTGGTATACATCTTTGTAAGATAGGTACTTAGTACCAGACTCACAAAGAGGACACTTCAGATTTTGAATAATCTTTCTCTTTCTCCTTCTCTTCTTTGGAGGACTACTTTGTGTCGTTGTAGTAGTCGCTGTTGTTGTGTTTTTTACTTCTTCACTCATTACTTCCTAACTTTACTAAATTAAAATGGTAAATCCTCTTCTAGTGGATCTTCATCCTTAGAGGGGGTATCTTTAACAGGCTCGGAGTCTTTCTTTACTTCTTCCTTCTTATCATCTGTAGGCTGTTCAGTGAAACCAACTCCCTGTTTCCCTTTATTATCCAACAGAATCATATCGTTTACTCTTACCTCTGTCTTATACCTCTTACTTCCGTCGTCAGCTTCCCAATTCCTTGTATTGAGGGATCCTTCGATGTATACCTTCATACCTTTAGCTAGAAGTTGCTGACATATTTCTGCCATCTTACTCCATGCTACTATATTGTGGAACTCTGCTAATTCCTTTAACTCTCCTTTATCATCTTTCCAAGACTTATTGGTAGCCATCCCAAAGGTTGCTACAGCTGCACCAGAGTTTGTATATCGTAATTCTGGATCTCTTGTGAGATTCCCTATTAGCTGAACTTTATTTAAAGATCTTGCTGCCATATATATTATTTATTTAATTTAACTATATCTAATCATACAATACAATTATGAACTTTCGATGAACTAGATACTTATCTCTTTTTTCTTAATTCCTGTTCCTATATCCTCAGGATGTGTAACCTCTGTTATTAGACTTCTAAGTATTTCTTGTTTCAATTTCAATTGTCTATTTATCTCTCCAATATGCTTTGGTTCAATTTCATAGTTGTAAATGATGTAATATCCTTCATTGTGTCCTAATATTTTGTAAGTAAGATATCTTTTACCCCATACATCTATATCCAAGATCTTGCCCTTTTTAGATTCTACAAGACCAATAATCTCCTTGTGTAGTTCTTTTCTTACCTCATCTGGTAGCAGAGGTTTAAGTATAATCATTAATTCATATACCTTTTGGTTCTCGTTCTTCTTAGCCATTAACTATATCTTCCTTAAATTATATTTAGCGATTGGATTTTAGCAGAAAACAACACAGATGGGAAGAGTTTTGTAGTAGTAAGTTTTACCCTTTACGAACAAACTTATCTTTGTTCTAATAATCTCTTAGCTGTTTTTGGCCATTCCTGCAATCGTTTATCAAAAAGCAAAGCAATTACTTCTTTTCTTGAATACCCCCTGTCTTTCAGATCATCAAAAGCCATAATTGAATTGTCTATAATCTCCTTATATTCATCAACTAGTATTCTTTGTGAAGCTTCTTGCCAAAGTTTATCACCTTTGTCTTTATGTAACTTTTCCCGGAAAAACTGGAGATAATCATAGAAACTACCATCTTGATTTGAAAAAATATTATATTCACCACCATGAGGGGACACGTCCGCTTCTGCCTTCATCGCAATAATTTCATCTTTGACATAATTAAGTGCAACTTCCCTCGCCCTTTGCATACATGCTTTAACAAAAAGGCTTCTTTCATCAAAATCTCGTGCCCTTTTATATCTCCTGAATAACGCTACTGTCTCCAATGTTTCTTTAGCCCCTAACAATTTTGTACTCCTCAACAATTTATCACTAGCCTTCATTACTAAGGATCCCAGAATATCCTTTTCCATACCCTTCAAGACATCAGTTTCAATTTCTTTTGTACTATACAACCTCGGCCCTAAAATCTTGTTTTTTTGATGCTCTCGTTCATGTACAAGTGTCGAAGACATTGAATATATTTCATGCCAAGGAGAGTCTTCATTCAATACTAAATATGGAATTGGGTTTCTAGCTATGCTCTGTGTAGCATATCCCATATCCCAAGAACTCGTAGTATTAGTTCCCATTTTTAAAAAAACATTTTCGGGACAAAATATTTCAATTGCTACTGGTCCTACTGAAATCTCAACTCCTTCTGCTTCGGCTTTGCTGATTCTTACGCTACTTAACTTCTCCAATAAGTCTCGATTCTTAGGAAATTTCTCACGAAATTCTATAACTCGTCTATGTACATCAATATATTCATCTACTAATGATTCTGCGACTTCAATTTGAGCAGGAGGAAATCCATAATTAGAAGCAAATATTCCAATTATCCCTACCATCTCTTCTCTAGACAAATCAGGTTTGAACATTATTTGTTCTTCAATAGTATTTCTACATACTGCCCACGCTTCTCTTTGGCGAGATAATTTACTTTTGAATAATCCTATTACTTCTTTCCTGTCTTCTATTCTAGACATCATAAATCGAAGCTTTTCCATTTCTTCTTCAGGATTAAATACTCCATTTATTGGCTCTATCCTTGTAAGAATAGATTCCATTTCTATTCCAGGTGCTTGTATCTCTACAACATTAAGTGGTGTTTTAACTCCTATAAGTTCTTCTTGATAGTCTTCCTTCATTATTATTTATAGCAATATTCTTATTCATAAGCAACTTACCGATATTCTAAGCATTAAAATGTTTTTTCTTCATAATGAGGATTTCTAGTATATGTTATATACTAACCCCTACTTGTTCGCTAAAATAACAACGTAATCACCATCTTTAGTAACATACTCCTTCCCCATATTCTTTACCAAACCCTTCTCCTTAGCTCCATTCCAACCACCCTCCTCTATCAAATCATCTACATTAACAACATCTGCTGTGATGAAACCCTGCTCTAAATCTGTATGAATAACGCCAGCAGATTCTTTCACTGTAGCTCCCTTTTGTATAGTCCAAGCATTACACTCCTTCTCTGAGCCAGTATAGAAGGTAAGAAGATTTAATCTCTTGTAAGCAATATCCATCACATCATTAATGGTACTAGGATGATAGCCCAAAAGCTCCTCATACTCCTTCACATCATCCATCTCTCCTATCAACTTCACATCCACTCTCAAGATATACTCCTTCTTACCACCTACAAACTCCTTAAGACCATCCTCCCACTTTTCTAAATCTTCCTCTGCAACACCCTCTTTACAATTAAGTACAAACATACGAGGCTTAGAAGTAAGTAAGAAAAGCTCATACACAACCTTAGACTCTTCATCACCAAACTCCATATCTATCACAGGAACTCCCTTGTTTAACCCCTCTAAAATTTCCTTAAGTACCTCACTTTCCTCAACTGCACCCTCCTTCCCTATCCTTGCCATTTTACTTACACTAACCATCCTCTTCTCTACCACCTCTATATCCTTGAGTATCAATTCTGACTGTACAATCTCAAAATCCTCAACAGGATCTACCCTATCATAGACATGTACAATCTCTGTACTTGGGAAAGCTCTAAGAACATACATAATTACATCAACCTCACGAATATGTGAAAGGAATTGATTACCCAAACCCTCCCCCTGAGATGCACCTTTAACAAGACCCGCTATATCCACAAAAGTCATAGCAGAAGGAACTACCTTCTGAGCCTTAAAAAACTCACTCATCCTATCCAGCCGTACATCAGGTATCTGTATTACCCCAACATTCTTATCTATCGTACAAAAAGGGAAATTCTCTGCAGCCACACTCTTTTTTGTAAGTGCATTAAAAATCGTAGATTTACCTGCATTGGGCAAACCAACAATACCAACTGACAATGTATGCGATTTAGTTATCATAATGTGCCTATAATATCACAAAACCAATATGTTGTTTACAAACATGATATGATTTACTTATGCAAAAACTTCTCAACGCAATTCTTCTCCTCACACTCCTCATTACACCCAATTTAGTACACGCATCCTCCTACGACTTCCACATTGAACACAATATGGAGATACAATACTCCAAAAACAACGACTATGTCACAATCACAATTGAATATCTAAGAGAGGTGAAAGATAGTAACTACTTCTTCCCAGCAAGTGGAGAGAAGACATTTGTAATACCCGATATCCTTACCCATACTGATTCCCAAATAGCTACTGAAAGAAACTACAAAACGGAATCCATCACAGTGAAGGATTCTAACGGCAAAAGTCTCACCTACTTTACTACAGAGAAAGAGAACGAAGGAATACATGTACTAATACCAAATTACAAACAAACAACAAAGAATTCACCGTACAAGATATATCTTACATACAGGACACATGACTATGTACAAGCTGTAAACCAACACATCACCCTACAAGCTCCTTCCCTTCCTCAAGACACAGAATTTAGTATCTTACATAAGGAAACAAACACTAAAACCCACCTAGATTACAATTTAAATATGGTTGTGGACAAAGAGGTTGGTAAACTAACTAAAATATGGCCTACAACATACACACTAGACAGTACTAAAACCCAAGACACTTACACCTTCTCTGCAGAATCTAGACTCAGTAAAAACCCTTACTTAGAATTTGGGACATCCCAGATATATAGGTTTGAATTGGAATACAACACTCCACAGACAGACACACTAATACCAGAACAGTATTCGGACATATTCGGAAGTTTGTCCAAAAATATTTTTGAAATATCTCTACCAAGACACTTTGATGAGAATATGCAGACAGTCAAGATTGAGAGTATCTCTCCTACTCCGAGCAAGATTGGGAGGGACACGGAAGGGAATATAATAGCGACATTTGAAGTAGATGCAAATGACACAAGCACAATATCAGTAATTGGATATATCTGGGTAACACAAAATGATCTTAGTGATCCGAAGATAATTCCAAATCCAGAACTTTCTCTATACACAGAAACCATATCAAAGGACTCCAACTTATCACAATATCTTACTTCAACAAAGTACTGGCAAGTAAATGATGAATATATTCAACAAGAGGCTGAAGCGTTAAAGAAAGATATAGGGGATTTTCTTGATTTAATTAAAGCAGACTATACCTATATCAACGAAAATCTAGATTATGACCAGACCAAGGCAGATTCTAGCAATGAAAGAATCGGAGCAAAAGAAGCACTAGAAGGAGGAGGTTCTGTATGTATGGAGTATGCAGATACAATGATTACAATACTACGGGCACAGGGGATACCTGCAAGGGCAGCATTAGGGTATGTGAACTTGAAAGATATAGCTCATACTTTAGACTCCCAAGTTAGACACCAATGGGTACAGGTATGGCTACCTGATTACGGTTGGCTTTCTATAGATCCTACACTTGAGAGTGAGAATATGGATATCGGACAAAATATTGATAGAATACTTTGGGAGACCTTTAGTGGTAATGATTTATCTAATACAAAGGTATATTCTGCAGACTCTTTGGACAATATTGATGAATTAGAATTTAATATATCAATATATGCTATTACAGAAAATGATATTGCAGATATAGAGGGTTTACAAACCTATGAGGAAATCTCTCCAATAGAAGATTTGTCTGAAGAAAATATCGGAGATACATTAAATAGGTTCTTCAAAGCAAGCAGTATTGGAAGAAGTACAGCCGTTGTTGCCCCTATATTACTAGTACTTATCGTATTAGTAATCTTTCTATCATCTATAAGATGGACTATTAAAAAGATAAGAAGTAGAAATAAGAATAAACCTATTTAATATCTAATAAACCCTCTACAGCCTCTTTACCCTGCTCTAATCTACCCTCTGTTTGTGCATATAATATCGCTACAACCTCCCCCTTCTCTACACGATCTCCCACATTCTTTTCAAAGAATATTCCTGCTTCTTTTATCTTAGGAGTTCCTAAAGACCTAGCTATATCTACAATAGTTCTAGTATCAATCCTCATGATTGTACCACTCTTAGTAGCTTTAAGCTCATAAGTAAGCTTACCCACCTCAATCTCTTGAGAAAGCATCACTCCCTTCTTCCCTTGGCTAACTGCAATTCTCCAGAATGTACTCAATGCCCTCTTACTAGACAGTGTCTCTATAGCTAAATCCCTACCCTCTCCCTTCTTAGCCTTACCAGACTCCTCAAGTAGTATCTCTGCCATATCCAATACTGTATTCTCCAAATCCTTCGACCTATTATCCGTCTGCTCAAGCACCCTTAATGCCTCCCTAATCTCTAAGGCAGGGCCCACACCATTACCATCTGGACCTTTGATCTGTCGTTTAATAATGAGGCAATTAATACCGAATTTCGCAAATAATTTTATAAACCCCTTCTCCAAAAACGCTAAATCATCAGGCCTATCCAACTTTGTATTCTTACCATATGGAAGATCAATTAATACACATGTAGAACCCATAGCAACCTTCTTAGCCACAATACTTACTAAGACCTTCTGGAACTCCTGTATTCTAAGAGATCTCTCTACGTTGATAATCTCGTCATCAGCAGGAGCTAGATACAAAGAACCTCCCCATATTAGACAAGCACCAGTTTCTTTTACAACCCTATACACATCATCTTTAGAAACAGCTACTGGCATTACAACTTCTAGGATATCACTTGTACCTGCTGGAGAGGTAATAGCGCGAGTAGAGGTATTTGGACATACCAAATTATTTGCAGCAAGTATAGATACAAGGATAGGAGTAATACCCTTTCCTGCAGTGCCACCAATAGAGTGTTTGTCTACAACAAGATCCCCATTATCCTTAATATCCTTAAAACTCAACTTCTCTCCAGAATTGGCCATACCCTTAGTCATCCAATATATCTCATCATCTTCAAAACCTGGATTAAAGAATGTACTTACAAAGAAAGCAACCTCTGTTTCTCTTAACTTCCTACTACCAATATCCTCCATAATGCAGAGAAGTTCCTCCTCAGTAAGTTTCTCTCCCTTCATTTTCTTTCTAATAGCGTCTAAAGCCTTAGTAGGTTTAGGAATATCTAAAAAGACTTTCTGATTTACAGGAGCAAACCTTTCATCCACAAGCTCTTCATACAAACCTATCTCTCCCTCCTCAACCTTCGTATCTGTGATGATTACCTTCACATACATTTCAACATCCCTATACCCTAAGAGTGCAGTTCCTCCATCTTTAATCCCTATTCTCTCTGCGTCAGCCCTATTAAGTACAACAAAAAGGTCTTTTCCTCCTTCAAAATCCAACTCCCTTGATTTAAGATACAGCCCCATATTTGTTATTTCTAATATTATTTGTCATCAAGTTTGTGCTTAAAAAGCCAAGAGTACTCTCTTCTTATAACCTCCTCTATTTCACTTGGTTTAAGGATACCATATTCTGTGACAAAGCCTGTTATCAATCCCGCATCTACAATCTCAAAAGCAGGATTATACATCTCTAACCCCTTAGGAGCACTGTCCCACAATTCTTTGTCTTCTCTAACCTCTATTTCTATCTCATTGTATACAGTATCATGATCAATCTTTAACAACGGAGTAATCACATATAGTGGTTTGTCTGCTTGTTTGGCAGCCATAGCTATACCCCAACTACCTATTTTGTTAACACAGAAACCTTTCATGGTAATTACGTCTGCACCGATAAAGACAGCAGATACATGTCTACTACCTCTTCCGATTACGAAAGATTCTGCTGCACTATCTGCAATTAATGTAGTTTTAATTCTAGCATCTAATAGATTCTTTGCTGTAATTCTACCCTGATATCTTGGCCGAGTTTCTGTACATACTGCAGTAAAATCATCATCTCCCTTAGCAATAGCTTTGATAATTGCACCTGCTGTTGAAGAGTGGCAATGCGTGAGAATATGATCAATATTTGTGAGCTTTGGAGCGTTGTGTTCAATTATCTTACTCTTAGCATTAGCAATTATCTGTAAATACTCCTCACAAAGGTCCTCCAGTAGATTCTTTTCTTTAGAAAGATCTAGCTTCATACCATCCTTCTCAAGAAAGAACTGTTTAATATACAGCACACCATTCTGTGCTAAAGGCTCATTTGGTCTTGCATATGCCAAGTAATTACCAATATTTATAATCCTTTCGAGTAAATGATCGTCTTTTACAACTTCACTTCTTACTGCCACTTTCATACCTTCGAGAGTGGATATTGCAACATTAGTTGCACCTTGTATATTTAAATCTACAATGTCTTTATATATTTTTTCTATTTCTACAGGATATTTCATGCTACTTTAATTCAAATTCTTCATATAATTCTGGGACACATGCGTCTAATCCTAATTCTGACTTAATATTACTAGCAAAACCAATTGAGATTTCTTTATCTCCGTGTGTGATAAATACTTTCTTAGGAGTATGTCCAAAACTTCTTAACCAATATCTTAAGTCTCTTTGATCTCCATGGGCAGAAAATCCTCCAAGAGTATGAACCTGAGCATTAACCTCTATCTGTTCACCAAAGATACGCACTGAGGACTCCCCTTCTACTAATCTCCTACCAAGCGTTCCTTCTACTTGATAGCCTACAATGATGACATGTGTGCTAGGTTTGGCTAAATTGTTTTTCAGATGGTGAACTATTCTCCCCCCTGTACACATTCCACTACCAGCAATTATCAATATTCCATGTTTATCTATCAACCTTTTAGACTCCTCGGCAGACTCAACAATCTTTAAACCATCAAACTCAAATGGATTATCCCCTTTCTGAAGAAGTCTTCTAGCATCTTCATCGTAAAAACCCGGATACATCTTAAATATTGCAGTAGCCTTTGATGCCATTGGACTATCAAGGAATACCTCTAAGCCTTCAAGTAGCTTATTTTCAACAAACAGATTTATCTCATAGAGAATTTCCTGTGTACGCTCTATTGCAAATGACGGGATTAGAATATTACCACCTTCTTTCTGAGCTTGTTTTATTATCGCAAGGAACTCCAGCACTGTCTCATCCCTACTTTTATGTAATCTATTACCATATGTAGACTCACAAATAACGTAGTCCGCCTTACTAATCATATCTGGATCCTTAATTATCCTTGCACCTGGCTGTCCTAGATCCCCTGAGAACACCACTTTTCTGTCTCGACCTGCTTTGGTCTTAAGCCAAAACTCAAGCATCGCAGAACCGATAATGTGCCCTGCGTCTCTCATCCTAAACTCAAGATCCTTGCCTAGTTTGACAGAATTACCATATGGATATATTTCAAACCTTGTCATAGTGTCTTCTACCTCTTCTTCTGAATACATTGGTCTGTGGCTAATATAGTCCTCACTTTGAGGATCTATCTCACTACCATTTTTCCTTGTAGCTCTAGCTTCCCACCTTTCGAAGTCTTCTCTTTGTATTTTAGCTGAGTCCATAAGTACTACATTTGTAAGATCTCTTGTGGGTTGAGTTGATATTATCCTCCCCTTAAAACCTTGTTTTATAAGACGAGGCAATCTTCCGCAATGATCAAAATGTGCATGTGTGAGAAATATGTAATCAAGTGTTGCAGGATTGAAAGGGAATTGTGCCCTATTCAAGGAATTTGCTTCTTTACTACCCTGAAAAGCTCCACAATCTACAAGAAACTTTGCAGAACCTGTGTCTATATAGTAGCAAGACCCCGTAACCATACGAGCCGCACCACAGAATTGGATTTTCATTTAGGCAGATTTTAATATTAGTTAGTACATCTTACATCATCTTTCTAGCCTCTTCCAGTAATATCTCTTTACTGTTTTGGAGAGGGTCTTCTACAACAATATCGAGTAGTTTTCTTAATATCTCACCCATTTTAGGACCGCTTTCAACACCAATCTGTCCTAGATCTTTTCCATCAATTCTTAGGTCTGATATCTTTAAAGCCATATCTTCTTGTAATACCTTAGATATGTGTGTCTGTAGTTGCGCTATTTCTTCTGGCTGAAATTCTGAGGCTGGGTTCGATGTGGCATCAGCTATTCTTAATCTAAAGAGATCCTCAATATTTTCTTCCCCTACTCTTTGTAGGAATCTTCGTACTGCACTATCTCCCCACTCATTTAGCACAATTCTCTCTTTTTCGTTCTTAGCCATCTCAGAGGTCACGTATGGGTAAAAGAACATATGGTTTCTAACCAACTTACACACTTTCTCTATCTCCTGTTTAGGGAATTTTAATCTTCTTAGTATTTCTTCTGTCATTTGAGCACCTACTGTGTCATGTCCATAGAAGTGGCCATTACCCATATCTGTTCTTACCTTTCCAATGTCGTGTAAGAGTGCCGCTAATTTGACAGAGTCGTGAGCAATATCGCATGTACGAAGAGAGTGTACATATACATCGTATTTATGAAAAAGTTTTTGTTCCATACCTACCGCTTCTAGTAGCTCTGGTAGGAAGATTGCTAGGAGTCCAGTATCTTTCATTAGATTAATCCCTATTGAAGGCTTAGACGAGAGTAAAAGCATTTTCATAAATTCATCCCTTATACGCTCTAGGGATACCATTTCTGCAACAGGTAGAGCCCTTGCTATAGCTTTAAGGGTTTCCTCTTCTATATCGAATTCTAATTGGCTAGCTAATCTACATGCTTTAAATGCACGTAGTCCATCTTCCTTAAATCTTTCAGTTGGAGTACCTACTGCCTTCACTATCTTCAAATTAAGGTCCGTAATTCCATTAAATGGATCATATATATCTAAACGTTGTTCCTCTGTAGTACCATCAAGGTTTGCAGAAGACAGATCGATAGCCATAGCGTTGAATGTAAAATCTCTCCGACCTAAATCTTTATCTATCTCTACTACAAACTCCACACTGCTTGGCCATCTACCATCCACATATTCTGCTTCACTCCTAAATGTAGTGACTTCTACTTCATGTACCTCTCCTTTACTATCCTGTGTCAGAGAGAGTACTGTTCCAAATTTCGCACCAGTCGCTACCGATTTGGGAAACATATTTAACATTTCATCGGGTAGTGCATCCGTCGCTAAATCGTAGTCATTGGGGACTTTCCCTATGACAAGGTCCCTAATTGCACCTCCTACTAAGTAGCAATCAAAGCCCTCGTCTACGAGTATTTTCGCAGTACTTTGTACATAGTCTGGTATTAATATCGACAGTTTCATATTGTATTAAGATTATCAGTAAACAATGGTTTTATCAATCTTAAAAAACTCTTCATACCACTTTGATAGCTTGTGATGGGTAAAAGTTCTAATCCTAGTATGTCTTTCCAATATTCTTCTTGTGTAGGTGGGGGTTCTGGTGGATTGTACTCGGCGATTAATTCTTCTGTCCTATATGCATATGGAAGTCTTCGAAGACAAAGACTTTCTCTGCCAGGCTGAAATTGAGCTCCAATAGTCCACTCTCCTTCTATTTTGTTCCATACAGATATAGAGTCTGGTTTAAGGTAGTTGTCCCAATCTGACCCATATGCTATACAGTGTGCTTTGGTATTTCTATCGATAATTTTAATGGTTCCACAATTCACACTATCTTCACTTACTACACACTTCTTATATACCTCCTGTTTATACCCGCTATACCCTTCGAGGTCTATTGATTTACATACAGAATCTTTGTAGTTTATCCATATATCTTGTAAATATTCACCTGTAATATTTTTTACATAGAGAGTGACTTTAGAGAGCCTTTCATTCAACACTTCTATCTCCCACTTGTCTAATACAACTGAGGGTTTTGTTGTAAAGGACTCTATAATCACACCTGTGTCCATCCCTGTATCTATATCAGACTGCACTAGACCAACTCCTTCAATGTCTACATACTTTCCTCCTTTAGAAGGACCGTCCGAGTGTGTTATGCCCCATTTAAACTCCTGGTTAGGATTTTCGTAGAGTAATTGGGTCATATCTCCTCTAGGAATATGTTCCCTACTTAGGGGAATCCTTATAGTTTCGACATTTACTTCGTCTGGGGTATAGTTATACCAGTAATATCCAATATCTACTTGTGAGAATGGAGGTAATGCCAACATAGTCAACCTATCGAATATCCTACTTCTGTGACTATCCATCGTAAGATGAGCGAGAATCTTAGTATGAGAGAGCACTTCAGAGGTATATTCACCTTCTATATGAGTAGGCTCATGTGATACCTCTTCTCGTGGAGCTACTTCCCCTATCGTAAATGATATTGTACTGTAGAAACCCTCCTCTAGAGCATATATACAACCAACTGATGGTATTGAGAAAAAGAAGATGGAAAGGAGAAAGATTTTTAACATTTTCATAACTTTAGATACTAAGATTAGTACCTATATTTTACTAAACAGTTATGAACTTTCGATGAACTACTTTTTCATCTTAACTTTCTCAGTGATGTAGAAATTGCGATTCGAGTCTGTCCTACCCAACATCATTTCTGTCATAGCTTGCAAATATGGAATAAATCCAAAGGTGAGCATGTTTACTGTAATTAGAACAGTTTCTGCAAAGTCTAAGAGGTGTCTCCACCACTTCCAGCCTTCTGGGACTTTCGTAATTTGTCTCCTTGCAAACACTATAGGGATATTGGTTAGTGTAATAAAGGTAAAGATATAGCTAAGTAGCTTTGGCAGATTATGTGAAATTGCACTAAATTGATATTCAGGATTTAACCACCCCATTATTTTCAAGCCAAAAGTTAAAACAAAAACAATAGTAAGATACCAGATTTGAGTTTCAAACATTCTCTGGAAAAGCATAAACTTTCTCTTAAGTGGAAATTCTTTATCCTCTATCATTGCAGCAGCACTAATTGGAAGAGTGATAATTCCCCAACCCCATCTATGTTGTTGCTTATAGAATGATTTGTGTGACTCCCAAAGGTTTTTATTCTCAACAGCATCATTATATGTAGGGATATACACCTCTTGACTCTTAAACTTACCTTTTGTCCTAGCCAAAGCATTCCAGAAAAAAGCAGTGTCGTCATTAGCAATCTCAGGATCCCAAAACTGAAGATCTTTTAGCGTTTGTAAATTCACAATATATGAAGAGAATGAATCTCTTACATACACCTCTTCATCAGACCAAAAAAATCTTTTAGTCTTTTCTATAACCCAATCATGCAAAATAACAAGAGTAAGCATCGCGGATTGGGATCTAATAATAGGTGCAACTCTCCAAATATTATTATTAAATGTATGAAGCGCTGAAGTATAGAACCTCATCTTTGGTTCTTCCACTGTTAAATATTTATATGTTACTGCAGAAAGATACTTTGGGTGAGGCCTTAAGTCAGAATCACAGGTAATTAATAGATACTCTCCTAAATCTTCTCCTTTTTCCTCTAATTCTTCTACATAGCTCCTTGTTGCCCAATTGATATTCCCTCCTTTAACTCCAGCTATCTCCCCTGGAATACCTGCTGGATGTACATAATACTGCATACTATTAAACCTCTCTCCATATTTCTCCTGAATAATTCTGAAATTCTTCTCCTGTAATTCTTGCTTCCCCTCCTCCATTGCTACTACTACATCTATCTTATCTGCCCCAACATCACTATTTGCCCAAGCTCCAAACGATGGTTCCCAGATATCTAAGTTCTCTGCATACACTGGGAAGATATAGACAAACTTAAGCTTCTTAAACTCTTCTTCTTTCTCATTCTTAATCTTTTGCCTCCAATCAATTGCTGTCTCACGTCTCACACGTTTCAAGCCAACCAGAATTCCATATACAAATTTCGCACTTCTTACTGTCCAGTATGCTACTAAATATGCAACATAAATGACAAATGCTGTATTCCAACCCATTAGAGCCATCAAGATTGGTGACAATATTAATAACCACACTATTAAACCTGGAGTTATTTCTAAGAATCTTCTTGTTGACTTGGGAGTATTTGTAGGAAAACCATATTGCCTATCTGTTGGTTTAAACTTGTCTTGTTTCAAATTTGGGAATCAAACAACTTATCTATATCTGTATTTGTATCTATGCTATGATGATTATACATTTTATTTTTATTAATAACAAAAAGGTTATGAAAATCCTCTTTATAAATGGTTTTAGCAAAAATCAAGTAGGCGGAGAGAGTAAAGTTGCAGAAGAAATCTCCCACTATTTCTCTCAAGACAATACTCTTGATGTTGGATTAATTAGATCTGGAGAGGAAACAGAGATAAGTCCCAATGAGGGAGCTTTGAAAGTTTTTTCTTTTAAGGCATATAATGACAATTTTATATCCATATCAAGATTTTCCGGCATAGATCTATTAAAACTTAGAACCTTTCTTCGGGAATTTCAACCTGATGTCATACATTGTCATACAATAATACCTTTCGTGTTATTCATCCAGGCTTGGGCAAATATTAATAAGGTTCCATTCATATACACAACACATGCTTTACCAAATCAATTGACAAGTTTCGTTATACAAAGCAAGATCCGTTTTCTCAAAATGGTCTCCTCTATAATAGATACTTATGCAAAAGTCTTCTACAACAATTGTAATGCTTTAATTTGCTTAAACCAAGCCGCAAGAGATGAATTAATCAAGACAGGATATAAAGGACCAATATATACAATCCCTAATGGTAGAGATTTAAAGAGATATTACAAACCAAAAGACATAAGCTTAGAAGACAAGATTATTCATTTGACATTTGTCGGATATCTAGACCGGAGGAAAAATCAACACTACTTAGTAGATGCTCTCCAGTATTTGCCTAAGAAATATCATTTGCATCTAATTGGTACTTCAGATAACAAAGAATATGTGCAAAAGATTAAAACCCTTATTCATAAACTTAAACTATATGAAAGAGTTACTCTACATGGAAATCTTCCTCACACAGAAGTTATTGATATCCTTAATCAAAGCTATCTTTTTGTGTCAGCTTCTACAAAGGAAGTGCAGAGTCTTGCAATACTTGAAACCTTGGCCTCTGGTACACCAATAGTAGGATTAAGCAACGAAACCGTAGATGAGTTTGTCAATAAGGATACTGGCATATGGCTTAATGCTAATAGTTCTCCAAAAGAATTTGCTAAATCAGTTGAGCATTTCACACAAGAAAAGGACTCTGATTATGAAAATATATCAAAGTCTTGCCTTGAGAGAGTCTCAGAGTTGGACTGGAGTAATATACAGACAAGAACAGTGGAGACCTATGAGGAAATCCTAAAACTTGAATCTAAGAAATCTCATAAGAGAAGCTTTCCCTCCCTTATACTACTTCTCTCATTGCTTATTCCACTCTACCCTCTTGTATATTGGACCACGAAGTCCTCTGCTAAGAGAAAACAACGTAAGAGTTAAACTCTTCTATTTCATCTTTCTTAATACAGTAAGAAGACCTTTCTCAATTTTGTCTTGATAAGCTCGTACCAAAACATATCCTACTACAACAACTCCTGCTACTATTACAACTCTCATATAAATATCATATATTGCTAGGAAGTCTCCAACACCTATACCCAAACCATATCCCATTAAACTTACCACAGAATTCTTTATGAGGCATATGATAGACACCCATAGAAGGTATGTTTGTACCTTTAATGATTTATACTTTCCAATTAGGATTAACCCTGGTATTGCAATCACACTGATTACCTTTATTGCTATTAAAGCTCGAATTGGATGAGTAAGAAGAATCTCTTTAATCACCCGTAAGAGATTATTTTGCTCATATTTCTTAACCTTTTTATTAAGCCCTCCGTTAGATAACCGTCTCCCTAGATAGTAAAAGAACAGATCCGCAATGATTTCTGCAAGAATAAGAAGTGGGAATGCTATAGATATATCTAACTGACCCGTAGTCGCTATAAAAGCAGATATAAATCCTGCAACGGGACCTTCAAGAAGGTAAACAATGAATAGTAATGTGTATTTAGATTGTTGTGCAAGTTCTGTAACAAGCGTAAAAAAATCCATGAGACAAGTATACTACAATAATTGTAAGAAACAGACTAATTTACAACTTATCACACTCAGCATCGACACGACACTCATCTATTTCCGCTTGAGTAGGTGCTGAAAGACAAAAGTTACATATAAGCTCCCTGTTTGCTTCAGCGTCTTCCTCTGCCATCTCCTTTAACTCTTCTACGCTATACTCTCCAAAGCCTTCCATCATCTCGGTTATATCCATAAACTCCATATCTGGTACATCAAATTTGGAACTATCTGTAATCCATGGCGTACATGACATATCTAATTCCTCTTCAAGACCCCCAATATCTTCAAGAGCATCAAAGTCCTCTCCTCCCTCGAATGCTGAAAGCTCTGCCTTCATAGCACTGCCTTGAACACTTGTCCAAACATATACCCAATCTCCTGTAACTATCATATCCATTGTTGCATCTGAATCACCATTATTCCTAATGATCAAGATTTCTGTCCTTACCTGATCTTTAGCTACATAGACAGTACCCTCGACATCTTCTCCATCCACATTTTGTACATATGTACATTTAAGTGAGGTCTTCATATCTAACACTTCTTGTATTGAACCAACTAAAGTCTCTTCCTCTGTAGGAAGTATCTCTATCTTTTCCTTAATCTTATCAAAAGTCTCACTCTCCAAGACACCAGTAACTGATAGTCCTGCAAATATTAAGCCTCCTACCGCTAGTACTGCCAGAATTATAACTAGTATGCTCCCTTTCATAACTTTCATAACTATTCTCCTAATAACTTATATTATTTGTCTATAACTAGCATTATTTTAATTGTATTTATTATGAGAGTCAAGATAGATATATCTCTATTCCTTAGAATATGTGCCAAAAACATACAAACCACCCACCTTCGTATGTAGTCACCCATCTACAAAAAGGTGTCTTTGTAACATATATTTCTAAATCATCCTTATTATCCAATCTATGTTGGTATTGGAAATTGGGATATGTCTTAACTTTACTAACTGCATACTCATCAGTAATCCATGGGGCAATTGCTAGGATGAAGAGAATGATAGAAACAATGATGATTTTGAGTTTAGTTTTCATATAATTTAGAGAAAACTTAATTTGTAATTGGCGGAGAGAGAGGGATTCGAACCCCCGGTACAGAAACCTGTACTACGGTTTTCAAGACCGTCCCATTCGACCACTCTGGCATCTCTCCTAAATCTCCAGTATTATATCTTAAATATATAGTATAATCTAATATCTAATATAAAAAGACATACATATGGTAGCAAAAAGTAAGAAATTTTTTCAGCAAAAACATTCCACACTAATATTTACAATCCTCGCACTAATAACACTAGGCTTTGTGTTAGTAATAGCAAAGCCCTACCTCAACGCAATAATACTTGCCGTAATAGTAGCCTACATTGTACAACCAATATACAAATTCCTAACACAAAGATTAAAAACAAAGAAAGTAAATGCAAGTTTACTATCCACCGCATTAATAATACTGCTTACACTCATAATTGGAATTGCTCTAGGCATTGCAGCTGTCAATATCGTATTATTAATATCAGAACAGGTTAACAATCTCCAATTAGACAACAGTACCACAACAGCTTACCTGCAAGATGGAATTGATTGGATAAACCTGCAAATGTACAAATTAAATATACCAATTGTAATTACAATACGAGAAGTAATAGACAATCTCAGGTCTTCTTTGACAGGACTCTTAGACAATGTACTTGCTACAGTTACCTCTATTAGTAGCTTTTCAGTAGATGCCTTCTTTAATTTAATGATCTTTTATGGCCTCACATTCGTCATCATACCTAATTTCGATGAAATAGTTGCTTTTGTTAAAAAGGCCCTTCCTTTTGAGGAGGAAATTACAACACTCTACATTAAAAGATCTCTCGAAACTGCTAAAGCAATGGTCTGGGGAATGTTGATAATAGCACTAGCACAAAGTGTCCTAGCCGGTCTCGTACTCTACTCCTTAGGCACTCCATACATACTACTAATCATGCTATTAGTGGCTCTATTCTCCTTTATCCCACTACTTGGAACTGGAATAGTAATATTACCAATCGCAGGAGTATATATACTCAGTGGACAAATATTAAAGGGTCTTATACTTGCAATATTTCAGATTATCCTTATCGGAAATATTGATACAGTCCTTAGAGTCAAACTCATTCCAAAAGATGTAAGAATGTCTATATTCGTCAGCTTTATCGCCATATTCGGTGGACTTTCCATATGGGGAATCTGGGGACTAATATACGGCCCCGTCATCTTCATGCTACTACTCACTACAATAGAGGTAATAAACAAATACTACTTTCCCAGTAGAGGAATAAAATAGTATATACTTGTACATATGAATAACAAAACTGTCCTTACAATTACATGGTTCTGCATATTCGCAATACTCTTTCCCGTATTTACTACATTCGCTGAGGAACTTGACTCTACAAACTACAAACTAGTAGGAGTCACTACTCAAGGAGGAGACAGTGTAGAAAGTACAAACTACTCCTCACTACTCACTATCAATGAAGCAATTACAGACCCTACCACCTACTCTACTAATTACAGATCCCTAGGAGACCCAGTATACGCATTTAGACCCGCTGTACCAGAGGTAAGCTGTTTTGAGACAACAACGAACGGAACTAGTAACTGTACTACTGGACCAGTCGAACTTCCCGCTGGAGGTATGGTAGTACTGTGTGGAGGCAATGGATGCTACAACAGAGCAAGATTTGAGATAGATACCAATAACAACCCTACTGATACACTCTACGCTATACAAATCTCCACAGACGACTTCGCTTCGGACACAAACTACATAGATGGCTCCACATACGAAATGGAATCCTACAGTACACACAACCTCAATGATTTCCGTACACAGACACAATGGGAAACTGACACCTTTAATGTCTTAGGACTAGCAAGCAGTACACAATATTACCTTAGAATCATTGCATTACACGGAGACCTTACCCAAACAGAGGAAGGTCCTTCTGATACGGCTACAACCACAGAAGCAGCTTCAAGCTTTGATATTGATATTGCAATATCTACTGGAACAACCACAGAGACAAGCCCCCCATATACAATATCTTTCACTGGTAGCACTTCCTTACTCGCTGGTGCAGGGACAGTAACTGCAGACGATTTAATATGGTTTGATGGAGCAACCAATGGTATAGGAGGCTTTGCGATAGTACAACATGGAGAGAACGGAGGACTATACAGTTCAACACACTCTGCACAGATAAACTCCATCACAGGGAATCTTGACACTACTACTGAAGGTTTTGGACTACAAAGTTTCTATATAGACAACAGTAATGCCTCTTCAGAATTGGGTGATATAACTGCAATGGCTAACTACAGTGGAAGTATTAGTAACGTTGGGATAGTAGCTACTGGTTGGAACAAGGTATATGACGGAGATGGAGCAATAGTAGATGGAAGAATGGCACTATACCTAAAAGCTAGAGCTGCAGCGGACAAACAGGGTGCCACAGACTACAACGAAACTATCACTTTTGTATTTGTCCCAAGATATTAAAATATCTTTTAAAAAAGACTTGACATTTTCCATAAAGAACAGATAATATATCTTATAACGTTTAGGGACTTTGTCCTCTGACGAATATAATAATTTATAAACTGCCACTAATGAAAAAGTCATTAACAAGGTTTGGATACCTGTTCATTGCTCCCCTAGTTGTACTTACCATCATCCTTCTCCCAGTATTTCGTTCTGAGGCAGCGACACTTACTGCTGCATATCTCATGTTTAATAGGATGCATGCAAGTCTTACAGCTACTGATGATATAGAAATCTTTATTGCTTTCGAAACCTCTGGTGCTGTTGCAACAGGTGGAACGTTAACTTTAGAATTCCCAGATGCAGATGACACCCATTGGTGTGATACCGCAACTGATTTAACCGTATCAGGAGAAACCTCAACACCAGCAGACTCATCAGGTGATTACATTGTAGACGCAGCCCTACCAGGAACTCTAGTCGCATCATGTACACAAGGAAGTGGTGCATCTTCTGTAGATACCATTACCATTACTGGTCTAACCGGACTTACAGCTGGTCAAACATACGCCGTAAAGGTCTCAGATGGAACTACAGGTCAATTAGGTACATCTACAGCAGGAAACCATATTACCACCTTAACTATAACCCAAGGTACTACAGTTGAAACAAAATCCTTTGGAGTTTACATAGTAGCAGACGATGAAGTAGATATTACAGCTACAGTTAGAGATGTAGAAACAGTTACATGTTCAATTAGTACAAACTCTGTTGCTCTTGGAGACCTCTATAAAGGTGGTTCATATGTAACAGGGACACACACCATATCAACCTCAACATCTTCCTCAGCTCAAGGATATTACTGGATTGCATACGGTGAAGGAGATGGAACAGTAGATGCTGGTCTTTACAAAAGTGTTGCAACTACCGACCTCCTTGCTTCAGACAACAGTTCAAATACAGTTGACATATCTGCTAGTGGTTCAGAAGGATTTGGTATGAATGTAACAGTCCCTTCTGGTGCAACTGGAGGTACAGGATTCTCAGGTAACGGTGCAGGAGTATTTGGATCACTAGGATTAAGATCTGGTGAAGCAGAAACCGTTCTTTACCAAATAGGTGCACAAGTCGGAAGTGAAGATTCAACAATAACATATGGTGCTAGAGCTGGATCAGCTGCAGAAGCTGGATCATATGCAGAAACAGTTACCTTTGTATGTGGTGGTTACTACTAGAGACAGACTTAACTAACAAAATATGAAAAACTTAGGATACCTACTGAGTACCGCGTTACTCTTTACAATATTGTGTACAACCGACATAGAGGCTAAAGCACTCTCCATTGGTACTGCCCCTACTCATGAGAAACTTCAGTTACAGCCGGGTGACACATATGAAGGAGAGTTCACCGTCTGGAATTTGGAAGAATCGACAATACTCTACTATGTAAATGTTAGCAGTTTTAGACAGATACAAGATCAACCTGGCACAGCCATATATCTGCCCCCTGAAGAAGACGCCAAGAACCCCTACTCTGCTAAAGAATGGGTTACTGTAGAACAAGACGTCTTAGAACTAGTCCCCCATCACAATGTGACTGTTGGATATACAATAACAGTACCTAAAGAAACAGCACTCGGGGAATACAATGTCGAAATCTTCTTCTCTTCAGAAGCAGCCGACCTACAAGATACAACGGCAACCTACAACCTACTAAACTCTGGCATTCCAATATTAATCACCATAGGGGACGAATGGACAGAAAGTGCTGAATTCCTAGATTTCTACTCCACAAAAAAGATATATGAAAAGCCCAACCTCACTACACTTATAACTCGAATCCAGAACCTAGGAGATACCCACATTACACCAAAGGGAGACATTGTACTTACGAACATATTCAACAAAGAAGTAGGTACTATCAGCTTCAACGAATCAAGTCAAAGCATACTAAGAGAAAACAGTGGGATATATGAAAGCCCTTGGGATATGGAAAAATACATCAACGATGGCCAATTAATACTCGGACCAATCACTGCAGAAGCAATCTTTCTTTACAGACACACGGACCCTGGCTTTTGTATACTCTCTGCAACCACCACCTTCTGGATTATCCCTTGGAGGTTGATAATAATGGTATTAATTGCCATAATGGTCCTATATGTCACACTTAAAACTAAAAGGAAAAAACCAAAGAAAAGTATTAAGCATAATAATCGTTACCCTCGCTAGCTTACTCATACCTTCTAACACTTATGCGGAGACCATCTCCCCTATCTTCACTGAGGTAACTCAGAACATAGGAGAAACAAGCAATCAGTCAGTAAATATAGGGAACACAAAAGACTACGATATCTACCTAACCCCACACCTATACAAATACCATCCAGACTCAGAACAGATTCTTGACTTAGAACCCTTCGAAAATTTCATAAAGATTGATACAACCCCTTTACTAATTCCCGCCCATAGTACAAAAACAGTACCATTCCAAATATTGGGGATAGAAGCATTAGAACCAGGTACATACTACATCCTCATTACATTCGCTCCACAACTAGACGCTCAAACATACACGGACTCTGGAACTGGAGTAACAGCTCAAAACTCCCATATCGTAATACTCAATCTTACAAAAGATATAAACCTCGAAACCATTACAGAAGATTACAAGATCTATACAAAAGTAATCAATAGAGGAATACCATTCCTTAAACCAGCACAATTAAGGATATCTTTCTTTAATAATTCAAAATACACTCTCATACCAAAGGGAGAAATACAGGTAGTAAAGAATAGTGCTGATAAAGAACCCGAATATATTAAGATTAATCTAGATAGAGACAAAGTTTATCCAGAAAACTCTCTTGAGATGGATTTTAAGGTAAACAATTGGTATATAGAAGACATCCTGCTTGGGAAAACTGCGTATATAAAGATACAAAATGGTATAGATAATGGAGTAATTACCCAAGAAATAGAAATTCCTGGATTTAGAAACGAATCTCTCTACATAACAATTGTTCTCATTGTAGTACTTACACTAACAAAATCAGTAAAAAGAAAAACTAAACCAAACTTAAAACCTTCTGAGTAGTCTTAAAACTTACCTTAGCAACCTCTCTCAGCTCCTCCTTACCATACCTACGTACAAAATCAGCACCAGGTTCAATGACGTGAGATGCCCCCTTAGGAAAATCAAACTCATACTTAGATTGCAACTTATCAAATTCTTCTAGAAGTATACCCCTAGCAATAACAGATGCAACCGCTACTGCAATATCAGACTCTCCTTTATGAAATTGCTCTACACTTGCATTCTTACCAAGTGGACCAAGTTCATCCAAAATCCTATTCTTCGAAGAAGAGAACTGATCAATAACTACCTTCTTACACTCAATTCCTTTCTTCTTTAAATCTTCCAATCCTGTTTCAATACACTGAGTATGCTGTTTAGCCAAAAGTATAGACAAATTACCATACTCATTAATTAAATCATTGTAAACGCTAGGATCTAGAACAATAGGATAGTAGTATGAATAGTCCCTTACCTCATTATACAAATGTGATATTTTCTTATCGGAGAACTTCTTGGAATCATCAAAACCCAAGCCTGATATTTTCTCAACAAAATCTTTATCTACAAAACAAGCAACTACTACTAAAGGACCGAAATAATCACCCTTACCTACCTCATCTACACCAATATGTGGAATAATATCTTCATATTCTTCGCTACTACCCTTGATATATGCAATAGTCTGGGCAAAGTCCTCACTACCCTGTAGTACAAGTTTTCCACTTGTATACAATGTAGCTACCCCACCTTTAGGAGATAAAAAAGCCTCCTTTATATACATGTTCCCTACAGGTTTCTCCTTCCAGTTCAGTATCTTCATCATATTTGAGAAATCTTCTATTTGAACACTATCCAATTTTATACTAACCGTATTTTGTGCCATCTATATCTTTTCTATATTAAAACCATCTGCGCTATCTACAACCATATATCCCATATCACCAATTTGACCTCTAATTGAGTCCGCTAGTTCGAAATCTTTACCTCTCCTAGCCTCCTCTCTCCTCTCTACAAGCTTCAGTATCTCTTCGGGGATATCTAACCCCACATCTTCAACTGATGCCTCTAAATCCAAGCTCAACACCTTATCGAAATCATAGATAGTAACAAGTACATCCTCTGCTTTCTTATCAGACTTAATCATCTCATTTATCAACGCTAATACCTTAGAGATATTCAAACTATCATCTAAACACTCTTTAAATCTTTCTACATATTCATGAATCAACTCCCCTTCACCATCTGCTTCATTCTTTAACTCTCTTAATCGACTTACTAGCGCTAACCTAGAATTTCTAGCACCGTGTAATGCCTTTTTAGAAAAGTTAATCTTAATATGATAATTTACAGAAACAAAAAGATACCTTAAATCTAGAAAATCGAAACCCATATCAACAATATCGTCCAATACTACAGAACTACCACCACTCTTAGACATCTTCATATCATCCCCCATCACTACCCATTCATTATGAATCCAGTAACTCACAACAGATCTACCCATAGCTCCAATGTTTTGAGCCCTTTCGTTTGGATGATGAATAGGGATATGATCGATTCCTCCAGTATGTATATCAAACTCCTTACCAAGTGCATCAATACTCATGGCAGAACACTCTATATGCCAACCAGGGAAACCATCTCCCCAAGGAGACTTCCAGTGCATAGTATGATTCTCATACTTACCGACTCTCTTCATCCACAGTACAAAATCAGCAGGATGACGCTTACCAGGATCCACATTCACTTCATCTCTAGCCCCTTCTGTCTTCTCATCAAGTGACTGCCCTGTAAATATTGTGTAATCAGAAATCTTAGAAACATCGAAATATACAGCTTGTTCTGTCTCATAGGTACAACCATTCCCCTCAATTTTCTGTATCATTTCAATCATTTCAGGGATATATTCAGTAGCTCTCAGGAAACCATACTCTTTAACCTTACCAATCTCTAATTTAAGATCAATACTCTCCCCACTAGGAGAAAGGATGTTCATTCTTGAGAAATCCTCAAGTACAGTACGGATATATTGATTAGCAATCTCTCTCGGTGTAACCCCCTCACTACTAGCACTCTTCTCTATTTTATCCTCTCCAAAATCAGTATCATCCGTCATATGGCCCACATCAGTGAGATTCATTACTCTCTTAACATCATATCCCAGATACAAAAAAGCCTTATGAAGTATATCCCAATTAACATATGCACGAATATTCCCTATATGCATCCTGAAGTAAACAGTAGGGCCACAGCTATACATAGAGATTCTACCCTTAACCAAGGGTTTAACTTGTACCACTCCCCTATCTAATGTACTGTAAAGTTTCATAATATTGCTATTTTACAATGTATTAAGCCTAATATCCATTTAGAAGAAGTATTCTTTGCTCAAAACTCAAATTCTGACCTACCCTATATATTTCAACTTCAATATTCCCCATCAATGCAGGGTCATCTCGTTCAAACAAAAGGAAGATATCACTCCCCTTCGCATCAAAAGACACACTGCCCGATTCAAAGAACACCCTTGGAGTACCATCTTTGTAAAAGCTCATCCCAGAAATCTCCTCTGTTTTACTAACATACTTATACACCCAAAATTGCTTAGTACGATTAACCATGCTTACAGAAGGGGAAAGAAGTAATATATAGCCGTCATCCGTCTTGAAGAGAGAAAGGATAGGGTCTTTTGATTCCATATCCAAAACAACATCTTCATACACCCACTGCTTATGGTTAATCTTAATATTTAAATCCCCTATATATACATCAGGCCATATCTCTTGGTTAAGAAGCTCCCTTCTATCAAATATTCCGCTTACAAAGAGCTCATCATTAGAAAAAAGAACTCTTCCATTACTATCAAACAAAATATTTTCAGTAGACAGTATTTCAAAATTATCTAAGTATGAGTACTCTACACACCTATCTACATCCAACCCTTCAATATTCGGACATCTTATACTCGCATTATCAATCCACACTCCTTTTACTGCAGAACTCTCGAGTACATAAAGCTCTCTTTTGATAAATATCTCCTCAAAGTATCTACTACATACAAAGTAACTTAGTAAACCAAGGCCACATATTATTGTAAATACAAAAAGGTAACCATTTTGATTTATAAACTCTCCGTAATCTTTTTTCTTTGGTTTAGAAGACATTAAGCAGTAAATACAAATTATATACTCCTTCTACCCTCCAGTGCTCTTTTTAGTGTCAACCTATCTGCATACTCCAAATCTGCTCCTGTTGGTAACCCCATTGCTAATCTACTTACTACCATTGTACCCTCTTTAATATATTTTTCAAACATATCGTGAATGTAGCTAGCTGTAGCTTCTCCTTCAAGATTGGGATTAGTAGCTACAATTACCTCTAATCTCTTACTCTCTAGTTCTTTGAGCAACTCATTACACCTCTCTTTAAGCTGTTTAAACCTTAAATCCTCTGCCCCTATTCCCTCTGCTGGAGATATTACACCACCAAGTACAAAGTAGAAGCCCTCGTATACTGCAGAATTCTCAAATGCCACTACATCCAATGGTTCCTCTACAACACAGATTTTAGAATTCTTCCTGAGCAAACTGTCGCATAAACTACACACCTCTTTATCCGATACGTTGTAACATTTAGTACAAAAACAGATGTTTTCATCCATATCAATTAGAGCATTCGCAAGATTAGTAGCATCTCCATTTGGAGATCTAAGGTAGTGGTATGTCATTCTTGCAGCAGATTTAGGACCTACTCCAGGTAGTTTACTAAATTGCGCAATGACATTTTCAACAGACTTAGGTAAAACAGACATATTTCTTTAGCTAAACATTTTCTTAAGTGAATCCATGTCCATATCTGACATCATTTCTTTTTGCAACTTCTTTTGGTAACTCTTAAAGGCTTCCTTCATCCTCTTTTTTATACCCTTAAGGTCTTCTGCATCAAGAACTTCTTCATCTATATATATGTCTTCAAACTCTTGAGCTCCATTCATATATATTTTAAGCCTACCGTCTTTGGATTCTCCAGTGATTTTCTTTTCTCTTAGTTTCTTCTGCATTTTCTTGGCTTCGCTTTGCATCTTGAGGATTTCTTTTGGATTTAACATATGTGTTTTTAAGACAAATTAAAATATTAATTCATTATACATGAAAGTTGGAAAGTTTTAATTACTAAATAGTTTAGTAAGGCTTAAACCCAATCTCAAGCTTAAACACATCTATTTGAGAACCAAAGAGAACTTTACTTAGTAATCCATACTTAGCATTGTTGTTCACTGCTAATATTGGATAAATATTAGAGGTAGCTACATCCATTTCTCTGTTGTTTACTATAGCCCCACTAGCAGTATTTGGCGTAAAAGCTACCAAACCCCCTTCTACCAGTAAACCATCATTGTGAGCGTCAGCGTCTATAATTATCTCTCCGTTAGCAATGAGGAACGCGTGGAGTAAATCATACCCAAACGCACCAGAATCAGTCTTATTACTACCATCCTCGATTATTATATCTCCCGAAGCAAGCACTATACATGCATCCAAAGCCGTACTATTTACAACATCGGGTGTGATAGTTATATCACCATCTACCATTATCAATCCTTGTCCATCACATACAAAGCTAGAGCTTATGGTTGTATCCCCACTATTATTCACTATATAGTAGTCATGAACTGCACCAAAAAGACTGGTAAGATTACCACTAATACTTGTATCACTAATTTCATCGTAATCTAGCAAGAGATTCTCTGTTTTAGCATTGTAAGCTGCTAAAAGTTCTGTATAAGGAGAATTAATATAGACTCCAGGGAAGTGAGCAACTTTAAAAGAATTGTTCTCATTGTATTTCACTAACATACCCAAGAAGCTTGCCGTATTATTATGACCTCCCAAAAGGACCAAATCTGTTAAATCTGCGGTTGGTTCATCAAAGTTATAATTAAACAATTCAGAAGGAGCATTCCATACACCATCTGCTATATTCCTCGTATTTGCACTTACTCCGTCGGTTCCGTACACAAAACCATCCGTAGCTATCATCCATTTTCCTAGTTCGTAAATTATTGTGGATTGTTGGTAGTTACCTGCCATATCCATTGCTGTTATCCAGAAGGTTATAGCTCCGTTTTCGTTAGAATTTAGCGCTACTCTTAAGGTCATTGGGGAGTATGTATGAGTAGTAGAACTAAGGATTGTTCCATCGCCTCCTAAGAGATCTAGATCACTCGTTATATCTATACCAGAGAAAGAGGAACATGCATCACAGGTTGGCATGGTGTAAGAACTACCAGGAACACCGTTAAGTGTAGGTGTAAGGACATCAGTAGTACTTCCTCCCGTCCTACACGCATCTATGCGTACATAGGAGAGTCCGAAGTTATCTATATCAGACACATTAAAATCAAGAGCTAGAACTCCGTCACTTACTTCGGATATAGTTTCTGCCCAAATACTTGGTTCTTCTAAATCAAGATTCCAATCCATTGTACTATCTTCCCAAAGGTCGTTATCCACTATCACATCTTCTATATCTGGATCACTTTCAAACGGTAAGAACCCGTCTACATCATTAGCAAAGTTCCATATCTTGTATTCTCCTTCAGCTATTGCTGGACTAGTCCCCGAGTTTACGAATTCTAGTAAGAGTTCTATTTCTACTCTACCTCCAGAGATATCAGTAACCTCAACATTATGGAGAACAGCCATTTCTTCGCCAGAAGGAGAGAGAATAGAGGAAGGAGACGAACCTCCTCCTACATACCCTATTTCAACCCAAGCTGCATCAGTACTACTGATATATGGTGAGTATACTGTAGTCCAACTTCCTCCCACACGTCTTAGCATAAAGCCCCAAGAGTCTTCACTTTCCGATTGAGAAGAGAGGCCTTCAGAGGCAGCCGCTATTCTATCTGGGGTAATGAAATCTACTGTCTCACTTTCAGACCACCATACATAGATGGCTACAATATCGTTAGAACCGTCGGCATCTTGGTATTCTGCTCGTATTTTGATTGGGTTGTTAAGGCTACTTCCGGAGTATTCTGTAGATGTGAATCCTAGTATTCGGTCTACTCCACCTTCTAGTTCTTGTGCAGAGAGGCTTTTCACAATCTTATTAAACCATGGTGATTGGCTAGTATGGGTTCCTTGGACTGTACCAAAGTCTCCGTAGTAAATAGTGAGGTCTGTACTAACTGGACGACTATTTCTTACGAATACACATTGTTTGCTATGCGTAGCTCCTCCACAGGCTACTGAGTCGGTGTAGGTGATAGTGACAGGACCTCCACAGGTTTGTCCTCCAGGACATACATCATACAGTTCTGAGTTAAGTTCTTGGCAGGTAGGGTCTGTACAATCGTAGTAGCAATCACGGTAGTGCCAATCGTTACAATCGTCTCTACAACTAGGACGAGGATTATATAAACCTCCTGTGCCTGAAGCAGAAGTTCCTGCAGGACAAGCAGGAGGGGTACAGCCGGGGGTACAGCTAGGCTCTCCACAACAACCGGCAAATCTATGGTGACCTCCCGCATTACATAGTGCCCACGTTCGATAGTAATATACACCACCATTACAATTTCTATTATTACCTGTACAGGAATATTTATAGGTTCCACTATGAAACCAACATATACCCGAGGTTCTAAACCAAACATTCCTCACAATACCACCCGGCTTTACACAAACCATACCTAAAGCTCTACAGTCATATGCCAATACATCACTCTTAATGATATAACTAGAGAAAAAGATACCTGATAAAATGATAGCTACAACAATTAGGACAGTTTTATTCTTCATTTACTTTGAATTATAAAATAAATCTCATATTTAATGATATCCTATGTCCTTTTTAGTATCAAGAGCTCGTAGTAATGGATAAATCGTTAGCTATCTGCCTTTGGGGGAGTAGGCATTGGATCTGCCCCTGGTGGTAGCTCTGGTGCTATCCACCCACCTCTTATTACAGATCCCTGACCATTTTTAGTTATTAGATTATCCACGTTATCTTTACTTGTGTATACCACTATTTCGCTATCTCCATTTGTTCCAGCAACCAATAATGATATACTGCCATCTTCTGCTACAATCTTGGCAAGAATAATCTGGAAACCTGCTGTTTCTGGATTTCCCCAATAATTCTCCCCTTCAAAAAAGAGGATATCTCCAGGAACAAGGAAAGAATATACTTGATTTTCAGGTCCAGTATAGAAGGTCCCTCCGTAAGTAGTGGGCGATCTCATTATTTGTTTGTTGTTAAATTTTAAATCAAACAACTCCACATAATTATAATAAGAAAAACTAATATCTTGGAGAACTTCTCTAGGAGTCCTCCTAATCTCATCACCTAACTTAGGAAACCCAAAATCCGGGAAATATTCTCTCACTACAAATGCTAGAGCTATGGAATTAAGATCTCCACCATTCTCTACATACTCTGCAAGAGGCTTGCTAATTTCTCCTAAACACACTACATTCCCATTACAACCATTCAAATCCTCCTGCAATTTCAAAAACTCCGACACCTGCTCTCCCTGCTCTAAATCCTCTAAGAAAACACCAAAACCTTGTAAATCCAATATATTCTCTGCCATTACCTGCTCCTCTTCACTCATTCCAACACTCGATTCAACTACTTGAGGAAAATCTCCCTGTAGAAAAGACATATCAACCTCACGAAGCTCATTACTCTCAGAGAGAGTAAACCATATATCACCATTTTCGCTCACAGAGATATCTACATTTACAAACCCTTTTACCTTTGAAATGAAACTTTCTTCCTCGGAATCACTACTATTCAACCTCTTTAGCATTTCCAAAAGGAGATCTGTTTCTTCCTCGGTATATTTATCTATTCCGAATATATAATCAGAGGTATATTCTGCACCATTCTTAAACTCTCCACCAGTTCTCTGAAAGTTTACAAATTGCTCAAAGACTTTGGATAAAGTCTCTACATCTTCAGCAGGATACTCTCCTAGATTGGTAATTACTCCAGTTGCAATGGCTCCATCTTCTCTCTCGGTTGCAAAAATATTTTCCTCTTTATCCTGTATTACTACAGCATGGACTGCGGATTCTCCCACAACATCTTCAACAAGGGCAATCTTTACCTCATTACCTTCTTTATCTACCATCACAAGGATTTCATAAACAGGAACAACAACATCTTCTTTTATATCTCCTACAGAGATTGCTTTAGAGATATCTAGAACATCTCGTCCATCATTTTCTGTAATTGGAATTCTAAATGCCTGAGCATCTTTTGAAACTACAAAGGGCTTATCTACTTCTTCTCTTGTACCTGGTACTACTGTAAAGCCTTCTGTGATACTTAGAAAGGTTTCAACCTCTTCTTCTACCACTTCAGTAGGCATCATGGTAGGGGTAGGAGATACTTCAGAACTCTCTGGGGTGGGGGTAGACAAAGGTTCTTGCTGAACCAATGTAGGATCATATTCTTCCATAGGGACCTTGCCCTCAGGAGTATTAGCTAGGGCTTCTGGAGTTTGACATGCTGATGTTGCTGCAGCGGCCGCACTGAGTATAATAGCTCCTGCAACAAAATGGCGAGGATCTAAACCTCCTTGTGAATTATCACTCTCTCTTATCTCAGGGTTGGACATATCTGATGTCTACGAATTTATCTCTATCATATTATACATCAAGCTTAACAACTTTCAATTACATCCCCTCGAATATAGCTTCTACCTCTGCTGACATTTTCGGTCTGAAGTATTTCTTCTTACTACTAGCTACATTCACACTCTCCTTTGTTGGGATATCTTTAAGTACAATATCTGCATTACTCTTCATACGAGGCTTAGCTTTTTCATTAACACTACACACTAGATGACAAGAAACATTAAACATATCCTTTAGAACCCTGTTAATTACATCCCTACTCTGTGGACAATCAATCTGATCTTTATGGAACTGGAAAGGAACCTCTATGTAAAGACTACTTCCCTCACACCTTATAGGTTTAGATGTACCCAAGAATGCAAACAAATGCCTATGTACAGGCTTTATAGCTTGTGCTACCTTACCCCAGTTCTTTTTAATGGCCTCAAAGTCAATATCCTCATCAGAACTTACTACAACAGGCTTCTTATCCTCCTCCTCCTTCATATCCACATCATTATCCACAGCCTCTTCCTCTTCCTCTTCTTCCTCCTCTTCGATATTTTGATCTACACAAAACTCAGGAATTATCATCTCTAAAATTAGCGACTGATTACTACTACCCCTAAAACTCCTCTCTATTTCTAGAAATATCTTTACAAATTTTAAGATATCCTTCTGAGCAACCTTATTGTAAAAATCATACTCTAATTCCTCATCCTTAATCTTTGCGACCAATACCTCTCTTAGTATTTCCAAGGTGTATGATACGAATTGTTCTAGATTAACACCCTTCTTTTCTATACTTTCTATAAGGTCTAGTGCCTTCTTTGCGTCACCATTCATTAAACTAGTTAGTAAAGCATCTACCATTACAATATCGGGCAAACCCAACAAATCCCTTACCTCTTCTTCAGTAATCTTCTTGTCCTTGCCACTCTGACCACAAAATACGACATCAAGTAGAGAAAGAGCATCCCTGTAACTACCCCTTGCATTCTTTACAATCAAATACTTTGCGCTATCCTCCACCTTCATACCCTCCCCCTTACTGCTACGATCTATTACTGCCTCTATCTCCTTATCATTCCCCAACTTAAAATCATACCTCTGACACCTAGAAAGAATTGTAGCAGGTAGCTTATGAACCTCTGTAGTAGCAAGTATGAAGATGATGTGTGATGGAGGCTCTTCTAAAGTCTTAAGAAGTGCATTAAAAGCCTCTGTAGTAAGCATGTGGACTTCGTCGATAATATAGACCTTGTACTTACCCTCGTTTGGAGAAAACTCAATCTTTTCTTTTAATTCTCTAATCTGATCAATCCCCCTATTAGATGCTGCATCTATTTCGATGAGATCTAGGAAATTACCACTGAGAACACCCTTACATATCGTACATTTGCCGCAAGGATTGCCGTCTTTACCTATATTTGTACAGTTAACAGCCTTAGCAAAAATTCTTGCAGCACTGGTCTTACCAGTTCCTCTAGATCCAACAAAAAGATATGCATGTGAGAGCTGGTCCCTTTTTACAGCATTCTTCAATATTTTAGTAATATGTTCTTGCCCTACTAATTCATCAAAGTTCTGGGCTCGATATTTTCGGTATAGTACTGTTGACATGATGTTATATCTTAGACCAGCTTCTACAACGCTGTAAAGTAAAAATATTTTACTCGGATAAAAGACTTTAACCTTAGGCTTTTAATTTTTTGACTGCATCACTAAGCATCTGTGTATACAAACCGTAACCAATTGAATTGATAGTTCCAGACTGATTGCTCCCTAGGATATCCCCTGCTCCTCTAATCTCCAAATCACGATTAGAGAGGATAAAGCCAGAACCCAAAGACTCGGAATCCTTTAGTGCACCAATCCTTAGAGCACTATTACTTGTCAGATTCTCAAACAAGAAACAGGCATAGGCCTGTCTACTACCCCGTCCTATCCTCCCCCGAAGTTGGTAGAGTTGAGAGAGACCAAACATATTTATATCACCCACAATTAAAGTATTCACATTGTGGATATCTATTCCGTTCTCTATTATCGTAGTACAAAGCAATATATCTATACTACCGCCTACGAATGAGTTCATAGTTTGTTCAATCCTTTTGCTACTCATCTGCCCGTGCAATATTTCTACTACATTTTCTGGGAATATTTTCTGTAACCTTTTTTGTACGAACTGTATAGTCCCTATACGATTGTGTAGGAAGAATACCTGACCATCTCTATCCAGCTCTCTTGTCACTACTCTCTCTATATCTTTCCACGAGAATTTCTTGAATTCATTCTTAATATCCTTCCTCCCACTTGGAGGTGTAGCAAGTACAGAGATATCCCTTATACCCATTAGTGACATATTTAGAGTTCTAGGGATGGGCGTAGCCGTCATTGAGAGTATATTAGTATTTAATCGCATACCTTTAAGATGTTCTTTTTGTTTAACTCCAAATTTCTGCTCTTCGTCTAGAATTACTAGTCCGAGATTCTTAAATTTGACTTTCTTGGAGAGTAAACTATGTGTACCTACAACAATATCTATACCACCACTCTCTATCCCCTTTCTAATTTTCTCTCCTTGTGTCTGGGTATTAAATCTACTTAAAGATTCAATTACATATGGGTATTTATCAAATCTTTTTCTTAATACTTTAAGATGTTGTTCTACAAGTACTGTTGTAGGGGCAAGTATTGCTACTTGGAAACCTGCGTTTACTACCCCATAGGCTGCTCGCATAGCGATTTCTGTCTTACCAAAGCCTACATCTCCTACAAGTAGTCTGTCCATTGGTATTGTATTCTGAAAATCTTCTACAATATTTTTTGTTGCTACTAGCTGATCTTCTGTATCTCTGAATTCAAAACCGCTTACAAACTCCCAAAAGTCTTCTAATTGTCCTTCCTTTACCACAATCTCTGTAGTAGTTGTAGTACGAAGTGCGTATAGTACTAGGAGCTCCTTAGCTATACTCTCTGCCTGTTTCTTTGCACTCTTGGATATTCTACTCCATATCCCACTATTGAGCCCTGTAAGTACAGGTTTCTTACGTCCTACACCAATATATTTCATCACCTTCTCTAAAGCATTAAAAGGTATGAGTAATTTGTCACTTTTAGCATAGTGAATATCTAAATATTTCTTTTCTTCTATCTCCTTAACACCTTTAAATATTCCAATACCATGATCTTCATGTACAAGGTAGTCCCCTGGAACTATTTTCTTTAATATTTCCAATGAGGAGGCATCTATATTCCTCAAACCTGTTTTGTGATCTGAAATATCTACCTCCCCTAGTACTTCCAAGTCTGTAAGGAGAATTAGCTTAGCTTTTTCATATACAAAGCCTCTACTTAGATTCTTTTCTATGTTACTCTCGGTTTCGAAGTATTTATCTATATATTTAGTAAGATTACTCTGACTTTTCTCGAATCTCTCTAAACTTTTTGAGAGATACCATATTTTATAACCCAATTTCTTGTAATTCCGTAGTATATTTTCTGTAGTATGTAAATCTATATAGCTATATATTGCTGGAATACGTTTAAGACCTACTTCGTAAGTTTCTAACTCTAGATCTTGGGTAAGGTATATTAGCTGGGAGTTAGAAAGACACTCATTACCTACAATATTGGAAGAATTAGCATCTAGGATTTCCTTGAACTGCAGTTCTTCTATCTTTCTTCTACTACTTGGTTCTACTATTTCAATACTTTCTATCTCTTCTCCCCAAATGCTTAGCCTTAGGATATTTTTCATACTGTGGGGCCAGAGAATTACTACATCTCCTAGTATAGAGAACTCCCCCTCTTCCCACACTCTTTCTACTTTCTTGTATCCCAATTTACTAAGAGATCCCGATTCAAACCTTTCTCCTTTTTGTAATCTAAGAACTTTAATGTTCTTTTCTTCTATGTTTTTTGATATATATACAGAGCACTGAAGTTTGCGACCAAGTATTTCTGCAAATATCTCTTCAAATTCACTATCTACTTGAGAGAAATATTTTTGTTCTTTGTTAATATTAAAGTGTTTACTTAATTGATTAAAAAGGTTATCTTTAGTTGTTGAATGATTGTAATTTTGCATATTCGAGATTATATTGGATTAAGTGTTAATTTGTAAGGGGGAGAGGAATGTATATAGCGCATGGACCGATTTCTTATCTTGCTAATGAGATGCTACAAAAGAAGAAGATTGTAGGTCTTAAGCCTTCACAACACACATTTCTAATTGCTTGTTCCCTAGCTTTTGGAGTTATGCCTGATTTAGATCTTTTCCTTATGATGATGATTGGCAGGCCTGCATATTCTCATCATGATATTTTCACCCATACTCCTTTTTATTGGTTAATAGTTTGGTTGGGGTTGTTGCTGGTAATGAAGTTAGTTTATAGAGGAATGAATAAGAGAATGAAGCAGTTTTTCTCAAAGGATTTTCTTAAAATACTACTTAATTCTTTTCTAATTGCAGGTATTTCTCATTTCTTAGCCGATTTGTTAGTTGGTGATATTATGTTCCTTTATCCTTTTACTACTAGATATTTCACTATATTAAAATATTTGTTTGAACCTAGTTATTTCGTAGGATATTTCTTAAGTGTATATTTTGCTATTGAGTTAGTTATTGTAGTGATTGCTTTAATATCATTAAGTAAAAGGTTTCTTAAAAAAGTTAAATGGCAAAGTATGGCGATGTATGGATTGCTTTCCCTTACCAGTGTATATCTCCTTTTTACCATGTTTCTCAATACCCAGACTTACAACAACAGTTTTCTAGGGATTTCCAGTATGGATGATTTGGATTATGATACGCTTATGAATATACAGGATATGGATATTGATAATGATGGGATTGATAACATATTGGATGCCGAGAGAGAAGATCTGATTTCTTCACTAAGAGGTGTTGTAGATTCAAACAAGATTACCGTTAGTAGTAAGGTTGGTCTGAGAAATCAGGTTGTTTATAGGTTCGGTGGTTTAGATTCTTACAGATTGGTTTCCCAAGCTTTCTTTGAGAGTAACTCACCTATTGAACCTGTACTTAAGGATTTCTATACTCAATCGATGGATAAAAAGAGCTACTCTGTAGATATTGATTATCAAGATGTTTTAAGAGAGTACTATCTTTCTAAGGACTTACTGATTGATCTTAATCTCAATGGCAGTCCTATACTTGCTAGTGGTAGGGTTTTCTTCATACTAGATGATGATGGTGAGATTATGAATATGGGAATGACTATGGATAGGAATAGGGTGGCTATTGTCTTGCCTGGTGAGAGGGTTGTACAGTATCACACTTATGAGGGTATACTTCTTTTCTATGGAGAGACTATATCCACTTTTCAAATATGTCAGTAAGAAGAAGTTCCTCACATGCTCCTACGAGCCCTTCTTTGAGTATTACCATTTCTTCTTGAGTAAATCGTTCTAGTACATATTTCTCTCCAGGGATTTGTCTATCTCCCCTATTCTCAATGCCTATTCTTACCCTTAGAAAGTCTTTAGTACCCATACTTTCTTCTACACTGTTTACTCCATTATGTCCGTGTGGAGATTTCCCATATTGAATTTTATATTCTCCTAACTTGATATCTAGGTCGTCATGGAAAAGGATTAGGTGCTTTACATCATTATCATCGTAAAGTTTTTTAACATATTTTCCTGATTCGTTCATAAAGCCTTTAAACTTTTGTAGGATAATTTCCTCTCCTCCACCCCACTTAAATCTTATTAAGTCTGATTTCTCATATTTGGAGTATTTGAATGTATAGTCAGCACGGAAGCCTTCGTATCTTAGAGCAATCTTTAGTACTTCTATACCAAAGTATCCAGCATTGTGTCTAGTATTGTAGTACTTCACATCCCCATTTCCTATTCCGGCAATTAGTATCATGTTTTTATTAACTTGTTTAACATTTTATCGACTATTTCTTCTTGATTAATATACATTGGTTCATCCTTGTAATCAACTTTATCAAACTTTTTTGTATGGTCTTCTCCTTGTAAATGTAGGACTCCGTGTACACAAAGTCTTATTATTTCTTCTATAAATTTCTTCTTTGAGAACTTTTTATATATATATTGAGGACATATGTAGACTTCGCCTAGAAGATCTTTTGTATCAAGCTTAAATGATAACACGTCTGTAACTTCATCTTTACTTCTATACTCTTTATTAAGTTTTTTGATGTATTTCTTTTCTACAAATACGATATCTACGTTCTTTTCACCTAGAGTAGTAAATTGTTCAAGGTACTCCTCTACTCCTCTATGTGTAAAGGGTAATTTAGGATATATGTCTAGGAGGACTTGCGTATCGAATATCTTAACCATTGCTTAGTATCTCTTGTACAATCTTTTTTACAACATTTCCGTCTGCACTGCCTTGGAGTTCTTGCATAACTGAGCCCATTATTTTGCCCATTTCTCTCATATCTGTTGCTCCTAGTTCTTTGATTTTCGCAGAAACTACTTCTCTTACCTTCTCTTCACTCATGAGTTCAGGGAGATATTTTTGTAATATGTCTAAATCTTTTTTCTCATTTTTTACAAGGTCATCTCTCTCCATTTGAGTATATTGTGCAATAGAGTCTTCTATCTTTTTAGTTTCTTTTCTAAGTATTTTTTCAACATTTTCATCTGTTAGTTCTTCTGATTGGTCTATTTGAATATTTTTGATAGTAGCTAGTACCATCTTAAGGATATTGATTACATCCTTATCTCCTGCTTTAGTAGCAGTTATCATATCTTTTCGGAGGGTTTGTAGGAGAGACATAGTGAGAAGTTAACAAATTATTTTGCTCTTCTTGCAGCGGTTCTTCTTCTTCTTTTCATCTTGGCCCATTCTCTTCTTTTTGCAATCTTAAGGTCAGCTTTTTTAATCCTGTATGTTCTATTTCTAAATGTTTCTAAGATTCTTTCTCTAAGAACTTCTCTGTGTAGTCTTTTTAGGGCACTGTCTATATTTTCATTAGCATGTACAATTACTGCCATGTTTATCTCTATTAATTAATGTAACCGGTTGGATTATATCACATTCTACTTCTTCTTTGCTACCTTGTTTTCAAATCTTTTTATTCTTCGATCCGATACGTAGTCTTTTACAGTAAAGTCTAGAGTGAAGTTCACCTTGTTCCAAGTAGCACCTACAAGAATTAATACCATTCCTGCAATGATTTTAGCCATACTGCTATCAAAAAGGCCTGTTTGTGGTATTTCACCTTCTATCTCACAATCTATTACTACTGTTTCTTGCGCAGAGAAGCTTTCTCCTTCACTTGGATATGCGGTTACTGTGTTCTCGTATGTACCAAATGCACTAGATGGTACCTGTATGTAGTATGTGAATGTTTGAGTTTCTCCTACTCCAAAGATTTCATCATCTCCTTCTAAGTCCCATGTTATTTGTCCGTTAGTGTATGCTCCTACACCAGAGATGTTTTCCAAGTAACTTGCTATTACTTTGTTGTCAAGATTATCTACTAGCCTATCTATATTCCCTTGTGCGTCTCCAATATTAGTTACTGTAATTGTGTATGTAGATCTTCCCTCAACACTCTCTCCGTCTTCTATACAGCTTTCTACACCTACTTTAGAGATGCTCCACTCTGGGTTAGTGCTTGGACATATACATGTAGTTTGGTTACATGTCTCCCAGCTACACTGATATCCATCTGGATCACCTAGTTCACATTGTTCACCTCCAGCACTATCTAGTATTCCGTCTCCACAGCTTCCCTTGGCTTGTTCTGCCATCTCAAAGGTCGTACTTAGTGCACAGTCGTCCCCACTTGCACCCAGGCTATCACTCCAGTTAATGTTCAGTATGTACTCACCTGCAGTTAAACACTTGTATTCATTTATTTTCACACTTATTCTTGTATTATCCCCACTGTCTGCAGTAGTGTAGCAGGTGGTTGTAGGACTTGCTGTACACAACTCGATTGTATCTACTCCTAGTGTTACTTTTATACTACTTAGATCTATACCGTCTGGATCGCTTGCTTCCGCTATTGCACTAAATTTAGAGCAGTACGTTTTCGTTCCTGATGGTTGCTCTATCCAAGATTCTCCAGAGCAGACATTGACAGGAGCATCTTTACACCAAATGGTGGCGTATGACTTATTCTTACAAACAGAACATGTACAATCTTCTCTTACCTCAGTACAGTCTGTATGGTCACTTCCACACTCTTCCTGCCCAGAAGGGCACGAAGCTTTACATGAGAAGGTCTCTCCAGGAGATTCGCATGGTTGAGGTAGTCCAGTAGTACTCCAGTGTTTACATGTACACTTTCCACTAATACAAAATCCTACATTGGGATATGCACATGCATCACAGTCTGAGCCTCCATAGCAATCTTGATCTTGTGGCAAAGGTTCTCCCTCACACACATTACATGTTGATTCCTCACTCCTTTTAGATGATAGACAGTAGCGATTACTTCCACAGCGATTAACTTTACTCTTATTTTTACAGAAACAGGCAACCTTATCATTAGGATTCGCGTCACAACGAGCTTTCCAAGTGTCAACTGGACACATCCAACTACCGTTAACGTATGAGGCTAAACAACAACCTCCACCATCTCCCCCTCCTCCTGCATCACTATCTATAGGGGCCATGGTTTGTGGTTGCATTACTCTCCATAGTAGGTAACCACTAGAGCCCAAGATTAGAATTCCTAGTATTACATAGAGAATTATCTTCCCTGTTTTAGTGATCCTTATTTTCATCAATTGGCAGAGCTAATATTACTATTAATAATCTATACTATTCAAACAGACTTTTCAACTCATTAATATTGGCTATATCCTTAATCATTACAATTACAATAAATACCATGAGCAGTATGAAGCTAAGATTGATGATAATAGCCTCTACTTTAGGGTCTAAGTCCTTTCTCAACACTCCTTCTACCACAAGTATAAATACCCTCCCCCCATCTAGTGCAGGAATAGGGAGTAGATTCATAAAGGCTAAGGAAAGAGAGAGGTCTGCAACTAAAGCAATAAAGGGTACCCAACCCAAGTCCTTAAAGTAATCAATTAAGAAAAACATGCCTACTGGACCAGCTACAGAACCTGAGAGAGAACTGTAATCCCCAGTCTCTCTTGCTTCCTCAAATAAACCTCCAAATACTCTGCCGATTAGTCTTACATTATTTATTAAATGAGAAACCCCACTTAGAGCTTTGTGCTCAGAGTAGTCTACAGAGATGTAATAGTTAGAACCAATAGCTATACCAATTTTCCCATCATCTCCCACACTCACAATATACTCATTGCATATCTCTTCCATATCACATGTTTCAACTAATACAGTCTCATTGCCTTCTATTAGTCTAGAGATATCTTCTACATATTCCACATATTCATTGTTAATACTTTTGATATATCCCTCCTTTGGCATACCAGAAGATTCTGCCAAACTGTCCTCCAATACTTGATATGGGACATCCATATCTCTCTCCCTTACAATAGTCGCTCCTAGTGGTTTGAAGTCTTCAAACTCATAGGAAAGGTCTATCTTCCAATTACTAAAACCTAAAACTACAAAGTATGCGACAATAGCCAAGAGGATATTCATAGATACCCCAGCTAACATTACAAATATCTGGGCTGGTTTACTCTTATTCTTTAAATCCCCCTCTATGTCTTTTTCTCTAAGCTCCTCCTCCCCTTTCTTCCCAGGGTCTCCATCTCCCAATATTTTTACAAAACCACCTAGTGGTAACAATCTAATACTGTAAAGCGTTCCTTTATATTTCTTTGATATGAGTTTGGGGCCATATCCTAGTGCAAACTCATATACTGTTGCTCCTACAATCCTAGCAGCTAGGAAGTGACCAAGTTCGTGTATGAAGACAAGAACACCAAGAACAAGAATAAGTAAGAGAATTGTTATTATTATATCCATGTCGAGTAGTGATTAATTTAAGCTTTTAGATTGTCATTAGATCTTTTTCTTTGGCATTCTTTATTTCTTCTATCTTCTCATTGTATTCCTTTACCAATTTCTCAAAACCAACCCTTATCCTATCTGCTTCTTCCTCCGAGAAGCCTCCTGTTTGCATAGTATCTAGCTCTTTCATATATTTCTGTCTTACACCTCTTACTGATATCCTAGCATCTTCTGATCTATCTTTCATAATCTTCACATAGTCTTTTCTTCGTTCTTCTGTTAGTTCAGGGATTGTTACTCTAATACAATCTCCTTCGGTGACTGGAGAGAATCCCATATTAGCACTTGATATGGCTTTGGAGATATTGTCTAGAATACTTTTATCCCATGGTGAGATGAGGAGAGATCTAGTATCAGAGGCATTTATAGAGGCATAGTTCTTTATTGGCAAGAGTGTCTCGTATACATCTACTAGTATATCTTCCACCAACTCAGGTGTAGCTCTTCCTGTTCTAATTTGTGCAAGGTCTTCTTTAAAAGCTTCTATACATTTATCTAAGTCTATCTGAAATTTGTCTGTGTCCATATCTATATGTAACTAAAGTTATATTAGATTTTACAAAAAAACAGTAGAAAACAAAAGGGAGATAAAATCTCCCCTTCACTTTAAACCTAAAACCATTTATTTCCCAAACTCCCAAACAAGGATTCTTCTTACTTCTAAAGGCTCTCCCATTTTAGTAATGGACTCATCTAGAAGATTCCTCATAGTCTTAGATTCATCCTTGAACCACTTTTGTTCAAGTAAACAATTCTCACTAAGATATTTATTCATTTTACCTTCTACAATCTTAGGTGACATATTCTTAGGTTTTCCTTCAGCTTGAGCTTCCTTTGTAAACATATCTGTTAGTTCTGCAATCTTTTCTTTTGGAATAGAGTCTTTGGACACAAATTTAGGCTTCATTGCTGCTACCTGTAAGGCTAATTCGTGTACAAAAGATTTAAATTCATCATTCTTTGCTACAAAGTCTGTCTTACATCCTACCTCTACTAGAGATACCAGTCTTTGATCAACACCATGTAAGTATGTCTCTATTACACCATTACCTATTTCACAGTCTGGTTCAATTGGTTCATCCCAACCTCTTTCTTTAATTAGTTCTACACTCTTTTCGAAATCTTTACCTGTTTCTTCTAGTGCTAATTTACAAAGACCAATCTTAGCTCCGGTGAGATTGTGTAGTCTGCCGATGACATCACTTCTCTTATTTATATACTCAATGGCTTTCTTCATATCCCCATCTGACTTACTTAGTGCTTCTTTACAGAGTCCCATACCTGCAGATGTTTTTGCCCTTAATTTTTTAATATCGTCAATTGATACTGACATGGTTTTAATAAAATATTAAAGTTATTTAATAGCTTTAAGAATACTTTCTGCTGCTTTTTCACCAATACCTTTTATCTCTATAAGATCCTTCTTACTCTTTCCAACAATACCCTCTAAGGTAGTAATACCTTCGGCAATGAGAGCTTTCTCTATTCTTCCTCCAAGGCCTAGTTCTTCAATATTCTTTGAGTCTGTTTTTGCTTTTACTGCTTCTGCCGCCTTTATATCTTCTTCTATATTCTTCTTTTTCTTAACAACTCTGACTACACCAGTACTTTGTTTACTAAAGGTTTTCCCATCTCGTAGAATCTTCATTCTTACCCTCTCCTCTTCTTCCATTCTAGCTACTCTTTCCTTTTCTGCAATATATCTATCATTAAGGTTCTTAAGGTTAGCTTTGTGGTTCTTTCTTAATGCAATTAGGGCTTGAGATTTACTTCCATTCTTAATTGCTTGACCGAAGAGTTCTACATACAGAGTAATACTCTTAAGAGAATCATCGTTTGCTGGGATTGGGTAGTCTACAATGTCAGGATCACAGTTGGTATCTACTAGAGCAACTGTTGGTATTCCTGCAATTCCAGCTTCCCTTATCGCATTCTTCTCAACTTTACTGTCAACCACAATTACTAGTGCTGGTAATTTGTCCATAAATTTAATACCTTCGTAGATTTTGTTCATTCTCTGTACTTTTCTTTCCATCATGAGGACCTCTTTTTTAACGAGACCTTTTCCTCCACTTGCTCTAGATTCTTCCATCTTTAGCAAATTGAAGACACCTTTTTTAAGAATTCCAAAGTTTGTGAAGAGTCCTCCTGGCCATCGTTTGACAATGTAGAATGCTCCCACTTCATCTGCTTTATTTTGTACAATTGTAGCTGCTTGTCCTTTAGTTCCTACAAAGAGGACATATCCTTTGTTAGAAGCATCTTCAATTGCATTGAGTGCTTTCTCTAGCATTGGTTTAGACTTAATTAGGTCAATGATGTGTACTCCGTTTCTTTGTTGGTAGATATATTTTTTCATTTTAGGGTTCCAAGCACTTGTCTTGTGACCGAAATGAGCACCTGCCTTAAGAAATTTCATTAGTTCAGGTATTTTAACACCTTTGTTTTTAGTCTTGGTATTGGTTGAGACTGTAGACTTTTTGTCTTTCATATTGTTTATCCTTTCCTTTAGACACCTATCTCTTTAGGTAGTAAATTACTACAAGGAAATATATCAAGAGATATGTGAGATATATTAATTAACAGGCTAATTATACACGAATGGTATAGTAGATATCAAGGGGTTTTGTGATCTAGTCCTAATCTTTCGAATCTATCTTTTATCTTTGTATCTCCTTTTCTTCAACTTTTTCTGGTTTGCGGTATTGTACATCTAAAAGAAGTTCTTCATCTTCTTGCTCGGATACAAGGCTGTAGTATTGTACCTCTTCTTCTTCTTCACATCCTAGTGTATTTAGTATGTGAACAACTTTGTTTATTTTTTGCTTGTCTTTTTTATTAATGTCTATGTATGCGTTAATCTCAAGTTTGATATCGTATACTTTGTCGTTATGTTTTGAGTGGAATATTATCATATGTTGAATTATACCACATTCAAATCTCCACACTCCTCCACCCATCTTTAGCAATTACAATGTGTTCTAGGAGATTAATACCTACAATGTCCATCGCTTCTTTCAACCTTTGTGTAAGCAATATATCTTCTTTACTTGGTGTACAGTCTCCAGATGGATGATTGTGTGCTAGTACTACAAAAGATGCATTCTTTTCCAATGCATACCCTATTACATCTCTTGGTAGTAGTCCTGCACTATCTACTCCCCCTATCCTTACCGTCCTCTGTTCGAGTAGTTCAAATCTAGAGTTAAGGTAGAGTGCTACAATGTGTTCTTGTTTAAATTTAGACATACTTTTGAGTAGTTCATATGCTTGGTTAGAGTTTTTAACTACAGTGGTTTGTCCCATATACAAGCCATATATTCTTCTTCCTAACTCAATACCAGAGAGTATGCGCATAGCGGTTACACTCCCTACTCCATCGATAGTGGTAAGGTCAGATATTGTTGTATCTAGACCTTCTTTGATGTTCTTCTTAATCTTTTTGAGTATTCCTAGGGATATGGTTCTAAAGTTTTTACCTTTAATACCACTTCCTACAAGGATAGATATTAAATCGGTATCAGATAGATAGTCTACACCACCTTTAAGGAATTTTTCTCTTGGTAACATACTCTATTTTAACAAAGGGAAATGAACAAAAGATGAACTACTTTTTCTCTTTCTTCTTAGCCTTCTTAATATACTTACACTTAGGATATCCACTACAACCTATAAATATCTTACCCCACTTACTCCTTCTCTCTACCAAATGCTCCTTACACTCTGGACACTTCTCTACCAAAAGCATCGGCATAGTGGTCTTACACTCTGGATACTTCTCACAAGCCCAAAACTTACCATACTTACCATTCTTAAGTACCATCTTAGCCTTACACTTAGGACACTCCTTAGGCTTAAAATACTTCTTGAAATCCAAAGCCTCTTCTCCACCAGAAAGATCCTTCATACCCTTACACTCTGGGAACTTAGCACAACTCAAAAACTTACCATACCTACCCACCCTTACTACCATACTCCCCTTACACTCTGGACACTTCTCACCCTTAGCCTTACCCAAAATGACTACATCCTTCTTATCCACCTCTTTATCCGCCACCTTTATCTCCTTCATCAAAGGCTTGTACTGTGAATCTATGAAAGGGACATAATCTATCTTACCCTCTGCAATATCATCCAATTCATCCTCTACCTTAGCTGTATACTCATAATCAACCAATCTCTTAAAACTACCTCTTAGAAAGTTCGTAACAACCCTACCAACATCAGTAGGAAACAGTGTCTTACCCTCCCTCTCTACATACCCCCTCGCCTGTATGGTGGAAATGATAGATGCATATGTAGAAGGCCTACCAATACCCAATTTCTCCAACATCTTTACTAAACTCGCCTCATTAAACCTTGCAGGAGGCTGTGTAAATTTCTGCTCTGTTTCAAACTTAACCTTCTTAAGCTCATCACCCTTAACAATCTTAGTAATCTCACTCAAATCCTCCTGTGCCTTACCACCGCCCAATATTCTTCTAAAACCATCAAACAGTGTCATCTCACCACCAAGTGAGAAGATATACTTAGGATCTGCTACATCCTTAGCCTGTATCTTTACTGTCAAAACCTTAGCCCTCTTAGGAGCTACCTGACTACTCACTGCCCTTCTCCATATTAGATCATAGAGTTTGGCTTCTGCATTACCAAATTTCTTAGCTACATCTTCCTTTGTCATTGAAAAATTCGTTGGTCTAATCGCCTCGTGAGCCTCCTGTGCTCCTTTACTCTTGGTCTTGTAGAACATTGGCTTCTCTGGAAGATATTCCTTACCATATTTCTCACCAACCAACTTCCTAATCTCTTTAATTGCCTTCATACTAAGGTTGGTAGAATCAGTTCTCATATATGTAATATGTCCTGCCTGATACAATGCCTGCGCTATACCCATCGTTCTCTTAGATGTAAAACCAAATGCAATATGTCCAGACTGTTGAAGTTTAGAGGTCGTAAGAGGTGGATATGGCCTTTTCTTTCTCTCTCTCTCTACTACATCTACTACTGTGTAATTGGATTTTCCTAGTAGTTTCTCCAGATCTTTGACCTCTTTTGAATCTACAGGTACATATTTCTTACCATCTTTGGTCTTTAACTTCGCAGTTAGATCATTCCCATCGCTATCCTTTACTACGACACCAAAGTCCCAGAATTCTTCCGATTTGAAAGCTTCCCTTTCTTCTTCTTTCTCTACAATCAATCTTAGCGCTACAGACTGTACCCTACCTGCAGAAAGTCCATACCAGACCTTTTTCCATATGATCTCCGAGAGTTTATATCCTACCAATCTATCTAGTATTCTCCTAGCCTTCTGAGCCTCTACAAGATTATCATCTATCTTCCCTGCATCAGCTACTGCTTTGTTTACAGCATCTTTTGTAATTTCGTTGAATGTAACCCTCTTAGGATTTTTGAGTTTAAGAGCATTCTTAACATGCCAAGCAATTGCTTCTCCTTCCCTATCCAAATCCATTGCAAGATATACATTACCACCTTTAGGTACAGCTCTTTTAAGCTCCTGTATTATCTTCCCTTTTCCATATATTGTCTCATATTGTGGTTCGTAGTTGTTCTCCACATCAACTGCTAGACTACTCTTTGGTAAATCTATGATGTGTCCTACAGTAGCCAATACTTTAAAATCTGATCCTAAGTATTTGTTAATAGTCTTCGCTTTCGCAGGAGACTCAACAAGTAGTAAGTTCTTGTAAGTTGTTTTTGTTTTTTTAGTTTTTGCCATAGTCTTCAATAAAAATACCTTCAAAAAATATAATTGTCAAGAATACACTCTGCTATTCCTGTCAAATCTATACAACAGTTATACACCCCCTCTAATCTGTTCAAATATTCCCCACAAGATGCAGGAGCGTCCTCCTATTGGCGTATTCGGACATACGGACAGTACCAATCTTTTATTCTTTCTCTAAGAAATTCAACCACCTGTTTGGGGCTAAAAAGAGGTACAGCTCCCCTCTCTAAAAGCATGTTACAACCCTGTAACGCAAATTTGTTTATATTACAAGGTATACAGAAGGTCTCTCTTCCGTACTCTATAGATAGTCTTGCAGTTATTAATGAGCCTCCCTGCTCTCCAGACTCTACTATTACGCTAGCTAGAGCCATTCCTGCTAGTATTCTATTTCTCATTGGGAACATACCCTTCACGATTGTTCTACCGTGTGGAAATTCAGAAATTACTAGTCCTTTTTTACAAATTTCTTGATATAGTTGCTCGTTACTCTTGGGATATCCCCGATCTAGTCCTCCCGCTACTACTGCAATTGTAGGGATATTTAAATCTAGACATGTTTTATGAACTTGAGCATCAATTCCATTGGCTAGACCACTCACTACTACAACGTTTTCCTCTCTCATACTCTCTAGTATGTATTTCACACACCATTTGCCATATTCACTCATTTCTCTAGTACCAACCATAGTGATTATATGCCTATTAAGTAGGCTTCTATCTCCCTTACAGAAAAGTATCAATGGGTAGTCGTATATTTCCTTTAGTAGATGAGGGTATTCAGGTTCAGTACAAGAAATTATGGATATTCCTAAATCTTCTATTGATTTCTTGTAGTCTTTTAGTACATTACAATCTATATTAAACATCTTATGCGAGAGGATATAGTTTAGTATATATTTCCTCCCCACCCTCTCGTTTTGTAACATGTATGCCACTTCAAACTTATTAAACTCCATAGTTAAGTTTAACAAACAGAAATGAACAAAAGATGAACTAGTAGTACTCGCTTTCAATTAACCAATGTAGCACTTCCTTAATGTATGGTAGAGAATCAAAACTCAAACCTCCATCTTCAAGGAATATGACAAAGGAATACTTAGGGTCGTCATATGGGTAGAAACCTGCTATCCAAGCATGGGTATGTTCATATTCCCCCTTCGCATTGAGTGCTCCAAACTCTGCAGTACCCGTTTTAATAGCTACTTCTTGCCCAAGACTCCTCAGTGTGCCAGAACTACCCATATTGCTATGTACTGTTGACCACATACCCTCCTTGACCACATCTAGTGCCTCTTTCGATACAATATCCGTCCCTAGAGGTTCGTACACTATCTCCGTTATATTCCCATCTTCATCTATACTCTTTTGGGCAATATGTGGCCTATACAAAGTCCCCCCATTGGCAATTGCAGCCATCCAATTTACCATCTGGATTGGTGTGACTAGGGTAATGCCCTGCCCTATGACAGAGTTACAGGAGTCCCCTTCTGGATACCAAATAGCGTCCAACCATGGACTACCATGTTCTGCAAGATATATTTTGTTCTCAGGAGATGGTAATCTCCCTGGCATCTCTCCAGGTATATCGATTCCCGTATATTCACCAATACCGAAAGCGCTAAGGTAAGGAACAAGTTCGTCCATATCCCAATTACGAATGGTTTCGCAGAAGAAAATATTGGAAGATTTTGCAATGGCTTGAACAATGTTGAGCGATCCGTATGAATGATTTGCATACTCTTGGAATGGTGCTCCACTACTAAAGGTATATCCCTGTCTACTAACATATATTGTAGATGTAGTGATAGCTTTGGCATCAAGCGCACCTGCTGCTACAAGAGTCTTAAAGGTCGATCCTGGTGGTACTTGTGCTGCTACAGAGCGATTAAGCAAAGGGACCCTTTTATCCTCCAACAAAGCTTGGTAATCCTTTTGAGATATTCCTCCGATAAATTTGTTTGTATCGTAACCAGGGTAAGAGACCATACTCAATATCTCTCCATTATTTACATCTTCAACAACAATGGATGCACCCTTAGCTCCACTTTTCGCTACAGAGGTAGTTAGTATCTTGTAGAGCTGCTCCTGTACATCAATATCTAAGGTTAAGTACAGACTCTCCCCAGAGAGTTCCTGCTCTATTGTGTATGATGAACCCGTTATCGAATGACCTAGAGCATTTACCTCTGTAGCTCGCTTCCCATTCGTACCAGCAAGAAGTTCATTGTAGTACTGTTCTATACCTAACTTCCCTACTGTATCATTTTGGGAAATATATTCGTTATTTCCAATATCACTAGTAGAAGCCTCTCCCACATACCCTAAGATATGAGAGAAGTACTGAGAATGTATGTAATTCCTTTTACTCTCATCTTCCAATATTACACCCGGCAACTCCTCTCCTCTGGACTTAATATTGATAGACATATCGTTACCAATATCCCTTGCTAACAAGATATTGGATAAGTATGGGTCTGAAGAATATATTGTATAGATTTTCTCATAGATTGAGGCGTAGTGTTCGTCTTCCTCCAATACCATCAACCATTTATCCCCCAGAATCTCTTCTAAAATATCGGATACATTGTGCAATTTTTCCTCATCAATCTCCAATCTCTGATTAAGGAAAACATCTATATTAATGTATGCACTTATGGCAGGGACATTCTCAACAAGCTTCTCCCCATTCTTATCAAATATCACACCTCTGTAAGAAGGTACTGTCGTTATCCTAATACTGTTGTATTCCGACCTTTTTGCCATCTCTTCTCCTTGTACAATCTGTAAATTTACAAGAGATACGAACAGAACAGAAAAAAGGAATGCAAAGAACACAAAAACGTAGAGGAAATTCCAAGCAGAGATATCTTGTTCACCCGCACTATGCCAGATCTTAGCTAATTGCTCCTTCCCACTCATTTTGGGTATATCAATCCTAGATACTCTTGGCTTCTTGGAGCTCTTTTTAGATAACTTTTTATCAAACTCTAGGTTTTTACTCATATTGATATTATCTTCTCAGTCCTGATCCTATCTGTCAGAATATTGATTAAAAAGATTAAAAGTGTAGAAACTAAAGACTTAATCACAGACTGTATAAATATTTCAAGACTGAAATATCCCAATATCCCATCAAGAAGTAGTGGGGAGAATATTTGAATTATGATGTAAAAGAGAAGTAATGCAAAGAAGTATGGGATATATGAAAGTATGAGTTGTTTTTTGGGCATTACAAGGAAGAGAATATTAAGAACCAATATACTCAAGGATATACTTAAAAGGGTAATACCTAAACATCTATGCAGGATTACATCCACAAAAATCGAGCTTAGTGATATCACTACTATCCACTTCGAAGTATCCCATTTCTCCACCAATATTAGTGCAACAATGATTATCACAGAGAAAGAAAAGAGTGTAGAAAGAAAACTCTCTAGTGCTATGCATAGGATTATTCCCATTGTTATCACCAATATACTAATCAACATCTTTTAGTCTTACAAAAACATTAAGTAAATCATAGAAATCAATAGTGGGAGAAACATATCCTGTACGTGTAGTTGTAGCTGGGTCTTTTGAGAGACCTACTATGTGACCAAGTACAAGGTTGTCCTTTACCTTACTATCATTCACTATTACAACGTCACCGTTCTCTACTCCACTATTCATCCCAATATTTTCAATTTTAATACCATCTGAGGATCCATTTACTACTGCCCTACTCAAGATGTTACGACCATCACTATCATCAGAGGAGATTATATATACCTCTAAGAAACTCGATTTGGATATTGGGAGTCTTACTATAGAAGTATACTGATTACACTCAATTACAATCCCTAGAAAAGTGTCTCCAAAAACTACAATATCTCCATTAGTGATACCATCTTGTAGTCCAGTATTAATTACCATGTAATCTATCTCTATATGGTCAAGTACTTTGCTGTGTACATACCTGTATTCTTTGTTTTGTAACTCCAATTGAATTTTTAAATCATCATTTTCCTTCTTAATACTACGGTAATCTGCAATATCAACCTTATACTGAGCTATTTGTATTTTCATCTGATTGTATTCATTCCTGAACTCTGAGATATTGGTAAGAGTACTTACATACCCACTAACTTGAGTAGCTCCATTGGAGGATACGGTATATATCGGATCAAATACGTATGAGAGTGCTGGTTTTACCCAATTAAGCCATCCTATATTACAGAGTATGATGAGAATGACAGATATGGTGAATGTTGTAAGAATTGGTAACCAATTCCCATCTTTTTTATTATTACTCTCTAAAACCACCTTTTTAAACCACTAAACTAATTCTTTCCACGAAGATTGAACCCTATCAAGAAGATCTATATGGTCTAGCATCTGTGCAGTGCCTCTAGCTACAGCAGAGATAGGGTCGTCTACAATATGTACAGGGACATTTAATTCATGAGACCAGTACCTATCCAACCCTTTTATCAATGCTCCACCTCCTGCAAGGTGTAAACCAGCAGAAAGTAAGTCTCTAATTAGCTCTGGGGGGGTATCTTCTATAGCTTCCTTTACAGCCTCTGTGATAACCATTATGGATGCCATTATTGCCTCCCTTATCTCTACACTACTTACCTGTACAGACTTAGGAAGACCAGTTACTAAATCTCTACCTTGTAATATGACTTCTTTCTCGTCACTAAGAGGTATTGCAGAACCAATAGCGATCTTCACATCCTCTGCAGTTCTTTCACCAATCAGTATGTTGTACTTCTCTTTTACATAATCAATGATGTCTTGGTTCATCTCATCCCCTGCTACCCTTATCGTATTATCCACCACTACATCTCCAAGAGACAACACAGCAATATCTGTAGTTCCACCACCAATATCGATAATCATGCTTCCAGAGGCATCTTCTATCGGCAAACTTGCCCCAATTGCTGCTGCCATAGCTTCTTCTACAAGAAAAACCTCTCTAGCTCCTGCAGTCTTAGAAGCATCTATCACAGCCTGTCTTTCAACTTCAGTTACAGAAGATGGTACACCGACAATGACTCGTGGTCTTGGTACCTTCCAATTATTCTTAAAACCTCGATGCGTCTTGTGTATGAAGTGGTGAATCATAGCTTGAGTAGTATCAAAGTCAGAAATTACACCATGCTTTAATGGTCGGATAGCAACAATATTGGCAGGTGTCCTACCTATCATCTTACGTGCTTCATTACCCACAGCTAGAATCTTCTTGGTTCGTTTGTTGATAGCAACTACAGAAGGCTCGGATATCACAATACCGTGTCCCCTCAAGTATACTATTGTATTAACAGTACCTAAATCTATACCTAAATCATAGGTAAATAGATTCCATACTGAATTAAATGGTTTCATTTTTCATTCACAGAAGTTATTGTTTTGTATAATAGCATGTAGCACAGAATATTTCGAGGTTAAAATATACCCCACAACAAAATAATTGATCACAGATACTATACTATTTCTCGGAGGTTTCTTTTCTGAGTCTCTTGTAACACTTCATACATATAGAAACTCTTCTCTGCTTTCCATCTACTTCTAGAGAGACTTTCTTAAGATTTGGCTTAAATACCCTATTAGTTTTTGGTGCTTTAAATCTCCAACCTCCAGCATGCTTATGCTGAACTCTTTTTCCTGCAATTGTAGATTTTTTACAAATGTAACATACTTTTGACATACTTTTTATTCTTTTAATTGAATGATTAGGCGCAAGATGATATTATCAAAAAGTATCAGTTTTAGCAAGATATGTTTTATGTTCACAGAAGATTTTATATTATGGATAGCTCTGGCAGTACCATCTATAGTGGTTGCCTCTACTATTCATGAGTATTTCCATGCATGGTGTGCATTCAAATTGGGAGATCCTACTGCTAAGGCAAGTGGCAGGTTAACTCTCAATCCTTTAGCACATATAGATCCTATTGGTGCCCTTATGATGGTTATCTTTAGGTTTGGATGGAGTAAACCTATACCTATCAATGAGTATAATTTCGAGCGTAGAAGACAGGATACGGCTCTCACAGCTCTTGCTGGACCAGTTTCAAACCTTGTAGTGGCTATATTAACTGCGATACTATATCAGATTCTACCCGACTGGTATCTTATAAGTTATTTTCTATTTATATTTGCGACTATAAACCTTTCCTTAGCAATTTTTAATATGATTCCTGTTCCTCCACTTGATGGACACAAAATTGTAAATGGATTGCTTCCAAAAGGGCTCTCATACTATTGGGAGAAGCTGGAGAGTTATTCTTGGGTTCTTATTCTTCTGTTTATATTGCCGTTTTCCCCTTTATCTACATTCATTTCTTCATTTATTGGGTCGACCTTGGACTTTTTCTTAACTCTTCTTGGTTTCTTATAACATATTGTTATATGTTGCCCCCCATCTCTATTTACGATAAAATATAGTGTCCTGATGGGAATCAGAGGTTTCATAGCTCTGTAACCAGAGCTCGGGATTCCAAATATCGCTTAGCTCTTTGGAGTTAAGTTGAGGAAACCCACTTATTCTGTATGAGCTCTATGACTCCTCTCCTAGCAGGACATTTTCTAACACCCCTTTCTTGACTTTCAATTCATTGATATAATAGACTTACGACTACGCCGAAGTAGCTCAGTTGGTCAGAGCAATTGTTTTGTAAACAATAGGTCAAGAGTTCGAATCTCTTCTTCGGCTCCATGTGCAGAGGTGGCGGAGTGGTCAATCGCATCGGTCTGTAAAACCGACTCCTTCGGGATACACTGGTTCAAATCCAGTCCTCTGCACCATTTCTTTGATCTTAAATTATTAAAAAATATTTATGAAAAAGATTACAGTCAAAGCCTTACTCCAGACATACTTACACCTGATGTGTTTAATAACTTTAGTTTCCATCCTCTTTTCAGGAGCATACCTAATACAAACAGGGGCCTCATACATTGCCCCACTACACTTTTCTTACTCTCTTCACCAAGTAAATGATATTCAATATATGGAAGACTTTAATGAGGAAAAATGTTATGACAATGGAGAGGTTATAGAGATAGAGGGTAACGAATATTGCTGGAATGAAACTACAAGACAGAATGGATTAGTTAATAGCTTATCAATATTCATATCTATGTCACTTCTTTTCATACTTCATAGGGTTGGTATTAAAAGGATAAAGAAGAAAGATGCCATAGAATGGATAGATAAAGGTTATACCTTTATTTCCTTAATGATATATAGCATAGTTGGTGTTATTGCTATCCCTACAGCATCATATAATTTAATAAACTACTTCCTTACAAGAGTTGGAGAATATTCTACACAGTATGCACCTGCATATTCGTTAGGGTTACTTGTACTTTCTTTGCCTCTTTGGTATATATTTTTTAAGAAGACAAACAACCTAAAAGATTAGATATTTCCAAAAAGGAATTCTTTTATTGTATAATCACCATATTAGCTGGATTAGCTCAGATGGCTAGAGCGCATTCATGGTAAGAATGAGGTCCTGAGTTCGATTCTCAGATCCAGCTCCAATATATGCAGATTGACACCAACCTTCACCCTATAGTATAATATAGTAGATAGTTAATACTGCACCTTAATATATCCCAAAACACCTATAAAAGCTTCATATAGAGAGATTTCTTTATCTTTTTTATGTTTCTTTTATAAGAAACTAGTTCTTTAAAATATTCTTGTATTATGTGATATTTATATCCATATTTATACAAGTTTTCATATGGGAAAAGGTTACTCCTTATTAGAATAGTTATAACCATATATTAGATTTTAAGTATATTGAAGTTTAATAGTATGGTTATAATAAAAATATAAATAGGAGAACAAAATGTTAAAGGAAAAAGTGAAAGACTCTATAAAGGAATTGAACATTTATTACTTACTGTGGCTAATTGTCTTGATACAAATAGTCATAATGTTCTTCTTAGAAGCCACGTTTCCCGTCTGGGCTTTGGCCTTTATAACGGAACTGATAGCATTAGCAATACTGTTCAAGAAGGCAGAAGAGGAGAGAGTAGAAGATGAGTAAGAATAAAAAAGATTCTTTTCGCTTCACCGCTACTGCATTGCTCCTTATCGTACTAGGCCTTACCGCAGTGTGGATTCTCGTCCTAGAGAACTTCAACTACTAACCCCCCCTATGAAAAGAACAGAACACCCCCTCTTATACAGAGGTATTTTTGACTTCGGTCAACAAATATTTAGGGTGTTCTTTTTCTTTCCTACCTACACTCAATATTTGACCTCCCCTACTTTTCAATATATAATACCCTCAGTATATTTCCCACCATCATAAATTGAAACCCAGAAACAAATGGCAAAGGCAAAAAGAAATATTATAGTTCTACAATGCAGTGAATGTAAAAACAGGAATTACACTACATACAAAACTAGGAATATTAAAGAAAAAATTGAACAAAACAAATACTGTAAGAAATGTCAAAAACATACTTTACATAAGGAGACAAAGATAAAGTAAACGCTCTTTTTAAATTACGTTGAAACCGCTAAGGGCCCATAGTTTCAACTGGTAAAACAGTGGTCTCCAAAACCATAGTTCTCTGTTCAAATCAGAGTGGGCCTGCCAGAAAACAAAAATATGATAAAAGGAATAATTAGTGAATTAAAAATGACAAAGTGGCCAACAGGCCTTGAATTGATTAAACTGACAATATATACTACAATTCTTTGTGCTATAATAGCCCTCTTTGCAACAGGCTTAGACCTAATCTTTTTTAAGATTCGAGACTGGTATCTTACTATAAATATATTCTAAAAATGCCAAAAACAACAAAGAAAAAGAAAATAACAAACCCTAAAGCCAAATGGTATGTACTCAACATACGAACTGGGTATGAAAATGCTATCAAAAAGGAATTACAACAGAAAATAGAAGCCTCTGGTTTAGAAAAACAGATTGTAGAGATCTTAATCCCTGTACAAAAGAAAATCGTTGTTAAAAAAGGGAAACAGAATGTAGTTGAAGACAAGATATTCCCAGGATACATCTTAGTTAAAGCAGAACTAAGTGAACTCACATGGGAGATACTCAACAGCATTGAAGGTGTAAGAGGCTTTGTAAGAACAGACAAAAAGCCAAGACCACTACCTGAGAGTGAAGTTAAAGCCATTATGCAATATATGGAAGTCGAACAACCTTCATTCAAGACCTCATTTAGTATAGGGGAAGCCGTAAAGATTACTGAAGGTGCATTTGCAGACTTCATCGGTAGTGTACAAGAGATTGATTCTACTAAGGGTAAGATAAAAGTCCTCATTTCTTTCCTAGGTAGAGAAGCTCCTGTTGAACTTGATTTTTCACAGGTCACTAAACTTTAATATTATTAAACTCAAAAAATGGCAAAACCAATAAAAGCACAACTTAAGATTACAATTCCTGCAGGTGGTGCAACAATGGCTCCTCCAATAGGTCCTACACTTGCTCCTTACGGTATAAATGGACAAGACTTCTGTACTCAATTTAATGAGAAGACTAGAGAAGACGACAGGATATTAACCCCTGTAATCCTCACAATCTACGATGATAGATCATTCGATTTCATACTTAAAACTCCTCCTACATCAGAATTGATTAGAAGAGCACTAGATATTAAGAAGGGCTCGGCAACTCCTAATCTAACTAAAGTTGGTACTCTTACAAAGAAGCAAGTCCTTGATATTGTTAAGATTAAGATGCCTGATTTAAATACTACAGACCCAGAGGTAGCTGCTAAAATTGTAGCAGGTACTGCAAAACAGATGGGTGTAACAGTTGAACTTTAATTTGTATATATACTAACTATGAAAAGAGGGAAACGATATAATAAGAGTATAAAAGGATATGACAATAATGTCATACTCGACCTTAAAGAGGCTATTGAACAGGTAAAGAAGCTCTCTTACTCTAACTTTGTAGGTACACTAGAAGTACATGCTGATATCAAAGTACCAAAGGATAGGGATCCTAAATCCATTAAAGGTGCATACACACTACCCCACTCTAGTGGTACTAGTAATGTAAAGATTGCAGTCTTTTGTTCTCCAGATATGGAAGATATTGCTAAGAAGGCTGGAGCAGATATTGTAGGCCTAGATAAGCTAACAAAAGATATTAAGGCCGGAAAGACAGACTTTGATGTTGCAATAGCAACTCCTACAGTCATGGCTTCAATAGCAGCACTTGGTAGAGAATTAGGTCCTAAGGGCCTTATGCCTAATCCTAAGAGTGGTACAGTAACTGAAGATATTGCTAGTGCGATTAAGGAGTATAAGCAGGGTAAACAGACTTTTGTTTGTGATGAGGGTGGAGTTATACATATGAACGCAGGTAAGTTAGATATGTCTACAGAAGACCTAATGGAGAATGTACATACTTGTATTACTACCCTAGAAGAGGTATTAAACAAGAGTTCTTCTCAACTACTAAATAGTCTTCATCTTGCTCCTACAATGGGCGCAGGTGTAAAGATTAGCTACAGTAAGGAGTAATATTCTTTGATTATGAATATGGAAGGACTCGAAAGGGTCCTTTTCTACACATTGACCACACCACTGCCCTATAGTATAATGTAGTAGATAGTTAATACTGCACCTTTAAACAGCCCAAAACATACATAAAAGCTTCATAGAGAGAGATTTCCTTATCTTTTTTATGTTTCTTTTATAAGAAACTAGTTCTTTAAAATATTCTTGTATTATGTGATATTTATATCCATATTTATACAAGTTTTCATATGGAAAAAAGGTTAGTCTCCTTAGGATAGTTATAACCATATATTAGATTTTAAGCAGTTGAAGTTTAATAGTATGGTTATAATAAAACAATATTCTATAATATAAAGGAGACATAAAATGATTAAGGATGTAGTTTTTTTCTTTAAGGATGCGATGCTTTTCTTGGAAGCTTTGCTCTCGTTGTTAAAAACGCAGCAAATCCAGGTTGGAATATTATCACTAATAGTGATAATACAAACTACCTATAAGGTGAATACCTTAGTTGTAGAATCTGAAGCAAAAGAAGACGAAGCAAGAGAAGAAGAAGCAAGAAAGCTTGCCCGTAAAGCGGCTAAGAATATTGCCCTTCTGTTCATAATGGCTGTCGTATTTGTTTGGAACTTGTTCTAACCCCCCCCATATGAAAAAAGCACCCACTTTATTTATTCTGACTTTCATTAGTCAACAATACATAATTTAAGGGTGCTTTTTCTTTCTCACCCATACACCATATTGACTACACCCCCTGCCCTATAGTATAATATAGTAGGTAGTAATACTGCACCTTTAAACAGCCCAAAACATACATAAAAGCTTCATAGAGAGAGATTTCCTTATCTTTTTTATGTTTCTTTTATAAGAAACTAGTTCTTTAAAATATTCTTGTATTATGTGATATTTATATCCATATTTATACAAGTTTTCATATGGAAAAAAGGTTAGTCTCCTTAGGATAGTTATAACCATATATTAGATTTTAAGCAGTTGAAGTTTAATAGTATGGTTATAATAAAACAATTAAAAAGGAGCTTAAACATGAACATCTATGATGCGATTACCATAACGGGAGTCATAGCTGGGCTTTTTTATGGGGGATTCTCTCTTCTCAAGTGGTCTTTAGAGTGCCCAATACCCACTAAAATACCCAAGGTCTGGAATCCAATCAAGGAAGAAACGAGGGTACTTATCCTCTTCACATATATATGTGTAGCATTACTATTATTCGTATATATTGTAGAAGCGATAAGTATTCATGGATCATTTCAGATTATCTCGAAATTTCTGTCTACTATCTGGCATCCCTAACCATATGAATAAAGCACCCCCTCCTAACAGAGGTTTATGATATTTTTGACTTTCATTAGTCAACAATACATATTAAGGGTGCTTTTTTCTTTCTTGCCCATACGTGTAATTGACACTAATGTCGTCCTATAGTATAATGTAGTAGATAGTTAATACTGCACCTTAATATATCCCCAAAACATACATAAAAGCTTCATAGAGAGAGATTTCCTTATCTTTTTTATGTTTCTTTTATAAGAAACTAGTTCTTTAAAATATTCTTGTATTATGTGATATTTATATCCATATTTATACAAGTTTTCATATGGAAAAAAGGTTAGTCTCCTTAGGATAGTTATAACCATATATTAGATTTTAAGCAGTTGAAGTTTAATAGTATGGTTATAATAAAAACAAACAATATTGTTAAAAGGAGAAATAAAATGCAGAAAAGAATAAGACAGATGAGGAAAGATACAAGTCAAGTGACAGAGATGAAGCCTGAAACACAAAAATTCCTAGGAGAGATCCTCGAGGATCTTGCAATATTCATCTGCAAGAAAAGCTTCCCCTATCTTGTAGGAGGAGCGATAGCATATCTCAGCGTAATAATGATACCGAGCTGGAATCCCGTTGTATTGGTATACGTACTCATCGCCTTAGCAGGGATCACAGCAGTATATCCCGTACTAATAGAGGATTACGACGACTAGGAATAACCCCACCCCCATATGAACGAGAACACCCCCTCCTAGCAGAGGAATATTTCTGACTTCGGTCAACAAATATTAAGGGTGTTCTTTTTCTTTCCTACCACTACCCTACTTGACCACCTACACCTAAACATATATAATCACCCTAGTTAATCGCCTAAGACATATGGTATGAACATAAACCCATACGAGGCAAAATATGACTACTCAAATTAATTAATAATCTAAAGACATGGCAATCAGCCAAGACAAAAAAACTGAATTACTAAAACAGTACAAAGACATCCTCTCTAACCACGAAGGATACTTCTTAGTAAACTCAGGCAGTATTGACACAACAACAGTCACAGCACTCAAAAAAGACCTAAAAGAACAAGGTGCAAACTTCACTGTGATAAAGAATACGATCTTTAAAATAGCACTACAAGACACAAAACAACCAGTAGAAATACAAGACTTTGATGGCAATACAGCCGTAATATACTTCGGAGAAGACCCTACAACCCCCGCTAAACTAGTAAAAGACGTTCAAGAAGAAACAGAACTACTAGACACAAGAGGCGGTGTATATGAAGGAGAATTCCTAAGTGAAGAAAAAGTAATGCAACTTGCAGAAATACCTTCTAAAGAAGAACTACTCGGTATGCTAGTTGGTACAATGAGCGCACCTCTAAGTGGTTTTATGAACGCAGTAACCGGTAATGCTAAGAGCCTAACCGTTGCCCTAACAGGCATAACTAAAAAAGATTCCTAAACGGATAATAATTTAATTTATATACTTAATAAAATGGCAGAAGAAACAAAAAAACTCCCAAAATTAACAAAGGAAGCAACAAAAGTACTAGAAATGGTTGAAAAAATGACCGTACTAGAACTAGCAGACCTAGTTAAGAACATGGAAGAAAAGTTTGGAGTAAGTGCAGCAGCCCCTATGGCAGCAGCAGCAGCCCCAGTAGCAGCAGAAGAAGTAGAAGAAAAGTCTACATTCAACATTGTTCTTAAAGAAGCTGGTGCCAACAAGATCGGTGTAATCAAAGCAGTAAGAGAGATTACAGAATTAGGCCTTAAAGAGGCTAAAGATCTTGTAGAAGGTGCTCCTCAAGCTATCAAAGAGGAAGTACAAAAGGAAGACGCTGAAGCTATGAAAGCAACGCTTGAAGAAGCAGGAGCTAAAGTAGAATTAGAGTAATACTCTAACTTTTGTGAACAAAGAAAGCCACTCGTAAGAGTGGCTTTTTCCCCTCTTAATAAGTATAATTAATTAATCTGCTCACAAATTAATACTAAATTGTCATAAACACTACCTATGGAATACTCTCCATTTACAACCTGGATACTGGGAAATGGTGTACCCAGTCAAACTTTAGAGCTCTTCATCACAATTGCTCTACTAGCTACCCTAGTAAGTATCGGAAGATACATCTTCGGTAACAAAACATACGGAATATACGCACCCATAATACTCGCAATCGCATACTCCTACACAGGACTCAAGTATGGATTAGCAATTACTACCGTAGTAATCTTTAGCACCCTACTCTCCTACTCTGTGCTACGAAGGATTAGAATGCACTACATAACAAGAATCGCTATCAACTACTGCATACTCATACTCTCCCTAACACTTTTCCTAATGGTAATAGACAAATATGGACTAACACTAGAAAACATGGCATACATCCCATCCCTAGCTATGATCTCAATCGCAGCACTAGGAGACTTCTTTACAAAACAATATGTAAAGAAATCCCTCAAAACATCATTCCTTACACTCTTCTCTACAATCGCAATCTCAGCACTAGGCTGGTTTATCATCACAAGAGACGTAATCTCCACCAACCTAGTAAACAACCTCTGGATAATACCCGTATTCATACTCATAAACATACTAATTGGACAATTCAAAGGCCTAAGATTCAAAGACCTTCTTAGATTTCAATCTATACTAGAAGAAAAAGATAATGCATAGGAACACCCTCAAAGACATTCTTGGATTAAACAGAAGAAACCAAGAATATATAAGACCATACAACTCTCTCTCTGCAAAAGCCATTGCAGACAACAAGATAGTCACCAAAAGAATATTAAAAAAAGAAGGGATAAAAACACCCGACGTATACAAACTCATTAGAAGCAAAAAACAACTGAAATACCTTGACTGGGAATCACTACCAAAAAGCTTTGTGATAAAACCAAACAAAGGAACAGGAGGAAACGGAATCATAGTATTCTACGGCAAAAAGAAAGGACAAAACGCCTGGATTAGACCAAACGGCAAGATAATGTCTAAAAGGGACATAATACTACATATAGAAAACATCCTAGAAGGCAGATACTCCATGGGTTCCCGAAAAGATACTGCAATCATCGAAGAAAGAGTAAAAACAGACCCATTCCTTAAACAATACTCCTACAAAGGAGTACCTGATATTAGAATAATCTGCTTTAATGGAGTCCCCATCATGGCAATGACACGACTACCTACCAAAAGATCTAACGGTACAGCCAACCTACACACTGGAGCAATATGTACAGGCATCGATATAAGCACAGGGATAACCACCTACTCAATGCATATGCAACCAACAAGCCTAATTAGTGATACATACGAAATGATTGACAAAACAGTAGACCTTGAAGAAAACAAATCTCTAAGTGGTATCCAAATACCAAATTGGAACAACCTCCTTACAATTGCCCTCAAATGCCAAAAAGCCTCAAAACTCGGATATATCGGAGTAGACATCGCAATTGACCGTGACAAAGGACCCGTTGTGTTTGAGGTCAACGCAAGACCAGGACTAGGAATACAGGTAGCAAATCAAGCAGGTCTAAGATGGAGACTCGAAAAAGTCAAAGGACTAGAAGTAAAAAGCATCAAACACGGTATTAGAATAGGAAAAAACCTCTTTGGGGGAGAAATTGAAGAAAGCATCGAATCTATAAGTGGTCGTAAGGTCGTCAACATCACTGAAAAAGTATACGTATACCACAAACCTAAAATCCTAAACAAGAAAAAGAAAACAAAAATAAAGATAGAAAAAGAACTAACTAAATCATTCATAGACACCGGTGTACTTACCACCCGTATCTCCACAAGACTCTCTAGCAGAACAGGATACACCGATATAAATAAATACTTCAAACAGTTAGAAACACCAAAGAGCTTCCCCACCTTTAAAGACGCACAAGAATATATTGATGCCAAAGGGAAGAAAATCACCAACCATCCAGACATAGTAAGACTTGCAAAAATTGTAGAAGATGGACAAATTGTAATCAGACCTGTAATTAATATCCGTATTAAAATATCTGGAGATAAAAAGGCCTTAAACGCCGTCATTACAAACGATATCCCCTACCCTCTAGTAATAGGGAGATCTGAACTCACAGGATACCTCATTGATACCTCCTCTATATTTAAGTAATATACATATATGAAAACATACACAGACTACCTAAAAGAAGCTGGCAATGTACACCTAGCATACTACCTAGAAGCTGCCGATGAATTAAAAATACACTACAAAGTACTCGTACCAAGCCTTCTTGCAGAATTCAGATGCAAAGATAAGGTATGGCACATAATAAACACCGCTACACCACTTACCAATACCACATCCGCAACAATTGCAAAAAGAAAACACCTCACAAACCTAGTACTTGAAGAATCTGCAATACCAGTTCCAAAACAAGAGAAACTCAAAAGCCCAATTGATGCAATAAAATTCTTTGCCAAATATAAAAGAATTGTGATCAAACCAACACAACAACTAGGAGGAATAGGAATTACACTACTCCCAAGCAATGAAAAAGAAGTCCTAGAGGCTTATACCATAGCTAAAACAAAAAACAAATCAAAAGGTAATATAGGCGTCTTAGGTGAAGAATTTCTAGAAGGAGAAAACTACAGACTCCTAGTAGTAGGAAATGAAATCGTAGGTACAGTAAGAAGAAAAGCCGCACATGTAATAGGCGATGGTAAAAACAGCATACAAGAACTAATAAATCTTTTTAATAACAAAAGAAAAACCGACCTCTTAAAACCAATCAAGATTGATAATGAAGTAAACTTACGACTCCGTGAACTCAATATGACACTAGACTCCATACCACAAGACAAAGAAGATATAATCCTAAGATATAGCTGTAATCTCTCTACAGGAGGAACTACACAAGAATGCAATAAGGAAGTACACCCTTACTACAAACAGCTAGCAATAGACGCAGTACACGCCATAGGAACAGAATTTGGAGGTGTAGATATAATAACACCAGACATTACCAAGAAAGTGAAATGTGGTATTAACGAAATCAACTACAACCCAGGACTTAGAATACACTACAAAGTAGATGAGGGAGAAATTGCAAGAGTAGCAATACCAATAATGAAATATATACAACAAAAATATCTAAATTCATAATCCCAACCAATGAAAAACCTCAAAACAATACAAGGCCTAAACCTTGAATCCCCTACTACTCAAATTAAGATCTCAGACATTAAAGAAAGCGAAGAACTCTTCAAACTACTAAACCTAATCCAAGGATTTCACCCAATATTTATTGAAAACTACAAATTAGAAAACAACCTCCTAACTATAAGCTCCAAATTACCAGGTATCTGGAGAAATTGTGCAAAAACCTTTAGAAAACTCTCCAACTCAGAAATAACTCTACAAGAAGCTCAAGATTACACACTAGGCACCGTAATCAAACAAAGAGTTAACTCTATGTCTACCATCCCAATACTACATAAAGCTCAGGAACTAGGATACGAAACTACACTCACAATTGCTAACGAAGATATAGTTCCCGGAACCTCCGCAGGATTCGGTTACACTTGGAATAGATACTACACACTAGGCTGTGGTAAAGGATCTGAAGCAACCTGCTCCATAGCTTCAACAAAAGACTCAACCTTTGGTATGAAAGTTCAACGAGACAAATGGTCAACAAACAAAATCATAGAACGAATGGGTCTGCCCCTACCTAAATGGGAAATTATTGATTCCAAAAAAGACATTGATAAAGTCTGGGCTCAATATGAGAAGCCTCTAGTTATCAAACCAACTGGTCTAACAGGAGGAAGTGGTGTTGTCGTAGGTATTGACTCTAAGGAAAAAGCCTACAATGCTTTAGAATACGCCACAAAACAGGTAGAAGCAAAAAAAAGAAGTGCTTGGCAAAAAAAGATAATGATACAGGAACAGGTAGACGGCCCTAAAGACGGCTCAGACTACAGGCTTTTGGTTATCAACGGGGAACTAAAAGTCTGTACCAAACGAATACCAGCCTTTATCATCGGAAATGGAAAATCTTCTATCAAGAAACTCATAGACGAAACAAACAAAGACCCAAGAAGAAATACAAGTAACCCTTCACATACCTTAAAGCCAATAATATTTGATGATCCACTAACAACCTTCTTAGAAAAACAGAGCTTAACATTAGAATCTATACCTACAAAAAATCAAAAAATCTATGTACGAGGTATAGCAAGTATGAGTAGAGGAGGAATAACAGAAGACTTCTCAGACAAAGTATCTCCTGAGATAAAAATAATCGTAGAATCAATAGCCTCTACAATGCATGTATTTACCTTAGGTGTAGATATAATGTGTAAAGACATCTCAAAGCCACTCACAAAAGACAACGGTGCAATACTAGAGGTCAATACTATGCCAGAATCATACCTTAACTTCTTCCCAGTAATTGGAGAAGTACAAACGGAAGCACTCACCTACTACGTTCAAGCCCTACTCAAAGACAATCACACAAAGAAATATGTAGTAATTGGCCAAAGTACAGACGATATCCCTACACTACTAAGGAAAAAAGGATACATTAATAATGAAGAAAATGTCGGTGTATACAAAGACCATAAGATATTAATTAATAACTGTGAATTTAATGACAATATTGATACCTGGAAGGCCATTGAAGCCCTCAAAGTCAACGCAGCCCTAGACACCATCATCCTACAATACAGAGACCTAGATGAAGTCAAAGAACATGGACTAGGATTTGATAAAATAGATATTCTCTTTGTCACAAAAGACATTAAATCCCACAAAACCGAAATGAAGATTATAAAGAAATATAAACGAAAGAAACATATTAAAATAATCAACACAATATAATGAAATACCTCATCATAGACAAAGAACCACGAGTAAAAGTCAAAGGAGTTGGTAAATACCCTTCAGCTGTAAAACGGATGATGGAGGAATTGGACAAAAAAGATATTCCATACGATTTTGTATACAACAACCAAATAGAATTCTTCCTACTCGATGGTGAAACACATCTAAAATTCGCAGGTAACCATATCACAGAATACTCTCATATCATACTCAGAGGTCACAATTTACATAGTCCAAGAGAATACCAGATGAAAAGACTGATAGTCGACTGGACTGATCAATACAATTTATCTCACCCTGATAACAAGATCTTGGTATATAACAGTAACGCTATCAAGAAACTCCCCTACTACAACAAAATCTACACTGCACAAATCTTTGCTACACACAAAATCCCATATTTTGACACATACTACTCTACTAGTGGCGATTACACTAAAGCTAGAGATGTATTAAACAACTACCCCCTAATTATCAAAGAATACGCAGGAGTAAACAGAATTGATAGGAAATTTGGTAAGAAGAAAGTAAAAAAGAATGTATACAAACTAGACAATGTAAAAGATCTAAACCAAAAACATTTATGTAAACAAGACCATAAGGCCTTCTTTTTACAAGAATTCTCTACCAATCCAGAAGACGTACGCATATTTGTAAAGTTTGGTAAAGTAATTGGTGGTTGGAAACGTAAGGCAACAAAAGGTTTTATGACAGTAAGTGGTGGAAGTTATCATATGTACAACGAACCAAACGAAGAAATCACACAAATTGCACAGAAGGTCGCTAATATCTTCGATGCAGACTTCATCGCAGTAGACTTTATGTTTAAAAACGATAAACCATATATACAAGAGATTAGCTTACATCCTGGTTTCAAAGCCTATGAGACTAAAATTACAGATGGAGAGCCTATAAACATTGCAGAAGCTATGATTACAGCCTTTAGAGATTAGCTTTCTCAAAAATATCATTCCACAACTCCTTAGACGGCACAATTGGTGGCTTTGGTAACAACCCCTCATCAACCCACTTAGTCTGTTTAATATTTATCTTACCAGCATACAGCTTCTCATACATTGCACTATCCTTCTCCAATACACGCTTTACCTTCCTAAAACCCCTGAAATAAACTACATCCTTCACATATATTCCCGAATAACTGGTATCCCCTAGTCCTCTCTTGACCCTATAAGCAATATCCCATGCAGAATATTTTAAGAAACTACCTGACAATGCATTATACAACTGCCTAAACGTCATCTCCTCTCCAATATATATTGCCCATACCAAGCCAGCTTTCTTCTTAAGCCATTTATCAGTAAGAAAACCCATAGCTTCCTCATTCCAAGTCGCAAGACCCTCTTCTACATCAAGATATGAGGGCAAATTAGCATTACCTAAAGCTGGGAACCCAGTTTTAAAACCATTGTGTGATCGCAAAACATGAGTACCAATCTCATGCACAAGAAGTTTCTTTAACTTATACTCTGATCGTGTGATATTTGGATCAACAAATATCTGTTTACGTTTAATTCCAACCTTAACCGCATTCTTTGAAATGTTTTTGGAAGGGAATATAGACCAATCCGATAGTCCAAGACTTTCAAAAGCGACCTTGAAAACCTCATCTATTTGATTGTAATTCAAGACCTTACCTTTATCAACAGTAGTTGCCTGAACAACATTATAACTATCCAACTTACCCCTAAGCACTCTACTAGCATTTCTAAAAAGCTTCGGAGAAACCTTTCCATACTTTTTCAATGACAGTTCTGTCACCAATTCATTATTCCCCACACCATGCATTAAAGCACTAGAGTCTTTCTTTGACTCTATTAACTCAATATAGAAATCAGAAATCCTTGGGTCAATATCTGTAATAGTCTTTAGACCAGACAACTCTCTAAATATCTCATTATTCTTATTCTTTATCCCCCTATACTCAAAATTAGGCTCATACATTTCTGAATTAAAGAACCTCTTTTTCTCTTCTTTGAGATTTGTTGGTGTAAATACCAACCCAATTGGAATACGAAGCCGTTGAAGAAGCTTTGTTACTTCTTCTAACTTTCTCTCACTTCTTCCTTTTTTACTAAACATACTAATCATACTGTTAATATACACTAACTAAGTTTTTTTTCAAAGACAAAGACCCTTTGTCCAGAAGCGATTAGCTCTAAAGCCATACCAGTACCCTTAGCTACACAAAATATTGGTTCATTAGCAACATGGGCTGGAACACCTGTAGCTTTGGATATCAATCTGTCTAGATTTCTCAACTCTGCAGTACCACCACTCATTACCATACCCCTATCTATAATGTCTGCAGAAAGCTCAGGAGGAGTTTGCTCAAGAACACCCTTAATGGACTGTATAATTTTTCTCAGTGGCATCTTAACAGCTTGAGCAATATCATTAGAATTAACCAATACTGCCTTAGGTACTCCTGCACCAACATCCCTACCCCTTACCTCCATCTCTAGGGGCTTTTCAATCTCAAGTGCAGATCCTATTTCAAACTTAACTTTCTCTGCAGTCTGTTCTCCTATCAATACACCCTTTCTCTTTCTCATATATGCTATTATCGCCTCATTGATAGCATCTCCAGCCACCCTCAAGGAATCATACCTTACAATTCCATCCAAAGAGATTACTGCAATTTCTGAAGTACCACCTCCCATATTAACTATCATATTACCCGAGGAAGTATTAATTGGAAGTTCTGCACCAAGTGCAGCAAGCAGTGGTTCAGGAAGAAGTGTAATATTCTTTGCACCAGCAGCATTAGCAGCCTTAAGTACAGCCCTCTGCTCTACAGTAGTAATACCTGCAGGCACACTTATCACAACATCCGGTTTGAAAAACCTAGTCTTACCCAAAGCCTTATCAAAGAAGTATTTAAGCAAGGCTTCTGTCACCCGAGAATCTGCGATAACACCATTCCTAAGAGGCCTCTTGGCTACAATATTCTCAGGAGTCTTACCAATCATCTCCTTTGCTTCTTTTCCTACAGCAATAACTTTGTAACTATTAACATCAATAGCCACAACAGTTGGCTCTACAAATACGATACCCTCCCCCTGCACGAATACCACAGAGTTGGCCGTACCTAAATCAATTCCTAATTTCTTTCCTATCATACCTCTATTATACCAACTTATGCTATACTAACACACTATGAAATCAAATAAGTCCAAAAGTCTCCTCCCAGTGCTCACATCTATTCTACTCACCCTCTCTATATATACAGGAACTCTAGTAATTTTTCTATACGCAAGTGGTTGGAGAATCGATTTTTCGAACCATTCTGTCAGAAAAACAGGTGTACTTACAGTAGAAAGCTCTCCCACCCTAGCAACAATAGAGATAAATGACGAAACTATAGGACGCACAAGTAAAAGCACTGCACTAAATGTCGGCACATACTCTATCAAAGTAAGTAAAGAGGGTTACTACGATTGGATAAAGGATGTAACAATTCTAGAAGAAAAATCTACCCCCGTATTCCCTTGGCTAATACTATCAGAGATTAAGTCAGAGATTGGGTTTAGTTCAGACAAAATCCTACAGAAATATTGGATAGATGATACTGATAATCATTTACTGCTCTTACTTAAAGATGAAACTCGTTACGAATTACTACATTACGATCTTAATACACAATTCTGGGAACTAGGTATAAAATCTACCGTAATTTTGAGCCTAGAGGATACAGAGGAGGGAATAATTGAAGATATTGATCTACTACTCTCGCACTCAGGAGAATTCGCCCTTCTAAATATCGTCAATAGTACAGCCTCTAGTAACTATATAATCCCAACAAATAAATCCTCTGAGTACAAAGATCTCGCTATAAACCAAATAAATCTCTCTAAATTCTCTGATTACGACACTACTTGGTCATTGGATAATAAATACTTAATACTAGAGTCCAAGACCGAAGTTCTCTCATACGACTTCAACAAAGGTACAAAGTCTTTACTCCTAAAGAAAACAAACCCACTAGATAAATGGATTACAGACAAAGAAGGCTTCTTTTACATCGTCAAACACTTAGAAACATCGCCTAACGACATTCTAAAATATGCTTTGTTCCAATACAAACTTGATGGATCCTCCCAGACAGAGGTAATACCTACAGTATATTTCCAGAACAATACAGAATACATTGAGAACTACAGATCTACAGGCTTTGATTTTAGCTTCTTTACAAACTCTCCAGAATGCACACAAACTATAGGAGAAATTACAGACTTCTACGTCAACCAAAGTAGCGAAGGTGTATATATCCAAACTACTCAATCTACATACTGGTATGATATTGTAGCAGACAAATACATCACTGTATCTCCTTACCCTGTACAACTAATAGCGTTCTCCCCTGATAATGATAAATTACTTCTAGAGAATTCTAAGAAATATGAAATCTTTACATTCGATAAAGAAAATGGAGACCATACCGTCACTATAGGAACTAAAGATATTGGAAACTTACTCTTTGATCAAATAGAAGATATAAGTTGGATCTCTAACTCAAGCTACATCTCCTTTAAAGAAGACAACTTCATATACATCGCTGACAAGGATGGTGACAACAAAACACCACTAATTAGTAGTGAAAACATCATATACTGGACAATCACACGCTCTAGAGATGAACTCATCACTCTCACAAATATCACAGAAGACGGAGTACAGATAACTGTGTACACAATACATTAATCTTCGCACCTGACCGGAATCGAACCGATAACCTACGCGTTAGGAGTGCGTTGCTCTATCCAATTGAGCTACAGGTGCCTACCAAATCCCCTCATTATACTACATCTTCATGATATAATATAAATCGAGATGCAAAACGAAACAATCGTAATTAAAGGCGCTAGACAAAACAATCTTAGAAATGTCTCGCTAGAATTACCAAAAAACAAATTAATAGTATTCACTGGAGTATCCGGAAGTGGTAAATCCTCTTTGGCTTTTGACACCCTCTATGCAGAAGGTCAAAGACGATATGTAGAATCACTCTCCTCTTACGCAAGACAATTCTTAGGAGTAATGAAAAAACCAGATGTAGAATCCATAACAGGACTCTCTCCTGCCATCTCAATTGACCAAAAAACCACAAGCAAGAATCCTAGATCTACCGTAGGAACAATCACCGAAATCTATGGATACCTTAGACTCCTTTACGGACACCTAGGAGTACCACACTGTCCTAAGTGTGGAGAGATAATTAAATCACAAACAATACAACAAATTGCTGACCTCGTAGAATCCGAATTCAAAAACGAAGAGAAATTTCAAATCCTTTCCCCTTTAGTAAAAAATAGGAAAGGAGAATACTCTGGACTCTTTGAGAAACTTCTCAACAAGGGATTCCTAAGAGTAATTGTAGATGGGAATACCTACCACCTTGATGATATAGACGACATTCCTGTGGACAAAAACAAAAAGCATAATATAGAACTTATAGTCGACAGACTAAACACTCTACAATTTGAAGATGAGAAATTCCATAAACGTTTAATCGATTCTTTGGAGGTAGCATCCAATATGTCAGATGGAGAAATAATCGTTAGAAGTAAAAATAAAGATCACTTCTTCTCAGAAAAGTTCACCTGCTTTAACTGCAACCTCTCCTACCCCAAGATAACGCCCGCAACCTTCTCTTTCAACTCTCCAGAAGGGGCATGTCCGAATTGTGCGGGATTGGGACATGTGCAAGAGGTAAATGTACAAAAAATTTATAACCCCAACCTAACAATACTCGAAGGAGGAATTTTCCCTTGGGCCAATAGAATGGCAAAAGACTCTTGGAGCAAGAGAATCCTAGAATCACTTTCTGTGGAACACGGCTTTGATCTTAAAACACGTATCAAAAACTATCCAACGGAAATATTTGATCTAATTTTCTTTGGAAAAGGTACTAACCCCTACTACAAAATAGAATATACCAACAGATTTGGTAGAAAACGAACTTACGACATCCAATACGAAGGGGTAGTAAATGAACAGATACGAGGATATAAAGAAACAAGCTCTGAGTATAGAAGAACTGAAATAGAGAAATATATGGAAGATATCATTTGTCACCTATGCAATGGCCAAAGACTTAAACCATACTCTCTCTCTGTACGCCTAGGAGAAAAGAACATCATAGACCTAACCCAACTACCTATTTCAGAGTTAAAAGAGTTCTTAAACGATCTTAAGCTAAAAGGAAATAGCAGAACAATCTCTAAACCTATCCTCAAAGAGATAAACTCACGACTTGAATTTCTTACAAATGTAGGACTAAACTACCTTACCCTCTCTAGGAAAGCCAATACCCTTTCTGGTGGAGAATCACAAAGAATTAGACTTGCCTCTCAAATTGGCACAGGCCTTTCAGGTGTGCTATACGTTCTCGATGAGCCCTCTATTGGGCTACATTCGAGAGATGTAAGTAGACTCCTAGGCTCTCTTGAGAACTTAAGAGACTCTGGAAATACTGTGATCATAGTGGAACACGACGAAGAAACAATGCATCATGCTGACTACATAGTAGATATTGGTCCCAATGCAGGTAATAAAGGAGGGGAAATTGTAGCACAAGGTAGTATAAAAGATATAAAGCAATCCAATTCGTATACTGCTAAGTATCTAAACAAGGAGTGTACTGTAGGGTCTAAGATTAACAGCGAGATCCAAAAGAAAAAGAGTGTCACTCAAAAAGACCGTATCTACATGACTGGAGTTACAACTCACAACCTCAAACAAATTGACCTTCAAATTCCAACAAATACGCTCACCTGCATCACAGGAGTATCTGGAAGTGGGAAATCTTCTTTAATAAATGACACCCTCTACCCTGCCCTGATGAATAGCAAAATGCATGGAAAACAAATCGAAGGACAGTACGAAGATATAGACGGCCTTGATGCCATAGATAAGGTCATAAGCATTGACCAATCCCCTATTGGACGCACACCAAGGTCCAATCCAGCCACATATACCGGCGTTTTTACACCAATTAGAGATCTTTTTGCCCAAACCCAAGAAGCGAGAGCTAGAGGGTATAAAGCAGGAAGATTTAGCTTCAATGTGAAGGGTGGAAGGTGTGAAAAGTGTAAGGGAGACGGCCAAATCAAGGTAGAGATGCAGTTTTTACCCGATATGTACATCACCTGCGACCAATGTGATGGGAAAAGATACAATAAAGAAGCCCTCGACATTGATTACAAAGGAAAGAATATTTCAGAAGTTCTTCATATGTCTGTAGACGAAGCTCTAAAGTTTTTTGAAAATATTCCAACCATCTATAGGAAATTAAATGTTTTGCAGGAGGTGGGTCTTGGATACATCAAACTAGGACAATCAGCACTCACTCTCTCTGGTGGGGAATCCCAAAGAATAAAACTTTCAAAAGAACTTGCCAAGATGGCACGGGGACATACAGTATATATTTTAGATGAGCCAACTACAGGTCTTCATTTCTACGATGTAGATAAACTCCTCATTCTTCTTCGTGGTCTAGTTGAGAAAGGTCACACTGTAATTATCATCGAACACAATCTTGATGTAGTAAAACAAGCTGATTGGATAATTGATCTCGGTCCAGATGGAGGAGAGAATGGCGGAAACATTGTTGCTCAAGGAAGCGTTGAAGATATTATGAATTGCAAGGAAAGCTATACTGGACAATGGCTTAAAAAGAAACAGTGATTAAACCCTTAGGAAAGAGACAATTTCATCCATAGGGACAATATTAGGTTCAGATTCATTCCTTTTCTTAATCTCTACAGATTCCTGAGTGAGAGTTTTATCACTCACCACTATCCTAAATGGACAACCTATCAAATCTGCATCTGCAAATTTCTCCCCAACGCTCACACTCTCTCTATCATCCCACAAAACTTCAAACCCATTCGCTTCTAATTCTCTTTCCAACTCCTTTGCTCGTTTATACCCATCCTCTCCTATATGCAATAATTGGATGTGAAACGGCGCTACACTGTATGGCCAAACAATACCATTCTCATCATGATACTTCTCAACTAGTACCCCGAGTACACGTGTTATACCAAATCCATAACAACCCATAATGACGGGCTTTTCTATACCCTCTTTATTTACATAGTTATACCCCAGCGCCTTAGAGAATTTATCAAATAGAGGGAATATGTTACCCACTTCACTAGCTCTGAAGGTGTCATACACTTCATTTGTTTCACGAAATAAGTCTCCTTGCTTAGCGACTTTGATGTCGTGGAACTTTTCAGGCTTTTCTATATCCCTACCCCAGTTCACATTTAGTATATGATAGTCAGTACGATTCCCTCCACATTCGAAATTGACAAGAGATTCTATAGAGTCATCAATATACACCGGCACTCCTTCTTGCAGATTTATTATACCTGCATACCCTATCTCTGCACCTGTTATTTTCTCTACCACCTCCTCTTTAGCCAATCTCATCTTACTACATCCTACAATCTCCATAAGCTTCATTTCATTGATATCATAGTCTCCTCTCAAAGCTACAACCACTACAGGCTGCTCCTTACTATCGGTCTCAAATACAAGAGTCTTGACTGTTTGGAAATCTTCTATATTAAACACCCTACACAGAGCTTCTACTCCAATTATCCCAGGCTCATTCCTATGCTCCATCTCTTTCATTTCACTCTCTTGAGCACTTTCTGGAGCTTTCGATGGTGCAACCTCCCTATTAAACGCCTCCCCTGTACTTGGTACTTGAAAAATCAAATCTTCCCCTGTCTCACACTTTGTCTGAAACTCATGAGAAAATTCTGTTGTAAATGTACCACCTGATGCAGCTGCAAGCACAGTATCCTCTTTAATCTCTAACCTCTCGAATATATTCCAGTATGATTGTTTAGCTTTTTCATAATACTCTCTAAAATCCTCTATGGATGTGTGAAAACTGTAAAGATCTTTCATTAGAAACTCCCTACCCCTTAGTATCCCAGACTTTGGTCTAGCCTCATTTCTATACTTAGTCTGTATCTGATAGAGTGCAAATGGAAAATCTTTATAACTCCTTCTAAACTTCATAGCCAATGGTGTAACTATCTCCTCATGTGTAGGATTTAAGATATATTCTGCACTATTAACCCTTCTAGAAAGCTCATTAGCACCACATACCTTAAAAAGAATGTCTACCTCCTCCAATCTCCCAGTATTAATCCAAGCTTCCTTGGGCGATAGGGCTGGCATCACTATCTCTACCCCTATCTTATCCATTTCTTCTCTTACAATCTTCTCTATTTTTCGTAATACTCTAGTACCTAAAGGTAGAAATGTGTAAACTCCTGCCATTGTTTGATCAATAAAGCCACCTTTAGTTAGTAGCGTAGCATTAGCAGAGTTATATTTCTTCGCATTCTTGTCCGTTTTTGTAAATATTTGTGAGTATTTCATAGTATTGATTATTCTAACAGAATATATGATAATTAAGCAATGATAGAAAATGGTAAATCTGAAATATTAAGATTACCACTGCCACAAGAGATTAATAATGATCTTGAAGATTTCTCGCCTGTAGTATCCATAGCATTATCCCAACAGTTCACTCCTGGATATAAGGACGAGACTGATAGCGATGGCTGGATTATCGGCCATTATACAGACAAAGAAGATGGATATATTCTAATAGAGCAAGGTATAAGAGATATAGATGACCCCATATTTGAAATTGTAATTATCCGTATGGCAGATAATCAAGAAATTAGGGAACTTACTACAATCATTTCTAGCGAAAGAACCCTCATTGGAAGATATCTCTTTGATTTAGAAAGCAATTCTATACAATCCTTGGATCAAACCCCCAATGTTGAGCAGCCTTAGCCAAAGCACTATCAGGATTTTCCACTATCCAACCCTTCATATCCACCCTACTCATTGAAAGGTCTCTAGCCTGCACTACAGCCTCCACACCAGCCTCTATGCCCCATGGATGACCCAACACTCCACCACCACACTGTATCATGATATCTTCACCTAACTGTTTAATCACTTCTTCCAAAGAGCCAGGGTGTAAACCCCCAGAAGCAACATGCCATACTGGCTTCATACCAAACCAATTCTGTCCCAGAGTCATACTAGAAGATGGCGTATTATCCGCCTGCAAAGCATCTTTGATAAGCTTTGGCTCTCCATAGTTCTCCATCTTAGTCTTAGGAGCACCACCATGAAGTGCGTCAACACCAAGTAAACGCATCAATTTAGCAATCACAATCATAGACATTGAAAAATCCTTAATTTCACCCATATCATACACACCCGGACCACTCTCTCTATCAAACAAACTATGCATTGCCCTATGTGCATGTATAGCTAAACCAGGATTCTTTAACCTCATGGTATGAACTGCACTAAATCCAGTAACAACAACATCCATCATCATCCACCTACCACCAGCAGACTTAATCATCTCAGCTCTTTCTAACATCACATCAATATTGCTATGCGTCACATTACAAAGATAGAACTTCTTTTTACCAGTCTTTCCCTCAATATCCTTTCTCACCTTGTGTATCTCCTCCACCCTATCCTCAAACTTACTAAAATGTAAACTAGTTAAGTTCTCATCATCCTTAATACCCTGATACTCACCATCCGCTGCTGTGAACAATATCTTAGCAAGATTAGCCTGTTCCTTAGCAGTCCTACCAACCTTTGGCTTAGGTACAGTACAAAGGATAGGGCCAGTAGGAATCCCTAACAAATCCCTCATATCATCTATACCAAATGCAGGACCTGGCATAGACTCTACCCATTCTCTTGGGAATCTCACATCAAGACACCTAAAAGCCTTTAGCATCTTCATACCATCGATATTACCAACAACACCTGCAAGTAAACCAGAGAGATTTCCTGTCTCAAACAGCTCCTTCTTGTAAGCAATCTTAAAGGTCTTTGTCTGAGGATCCAAATCAAACGCTACAGCCCTCATTTTCTCTGCCATCTTCACCCCACTATCCTTCCCATCATAGACCTTAGTCCATGTACCAGTAGAACTCTCTGCTGCACAAGCAGCCACAGCAGTCTCAAATTTATCCATACCAATACCATCAGATAGTTCAATATCCAAAAGGGATATTACATAATCCTCATCGGGATTTTTCGGTTGCCAACCCTTAGGAGCAATATATCCAGAATGATATGGATCACTTGTGTCCTGTTTCTTATCAAACATCATAGACAGTATGTTTAGAAATAATATTGATATATAATACAACCATGATTGAACACTTTGCAAATACACACAATCTCCCTAAATACAAAATAGACCAGTTTAACAACCAATACTACAAACAAGCTATCCCTTCATTCGACAAACTCTCTACTTGGTCCAAAGAGTTAAGAGAATTACTCAAACAAGAAGTCGAGTTCTCTACTTTGACCCATATCAAGGATAACCATTCCTCAGATGGGAAGACTATCAAGACGGAATTCAAAACTAAGGATGGTTTCGATATTGAGGCTGTATTAATGCAATACAGCGACGGTAGAAACTCAGTATGTGTAAGCTGTATGAGTGGTTGCCCTGTAGGCTGTTCCTTCTGCGCTACTGGGAAAATGGGCTTCCACCGCAATCTAACCTATAGGGAGATTGTAGATCAGATACTCCATTTCCAGAGAATGCTTGTACCTAAAGGCAGAAGAGTCACAAATCTCGTATATATGGGTATGGGCGAACCTATGCTTAACCTTACAAACATTGAGAAATCAATAGATATTGTCAATAATATGGACAAACTGAGTATAGGAATTAGACATGTAACAATCTCCACAGTAGGCTATGTTCCACAGCTCAAAGAATTCTTTAGTAAAGGATACATTCCACGACTCGCTATCAGTCTACATGCACCCAACCAAAAACTGCGTGCTTCAATTATGTCAACAATCTCCAAACTATACCCTCTAGAACAACTTATGGAGTTTGCTACCTGGTACGAAGATACTTACAACAAGCGTATCACATACGAATATACCTTGATCAAAGGCATAAATGATCAACCTGAGCATGCAATTGAACTCTCACAACTACTCTACAAGAGATTAGCCTTTGTAAATCTCATCAAATTTAATACATACAAAGATATTGATTACGAGGCTTCTTCAAACAATACAGTAGACCGATTTAGGAAAGTCCTTGAGAACAGGGGTATTAACACAACAACTAGACGCTCAATGGGTAGTGATATTGGTGGAGCTTGTGGTCAATTACATCCTACTAACAGTAGTAATACCTAGTAGATTGAGTCCAGCACTCATGATTTGTGCAGTAGCATCCACTAAAGCAAGTAAAAACTTTTGATCCTCTTCCTCAGCGTTCAGAACATTTACATTTTGATAAAATCTATTGAAACTTTGACCCAATTCAAACAAATATGTACATATCGTACTAGGAGAATAGTTAGTAGAGGCGTTAAGCACTACTTCTTGGGCCTTGCCAATATACCTCATAAGCTCTACTACCTCGACACTCTTCACCTTCTTCTCGGAACACGAAGAACTATCATACTCTACCTTGCAGGAATTAATAATAGACACAGCTCTGGTGTAGACATACATCAGATACGGACCAGTATCTCCATCAAACGCAATATCTTTACTTAGATCAAACACAATGTTCTTGCCTACAGAAACCCGTAGAAAGGCGTATTTAATAGCAGACATAGCAATCTTCTGAGCTAAATCATCAATATCCTCACCCTTTACTTTCCCATTCTCTTTCATCAAACTAGCTACAGACTCTTTTGCTATAGATAGGAGATCTTCTGCATTAATAATCTCACCTTTCCTACTAGACATTTTCTTCATTCCAGGAAGCACTATCAAGCCATGGGGAGTATGCCTAGACACTTTAGCAATCTCGGGGAGGAGTTTGCCAAGGGCGTCCAATACCACTTTGAAATAAGGCATTTGTTCCATTCCTGTAATCATAATCGACTCGTCCCACTTACCCTTAGAACTTTTACTCTTTGCCAGCCCCAGCTCTTTTGCCTCATAGGTCGGTAGACCAAACTGATTAACAAAGACTCGTGTATGAAGTCCTTTATCTGGATCTCCTTCATAGATAATTGCACCATCATCTTTCTTAAATATCCCATTACCAATATTCTCTAAAACCATTTTGTATCCCTGCTCACCTACTTCTCCTTCAAAAAAGTAGTAATCAAACTTAGTACCAAGAGTCTCATATATCTCCTCAAAGTACTCTAAGCACCACTTACGACCCTCTACATACCATTCACTCACCCCCAGATTCTCTAGCCCTTTAAAATCTTTCTGGGGAATTGAAGGATAGCAGATTTGATATAGATAGTAGTTAATATCCTGAATTTTCTCTATAGCTTCCTCATCCTCTAACTCGTCATAGTACTCAGATCCTAACTGATATGCTTTGCCTAGCCATTCAACCCTATCAAAAAGAGATAACTTTCCAATATCTTTAAACAATAGGCTCTCTTCCTTAAGTTTCTTCTCAATTCCCCACATAGTTTTAGCAACATGAAGCCCTACATCTCCTTGGTAATTAGCCCTCTTCACATTAGCCCCTGTAGCTTCTTGTAGTCTTGAGAAGGATTCTCCTACAATATTGGTGTATAGATGACCCACATGCATCATTTTGAATGGATTGGGGTCTGTGTACTCAATTAAGATATCTTTACCCTCTTTAGTGCCAGATTTAAGGTATTCTACTCCTCCCATATCCAATATTTTCTTAATCTCTCCTTGTAGATATGCAGTAGAAAGGAAGAAGTTAATAAAGCCGGGGCCTGCTACCTCAACTTTCTCAATATCAAGAGTTTTCTCTAGGCTATCTACTATACTTTGTGCTATCTCTCTAGGACTTTTATCTCCCTTAGAAGCCAATCTCATCGCTACATTAGTAGTGTAATCCCCATTTGAGAAATCGTTTGTTTGTTCTACTACAAGGTCTTTAATATCAATCTCAATATCAAGATTCGAAAGAGACTGGATTATGAGGTCTTGTATTGTAGTTTTAATCATATGAACATTTTAGCATATATATACGCACCCGGAAGGAGTCGAACCCTCAACCCTCGGTTCCGAAGACCGATGCTCTATCCAGTTAAGCTACGGGTGCTTAGGATATTGAACATTCTATCACAATACGTACCTGGCCGGAATCGAACCGACAACCTTTGGTTCCGCAAACCAATGCTCTATCCAGTTGAGCTACAGGTACTTAATATTGCTATTCTACAATATAATCACCATATTCCCAAGTAAGAATATATGGGACACCCACCTCTACAAAATTATCCAATGCCTCAATATGAGGATGCCCAAACCTATTCTCCTCTCCACAACTACAAATAGCAAACTTAGGAGATGTCGTAATTAGGAACCCATAGCTAGACGCAGTCTTTGAACAGTGGTGCCCTGCTTTAAGAATATCGATATCAGCAACATATGACCTAGAGTGTTCTAACAATAGTTTCTCAACCTCTACTTCAGCATCACCCATTAACAAAACCCTCTTATCCAACCATTCTACCAACATTACAATTGAATCATTATTCAAATTCCTATCCAATTCCCCCACTCTAGGCCACAAAATATCAATATGGATACCACCATACTCCAAAGTATCCCCCATACTCACATCAATATGATTAAACTCTCTAAACTCGCTACAAAGATCTGTACAATTAACAGACAATACAAATAACCCTACCTCGTAACTCTCAAGTAAATACTTAATACCCATGTAGTGATCACTATGCATATGAGTGATAACTACAACATCAATCACCCTATCATCCCACTCCATATACTCCCCCATCCTATACACCACCGTATCATCCTCCCCACCATCTACCAATATTTCAAAATCACCCTTCTGTATCAATATACTATCCCCCTGCCCTACATCAAATATTACAATACGCTCATGGCTCTGCCTCACACTCAAAACATATACACCACAAAAGACCCACACTACACACTCTAGTATCCTCAATACCTTAGAAACTGTAATATTTTTTAACATAGTAATTCTCCTCGTCAGTAGGATAAAAATACATACAAAAGAAAATAAGAAACAAACCAATTACTACCCCTACAAGCGAATTCTCAACATCAATGTAACCCCACTGCAAAGCACCAAAGAAAGAAACTGTCTTTTCAAAAACCTTTAGTTGGAAATATGGGATAGAAAATAGATAATGACCGATAGTGCGGGATATGAATGAAAAGACTAATGCTACAACACCATACAACATCGTAGAGCCAGTAAGAGGCAATATTATCACATTAGCAAATACAGACACTAAGGAAACCTTACCAAAGATTGATATAGAAACAGGAAGTGTAGCCAAAGTACAACTAAGAGTACTAAGAAAGAAGTCCTGAACCCAACTAAACACCTTCTTAATACCAAAAACCCTCTTCACACACTCCGCCATACTAGGCATAAGATATACTAACCCCAATGTAGCCAATATTGATAACTGAAAACCAATATCAAACAAAATCTTAGGATTAATCAATATTAATATGAGAATACCCATTGGTATCAATATATGTATATTCCTAACATTCCCTGAAATCAACGCCAATATTGTAATAGAGCCCATAACAGTAGCACGAAGTATAGAGGCACCTAACCCACTAAAGATACAAAACAGCCATATTGCAACGAGAGAAAATATTAAACTCGATTTCTTTTTTAAGAACCCCGATAACCTACTACACAACAATATTAATATCGTCACATTGTACCCAGAAGCAGCAATAATGTGGGTAGTACCACTAATACGCAAATAATTCTCGAAATCCTCACTAAACGCCCTCTCTGATCCAAACAATATACCCACTAACAACGAAGATTGTGGTTCTGGCAGATTCATATCAATATTCCGACTTAGAATATCTCTAAACTCCCTAAGAGCTCTCTTGAGAGAAAGAACATAACTAGATATATCGAAATAGTTCATCTCGTACTCACACTTTCCAAAACACAACCTATTACCATATAGAAAAATATCTTTATTTCTGAGATACCCTCGATAATCAAAGTCTTGAAAGTTTTCAGGCACCGATAGCTCACCATACACCTCACACACATCCCCAATTTTTATATTCTCGAACCAATTTACATACCCAATACCCTTCACCCCCTCATATTTGAAAACAATCTCTTGCTTATCCCCCTTGCTCTTAGACACCTCCCCAATTTCTATAAAGAATGGCTCATTTACCTCTGTGAAACCTTCAATATCCCCTCCATTCTGGAAGTCTTTACTTACACACAACACCAAGCGTAAGAGTAGTAATACCAACACAAACAAAATTTGAACAGTACTTCTACTACCCAAACCCTCCCTTTCTTGCCTCCGTGAAAATTCCACACAGTAGACAATTACACATACAATGTTCACTAGTACAGAAATAGAGATAAAGATAAGCAGTTTTCTTAAATCATACTCCTCTGTAAAATAATGGTAGTAGATTTTCAGAGATACCCAATCAATGAAAATCGCAAAAAGGGAAATAGACAGAATCGGAATATCTCTAACATATTCAAATATGAGTATGGAACATTTATACAAATAAATAAATTTTTGTATTACATTCTTCATCTAATAGACACATATGTCATCCTTAAACTTTTCATAGGTTGCCTCCCCTATTCCACTCACATTTAAAATGTCGGATGTTTCACTATAAGGTCTCGCATCTATAATCTTTTGTGCTGTAGATTCCCCTATACCATCTAGTTGTGTTAATTCTTCTATACTAGCAGTATTAATATTCACACATGTAGTAGTACTACCAGTAGTATCACCTCCACTATTTGCCGTGCTACCAGTGTTTGCGACTTTATCAATATATTGTAAACTCTTTATCTCACAATATACATCCTCTTGAAAAGGTATATATATTTTCTGATGATCACTGAGCGAAGATGACAAGTTCATACTCATTGATACAAATTTTTGAGCAATACCTTTAGTGAACCCTTTCGCCTGATAAACAGCGTCTATGATAGTACTACCCTCTTCAAGGCAGTAAACACCCGGAGACTCTACTGCACCAGCGATATCGACAATGACACTACACTGTGATACTGGGAGTGAAACACTCTTGCCTAATGTATCCTTTTCGTCTACAATCCCTTCTTTCTCTCCTACAACATCTACAGTGGACTCTCCCTCTTGTTCCGCAACCTGTAACTCATCACATTCACAAATTGGCTCTGGAAAAAACAGTAATACTACACATACACCCACTAAAAAACCAACTACAAAAGATACTAAGAGGAATATTAGAAAGTTTTTATCTTTTTGTTGATCCATAACTACATTTTAACAAGCAGTTATGAACTTTCGATGAACCCAGCTATTTCTCAACAATAAGTATAGAGCTTATAGTCACATCATTGCGTGGTGTATATCCATCTACTACAACTTTCTCTATCACATCAACAACCGCAAATCCACTAATTACCCTACCCATTACAACATATCCTCCAAGTTGAGAAGTATCTCCACCACTAGGAACTATGAAGAATTGACTTCCATTCACCATAGACATAGAGTATTCTTTCATCTCTATATCATTTACATCACTCTCCAATACATATCCTGGATTACCATTACCGTCTCCTAGATGATCTCCAGCTTGTATCACAAAGTCCTTAATTACCTTATGGAAGGTAAGGTCGTTATAGAAGTTCTTTTTTGCTAGAAAGATAAAACTATTTACAGCATTTGGGGATTCTTCTTCATACAGCTCTACCTCAATATCACCATATATGGTTTTTATTATTGCTTGATAATCAACCCCTTTCTCTATCATAGCTTCTGGTTGGCTATACAGTCCGATCACTATAGGAGTTGGACTTACGACATCACTATTCATAAAGAATATCCCTACTACAGACATAACTAGTAAACCCAATGTCAGAAGCAGTATCTTTTTATTACTCTTTACAATATCTTTTGCAAATTCCATATACTTAACAATATTAATTTACAATCATTCATCACCTGCCCACCAGAGATCTTGTATTTCTCCATCATTAAACCACTTACCATGTCTCATTATCTGCTCTGTGGTAGGCCCATCTCTAGTGTAGTCAATGTCTACTTGGGTAAGATATAGATTTAGATTAGGATTACTATCCCACTTTGTGAATATAGACTCATATTGTACATACTGAATATCTTCAACTTGTGTAAATGTAGCTCCACTAGAATCTCCAAAGTAAGAAGCTCTCCTAATGTCATCTAACCAAAGACTAGCTCCTACACTCGTTGTTCTTCTTAATGTAAAATCCGTCACAGCATTACTATCCTCATCCAACAAATACCTTATATCAACATATTCTCTTTGCCACTTAAATACGGTAGCTTCTACTGTAAACCCACCAACAGGAAATGTACTACTACTATCCCAAGAACCTACTGTAGAAGCTCCTGTACTCGTGTTTACACTAGCTATCTCCCCCTGAGCTATGTATGTAGTACCACCGTAGTTTTCTTTTACAACAATTGTCTCCCCTACATCTATATGTTCAATATATGACGTACTATTATGTGATCTCTCATCTATACTAAAAGATGTATCACCACTCCCTGTAATGAGATTACCACTTTGAAGATCTGCTTTAAAATTCACAGTGATTGGATATGTCCTACTCCCTATTTCATACGCTTGACGAATATCATCAGCACTACGAACAACAGCATCTATACGAACCTCATCAAGCATACCATCCCATATCTGATCATTAGCAGCACCACCAATCAAATTATCACCTGTAGTTGACCACAAAGTTTCGGGAGCAGACATAGCACCTGCCAAAACCCCATCAATATATACTCGTAGAGAAGCACCCTCTTTTACACACACTACGTAGTGCCACATTCCCACCTCAAGATTACCCAAAACGTTTGAAGTATGGGTCCAAGTCGATCCATTACCACTTAAGCGAACTGCCACCTGCGTACCATACTGTCCAACAGAAGCCACTAGCTCCTCTTGGAAAACACTATGGTAGGCCAAGTCTGTAGAATTTGTATAAATCCAAGAACTTATCGTAAAGTTAGCATTATTATCTACCAAATTTTGGTCCCCCAGATTAACTACATCATCACTCTCACCAAAACTCCTAGCCTTTCCGTATACACCATCTACTGTGCTAGCATCACTTGGGATAGCACCATCACAACCATTATCACTACTATCACAAACATCATTAGTCCCACCACTACATGTATTATTATGCTCTTCGTCCATATGCCAAAACCCTTCTGTATCACTGTCTATTTCATAATTAGCATACCTACTCTCTCCATATATCAGCTCCATATTAGTCCCCAGTTCATCACTGGCTACCCAAAAGGGAAGCATACTCTCATTACTAATATCTACACTACCAATAGAATTTGTCGACCTATCGTATTTACCCATAGAGTACATAGCATATATATCGGATTCTGATATTCCATTAGCATAAATTCGTAAATCATCAATCTTTCCATCAAAGAAGTATGATGAATGATCCCCAAGAGAGCCAACTGTCCAACCAGCAGGTAGAGAGTACTCACTATATGACTTACTAAAACTATATACACCATCAATATAGAGTCTCGCCATACTAGAACCACTATCAAATACAATACCCACATGTGTCCAGTCTGTTGTTGCTGTAATATTTGCACCACCAGTATTCCAATCGCTGGTAGCAATCCCCATATCCCATTTACTGTCATATATTCCAAAATATGCTCTATTATCCTCCGAGCTGAGAAATGTCTGTGTCGTAGCTACAGTATCAGTTTTCACCCACATAAAGATAGAGAGATCGTCTGTACCAAGATTATATTCAGAACCTATGGAACTCATAATATAATCATCTGTACCATTAAAGTCTCTAGCATAACCTACAACCCCATCAACAATACCAGTAGCAAGATTGGTACCGTTAATCTCCCCATTATGTTCGTTCCCACTACTATCAAAGATATCATCACCTGCGAGATCACCATTAGTTTCATTAAGATTATAATATAATATCAAGTTTTCACCTACAATATCTTCTTGTTTCATTTGTATACTCGAACCGTCTAATTGTGACATGTCCGAAGAACTTGATACTGTATTTTCATCACTAAAACTTATATCTATAGCTATTTCTGGCACCAGAACACTACCACTATTCACATCCCACTTATTAATAGAATAATTATCCCCATAGTACATCCTAAACATAGTATCAATACTACTACTCACGCTCGGTATCTCAACCCATGCTACAACTTGCCCTGTACTTGGCACATATTCCTCTATCTCATGGTCATACTGCATAGTGCCTACATTGTTTGTAAAGTAGATATCCCCCCCATCTAGCTGTGCAATATGCCCACCATTAGCTATACTCTTGAAATCATTGTTAACTACGGATACACGTACAGAAACATTAGTAAGCGTATCATCTACCTGATCACTCCCTATAGTTAGCGTCTTGTAGTATTCGTATGTGAGCGGAATTTCACTACCACTCCAATCCGACCATGCACTACCATCAGTACTTGTCTTATACCTAAACTCTATATTACCAGAGTTATAATTAGAAAGAATCTCAGAAGAAGTAAGTATTCTAGAATATATTGATACTGTATCCATTATTCCACTGTAATTTCTACCAAGAAATAGATTAGCACTGGCATCACTTACAGCGTCTCCTTCAGGACCGCTCTCCTCTGTCACAGGTATAGAGATACCATTGACATACCACAAAGGGATATTACCTACAGAGGAGTTGTCATAAGTAATAACAATATTATGCCACTTACCCAAAGGTATAGAAGTTAGAGGAACTGACCATCTCCCATTTGACATAGAAAAGTTTTGCCCAAAAACACATCTACTATTTGTCTCATCAAAAGCTACAGACCACACATTACCTTTATTCATTAGTTGAGGAGAATCCGCATCACTAATATATGAATCTGCCTTTATCCAAAAAGATACAGTTTTGGTAGCAATATCATCAATACTTACATCACTTCCCACATTAATATAGTCATTATCACCATCAAACATCAAAGCTCCATCTCCCCATCTTCTATTGTTACTAGTCCAACCACTACCTATAGCTACATCTTGCTCAGTAGTGGCCATACCTGTAAGTGCCCCATCGCAATTAGCACCACAACTACCTTCATTACCAGCTGTAGTACCTCCTGTTTCATTGAAATTCCATTTAGCTACCAAATTAGTGGCACTATATGGTGTTTCCCCACCATGAGTACTAGCACCATACTCCGTCCACCTCATACTATCTAAATCGCTAACATCATTGAAATCTACTTTGGAAGATCTGTAAACACCAGAGCTCTCCCCTACTAATTCTACCTTAGGTCCAATTACCACCTTCGTATTATAGGTATACCCACTATCAAACTCTACTGTGGCATCATGTACAATACTAGGATCTATTCTGACAGGAAAAACTCTATCTTGACTAAATAACCAGTCAGGATCCAGCGTAACAACTACCTCATAGTTCTCCCCTTCCAAATGGTTAATAACCATATCTACATCATTTGTCCTAGCTTCAGTATAATCTACTGCAAAACTAGGTAGAAAATGAGCAAGATAGTTACCATCAGCATCAGTAAGATAGTATGTAGTCTCTACTGCATTCCAAGCTTCATTCATCACCACACCCTCATCCAATGTAAGATCGAAAACAAATTCATTCAATGGAAGTAGACACTCACTATCCACTCCACAACCAGAAGTATACTCGTCCATATTACGTATGATTATCTCTTCTTTAACACCCATCCCCTCCAATATCTGATACTCTACATCGATACCCGGATATACATCCTTATTTATCACTGTTTTCTTTGATTGAGGATTGTCATCAAACTCCCCTAACAACCTACCTACCTCGATTACTTCGGTGTCTGTTTTAACATCCTCTATTGCCATCCCTTCAATAACCGATACAATCTCTTGACCAATATCTTTAGCAAAATCACTATTTGTTTCACCAAACCTTACCTCTGTCAAACGCATTTCAAAACCACGTTTCTGACTAAAAACACTCTTCACTCTATCCCACACAGTTACCTCTTTTTGTTCAAATGGGTTACTTGTATCACTTTTACTCTCAAAGCGTACATATTGAGTATTTACATCTGATATATCACCAAAGCCTACTTGAAATTGAGGATTTACATTCTCAAAAAGATAACCTCCGTTACTAGGGGATATGTTATCGTTTGGTTTTGGAGAAAGTATACCTATTAATATAGCAACTATACACACCAGTACTACAGGTACTAAACTATAGACAAGCTCCTTCCTGTACCTTTTGAGATATTTAACTGTTTTGGATAAGTTTTCATTCATTACAAGGCTCGAGTATAGTTAATATCAATATCACCCACTCGACTGTAGCTGTCGTTTCCAGAGTACATCCTTATTAATACTAAGCATGTCTCTCCAGCGGCATTACAATCCCCAAGGTCTGCTCCTGCTATAGTGGTTGTAGTCCATGTAGCTGCAGTAGAACTATACTTATCTGTACTACTCCCATCCACTACACTAGAACTTTCCTCGTATACATAAAAGTCTAGTTTGTTATTGTTATTGGTATTAGCTTCAGTTGCATAGTGGAATGTAAATGCGTTAGTACCCCAACTTACGAAATCGCTAGGTAGTGTAAATCTAAGGCGTATATCGTAATCATTTAGAGAGGTCTGACTACTATTCCATTGGTAGTAGTTCATAGAGTTGGCTACTGATCCTTCTGCGTCTGAGGTCATAGCTCCCTTATTATCACTACCATCTGATGCCAATACCGAACCAGCGTACTCTGCGGAAATGGTCATAGTTTTAGATCTATCAGCTAATGGTATCCAATTTGTACCATCATTACTAAATTCTAATTGGTCGTCTGTTGTATTGTAACGGATATTTCCACTGTCTCCGTTAGAACCTATTTCAATTTCTCCCTGAGCGTATATGTCTTTCCATCTGGTAGTTGTATTACCTATATCGTATGTATTGTTTGTAGTAGATTCAAGGCTACCTGTGAGAGTCATAGTGCCTGTACTAGCAACCTGTATCCTTATTGTACCTTCTCCATCTGCAAGAATAATGTTGTTACTTAAATCTGAAGCAAGCCCTGTCACATTAGCACCTAGGACTGTATTGTAGTCCCCTGTCGTAATGCCTCTTCCTGTATTGTAACCCATAGCTGTATTTCCAAGACCTGCTGTTATGTCGTAGAGAGAACCGTAACCAGTAGCTGTATTCTGATATCCAGTAGTATTAGCATGTCCAGAATCAATACCTAAGAAGGTATTGTAGTATCCTTCACTTCCTATTGTATGACTTAGATTTCCTCCTCCGTTTCCATATATTATAGATCCTGTAAAACCGTCTTCTACTTGAGCATTGTAAATGGTTTGATCTGTAATCCCAAATATTTGTTCATTTAGTTCTTGCACTGCATTTACTAATGGTACTACAAAGGTTGCATAACCTAAGGAGTAATAGTCGTTTTCGTTAGCAGGCCTATTCAATCCACTAAACTCTATGCCTTGGAGTGCTGCTTCCACTTCTTGAGCGATAAAGCCGGTGTATTCAATCCCTTCATTGCCTTCAATGAAGTTGAAAGTGACAGGTCTTAGTCTATTAATAAAGTCAAGACCAAGATCACTATCAATTACATTCTCTTTCATCCGAGCGTCGGAAAGATTAGACCATACAACTTGTCCACCAATTCGGGTAACAGTAGTATTACCTATTCTTACACGGTTACTAGCAGTAACGAGAGCATTGTACCCAAGTGCCATGGCGTTGGTAAGATTATTGGCAGAGACATCGGCATTCTGTCCTAGCCCCGTGTTGTAACTTCCTGTAGTGTTAGTCGTAAGAGCAGTTACACCAGTAGCTGTATTGCGCTGTCCTGTGGTATTGTTATCAAGAGCATTATATCCAGCGACAGTATTACGAGCCCCAGAGGTATTGGAGCGAAGAGGACCATCACCAATTGCAGTATTAAACTGCCCTGTGTTGTTAGCTGCTGTAGCACTTCCCCTCAGTGCCTCATAACCAACGGCAGTGTTGTAAGTACTCCTACCTGTTGTTCTATCATCTGCGTATCGCATTGAACTTATTCCAATTGCAGTACTTCTCTGATTTGCTACATTGGAATAAAGAGCATGAGAACCCACGGCTGTATTGTAACCTCCTGTATTGGAATAAAGAGCAGAATAACCCAGCGCAGAATTATAATGATATGTGGCGTTGGAATAAAGAGACCCTTCTCCTATTGCAGTATTACAAAATCCGGTGGTATTGCTATAAAGAGCATTTCCCCCCAGTGCAATGTTCTGATTTCCAGAGGTGTTGGAAAAGAGAGCACTATCTCCAATAGCGGTATTGTATCGTCCTGTGTTATTCGCTGCAGTAGTACTTCCCCTTAGTGCTTCATAACCAACAGCAGTATTGTAAACATCCCTGGGTATCAGTGTTCTATCATCTGCATAATACATTGCTCTAGTACCAAACGCCATACTCCTATTATTTGCCACATTAGAATAAAGAGATTGATAACCAAAACCTATATTACCACCTCCTATGGTATTATCAAAAAGAGACTGGTAACCAGTAGCTGTATTATTAGCTCCCGTTGTATTGGAATAGAGAGATTGATAACCACTAGCTGCGTTCTGGTATCCTGTGGTGTTATAGGCAAGAGAGTTATACCCACTGGCAACATTATGATATCCCGTAGTATTAGTAAACAGGGAGAATACACCAGTAGCTGTATTGCCATACCCCGAAGAGTTAGAGTGGAGAGAACTGTCACCAATAGCAGTATTGTGTTGCCCCGTATTGTTGGCTGCTGTAGTACTTCCCCTTAGTGCTTCATAACCAACAGCGGTATTGAAAGTGTTTCTACCTGTTGTTCTATCGTCTGCATAATATATGGCGGCATATCCTATGGCAGTACTTCTACCGTTTGCTACATTCTCGTAGAGAGAGTCTCGACCAGTAGCTGTGTTGTAACTTCCTGTAGTATTATCATAAAGAGCTCGACGGCCAGTAGCTGTGTTGGAATGTCCTGTGATATTAGAATAGAGAGAACCATAACCAGTAGCTGTGTTGTTATATCCCGTGGTATTCACATGTAGGGAAGTAGCACCAGTAGCTGTATTGTTATATCCTGTGGTATTAGCACTCCCAGAACCTATACCTAAGAAGGTATTGTACCATCCCTCATCTCCTGATGTATGACTCAGATTTGTTCCCCCATTCCCATAGATTAAGGATCCTGTAAAACTATCTTCTGCTTGAGCATTGTAAATGGTTTGTTCTCCATCTATCTTTATCATCTGTGATATATCTATATCTCCGCCACTCTCTATCTTGAGTCTCTCTAAGTTATTTGTAAGAAAACTCAAAGCAAAAGCATCTGTATTACCCAACGTCCTATCTGCTCCCCCTGCCTCTCCTCCATCTGAGTAGTCTCCACCACTACCTGCCGTTGACCAACTCAATGCTCCACTACCATCGGTAGATAGTATTTGTCCGTTTGTACCGTCGGCTGTTGGGAAGGTATAAGTACCATTGAATGTAATGGCTCCTCCACTCTCTATCTTAAACCTTACTACATTGTTTGTAAGAAAGCTTAATGCATAATTATCTGTATTACCCAATGTTCTATCTGCAGTCCCTGCTTCTCCTCCATCTGAGTAGTCCCCTCCTCCTCCTGCACTTGACCAACTCAATGCTCCACTACCATCGGTAGATAGTATTTGTCCGTTTGTACCGTCGGCTGTTGGGAAGGTATAAGTACCATTGAATGTAATGGCTCCTCCACTCTCTATCTTAAACCTTACTACATTGTTTGTAAGAAAGCTTAATGCATAATTATCTGTATTACCCAATGTTCTATCTGCAGTCCCTGCTTCTCCTCCATCTGAGTAGTCCCCTCCTCCTCCTGCACTTGACCAACTCAATGCTCCACTACCATCGGTAGATAGTATTTGTCCGTTTGTACCGTCTGCGGTTGGGAAGGTGTAAGCTCCGTTGAATGTAATTGCTCCTGTACTTGACGACTGAATTCTTATATTACCCTCACTGTCTGCTATGATTACATTGTTACTCAAATCTGCAGTTAATCCTGTCACATTTGCTCCAAGGATTGTATTGTAGTCTCCTGTGGTGATACCTCTACCTGTATTGTAACCAATGGCTGTGTTTTGAAAGCCCACTGTTACATTCTCGAGAGCAGTATGACCAATACCTGTGTTCCCAACCCCTGTAGTACTAAGAATGAGGGCACCGCGACCAAAAGCCGTGTTGTAATATCCTGTAGTGTTGTTACTAAGACTCCCTGAACCAGTAGCTGCATTATGATATCCTGAGGTGTTGTCCCCAAGAGAAGAGTTTCCAACAGCTACGTTTTGCTGTCCCGTGGTATTAGAGGAAAGAGCCAGATAGCCAACAGCTACGCTGGAGTTTCCTGTGGTGTTAGAATAGAGACTGAAAGGCCCAATTGCTGTATTGTATTGTCCTGTATTATCAGCTGCCGTAGTGCTCCCCCTTAATGCTTCATAACCAACAGCAGTATTAAAAGTGTTTCTTCCTGTTGTACGATCATCCGCATAATACATTGCATTATACCCTATTGCCGTGCTTCTGCTGTTTCCTACATTAGAGTAAAGAGTTTGATACCCACTAGCTGTATTACCATATCCCGTGGTATTAGAGTAGAGGGAACGATAGCCGGCAGTGGTGTTGTAATATCCCGTGGTAGTAGAATCTCCAGAATCAATACCTAAAAATGTATTGTACCACCCCTCACTTCCTGCTGCATGACTTAGATTCGTTCCTCCATTTCCAAAAATTAGAGATCCTGTAAAGCCATCTTCTGCTTGTGCATTGTATACAGTTTGTTCTCCATCTATCTTTACCATATGGGCTATATCTATATCTCCTCCACTCTCTATCTTGAACCTTGCTATATTATTCGTAAGAAAACTCAAAGCAAAAGCATCTGTATTACCCAATGTCCTATCTGCAGTCCCTGCTTCTCCTCCGTCTGAGTAATCTCCACCACCACCTGCTGCTGACCAACTCAATGCTCCACTACCATCGGTAGATAGTATTTGTCCATTTGTTCCGTCTGCGGTTGGGAAGGTGTAAGCTCCATTGAAAGTTATTGCTCCTGTACTTGATGATTGGATTCTTATATTGCCCTCA